>JAHCHE010000059.1 GCA_026129905.1 Bryobacteraceae bacterium | reverse complement strand
AGAGCAGATCGCTAAGCAGCTCCATGGGCGAATACCAAGCCGGCCTTAACTGTAGGCGCCACCGGCAGAGGACTTGGCATATCATCGAGGATTTTTGCTTCAGGCGAGTCGTGAAGTCCCTAAGGGTCAGTTGACCGCGCCGGTGTCGACTATGACCGGCTTCGTGGAAACGTGGCTTGCTGACAGTTGCTGACTGTAGTCCGGGCCCGGGCTGCCGGTCGGTACGAACATCAGGCGCCGCTTCTCGTCCACCGACATCAGCGACCACGCATTGGCCCCTACCGCATTCAAAGCCGCCGGCAGCGGATGCCAGTCCAGCGAAGCTTTCCCCTGCGGGCATCGAAGGCGCGAACCTCCCCGCTCGGCATTGTGGTCCGGGTGTTATCCGCGATGGCGGACCCAACGATCACCAGGTCGTCGAGAATCGCGGGCGGGGAGGTAGTCTCGTATTCGTCCTTGCTCTTGGGCGCGCGGCGCAGGCCGGGTCGCAGATCAACCGTCCCGCCGGCGCCGAAATCCGCGCATGCGGCGCCGGTCCTCGCGTCCAGCGCCATGAGCCGCGCGTCGATCGGCGCGACAAAAATGCGCCGCCGGCACGGATCTCCGTCGTTCCGCTTGGGGTCCAGCCACGTGGCCGCGCCGCGATTGGCGAAGTCGCCCCAACCGACATCCGTCTTCGGATCGGACGGCCAGATCCGCTCGCCCGTGTCCGGATTGAGAGCGATCACCCGCCCGAATGCCGACGTGACGTAAAGCGTCCCGTCGACATAGATCGGGGTCGTCTGCTGCGACGAGGGCCGCCCCCGCTTCGGCCGGTAGACGTCACCGGTACGGTACGTCCAAGCGAATCGCAGACGCCCGACGTTGCTCCGGTCGATTTGCTTCAGCGGCGGCGCGCCATTCGTCCACCGCGCCGGGAAGCGCGAATCCGAATAGCGCAAACATGAGGCATGTCAGGCGAGCCATCTCCCCTCCATCGTTCGGTCGCCGCCGGATCGGGACCAATTACCGTAGCGTGACACAATAGATGGATCCAACGCGAATACGAATGGCTCAAGCCATGCCTCGCATAGACGCTCATCATCACCTATGGAAGTACAGCGCGGAGGAGTACCCCTGGATACAGGCGGGCATGGACGCTCTCCGGCGCGATTTCCTTGTCCCGGATCTCGTCCGCGTGGCGGCGGAAGCCGGCATTGACGCCACGGTCGCCGTTCAGGCCCGCCAGACGCTCGAGGAAACGGAATGGCTGCTCGAGCTGGCGTCGCGCCACGCGCTCATCGGCGGCGTTGTCGGCTGGGTCCCGCTGACCGAGCCCTCCGCCGGCGCCGACCTCGAACGCTTCGCGCGTCACCCCAAGCTCAAAGGCGTCCGCCACGTCCTGCACGACGAGCCCGACGACTCCTACATGCTGCGCGACGACTTCAACCGTGGCGTATCGACCCTTCGGGACTTCGGCCTTGTCTACGACATCCTGATCTTCGAACGCCACCTGCCGCAGACCATCCGGTTCGTGGACCGCCACCCGCAACAGGTGTTCATCCTCGATCACATCGCCAAGCCCCGTATTCGCGAGGGCCTGTTGGAACCGTGGCGAAGGCTCATGTTCGAACTGGCCCGCCGCCCGAACGTCTACTGCAAGCTCTCCGGCGTGGCAACCGAGGCGGCCTGGAGCCGCTGGACGCCCGAGCAGCTTCGCCCGTACATCGACATGGCGCTGGAGGCCTTCGGGCCACGGCGGCTGATGTTCGGCTCGGACTGGCCGGTGGTTCTGCTGACCGGACCTTACCGCCGGTGGGCGGCCGTCGCCGAGGCGGCTCTCGGGAGTCTCTCAGCCGCGGAGCGCGAGCGGGTCATGGGCGGCACGGCCCTGGAAGTCTACAGGCTCGTCCTTCCGGCGTGAATCAGGCGCCCAGTTCCTCCCAACTCACGGTCCGGCCTTCATAGAACGCTTTCCGCCCCAGCAACGCCGTCAACACGGCCATCCGGGCGACTTCCACGTCCGCGACCGGCTTCTTGTCGTTCCGAATGCAGTCGAAGAACGACCTCACCGCCTGCGCGTCCAGCTCGTCCTTGCCGTCGATCTTCACCTCGTAGACCGGCTCCTGGTTTCCCGGCTCGTAGAACTTCCCGTTGGTCACGTCGACCGACATCTTCGAGAAGTGCGCGTGTTCCCACCGGCCGCCGCCGACCGCGTTGTGCGTGTAATCGGCTTGGGTGTACGTGACGTGGACCCCGTTGGGGTACTCCCAGACGATGATGTAGTGATCCGTCACCGACCGGCCCGGAGGCTGATTCTGGAACAGGTTGCATCCGCCCATTCCGCACGCCTTCAGCGGGTGCGCGCCATTGATCCAATTGAAAACGTCGATCTCGTGGACCGCATTCTCGATAATGATGTCGCCGCTTTTGTTGCGGTCGTAAAACCATTCCTTCCCCGGCGCCACTCTTACGCTCCGGCTCTCGTGCTGCCGCTGCGCCTTGATCAACAGCAGTTTCCCCGGAAAGCCCGAGTGGATCTTGTCGAGCGTGGCCTGGTACACCTTGCTTGCCCGCAGTTGATGGCCGACCTGAAACACCTTCTTCGACGAGCGCGCCGCGCGCGCCACTTCGTTGCACTCGGCCGGCGTGATGGCTACCGGCTTCTCACAGTACACGTGTTTGCCGGCCTCCACCGCGTTCACCGCCATCTCCTTGTGCAGATAGCATGGCGTGGCGATGAAAACCGCGTCGATGCTCTTGTCGTCAAGCAGACGGCGATAGTCGTTGTAACCGGTGGGCTTGTCCCGCGCCGCCTCGTCCAGGCCGGCCTTCAGCCGCCCTTCGTGGTTATCGCAGACCGCCGCCACGCGCGCCATGTCCGTCTGGAGAACCGTCTTCAGCAGGTGCGCGCCGCGTATGCCGACGCCGATCACGCCGGCGCGCGGCATCGATGGCGACGTCTGCGCGCGCGCCGTCAGCGCGGCGCCTGCCGCCGAGGCGCCGACGAAATACCTGCGACTGTACCGATTCGACATATTCGACATAAATCTCTTATACCGCGGCGGAGCCCCGCGCGGCATTCGCTTCCGCGCTGGGTTAAAGTGACGTAAGAGTGACCCGCGCCAACATCGCCCTCGTTGTCTTCGCTGTTCTGCTGAGCTTCGCTGCCTGTAGCAGGCAGTCCGCCCCCGGCCCCCGTTCATTGCGCGTTTACGTGACGAACGAAGCCTCCGGCGACCTCAGCGTCATCGACGGCGCATCCAATTCCGTGGTCGCTACGGTGACCCTGGGCAAGCGCCCGCGCGGCATACAGGCGCACGGCGACCGGCTCTACGTCGCCCTCAGCGGCTCGCCGTTCGCTCCTCCCGGCGTTGATGAATCCACGCTGCCGCCGCCGGACCGGCGCGCCGACGGCATCGGCGTGTACGACCTCCGTTCCGACAAGCTTCTCAAAATCCTCGATGGCGGCTCCGATCCCGAGCAGTTCGCGCTCAGCGCCGACGGCACAAAGCTGTACGTCGCCAACGAGGACGCCGCCACCACCTCCGTGCTCGACCTGGCCTCGGAACGCGTCATCGCTTCCATCCCCGTCGGGGAGGAGCCCGAAGGCGTTACTCTCAGCCCCGACGGAAAGTTCGTCTATGTGACCGCGGAGGACGACGCCGCCGTCTATGTCATCTCGACGGAAAACGACCAGGTGGTCCGCCGCGTCCCGGTAGGCCGCCGTCCACGTTCCATCGGCTTCCTCCCGGACGGTTCTCGCGCTTACGTCACCAACGAGAACGACGCCTCGCTTACCGTGATTAACGCTGTCCGGCACGAAAGAATCGGCAGAATTTCCTTAGGCCCGCCCGAGGTGAAACCGATGGGCATCGCGGTCGCCCCCGACGGAAAGCGCCTCTACGTTACCTCCGGACGCTTCGGCAAGGTCTTTGTCATCGACCCGGCAGCCGGGCGGGCGCTCAGCTCGTTCGAGGTCGGCCAACGTCCCTGGGGCATTGGCATCACGCCCGACGGCGCGCGTCTCTACACGGCCAACGGCCCCTCCAACGACGTGTCCGTCGTCGATATCGCTTCGGAAACCGTCATCGCGAAAATCCCCGTTGGCGACCGTCCGTGGGGTATCGCGATCGTCCCCTGACATTCCGCGCGCTTTTCCCGGAAAACCGCTCCGCGCCGCCCAATCCGCGCACGCAATTTGGTGGAATACTAAATACTGATGCATGTTCTTACCTTTGCCGCCGCTCTGGCGTGCGCCTCCGCCGCCCTCGCCTATCAACCCGATTACTTTCCGCTCAATCCCGGCAACCGGTGGGTCTACCGGCAGAGCGGCGCCCTGGCGGGCAATCCGCTGGTGGTCGAGGTCGTGCGAGGCGAAGTGATCGACAACCGCTGGTACGCTCTCGTGAATGGGTTTCCCACCGGCGCCGCGTGGCTCCGGCTCGGCGAAGACGGCACGCTCTACGCCTACGACCCCGAGAGCGAGACCGACCTCGTCTGGGTGGCGTTCGACGCGCCCGAAGGCGCCGCGTATTCCACCCGCATCACCGGCTGCAACCAACAGGCGCGCATCGAATCCCGCGCCGCATCGTGGAAGGGCGGCATCGGCGAATTTCACAACGCGCTCGCCGTCGAGTACCCGCCGGGCGAATGCGCCGACGCCGGTCTCCAAAGCGAGGTCTACCTGCCCTGGGTGGGCCTGGTGGAACGCACGGAAATCACCATCGGCGGCCCGCGAAAATACGAGCTGATTTACGCGAATCTCGGCGGCGTCACCTTTGTCTCCGCGCCCGAGCTGAGTTTCTCGCTCGCGCTGGACAGGTTCGTCTACGACGGCGCCGGCGTCGAGCCGCCGGCGATGCTCGCCCGCCTCAGCCTGCGCAACACCCGCCTGCGGCCGTTCGCCCTCGAGTTCCCCTCGGGCCAGCGCTACGACTTATTGATCAAGGATGCGAGCGACAATGTCGTCTACCGCTGGTCCGCCGGACGGATTTTTCCGCTCATTTTCGGAGAAATGGAGATTGGCCGGGGAGAATTGAACTATGTAATCCTGGCGCCGCTGGCCGACCGCGCCGGGCGGCCCCTGCCCCCGGGCGCTTACACCGCCGAGGCCATGCTGACCAACGCCGCTCCTCCGCGCTTCGCCGCCGCCGTCGGTTTCGTGATCCGGAGCGAGCCCTAACGTCCATCGCCGCCTTCGGCCCGAATCACGTACTCCTCGAAGGCGAGTCCCGCCAGCCGCGCGCCGTCCGGCCGGACCTCGAGGTAATTGACTCGCAGCGCCGGGCTCGCGCGCGACGCCCACTGCCCGAAGACAGCCTCGACCGGAATCGTTCCCTTTACCACCGCCGTCGTCGTACCGTTCTCTTCCCGCCACGCGCAATCGAGCGCCAGCCCGTTCTCCAGCAGGAACGCCAGTAAAGACTCCGCCGCCTCGAAGCCCGCCGGCCGCGGTTCCTCACCGGAAGGAACCAGTTCCAGCCAGTCCGTGATCAGCCGGTATGTAAATCCCCACAGCGGCATGCCCCCGAGTTCGATGCCCGGGAACCGCACCTCGCCGTACCGGCCCGGAATCGGCAGCAGCCGGTGCCGCTCCGGGTCCCGCAGCACGCTGAGCGGAATCCACTTCGCCTCCACCGCCTCCGAGTGGTCAAGCGTTGTCGCCAGCGGCGCCGGCGCCCGGAAGACAAACGGCGCCACCAGCAGGAACCGCCCCACCTTCCGCCTGGCGATGGTCGGCGGAAGGGCGGCCTCCATATGGTCGCGCGCCAGCCGAATGCCGCACTCTTCCTCCAGTTCGCGAAGCGCCGTCTCGATCAGGTCCGCGTCCCCCGCATCGCGCCGCCCGCCTGGAAACGACCAGTGTCCCGACCACGAGTCGCCTTCCCGTTCCGCCCGCCGGATGAGCAGCACCGACTCTCCCGGCGCCCGGGTCCGCAGGATCGCCACGGCCGCTTCCGGTTCCTTCATGATCCTCCACGTTTTGGTTCAAGAGGCCCCGGAACAAGCGCGGGACGCCCCTGTCCACCATTAGACACGGAATGCCCTGTCCGTATCCAACCGCGCGGCGAGACCGCGGTCCGCCTTGGATATACTCAATAGGAAGTGCGGCTAGCTGTCCTCTTCTGCCTGTTTGGCGGGCTTGCGCCGTTGCTCACCGGCGACGGCGGAATCGGAGTCGACGAGTATCAGTCCCGCCGCAAAGCGTTGCGGGAAGCGCTGAAAGAGGGCGTCATTATCCTGGTCGGCGGCTCGGAAAGCGAACGCGGCGACCTTCGGACGTCCTTTTTCCAGGAGCCGAACTTCTATTACCTCACCGGCTGGACCCAGCCCGGCGCCATCCTGGCTCTCTCGCCCGAAGCGGAGATCCTGTTCATCCCCCGCCGCAGCATGGAGCGGGAGCGCTGGACGGGACCCAAAGCGGGTCCCGACGACGCCGTGGTCGCCGCGATCACCGGGATCGCCGATGTCGAGCCCGCGGAAGACTTCGAGTCCAGGCTGCCGCACCTGGTGAAAGCCGCCGCGAAGGTCTACTCGCTGACGACCCAGCCGGCCGCCGAGCGGTTGAGAACCCTGCTTCCGCTTCGGGAATTCGGCGACGCTTCCAACGCCCTGGCGAAACTCCGGATGACGAAATCGCCGGCTGAGATCGGCCTCATCCGCCGCGCCACCGACGTCACTCTCCAAGCTCACCACGCCGCCTGGCAGCGCATCGCGCCCGGTTTGTACGAGTATCAGATCGCCGCCACCATGTCGGGAACGTATTTCGAGGCCGGCTGCCAGCGCCACGCGTATCCGCCGATCGTCGGCGCCGGCCCGAACGCCGCCATCCTTCACTACAGCGCCAACTCGCGCCGGATGGACGCGGGCGAAGTCCTGCTGATGGACGTGGCCGCCGAGTGCTCCTACTACGTCTCCGACGTCACCCGGACCACGCCGGTCAACGGCAAGTTCACCGACCGGCAGAAGGAGCTTTACGAAATCGTGCTCGGAGCGCAGCGGGCTACGATCGCCGCCGTCAAGCCCGGCATGACGCTCTCCAAGACAGGGCCGAACAGCCTTTACCAGGTGGCGCTCGACTACTTGAATGCCCACGGCAAGGACCGTAACGGCAAACCGCTCGGGCAGTACTTCACGCACGGCATCGGGCATCATGTCGGCCTCGAGGTCCACGACGCCGACGACAAGACGCTGCCGCTGGCGGCGGGGATGATCGTTACCATCGAGCCCGGGCTTTACATTCCCGAGGAGAATCTCGGCATTCGGATCGAGGATGTGCTTCTGGTGACGGAGAACGGCGCGGAAGTCCTCAGCGCCGCGCTTCCGGTAGCCGTCGACGAAATCGAACAAGCCATGCGCCGGTAGAGAAGTCCGTATGCGCGGCCCCAAGAAAGAAACGGCTGGCTATGTCGCGGCGCTGGCGTTGTGCTTCGCGATCGCCGTCGCCGCCGGCTGGACCACGTTCGGCGTCCAGATCGACAACGACGCCTACGATTTCATGTTCCGGCTCCGGCCGCCTGAGGCCCCCGCCTTCCAGTCCGCCATCCTGGCAATCGACGAGCGCACGCTCCGCCAGATGGGCGGCTTGCGAAACATCCGCGCCATCGTGGCCGAAGGTCTGGCGGCGGTGAACGCCGCGCGCCCCCGCGCCGTGGTGGTGGACGTGCTCCTCGCCGACGACCCCGATCCGCGCGGCGATGCGCCCCTCGAAGCCGTCTTCGCCCAAACCCCGAACCTCGTCCTTGCGTCGGGATTGGACGCGGAAGGGTGGGAAGATCCCCTGCCGCGCTTCCTGCGCCCGGGCGTTGCCATCGGGCATGTGCATGCCGAGCCCGACCCGTTCGACAACGTCACGCGCCGCATACCGCTCGAAAAAGCCGCCGGGCGCGAACGGCGCTGGGCGCTCGCGCTGGAAGCGTATCGCGTGGCTTTGGGCGGCTCTCAGATCACCGAGTCCCCGCAAGGGCTCGAACTGGGAGGCGCCTTCATTCCCGCTCCGCGCGGCGACAGCGAGACGCGCCCGTTGCTCATCCGGTACTTTCACCGCGCCGAGGGCGCCGCTTCATCCATCCCGCAGGTTTCCGTCGCCGAGTTGCGCGAGGACGCCGCCCGCGCCGGCGCCTTTCGCGACAAGGTGGTCTTCGTCGGCGTCACGGCCCAGTCCGCCGACGACCGGCACATGACGCCTTATTCCGCCGGGCAGCCCATGCCCGGCGTGGAAATTCACGCCACGGCCTTCGAGACGATGGCGCAGGGCCGGTTCCTGCGGCCGGTGTCCGATTCCACGACGCTGCTCGTCTGCCTGGCGCTGGCCGCCGCGGCCGGCTTCATCTTCGCGTTTCAAGCCGGGTGGCGCGCCTACGTGCTGGGCGCGGCGTTGCTGCTGGCGGCCCACCTCGCTCCCCTTGCGCTGTTCCGATGGGACCTGGTGTTGCCCTACGCGGCCCCCGTCGCCACCGCCTGGCTCTCCCTCGCGGGCGCGGCCACCTACCAGCATTTCGTCGTGCGCCGCCTGTTGCGCAAGTCCGAATCGGCCCGCACCCGTTACCAGCAGGCGATTCACTTCGTCACCCACGAGATGCGCACGCCGCTCACCGCCATCCAGGGCTCCAGCGAGTTGATGGGCCGCTACAAGCTCACCGAGAACAAGAGCCGCCAGCTTGCCCAGACGATCAACGCCGAGAGCCGCCGGCTGGCCCGCATGATCCAGACCTTCCTCGACGTCGAGCGCCTCAGCCAGGGCGAAATGGAGCTCAAGCGCGAAGCCTTCGCGGCCGCTAAGATTGTAGAAGCCTGCCTGGAGAGAGTTCGGCCGCTGGCGGACCGCAAGCGGATCGAAATGCAGGTGGACGGCATTACGGATAGCGAGCTGCTCGGCGACCGCGAACTGATGGAGTACGCGGTCTACAACCTGCTGAACAACGCCGTAAAGTACTCCCCGCCGGATACGCGCATCACCGTATCGGCGCGCCGCGATGGCGAACGTCTGCGCCTCTCCGTCCAGGATCAGGGCATCGGGATGGACGAATCGGAACTGCGGAGCATCTTCAAGAAGTTCTACCGCACCAAGCGGGCCGAGGCTTCCGGCGAGGCGGGCACGGGCATCGGGCTCTCGATCGTGGATCAGATCGTGACGCATCACGGCGGGCGGATCGAGGTGACCAGCAAACCCGGCGCGGGCTCCTGCTTCACCGTCATCCTGCCGGTCACCGTCTCCGCCGCCGCGCCCAGGGCCGAAGTGAGGTAACCCATTGCGACGTCTGCTGGTAGTTGAAGACGACAACGGAGTGCGCGCGACGATCACGACGCTGCTCGAGCTGGAAGGCTATGAAGTGGACGCCGTCGGCGCCTCGGGCGACGCGCTGGACCGCCTCCGCGAGGCCAGCTACCCCATCGTCATCTCCGACATCTACCTGGACGAACGCACCGGCCTGGACATCCTGAAGGCCGCCAAGCAGGCCGACCCCCGCTGCGCCGTCATCCTGATGACCGCCCGCGGCAGCATGGAAACCGTCATGAAGGCCACCGAGGCCGGCGTGTTCGACTACATCGCCAAGCCGTTCGAACTCGACCGCATGATCGAGACCGTCAAGCGCGCCGAAGCCTCGATTTCCGATTCCGGCGCCGACGCCGAAGGCGAGGACGAGGAGCTTCCGGAAAGCGAGATGATCGGCAGCTCCGCCGTCATGGTGGAGATCTACAAGACCATCTCGCGCGTGGCGCCGACCGACGCCACCATCCTGCTGGAAGGCGAAACCGGCACCGGCAAGGAGCTGATCGCGCGTATGATCCACCGCAACAGCGGGCGCGCCGACCAGGCCTTCGTCCCGGTGGACTGTGGCGCCATCGCTCCGACGCTGCTGGAGAGCGAGCTCTTCGGCGCGTTGAAAGGCTCCTACACCGGCGCCGACCGGGACCGCATCGGCGTGCTGGAAGCGGCCCATCGGGGAACGGTGTTCCTGGACGAGATCGGCGACGTCGATCTCGGCTTCCAGCTCAAGCTGCTGCGCTTCCTCCAGGAGCGGCAGATCCGTCCCGTCGGCGCCTCGCGTTCCCGCGGCGTCGACGTGCGCGTCATCTCCGCCACCAACCGCCCGCTTCAGAAGCTGGTGGACGATGGCAAGTTCCGCCAGGACCTGTGGTTCCGCCTGAACGTCGTCCGCCTGCGCGTGCCGCCCCTGCGCGACCGCCACGGCGACGTCCGCCTGCTGACCCATTTCTTCCTGCGGAAATACAACGACCGTTACAGCCAGCAGGTAAAGCTGATCGAGAGCGGCATCAGGGCGCTGGAGCAGTACCGCTGGCCGGGCAACGTCCGCCAGCTTCAGCACATGGTGGAGCGCCTGGTGATCCTGGCCCCCTACGGCCGCATCGACGACGCCGCGGCGCGGGACGCGATCGACTCGATGGAATCCCGCGAGCAGGTGAGCGAATCCCTGGCCGACACCGAAGCCGAGCAGATCCGCCGCGTGCTTCTGGCGACCAAAGGCAACAAGAGCCACGCCGCCAAGATCCTGGGCATCGAGCGCAAGACGCTGTACCGGAAGCTGGAGCGCATGGGGGTAGTCGACGGCGCCTCGACTTGACGCGCGCGGTTCGGCAGGCTACCCTGAAATCGTCACGCCTTTGCGCCCGTAGCTCAGTTGGATAGAGCGTCTGGCTACGAACCAGAAGGTCGCGTGTTCGAATCGCGCCGGGCGCACCATTAAACCTCCCCGATCAGACAGTTGGCGTCAGAACCGGCTGCTCGCCACATCCACGTTTTGTCCGGTATGCCCAGAAGATAATGCCCACTGTTTGCCGCTTGCGCCCGATCCATCGCCGCTCGGATGCTCTGCTCCTGCTGGCGTACGAAGCGTTTCGTGATGTTCATGAGACGACCGTAGCCCACATTTTGTAGTGGCTAGGGCCTTGTAAACCCGTACAGATTGTACTATGCTTGTTGATAGCCTACTGGAAACGGAAGGCGGGACGTAAAGACCCAGCACGTCGAGAACGGGATGCGAGAGGACGATAGCGTTCGGAAGGACGTGATTCGAAGGGAATACCCCGAAACTATTCGCATTGAGGGTTGCTGAAGTTCCTAAGGCCCGGCGACTTCTAGACCAGTCGCTAATCCAGGTTCAGCGCGATCCGTGCAGGTTGGCACCAAACCGAAGATCGAAGGTGCCCAGTTTTGACAGACTGAACGAGAGCAGGGGTAAGCTCTCGTTCGCCTCAGCGCCCGTTGTGGGGGCCTTTTCCCCGCCTAGTTTTTTTACCAAGCTTTAGTGTCAACGGAAAAGGCCCCCACAACGGGCGCTGAATCACGACAGAACAAGAGAGCACCGGAATTCCCCTCGCGAATGGGGGACTACTGGAAAATGACAAAAACCATTTACGTTACCTGTACGGTTTCGCGAGGGTTCTTCGAGAGCGAGTTTTACATCACCGTTAGAGATTCCTCCGTATATGTTGATCGCGTAAATGTAAAGGTCGGCAACCCTCCAAACAACTCTGATGAGGTGGAAGGACAGGTCCTCGCGTATCTGATTGAGGAAAAGAGCGATCAAGCGCTAATCGAATTGTCCGGTGAGCCGGTTGTGGGTGGCCTCCGGGCGTGGGTGCCTAAAGCCGATTTGGCCTATGCCCATTAATTTATGATTCTGAGCAACGAGGGTATCAAGAACGCACTTGAAGACGGTGCCCTTGAGATTTCGCCGGCCCCGGATGAGACCCAATACACCACTTCTGCGATTGATCTATTCTTGGGAGACGAATTCCACGTATGGGACGAACAGCGACTGAAGTTCGACGGCTTCATCCCTCATCTTGATCTTTCACAGCAAACCTTTGGAAAAACTGCTAGGGCTTTCTTGGTGCCACTTAGAAAGCAAGATGATGGATCGGTTGTCTTCCCACCCTTCCGGGACCATCTCTGGCACATCCTCGCCATTACGCGCGAGCGCGTGCATCTCAATCGAAATTTCAAACTCGCGGCAAGAGTGGAAGGAAGAAGCTCGTTGGCTCGTATCGGCATTATGGTCCACCTCACTGCACCAACGATCCATGCCGGTTTTAACGGCAAGATCACGTTAGAAATGATAAATTTCAGCCCGTTTTATCTCAAATTAGTACCCAACAAAACGCGGATCTGCCAATTAATTATTGAACAGCTCGCTTCTGAACCTACCCGTGAGATTAACACGACCTTTCAGGGTCAGACTCTTCCCTCTGGCGAAAAGAAATAGTGCCGAGGAGCTTCCGATCAGGAAAAGTTATGAGCTTTCTTCGATGGATTCAGAGGATTTCTTCAGCTTGAGCGTGCCTCCCTGGGGAGCGTCTGCTGTCCGGGCCGTGATCATGGACCCGAACGTGGCGGAACTCAGCCTCGCTATAAATAAGAATGGGTTATCGTCTGCGGTTTGCATCCAGCAGCTATCGCTGACCGACTATTGTTGTAAGATACCTTCTGAGCGTCTCTTCTACCTTGTTTTTTCCACCAATGCTGTTCTCGTAAAAAATCGTCCGGTACGGACGTACATCAAACGGGAGCTCCTGCACGGTCTTGTCTGCAATGAGGATGACCGGCTTGCCGAGAGCATCAGCGTAGCCGACTTCATAGTAGACGTTGGCGTTTACTGGGGTAATCTCGGCGATGATGACTCTTGACTCCGCGATCTGCCTTGCGATGTCGGCCACCACCAAGCCGGGAGAATAGGTGTCGCTGGCCCTGAATGGTTTTAGGCCCATCGACTCACAAACAGGCCTTATCACGTCTTGGTACAGTTCTTCGTATTCGGATGTGTTGAACTGCATGACGACGAACGCTTGTGGGAGAGTAGAATCGACATGGAAGCGGCGGAAGTGAATATCGCTGATCCCGATACAGAATATACCGACCTGATGCCCGGGGAGCTGAAATGGTAGGTTCCCAGTCCCGACCTCGACGCCGTTTACGCTCAGAGTCAATACAGAACCTCGAACAACCACATCAACCTGATATCGCTCCTTCGGACGGAGATTACTCCGATCTCCGCCAGATCGCAAATATCGCCAAGCTTTGGGTGGGCGTCCTGGAGCCGCAGGATCTCCCGTCCAGTGGCGCAATGAGAAGAGCCCTCCTAAATCGCCACCCATACCTACGGTAAGCATATCCTCAGTGTTCGGATCGTACTGAAGAATGATTTCGGCGACGCTGCTAGAGTCCACGGTGGCAAACTCGATCTCGACAGAAATGCGGCCTTCCGTAAAACGTTGGTCGCACACCGATTGGCCGATCAGGCCACGTTTTTCTTGTAGTTTGGGAGAGATTTGCTCCTTCGGTCCGGTTTTTGAGTCCTTCTTCGAAACTGGAGGAACATTAAGTTCCGGCGACGCAAGAACTTCGACTTCCTTGCCCTTGAATATGATAATGTCTCCATTGTGCTCAAACGGGCCGAGTAGGTTAACCCACGAGTACGGACGATCTGCCATAGCCGCAAGCATTCTATCACAGAACGATATAACGTACGCCACATACCCGACTTCCCCGACTTCCCCGAGACGTATGGCCACAGGCCATGCGCCTGCTGAACCCGTACGCTCTTCCGGCGCGTTACCCCTTCTCCGGCGATCTGGCGACCGTGCAACAGGCCACGCTGTACCTGCGGGTCCGTCCAAGGGCGATTTGGCGATGTATCAAAGCCGCGAAGGTCCGGGGTTACGGGCGGCTGCGGTGCTATTGCGCCAGTCTGACGGAACTTCTAGCCTTACGGATGCCGAACTGTAACCTTGTGCGTCTCGGAGTTGCCCCTGTAGGGTGGAGAAGCCGAGAACGGCGCGCTGCGTTCATCCTGCGTTCAAGATTTCCGCGCTGACATCGTCATCTGGTGGTATGATGTGTCGGGTATAGAACCGCCACGGCGCTTGGGCGCTTCATAAAGAGCGGTAAGCAACACGTCGCAGCCCCTTGCCTCTCGAAGAGGAGAGGAGGAGGCGATGGCAAATCCTGACCACAACTGAGCCTGTTGCTGCAAGCAGGACGAAACGATGGAACTACGGGTTCCGTTCTTGCTCGCCGCATTGGCGTGTTCGGCCACGGCCGGGTGCATCACTAGCGGCATCCTCTCCCTCGGCGAGACGGGCGCGCTGAACTGGGACAGTACGACCATGCCGTACATGTCCGGAACCGACGAGTCCGGCGCGAATTTCATGGTCTACGGGTTTCACACGTCGCCATATTGGGGACCGCAGCCATTCTGGAGTTGCACGACGGACCAATACGGTCGGCAGTTCTGCTCGCTTGGAGCGACACTGGACGCGGCGAACGGTTTCCACAATGGGAATCACTTCTCGAACGTCGATGTCGTCCTCGGCATGTTTCTGTTGTTCGACCCGCACGAACCAGTAACTGGGGTCGTCCCGTTCATGAACAACATCTCTCTTGCCGGGTTTCAGTTCCACAACCGCCAGGATGGGCGGTGGTTAGTCGGCGATGAGCCTCTGTTCAGCATGTACGACTGCGTGCGCGAAGGCCTGTCGATGTTCCGGCCCGGGGAGGACGGGGCGTCTGCCGGCATCGATCTGTTTTTCAACGAGAGGCCGTTCGTGCTGTACCGACCGCCGATGCTACGACGATACGTACATGCCGGAGCCTGCGACGCTGGCGCTCGCGGGCGGGGGGGGGCTTGCAGCGATAGGCTTCCGGAAGCGTCGGAGGCCGGCGAAGGCGGAAAAGCGGAGTGGATCCAAAGTCACTAAAGGAGAGCGAAGGCAATGAGTCGCAGGTGGTTATCGCTGTTCGTTTTCGCGGCGCTGGCATGCCCGGCGTTCGCCGCCAAGCCGCTTCAGGTGGACTCGGGAGACCTCAATTTCGTGTTTGCCGGAGGCGGGTACTCGTCCATGGGAAACTCCTCCGTCACCATCAGGGAGCGCAACGGATCGACGCGCACGCTCACTTTTCACGGATGGGATACGAGCGGCTGCGGCTCATTGTGGGGGCCGCATGATCCAGAAGAAGATCGAATCGTCGGGGCCTCTTGCTATGACTATTACCCTCTTAACACCGGCCAGGGACTGGTCCTTTATGGCGGATGGGTGTCGATCCACATCGACCCGTTTACTATCCCCAAAGCGCCCGTCGACTCGGCCATCACTGTCCCCGTAACAGTCACCTATGCATGGCATGAGCGGATCGGGACAGGGTCCTACATCGGCCCCGGAATGTTCACGGATGACTTCCGCTTCCTAGATTACATGTACGGGCGCGGACGCGGCACAGGGACGGTTGTCTTCTGGAGGGATGACATCTCCGGCTACGCTAACGCTTCAGAAGCCTCGTTTCACCTTGGGCCGGGGAATGCAACTGCCATCGGCGTGTTCTTCAACGGATACTGGTACCGGGATGTTGACGGCAACGGAACCTGGACTGATCCGTATTGGCCAAGCGACCAGGAATCGCTCTTCGGATGGCCCGGCGCCGAGCCGGTTCTTGGGGACTGGAACGGCGATGGCAGGACAAAAATAGGGGTATTCAAGGATGGGATTTGGTATCTGGACTACAACGGCAACGGGGAATGGGACGGAGTACGCAACGAGGAATGGTCCGATGCCTTCGCCGCCTTCGGCTGGGCCGGCGTCACCCCGGTCGTGGGTGACTGGACGGGGGATGGCCGAACCAAGATCGGGGTATTCAAAGACGGCTTCTGGTACCTGGACATCAACGGCAACGGGCATTGGGACCCGCCGGCGGATAAACTCTACGGGTTCGGATGGGCTGGGGTAACGCCGTTGGTGGGCGATTGGAACGGAGACGGCAAGGCGAAAATCGGCGTGTTCAAAGATGGCATGTGGTATCTGGATTTTAACGGCAACGGAACGTGGGACGGGCCCGCCGCGGATCGTAACTACAGTTTCGGCTGGCCTGGCGTGACGCCGGTGATCGGGAATTGGAACGGAACCGCGAGGACGAAGATCGGCGTGTTCAGCGACGGCTGGTGGTATCTCGACATGAACGGCAACGGGGTGTGGGAGGCAAACAAAGACCGGCAGAGACTGTTTGGCTGGTCCGGCGTAACGCCAATGGTCGGCGATTGGACAGGCGACGGGAGGACGAAGGTCGGGGTGTTCAAGGATGGGGAGTGGTATCTCGACTTCAGCGGCAGCGGGTGGTGGGACGGTCCCGTGTACGACCGCTACTACAGCTTCGGATGGGCCGGCGTCACGCCGGTGACAGGGAATTGGTAAGAAGTACGCAACTGGAGGAAGACATGACATATGAAAAGTTCAACTGGTCTGTTACCGCGGAACTAGTTGTTTTCTCGACGCTGGCTCTGCCGGCGTTCGCCGCCAAGCCGTTGCTGATACTGTCGGCGGATCTGAACTACAGATTCGTGACAAGTTATAGTACTGTGCTCGATAGCGGGAGCGTCACCGTGCGTCGAAACGACATTCCGCAAACGCTATCCGTATCGTCCAGATGGGAAGCGGTTCACTGCCGCGAATTTACTGGGACGTTTCCTGTTAACGGACTGATATGTACGCAATACGACCCCGTGGTTACCGACGATGGAAGATTCTTAGCTATGAGTCTTCTTGTGATTCGCGTCGATCCAGTAGTTCCGTTCCGGCCAAGCGGCAGCATTATCGAGGTTCCGGTTACGTTAACCTACACATGGAGTTCAGAGATATGGACCGGCGATTTTGTCGAATGGGCTAGTGGGCAGTACCTCGAACTACCCGACTCCAAGACACACTTCAACGATTATCTGTACGGGCGCGGGAGAGGATCTGGAACCATAACGTTCCTCTATAGCGAGCAAGTAGGCTACCTGGGTCCGACTAAGATCGCATTCCACCTTGGACCTGGTGCAGCAACCGCGATTGGCGTGTTCAAGGATGGGTTCTGGTACAGAGACAACAACGGAAACGGATTGTGGAACCCTACGCTGCCCAGTTCGTGGTGGTACCCGGACCTGGACAAAACGTCGTTCTTTGGATGGCCTGGAGCGGAGCCGGTAGTCGGAGACTGGAAAGGAGACGGACTGACCAGGATCGGAGTTTTCCAAGATGGTTTCTGGTACCTGGACTACAACAAGGACGGGGCATGGAGCGGTACGGAGACAGACGCCTACGCGTCTTTCGGCTGGGCAGGCGTCACGCCCGTAGTTGGCGACTGGACAGGAGACGGGCGCACAAAGATCGGGGTATTCAAAGACGGCTTCTGGTACCTGGACATGAACGGCAACGGGCATTGGGACCCGCCGGCCGACAAAGTCTACGGTTTCGGCTGGGCCGGTGTAACGCCGCTGGTGGGCGATTGGAACGGGGATGGTATGGCGAAGGTAGGCGTCTTCAAGGACGGCGTGTGGTATCTGGACTGGAATGGCAACGGAACGTGGGACGGGCCCACCGCGGATCGGAACTACAGTTTCGGCTGGCCCGGCGTGACGCCGGTGATCGGGAATTGGGACGGAACCGCGAGGACGAAGATCGGCGTGTTCAGCGACGGCTGGTGGTATCTCGACATGAACGGCAACGGGGTGTGGGAGGCCAACAAGGACCGGCAGAGACTGTTCGGCTGGCCCGGCGTGACGCCAATGGTTGGCGATTGGACAGGCGACGGGAGGACGAAGATCGGGGTGTTCAAGGATGGCGAGTGGTATCTCGACTTCAGCGGCAGCGGCTGGTGGGACGGTCCCGTGTACGACCGCTACTACAGCTTCGGATGGGCCGGCGTCACGCCGGTGACAGGGAATTGGTAGTTTGTACTTAATTAGGGACGTGAGACAATGGCTCGCATATCGATAACGTTATTAGTTTGTGCGGCGCTGGCATCCCCAGCGTTCGCCGCTAAGCCGCTCCAGGTGGTCTCGGGAGACATCAATTTCGACTTCGGCGCTGGAGGCTGGATAGCGACAATTGGGGACTCCACCGTTACCCTGAGGGAGCGCAACGGGTCGACGCGCACGATCAATTTCTACGGATGGGACGATGGTGGCTGCCCCGGATTATTTGCGCCCACTCCGGGAGATCAGGTCAGCGGGGCCGCTTGCTTTAACCTTAACCCACTTCTTACCTACCAGGGCGTGACCCTGTATGTCGGATTGCTGTCGATCTACATCGACCCGTTTCCTTTCCCCAGGGGGCCAAAAGACTCGGCGATCACTGTCCCAGTAACATTTACGTACGCATGGGAAGAGCAGATCTGGAGCGGATACCCTGGGTACGATGCCGACGCTCGCTTCGTCGATTACATGTACGGGCGCGGGCGCGGCACAGGAACGGTTTCCTTCTGGTTGGAGAGCGGCGAGAATGGCGACGGTGAGTATGTTGAATACGCTACCGCTACAAAAGCCACGTTCCACCTTGGACCTGGGAACGGGACTGCCATCGGCGTGTTCGCGAACGGATACTGGTATCGGGATATCAACGGCGACGGACTATGGAACGCATCCCAGCCTGACGGATACTATTCCTATGACCATGCATCGCTGTTCGGCTGGCCCGGCGCCGAGCCGGTGCTCGGCGACTGGAATGGCGACGGCAGGACTAAAATCGGAGTCTTCAAGGATGGGGTTTGGTATCTGGACTACAACGGCGACGGGGAATGGAGCGGAGTGGGCGCAGACGAAGGGTTCGATGCCTTCGCCGCCTTCGGCTGGGCCGGCGTCACGCCCGTAGTTGGCGACTGGACGGGGGACGGGCGAACAAAGATCGGGGTCTTCAAGGACGGCTTCTGGTACCTGGACATGAACGGTAACGGGCATTGGGACCCTCCGGCCGACAAAGTCTACGGTTTCGGCTGGGCCGGGGTAACGCCACTGGTGGGCGATTGGAACGGAGACGGCAAGGCGAAAGTCGGCGTCTTCAAGGACGGCGTGTGGTATCTGGACTGGAATGGCAACGGAACGTGGGACGGGCCGACCGCGGATCGTAACTACAGTTTCGGCTGGCCTGGCGTGACGCCGGTGATCGGGAATTGGGACGGAACCGCGAGGACGAAGATCGGCGTGTTCAGCGACGGCTGGTGGTATCTCGACATGAACGGCAACGGGGTGTGGGAGGCCAACAAAGACCGGCAGAGACTGTTTGGCTGGCCGGGCGTAACTCCGATGGTTGGCGATTGGACAGGCGACGGCAGGACGAAGGTCGGGGTATTCAAGGATGGGGAGTGGTATCTCGACTTCAGCGGCAGCGGATGGTGGGACGGTCCTGTGTACGACCGCTACTACAGCTTCGGATGGACCGGCGTCACGCCGGTGACGGGGAATTGGTAGCCAGGCGTCGGTTTTGCGCGGGAAAGGCATCCGGCCGGACTTCCGTTGCGCGGGGCGCCAGTCAGAGGGTATCTTGATTGGGCCAACAGAAGTTTTCCGACAGGAGGCAACATGTCGAATTGGACGCGAAGAGCGCTGCTGGGATCGCTATCCGGAGTCGCGGCGGCAACGCACCAGCTAGACCTCATTTTATTAAACAGTTGGCGTCTAGGACGGCGCGCTCTCCAAGTCCCGCTTTTCGCGGTGTGCCCAGAAGTATGCCTATTAGCGGCCCATTTCGAACACTTTGAGACCTGCGGGCGGGAATTCGCCCTTCAATTTCGCGAACGGTCACAACGTCGGCGACTCCAGAGCAGACCGCACGACGAGATCGTGGCGTCTGCGTTGAGCCGGTAGCGGGGAGCAACGCCAGGCGCGCCTGCGGTGGCCCCGCTTCAGTAATCCAGGCCCACCAGGCGGACGTCGTCGATCAGGAACGTGAGGTCGTCGCCGGGGCGTCCGGCCATGCTGCAGAACTGCGCCACCGGCGCCGAAAGGAACGACTATGGCAGGAACACCGCACGCCGGATCGGCGCTCCCATCGGCGCTCAGATGGTGCGCCCCGGAAGCAATGCGTGCGTGTACGGGAACGAGCGACTGGTCATCAAGTGCGCCAGAGCCAGCACGACGAATGTGGGCGTCTCCACAGGACAGCAGATGCGTCCAAAGCCGGACGAGGGCGTCCGGCGCAGTCTAGGGGACTGCCCCCCACCAGGGTTGACAAGAACCACAAGGCCACCGAGGAAGCGGAAGACGGCGATGAGGATGGCCGGCTCACGAAGAATCGACGCTCGCCGCGACGAGTTCAACCCGCCAGTCTATGTCTGTGGGGCGGCCTCGTAGGCAGCCTCGTAGGCTGCGCGGGACTCCCAGTCCCGCAGATACAGCGTTCGACGTCGCCCGTTATCCGCAGTAGGGCCCGGCGAGCGCTTTGCGGGCCCAGCCCCGGATTCCGGAGTCCGCCACCGATTAAATTTCGCGCGAGCAGGGTTATTTTTTCTTCAAAAACCAAGAATCGTCCTTCACGCCGGCGATAATCCGGTCGAATTCGTCGGCGGTGGGGAGGTACGGGAGAGACGAACTGTCCCACTTGAGCGGAAACTCGGCGATGGTTGGGTTCGTTTCGCTTTTTGAGGCCGCCGCGGCGGCCTTGGCGGCCAGAGGCGGTGGGTTCGTTTCGCTTTTTTGCGGCGCGGGGCCGGGGTCGACGGGCT
>JAHCHE010000058.1 GCA_026129905.1 Bryobacteraceae bacterium | reverse complement strand
CGTGTCTTAACTGACTGTCTCAGCCCAGGGGCCCACTGCCCAGACACTCGAATAAAACACAACCCCTGAAGATGCGATCTCTGAAAACTTAGGACTCCTCCCACTTTCGCATCTTCCAGGCCGATGATCGTTGCGTCATCGAACGTCAAGTCTTTCTTGGAGTCTACTCCCGCCAGGCCGACCACATGATCGTCTGCCCCTATGGTCGCACCAGCAAAGCTCACGCCCTCGTCGAGTCGCGCCTCGGACATGTTCAATTCACCTATGGCGGCATTGGCGAAGTTGACCGGCCCTCGGAATCGGGCGGGCTGCAAGCCTGCTTTCTCGAGAGAGACTTGCCTGGTTCGCAACCGCCGAAAACTGGATTCGCCAGCTATGTCGACGCCTTCGGCGGACACTGTCCCCGAACGACGTCCGGCTTCACGCCTTCCAGACGGGTCTGTGCGCCCCACTACGAGGTTGTCCGCGCTCAGAGAGCCGCGCAGAACGAGACGGTTCAAGAACACTTCGGCCGCCTCTACCAACGTCAGCCGGAGATCGCCGTCGACTTGAGCGTGGTTGAGATCTATGTGCCCAGAGAATTGACTATAATCGAGGACGAGCCCATTCCGAAAGAGCGCTCCCGGCCAGCTCCCGCTCCGCTCGAGGTTCACGCCCTCCATTGAGACTCGAGAGAGAAAGACGATAGGCGGCGAGGTATTGGCGAGAAAATTGCCTTGGATTGTGCTTCTCTTTAGATCGATCCTCGACCGGACACACTGGTATGGGCGGCCGTCGATAAACTCTATGGGAAGTTTCAAACGACGCAGATCAACATCGCCGGTGACACGGACTGATTCTGCTTCGATAGACGCGCCTCTGCGAATTGCGTCGAGAATCTCCTGCGGTGAGATGTTACGATCCTTGAATTTTGCAGTATCGCTCCCGGCCAAGCCGGCTGCGACGGACAGTCCGACGTGGGCAACTGCCGCCAAAAATGGCACAAGAAGAGGGATCGAGCGCATGGCGAAAAACGAACGAATCTGGCTATTCTACCCTAGGCCTGAAGACCGTTCACCGGCACAAGCACATTTAGGTGCGGCAAGACCGCGCGATTGTCGGGCTGCAGATGCAAGGTGGGCGCCCGCGCCGTGCTGGGGGCCGGCGCGGTGGTGGTGAAGGAAGTGCCGGAAGCGGTGATGGTGATCGCCGCCCGCGTCACGACGATGGAGTAGAGGGCTTCGCCTCGCGGTCTCAGAAGTGGGGCAACCCTCCAGGGTTGCGGGCCGGTTTTCAACCGGCTTCCTCCACAAGCCGGCAGACGCTCGCCTCGCCCGCGCGAACCCGAAAACGGATTTTAGGGTACGATATTCACGGAGAATTTATTTATGCTCTCGCTTCCCGTGATCCGCTCTTCCACCCGCCGGGATTTTCTGGCGAAATGTTCGGCCGCGGCCGCCTGCGCCGTCTGTCCGAAGGCTTTCGCGAGCCCGGCATCCGCCGCCGGCGCGGCCGCGCTCATTCCAACCGACAAGCCCAAAATTCATCTCGTCTTCACCCACCCCGACCCGAAGATCCAGGGCTGGCCCTATCAGGGTTACGATTATGAATCGCGAAAAACGCGCTATGCCGCGGCGCTGCGCAGCGGCTGCCCGAACATTGAGTTCATCGTCGCCTCCGCGGAAACGGCCGAGCAGGCGAAGGCCCTGATGGCGGCCAACTCGGACGTGGACGGCTACCTGGTCTACCTGTTCGGCATCCCTTCGAGCGCCCCCGACGTGTTCGCCTATTCCGGCAAGCCGGCCGTGCTTGTGGACGACCTCTACGGCGGAACCGGCAGGTTCCTCGGCCTCTATCCGGCCGCGTTGGCCAAGGGCATGCCGGTGGCGGGCGTCTCCTCGACGCGGATCGAAGACGTCATCGAGGCGCTGAAGGCGTTCGAATGCATGAAGAAGTTGCGCTCCTCGACGCTGCTCGACGCGACCCCGCGCGACCTGACGAAACCGGTTGCCTTGTACAAGGAGTCGCTCGGGCTGACCATCCGGCCGGTGAGCGCCGATGAGCTGAACGCCGCCTACGAGAAGGCCGACCGCGGCGAGGCCGAGCAGTGGGCGCGCGCGTGGACGAAGGGCGCGAAGAAGGTCGTCGAGCCGTCGCAGGCCGAGATTCAGAAATCGGCGGCCATGTACGTCGGCATGCGCAACCTGATGGCCGAGCACAAGGCGCAGGGCATCGCGGTGGACTGCCTCACCCTGTTCTACGGCGGCAAGATGACGGCCTATCCGTGCCTGGGCTTCTTCCAACTCAACAACGACGGACTGGTGGGCGCGTGCGAGGCGGACCTGGAATCCGCGTCCACGATGCTCCTGATGACCTACCTGACGGGCAGGCCCGGCTACATCTCCGATCCGGTCATCGACACGTCGAAGAACCAGATCATCTACGCCCACTGCGTGGCGTCGAACAAAGTCTACGGCCCGAACGGCCCCGCCAACCCATACCACATCCGCGATCACTCGGAAGACCGCAAGGGGGCGGCGGTGCGTTCGCTGATGCCGCTGGGCGAGACGACCACGACGCTGAAGCTGGTTCCGGCTCAAAAGAAGGTGGTCATGCACCGGGCGAGGACGGTCGAGAACATCGACGAGGACCGCGCCTGCCGCACGAAACTGGCGGCGACCGTTACCGACGCCCGCAAGCTGATGGCGGAGTGGGACTTCGGCTGGCACCGCGTCACCGTCTACGGGGACTACAAGGTTCCGGTGGAGACGGTTTCGAGCCTGCTCGGCTTCCGAGTAATCCTGGAAGGCTGACCGCCCGGGACTACGGCGAAACACGCCGGTTGCCTACGTATAATCGCTGATTTTCACTTCCCGCCGTCTCCCGTAACGTGGAAGAGGACAGGCAGGCCGGGTCTGGCCGGCAGGGGCCTGGAGAAGGCGGCGAATGCGGGCGGCGACCGAGAATCGGAGGCGCGGACAGAAGGGGAACGCCTTTGTCGAGGCGGCCTTCGTGCTGGTTCCGCTGCTGGCGCTGATCTTCGCCATCATCGACTTCGGCCTTTCAATCTTCGTGATGAGCACGCTCCAGCATGCGGTGCGCGAGGGCGTGCGCTACGCGATCACGTATCAGACTCAGACCGGCATGGGCCACGACGCCTCGATCAAGTCCGTGGTCCAGAGCGAGGCGATGGGCTTTCTGGCGGGCCAGGCCGGGCTGAACAAGATCTACATCCGCTATTTCGATCCGGTGACGCTGACACAGGTGTCCTCCAACGGCCCGGGCAATGTCATTGAGGTTTCGGTGGAGGGCTTTACCTGGGGTTGGTTGGCGCCGCTGCTGCGCAGCGCCAGTCCGCTGACGATTTCATCGACGATGGCTTCCGACCGGATGGAATCTCTGCCGGGAGGACAGCAGCCGCCGCCGCGGTGAGAGGGGAGGAGGAATGAGTCCGTGAAGCGCGCCGGTCGCAAACGTCAACGGGGCAACACGCTGGTGGAATTCGCGCTGGTGACCGTCTTCCTGGTTCCGCTGTTGTTCGGAACGGTGAACGTGGGGATGAATATCACACGCGCAATGAAGGTCACGCAGATCAGCCGCGACGCCGGGCACATGTTCGCCCGATACGTGGATTTCTCGCTCACCGCCAATAAACAGTTGATCGTACACCTGGGATCCGGTCTCGGCATGACGCTCAACGGCGGCCCTGGCCGGGTCACCCTCAGCCAGATCATGTACGTCGGAACGGCGGAGTGCACGGCCGGAGGACTGACGGTGGCGCAGTGCACGAACCTGAACTGGCCGGTAATCGTGAAGCGGATCGTGATCGGCAACACCGCGCTGGCGGCCAGTTCGTTTGGCACGCCTAACCCCGGCCTGATCGACAGCCAGGGAAACGTTGCCGATTATTTGAGGGAAGGGAGCGCCCGGGCCACGAATTTCAACAGTCTTCTGGCGCTGCAGCCGGGAGAGTACGCCTATGTGGCGGAAGCCTATTTCCAGTCCCCGGTTTACGACTTCCTGAGTTCGCGGACGGGAACCGCCTTATATGCGCGCACGATCTTTTGAGCGCTACCGTGCGGCAGGCGGCCTCCGGCCGAACGGCTGCACGTCAATGAACCAAAAGACGTTCATCAAACGACTGCTGGAGAGAGTACGGCTATGCGGAAGCAGCAAACACGCGCTAGGCGGCAGAAGGGCTTCGCCGTCATTCTGACCGCGCTGTGCATGATTATGGTGATCCCGACCGTCGGCCTGGCGATCGACGCGGGCTTCATGTACGCGATCAAGGCCAAGCTGTCGGCCGCCGCCGATGCGGGAGCCTTGGCGGCCGCCCGGTCGTTGAGCGTCGGTCTGACTATCCAGGCGCAGGAAGCGAGCGCCGTGGCGCGGGCCACCGCCTTCTTCAACGCGAATTTCCCGGACGGCTTTCTCCAGACGTCGAACAAGCAGGTGAACGTTACGGTGGCGCAGAGCGCGTACCGGACCCGCACCGTCCGCGTAGTGGCTACGGTGACGGCGCCGGTGTTTTTCATGCGCATTCTGGGTTTTCGAAACTCGACCATCGGCGCGGAAGGCACGGCTTCGCGCCGCGACGTCAACCTGATCCTGGTGCTGGACCGGTCGCAATCGATGGTCAACACGAGTTCGCTGGAGCCGATGAAGGCGGCCGCCCGCCAGTTCGTCGCCCAGTTCGCCAACGACCGCGACCGGCTGGGGATGATCACGTTCGGCATGACCTGGCTGAACGCCTATCCCTACCGGCAGAACTTCAAGACCAGTTCACCGAGCCTGGACACGGCGATCGCGAACATCCAAGGCGCCGGCGGTACCGGCACCGCGCAGGCGCTCTCGCAAGCGTACCTCCAGCTTCAAGCGATCAATGAACCCGGATCCCTGAACCTGGTGGTGTTCTTCACCGACGGTTTGCCGAACGGCCTCACGGCGAACTTCCCCGTGAAGCGGCTTACCGATACCCGCTACGGGTATGGCGCCGATAACTACTCCTCCACGAGCAGTACGTACTCGATGGCGCCGAGCACTTGTCGGGACTCCTCCGGCAGGATCTATGGGCAGAGTGGTTGGAATCCAGGGCCGAAGCTGGGCGTCATCGCGGCGACGGGAAACGCCGTGGACGCGACCGGCGCCAGTTTTGGCGTCACCGTCTCAGCCGCCACCTCCTATTCCCAGAGCAACGAAGGCGTCGTGATCTCTGACAACAACACATGCCGCTTCGCAACCGACTGGAGCTATGTCCGGCGCGACATCGCCTACATTCCCGATCAGGACTATTACGGGAACAACACTCGCACCACCTACTTGAGTCCCGAGAAATACCCCAGCGGCCATGCCTACGCGGGTTACATTCGGGTAGACAAGCCGCTGGCGATCGGTCGGGCGTCGAAGAATGCGGCGGCCGACGCGGCCCGGAAGATGCGGCAGGACCCCAATCTCGCCATCGTGATTTACTGCATCGGCGAGGGAGATGTGGATGAGGACTTGCTCATGCGGGTGGCCAACGACCCCGCCAGTACCGCGCACACCAGCAGCGAGCCCGAAGGCCTCTACGTGTACGCTCCGGACAGCACCCAACTCAACCAGGCGTTCGCCCGCATCGCGTCAGAAATCCTCCGCATCGCGCGCTAGGCCGCCGGGTTGCGTGATGAGGCCGGGCTGCCCACCGGCCTCACCACGGTATCATGGACGCTATGAGCTTCCGCATTCTCGATCTCCTCCAGTCGCAGGCTGAGAGGAGTCCCACGGCCGAAGCAATCCTGGCGCCCCTGCGAACTCCATTAACCTACGGCGGTCTGCTCGCGCTGGTGGAGAGCGCCGCCGGCGAAATGAACGCGCGCGGCATACGGACGGCCGACCGCGTGGCGATCGTGCTGCCGAACGGACCGGAAATGGCGACCTCGTTCGTCGCAGTGAGCGCCGCGTGTACCTGCGCGCCGCTGAACCCGTCGTACCGTTTCGAGGAGTTCGATTTCTATCTTTCGGATTTGGGCGCCAAAGCGGTGATCGTTCCGGACGGGCACGACTCGCCGGTCCGGCAGGTGGCGGCGGCCAGAGACATCGCCGTGATCGAACTGGCGCCGGAACTGGATCGGCCGGCAGGGGTATTCCGGCTTGGCGGGCGCCCACGCAGCGGTAGTCCGGCGTTCGCATCGGCCGACGACGTCGCGCTGGTGCTGCATACCTCGGGCACCACGTCGCGGCCGAAAATCGTCCCCCTGACGCAGCGCAACCTGGTCACGTCAGCGGCAAGCATCAGCAACACGCTGCGGCTGGCGCCGTCGGACCGCTGTCTGAACGTCATGCCGCTGTTTCACATCCACGGTCTGATCGGCGTGGTCCTGTCGTCGTTGACGGCCGGGGCGGCGGTGGTGTGCGCGCCGGGATTTCAGGCGCCGCGGTTCTTCGGCTGGCTCGACGAGTTCCAACCGACCTGGTACTCCGCGGTTCCCAGCATGCACCAGGCGATTCTGGAGCGCGCGGCGCAGAACCAGGACATCGTCGCCCGGTCGAGCCTGCGGTTCGTGCGGTCATCCTCTTCCGCGCTTCCTCCGCAGGTAATGGCGAAGCTGGAGGAGGTTTTCCGCGCTCCGGTGATCGAAGCCTACGGCATGACCGAGGCATCGCACCAGATGGCGAGCAACCCGCTGCCGCCGGCCGCACGCAAGCCGGGTTCGGTAGGACTGCCGGCCGGTCCTGAGATCGCCATCATGGACGAGCAGGGCAACCTTCTGCCCTCCGGCGCGACCGGCGAGGTGGTGATCCGCGGCGCCAACGTCACCAACGGCTACGAGAACAATCCGAAGGCCAACGAGGGCGCCTTTTCCAACGGCTGGTTCCGGACAGGCGACCAGGGTTATGTGGACGCCGACGGCTACCTGTTCCTCACAGGACGGCTGAAGGAGCTGATCAACCGCGGCGGCGAAAAGATCTCGCCGCGGGAAATCGATGAGGTCCTGCTCGATCACCCGCTGGTGGCGCAGGCGGTGGCGTTCGCCATCCCGGACGAACGGCTGGGCGAAGACGTCGGCGCGGCGGTGGTACTGAAGCCCGAAGCGGAGATCACCGAGATCGAGCTGCGTGAATTCGCGGCCGAGCGCCTGGCGGATTTCAAGGTCCCGCGGCGGCTCGTGATTCTGAACGAGATCCCCAAGGGACCGACGGGGAAGCTCCAGCGGATCGGGCTGGCGGAGAAGCTCGGTCTGACCAAAGCGGCCCCGGCGGCCCCCTCGCCTTCCCGTTCCTTCCGCTCCCCGGCGACCGAGCAGGAAGCGCTGATCTGCGGCATGTGGCAGGAGATTCTCGGAATTCCGCAGGTGGGCGCCGACGACGACTTCTTCCGGCTGGGCGGCGATTCGATCCTTGCCGTGCAGTTCATCCAACGGCTCGGCGAGACGGCCGGCGTGGAACTGACAATGGTCCGGCTGTTCGAGGCGCCCACGGCGGCGGCGATCGCCAGACTCATTCCAGTGAAGCAGCCGGCGGAGACCGCCGCGCTCGGGTAAGGGCGCCGGCGCATTTCCATCGAGATCGCTCAAGGAAGTGTAGAATTCGGCGTTAAACCGCCCGCTCGGAAGGTGTGAAACAATCGATGTCAGCCACCGACGAACACCGATAAACACCGATAAAGGCCGGGCTTTTCTTTAATCTGAGCAGCCGGCTTCTTGCTAATACGACTAAGGCGCACGGCTTAGAACCCCTCGGCATTTGACTTGTCCGGCGACCGCTCCGGCCGCCGCGCCCGCATGAGACAAATTGGCGCAATGGTCGGGCGCGTCTGCCAAGCCTCTGAATTCGCGGGGCTTCGATCCCGTCGGGCCCGCCGGCATGCGGCGGGCGGTGAGACAGGTTGTCCCGCGGAGTCCCTGCCGACCCACCGTGGCCAAGAGCCGGGCGAGCGGCACAAGGTGCTGATTCCACAGGAGATGATCGACTGCTGCGCGGCAACGCGGGACGGGAAGCGGGCGTGCCTTAGTCGAGGAGGGATGACGGTCAATCACAGTAAACTCGGACAAACCACAGGAGTAGAGGCGGAGGTGCTGCGCGTCGCCGAGGGGCTGGCGAGCGCGCTGGGGGCTCGTTTCCTGGGCGGGGCGGAACGGGCGCAGCGCACCCGGGCGTACTGCGAAGCTATCGGAGCGGCGCTGGGGATGAGCGCAAACGAATTGCGCAGCCTGCGGATCGCGGCGCTGGTATACGACATCGGACTCCTCGGCATACCCGAAGCCATTCTGCGAAAAGAGGAAAGGCTTAACGCGGAAGAGTTCGATCGAATCAAGAGCCACGTCACCGTAGGGGCGGAACTGGTGGCGCAGATGGGGCTCGCGCCGGTTGCGGAGATCGTGCTGGCGCACCACGAGCGGTGGAACGGCAGCGGGTACCCCGACGGACTGAAAGGAGAAGACATACCGCTCGGAGCGCGAATTTTGGCCGCGGTGGATTGTTTCTGCGCGTTGGCCAGGAAGAGCAGCGACTCGGCCGCGGCGGCGTATATCGGGGCGCAGGCGGGGATCAGCTTCGATCCGCGGGTGGCGGCCGCGCTGTTGGAATCCCGGGGGCGGCTCGACAGCGCACTCGACCGGGAGCGCAAGCCCGTGGGGATCGAGGCGCTGGAACGGGCGCGCCGCGAGGCTTGGAACCTCGATCGCCTAAACCAGGAATTGGGGAGTTCGCTGAGCGCGACGGAGACGCTGGCGACCCTGGCCCGCGAGATGAAAGGCCTGGTTCCGTACGACGGGCTGGCGATTTACCTGGATCGGGGCGGGAGGCTGGCGCTCGAATGCATGGTGACGGATGCGTTCGGACGGCCCGATCCGGAAAGTTACCCGGCCGAAGGCCTCTGCCGGATGATCGCGGAGACCGGCCGTCCCATCCTGAACGGCGATCCGGTTGAGGAACGCGAGAGCGCAGCGGGAGCGGGACCGGAGGCGATATTCCGTGCGTTTCTCGGCGCGCCGCTCGAACGTTCGGGTTCCATGGTTGGCGTGCTGGGGCTGTTTCGGCGTGAACCCCAGAGTTTCGAACCCGACGAATTGCGGATCCTGATGGAAGTGGCGCCCCGCGCGGCGACGGCGATCGATAACGCGGTGAAACACCAGACGGCCATGAGTTCGGCCACGACGGACTACATGACGGGGCTGGCGAATTCGCGATCGCTGTTCCAGCGGCTGGACGACGAACTGGCCCGCTGCCGGCGCACGGACGGCTCGCTGACGGTGTTTGTCTGCGACCTGGACGGATTTAAGGACGTGAACGACCAGTTCGGGCACCTGGCAGGGAACCAGGTTCTGCGCGCGGCGGCGCGCGCGTTGGAGTTGAACTGCCGTGAATACGATTTTGTGGCGCGAATGGGCGGCGACGAGTTCGTGATGGCGCTGCCGGGTTTGCCGGTGAATGCGGTGGACTTCAAGAGAGAGCAATTGTCCCGCGCGGTGGAAGAGGCGGTGGAGGAGGTCTGCCCCGATTGCGGCGTCACAATCAGCGTCGGACACGCGCAATACGCCGAAGACGGCCTGGACGCGGAATCGCTGCTGGCGGCAGCCGACCGCAGGATGTACCGCGCCAAGCACCGGTCGGGGCGGCGGCCCGCGGCGGCGGGGTATGCACTCGGGTGGCGCGGCGCGACGGTGAATTAGGACGCAGACAGGGGCGCGGGCGCTACAATTCGGTCTGCTCGACGAGTTGCGTCACCGGCATGCCATAGATAGCTGGTTTGCCGTCGCGATCGCTTTCGAAAAAGATCCAGCGGCTGTCGGGGGAGAAGGCGGCGGTGATGCGCGAAGGATCCGAGGCGCGATGTTCGCAGAGGGTGAGTTCGCGCCCCACGCGCAACAGCAGCATGATGTAAGGCGAGGCCTTCGCGCCGCTGGCGCAGACAAAGACCGAGGCGTTGCGGTTCTGGGAGAAGCGAACGAACTGCGTGGTGCGGGCGACGAGCCGATCGCGGTTTTCCGCGAGGGTGAACTCGCGCAGCGTGTGCAACTCGCGCGGGACGGAAGGCACGTTGAGGTACAGAATCGTCCGGCCATCGGGCGACCAGAGCGCCTGGACGCAACGCCCGGGCGCGGTTTCGAGGCGGCGATTATTGCGGCCGTCGAAGTCAATCAGCCACCAGGCGTCGTCGGAACCCTGGAACAGAATGGTGGCGCCGTTGGGCCGGGGGAGAGGGTTCCGCAGCAAGCCGTTGCTCTCGTAAACCGTGACCGCGCTGGCGGCGGCGACGTTGATCAGGCGGAGGCGCGAGCGATCCCCGCTTTTCTCCACCAGAACCGCGCGCCTCCCGTCGGCCGAGAGAGCGAACGCGCCGGCGTGCTCAAAGCCGTTGGCAACATCGTAGAGGCGGCGCACACGGCGGTTGTTCAGCCAAAGGCGATTGAGACTCGAGCCGTCGAAATAGGCGACGCTCCGCTCGTCTGGAAAGAGCGTGACCGAGGCCGGATCCAGCCGGGCGGCTTCCGTCAGGAGGCGGTTCTGGCCGGTCTTGAGATCCATCTGGAAAATCTGCTGGGCGCCGGTGCGGTCGGACGCGTATACCAGGAACGAGCGGTTGCGCGAGACAAAGCGGCAGTAGTACTCCGGGAGCCGGCAGGAGTTGGCCGGATCCGTAAAGCGGTGGACGATAAACTCGGTGGACGGGTCGGCGTAGCGCACGACTTCCGAGGGAAAGACGCTGTTCTTAGGGGGGGCAGCCGCCAGCGCCGGAGCCGAGCATGACAACAGGAAGGCCCGCCGGCTCCAACAACGGCCATCGGGCGCTCGGAGCAGCATAGAGGATCGTCTATTTCGATCCTAGCACGCCGATCCGGAGGCGCCGCCACAGGCGACCGGGCGCGCGTCAATGGCTCTTGTGATAGTGGTCTCCGAGGAGGTCGAGTCCGAAATCGCCCTTGTAGTCGCGCCAAACGGAGTGGATGTGATTGGCGCCGTTCTGCGTGTTGTCGTACTCGATGAGGAAGGCGGGCGTCTGGACGCGGTAGTAGTGGGGGCCGCCGCGCTCCTCGACGCCGGCCCAGGCGAAGTGGACGTTATTGCCGGCCTGTTTGAGCTGCGCCATGCGCCGCTCGGCCACGTCCGGGGGAACGTTGTTGGCGTATTCGGCGACCAGCGCGTCGAGCAACTGGCGCTGCTGCGCCTTGAGTTTGGCGGCGCTTAGCCCGCTGGGCTGGCCCTCGAGCGCCGCTTTGCGGTCGGCGGCGGTGAGGATGTCGTCATAAGCCTTGGGCGAGACGATGGCGACCTGTTTCTGTTCGAGGGTGAGCGAGGCGAGCAGATCGCGGGCCAGGTCCTCCTCGCGGGCCAGCGCGCGGAGCCCTTTGCGCGGGCCCTGGCGGACTTCGGCGGGGTTGGCGCCGAAGAAGGTGGGCGAGGCGGCGAGTTTTCCGTTGACGACGGTGAAGTGGACGCTTACGTGGTGGCCTTCGACGCGATAGCCCCAGACGCCTTTTTCCGAAGGCTCTCCGAAGATGCTGAAGTGATACTTGTCCGGATCGCGCCGCGCGCCGCTGTCGCCTTCCATCACCCGGAGCACTTCTTCGAGGCTCATGATGGTGGTGGCCTTGATGTAGCCGCCGCGGCTTAAGCCGGCGCTCAGCAGGGCGCTGGCGAGATGTTTCTGCGGCGCCGTCATCTCGCGCAAGGTGAGGCCCTGGCGGGGATGCCCGAAGCGTTTCTCAATGTCCGGCGAAGGAATGTAGTGCCAGAACAGGCGGCCTTCGTCGTCCATGGGGAATACGACCTTGGCGCGCTGTTGCGGATCGAGCGAGGCGATCAGCGCGTTTGCCGTTTCCGACATCAGCGGAACCGTTTCCCAACGGTAATAGGCCGAACCAAGTGAAACCATCGCGAACCCAGCGGCGGCGACACGCCATTTCCATGCTCTCATAGGAGCCCCCCTCCCTGATGTCCAGGGTTCCGTACCTAGCACCCATTCCAGCAGTTGGCGGCGCAACCGTCAAGAGCCCCGCTCGCCGCCCTCGCCGCCCCGCCGGACGCGCCCGTCCTCAGAAAGGCAGGTCCCGCTGTGCCGGCGCCCCGGCCCGGGCGGAACTTCGTAAGAAGATGTACGGATTGACCGGGTTGCCGCCCTGTCGCACCTCGTAGTGCAGGTGGGGCGCCGTGGTACGGCCAGTGGAGCCGACAGCTCCGATGATCTGGCCGACGCGAACCTCCTGACCCGCGATGACGTCCATACGGGACAAGTGACCGTAGTAGGAACTCATACCGGCGCCGTGGTCGATGACGACCAGCCTTCCGTACGCGCCCATCCACTCCGCGCGAGCGACGATACCATCGCCGCCGGCCCGAACCGGGGTTCCGGTCGGCGCGGGAATGTCAACGCCGGGGTGGAACGCGCCCATTCCGGTGAACGGATCGCTGCGCTTGCCGAAGTAACTCTGAAGCCGTCCGTTGATGGGCCACAGCGTGGGACGGCTGTTGGTCTGCCACAGACGCGGATATTTGCGGGAGAAGATGGAGAAGTTGGCGCTTTTGAGAAAGTTGTATTCTTCCAACGACTCGTTAAACGAGGGAACAAGTTCGCCTTCGGCGGAGATGTCGGCGGGGCCCTCGATGCGCTGTTTGATTCCGTAAGCCAGCGAGACCTCGGTGGCGAACAACTGCAACGTGGCTAGTTGCTCGTTCTTTTCGGTGGTCTCCCGCTGTAGCGTCTGGTAACGCTCCCGCAGCTTATCGAATTCCGATCGTAGCGCGTTATAGTCGGCCACCTTCCAGGCCATTCGCAGATAGCTTGCCGCAACACCGACAACGGTGATGCCGCCAACCAACGCCAGCGCCAGAACCAGATAAACGATGTGATGGGAAACGTGAAGACGCCGCAGCCGGCCGTGGAAAGAATGGGCTAGTACAACAATGAAGTAGTCCTTCTTCATATATTCGGCTCAGTGTTCTGTTCTCTGCGGTCATGTAAAAACGGAGGCTCCCCCGGATGGGGGCGCCAAGCCGCCGCTGTTAAGGCTAAACAATGGAAGTTAACAACAGGTGAACAGCGATGTCAAGCGCTTGCATCGGATTTTTACATGGCTCCACCATGGGGTGGGGAGCTTATATGATTGCTTTCAATAACTTAAGCCGGAGGGCCAACTTTTATCGGAGGATGAGAATTCGCTTGCGGGAGGCGGTCGCGCCGCTTTCGATCGTGACGGAGGCCGCCGGCACGCCGAACTCACGCGCAAGAAAAGCGCAGAGCGCGCTGTTAGCTTTCCCCTTCTCCGGCGGGGCCGCAACGCGCACTTTGAGAGCGCCGTCGGCCATCACGCCCGCAAGCTCCGTGCGAGCGCTCTTAGGTACGACCTTGACGTTCAGGCGGAGGGCGCCCGAGTCGCGCAACGCCGAGCGAAGGGAGGCGAGGTCCAACGCCTCCCAGTATATCGGCGGGAATGGCTAGCGGCGGTCCGCGCCGCCCTCCGGTTCGGTGACGCGTTCCAGGATATCGCCGGAGAGGCTGTCGTCGCCAACCCTATTGGCGAGATCGCCAAGGCTGATCACCCCGGCAAGAGCCTTCTGCGAATCGAGGACCATCACCCGTTTGAGCTGCTTCTCACGCATGACGCGAGCCACCTCGTCGATGCTGTCGTCCTCGAGCACGTATTCGTAGTCCGCGGTCATGACGGACGAGACGGCGGTGGTGGAGGGATCGTAACCGGAGGCCGTTCCGCGGATCGTGATATCGCGGTCGGTGACGACGCCGACGATGCGGCCGCCTTCCCGCACCGGGAGAAAGCCAATGTCGACCGACCGCATGCGATCGGCGGCTTCGCTGATGGAGTGATCGGCGTCGACCACCACCACATCGGCGCTCATGACATCGCGGGCCCGAAGCTCGGAATCGGCGCGACCGGAAAGGACAGAGCGCGATTCGGCGCGAACTTCCGCCGGCCTGGGATCGAGGCGGGTCTCAGCAAGGCGCGGTTCCGCCCGCGTCACGGCCGGGCGAACGTCGGACAATCGGGATTCCGCCGGGTCCGGTTCGGATCGCACGGCGGCGGGGCGGGTTTCCGCCGCACGTTTCGAACGCGTACCACGAGTAGCGCGGGCGGGGCGAGCAGGCGGCTCGTCTCCGGCGACGGTCCTCCGGGGGAGCGGCCGATCGCCTTCGGCATAGTCGGCGCGCGCCTCCGAAGTCCGGGAGATGTCCTCGGCCCCGGTCTGTTCAAGGATGGCTTGCGCGCGCTTGGCCCACTCCGAATCGTCGGAGTGCACGGAGAGGAGGATCCCTCCTTTGCGGATGCGCCCTTCATAGCGCTTGGCCTCGTATTCGGGGATTCCCAAGCCGATGAGGCCTCCGACGATGCCGCCCGCCGCGCCGCCCGCGCCCACCCCGGCCAGCATTCCGATAATCGGGCCGGCCGCAATCAAGGGTCCGATGCCGGGGATCGCAAGGGCGCCGATGCCTGCGAGCCACCCCAGAGCGCCTCCGATGACGGCGCCGGATGCCGCTCCGGTGGTAGCGCCCTCAGGCGCTTTGGTGTGCTTCTCATGCCCGAGGTCCTTCGAGCCCAGGTTCTCGGGCAGCAGCACCGATATGTCGGTGTTACGAAACCCCGCCGTTCGGAGGTTGGAGACTGCCTCTTCGACGGCCGCCTGGCTAGGGTAGATGCCGAACACCGCGATATTCTTCGCCATGGTAATCCTCCCTTTTGCTTCCTGTTATTCACAGCGGTGGCAGGAAGTCGTTCAAAACTGCTTCTGGAAGAAGACAACGGGACGCGGAGGAATGTTACGGCTGGCCGGCTCGAGGCGGTGCGGAGAAGGCGGTCCCGCGTGAGGGGAGCGGAAGCAGGATCAGCGGAGTGCGCCGGAAGACGAACTTCCGGCCCGCCCGGATCGATGACGTCGGCCTGGGCGGCCTAGCGCCAGTAGTCGCACTTCATGAGTGGGTATTGCGGAGCGCTTTCCGGTTCTGTTCGGCGAAGCCGACGCCCGCGCAATGGGATGAGCCGCCGCGCCGGGTGGACGCGGCGGCGGCGCGCTACAGATTCAGCTTCTTGCGGTTCTGCGCGATCTTCTTCGACAGTTCCTGCGCTTCCTTGTTTCCCTTAATCAGCTCGATGGCCTCCATAGCCTCGTCGTAGACGAGCTTGACGCGTTGCGGTTGGTCGAGCTTTTTCGGCCCGAACATGTCGCCGACATCGTAGAGTCCGTTGGCGAGCATCAGCAGAAACGCCTCGCCCTGGGCCTTGGCTTCTCCATCCTGATAGGCGGCCCTGGCTTTTGCCGGCTCCTTGGGAGCACCCAACGCGCGGCAGGCGTTCCGCAGAATTTCGCGCTTGAGCACCTCCTGCTCGACCCCGGCAAGCTCCGCATCGGGAACCAACTGCCCGATGGCGAACTTCTTGTATTGTTGCGGATCGTCAAAACTGGCTTCCGGCGGTTCGAGGACAAATACGTACTCGGCGGCCGCCGGGGCAGCCGTTACGCGGTGGGCGACTTCGGTGTACTGGAGCGCGGCGGCCCGCGCCTTCGACCGGTATTCGTTAGCCACGCGCCGAAACGCTCCCGGATTGGTGTTGTTCCGTTTGGCGCCGTCGTCCAGCTTGTCGGCGAGTTCCATGTACGTTCTCGCCATGCCGAGCGACATCACCGCGGCCCACGCCTGGGCGCGGTCGGTGAATTCGTGGTTCTTCTGGGCCATTTCTACCAGAAGCTGGTTCGACTTGACGTAGTCGTTGGCTTTGTAGGCGTCCTGCGCCCTCGCCCAATTGAACGCGGGCGTGCCTGGCGCCGGCGCGGCCGGACCGCTGGGGCCGCAGGAGGAAAGCAATGCGGCAACCGCGGCAATAGCGAGGATGTTCGTTAAGCTGACGGGAAGCTTATTCATCGGACCTCCATATCTAAAGACCCGGGTCTAGTCTCTAACTCATTCTACACCACGACATCAAGTTTGAGACCCTTTTCTCTTATACTACGGATGGCGCGTTTCCGCTACAGGCCCTTGGGGATCCACGGCGCGCGATAGGCTCCGGCAGCGAGACGGTTCGCTTCGGGGTCGTCGATGGCCTGCTCGCGGTCGGCGTCCCAGCGGATACGGCGCTCCAGCCGGTAGGCGATGTTGCCGAGGCGGCAGACCGTATTCGCGATGTGGCCGTCCTCGATGTCGGCGTTCGGCGGCCTCCGGCTTTTGACGCAGTCGAGGAAATTTCTCACGTGCGGCCCGTGTTGCGCGGAACTGTCGGACTGTTCGGGAAGGAAATCGGTGGCGTAGTAGTAACCGAGCTGCCGCTCGTCGTTCACCCACATGACGGGCCGGGCCGGATGAGCCGATTCTTCCAGGCGTTTCATTTGCGGAGTCAGGCGAAAGCCCGCGCGATCGACAAACAACGTGCCTTTGGTCCCGTGAAACTGGATGCCATAGCTGCCGAAGCGGGCCGCGCCCGGATCTCCGTTCGGACCGAAGCTGTTGTGATGGAGCACGGAGTATTGCAGGAGGAAACCGTCGAACTGATAGAGCGCCTGCAAGGTGTCGGGGATCTCGCCTTCCTTGTTGTGGAACAACCCGCCGGCCGCGACCACGCTGCGCGGCGCGCGAGCGTTCATGCCCCAAAGCGCGATGTCCGTCAGATGCGCGCCCCACTCGGTAAGCATCCCACCCGAAAAATCCCACAGAACGCGCCGGCCGCGGTTCCACACTTCCGCGTACGGCAGCTTCGGCGCGGGCCCGAGCCAAAGGTCGTAATCGAGATCGGCGGGCGGCGCCGCGGCGGGCGGGGGCGCCTCGCCGCGTCCCATTGCCAGCGGCGAGTGATTCCAGCAGACGACGTAGTGGACGGCGCCGAGGCGGCCGTCCTGGACGTATCGAACCGCCCGCTGAAAGTGGGTTCCGGACCGCTGCTGCATGCCCACTTGCACAATCCGGTTGTTGCGCCGCGCCGCCTCCACCATTAGCCGCCCCTCGCGTATGTTGTGCGACGCCGGTTTTTCCACGTAGACGTCCTTGCCCGCGTCGCACGCGTCGATGCACATAATGGCGTGCCAATGTTCCGGCGTCGCGATGACGACCGCGTCGACGCGCTTGTCCTCGAGCAGCCGCCGGTAGTCGCGATACGTTTCGGCCTTGCCCCCGGCCATCCGGAGCGCCGCTTCCAGGTTGGGCCGGTAGACGTCGCACAGGGCCACAATTTCCACGTCCGGATTCGACTGGAAATCCCGCTGGTCCCAGCCGCCCATGTTGCCGCAGCCGATGATGCCGACGCCGATCCGGTCATTGGCCGCGGACGTCCCGGGTTGCGAAGCGGCGGCGGCTACCAGGCCCGTTCCCTTCAGAAGCTCTCTTCGATTCATCGCTGTCCTCCCGCTCAGCTCCGGCCGCGAATGCCCAGCCCGAGGACCTTCCTCGCATATTCGAAGCTGCGCTCCAGGTCAACCTGTTGCTGCTTTTTAACGGCGGCGTCGTATTCCGGCGGGCGGCTGCCCGGACCGGCGATCATCATCGAGCCCATGAAAGGACGCCCCTGCCGGGCAAGCGCGACAAAGCGCGCGAACTCGGAGGCGCGAGCGCTGGGAAACGCGCGCCAGAACTCCGGCTCCAGGTACGGAACCACGCGCGGCGGACCGCCCGTCAGGATCTCCAGTTGCGCCGCCGACCGCGGGCACAGTTGCCGGAACCGCTCGAAGAACCGCGGGTAATCGATGGAGCCCTCGCCCAACGCGACCCCCTGCGCCGCCGCGCCCCGCGGGTGCTCGAAGACGGCGAAATCCTTGACGTGCGTGGTGACCACGTACGGCCCGAGCGTCTCGAGCGCGGTCATCGGATCTTCGATCACCGACAGCGGATTGCCGGTATCCAGGCACGCGCCGACGAACTCTTTGCCCGCCTCTTCAATCAGGTTTCTCAGCTCCCAGGCCTGCAAGTCGCCGTGGTTTTCGACGGCGATCATCACGCCGAGATCGAGCGCCTCGGAACGGACGGCCCGCAGCGCCTTCACCGTGGCTTCGATGTGCCGCCCCAGCGGAAGCGGGCCTCGGCGTTCCGGCTCGCCGCCCAGGTAGCAGCGCATGCACCGCGCGCCGGCCGCGCTGTTGGCGCGCAGGCCCTTCCGTAAGTACTCGACGGCATCGCCGTACTCCTGGCGGTAGTTGCGCGCCGTCGGACAGATGCAGCCGAGCCCGCCATCGATAGTCACGCCAAGGGTCTCGGCGCGCTCCTTTACCTTCCGGAGGTAGGCCGGGTCCAGGCTCGCGTAATTGAACAGGTCGGAAAGCTGTACGGTGTCCAGGCGCTGTTGGTCGGCGTAGTCGAGAAAATCGATGGCGGTCCAGCCGTAGTCGTGCAGCGTCCAAGTGTCGAAGCCAAGGCGGATGCCGCCGGCCGCGTTTGCGGCCAGGGAGCGTGCGCCGGCCGCGGCCCCGCCAAGCATTTGAAGGAACGTACGTCTCCGCATCTCACGAGTAAGTACCCCTTCCAGCCGCTTTCTCGACAACCGCCAGCGCGGAGGGCGTCAACTCAGGTAAGGCATTCCTTCATGACGCTCACGTAGCGGCGGCAGTTTTCCTTCATGTCGTTCAAGTCGCCGCCAAACGAGTCCTGCTCGAGCGAAATGAAGCCGTTGTACCCGATCGCCCGCGCCGCGTCGGCGATGGCCTGGAAGTCCATCACGCCGTGGCCGATGGGGACCATCACGCGCATCCGCGCGTCGATGTCGCGCATGTGAAGATTCATCAGGCGCTTGTGCAGTTTCCGGATGGCCAGCGGCGGGTACTCGCGCTGGTTCATCGCCCAGCCGCAATCCAGATTGAAACCCAGCGCCGGATCCGGAATCGCGTCCCAGAGCCGCAGAAAGCTGTCGGTGACCGGGAGCATGGTGTGGGTGTGGTTCTCGATGTTGAATTTCAGGCCGTGCGCCTTCGCGCGGTCCAGACTCGCCTTGATCGCGCCGGTGAAGACGCGCCACACTTCGTCCCCGTCGAAATCGGGAGCGATATCGATGTGGAACTTCTCGCCCGGGGCGGGATCGCTCATGAAATAGCGCGGCAGATAGGAGTGCGACGACTTCAGTTCGCGAGCCCACGGCGCGACGATATTCACCATCGGGGCGCCGAGCTTTTTGGCGACGCGGCAACCGGCTTCGAAGGCATCGAGGCTGCGCTGGCGCTCATCCTTATCGCGGCTGGTCAAGCCCTCGACCACCGGCTGGAAAAGCGGAAACTGCGGTAACAGGAGCTTGTTGCGCTCGAGCTGTTTCCGGATGCGGTCAATCGTGCCGTCGGTCCAATATTCCTGGATATCGCCGCGGGAGTTCGCGATGAGTTCGACGCCTTCGAATCCGAGACTGCCGATGGTGTCGATCGCCTCTTCGGGCGTGACGCCGGGAAGCAACCGGTGGAAGACCCAGCTCACGCAGCCAATCTTGGGACGACCCCGAACGGCGCTGTCGGGCTCAAAAGCCCCCGCGGCGGGCGCCCCGGAAGCCGAAAGGCAGCCTCCGAGAGCGGCGGCGGGTAGGAAATCACGACGCCTCATTCTCGTTTCACCTCGCTATCAAAATCCGAGCTCCGGCGAGCGGATGCAGAAGCACGATACATCAAGCGTGCGGCGTATGCAAGCCGGCGGACGCAGACTACGTCGACTGGCACAAGAGTCCACACCAGGACGCCGGCGCCAGCGGTGTTTGTTGATGCCGTAGGGCTCCGAATTGGCGCCTGGCGTGCCCGAGAGCTACTGTCATGTTGCAGGAGATCCGCCGCGCGTGCCGGAGTCTGTTCCGCCATTCCGGCCGCGCCGCCGCGGGCATCGTCCCCGTCGCGCTCGCTATCGGCGCGAGCACCGGCGTGCTCAGCATTGTGGACGCCTATGCATGGCGCGCGCGAGCCGGTGGGCTCGTGGATACGGGTGGGCGCAACGGATCACCTGGTAATTGGCGTGGTCGAGGACGGGCCGATGAATCATCTCCGCGAGCGCATCGAACCGTATTTGTACTTCCCGTTCGCGCAGAAGCCGTCGGGCGAGGCGACGCGATTCCTCGAGACGGCGCGCGATCCGGGGCAACTGGCGGCGGCGGTGCGGGCCAAGGCGCGCGAATCGATTCGACTTTTACGGTCACGGACCTTCGGACGATGCGCCAGCACATGTGCGGCGCTCGCGGTTCATGGGAATTGCGAGCCGGACTGGCCGGATTGGGCCTGGCGCTGGCCGCGGCCGGATTGTTCGGAGTGACGCTCCAATCGGTCAGCCGGCGGACCCGGGAATTCGGCGTCCGGATCGCGCTGGGCGCCACGGCGGGGGCGCTGCGGCGAACGGTGTTGCGTCAGACGCTGACGCTGGCCGCCTGCGGGATTCCGCTCGGATGGCTGCTGAGCTGGGCGGGGCGGAGGATCATCGAGCAGTACCTGTTCGGCGTACGTCCGGTGGACCCGTGGGTGTGGGCCTTCTCCACCGGGCTTGTCCTATTGACCGCCTGCGCCGCGGCGTTGCAGCCGGCCCGGCGCGCGGCGCGCGTGGACCCAGTTGTCGCGCTGCGGGAGGAGTAGGACAGGGGGCGTCGCTCGGCGTCAGCGAGCGGCGTGCGGCAAGCCGGCAATGGCCGCTCCGCGGTAGGCTATGATGGAAACGCATATTTGCATGGAGGTTCAGGCGATGGGTATTTCGAGGCGATCGTTTCTGGGAACCGCGGCGGTCGGGAGCCTGGCGGGCACGGCGCTGCACGCGGGCGTAGACAAGAAAACAGGCATGCCGATGCGCGAACTCGGCAAGACCGGCGCGCGCGTCTCCATTCTCGGCTTCGGCTGCGGCAGCCGCTTCCTCATGTACAAGGAAGAAGATAAGGCGCTGGAGGCGTTGACCAACGCGCTGGACGCCGGCATCAACTACGTCGACACCGCCTTCAGCTATGGCGATGGCGAGAGCGAGCGGCGCGTTGGCCTCCTTATGAAGGACCGCCGTCAGGGCATCTGGCTGGCGACTAAGATCACGCCTCGCAAATATGACGACATCATGCGGATTTTCGAGGGCTCGCTGAAGCGCCTCCAAACCGATCACGTGGATCTGCTCCACATGCACGGACTGGGGAACGCCGACGACCTGGCCGCGATCGAGGCCCCCGACGGGGCATTGAAGGCCGTGTACAAGCTGCGCGACGAGAAGACGGCGCGCTTTGTCGGCGTCACCTGCCACCAGGACCCGACCGTGCTGAAAACGCTGCTGGAGCGGCACGACCTCGATTGCACGCAGATGGCGCTGAACGCCGCCCGCATGGGCGCCGGGGCTCCGAGCAACGAGCGCGGCGCGCCGGTGAGCTTTGAGACGGCGGCCCTGCCGGTGGCCCTGCGCAAGAAGATGGGCGTCACGGCGATGAAGGTGTTCGCGCAGGAAAAGATCCTCGGCGAAGCGCCCACCGAACAACTGATGCGGTACTCGATGTCGCTGCCGGTGGCCTCGGCCATCGTCGGGATGCCGAAACTGGAGCACATCTCGGAGAACGTTCGCGTGGCCAAGGCCTTTAAGAAACTCTCCGACCGCGACATGCGGGATCTGTCCGGACGGATGAGCCAGGCGCACAAGGCGCGCATCGACGCCTTCTTCCGCGACCACCAGGACGCCTGAGTCCGGGCCAGGCGCCGGCGCCGGCATGAGTGGCGACGCTGCGCGGGGACTCCTAGGAGTGTGTCCGAAAATTGTGGCGCCCGAAGGTTGAATCGGCGCCCGACGCGTAGCACGA
>JAHCHE010000057.1 GCA_026129905.1 Bryobacteraceae bacterium | reverse complement strand
GGACTACCGCTCCCGGTACGGCCGCTCCAGCAGTCGCTCCGCCTCCTCCAGCGATCCAACCACGTCCATGGCGGCTTTCACCTGCCGGTAGTGAGCCACGGCTTCCTCCCGCCGCCCGTCCAGATCCAGCGTCTTGCCCAGCTCCAGGTGCGCCACCGCCCGGGCGCGCTCCGACGAAGCCGGAGACGAGAGCGCCCGCTCCAGCGTTTCGCGCGACGCCGACAGCTCGCCGCCCATCCGGTGGGCGATGCCGAGCTGATTGAGGATCGCCGCCGGCTCAAAACCGCTGCCGCTGCCCGGCTGCTTCTCCACTCGATCGAGCAATTCCCGGTAAATGGCGACCGCGACCCCGGTCTGGTTCATCTTCAGCGCCAGCGTTCCCTGGTCCATCGGCACGAAGTAGTTCTCCGGATACTCGCGGCGAAGTTCCGCGAGCACGTCGAAGGCGAGCTGATACTTGCGCTCCCTGGCGTGAAGCAGAACCAGCATCGACTGGGCATCCCCGCCTAGAAAAGCGCTCTCCCGCGCCGCTTTCTCCAGGTTCGCTAGGCCACGCTGCTGGTCGCCATGGATGCCCAGGAGAGCGCCCCACAGCCGGTAGAACCAGTTCACGCTGCCGGCAACGTATTCATAGACGCCGAGCGATACCAGCGCGTCGGCGAAATCGGGGTATCGGACATGCACGCGCTCGTGCGCGCGGCGCGTGCTCTCTCCCGCGAAGAAGGCCTTTTTCCAGCTCCCTTCCAGCGAGGCGTTGAACGTCGCCACGTTTTGATGCGCGAGACCGAGCAGAAACCACGTCCGAAGATCGTCCGGCGCCGTTTTGAGGCGCTCCCTCGCTTTCGCGATCGCCTGTTGGCTGATACGGTCGAACTCGACCTCCGCTTTCGGGTCGGGCTGCAGCTTGTACTTGCGCATCTGCTTCTCGACGAAGAAATCCGGCGCGGCGAACCGGTTCAGCGCCAGGGCCTGGGTGCGGCTCAGTTCCTGCTGCCAGATCGTCCGCGCCAGAAAGACGTAGCCTATTGGGTCGTCGGGCGCGTCGGCCATAAGCTGCCGCGACAGACGCTCACTGCGGACATAGTCGGTGCGGTAGATCGCGTCCATCACCTCCCGCATCACCTTGATTTCCTGGTCTTGGAACGGTCCCGCGGCAGCTCCCAGCGTCAGCGGCTGGATTGCGATTGCGAGCAGCCGCGGCAATATCCTCATGGCGCGGCCTCCTTTCGCGCCGCCGGGATCGTCATCGTAAACGCCGAGCCGCGGCCGTTCACGGCCGGGCTTCGGAGCTGGATGGTTCCGCCGAGCTGGTCCAGGTTCTTTTTCACGATCGCCAGCCCGAGCCCGGTGCCCTTCTTGCGCGTCGTGAAAAAGGGCTCGAAAACCTGGCGCTTCATCTCTTCCGGAATACCGGGCCCATCGTCTATCACTTCGATCGCCACGCGATCCTCGCTTTGAGGGGACGCCGTGAGACGAACCGTGCCGCCGGGCCCGGCAGCCTGAATCGCGTTCAGCAAGAGGTTCAGCACGATCTGCTGCGTGATCTGGCGGTCAACCAGGTAATCTCGCAGGGACTCGTCCAAGCCCCTGCAAACCCGGATCTGCTGCGGCGCGTACTCGCGCGCCAGCATCCCGGCGGTCGATTCCAGCAGGTCGTAGATCGGCGCTTCCGGTTTCGGCTCCGGCGCCGGACGGGAGAACGACAGCAACTGTTCGACGCCGGTCGCCAGCCGGTCGGTTTCGCCGACGATGAAACCGATGTCGCGGCTATACCGCTCGGCGACGTAAGAATCCTCGCCCATCAGTTGCGACAGAGCCTTGATCGAGCTGAGCGGGTTCTTGACCTCGTGCGCGATCGTGGCGGCGATTTTACCCAGGCTCGCCAGGTGCTCCTGCCGCATCAGCGCCTTCTCCAGGCGGATCTTGTCCTCTACCAGCCGGCAGGTCTCGATGGCATGAGAAATTTCCCGGCTGAGGTTCAGCAGGATCGGCTCGTGCTCGTCAAGGTACAGCCGCGGCGCCGTGTCGATCAGCAGCATTCCGATCAGTTGTTCCTTGTTCCAGAGAGGGAACGCGTAGCTGAATCCCCACCCTTTCAAGAGCGCTCGGATTCCGCCGTCCGAAGCGCGGCGCTCGTGCGCCATTTCCGCCTTTGTTTCCCGGACGTACGCCTCCAGGCTCTCGAACGCCGGCGCGACATGACGATCGAACTGGCAGCCATGGCAGCCATGCGCGCGCGGCTCGTCCAGCGTCGTCAACCAGACGCGCCGGAAGCCGAACAGCGTGGCGATTTGATCGGTGAGGAACTGGACCCGGTCCGGCAGCTCGAGGATGCTTTCCGCTCGCTCGATGATCTGCCGGGCGTACTCGATGTACAGTTCGGCGCGGCGGGAGGCCTGCCGGGTCATCCATTCGAACAGCGGCAGCCACAGGACGGCGGCGGCGAAAATGGCGGAAAGCTCAATCAGGCCCGCGAACACGCCCTCCCGCAGCGCGGTGAAATCGCCGATCCACCGCACAAACAGCAGGTAGACCGCCGAGACCACCGCCAACGTCATCACCATCACCGCCCGGCGTCCGATCAGGATCCCCAGCACGTTGTACCGGTAGATGAAATAGGCCAGAGTGACCACCGGCAACAGCGCGGCGTAGGCCACGGCGGCGGAGTTCGGGACCGCCAGCGCCGACGCCGCGGCCAGTCCGACTGACCCGGCGAGCAGCGCATAGAATGTGCGGAACGCCGGAAACGCCTGTTTTCTCGCCGCCACCACCAGAAGGGCCACCGAGGCCCCCAACGCGCTTGCCATATAGCCCATTACGGCGCCGGGATGCGAATGATTGGCCCATAATGCCGCGGCCGGCGCGGCGTAGATCGCCACGCCCCACAAAACGGGCCGTTCCAGCCAAGCCAGCCCCAGGTGTAGCAAAAAAGCCGGCGCGAAGATCAGCCCGGCGAAGGCCGCGGTCTCTAGCCGGGACGTCAGCGCTGGGTCCGGTTCCTGGAACGCAAAGGCCTGATAGAGCACCGCCGCGGTGGCGAAGTGCCAGACGCCGAAACAGGCGATGGCGCCCAGCGCAAGGCGATCCGCCGCCACGGCGCGGCGCTTGGCCACCAGGAGAACGATCAGGAAAAGGTGCAGCCCGGTACCGAGAATATGAGCGATCAGCCGGAGGATGTCCGTCGTGACGCCCATAGCCTACCCCGGTTGGCGAACCGGCAATGACACCTCAAATGTCGCTCCGTCGCCCGGCTTACTTGTTACCGTGATCCGGCCGTGATGCGCATGCACGATCTGGTGGCAGATCGCCAGACCGGCGCCGATCCCGATGCCTACGCCCTTCGTGGTGAAGCCGGGATCGAAAACCGACGCCAGGTTCTCCTCCGGAATGCCGACGCCGTTGTCGGCCACCTTCATGATCACTTCGTCGTTGCCGGCAGCCGTATCGATGGCGATCTCGCCTTGCCCCGGCCCGCGCCGGATCGCATCCGCGGCGTTGCGAACCAGGTGCAGAACCACCTGGTTCACGTCTCTCGGGTTACCCTCGATCGGCGGCAACGGCCCCAACCGTAACTCCAGCTTGATGCCGTCTCCCAAACGCGGCCGGACCAGCGCGGCCGTGCATTCGACGCTCTCGTTAAGCTGGAACTCCTGAAAGTCCGCCCGGTCCAACTGCGCAAACGCCGCCATGTTGGAAACGGTTCTGGAGATCCGCCGGCACGCCTCCACGCTCTGGCGGGCGCTGGTCTCCACCACTTCCAGCAGCCGCAGGCACTGGGGGTCCGGCGCTTCGGCGCGCGTCATGCTTGCCCGGAGCCGGCACACTCCCGTTTCGATCGTCTGCGTCGAGCTCTGGACGACGCCCAGCGGATTGTTGATTTCATGCGCCACTCCGGCCACCAGTTCGGCCAGTGCCGCCATCTTGTTTGCGTGAGCCAGCGCCGCCTGTGAACTCTTCAGCTTCGCCGCCAGCCTCTGCCGGTCCACGGCGTTGCGGATAGCGTTGCGCAGCTCGTTGAGTTCGTAAGGCTTCGGAATGTAGTTGTATGCGCCTGCCCGGAGCGCTTCCGCGGCCACCTTCTCCGAGCCGTAGCCCGTAATCAGCACCACCAACGGGGGATCTTCCCTCCGCCGGACTTCGCGCAGCAGCGTCAGCCCGTCGATGTCCGGCATGTTGATGTCCGACAGCACGACGTCGGGTTGGAACTCGTCGATCAGCGCAAGCGCCGCGCCACTATCGCCGGTGTCCTGGAGCTCGTAGCCTTCCCCGGAAAGCGCCTTTACCATCCCGTAGCGCGCCGCCTCTTCGTCGTCGATCACCAGCACGCGCGGGCTCATGCGGCCCTCCTGCATGACGGATACCCGCCCGAGTATAACATCCATTTGTGTGATTGGACGCTCCCGTCAGCGATTTCTGACGCCTGTCATCCGCGTCTGGCGGCCCGCGGTGGACCGAACGTTGCTTTCCCTTATATTTTCAATCGGATAGAAAGTGGCTGCTTCCATGCCACATCAGCTTCAGGAGGAGATAAATCCATGATTCCATGGTTCCCAAAATTCGGTTCCCCGGCGGCAGCCAGGCGCCGTGCCTGGCTGCCCGTTGCGCTCATGACATCCGCATTTCTGTTCGCGGGGCCGCTGGCGCTCGCACAGCGGAACACCGACTCAACCGAACCGCATAACTACTCCGGCCACGGGTACGCTTTCTGGTCTCTCGCCAAGGCTTTCGATGATCCCGGCAAGGTGATGGCCTTCGGCGGCGGAGGCGAGGGTTTCCTCTACCGCGGGCTGAGTCTCGGCGGCGAACTTGCCTACCTTTTCCCCACCGAATCGCCCACTAGTGGCATCGGTATGGCTTCGGTGAACCCCGCGTACCATTTCCTTAACCGCCGCGGCGGAGGCAAACTCGTTCCCTTCGTCACGGGCGGCTACTCGCTCGGCTTTCGCGGCGGCGTCGGCCATTTCTTCAACTACGGCGGCGGCGCGACCTATTGGTTTTCACGAAAGGTTGGCCTACGGCTTGAGCTGCGCGACTATCGTTACGCTTCCAACCCCAGAGAAAATCTGCTCACGTTCCGGGTTGGCGCCTCGTTCCGCTAAGCTATGCAATGTGACGCGGGGCGGCCTCGCAGGCTGCGCCGGACTTCCAGTCCCGCCACTACAGCCTGACAACCCGCCGCAAGCCCCAGGTCCGCCCTCGGTCCTTCACCGCTCCCGGACAGGAGACTAACCCGGTTCGGACCCCCACTTCTTGCCTAGCCCGCCAAGATCGGCTCGTGCGAGGTCCTCGGGCGTCATCGCGATCCGAAATTCCACTTCGGCATTGAACGTGAGAAACCACGGTTCGGCCAGCTTCGGGACATCGGACGCGTCGTCGACGTTCACAACCAGCGTGCCGCCGCGATGCCCGTTCTGCTCGGTGAAGTAGACCGCTTCCGGCCGGATCGCTTCAAGTATCTGCTGGATCTTCTGTCCGGCCGTGCCCTCTCGAACGGCGGTGTTGAACGGCTCCAGCGGGAGCTGAACGTGCATCAGCATGCGCATCCTCGTGACCTCCAGGTGTCGGACCCACGCGCTCCCGTGTCGGGCGGCGCGTTTCGTGGCAACTAGCTTACTACAATCCGAGAGGCGCGCTTGCCGCTGGAACGACGATAGAGAAGTCCGGCGGCGGATGGGACTATTTCATCGGGGACTTGTGCCAGCGCGCCTGCCCGGAGGAGAACACGTCGCGCCGATGCCCGTCGGCGAATGCAATAAAAAAACATTTCCATTTCAAAATGTTTTAGCGTACAATCGGACTACGGGCACGCGAGCGGGCGTTGTGCGCGCGTGCCCGGGGATTGCCGGGTCGTTTATGTCTTCGATTGCCGCCCGCGTAAGGTGCCTGTCGGCCGCCATTCCCCGTCTCCTTGTCCACCTCGCTCTGAATGTTGCCGCGCTGGTCTGGCGCACGCTCCTGTTCCGCACCACCTTCATCGCCATCACCGGGAGTTTCGGTAAAACCACGGCCAAGGACTGTCTCGGCGCCATCCTCTCGCTGGAAGGTCCGACCGTCATTTCCCCCCGCAGCAATAACAGCCGCGAGGGCCTGTGCGAGACGATCCTGCGCGCCCGTCCCTGGCACCGATTCGTGGTGATCGAAGTCGCTATGGGCGCCGTCGGCGAGATGATCTCGCACGCGTTCCTGGTCCGTCCCGATGTCGCCGTGGTTCTGTCCGTGGGCAGCGCGCACACCAAGAATGTCCCCACGCTGGAGCAGATCGCGTTCGAAAAAAGCCGACTGCTGCGGTTCCTGGGCCGCCGCGGCGTCGCGGTCCTCAATGTCGGCGATCCGCGCGTCGCCGCGATGGAAGCTCCGCTGCGTTGCCGCGTGGTCCGCTTCGGTTCCTCCGCCCGCTGCGAAGTCCGCGGCTCGCAGGCTTCCTCGAACTGGCCCTTGCGCCTGCAACTGCTGGTGGACACGCCCGCCGAATCGAAAATGATCTACACGCGCCTGGTCGGCGAGCACTGGGCGTCCTCGGTACTCGGCGCCATCGCCGCGGCCCACGCCTGTGGGGTCGGCCTCGTTACCGCTTGGCGGGCTCTGCAAACCGTGGACCCCTACAGCGCGCGCCTCCAGCCCGTGGCCCTGCCCAGCCGCGCCATCATGCTGCGCGACGAAACCAACGGCACGCTCCAGTCCTTCGAGGCCGCCCTGGCGGTGATGCGGAATGCCACGGCCGCCCGCAAGGTGCTCGTGATCAGCGATTGCTCGGACTTCCCCAAGAACGATCAGAAGCGCCAGCGCTACTTCGCCCGCTGCGCCGCCGAAATCTTCCAGTCGGTCGTGTTTGTCGGCGAGCGAAGCCACTACGGCGTCAAGTATGCCCTCTCAGCCGGCATGGACCCGGACAACGTCCACGGCTTCGTGACACTCCAGTCCGTCTCGGAATTCCTGCGGCGCGACCTGCGCGAAGGCGACCTGGTCCTGCTGCGCGGGCGAACCACCGATCACCTCAGCCGCGTTTATCACGCGCAGTTCGGCCCCATCGGCTGCTGGAGAGAGCGCTGCCGCCGGCTCGGGATCTGTGACACCTGTCCCGAACTCAAAGCGCAAAGTTCCGCCGAACCGCACGTGCAGGACGTCGACCTCCTCGAATTCCCGCCGCTCTGGAACGGCGCGCCCGGCGGAAACGGCCGCCCGGTCGAACCGGAACCGGAGAAGGTCCCCGCGCTGCGCGACTCCGGCGCCCCCGCGGCCCGGTTCTGACAGCGCCGCCTTGTAAACTATCTCCCCCGCGGGGCCGATATCCAGGTGTGGCCTTCGTTGCGGGCGCGCGCTCGCCCACCCTGGCTGTCGACACGCCGGAACCGTGCGTCGATCCCTATCTGGAAACCGTGGTCGTCAACGAGAAGCGCGCCGTGCCTCGCCGCCGCCTCCGCTCGCTCGCGTGGACGCTCCTCGCGCTGCTCGCACTGGCTGCGGCCGCGGTCGAAATGCGAACCTCGGCCCTCGAGTCGCTGGCGTTTGCCCGCATCGCCCGCGACATGAGCTTTTCCCTCGAACCGGGCCCGAACCCCGATTTCCGCCACCCGCATTCCGGACCGTACGACATCCGTCTCGGGCATTCGTCCCTCACCGGCTGCTTCGACCGGCTCCAGCGCGCCCATTTCGAAATCGAGACCCAGGCGCGGACCTCCGCGCCCATGCGGCGCCTGATGGACTTCGGCCTCTACCCCGTCTACCCGGAGAAGAACCAGGCCGGCCTCACCCTCCTGGACCGCTACGGCGAAGCGCTCTTCTCCGGTAAATGGCCGCGGCGCGCCTATGCCGATTTCGACGAAATCCCGCCCATCCTGGTAAAGACCCTCGCCTACATCGAGAATCGCGAGATCCTCGATTCGCGCCATCCGCACAAGAATCCCGCCGTCGAGTGGGACCGGCTGGCGCGCGCCGGCGCCGGGTTCTGGCTTAGCCGGCTAGGCCTCGGCGGACCTGCCGGCGGCGGGAGCACGCTGGCTACCCAGCTTGAGAAGATCCGTCACACGCCCGGCGGCGTCACCCGTTCGGCCCGCGAAAAGGCCCGTCAGATGGTCTCCGCTTCCCTCCGCGCGTACCAATCGGGCCGGGAGACGCGCGAGAGCCGGGAACGGGTCGTCCGCGATTACCTGAATTCCGTTCCGCTGGCCGCCATCCGCGGCTACGGCGAAGTCCACGGCCTCGGCGACGGGCTCGCGCTCTGGTACGGCGCCGGCTTCGACGAGGTCAATGCCTGGCTCCGCCGCATGGAGAGCGATGTCATCGAGGGCAGGGAACTGGCGTCGATCGCCCGGTCCTACCGCCAGGCGCTCTCGCTGCTGCTGGCGATCAAGAAACCGTCCGAATACCTGCTTTCGGACCACGATGCCCTGGCGCGGCGTACCGACCAATACCTGGACATCCTTTGCCGGAGGGGCATCATCCCCTCGTGGCTCCGCGGCGAGGCCCTGAAGGCGCGGCTCACCTTGCGCGACCGCGCCGAACTGCCGGCCACTTCCGCGTCCTTCTCCGATCGCAAGGGCGTCAACGCGGTCCGCTCGGAACTGCTGGACCTGCTCGGCGTCCCGTCGCTGTACCAGCTCGACCGCCTCGACCTCACGGTCTCGACGACGCTCGACGGCCGCGCCCAGACCGAGGTCAGCCGCTTCCTCCAACGGCTCCAGGACGACGCGTTTGCAAGCCAGGCCGGCCTGCGCGAGCGCCGCCTCCTCGAGCAGTCCGATCCATCGAGGGTCATCTACAGCTTTTCGCTCTACGAGCGGACGCCGGAAGCCAACGTTCTCCGGGTCCTCGCTGATAACTACGACCAGCCGCTCGACATCAACGAGGGCACTCGGCTCGAACTCGGCTCCACCGCCAAGCTGCGGACGCTGGTGAGTTACCTCGAAGCCGTCGCGGCCTTGCGAGAGCGCCTCGCCGCCCTCCCGCCCGAGCAGTTGGCCACCCTGGAGCCGCCGCCCGACGACGCGCTCACCCTCTGGGCTCGCGACTACCTCGTGCGCGCGCGCGACAAGGATCTCGGCCCTATGCTCGAGGCGGCGATGAACCGCCAGTACTCCGCCAATCCCGGCGAGGCCTTCTTCACCGGCGGCGGACTACACGTCTTCTCCAACTTCGAGCCGGAGGACAATGGCCGCATCCTTCCCGTCCGCGAGGCTTTCCACCGCTCCGTCAACCTGGTATTCATCCGCCTGATGCGCGACGTTGTTCGCCACGCCATGTACCAACTGCCGGACGTCTCGGCCGCCATATTCGACGACAGCCGCCATCCCGCCCGCCGTCGCTACCTGGACCGCTTTGTCGACATGGAGAGCCGGCAGTTTCTATCGCGTTTCTTGAAAGAGAACCCGGACGAGAAAGCGGACGTCGCGCTGGAACGGCTGGTCGCCAGGACGCGCCCGTCGCCGCGACGGTTGGCGGCGCTCCATCGGTCCGTGTTTCCCGGCGCCGGCCTCGATGCATTCCAGGCCTTTGTCGCCGCCCGTTTTCCCGACGCCGCCCGGACGCCGGAGATGTCGCGGCTGTACGAGAGCATGGCGCCGGAAAAGTTCAGCCTCGCCGACCGCGCCTACCTCGCCGGCCTCCACCCGCTCGAGCTTTGGTTGCTCGAATACAAGGCCCGGCATCCCGGGGCGGACGCGCGCCAGATCATGTCCGCCGGCGAAACCGCCCGCCGCGCGAGCTACGAGTGGCTGTTCCGCGGCAAAAACAAGCACGCGCAGGATCGCGCCATTCGCATTATGCTCGAGGCCGAAGCCTTCGAGTCGATCCACAAGAGCTGGCGGCGGCTCGGCTATCCGTTCAGCCGCCTGGCGCCTTCCTACGCTTCGGCGCTCGGCAGCTCCGGCGACACACCCGCGGCGCTCGCTGACCTGGTCGGCGTTATCCTGAACGACGGCGTGCGCAATCCCGCCGTTCGCGTCGGCAAGCTGCGCTTTGCCGGGGACACGCCCTTTGAGACCGTTCTTCGCCCCCGCGAAGGCCGTGGCGAGCGCGTCCTCGCCCCTGAGGTGGCCCGCATCGTTCGCGAAGAGCTGTTCGGCGTAGTCGAGAAGGGCACCGCCGTGCGCGCCCGCCGGTCCATCGTCCTCGACGGCGGCGAAGTAGTTCCCGTTGGCGGTAAGACCGGAACAGGCGACAACCGGTTCGAGCGCTACGGCCGGGGCGGCGCCGTCATCGAGTCGCGGGTGGTCAACCGCACCGCCACCTTCGTCTTCCTCATCGGGGACCGCTTCTTCGGCGCGGTCACCGCTTTCGTCCCGGGCGAAGACGCGCGAGGATACGGCTTCACCAGCTCGCTGCCCGTCCAGGTTTTCAAGAACCTCGCGCCCACCCTGATCCCGCTGATCGAGCGCGGCCGGCCGGCGCCTACTCGGGATTCGTGAACGTAACCGTCGAGTCCACCGCGAACCGCTTGTAGTTGCTGTATTCGATCCGCATCTGGATCCGCAAAGGGCCCGTCCGGAACGGCAGCACGTCGTCCGACAGCGTGTACACGGGAAACCAGTTCTTGCCGTCCACCTTCGCCCGCACCGTGGTGAATTGCGGGAACAGGTTCTCCGAGTCCTTGCTCACGATCGACGGGACCGCCTTGCCTTCGGCCCGCACCACCGCGAAGTCCTTCTGGTCCACCCACAGCGTGCCGTCAAACAGCCGCTGCCCCTGAAACGTTTGCCTCGGCCGGACCTGCAAGACGTAGCAGGCGGCGCCGTCCACCCGTTCCTCCCCGCGGTAGCGCGTCTCATAGGCCCACAGCGCGTCACTGGTGAATAGAAACGGCTGCACTTCGCGGATGTCCTGGAAATCCTCGTCGGTCAGCCGCAGCCGCTGCAGCCGCGATACGGGCTTCCCGGTGAACTGCTCGGACCGCCCGGTCTCGGGCGAGAAAAGGATGTCCCGCACCTCCTGATACTGCCCGGCCGGACGCCCCTTGCCGTCGAACTCCGAGATCAGCACCTTCTGCCGGTACGTATAGTTCATCCGCGCCGACGCGCTCTTGCTCTCGACGGCAGCCACCCGGCGCGCCAGGTCCGGCGGCGGTTCCGCCGCCCGGGCCCCCGCGAAACCGGGTGCTATCATGAGTCCGATGCAGGCGTACCTGATCGCCCTGGCAGTGCTTTGGATCGCCGGCTGCATCGCTGGATACTCCTATTCTCAACGATTCGCCCTCGGCTTTCACGTCGCGGTTCCCCTCGCGGCCGCCTTTCTGCTCGAGCTTTCCCTCTACGCGATGCTGGCCTTCGCCGAACTGCGCCGCCGCATCGACCGGCTCGGACCGCGCCTTCCTCCGCTGCTGGTTTCGAGCGCCCTGGCGCCCTACCTGGTCTACGCGCTTGCGACCGGCGTATTCCGCTGGCAGGCCGCCTTCGCGTTGCTTGCGCTTGCCGCCGTCGCCGTTTTCTGGTTCCGCGTCCTGCCCCACCGGCCCGCCGCCGACCTGCTGTACCTGGCCGTGATGGCCGCCGTCGTCCTGGGCGACCTCTTCGAACCCCTCTACGCGCCGCCCGCGCCCGGACCGCCCGTCGACGTCCTCGGCCGGTTGATGTGGGTGCGCCTTGGCGTCGCCTCCGTCCTTTTCATCCGCCGGATGGACGGAATCGGGTTCGGATTTTGGCCGAATTTCCGCGAATGGCGCATTGGATTTCTCTACTACATCGGATTCCTCCCGCTGGGATTCCTGCTCACGTACCTGTTTCAATTCGCCCGCTTCCACCCGGCGGCCGGATGGCCGTGGAAGGCCCCTCTCACCTTTCTGGGTTTCCTCTGGCTGGTCGCCCTGTCCGAGGAGTTCTTTTTTCGCGGCGTGCTTCAGCGGTCGCTGGCGCAGTGGCTGGGACGCCACGGATCGCTGGCCGTTGCGTCGCTGGCCTTCGGCGCCGTCCACCTGCCGTACCGGCAGTTTCCCAACTGGGAATTCGCCGCGCTGGCGGCCGTGGCGGGCTGGTTCTACGGCAAGGCCTTCCTCGACGGCAATGGCATTCGCGCCGCCATGGTCACCCATGCGCTGGTGGTCACCACCTGGCGGACCCTGCTCCGGTAGCGCCCGCCCCTCGTTGTAGACTGTTGGTGAAACCGGCAACCACGCACGAAGGAGATGTCATGGTAGCTGCCTCCCAATTGCGCGCCGGCATGGCCATCCGCCATGACGGTCACCTCTATAAAGTGATCGCCGCCGACTACCACCCCGGACAGGGCAAGATGGGCGGCGTCACGCACGCGCACCTGCAGAACGTGAATACCGGCACGTTCTGGGACCACGGCTTCCGCGCGGACCTCAAGCTCGACGATATTCCGCTGGACCGCAACCCGGCGGACTTCCTCTACCGCGACGGAGACCTCTGCGTCTTCATGAACCCCGACACGTTCGAACAGGTGGAGATCCCCGCCGCCAAGCTCGGCCCCCAGGCGACCCTGCTCCACGAGACCATGCGGGTCTCCATCGAGTTCGTCGACGGCCGCGCCGTCGGCGTCCTGTTCCCCGATATTCTCGAACTCCGCGTCGCCGACACCGCCCCGCCCGCGCACAACCAGCAGGACAGCACCTGGAAGCAGGCCCGCCTGGAGAACGGCGTCCAGATAATGGTCCCGCAGTTCATCAAGACCGGCGATCTCGTCCGCCTCGATGTCCAGAAGATGCAGTACATGGACCGCGCGAAAGGAGCCGAACGCTAGCGCCGCATGGCCAGGCTCTCGGACCTGAAATTCACCTACTGGCTGTACATGAAGGGGTACCGCCACCGCAGCCACGAGTGGCGGCCCGGCGCCTGTCTGCGCAAACCTCTTTCCGAAGCGCGCATCGCGCTGATCACCACCGCGGCGTTCCATCTGCCGGACCAGCCCCCGTTTAACGAAACCGTGCGCGGCGGCGATTACTCCTACCGCGAGATCCCCGCCGCCAGCGACGCCAGGCAGCTCCGTATCGCCCACCGCAGCGACGCTTTCGACGACGCTGGGCTCCGCGCCGACCCGAATCTCGCGCTTCCGCTGGAGCGGCTCGACGAACTCGCGCGCGAGGGCATCATCGGCGAGGTCTCGCCCCGCCACTTCAGCTTCATGGGTTCGATCCCCGCCCCGTCGCGTTTAGTGAAGACCACCGCCCCCGAGGTCGCCGCCAGGCTTCTCGACGACAAGGCCGACGCCGTATTGTTGACTCCGGTTTGACCGCTCTGCCATCAGACGGTCGGCCTGATTCAAAGCGTCATCGAGAAAACGGGCATCCCCACCGTTTCCACGACGGTTTTGCGCGAAATCACCGAAGAAGTGAAACCGCCCCGGGCCCTGTTCATCGACTACCCGCTCGGGTTTCCTCTCGGCGAGGCCAACAATCCCGAACTCCAGAAGCGGATCGTCCGCGCCGCGCTCGCGCTGCTATCCCGCGAGGTTCACGAACCGCTGATCGAGGTGTTCGCCGGGTAGAGCGTCCCCGCGGCGCCGGGCTTCCGAATGCGCTCCACCTTGCCGGCCGCGAACAGCAGCCCGATCGCCGCGATGTACACCGCGCCGGCGTAGACGAATGCGGGCGCGTAGCCGCTGACGTCAACCAGCCATCCGATCACCGGCTGCATCAGCGCGCCCAGCATCGTTCCCGACGCGCCCGTCAAGCCATAGAGCACCGCCACGTGCTTCGGCGGGCTGATCTCGGTGATGATCGTGTGCACGTTCGAGGACCACCCCTGGTGCCCGAATAGCGCCAGGCTGACCAGCGCCAGCGCCACGTACGGCCCCGCGACAAAGTACGATAGCGCCCCCGACATCGAGAAAATCGCCGCCGGAACCAGCGCCGACTTCCGCGCCGTGTTGACGCTGTAGCCTCGCCGGATCAACGCGCTGCTGGCCCAGGCGGAAACGGCCGCGCCCACGTTGGAGGCGAAATACGGGACCCACAGCAGGTACGCCACCATGTCCAATCCGAAGCCGCGCACTTCCTGAAAATACCCGGGAATCCAGAACAGGTAGAAATACCACGCCGTATCCGGCAGCATCCGCGACGCCAGGATGCACCAGTACTTGCGCGTCCGCAGGACCTCGCCCAGCGTCGGCTCGTCCGGATCCACCGGGGCGGTTCTCGCCGCGGCGGCGGCATAGCTCTCGTGGCCCTCCGCCCGCGCCCGCCGGTGGATCCACCACCACGGCGGAAGCAGCAGAAAGCCCATCGCGCCGGTGAGCAGGAACGCCATCCGCCAGTCCCAGGTCAGCGCGATCCACGCTACCAGCGGCTGCGCGATCAGCGTTCCCACGCTCACGCCGCAAACGATCAGACCGACGCCCTTGGCCCGGTCCGCCGGCGGGAACCACTCCGAGGCCCCCTTCATCGCCGTCGGATAGTAGCCGCCCTCGGCGATGCCGAGCACGCCCCGCAACGCGCAAAGGCTGACCACGCCCCGCACCCCCGCGTGCAGCATGCTCACCACCGACCAGAAAACGAGCGTGATCGAGAACATCCGCCGGTACCCGAGCCAGTCCGCCACCCGCCCGCCGGTTACGTAGAAGATCGCGTACATCACCAGGAACGCGTTCACCGCCAGCCCGTACTCGGCGTTGCTCAGGTCCAAGTCCTTGCGCACTTGCGGCATCACGACGCCGAGCACCGCGCGGTCGATGTAGTTGACCACCGAGCCGAAAAACAGCAGGATCACAATAATCCACGCAGTCCGGCTCGGTCGGGTCGCCTGGTTCATGGGGTTATCGCCTATGATATCGAAGGAACGCTATGACCAACCGCGAACGGATGCTGGCGGCGGTCCGCGGCGAGCCCGTGGACCGCCTGCCGTTTGTCCCCCGCCTCGACTTCTGGCATCGCGCCAAAAAGCGGGACGGCACGCTGCCGCAAGGTCTCGAGGGTCTCAACCTCGTGGAAATCGCCGACCGGCTCGGCGTCGGCTGCTATTGGGTCATCCCCGATTACACCGATTGCCGCGACCCGCTCGACATGCTCGACTACACTCTCGGGATCTACCGCCTGAACGCCCTCCTGTTCGAACCGTCGCTCGGCGGCGACGTCGAGCGGCGCGTCTATAACCGCGGCCGCGAGAAAGTGGTCGAATACCATACCCCGGCGGGCTCGATCCGGACCGCGACAATCTTCACCGACGAAATGCTCGACGCCGGCGCCTCCGTCCCCTGGCGCACCGAGCACCCGATCCAGAAGCCGGAGGACTTCGACGTCGTCGGCTACATCTTCGCCCACGCGCACGTCGCATCGCGCGTCGAACGCTACCAGGCGCAGCTCGACGCTATCGGCGACCGGGGCATTGTTGTCGCGCCGGTCTGCGGCTCCGCCTGCCCGATCCATCACATCATGCGCGAACTGATGACCGTCGAGCAGTTCTTCTACGCCCTCCAGGACTACCCGGAGAAGGTCTACTGCCTGGCCGAGCGGATGGAACCCTACTACGAGGCCGTCAAGGAGGTCTGCGCCTCTTCCGGCGCCGAAGTCCTCCTGCTCGGGGGCAACTACGACGACGCCATTACGTATCCTCCCTTCTTTAAGCGCCACATTCTTCCGCCTCTGCGCGCTTACGCGGAGAAGCTCCACCAGCGCGGCAAGTTCCTGATGACCCATACCGACGGCGAGAACCGCCGGCTCATTCCGCTCTACCTCGAGACCAGCTTCGACGTCGCCGATTCGGTTTGCCCCTATCCCATGACCAGCGTCCGGCTGGAGGATCTCCTCGAAGCCTTCGCCGGCCGCATCGCCATTATGGGCGGCATCCCGTCGGTGATCCTTTGCCGCGACAGCGCCTCGGAAGACCGCTTCCGCGCCTTCATGACGGACCTGCTGGCTCGATATGCCCGGCAGCCGCGCTTCATTCTCGGCGTCAGTGACATGGTCACCGCCGACGTCGAATGGGACCGCCTGCGCTATATCGTCGATTCGCTCGATGCCGCCGGAGCGCTAAGCTGAGGAAGCCGGCGGTATCTGCGGCGCCATCCATGGATGACGGGGAATTTGCTCCGCGCCGCCGCCTTCTGGCCGAACGTATGGCCGAGTTGGGCCTTGACGCGATGCTCGTCTCGGCCTTGCCGAATATCCGCTATCTTTCCGGCTTCACCGGTTCCAACGGCCTGCTATTGATCTACGGCGGCGAGGCCGTGCTCGCCACCGATCCTCGCTATGCGACCCAGGTTCGGCAGGAGACCGCCTGCCGGGTCGTGGTGAAGCGTGGCGCGATGGTCCGGGCCATCGGCCCGGTGATCCGCAAACTCGGTCTCCGCGCGGTCGGCTTCGAAGCCTCGCGGATGGACGTCGCCACCTTCCACGCTCTCAGCAAGGAAGTCGCCTCGCACGCGGCCCTGAAGCCGGCTGCCGGCCTGGTCGAGCGCATCCGCGCGGTCAAGTCGCCCGAGGAAGTCGAACGGATCCGGCGCGCCGTGCGCCTGTGTTCCGCGGCGTTTAACGACGTTGTCCGCCGCGTCCGCCCAGGCATTCGGGAACTGGAACTCGCCGCCGAACTGGACTACCGGATGCGCAAACGCGGCGCCGAGGGTCCCGCCTTCGAGACCATCGTCGCCTCCGGCGCCAGGTCCGCGCTGCCGCACGCCAGGACCTCGCCGAAACCCATCGGGCGCCGTGAGCTACTATTGATTGATGTGGGCGCTCAGCTCAATGGCTATTCGAGCGATATGACTCGCATGCTTCACCTCGGGCGGCCGGCCGCGGAAACTCGCCGGCTGTACCGCGTCGTGCTCGAGGCGCAGCGGGCCGCGCTCGACTCCGTTCGCGCCGGCGTGGTTGCATCCCAAGTCGATCGAAGCGCCCGCCGGGTACTCCAGGCGCAAGGGCTGGGACCGCGGTTCGCCCACTCGACGGGCCACGGACTCGGACTCGAGATTCACGAACCACCCCGGCTCGGCAGGCGCGAAACGGCGCGTCTTGAGGCCGGCATGGTGGTCACCGTCGAACCCGGCGCGTACATCGAAGGATTCGGGGGAATACGGATCGAAGACACTGTCCTCGTCACCTCCAAAGGGTGTGAGATCCTGACGCCCACCTCCAAGGAACTAATGGTGGTATAGTTCCAGAGACTTCCCGTTCGAGCGGCTTCCCAGGACGAAGACCGATCTGGCTTTGTAGGTATGACAATCGAAGAAATCAAAGAATTGGTGCAGTTAGTGATCGACACCGGGGTCGCGGAACTGGAGGTTGCCCGGGGCGACCAGCGGGTCCGGATCCGCCGCAACGCCAAAGTGACCGCGCAGGAGGTAGTGATCCCCGCTCACGCTGGCGTCGCCGCCGCGCATTTCGACAATTCCCAGCCCGCGGTTCCGGCCGCCGCTCACTCCTCCAACAGAGCCGCCGCTGGCGACGATGAATCGCTGGCGTACGTCAAGTCCCCCATCGTCGGCACATTCTATGAGGCGCCGGCGCCCGATGCGCCGCCGTTCGTCCGCATCGGCGATCGCGTTCAGCCCGGCCAGGTGCTGTGCATCATCGAGTCGATGAAGCTCATGAATGAGATTGAAGCGGAGGTCGGGGGCACGGTTGTCAGACAGTTGGTCGAAAACGGCCGTCCGGTCGAATACGGGGAAACGTTGTACGCCATTCAGGCCAACTGACGCATGTTCGGCAAGATCCTGATCGCCAATCGCGGTGAGATCGCGCTCCGCGTCATTTGCGCGTGCAAGGATCTGGGTATCCGCACCGTCGCCGTTTATTCGGAAGCCGACCGCGACAGCCTCCACGTCCGCTTCGCCGACGAAGCCGTCTGCATCGGACCGGCCAAGAGCACCCGCAGCTATCTGGACATGCCGTCCATCATCAGCGCCGCCGAGATTACCAACGTCGACGCCATTCATCCCGGCTACGGCTTCCTGAGCGAAAACGCCGATTTCGCCGAAGTCTGCCAGGCGTCGGGCCTCGACTTCATCGGGCCGCGTCCGGAAGTCACCCGCCTGATGGGCTTCAAGCAGCATGCGCGCGAAGCGATGGCCAAGGCCGGCGTCCCCGTCCTGCCCGGCTCGCGCGGAATTCTCAGTGATGCCGCTCAGGCCGCCTCCCTGGCGGCCGAGATCGGCTATCCCGTTCTGTTGAAAGCCGCGGCCGGAGGCGGCGGACGCGGCATGCGCATCGTGCGCCAGGAAAGCGAGCTTGCCTCGCTCTTCGCGCAGGCGCGCCAGGAAGCGGAGGCGTCCTTTTCCTGTGCCGACGTCTACCTGGAAAAATACATCCTCGCTCCACGGCACATCGAATTTCAGGTGCTCGGCGATCTCCACGGAGATGTCGCCGTGCTGGGCGAGCGGGAGTGTTCTATCCAGCGGCGCCACCAGAAGCTCGTCGAGGAAGCGCCCTCTCCGGCCGTGGCGCCGTCCCTGCGGGAGCGGATGTCCACGATCCTGCGTTCGGCCCTCTCCGAAATCGGTTACAGCAACGCCGGCACCGTCGAATTCCTGATGGACGCCACGGGCGAACTTCATTTCATCGAGGTGAACGCCCGCATCCAGGTGGAGCATCCCGTCACCGAATTCATCACCGGCATCGATCTCGTGAAGGCGCAGATCCTGGTGGCCGCCGGGCTCCATCTCCACGAGGTGATCCCCGGCCCCATCCAGTTGAACGGCCATGCCATCGAGTGCCGGATCAACGCCGAGCACCCGAAGACGTTCACCCCTTCGCCCGGCCGCATCACCGGCTTGAACATCCCCGGCGGCATCGGCATCCGAGTGGATACGGCGGCCTACCAGGACGGCGTCATCTCGCCGTACTACGATTCGCTGGTGGCCAAGCTGATCGCCTTTGGCCACGACCGGACCGAGGCCATTGGCCGGATGAACCGCGCCCTCGAAATGTTTGTCGTCGAGGGCATCCACACCACGATTCCGCTGCACCAGCGAATATTGGCCCATCCGGATTTCCTGGCCGGAAAGCTCGACACGGACTTCCTGTCCCGCCTCGACGCCGCCTGAGTACATGCATTCGCAACACGCTTACGTATTCATGCCATGGTGAACAAATCGATAGAATATCGGTGTTCATCGGTGTTCATCGGTGGCTAAATTCCTCCCAGCTTCTCACGGACAAGGCAGATGATCACCGGAATCGTAACCGCTTCCCAACTGAACCTGCGCGCCGGACCGTCCACTTCCGATCGCCGCCTCGGCTCGCTGCCCAGGGGAACCACCCTCGAGATCCTCGCTTTGGCGGGCCGCTGGTACCGCGTCCGCGCCGGCGCGCTGGAGGGCTTCGTTCATGGCGACTTCATCCGCCTGCTGGATCCGAATCCCGCGTCCGGTTTCCTGAAAGACCGCGCGCCGCTGCTCGGCGTCCCGCTGGAGCCCGAGGAACCCCGGCGTCTGGCGCCCGCGAACGGCGCCACCGCGCGTGAACGGCTCGTGATTCGCGTCTGGAACCAGCAAGGTGGCCTGATCCAGCCTGTCACCGAGGAGCTTCGTCTCGCCGCCGCCGCGGCGGTCGCTGTCTTGTGCGTCGAATCCAGCGGCCGCTCGTTTGACGCCGGCGGCCGGTTGATCGTGCGCTTCGAAAGCCATGTTTTCCTGCGTCAGTGGGGTCCGGAAAACGAAGCGGCGTTTCACGCTCACTTTCGTTTCGATCCAAGGCAGCCCTGGAAAAAGCACGAGTTCCGCACCGGTCCTGATCGACCCTGGGAGTCCTTTCACGGCGACCAGGACGCCGAGTGGAAGGCGTTCTCTTTCGCCCGGTCGTTCAGCGAACACGCCGCTTTGCGCTCCATCAGCATGGGCGGGCCCCAGATCATGGGCTTCAACTTCGCCCGGCTGGGCTACGATTCCCCAGGAGAAATGTTCGACGCTTTTCGTTCGGGCGCCCGCCATCAGCTTCTCGGTTTTTTCGATTTCGTGAAAGGGCCGGGTTCCACCTCCGCCATGTTGCAGGCTCTCCAGCGGAGCGATTTCGCGGGCTTCGCCACCCTTTACAACGGACCGGGACAGGCGGCCGAATACGCCGAGCGCATCGAAGCGGACGTCGACTGTTTCCGCCGCCTCCAGTGCGCCGAAGCTTGAGTTGCCGCGGGGTATCGGAATTGCTACCCTGACGTAGACGCGTCCCAATGACCCTGAGTGATCTGAAGAGATTTGCGGTTCGCCGCTCGGTCAATGTCCGTTTTCGGATCGCTGAGGATCTCGAGTGTGTTGTCACCTCCCAGGGAATCGGCCGGATTCCCGCCCTGAAGCATCTCCCCACGTTCCATCTCGAGCGCGAACTGGCGCAGGTCGACGAATTTGTTCTGGAACCCGCCGGCGAGGATCCACAACGTCGCCGGAGCCGTCCCAGAGAGATGCGCTTGCGCCGGCCGGAATTGGAAAGCATGGTTGCCGGAGTCTAGCGGCAATGCCTGAACGCGTCCGTCCAGAGCATGCGCCAAGGATGAAACCAACATGGAAAAGCCACCACAAGCAACACAGAATATACAAGACGCTTTTCTGAACAATGCGCGCCGTGAGAAGACGTTCCTTACGGTTTATCTTATGAGCGGCGTTAAACTTACCGGCCGCATCAAGAGCTTCGACAAATATTCGGTGGTTCTGGAAACCAATAACCAGGAGCAACTGATCTTCAAGCACGCGATCTCCACCGTAGTGATCTCCCGTTCCGGTCATCCAGGCGCCGGCGCGCCTTCCGGCTACGGCGGAGAAGGTCGCGCTCCGGCTCCGCGGCATCCCGACGATCACGCGCAGCACTAGCGCCGCGAAAGGTCCTCTTGCCGGATCGCGATCGAGAACGCGCCATCCTTATCGGCGTCGCGCTTTCCCGTGAATCGGGACGGAATCCGGCGGCCCAGTCTCCGGAGGAATCGCTCGAGGAACTCCGGTCGCTGGCCGAGAGCGCGGGGGCGGAGGCAGCCGAGATCGCGCTCCAGAAGCGCGAGACGTTCGACGCCGCTACTCTGATCGGGTCCGGCAAAGTGACCGAGTTGGCCGGGCGTGTCGATGCGCTGGACGCCGACGTCGTGATCTTCGACCGCGACCTCTCGCCTACGCAGCAGCGGAACCTGGAAGCCTCGCTGTCCGCCAAAGTGATCGACCGCACGCAGCTCATCCTCGACATCTTCGCCCGCCGCGCCCGGACCCGCGAAGGACAGTTGCAGGTGGAACTGGCGCAGCTCACCTACGTCCTGCCGCGTCTCACCGGCCGGGGCGTTGCGATGTCGCGTCTCGGCGGCGGCATCGGAACCCGAGGCCCTGGCGAAACGCAGTTGGAAACCGACCGCCGGAAGATCGCCCGGCGCATCCGCAAGATCAACGAACAGCTCGAGTCCGTCCGCGCTGCCCGTGGCGTGCAGCGGCGGCAGCGGCGTTCCATCCCGCTGCCCGCCCTGGCGATGGTCGGCTACACCAACGCCGGCAAGTCCACCTTGTTTAACCGGCTGACCGGCGCCGGGGTGACGGCGGACGCTCGCATGTTCGCAACGCTCGATCCGACGGTCCGGCTTATCGCCTTACCCGGCCGGCGCCAGGCCGTGGTGAGCGACACGGTGGGCTTCATTCGGAATCTGCCCACCACGCTGGTGAAAGCTTTCCGCGCCACCCTCGAAGAGGTCACCGAAGCGGCGCTGCTCATCCACGTCGTGGACGCCTCGTCGCCCCACGCCGAGCAGCACGTCGCCCACGTCATCGAAGTGCTTGCCGAGATCGGCGCCGCCGCCATCACGCAGTTGCTCGCCCTGAACAAGATCGACCTGGTGGGAGACCGCGTCGAGCCGGAGGCCATGCTCAGCCGGTTGCTGGCGCGCGCGGGCCAGGGAACCGATCAAACGGGCGCGCCCCGCCGGGCGGTGGCGGTCTCGGCCCGCACCGGCGAAGGCGTCGAGCGGTTGCTCGCTTCCATCGACGAACTGCTGCCCGCCGATCCCGTCAGCCGTGTCGTCTACCGCTTTCCCGGCGACGCGGGCAAGTACCTGAGCCTGCTCCACGAGCGCGCCCGCATCCTCCGCAAAGAGTACGAGGAACCCTTCTGGGTCGTCGAAGCGGACGTTCCCGAATCCCTGCGCAAGCGTCTGGAGCGCTTCGCCAGCTAAAATGCTTCGGTTTTCCGCCGTGGTCCTGCTATAGTTGTTAAGTCTGGATGAATCTCCCGAACCTGCTGACGGTTCTGCGAATCTTCTTCGTGCCGTTGCTGGTGGCCGTGCTGGTCCAGGAGAGTCTCCGAGTGCGGATCGCCGGGCTGCTGATCACCAACGAGTTTCTGGCGTTGGCGATCTTCCTCGCCGCCGCCTGCACGGACCTGCTGGACGGATACTTGGCCCGCCGCTGGGGCCAGATCACCACCTTGGGCACGCTGCTCGATCCCATCGCGGACAAGCTTCTGATTTCGGCGGCGCTCATCTCCTGTGTGCAGGTCCACCTGCTGCCCGCCTGGATGACCATCATCATCGTTGGTCGGGAGTTCGCCGTCACCGGCCTGCGCAGCATCGCGGCCGCCGAGGGATTCACCATCAAGGCTAGCGAACTCGGCAAAACGAAAATGGTGGCGCAGGTCGCCGCCGTTTCACTGCTGCTATTGAGCGTGCACTGGCCGGCGCTCCGGCCGGTGGCCAACTGGTGGTTATGGGGCGTGGTGGTCTTCGCGCTGGTATCCGCGGGCGATTATTTCCTGAAATTCTGGCGGCTCATCGATGCCGGCATCAAGCTGCGGCGCCGCCGGGAATTGCTACTCATGGAGCGCAAGGCCCAGAAGGAGCGGCGCCGGCGCAAACGGGCCGCAGCCGCCCCCTGGTCCATCGTGTCGCCTTTCCATGGCTCCGGCGGTCGCAAGACCCGCCCCTGATCCTTCTGCGCTCACGGAGTTGGCTCTAGAGCCTTAACAATACCGGGTATTACACCCCTTCCGATTCCTCTCTTCCCGCGAAGG
>JAHCHE010000056.1 GCA_026129905.1 Bryobacteraceae bacterium | reverse complement strand
ATGGAGCACGGCCATCGCGATGAGAACCCGCCGATTTCTGCCACTCGAAACGGAACGCCAAACCGTTTTCCAGGCGCGAAACGGAGGCGTCCGTTTCGAGAAACGGGCCATGCGCGCCCGGCTGGGCAAGCCTCCGGCCGTCCGGAGGCCCGGCGCTGGCTCTTGTAGTGGCGCTGTGTGGGCATGGGTAGAATGGAGAATCGCTCATGGCCCTGGACAGCCCAAAGAAACCTTTCTCGAAGCGTTACGGCTATCGTTCCCAGCCGAAGGAGATCAGTGTCTGGGAAGATGCGCCAGAAAACCTCCGTCACTTCGTAATGGACACCGCAGTCGAAATGGGCTATGGTCCCTACCCGCTGAGGGAAGCTATCAGCTCTGTCCTCCACGTCCGGCCCGACCCGTCCAACTGGAGTGAATACCCCAACGTCTGGGGTGAAGCGGAGGGCCACGTCTACGCCTGCGAGTGGTTCAAGTTCTACGATTTTGTCGAAAAGGTCTACGACGGCATATCGAAGCCATGGTCAAACGACCGCCATAACGCCGCAGCAGATCGAGCCAAGCGGTTCCAGGACGCCCTCAATGAGTTCTTCGTTGACGAGGGCATTGGCTGGCAAATGACTGATGGCCAGATCGTCACGCGCGGCACAGAGACTTTCGAGTCCAACGTCTACGGCGCTGCCGATGCACTCGAAAGATCGGGACGCCTCACAGCACGCGATGAAATCCACGAAGCGCTGGCGGATCTGTCCCGGCGTCCAGAGCCGGACTTGACGGGCGCGATTCATCACGCGATGGGTGCGCTGGAATGCGTAGCGCGGGATGTCTGCGGAGACGGCAAGGCCACCTTGGGCGAAGTCATCAAGAAGTACCCCGGCACAATCCCTAAACCGCTTGATGAATCGATTGCAAAGGCCTGGGGCTATGCTTCCGAGATGGCCCGTCACATTCGAGAGGGCCACAGGCCGCAGCGGAGAGAGGTCGAATTGATTGTAGGCCTGGCGGCGACTGTAGCAACGTACCTCAGCCGTTGACGTAATTGGTCCTGGAACATTTACGCGCGGGAATGTACAATTGTGAACGGAAATACCATGGCTGCCAAAAGATCGCTTTCTAAAGCAGAGGCCAAGGACGGTGCTGCTCCGAAGGCCGCCCGCAGGCAACGCAAAGAGCGGAAGTTCCCCGCGCTCACTTTTGAAGAAGCCCTAGTCCTTCCGGAGGCAATCCAGAAATTCGCCTCCGGCCAAAAGGTCCGCAGGCTCACATTGTTCGAGAAGCTCGACAGATCTCCGGACAGTACGGAAACACGAAGGTTAGTGACCGCTTCGGGCCAATATGGTATGACCCGTGGCAGCTACGCATCTGAATACCTGGAACTCACCTCCGAGGGTAGCGACGCGACCAGCGATGAAGTAGCACCGACTAAGAAACTGGAAGTGCGCTTCGATCTGGCCATCAAGAACCAACAACCTTTCAACTTCCTGTACGAGAAGCTGCGGGGCGGAAAGATGCCTGTCAAGGAGGTAATGGCGGACTACCTCACCGAGGCGAAAGTTGAAGACGATGAGAAGCCGGAATGCATCGATACCTTCATCCTGAACGCCACGTTTCTTGGCCTGCTCCGGACTATAGCTGGTGCGGAACGTCTCGTTCCCATCGAGCAAGCTCTGGAGGAGGCGCCACAACTCGTCCAACAGCAAGCTGAGGAATCGGCCGAGATGGCGGACATCTCCGCAGGACCGAAAGCTGCCATTAGCCCGACAGCCACTGCTTCGACGGATGTTTCCGGGGATTTTGCCAAGACCTGTTTTTACATCACGCCGATTGGCGAGGAGAATTCTGAAGAACGCCAGCACTCGGATTTCATGATGACGTTCGTCATCGAACCGGCTTTAAAGGAATTCGATCTCAAGCTGGTGCGGGCTGACCAGATAGGAAAGCCCGGTATGATCGGAAAGCAAGTCATCGAGCTTATTTTGAATTCGCGTCTCGTGATTGCCGATCTCTCGTTTCACAATCCAAACGTCTTTTACGAGCTTTGTCTCCGCCACACAACGCGGCTTCCGACAGTTCAGATCAAGCGAACCATTGACAGGATTCCATTCGATCTGAACCAGTACAGAACGATTCCGATTGAAACTAGAAACCCATATACACTCTACCCGAAGTTGCAGACATATACGGCAGAGGTCGCAAATCAAGTCAGACGCGCGCTCGCAGATTCCGAATCCGGTGACAACCCCATATCCCTGTTCTACCCCAGCGCGAAGCTCACATGGGACGAAAAGTAGGTTTCGATTATCCCGTCGCGCAAGAACGGCCGCTGCCATGGCAGAAACAGCGCCCAAGTGAGGTGGCCGTCAATTAGCGGCTTCTTTGCTGCGCTGCAAGCCCCTACGAAATCCGTCCATCCCTGCTGCAAGAGGCGAGGGCCAGCCCGGCGCGGCCGGTGTGCTTCAGGTAGGTGTGCCGCCACCAGCGTCATGGCCTCATTGAACGAGTAGCAGCCATCTGGGTCCACTTTTGCGCCCACCCCGCACCTGCAGACGCGGTTCCTACTTGCTCGCGGCGGTATTTCAGGCGCCGTAGCCTGATAAACGCCGGACGAGATCGGTTCTTGGGGCAGGCCCCGTCCACGCGCCGCAACGGGGCGATGAAGTCAGCGACATCGTGAACATGACCGCCATCTCCGTAGTGGACGCGCAGGCGGCCACGGCTCTGCCGCGCCGCCGGTTCCGCATCGCGACGGTCCTAAGCAGGCGCTGGCTCCCAGCGCGGGAGCGCCTCGATGAGCCGCTTGGTGTACGGATGCCGAGGGCGCTCGAAGATCTCCGGCGCCGCGGCGGTTTCCACGATGCGGCCCTCGTGCAGCACCGCGATCCGATGACACAGGCTCGCGGCCGAAGGCAGGTCGTGCGTGATGAACAGCACGGCCGTTCCGTACGCGGCGTTCAACCCGCGGAACAGCTTGAGGATCTCGGCTTGCGTGATCACGTCCAAGGCGCTGGTAGGCTCGTCGGCGATCAGCAGCGCGGGGCGGTGGAGCACGGCCATCGCGATGAGAACCCGCTGCGCCATCCCGACGCTCAGGTCCTTCGGGAACCGGCGGAAGAAGGCGTCGTCTCGCGGCAAGCTCACCGCTTCGAGCGCCGCCCCGGCTTCGGCCTTCCAGTCCCCGCCGCGCCCGCGGTGGACCTCCCAGGCCTCCCGCAACTGCGCGCCGATGCGCATCGCGGGATTGAGCGAGGCCAGCGCGCTTTGCAGCACAAAGGCGATTTCTTTGCCCCGCAGGGACCGGAACTCTCGTTCCGGCAAGGTCAGCAGGTCGCGGCCGCGGAAATGAATGGCCCCGCGCACCGCGGCGCGGCGCGGATCCAGCAAACCCATCAGGGCGAGCGCGAGCGTGCTCTTGCCGGAGCCGCTCTGGCCGGCGAGGCCGACGATCTCGCCCGGGGCGACGCGCAGATCGAGGTCCCGGAGCACCGCGCCCCGCCCCTCGTAATCGACGCTGACGCGCGCGCGCAACAGCTCGCCGGATTCCGCCGTCATCGCTGCGACACCTGCGCCGGGGCCTTCATGTACAGCCGGTCGGCGTTCCACAACGTCTGGGGCCGCAGAATCACAGGCGCCGCGTTGCCCAGCGCGGGCGAGGCCGCCACCAGGGCGTTCCGATAAACCAGGTAGATGAACGGCGCCTGCTCGGCCACAATCTGCTGCACGCGATCGAAGGCCTGTTTGCGCTTCTGCCGGTCCGGCTCGGCGGCCTGCGCGCGCATTAACCGGTCGATCTCGGCTTCCCATTCGGTCGCGGGAGCTTTCTGTTCCGGGTTCCATTGATGCTGCGGGCCGGAACTCAGCCAGATGCTCATCTGCCCCATCGGATCGAGGTCGGAGAAGATAAGGCCGAGCAGGCACGCGTCGTAATCGAAAGTCCTGGTAATTCGCTCGATCAAGGACGGAAAATCCATCGGCGCGAGGCTCACCCGGATTCCGATTTCGGCGAGATCCTGCTGAATCAGCGCCGCCATGCGCTCCCGGCTCTTATTGCCGGCATTGGTGATGACCGAAAACTCCACCGGATTGCCGCCGCGGTCGCGGAGGACCTTGCCTTCCAGCCGGAATCCGGCGCGCGCGAGGCGGGCGAGCGCTTCCTTCGGATCGCCCGCGGGGGGCTTCAGCGCCGCGTTGAACCAGAACTGGTTGGCGGGCGATGTCGGCCCCACGCCCGGAGTCGCGTGCCCGCGATAGACGATCCGCGCCAGGTCCGCACGGCGGATCGCCTCCGATACCGCGCGCCGGAATTCGCCCGACGTGAACCAGGCGCGCTTGTGAGCCGGCAGCGGCCCGCGCGGCGACTGGTTGAACCAAAGCTGCTCGCTATCGAGCGAAGGCCCGAGATCCCGCGCCGCGGCGGGCGCTTCGCGCTTCAAGCGGTCGAACAGTTCCGGCTCGAGGTTGTTGACCAACTCGAGTTCGCCGCGCCGGAACCGCATCAGCTCGAACTCACGGTTGCGCTGGAGTTCCATGCGGATGCCGTCGAGGTACGGGAGGCGGACGCCGCGCTCGTCCTTCTTCCAGTAGTTCGTGTTCCGCGTGAGCAGCAGGTGCGAGCCCGCGCGATGCTCCGCCACAGTGAAAGGCCCGAGCACAGCGCGCGCGTTCCCCGAGGCGGACTGCATCGCGATGTCGTCGAGCAGACGCTCAACCCCGGCCAGCGGCTCTCCCAAGCTCAGGTTCACGGCGTGGTTTCCGTCCGGCGAACAGGCGATGCCGCCTTTCACCGACCGGAACGGCTCGGAGGCCGGCGAATCGATCTTCGGATCCATCACGCGCTGAAAGGTGTGGCAGACGTCCCGCGCGGAGAACGGCGAACCGTCGGAAAACGTCACGCCCTGGCGCAATTCGAAGCGCAGCTTGCGCCCGGCTGCGGCGGCGCTCCATTTGACGGCCAGTTCCGGCTCCAACGCCTGCGTCTGCCGGTTCAGCCGAACCAGCACGCCCCCGGTCAAATGGCGGACCAACTCCGACGGCTCATCGGCGGCCAGCAGCGGGTCAAGGGATTTCGGCTCCGCCTGGATCGCCAGGCGAAGCTGCCCGCCCGGGGCTGGTTGCGCCGCCGCCGGCAACACGGCGGCAAACGCCAGGAAGACGGCGGCGGCGACGCGCGCGCGAAAGCTCATGAATTCACCTCCGAAGGAAACACCACCACCAGGCTCAGTACGGCAAAAAGGATGACGAGGGCCGGGGCGAACAACCAGTACTGCGCCAGCACCGGCTGGCCGCTCGTCAGGCAGCTCTCCAGTTCCCGGAGCAGCGTGCCCCAACTCGGCATCGGTTCCGTGACGCCAAGCCCCAGCAGTCCCAGGTTGGCCTCGGCCAGGATGAACACCGGGACCGAGGACCAGAACTGCGCGGCAAGCACCGGCCTGGTGTTCGGCAACACGTGGCGGACCATAATCCGGGTCCAGCTCAGCCCCCGGCAACGGGCGGCGAGCACATAGTTCGACGACAGAATCCCGGCCACGCCCGTCTGGACCACGCGCGCCGGCGCCGCCCATCCCAGCAGGCCGAGAATGGCGAACGTGATGCCTACCGACACGGGCGGCGAGACGTCGAGCGGCAGCGCCGCCCGGACGCCGATCAACAGCAGCAGCCACGGCAACGACAGCGTGAGGTCGGTGGCCCCGGTGAGAAGCCCGGCGACCCGGCGGCCACCGAACGCGGCCATTCCTCCGACGAGGGCGGCGCACGCCACCGCCAGCAGCGCGGCCGAGGGCGCCAGCAGGAGCGAGATTCGCCCGCCGTGCAGAAGCCGCGAAAACCGGTCTCGACCCAGATCGTCCGTTCCCAACAGGAACGCCCGCGAGGGCGGGGAGTTAGGCGCCTCCCGAAACTGCTTCTCCGGCGGCGCGGGAGCGAGCCAGCCGGCGCCAAGGCTCGAAATAAAGAGGACCGCAAGGAAGGCCCAGGCCAGCCCTCGCGCGCCCCTGACGGCGAGGCGTCTCACGGCCCGGCGCTCCCCGCCGGAGACCGGGAGGCTCGCCAGGCAGCCAGCATGTTGGCGCAGGCGATCGCGACGCTCATCAGCAGCGTGACGTTCACCAGCAGCGTCAAGTCCCTTCCAAGGGCCGCCTGCCAGGCCAGTTGTCCCAGGCCGGGCACGTCCAGGATCATCTCGAGCGGAATCGCCGCGCTGAGCGCCATACTCACGCTGACGCCGGCGAGCGAAAGCAATTGCGGCCAGGTGACGGGCAGGACGTGTCGCAGAAGGACCCGCCACTCGCCGGCGCCCTTGGCCCGCGCGGTGACGACATGGGGGAGCGCGTAGCCCTGTCCGAGGAGTCCGAGCACGTATTGGACGATGCGGGGGTACAGCGCCAGAGCTACCGCGAACCCGCAGACCTGCCAACCCCTTCCGCCCGCCGCCAGCAAGAGAAGTCCGAGCACCGCCGCCGGAATGCACTGTAGGATCATGGCCCCGGCGCGCGTCCCAAGCTCCGCGACCGCGCTTTTCCATCGAACCGCAATCAACCCGGCGCCCAGGGCCGCGGCCCAGCCCGCGAACAGCCCCAGCGACACCCCGCGCGCCGTCGTCGGAATCCGCTGCGCGAACAGTTCGGTCACGGGCCGCTCAAACAGGCGGGATTCACCCAAATTTCCTTTTAGGTACTCGAGCAGAAAGTTCGCGTAGAAGGACGCGATATTTTCTTCCCTGGCGCGCGCCTCGCGGAGACGCTGGAGGCTCTCTTCGCCCCGGCGCACGTCGAGCAACGCCTCGTCAGCCGAAAACCCAGGGGCGAACCGGACCAGGGTCGCGCAGAGGAGGCCGCATAAGAACACGGTCAACAGAATGCGCCGGAGGCCACGCCACACGTTTGTGCTTTCGTCCCCCCTTTGGAGATCGGCGGCCTGGAGGAATGGCTTTAGAGGAACGGCCGATGACCGTTGACGGCGCTCCGAGGTTGCCGCCGGGCGCTGCAATCTGGTACGCTGCCGGGCTATGAAACTGGGAGCGCTTACGCTCTTGCTCGTGTTGCCGGCCGCCGCGCAGGGGCAGCGGACCGAGGTGACTTTTCCCGCAAGCTACCCGCCGACGAACGACATCGTGATGGAGAATCTCGTCCCCGTCCCGATGCGCGACGGCGTGAAACTCTTTGCCGACGTCTACCGGCCGGCCAAGCCCGGCAAGTATCCGGTGCTGGTGTCGCGGACGCCGTACAGCACCGAGAGGTATCCGAGCGCGTACGAAGCGGCCCTGTTTTTCTCGCGGCGGGGCTATGTTTACGTTTTTCAGGACGTCCGTGGACGCCACGAGTCGGAAGGGAAATGGGAGCCGTTTCGCGACGATATCGAAGACGGGTACGACACGGTGGAGTGGGCGGCGAAGCAGCCGTGGTCCAACGGCAAGGTCGGGATGGAAGGCGGCTCCTACCTGGGGCACGTGCAGTGGCGGGCGGCGATGGCCAATCCGCCGCACCTGGTCGCCGTGGCGCCTCGGGTGGCCGCCACCAGCCTGTATCACGACTGGATCACGCTGAACGGCGGTTGGCGCCTGTCGTTCAACTTCGGCTGGGGGCCCGTCCGGCAGGAATCGCGCATCATGCAGAACACCGGTCCGCACACGGTGGCGGGCGGGCCGGAAGGCATCAGCTACGACCGGGTGCTCTGGCATCTGCCGCTGCTGGGGATGCAGGAATTGGTGGGGCGGCGCGCGCAGTTCTACCAGGACTGGATTCAGCACCCGGACTATGACGAGTATTGGAAGAAGCTGAACGCCGAAGAGGTCTTCGACCGCATCTCGGTTCCTGTTTTCACCATCGGCGGGTGGTTCGACATCTTCAGTCAGGGGACGCTGCGCGGTTACGCCGGGATGAGCCGGCATGGCAAGACGGAGGCGGCGCGTAAACAAAGCCGGATGCTGATCGGGCCCTGGGGCCACGGTTCCTCCCAGAAGACGGGCGACATCGATTTCGGCGTCCACGCGCACGCGGATACCGAAGCGGCGGAGTTGCGCTGGTTCGATCGCACGTTGAAAGGACTCGACAACGGTCTGGACCGCGAACCGCCCGTCACGTTGTACGTCATGGGCAAGAACGTCTGGCGGCAGGAAAACGAGTATCCGCTGGCCCGGACCGAGTATCGCAAGATGTACCTGTCGAGCGGCGGCCGCGCCAACACCGACCGCGGCGACGGCCGCCTGTCGTGGGAATCGCCGGCCGGAAAGGCGACCGATTCCTATAGCTACGATCCCGACAACCCCGTCCCGAGCACGGGCGGCAACAACTGCTGCGGCACGCCGACGCCGGCGGGTCCAATGGACCAGCGCCCGGTGTCAAGCCGGCGCGACGTCCTTGTTTACGCATCCGACATACTGGCCGACGAGGTGGAGGTCACGGGGCCGCTGAAGGTCGTCCTCTACGCATCGTCGGACGCCCCCGATACGGATTTCGTCGCGAAACTGGTGGACGTCTTTCCCGACGGCCGGGCCATCAATGTCGCCGAGGGCATCGTCCGCGCGCGATACCGGGAAAGTCTGAGCGCGCCGAAGCCGCTCGAGCCCGGAAAGGTCTACGAGTTTTCGATCGACATGGTGGGCACGAGCAACGTTTTCCTGAAGGGGCACCGGATTCGCGTCGACATCACCAGCAGCCACTTTCCGCAATTCGACCGGAACCCGAACACCGGGGAGCCATTCGGAACCGGGTCCTCGGTCCGGGTGGCGCGCCAGTCGATCCACCACTCCGCGCAGTATCCTTCGCACGTCCTGCTGCCGGTAATTCCCTGAGCCGGCCGCGGGCCTTCGTTGAGTTACGGGTCCGAAAATGATAAAAAAGTAAACGAAGGGAGTGAACCAAATGGCCGGACCCACGGCTGGGCGAAGGGTGTTCTTACAGGGACTCGCGGGCGGCGGATTGGCCGCGGGAGCGCGCGCGGCGCAGAAGAAAGACTTGCCGGCGGTGCGCATCGGCGGCAAGCAGGTCTCGCGCCTCATCGCCGGGGGAAACACGATGCGCGGCTTCTCGCACTCCTCGGCGAAACTGTCGCGGCACATGGTGGAATATTTCACCCCGCAACGCATATCGGAGTTCCTGCTCCGGTGCGAGGCCGAGGGGATCACCACCTTCCAGTCGTCCTATTCGAAATCCGTCCGCGAAGGCATTCTCGGCGCGCGGGAGCGCGGGTCGAAGGTTCAGTTCATTTGCCTCACGTCGCCCCGGCACGGCGCGATGAACGAGATTCTGGAGTTGAAGCCCATCGCCATCGTCCATCACGGCAGCGTGACGGACCCCGCGTTTCGGGCCGGCCAGCCGGAAAAGGTGCACGACTACATCAAGCAGGTGCACGACGCCGGCGTCATGGCGGGGGTTTCCACGCACAATCCGGACTACCTCGCGCGGATGGAAGACGCCGGGTGGGAGACCGACCTGTACATGGCCTGCATGTACAACATGACCCGCACCGACGAGGAACTCAGGAAGATGTTGGGCGGCGAGGTGGTGCTCGGAGAAGCCTTCGTCGCGTCGGACCCGCCCCGGATGGTCCAGCGGATCCGGCAGATTTCGAAGCCATGCCTGGCGTTCAAGATCCTGGCGGCGGGCCGCCTGAGCGAAAGCAAGGAATCGCTGGCGCGCTGCTTCCAGTACGCTTATTCGAGCATCAAACCCGGCGATGCCGCCATCGTGGGCATGTACCCCGTGTTTGAAGACGAAATTGCGGAGGACGCGGACCTGACCCGCAAGTACGGATTGCCGACCTGAGCGTCGGAGCGACGGGCCGCCCGGAGATTTCAGTCGATCCGCAAGGAGAATTCGCGAAGCAACTCGCCGCCTTCGGGGGCTTCGTCCCGATAGATGCGCACCCAGTACTGGCCGGAACCAAGAGACCGGTCCACGCCGACGTTCAACGTTTCACCCTCGAGTTCGACGACGGATTCCCATACGCGGGCGCCCTGGGCATTGGCCAGTTCGATCCGGTAGGCGGGGGCGGGCGGAAGACCCTTGGCGTCGACCTCAAGCACGATCGGCCGGCCCGCGGGCGCCTGGGCCGCAGCCGGCGTTCCGGCCCCGCGGTAGGTCTCCAGTTGAACGGCGAACGGCGCAGGCGACGATTGCGGCCATGGAGCAAGAACCGCCACGAGCGCGACCGCTGCCAGCGCGCCGGCCCAGACCGGCGCGGGAACGCCAAACCAGCGGCGCCAAAACGGCGTCCGTTCCTGGGCAGCGGATCGGACCTGCTGCAGACGCAGCGCGGCCCGCATCGTCGAGACGAATTCGTCGGCTTCGTCCACCCGCTGGCGGCAGGATTCACAGAGCAAGAGGTGCTCCTCGATGGGAGCGGCAGCTTCTTCCGAAAGTCGACCTAGCGAGAAAAGTTCTATGTCGTTGTCGTTCGGATGCGCCCGATGTGTCGTAGCCATCACATTACCACGACGCGCGCCCGGTTCGGCCCCTGATCCAGCGGCCGATGCCGCGCCCAGCGTCGCCCTCCAACCTGCTAGTGCCGGTCGTCCGTGGAACCTCTCATGAAAAAGCGGGTCAGCGGACGCTTGTTTAGCCGCTTCTTGCCAAGTTCGCCGAATCGCGCCTTGGCGCGGGACTTCAGAAGACGGAATTGCGTTTCCGTCAATTGCATCTCATCGCAGATTTGTTCCTGGGACTGTTCGCGCAGGTAGAAGCGCGTGAGAATTTCCCGGTCCCGCCTGGAGATGTTCTGTAGAATGTCCCGCATGATCTCGATCTTCTGGCGGGCAATGGCGCGCTCCTCGGGACTCGCCCGCTCGTCCGCGACCGGAATGCCTGTATCGAGGTCGGCTTGTTCCTTGCGGCGGTGAACCGCCGAGTCGATGTGCGCCGCCACCTGCCGTTTTACCACCGTGCGGACGAAGCCCATGAGGCGTTCGGGTTCTCGAAGTTCGCCGCGCCGGATCGCCTGCACGACGATGAGAAACGTATCGTGGACCTTGTCGTCAAGTTCTTGCGGACCCAATTGGCGGCAGAGCTGAAAGCGGACGCCTTTGGAGAACAGGGAGTAGAGCTCCGTCATGCCGCGATCCTCGCCGCGGCGGATGCGGTCCACCAGAATCGACCATTGCGAGTAGTCGGGCGCGGCGGCCGATGGCGTGGCGTCGCCGGCCGCGGGCTTCCCGGAAGCCGGACGTTCCGGCTCTCTCGTCGGTTTAATATGATTGGGAGCGGCGTCCCGTGCCATACTCTCGCTCGGAACCAGCGTTAGTACTCCATCAGTGCTTACCGTAAACGACATAGTTTGCCCAATGCCTGGGTTCCGCGCGCCATGTTCCAGAGCGCAGCATCTCAAGCTGAGCCAGTTGAAGAGCCTTGGCCGGGTGAACCGCGAAGCCCTCGGCGCTCGCGCTTCCCAGGTGGCGGTAAAACGACTGCAACAGATCCCCCGATGTATCCAGTGTAGGCCAGAGCGTGGCGGCGACATTCTGCGCTCCGGCGCGCATCCAGGCGCGCGTCAGCCCCCACAAGCCTTCGGCCGGCAGCAATTCCCCCGCGCCGGAACTGCAACCGGACATAACGATCAGCCCGCTTCGCACTTCGAGCGACGAGATGGCATCGGTTCCCAACAGTTCCGGACCGCCGGCGGGCGTCAAGCTGAACGCGACATTGCCGACGTTCGGGTTGCGCGGAGACGGCACGACGTGTGTGGCCAGATGGATGACGGCCGGCGTTTGACCCAATAGGGCCTGGAAGTCCCTTGTCGTCGCGCGTAGACCCGCCAGTTGCAGGGCGGTCCCGGACGAATCGTCATAGGCCCTGGCGCACGCCTCGGCCTCGTGCGCGCTGCCGGCCAGCCGCGCGAACTGCGGTCCATCATCGCTCCCACCGATCCAGTTGCGGAACAGCGCCGTCGGGGACCAGCCGCCGCGCCGCGAGCCCCATCGAGGGTCGGCCGTGTTGTAGACCGGATCGCTCACGGCCAGCAGCGGACCCGACCACTGCTCTTTCCTGGGCCCAAGCAGGATTCCCGCGGCGGGCAGCACGCGCAGGCTATGCCGCTCGACGACGTACTCCACCGGCTCGGCGCTTGCGGCAAGACCCGCGAGCGGCGCTTCAAACAGGGGGCCGTCCAGCAGCAACAGCCAGTCCGGATTGCGGAGAAACTCCGGGCCAACCCTGCCGAACGTCATCTCGTACAGCCGGCGGCCGGCGGCGGCGATCCGCGCCGGCTCGCCCGCCTGGATTGCCTCTCGGTGCTCGTGAACCGTTCGCCGCAGCGGCTCGCGGTCCTCGATCCGGCGGAGCGCCAGCCGTTGCCGCGTGACCGCAAACACATACGAGCCCCGCTCCCCCAGCAGGAAACTGAACAGCGTTTCGTCCGGACGAAGGGCGCGCTGGACATCGGTGAGCGTCACGGGCATGGTCAGGAAGCCGAGTGTTTCGTCCGCCGGCGTCCGAAAGCCGGCATCGATTTCCAGTTCCGTCAACTGCCGGCGCAGCCGCTGCGTGGAGCGGCGCAAGGCTGCGTCTTCGGCGCGGAACAGTTGATTCTCGGCTTCCGTCAGCCGCTTTAACGCCTCCCAGTATTCCGGCGCAAGACGGCTCCGGATGCGATCGGAGTCCCGCAGGGATTCGCGCAAGCCAAGCGCCCGGTTCTGCTCCGCGGCCTCGAACGCCTTGCGGGCCAACTCCTCCCGTCCGGTGGCGAAATAGAGGCGGCCGGCGGCTTCGACATACAACTCGTGCAGTTGCTGAACGTCGACGCCGAAGCCGACGCGGATCGATTCGGCCGGCAGGAGCGCCACGCGCAACTCCCGAGCATTGCGCATCGCCAGTTCGAGGTCGCTCAGCGCTTCTTCAAGCCGGCCTTGCGCCAGCAGCACCTTGGCCCGGATGTGCAGCAGGAACCAGACCATCGGAGTGCTTTCCGACTCTCGCGCGGCGACGAACGCCTTCTCGATGAAATCGGCGGCGGACGGCAGGTTGCCTTGGGCGAGTCGGAGCATCGACAGCCGGCCGTAAGAAAACGCCGATACCCGTCCTTCAAGCAGCCGGTGAAGCCGGAAGGACCGGGCCATGGCGTCTTCGGCAGCGGCGAGCCGGTCTTGCGCCAGGTACGCTTCGCCAAGCCAGTCGAGAGCCGTTACTTGCGTGGATCGGTCGTCCTCCAGCTCGGCGGCGTTCAGCGCCTCGCGGCAAAGCGATATGGCCGCCTCCGCATCCCCCTTTTCCAGCATCAGCGAGGCGCGCAGCAGCAGCATACGGGCGAGGTTAGCTGGCTGAGGGCCGCTGTGGCGCTCCCCCTCCATCGCCGTATCCAACGCTTCTTCGGCTTCTCGAAAGGCGCCCTGCTGAACGTAAAGCGAGGCGAGATTGGTGGAGAGGATCGCCGCCATCCGCCGGTCGCCGCTGGCGGCCGCAAGCTTCCGCGCTTCCAGGTACGCTTCCATGGCCGGCCGGAACTGGTATAGGAACTGGCGGCAATTCGCCAGGCTCGTGAGAAAGGACACGGCGAACCGAGTATTCCCGGCCGCAAAAGAATCCCGGTAGCCCTGTTCGAACAGCTTCGCGGCCTGAATGTATTGGCCCGTTTCGGCCAGCTTTCGCGCTTCCTTATTAAGAGCTCGGAGTTCGTCGACGCGGAGAGGGCTTAGCTGGCCTGCGCCAGTGGGAATCAGAGCGTCGATGTTCCTGGTTGTGGAACGAATCACTGACCCGACGGTTGGAATCAGCAACGCGACGCCCGCCGCGACTGCAATAGCTCGCATGAGAGCGTGGTCTAAGAATTTGGATCTGGGCAGGAACGTATGTCTGGCGTTCTTAGGAGTACCCTATAGCAGAGGTACTCCTAAGAATCATACCAGAACTTGCCGTGAACGTGGCATCCAATTGATTGGTTCAAGCAGGATGGGTGCGCCTGTGTAACGCACGGGTTTTTCGTTTCAATTACCACAGAGGAAGATCAGGCCAAATCACGATAGGTTCGCGATTCATAGTCTCCTCAGTGCTAGGCGGCTAGTAAGCCGGTCTGCACTTTAAGAATACTCCACGAGGACCAAGCGACCGGGCGGCTGATTTTCATAAGTGCTTGAAAACAAACGATTTATAGATTGAATATTGCTTGTGACCGGCCTCGCGTGGGTTTTCGGCCGTCCAGTCCGCGCGTGGCGCGCACGCCTAATAAATCCTTCTTTTTCTTGGGTATACGGAATTTTCCGACCCGCTAGATTTTGATCGCGCGATGCGCGACCGCGGACTCCTCGGCGGCCAGCGTGATCTCGCTCACCCGATAGATGTCGCCGTGCGGGATCGCGGGCGTCTTGCCTTTGTAGACGGACTCCAGGAAGTCCACAAACAGGGACTGCTCGGCCGGGAGCGACGTAACCTGGCGGGGCGCCGATTTGGCTGCCAGTACCGTAACCCCGGTCGCCGCCTGGTACTCGGCCACCCCGAGCGTTCCCGCCAGCCGGAGGCGGTCGTCTCCGTGAGAAGCCGCGGTTTCGGGCCGGAGGTAGTCCATGCGCAGCATCGCGATGCCGCCGTTGTCGAGCTGAAACAGGCTTCCCGTCACGTTTTCCATGTCGCCGAGTTCGGGAAATCCGATGTGCGCTTTCAGCGAGAAAGCCTCTTTGAATTCCCGGCCGCTGGTCCACCGCATCAGGTCGATCATGTGGATGCCGATCCACGGAATGGTGCCTCCGTAGGTGGCGTGGTTGCGCATCCATTCCGGGCGTTCGCCGGCTTTGTAGGACTTCTGGGAAGCGATTTGAAGGACCTCGCCGATTTCGCCGCTTTCGACGATGCGGCGCAAGGCCAGGTACGGACTCGAGAATCGCATCGGCAGCAGCATGGTCATCCGGAGGTTTCGCGCCTCGAGCTTCTCGCGAATGCTCCGCAATTCTTCACGATTGAGGGCAATGGGCTTTTCGGCCGCAACGTGGAGGTTACGGTCGAGACAATCCAGAATCACCGCGGCCCGGCCGCCGTTTGGTCCGCAGACGCCGGCGACATCGAGTTCCTCGCGCTCCAGCAGACGCCGGTAATCGGCGTAGGAGCGGGCGCCCCGCATCGGAGGCCGGCTCATGGCCCGAACGAGGCCCTTCTCGTCGGGGTCCGCGACCGCTACCAGGCTCACATCCGGCAGGCGCGCCAGAGGCCCCAGGATCTCCCCGGTGTGCCCCTCCAGCCCGATAAGCGCGATTCGCACCTTGCGCCCGAGCCTCACCGCAGGCGGTGATTCCTGTCCAAGGAGCGGGGCGGCCATCGCGCCGGCGAACATCGAGCGCCGGGTCAGCGCCTGCTTGCCAAAGCGGAACATGGGTCAATTTTCCCATATATTTTCGGCGGCAGTTCTACACTAAGTCGTTGATGCATACCCGGAGGCTGGCTGCGCTGTTGCTCGGCGCATGGCTGGCAGGCAGCGTGTTCATGGCGGTATCAGCCGTCGGGTCGTTCCGCGCCGCGAACCGGGTTCTGGGCTATCAGGATCCGGCCGTGAGAAAACGTCTGGAGTCGCTCCCGGCCGACTCGGCTCGTTGGCTGCTCCGATTTTCCGCCGCCGAGTTCAACCGGGCGCACTTCAGTGGCTGGGAACTGGCCCAATTGGGCGTCGGCGCCGGGGTCCTGCTCTGCGTTGCGTTCAAGCCCAAGCGGGTCTCATTAACTCTCGCCGCATTGTTGTTGGCGCTGGTGGCGGCGCAGCATTGGTTCATCACGCCGCGGATTGAACGGGCGGGGCGCGCCGCCGATTTCAGCGCGGAGGACGCGGCGATTCTGAGCCGGGCGGAAATGGGCCGCTATCACAACGCCTACTCCGCGATTGAGGCGGTCAAATTGGCGATTATGGTGGGCCTGTCGGCGAAGCTGCTCCTCTACGGGTTACCGCGGCGAACCAGGAAGCAGGTCCACGCGGTCCACCACGCCGATCACGGCTGAGTCGATCGGCGCTTGCGTGCCTCTCCCGACGCTTGTCATTGCGCTGTATCCTTCCGCCGTGACCAGCACCAGGTCGCCGACGCCCGCGTCAACCGAGTCCAGGGAGACCAGCGTCGGCCCATAGTCGGCGCCGTCCAGCGTAACGGGCTGAACCAGGAGAGCCTTCCGTTCCTCGTGCGTGGGGTGTTTCACCGTCGCCACCACTTCGCCGATAACGCGCGCCAGCAGCATCGCTTCCTCATTCCTCGGCGTCGCGGGGAGGTACGTGAAGTTCATCCACGATGCCGACCACCGTGTTGTCGGCGACCACTTCGAGGGGCGCGAACGCGAAGCTTGCTTCTCGCCCGCGGCACCAGTAGATCAACTCGCCGGCCCCGGCGGAACCGGTCGCGTCGGTGCAGACGATCGGCCGGCCGGAGGCCGCCCCGCTCGCGTTGCAGGGCTGTACCAGCAGAAGCCGCTGGTTCTGCAGGCTGGCGTCTTTCACCGTGGACCAGACGCGGCCTATGACTCTACCGAGTTGCAACGCGCTCACCTGCCGTCGTGGCGCACGCTCTCAGCGTGCCGAGTCCACACTCGTGTGGACTCTTGCGCCGGCAAACCCACAGGAACTCCCGGCTATGGTTCATCGAGACTCAGGCTGTCCACGATGCCGATGATGGCGGTGTCCACCGGCCGGTCCTTGCACCCATCCGCCATCCGGGCCGAACTTCCCGACACGGCGATGACGGTTTCGCGATAGCCGGCGCTGACGGTGTCGACGGCTATGACGTAGCCGGGCTGTTCCTCGCCTTTTGGGGAGACCGGCCGAAGGATCAGCAGTTTCTTCCCTTCCAGGCGCGGGTCCTTGCGGGTCGCCACGACGCTGCCGACGACGCGGGCGAGTATCATGCCGGGAACCTTTCGACCAGGCGTGCCCGGCCCTTGCCCTGCGAACTACCCATTACTGTTCTGAGACTTTCCGATCGGCAGTACATCCTCGAGACTGGGATGCGGGCGCGGAATCACGTGAACGGCAATCAACTCGCCGACGCGGCGGGCGGCGGCCGCTCCCGCGTCGGTGGCGGCGCGGACGGCGGCGACGTCGCCCCGAACCAGCGCCGTGACGTACCCCGAACCGATCTTCTGCCAGCCGACCAGCGTCACTTTGGCCGCTTTCACCATCGCGTCGGACGCCTCGATCATGGCCACCAGCCCGCGCGTTTCAATCATGCCTAACGCTTCGCCCATCAAACCTCCAGACCGCTATGAAAAGAACGCCTTATACCAGACTTCTTCCTTGCAATGCCGCGTTCACCAGGCTCACCAGCTCGTCGCGGGTTACGAGGAATCGTTCGCCGCCCCCCGTCACGTCCTCGGCGGCCACAGGGCACCCGGCCTCCCCGCTCGACGGCGCCTTCACGCCATAGCGGGTGCGCGAGTCGAGCAACTTCGTCACCTCGGTGCGCGGCAAAACGGTTGCGCCGCCGAGCAGTTCCGCGACCAGCGAAATGCGAGCGTAGTGCTCGACCGTCTCCATCTTGAAGAACGCGCGGTGGACATCCGGACCGTAACAGACCGCGCCGTGATTGGCCATCAGCAGCGCATCGTACTTGGGAATCAGCGGGAGCATCGGATCCGTCAGCGCCGGCGTTCCGGGAAGCCCGTACCCGGCCAGCGGCACGCAGCCCAGCCCGATGATCACCTCCGGCAGCAGCGCCTGGTTCAACGCGCGTCCGGCGGTCGCGAAACCCGTGGCCACCGGCGGATGCGCGTGCACCACGGCGTGAATGTCCGGCCGCATGTTGTAGATCAGCAGGTGCATGGCGATCTCGGACGTCCGCTCCTTCTGGCCCTGGAGCTTGTTGCCGTTCATGTCGCAAATGATCAGGTCGTCCGGTTGCATCATGCCCTTGCTGACGCCCGTCGGCGTGCACAGGACGCACCCATTGTCCAACCGAATGGTGATGTTTCCGTCGTTCGCCGCAACCCAGCCTTTCTGGTAGACAAGCTTGCCGATGTCGACAATATCTTGTCGCAGTTCGCGTTCGGTTTTCGGCATCTAGACTCCTGATTGTAGCAAAGCATCGGAGAACGGAGTCCGAGAGAACGAGCCGCGTGGACGCTCGCCTCGCCTCGTGGCGCAAACACTCGTGTTTGTAGCGTCGCCACTCCTGGCGACGCCTGCTGCCGCCACTCCGGCAAGCGGCGGGTTTACCGCTATTTCCGGTACTTCGAGGGAATCCGGTACTCCAGTCCGGCATGCTGGAATTCTTCGCCATAGCGGAAGCTCTGCCCTTCCGCGCCGATTTCGCCCAGCTTCCGGACGTTGATTTCCACGAGCTTGTCGATAGCGCCGTCGTCCACTGTATCGAGCAGTGGGAGCCGCCGGCCGCTCTCTTCCAGCCGCTGCTTGATTCGGAGCGCCATGCTGCGGTTGGCCGTCTTCAGCGCCTGCGCGGCGCGAACCTTCTTCTCGATGGCAGCCGTGATGTCCAGCGCCTTCGGCTGCGGGACGAAGGTCGCCGGGCCTTCGGGCTCGCGTCTTCGCGGGTCGACCGGCTGGGCGTAGTAATACCGCTCCGGCGTCACGTGCGGCTTCAGACCTGCGGCGGCGAACGCCGGCTGAAAGTTTTCGAGCGCAGCGGCGCGGCAGGCCTCTTCCGCCGCCTGTCCCGTATAGAACCGGTCGAGAACCTCGTCGTAATGCGTGTAGGAGTTGGGAAGAAACACGACGTCCGGCTTGTGGAGGCGTATGTAGAACATCAGCCGGTCGCGCAGTTCTGTTGGCGACACGCCGCCCAACTCTCCGGCGCGGTAGCCCAGGGAAACCACCTCCTGGATGCCCAGTATCCGCGCCGCTTCCTCGCTCTCCTGGCGAGCGCGCCGCGCGGTCTCTTCCGGCGGCAGGTCCCAGGAATCTTTCTCATCGTTGGTCACGCGCACCAGGCGCGCGGTTGCGCCCTGGGCGATCATGCCGGCCACCGTCCCGCCGGCCGACAGCAGGTAGTCGCTCTGATCGGCCGTGATCACGAGAATGCTCTTCTGTCCGTGCGCGCACGCGCCCAGCGCCGCCAGAAGCAGAAAGGTTCGAAGACAGGTCATCGTTTTACGGCATTCTCCCGTAGGTAAGCTTTCAGTCCGGGGAGCTGATCGAACTCGTCGCGAAACCAGTAGACCTCGCCGTAGCGCACGCCGTTCTCTTCGCCCCGCTGCCGGGAGATCCACTCCATGTACCACTCCTCGAACAGCACGGCGGCCTGCTGATCGTTCTTTCCGTCGATGGCTGCTATTTCCAGCCCCTCGGCGTCGAGTTGCTTGCGAATGCCGCGCGCCATGGCCGGGCTGGCGTACACGTTACGGTGCGTCGAGTACGCCTTCTGTTTGCGCGCCACCTGCGCTTCGGTCAACTCGACGACGACGTTCGGCTCATGGCCGCGGCCGTAGTCGACGCGGGCTTTCAGAAACAGGAACGGCGCGCGATGCGGGCGGAGGCCGAGCGCGGCATGCTCCGGATGGACGTTCCCATAACCGGCCATCCAGAAGGCCTCGGCCATCGCCCGCGCCACTTTGCGGTGGTCGGGATTGCGGTCGTAGTGCCCCCACGGATCGTGCCCCAGGATGACGTCGGGGCGGTACTTGCGGATCAGAAGGATCAACTGTGCGCGCAGTTCCTGGAGCGGAATCGGGTCCATGTAGTCGTTGCGCCAGTTCAGGCTGTGGACGGTCTCGATTCCGAGGAGCTGCGTGGCCTCCAGGCACTCCTTCAGATTGATCTGGTCGTTCAGAGGGTAGCCGTGGACGCCGTCCTTCTCGTCGTTGGACGCGCGAATGTAGATTCCGCGGTAGCCTTCGTCCACCAGCCTGGCGATTAGCCCGCCCATGCCGTAATCGGTGGTGTGGTCGTCGTGGTGCGGCTGGATCACCATGAAGACCTTGCCCGGCGGGATGGCGGCTTTCGGAAGCGGAGCGGCGCACAGTCCGATCAAGGCCAGCAGCCCCAGCGCGAGTCTCATTTCGTCACCGCGTTTTCGGCAAGGTACGGCGCGAGGCCCGGCAGCCCGCTCCACTCATCCATGAAATAGACCGTTTCGGCGTAGGCGGCGCCGCTTTCCTTGCCGCGCCGGGCCGAAATCCAGAACATCCGCCACTCTTGCAGCCTGATGGCGGCCTCTTCGTCCCCCAGGCCGTCGAGATCCGGAATCTTCAGTCCGCGGGCGTCCAGTTCCTGCCGGACTCGCCGCGCCGCGCCTGGGTTGACCCGCACGTTCCGGTGCAGCCAGTACGCGCGAGCCTTCCTCCTCACCTGGTCCTCGGTCAACTCGATGGCCACGTTCGGCCGGTGGCCGCGCCCGTAATCGCTGCGCTGCGAATAGTAAAGGTACGGGACCCGGTGCGGCTTCAGGCCCATGGCGGCGTGTTCCGGCAGACAGTTGGAATAGCGCGCCAGCCATACCGCTTCGGCCACCGCGCGGGAAACCATGCGGTGATCGGGGTTGCGGTCGTAGTGGCCCCAGGGATCGTAGGACATCACCACGTCCGGCCGGTACTTCCGGATCAGCAGGATCAGTTGCGCGCGCAGATCCTGGACCGGGATCGACGACATGTGGTCGTTGCGCCAGTTGAGGCTGATCGCCTCGTCGATGCCAAGGACGCGCGTCGCCTCGGCGGTTTCCTTCTCGTTGACAAGATCGTTGCGGCCCCAACCGTTCGCGCCGTCTTTCTCGTCGTTGGTCACTCGCACGTAGCGGCCCCGGTAACCTTCGTCCACCATGCGTGCGATAAGGCCCCCGAGACCGTACTCGTGCGTGTGGTCGTCGTGATGCGGCATGATTACGAGAAACGTTTTGCCGGGGGGCAGCTTGGCCAGTCGCGGCGCGTCAGCCGCGGCGAGTAGCAACGGGATCAGAAATGCCCCCAGCCAGCGCATGTCCTTCCCGGTTCTTATACCACGACCGGGGCAGGGCGCGGACTCGCCGCGCGCGCGCGGCTGCGCTACAATTCGGGAATCCATGAGAGCGGCCTTCGCGGTAATTCTGGCGGTAATTCCTCTCGCGGCGCAGGACGGGGCTAACATTCTGGCCGTCACCGCCGGATCGGCGGACTACCTGCTCGGGGCGGGCGGAACCCTGGCCGGACTCGCGCTCGACGAATCGGCCCCAAACCCGTAGTATTCCGTGTAGCAGCCCGTTCGGCTACACCGTCACCACGCCGCCCGACAACCTGGCTTCCACGTGGTCCTATTGGCCCCGCGCGTACTGCACGGCGTCCTCCCCCAGCTCTCCCCCGCCGTCGCCGTCCGCTCCTCCCCGTACGGAAAGTACCGCAGCCCCGTCGCCCCCCGCCGCGCCACCGACCCCAGCCGGTCCACAAACACATTCTCCATCACGCTCGCCCCCGGCTCCATCCGCGTCACCAGCCGCCCCCCAAAGTACACGTTCACCTCCACCGCCGTGAACACAATCTTCGTCGCCAACGCCGCCGGCTGATACGTCCCCAGCCGCTCGCCGCCCACGCCGTACAGGTACACTACCTCCCCCGCCGTCCCCGTCTTCTTCGTCACCCGCCGCCCGTCGGCCCCATAGCGGTACTCCTCGGTCCCGCACGAGCCCGCCTGCACGCCCGTCATCCGGTTGAACCCGTCCCAGCTCATGTTCATCACGCAGCCGCCCGGCCCCGGCGCCTGCGTCAGGTTCCCCGCCGCGTCATAAACGTACGACGCCCCCGTCAGCCGGTTCGTCGCCATGTTGTAGGTCAAGCTCGAACTCGGCGCCGACCCCTTCGTCACCGTCTGCGCCGTCCGGTTCCCGAACCCGTCAAAGCTGAACGACAGCCCCCACTCCGGCCCCGTCGTCGCCGCCGACGTCAGCCGCTTCAGCGTGTCGTAGGCGTACGTCACCGTCTCCCCGCTCACCACGTCCGTCTTCTGCGCGATCCCCACACGCTTCAGTTTCGCGGTCTTAAGTCAATCTCCAGCGGCAATCGGGATGGAAGTGCAGTCACATCACTGTAAAGAACCTGATTCCCTTGGAGTACAAGCAAAATCCATTTCGCCGACAACACGTTGCGAAACGTGAACCTGCCGTTAGAATCAAGACCAGATTCTTTTGTATAAGTTCCGTATATATGCTGCAGCCGCACCCAAATAGGTCCTCCGCTTTTCGGAATTCCAAGAATCACGCCCCTCACGTCCACCCCTTCGAAATCCCCTGCCGTCCCAATCGACGGTCCCATGTCGATAGTGAGCCAAGCAAAAGGATTCTGCACCAGTGAAGTGCCTTCAAGAATTCTACCGTTTTGTTCCACAAGCAACCGGTAACTGAAGCTGCCAATCGGCAAGTCCGTGCATGTTGCGCCATCACAGTGCGATCCGAAATCTCTCCCGACTGGGTCCTTAATCTCCAGCACTCTAATCGGAGCGGACTGTCCGTCAATCGTAACGGGGTGAAACGTAAGTGATTCGATTCTATGTGTTTGATCACGCTGTGTCCGACCACGATCTGCCGGAACTTGGCAGGTAAGCGCCAACGCGCTCGTAAGCATCAACAATGACCAGCGACAACGACGTGGGATCATCTCTACCTCAAACAATCAGCGGAAAGTTGCCTACTGATGGCGGCGGTGTCTGCGGGGTTAAAAGGAACTCCTGGAAAAACCGCCGCCCACAATTGCTCGTCTCTTATTCCCAGAAAATGCATCGTTTCATGAATCACGGTGCCCATCGCAGCGTTCTGAGATTTTATAGCCCAAGCCTTGACGCGAATAAATACCACAGAGTTAGTCTTGGTGCCAGCCAGAGTCGTCGTGCCGGGTTGTGCGGCGAAAAATTGACTAACTGTCTGCCCTTCGAACATGGGCAGTTGATCGGATACTGCTGCAATGGGCGTGTTAGATTGTGACGCATCAACCGGGTTTAGCGTAACGGCTTTATCAAGTATCCGCTTACCATCTATGCCGAGTCTACGAAGAATGGCCGCGCACCTTTCGCCGCCAAAATTCTCATGATCTCCCAGATTCTTGGTCGCCTCTATAAATATCTCCATAGCTTCATCTTCGATTGATCGAGGTTCACCCCCGCTTCCACGCGCAGGTTCTAACGGTGCTTCGCCAGCAGCGCCGCCATGAGCAACATTTCTGTAGATTACATCGTCCGGCGGGCGAAACGGGTGCTTCTCAGGCTTCTCAATCCACAATCCGCTCGGATCCCGCCAATTCACCGGATCCCCCGCCACATACCCATACCGGTTCCATCCCTGCGGCTCCGCCGCCGCCCCCGGCGCCACGTACGGATCCGCCGTCAAGAACCTCCCCGCCGTGCTCGAATAATACCTTTGCTGCGCGTAGTCCAGATTGGTCACCCCGTCCCGAAAGTACGTCGCAAACTTGTCCCGCTCCTGCGCCGTCGTCCCTCCGCGCTCCTCCCCGTACGGAAAGTACCGCAGCCCCGTCGCCCCCCGCCGCGCCACCGACCCCAGCCGGTCCACGAACACATTCTCCGTCACGCTCGCCCCCGGCTCCATCCGCGTCACCAGCCGCCCGCCGAAGTACACGTTCACCTCCACCGCCGTGAACACAATCTTCGTCGCCAACACCGCCGGCTGATACGTCCCCAGCCGCTCGCCGCCCACGCCGTACAGGTACGCCACCTCCCCCGCCGTCCCCGTCTTCTTCGTCACCCGCCGCCCGTCGGCCCCATACCGGTATTCCTCCGTCCCGCACGAGCCCGCCTGCACGCCGGTCATCCGA
>JAHCHE010000055.1 GCA_026129905.1 Bryobacteraceae bacterium | reverse complement strand
ATGCCCGCGGCAACGACCTTTGCGGCGCCTACTACGCCAACATCCGCCGGCTGTAATGGCGTGGGCTCGGCGCGGCAGGCCCTGAGTGCTATCCTGACCGCAGGCATTCCGAATCGCTCGCGAGACTGGTTCCGCCAGGCGGAGAGGGACCTCGAACAGGCCGGCGATTCCCGCTCCGCCGGGCGGCACGAATGGTCGTGCTTCGCGGCTCACCAGGCCGCCGAAAAGGCGGTGAAAGCGCTCCATTTGAGCTGCGGACAGGAAGCATGGGGAGACGCGATCGGCCGGTTGATCGGCGAGCTTCCCGCGGAAGTGACGCCTTCGGAAGAGCTGGCGAAGATGGGACACGCGCTCGACGGCTACTACATCCCTGCGCGCTACCCGAATGGCCACCCCGAAGGCGCTCCCTTCGAGCACTACACGGATTTGCAGAGCCAACAGGCGATTGACTATGCCGGTCAGATCGTTGAATTCGTCCGGATTCAAATGGCCCGATAGGTTCACCGTCGACGCCGCGGTTCGTCAGTGGGCTCGGGAGACTGGCGCAGCCCGGCCGGACGTGGCTCGAATCGGCTACTTCGGTTCCTACGCGCTCGGGAAATGGGGCGTCGGAAGCGACCTCGACATCATCGTCGTGGTAGATGGCGCGAGCGACTTTTTCGAACATCGCTCGCGCAACTGGGACCTTTCCGACCTGCCGGTTCCGGCGGACATCCTCGTATACACTGCCGCCGAGTGGCAATCGCCGGCGCTTAGCGTCCGGTTCAAAGCGGCCATCGAACGCGAGACCGTCTGGGTGTACCGAAGGGAAGCCTGACCTTCGGCTGTCCGCCTGCCAGCAAGGACTCGCGTTTCTCCTCAAGAAACCGGGCGCGGCATCGATAAGGTGGGTGTGAGCCAGTTTCTGAGGAACGCGGTGGAGATCTTCGACGCCGCGGAACTATCTTCGGACGCAGGCCACGAGGCTACTGACCTGACGATCCTGATCGGCCCCTGGGGAGAGGTCAGCCTGGTGGCGGAATGCGATTGGCCACTCGACACCCTCCAAGCGCACCGCGGCGCCGCGATGGCGTTCCGGGTCAGCCAGCAGGATAAACATGTGCGCTTAGAGGGCCGGGCAGGTTCCCGAACTTGTCTGTTCGAAACCGCAAAACCCAATGGGGTCGCCCGCACCCTGCTGGCCGACCCGCCAGCGTGGCTGCTACGGCAGAACGTGGCTATGCCTCCTCTCCTGACAACCGGCGGGCAGCTTCTTCCGGGGGCGTCGGGTTGATATAGACCCCCGTCCCCCACTCGAATCCCCCGATCTTGTTCAGCCTGGGAATGATCTCGATGCGCCAGTGGTAGTACGCCAGCGGCGGCGCCTGAAGCGGCGCGGTCTGGATCACCATGTTGTAGGCCGGCCCTTCCAGCGCCCGGTTTATCCGGCGGAGGGTGTCCTGGAACACGCCGGCCAGGTCCGCTAGTCCTTCGCCTCCAACAGCGTCGAAATGGGAACCGTGGTCCTTGGGTACGATCCAGGTCTCGAACGGAAACCGCGCCGCGTACGGCGAGATGACCGTGAACCCCTCTGAATCCAGCACTCTCCGGCTTTCCGGCGCCTGCCGGGCCATGCGGCAATACGCGCAGACGCCGGACGCCTCACCGTCGCTCCGCGACGCCTCCAGTTCCTGGCGAATCGACCAGGGAACGTCCGGGAGCGCCAGCAATTGGGTATGCGCGTGTTCGATGGTGGCGCCCGCGCCTTCGCCCTGGTTCTTGAAGATCGTCGCGAACTGGAGGCGCTCGTTTCGCCTGAGCGCCGCAAGCCGCTCCTGGAAGCAGTGAAGGACCTCCGCCGCTTGCGGGAGGGGCATGTCGGCCAGAGTCAGGTTGTGGTCCGGCGTCTCAATGATCACCTCGTGCGCGGGCAAGGCGGGGTACTTGTTCGGAACCACGCGAATCCGCCAGCCCGGCTCGTCCGCCCGGCCCGCGTCCCGGTAAGACAGGATCTCGGGCGGCGTCTCCTTTTCGTTCCCCGGACAAAACGCGCAGATCCGCGCCGTTCGGGAAACCGCCCGCCGGTTTTGGAATTCGTTGGGCCGTCCCGCGCGTTCCGGCGCGATGATGACGGTTCGCCCGGTGATCGGGTCCGTGCGGAATTCGGACAAGTCAGCGATTATACCGCCGTCGTGACCGCCAGCCAATCAAGACTCGTATAGCCTCGTATAGCCTCTTCGACACCGCATCAAGAACGCGAGCAGCGAATCTCGGAACAACGGTGACGCAACCCGGAGGACCGCTCCCTCGCGGTCGTGGCTCGGAAACTGGCGTTGTAGGTCCCGCGCGAAAAGAGGCGCTTCACGGAAGCGGCAAGCGTGAAGAAGGCGTGAACAAATCGATGTCAGTCACCGATGAACAACACCGATGAACCGATAAATCGGAAGCGGCGATCGGGAGAAGGTGGTCACGTCCGCCAGTCGATGACGTTCATCATCAGAGGGTCCTGGCGCCACCGCGGCCGCACCTTCACGAACAACTCGAGATACGTCTTGCGGCCCAGGACCTGCTCCAGCTCCTGGCGGGCGCGGGTTCCGATCTGTTTCAGCATCGTCCCCTTGGCCCCGATCAGGATGGCCTTCTGGCCGTCCCGCTCGACTCCGATGGCGGCGGCGATCCGGACGAGCGTGGGGCTCTCCTCCCACTGCTCGATCTCGACCATCACCGCGTGCGGCACTTCCTGCTCGGTCTCCTGAAGGGCCTTCTCGCGGATCAGCTCGGCGGCGAAGAAGCGCAACGGCTGATCGGTGATCTCGTCTTCCGGGAAGTAACGCGGTCCTTCGGGAAGCCGTTTGACGATCTCGGCCTTTAGCTCCTCCAGTCCTTCGCCGGTGGCAGCGGAGATGGGAAGGTATTCCTCGAAGTCGGCCAGTTCCCGATAGCGCGCGATCAGCGGCAGCAGGCGCGACTTGTCCTTGAGGCGGTCGATCTTGTTCAGCAGCAGCAGGGCGGGCGCCCCGGCCGCTTTCACCAGCCGCACCGCCGCCTCGTCCTCCTGCCCGGTGGCGCGGGTGCAGTCGGCCACCAGCAGGAGCAGGTCGCGTTCCGCCAGCGCCGCTTCCACCGAACGCATCATGCGCCTGTTGATCGCGGTGTCCGCCTTGTGGATTCCCGGCGTATCGAGGAACACCACCTGGGCGGACTCGGCGTTCAGCACGCCCTGGATGTTGGTCCGGGTGGTTTGGGGCTTGTCGGAGACGATCGCCACTTTCTCGCCAAGCAGCGCGTTCAGCAGAGTGGACTTGCCGACGTTCGGCCGCCCGAGAATGGAGACGAATCCGGAAACGAAACGATCACCTGCCATTTTCGGGCCTCACCTCGACCGGCACCGGCGGCTGCGCCTTGGAGATCCGCACTTCCTCCACCCGCCGTTCGTCGGCCGCGGTCACCTCGATCCGGATGCCGTCCTTCTCGGCCGTCTCGCCGGCGAGCGGCACGTGCCCCAGCCACTCCGTCACCAGGCCGCCCACGGTGGTCGACTCCGTTTCGTGAGGCGGGCGGAACCCCACCAGTTCGTTCAGCAGGTCGAGGTCGACGTTGCCCGAGAGAATCCAGACGCCCTCGGCTTCCTGGCGGACGTCGCCGGGCTGGTCGTGCTCGTCCTGAATCTCGCCGAACACCTCCTCCACGACGTCTTCCATCGTGACGAGGCCGGCTGTGTTGCCGTACTCGTCCACCACCACCGCCATGTGCGCGCCGTCTTGCTGCATTTCGCGGAACAGGTCGTGAACCGGCTTGGACTCGGGGGCGGACCGGATCGGTCTCATGAACTCGGATACCGGGCGGGCCGCGCTCTCGTCATTGGCGTATTTCAGGATGTCGCGGACATGCACAAAGCCGAGGATGTTGTCGATGGAATCCTGGTACACGGGGATGCGCGAATATCCCTGTTCTCCCGCGAGGACGCGCAGTTGTTCCAGCGAAGCGTCGTGCGGGATGGCCACGACATCCCCCCGGGGCGTCATCACTTCGCCCACGCTCTTGCTGCTGAGCGCCATTACCGACTGCAGCATCCGACGGTCGCTTTCCTCAATCAGTCCCTCGCCCGCCCCGGCGTCGATCAGCGCTTCGATTTCCTGCGTGGAGTTGCCGTTGGCGGGTTCCGCCCTGGGCGCCTCGCCCAGCCCGGCCAGCGATTCCATCAACCGGAACAACCACACGACCGGCCGCGCCGGCAGGGCCATGACCTTCAGCAGCGGAACCAGCAATGACAACCAGCGGCCGTCGGTCTTGTGATACAGCGCCTGCGGCGCGACATAGACCGCGCCGATCATCACTGATGCCGAAAGGAATGCGGCCTCCGCGAAGGCGCCCCAGGTGAGCGCCTGTCCGGCTTCCAGCGCGCCCAGAATCGCCGCCGCTTCCACCACCAGGAGCGTTTGCTTCACCAGCGAAAAGATGAGCGCTCCATCCTCGACGTCGAACCCCAGCTTCCCTTGGAGCGTCTCCTTGAAATAGTCGTACGCCGGCAGCCCCCTGGTTCGGAGCCGCAGTCCCTCGATGTACAGCAATTGCACGAGAGAGGCCAGCGCGATCCCCAACGGCAGCACGGCCGCGACGATGCCCAGAAGAATGCTCATGCGCCTGCCCTCTCGATGAGCCCCGGCGGCAGCCCGAGCTTTTGCCGCCACCGGATCTCGATCCGCTTCATCTGTCCCCGGTCGCGCTCGTGATCCATGCCCAGCAGGTGCAGCGCTCCGTGCAGCATCAGAATGCCGATCTCCTGTTCCACGGTGTGGCCGCACTCACGAGCCTGTTCGGCGGCCCGCTCCACCGAGATCGCCATCTCGCCGAGGAAAGGGGCTTCAGGATCGGCTTCCGGGAACGAGAGTACGTCGGTCGGATAAGACTTGTTGAAGAATTGGGAGTTCAGGCGCTTTAGTTCGCGGTCGTCGGTGAGAAGACATCGGAACCGCCGGTCTTGCGCGACTTCCCGCTCGAGGCGCTTCGCGGTCAGGCGCAGGCTCTTCCTGTCCAGTCCCTGGCCCGCGCGGCGGAATAGTAACGTGCTATCGTCCGGTGACATCGACTGGCGGCGGCGCGGCGCTGGTTGCTTCCAGGACGGCGTTAGCCGTCCCCGGCGCCGTTTCCTCCCGGCCATTGCCGGAACGCTCCGCTTCGGACCATCGCAACGTGAGCTGCCGGTTGCGGCCAACGGCTTCGTCGTACCGCTCGTACGCCTTCACGATCTTCTGCACCAGCGGGTGACGGACCACGTCCGTCTCGTCGAAGTATACAAAGCCGAGTCCGTCCACTTTCCCGAGCACTTCGACGGCGTGCAGCAGGCCGCTGTGCTTGCCCGAGGGGAGGTCGATCTGCGTCACGTCGCCGGTGACAACCATCTTGGAGTTGAACCCCTGCCGCGTCAGCACCATCTTCATCTGCTCGGGCGTGCTGTTCTGCGCTTCATCCAGAATAATGAAGCTGTCGTTGAGCGTGCGTCCTCGCATGAACGCGATGGGCGCAACTTCGATGATTCCTTTCTCCAGGAACCGCTCCACTTTGTCGAGTTCGAGCATGTCGTAGAGCGCGTCGTACAGCGGCCGCAGGTAGGGATCCACTTTCTGCTGGAGCGTGCCGGGCAGGAAGCCCAGCCGCTCTCCCGCTTCCACCGCCGGCCGCGTCAGGATGATGCGCGACACGCGTTTGCTCACCAGCGCGGAGACGCCCATCGCCACCGCGAGGTACGTCTTCCCCGTGCCGGCAGGTCCGATGCCGAAGACCAGGTCTTTGCGCTCGATGGCATCCAGGTACCGCCGTTGATTCGCCGTTTTTGGGGCGATCAATTTCTTGCCGAAGTTTCTCGACCGCCCGCTCTCGACCAGCCCCCGCAAACTCGCCTCGGAATCGGCCATCAGCACTCGCAGGTAGCTGTTCAGGTCGCCGTTGGAGAACGTCTGCCCCTGCTGGGTCAGATAGGCGTAATCCTCGAGGATGCTCTCGGCGCGATGCACCGAGGGCTCGTCTCCTTCGATCTCCAGGGCGTTGTCGAGCAGGCGCGTTCGGATTCTCAAACCGTTTTCGAGAACACGGATGTTCTCGTCGCGGGTCCCGAATAGGGATTCGATGCCGCGATTAATCTGAACGCTGACTCTCATTCCTTGGGAAGCGCGTTACCTCCATGAAGAATTAGTAGGTGGGGAACGGTGGCCCGCTGTCGCGGGAATGCCTAGCATCCTTCCACATTATACCAGAGGGATTCAGGGGACTCAATAACTTAGCGCGGCCAGACGCGGCCAGGACGCCGAGGCGACGGCGGCAAAGCTGAAAGACTTGCGCACGGCTAGATGGCGGGCGAATGTGGCGGCTCACTTTTCGCTGAATTTTGGTGGCAGGCTGCCGATAAGGATCGGAGGATGAGGTTGCGTCCCGAAGCCGGTTCCGCGCACGCCGTACGGGTAGGCGCGATTGCGGCGGAACTCGGCGCGGCCATGGGTTTCGACGACGCAGCGCAGCGGCGGCTTCAAACCGCCGGCCGGCACCATGACTGCGCCATGGAACTGTACACGCAAGCGGCCTTCGCCCGGCTGTCCGCCGATGTTCTGGGCCGGCCGTTAACGGAGCCGCCCCGCCTGGTCGATCCCCGGACATTCGCTGTTCTTCGCGCGTTCGTCGATCCTCGTTGGACGACCGAGGAGAACGCCCGGGAAGTGGAGATTCTGCGAATCGCGGACGCGATCGACAATGAGCGGGAATTCGAGCCGTACGCCGAGGACGAAGAGGAGGATTCGTCCGAGGCAGCCGCCGGCGTGGCCAAACTCCGGTGCGCCTCTCGAGCGGAATTGCGCCGGATCGCGCCGCGGTTGCCGGTGTTCCCGGCGGCGGCCAAGCGTGCGGTGCTGGCGCTTACCCGCCCTGAGGTGGATCGGGACGGCATCGAGGAGATCGCTTCGAGCGATCCAGTCCTTGCCGGCGCGTTAGTGTCGGCGGCCAACAGCGCTTTGTATTCGCCGCGCCAGGAAATCCGTTGTCTGCCTCGCGCCGTGAGCCACATCGGGTGTGACGCCGCCAAAATGGTCTTGCTGGCGGCGGTGCTGCGGCCGGTGTTCGCGATCGCCGCCCTCCGACCGCAGTGGCGGCATGCGGTAGAGGCGGCCGATGCGGCGCGACAGCTTGCCGCCGAAACCGGAGCGGTGCAGCCGGACGAAGCCCTGCTGGCGGCGCTGGTGCACGATATCGGGGTACTGGCGGTGTCGCTCGCCAACCCGGCGGCCCGGCTGCGGTGCGACCGACTGATCGGGGCCGGTTGTCCCCGGCGGGCCGCGGAGTGGTTGAGCTGCGGGTTTGACCATGCCGAGGCGAGCGCCGTCATCCTCGACGGGTGGAAATTCCCGAGGGCGATCATCGAGGGCGTGCGCCGCCATCACGCGCCGGAGCGATCCGACAGCGAGCTTGCCGCGCTACTTTACCTGGTCGAGTTCTGGACCTGCTCGGACGAGGACATACCCTCGACGGCGCGACTCACGGCGGCAGCTCGGCGCATCGGGACCACCGAGGGCGACATCATCGAGATGAAAGCCGAGCGGCGCCTGACGGCGCTCGCGCCGATCTGGAAATAGCGCTCGCATCGCGGGGGCGTTGCCGCTCCGTCAGCCGCGCCCGCCGCCGCAGCAGATCTGCGACGGCGGCTGCCGGAGGAAATCGCCGCCGCGCAGGCCCCTTCCGCGCCGAAACCCCAGCATCTTCTACTCACATATCTCCATAAAAACGCGGGACATTTCGGGAATGTCCGGCTTCAGGGGTAACGATTGAGCGATGGATTTCGCCTTGACAATTAGAGGGCCCTTTCGGGCACAAGCTCTGTGCGTCTTCCAATGCGTAAAACGGTCATCTTCTTCATTGTCCTTGGCCTGGCTATCGCGGCCGGGGCCTGGTACTACAAGCAGTCAGCCCTACAGAAACAGGCCGAGACGAATCCTCAGGGTTCGGGCGGCGGCGAGCGGAGGACCCCTGTCGTCACCGTCGGCGTGACAACGGTGAAAACCGGGTCGGTCGACGAGAAGCTGATGCTGACGGGGGCGCTGAAACCGAAGGAGCAGGTCGATGTGAACCCGCAATCCACCGGGAGGCTGCAGAAAATCCATGTCAATGTCGGCGACGCCGTAAAAGCCGGCAGCCTCATTGCGGAGCTGGAGCAGGACGAACTGCTACAGCAGGTCCGACGCTCGGAAGCGGCCATGTCGGTTGTTCGGGCCACTCTGGCGCAGCGCGCCGCCGAACTGGCCAACGCATCCGCCCAACTCGGCCGGGCCGAAGAGCTCTGGGAGAATGAACTCATATCGCGGCAGGACTTCGACGCGCTGAAGACGCAAACGGAGGTAGTCCGCGCCCAGGTTCGGCTATCCGAAGCACAGATGCAGCAGGCCGAGGCCGAGCTTCGAGAACTCCGAATCCGGCTCGAGCAGACTCGGATCCTGGCGCCCATGACCGGCGTGATCGCGACGCGATACGTCGATGCCGGGGCGCTGCTGGGACCGACGACGCCGATCGTCCGCATTGTCAACCTCAGCACGATGGTGACGGCGGCCAGCGTGCCCGAACGGGACGTCGGCAAGCTTCGGGTGGGTCACTCCGCCCGCGTCCGTGTGGATGCATTCGGCCCGCAGGAATTCATGGGCCGCGTGGCGCGAATCAGTCCGGTACTGGACGCCGCCACGCGCACAGCCGGCATTGAGATTGAGATTCGCAATCCGAGCCGGCTGCTGAAAGCCGAGATGTTCGCTCGCGTGGAACTGAACCTTGCCAGCACCCGGCAGGCCGTGCTCATTCCGCGGGAGGCGCTGGTCTATCGCGGATCGCAGCCGGGCGTCTTTCTGGTACGGAACGATCGGCCCGAATTCCGCCCAATCGAGACCGGGCTCACGCAGGGCGACTACGTCGAGGTGGTTTCCGCGCTCGCGCCAGGAACGCAAATCGTGGGTCGAGGTTCGGCCATGATCTCGGAAGGGAACCGGATTCGGGTGGCGTCATCGGCTGAGCCAAACGACGGTCCGCCTCGCGTTGCCGAGAACGTACCGAAACAGGAGGATCGCCGCTTTCAATGAGGCTGCCGGATTTTGCCATCCGACGTCCGGTCACCACGCTGATGGCGTGCCTTATCGCGATCCTGCTGGGGGTGGTTGCCTTCATCGCGATTCCGGTCGACCTGATGCCGGAGATCGTTTTTCCCACGCTGAGCGTGCAGGCCACCTATGACGGCGTGGCGCCGGAAGAGATGGAAACCCTGGTCACGCGGCCGCTGGAAGAAGCGTTCAGCGCGGCGCCCGGCGTGGAGGAGATCACGTCCACATCGACCGAGGGCCAGTCCACGATTCGGGTAAGCTTCGCGTACGGTACGAACCTGGACGAGGCCGCCAACGAATTACGCTCGCGCCTGGATCGCCGTCGCGCCACACTGCCCGACGACATGGATCCACCCGTCATCTACAAGTTCGATGTCTCGCAGTTCCCAATCATGTTCCTGACGGTTGCCGCCGATGACATGGACCCGAAGGAACTCCGGTATTTCGTCGAGAGAAGCCTTCAGTACCGGATCGAGCGCGCTCCAGGAGTGGCGCAGGTGGCCGTCCGCGGCGGACTGCGGCGGGAGATCCATGTGGACCTGGATCTACGAAAGCTGCGTTCGCTCGACATGTCGGTGGCCCAGGTGGTCAACATTCTTCAGCGCGAGAACCTCAACCGGCCGGTGGGCCCGGTCCGGGAGGGGCGCTTTGAAGTGCTCCTCCGCACACAGGGCGAATTCAACAACCTCGAACAGATTCGCGGCGTCGTGATCGCCAACCGCGGCGGCGTGCCGATCTACCTGAGGGATGTCGCCGATGTCGAGGACTCGCACGAGGATGTCCGGTATCTGGTCAGCGTCGACGGCAGGCAGGCGATCCGCCTTTTCATTTACAAACAGTCGGGCGCCAACACGGTGAAGGTCTCCGAAGCGGTATGGCAGGAAATCGACGGGATTCACCGCGACTACCCGAACGTTCAAGTGACCGCCACCAGGGACACGGCCGATTTCATCAAAGCCTCTGTCGGCAACCTTGAACAAGCCGCGGCGGTGGGCGCGGTCCTGGCAGTGGCAATACTGCTGTTTTTCCTGCGGAGCCTGGCGAGCACGTTGATCATCGGTACAGCCATCCCGGTCGCGGTGATATCCACTTTCGCGTTGATGTACTTCAGCGGCTTCACCCTGAACACCATTTCGTTTGGCGGCCTGGCCTTAGGGGTGGGCATGCTGGTAGACAACTCGATCGTGGTTCTGGAGAACATCTACCGGCACCGCGAGGAAGGAAAGGGCCGGACGGAAGCCGCCTCGCGGGGGGCGCGCGAAGTGGGCCTGGCGATCACCGCCTCGACGCTGACAACGATCGCGGTATTCGTCCCGGTACTCTTTTTGTCCGGCGTGTCGGCCGAGCAGTTCAAGCAACTGGCATATGTGGTGACGTTTTCTCTGCTCTGCTCCCTGATCGTCGCTCTGACGGTGGTTCCGATGCTTTGCGCCCGCTACCTGCCTCGGCCAAGAAATCCGCATGAGCGAACTGGCGTCACTGGCGCGATGGACCGTGGCGCGGCAGGGGTGGTGAACGGTCTCACTTCGGTCTACAGCCGCGCACTCGAGTGGGCGATCGGACACCGAGCCGCCGTGGTCGCGGGAGCCGTCTTTCTGTTCGGAATTTCGCTTTACCTGTTCCCGCTGATCGGCGTCGAACTTCAGCCCGAGGTGGATGAGGGCGAACTCCGGGTGCGGCTGGAACTGGAGCCCGGCACGCGCGTCCAGGTCACCGACGCAGTGCTGCAGCGCATGGCCGCCGCTGTGCGGCGCACGACGCCCGAAGCGAGATACATCCAGTTAGAAAGCGGCGCGACCGGCTGGAGTAGCCGTGGGCAGAACACCGGGCAAATGAGAATCACGCTGGTGGAACAGAGCGAGCGGAACCGATCGTCGGCTGAAATCGCCGCCGACTTACGCCGCGAACTGCAGGCAGAGCCCGGCATCTCGGTCCGGGTGTGGCCGAGCGGAGGGATGTTCTCCCGGGTCACTCGAGTCGGGTCCATGGAAGGCGACCGGCTCGTGGTGGAGGTTCGGGGGCATGACTTCGAGGTGCTGGCGGCCATTGGGGATCAGGTACGGGAGAGAATGGCCGCGGTTGCCGGGGTTACCGATGCCGAGATCAGCCGCCGCCCCGGATTGCCGGAGATGCTGGTCCACGTGGACCGGGCGAAGGCGTCCTCGATGGGCCTCAATGTATCCGATGTCGCCGATACGTTGGAGACCGCTATCGGGGGGCGGCGCGCATCATTCTTTCGAGAGCAAGGCGACGAGTTTCAGATTGTCGTCCGGCTTCGCGAGCAGGATCGGATGGCTTTGGAGCAGGCTGGCCAGATTCCGATCACGACGCCCGGAGGGCGTACCGTACCGGCTGAGAGTATCGTTCAGATGACCCGACAGGAGGGCCCGGTCGAGATCAGCCGGATCGATCAGCAGCGCGTGATCGCGGTGAGCGGGACGATTGCCGACCGCGACCTGGGCAGCGTCGTTTCCGACCTGGATGGGTCGCTCCGCGAAATGAGCATTCCCTCCGGCTACGAGCTTTCCTATGGCGGAGAGTATCAAGAGCAGCAAAAGGCGTTTCGCGAACTCACCATGGCTGCGATTCTTGCCATCGTTCTCGTTTATATGGTGATGGCCTCCCAGTTCGAATCGCTGCGCGACCCGTTCATCGTTCTGTTCTCGATTCCGCTTGCCGCGATCGGCGTGACGGGGCTCATGCTGGCGACCGGGACGACCTTCAACATCCAGGCCTTCCTGGGCGTGATCATTTTGGTTGGGATCGTGGTCAACAATGCGATCGTATTGATCGACTACACGAACCAGCTTCGACGCGAGCATGGCTTTGCCGTCCGCGAAGCGCTGCTTCAGGCCGGGCGAAACCGCCTGCGTCCCGTTCTGATGACGTCGATCACGACGATTCTGGGTCTCGTACCGATGTCACTCGGCTTGGGCGAAGGCGGCGAGATTCAAGCGCCAATGGCGAGGGTGATCATCGGGGGACTGGCGGCCTCGGCTGTCATTACCCTGATTGTGATTCCCGTGGCGTACTTCATGCTCGAGCAGCGCTCCGAACGCGCCGTTGTCCCGGAAGCGGAGATGCAGCCGGTGGCCGGCGACTGAGGCATCGAGGTCGCGAAACGCCGAATCCGGACATCGGGACGGCGCGGCAGTTTTTGCGCTAAACTGGCGATTTGACTCGCACTGTCCTTGCCTGAACCGGGTGACCGCGGCTGCTGAGCGGCCAAGCTCACCTGTGGTGTCTTTCCCCAGCCAGCGCAATCAGGCAAGGAGAATCTACATGAGTTTTGCGGATGAGGCCCTGGCGCTTCCCGGTCCAGGGCAGCAACTGGCGCGCGTCTGCGCGAGTTACGGAGAGCGGGCGCGCGTCATACTCGAGGGCGCCGAGCTGGACGCCATGGTCGCCGGCGCCTTGCTTTATGCGGCTGCCGACGCAGACGGGCGACCCGGCAGCGGTAAGACTTCTTTCGAAGCCGATCTTCCTGTGACCGGGGACTGGGTCGCCGCGCGGCGCGTCGACGCGGACTTGGCGTTGATCGAGCGGGTGTTGCCGCGGCGGTCGAAGATCGCGCGCCGGGCCGCGGGCCGCCGCGACCGGGAGCAGACGCTGGCCGCCAATATCGATCTCGCGTTCATCGTGTGCGGCCTCGACGGCGACTTCAATATTCGCCGCCTGGAGCGGTATCTGGCCATCGCCCGGGAAGGCGGGGTGGAGCCGGTGATCGCACTGAACAAAGCCGACGTCTGCGCGGCGCCGGAGGAAGCCGCCGATGACGTGCGCAGGGTCACGCGCGCTCAGGCGCTGGTCATCAGCGCCCGGACGGGCGAAGGGTGCGAGGCGATTGAAGCGCTGCTCGGACCCGGCGTGACGGCGGCGCTGCTGGGCTCGAGCGGCGCAGGCAAGTCCACTCTGCTGAACCGGATCGTTGGCGCGAGCGTCCACAAAACCGCTCCTGTGCGCCAATCCGATTCGCGTGGCCGGCACGCCACGACGTGGCGCGAACTGGTGGAACTGCCGTCCGGCGCCGCGCTGATCGATACGCCCGGCCTCCGCGAGATCCAGCTCTGGGCCACGGAGGAAAGCGTCGCGGCGGTTTTCGAGGACATCGCGGAACTGGCCGCGCACTGCCGGTTCCGCGACTGCTCGCATACGTCCGAGCCCGGGTGCGCCGTGCGCGGCACGGTGGAGGCCGGGCGCCTGGAGAGCTTCAACAAACTGCAGAGGGAAGCTGAGCGGATCAGCGGGGCGCGCACCGAAAAACAGCGATGGCGCAGTGCGCACAAGGCGGCGCGGCAGCTCTACAAGTTGCGGGGGAGATAGCGACGGGCGACTGCCTGGCGCCGGCGGGGGCGTCTACGCAGTCTTGGAGACTGGGCGTTTCGCAGACTGGGCCCTGATTTTCGCCTTTTTTGCGCCTCCCGCGGTCTTTTGCCTGGGAAAATTTACCGTAGTGGAAAATGTTGCTATTTTTGTGTGACTTCTGGTCCAAACTTGCAGTAGAATAATAAATTGCCAGACCACGCGTGTAGCGAAGGTAACCTGAGGCTCACGTAAGTGGTCAGTTAGTCATGCACCGCCAACGGCGTTGACTTGATCGGGGTGAGCAGTCTTGAGCCAAACCGAGCAAGATCGGATGAGCAGCATCGGACACGTCACCGAGTCCGATGGCTATTCCTGGGCCTCGCCAGAGGTCGGAGCTTCCGTAACCATTGACAGCCGTGTGGTCCGGCAGGTAAGAGACCAGGTTCTCGAGGGCTTCCACGCGCTTCCGAAGAGGGGCGCCGAGGTCGGCGGCCTGCTCCTTGGGCGGGTGGTGACGAACGATCCGCTAGTGGTTCAGGTCGAGGACTTTGAACCGATCGCATGCGAATACCGGTTTGGGCCGTCGTTTGTACTCTCGGAGTCGGACCACGTTTCGTTGGAGGAGATCCTCGCCCGCCGTGGAGCGGACCCTCACCTCGCGGTCGTCGGTCACTACCGGAGTTGTACAGGACGGGAACTGGCGCCTGATGCCGCGGATGAGAAACTTCTGGGTCGTTACTTTCGCGATCCGAGACACCTCTTCTTGTCGATCAAACCCGTCGCGGCCCGGCGGTGCGTCGCGTCGGTCTTTGCGTTGCGAGATGGGCGGGTCCGACCCGAGAACGGAGCGCCGCAGGCGCCGTTCGGCGACGGCCCGCCGGTGGGGCCGCGAGCGGATGGGAACGGCCACCGGATCGCCGGCTCGGACAGGTCGCAGGAACACCCGCCGCTGGCCGACGGACAGGTCTGTCATCGGGGAGTGGGGGAAGCTCCAAGCGGCGTAAACGGCAGAACCGTCATCTCCGCGGCCGATGCCACCGGGTTGTTGCGGCCAAAGGTGGCGCTGGTTGCCCGCGCTCTTGCTTCCGGCCGGTGGCGGGAGCCGTTTCCTGTACAGAAACAACGTATTTGGCCGTGGGCGCTCGCGATCCTGGCCGTTCTGATCGGGTACGTTTATTTCCAGCACCGCCGTGAAATGGCCCGGCTGGCGAGAGCGTCGCACCTGGGACTGGATGTGAAGAAGGCGCCAGGGGGAATCCTGGTGAGCTGGGACCGATCGGCGCCTGCCTTTCAGAAAGCAAGCTACGGGGTGCTCTCGATCCGCGAGGCCAGCGGCTCCGAGCGAAGGGTGGAACTTGGCGCGGAGGAGATCGCTCGGGGCGCCTTGCCGTATCAGGCGTTGGGAAGGGATGTCCTGGTGCGTCTCAGCGTGTACGGCTCGGGGCCGCGACCGACGACCGAGTCGTTCCGGATTGTCACCCTGGCGCAAGCGGCTACGACGCCCTCAGCCGCTCCGCCCGGCGACGGGCTACCGCAAGGCGTAACGCAAAAGCCGGGCCCGGCGCCGGTCAAGCCGGTAAGAGAAGGCGGGGTAACGCCTCCCGCAGCGGCGCCGCCCAAGGCGGCCCCGAGTGAACCGCAAACCGCGCGTCCCGCGCTCCCGGCAGTGGCGATACACCAAGTGCAACCGGCAATTTCACGCGGAGTAAAGGCCCGCATCCAGAACACGATCGTGGTACCCGTCCGCGTCGAGATCAATGCAGCCGGCAGGGTGACGAAAGTTTCGCCGCCGCCAGCGGGGGACTCATTGCAGCGGTATCTATCCGGCCGGGCGGCGCGCGCCGCAAAGTGGTGGCGCTTCAAGCCGGCGCGGGCGCCAAACGGCAAAGCGGCGGCCTCGACCAAAACGCTCTACTTCGTGTTCAAGGGTTAGCCGCCCGGATCGGGAGGCGCCTTACGCATGCACAGCAGCGCGGCAGTCTGACGATGTCACGCCAGCCGCGGATGGAAATGCCGAACGCACCAGAGCGAGGCCTGCTGGAGGTCCTGCTGGATTCCTGGGACCGGAGCAACACCATTCTGGTTAACCTGCTGCGCGTTCTGCCTGAAGGCGGGCTGGAAGCGCGAGCGATGGAGGGCAGCCCGTCGGTCGGCGAACTGTTCACGCACATCCACTACGTGCGGCTTGTATTCGTTTCCGAGGACGCCCCCGAGTTCGCCAGAGGCGTGCCCGAGCACGAGTGGGTGGCCGAGCAGGATGCCGGACGCATCGCGACAATGCTGGCCGAGAGCGCTCAAGCGGTGCGTGACGCGGTTAAGAGCAGAGTAGAGACCGGCCGGGGTATGAATCGTCACTATGACCACCCGATCCTCCTGCTCCAGCACATGCTCTGGCATGAGGGCTACCATCACGGCCAAATGAAGCTGGCCCTTAAAGCGGCGGGCCACCCGTTGACCGATGAGGACGCCGGGCCGGTCACGTGGGGCGTCTGGATGCGAAAGGCATAAGCGGTCTCAGAACAAGTCGGCCGGCGGCGACTACGGTTCGGGAACGGCCGCTCCGGTCAGGCTGCCGAGCGGGGAAGGGCGCTCGCCGGATTTTCGCTTTTCCTTGAAGACGGCCAGAGCGCGGTTGGCTTCTTCTTTCCGTCCCTGCTGGGCCAGGTAGCGGGCGAGCAGATAGTGGACGCGCCCGTCAGGATCGGACGGAGCGGCTTCAAGGACTTTGATGGCCTCCGGTGTTCGGGAGAGTTTCTGTAACGCCTGCGCGAGGTAAAGCCGCGCCTGCACGCCGGCCGGGTCGCCCTGGACGGCGGTTCGGGCGTGGGGCAGGGCTTTGGCGGCGTCACCCTGGATCATGTAGACTTCGCCCATCAGGCCGTGAACGTCCGCCCGTCCGGCATCCAGGGCCAGAGCTTTTTCGAACAGGCCGATCGCCGCGTCGAAGTCGGAGATCCGGCACTTGAACTTGCCGTACTCGATCAGGGACTCGGGGTCCTGCCGGGAGGCGAGCGCCTTTGTGTACTCCGCCTCCGCCTGAACGAGATCGCCCGCCTGTTCGAAGATTCTGGCTCGAATGATGGCGAGCACGGCGGATTGGGGCGCGTTGGCAGCCAGACGCTGGACGGTTTGCTCGGCCAGGCGCGAGAACAGGCGCATGGTCCAATAGACCTCGCGGGGCTGGCGGCCCGGTAGCTGGGGGAGGGCGAGCACGGCCTTCGCGGCCTCATCATCGTTGCCGCCCCGGCTTACGAGACATACGGCGCGAACGAGCGGACCGGCGCCGGCTGGACACGCCCCGGTGGAAGGGGCGGCCGTCCGGACGGCAACCAGGAAGGAACCAGCGGCCGGATCGCGCTCGACCGCGGAGCGAAAGGCGGCGTCCGCTTCCGCTTTGTCGCCCTGCCGGAGTTTCATGGCGCCGAGCGCGATGTAGGCTTCCGGCAGGTCAGGGCGGCGCCCGATCAGCGCTCGCAGGGCACTCTCGGAGGCCGCGGCGGAGGCCAGTTCCTCGGCCGCAAACAGATCGTTGTAGTACGCCGCGTCCGGCGTTTCGTTCAGTTCGCGAAGCGAGGCGCCGGCGAGCGCGAGATAGGACTCGCGGAGGTAGTAGTAAGGCTCCGGCTGCTCCGGCGCAATGCGAATCCGGGCGAGATACTTTTCGGCGGCCCGCTCGAAGTTACCGAGGCGGAAATGAGTATCCGCCAGCAGCGGCAGAGCCTCCGGGCTGCCGGGCTGAAGGGCCGCGAAGCGCTCCAACGCAGCCAGAGCCTGCGGGTATTGCGCGATGTGGAAGTGGGACGAGCCGAGGAACAGGTGGGCGTCTTCGAGCGCCGGGTTGTGGCGGAGCGCCTGTTCGAGCATGGCGATCGCGTCGCGGTACTTATGCTGGGAGTGGTAAACCAGGGCTAGGTTGAACTCGGCAGACGCCCAGTCGGGCCGGAGTTGGAGGATCCGCCGGTATGCCTGAACCGCGGCGTCGAGGTCCTCTTTCTGTTCCGCCAGCCGGGCCTCTTCGATCAGCGACTTGAGCAGAGCCTCGGGCGATTGAGCTATTAGGGCGGCGGCCACCGCCAGAATCAGCAGAGCCGGCGGGCAGACGCGGACGACCGCGCTTTCCTGTCCCATGAAGCGAGGCGGTCGACGGCCCACAACTGTAGTTTCGCCCGGAGACGCCGCTCGCTCAAGCTCCGCTTGCTTGATTCCTGGATAAGTGGTACATGATGGCTATGACGAACGCGCCGAAAACGGGTCCCGTTCCGGCGTTGGAGAGGGCGCTGGCGATACTGGAGAAACTCGCCCATTCCCGCCAGGGACTGACGCTGTCGCAACTATCGCGATACCTGGAGCTGCCGAAAAGCTCCGTCCATTGTCTGCTGCTTACGTTCGAGCGCTGCGGTTATCTCAACCGCGACTCTCACTCCGGGCGCTACCGGCTGGGATTGCGGATCTGCGACCTGGCCAGCGCCGCGCTGCGGAACGTCGAAATTCGAGAGGCGGCGGCGCCGCTGCTGCGCCAGTTGCACGAGCGTACGGGGTTGACCGTACACCTGGCAATCCTCGAACACGGAGAGGCGGTCGTGGTGGAAAAGATTGAGCCTCCCGGCGTTTCCACCCAGGTATCTACCTGGCTAGGGAAATCCATGGACCTGCATTGCACCGCAGCCGGGAAAGCTCTGGCCGCCTACCTGACGGAAGAGCAGCTCGACGAGCAGATCCGGGTGCGGGGACTGTTGCGGCACAACGATAACACCATCTGCACGCCGAGAAAACTGAAGCTCGACCTTGGCTTTATCCGCGAGCGCGGGTATTCGCTGGACGACGAAGAGGAAGAGATCGGAGTCCGGTGCGTGGGCGCTCCCATTCTGAATACCAGCGGAGAAGCCGTGGCTTCCTTGAGCGTCGCCGGCCGAACCACCATCATCGATACGGCGAACCTGCAGCGCCTGGCGGCCGAGGTGGTGGCGACGGCGCGTGCGGTCTCGGCGCGGGTCGCGCAACAGGAAGAACAACAACGTCCGGCCGAGGCGGGGCGCATGCCCGGTCCGGAATCCCCGCTTGCCGCCGGGCAGGCCGCCGGCGGCGCGAGTCTGTCCTGAATGCTGAACGGAATCTGGCGCTCCGGCGGAGGCCGGTGCTACCATTTCCTCTTGATACGCTAATCTCTTTGGTGCATGGGAGATTTGAGCATAGTGGTGAAGCGGTCGCCGGCGACACTTTCGGATCTGGAATTATTCGCGGAAATCGAGGCCACTCTATACACGGCGGTGGTGTCGGATTCCCTCGATCAACTCGGCTATTGGAACCAGGCGATGAAGGAGAACCTGCGCCCGCTCGGCTCGGCCTGCCGCTTCGCCGGGTGGGCCCGGACGATCGCCTATGCCGACATGTACCACGTGCCGGAGGATCCTTACGGCCTGGAGATCGAAGCGGTGGACAGCATCCTGACCGGCGAGGTGGTAGTGATCTCGACCGGCGGTTCTACGCGAAACGCCCCGTGGGGCGAGTTGCTGTCCACGGCGGCGGTGGCGCGCGGCGCGCGGGGCGCGGTGATTGACGGTCTGGTGCGCGACGTCAAGAAGATCGATGAACTGGGGTTCCCGGTGTTCGCGGCGGGAATCAAGCCGGTCGATTCCAAGGGGCGCGGGCTGGTGATCGGCTACAACGTGCCGGTGGAATGCGGCGGCGTGACGGTCCATCCCGGCGACCTGGTGTTCGCCGATTACGACGGCGTGGTGGTGGTCCCCGTCGCGGTTTTGGAGGAGACGCTGCGGCGCGCGACGGAGAAGGTCAGCCAGGAGAACCACAGCCGGGCCGAATTGATGGACGGCGCCTCTCTGCGCGACGTGTACCGCAAGTACGGCGTTCTATAGCGGCGCCTATTTGGCCGTCCAGCCTCCGTCCACCGGAAGCGTCGCTCCGGTGACGTAAGAGGCCTCGTCGGAGGCGAGAAACAGGGCGGCGTAGGCGACCTCCTTCGGATAACCCACGCGTCCCAGCATCGTCTGATCGCACTGCCACTTGTAATGCGGCTCGCCGGGCTGGGGAGAAATTCTCGTCTGAATCGGACCGGGACACAGCGAATTGATCCGGATATTGTGAGGCCCGTAGTCATAGGCCGCGCTCAGCGTATAGCCGAGCAAGGCGGCTTTCGTGGCCGTATAGGCGACGGAAGTCATGCAGCCCACCATCGCCTGAATGGAAACGACGTTGACGATCGAGCCGCTTTTTTGGGCCATCATGAACGGCAGGACTTCCTTGGTGAAATGGTGCGTTCCCATCACGGCGACGCGGATGCACTTCTCCCATTCCTCCGCCGTCGACTCCACGACGGCGTGGAAGTCGCCCAGGTAGGCGGCATTGTTGCAGAGGATGTCGACACGGCCGTTCCGATCGGCCGCGCGCCGGACAGCGCGCGCCGCGTCCTCGGGCGCCGAGACGTCCGCGTAGCAGAATTCCGCCCGGCCGCCGTTGCGCGCGATAGCGGCGGCGGCCGCTTCTCCGGCCTCGCGCTCGATATCGACCACGAGCACCCAGGCGCCCTCCTGGGCGAAGAGTTCGGCGATAGCCCGCCCAATTCCGTTAGCGCCGCCCGTTACGATCGCGATTTTTTCCTTGAGCCGATCCATGTGGTCCTCGATTATGTTGAAGGCCGCGCGCTACCTGAGATTGACCGGGCGGAGGCCCGTCCGGCCGGCAGCGGCGCGGCTGATGGTAAAACGACACAAATTGGAGACAAATATTTCCCGATAATCCGACCCGCCAAAGCACATATTCGTGGGGCCGCCGAGCAGCATGCCATTGACGTCGCGCGCCAGCAGAACCACTTCGCGGTTCGGAGCGACGCGGTAGATTTCGTGGGAGGCGTAGCAGGTGACGTAGAGATTGCCGTCGATGTCCAGGTTGAGGCCGTCGGGCACGTGGCCGATCGGGCCGCAATACAGTTCCGGCTCGCCGGCGGCAGCGCCGTTGCCGTCAAGCTGCAGGCGAAAGACAGCGTCCGAATCGCTCTCGACGATGAACAGATACTTCTCGTCGGCTGTCAACGCCAATCCGTTGGCGTAACCGAAGCTCGAAATCAATTCGATGTCGCGGCCATCGGCGCCGATCCGAACCAAGCGGCCGTTGCGGCCCTTCCAGTCGCCGGAGTCGGACAGGTAGAGATTGCCCGCGCGGTCGAACACGGGGAAGTTGGGACAGATAAGTTCCCGTCCCGCGGCGGCATCGCGAAAGACCTTGCTTTCTCCCGAGCGGGCTACTTGGACAACGCCCAGCCCGGGAACGCAGGCGAAGAGTTCGTCGGACGGTGAAAAGGCCAGGCCGCCGCAGAAGCGGCCGAGATTCGCCACTTGGGCGACGTTACCTTCCGCGTCGATTCGATAGATCTGGCCCGCCTCCCCGCCCGCCCACAAGGAGCCATCGCGAGCGAAAGCGCAACACTCGGGATGATCGAGGCCGTCGGCGAAGATGCTGAAACGGTCGATGGGGATTTCAGGAACCGGATCGTCGCGGAGCATGGTCTGAGATGGATCAGCCGAGAACGTACCACAATCCGGCCTTCGGAGCAAAGGCGAAGCGCAGGCCGAGCCGATGGGCGTCTCGGCGTACTGTATGGGCGGCCGCGGGGATAAACTCGTTTAGTGTCCCGGATGGGACGCGCGAGGCGACTTATGAAAAGGAATTCTGTATATCTTGCCGCGGGCTGCGCGATGGCGCTCGGGGCGCTGATGAGCAACCTGGCGGGCGCGCAGACGGTCGTGCGGGTGACCCCGGCCACGATTCAGTGGGGTTATTTCCGGGCCGAAGCGAAGCCGGCGCTAACAGTCAAGTCGGGCGAGGTGGTCACGATGGACACGATCGTCGGCATCCCCGACATGCTCGAGGAACTCGGCGCGGAAGTTGACGATCCGATCCGGGAGATGAAGGAGATGTACGCCAAGGTGACCGACCGGGGGCCGGGGCCGCATTTCCTGACCGGACCCGTTGCGGTGGAAGGGGCGCTGCCCGGCGATGTTCTGGAAGTGGAGATCCTGGATGTCCGGCTGCGGTCGGCGTACGGGTGGATGATGATCCAGCCGGGGGCGGGGGCGCTGCCGGAGGAGTTCCCGTACCTGCGAAAGAAACTGGTGCGGCTGGACCGGGAGAACATGACGGCGGAGTTCGCGCCCGGCGTTCGCGTACCGTTGCGGCCATTTTTCGGCACTATGGGCGTGGCGCCGCCGCTGGGACGGGTTGGAAGCTCAGCGCCGGGTTATTTCGCCGGCAACCTCGACAACAAGTGGCTGGTGGCCGGCGCCAAGGTCTATATTCCCGTGCAGGTTCCGGGCGCGTTGTTCGCCGCCGGGGACGGCCACGCCGCGCAAGGAGACGGCGAGGTTAGCGTCACCGCGCTCGAGACGAACCTGACGGGCGATTTCCGGCTGACGGTCCGCAAAGACATGAAACTGACATGGCCGCGGGCGGAGACGCCGACGCACATCATCGCAATGGGGCTGGATGAAGACCTGGACGAAGCGGCGCGGCGCGCTACGAAGGAATTGATCGACTACCTGACGCGCGAGCGCGGGCTGTCGCGGGACGACGCGTACATGCTGACGAGCGCGGCAGTGGATCTCCACGTTACGCAGGTAGTGGACGGAGTCAAGGGCGTGCACGCGATGCTGCCGAAGGCGATTTTCACAGACGGGCGGTAGCGGGCGAAGCCGCCGCGGAAAGGGGAGGCTTGATGAGCTTGGATGGACAGACGGCGCTGGTGACGGGCGCCTCTCGGGGGATCGGGAGGGCCATCGCGGTGCGGCTGGCCCGGGACGGCGCGGCGGTCTGCGTCAACTACGTCGCGCGGGAAGCCGAGGCCGAAGCGGTGGCCGGAGAGATACGCGGCGCAGGCGGACGGGCCATCGCGGCTCGCGCCGACATCGGAGACCCGGCGCAGGCGCGGGCCCTGGCGGATCGAGCGGCGGGGGACCTGGGGCCGATCTCGATTCTGGTGAACAATGCGGGCGTGGTGTTCCGGGCCACGCTGGAGACCTACGATCCGGCGGGGATGGAGCGGATGCGCCGCACCAACGTGGATGGCCTTCTCCACGTCACGTGCGCCGTGGCGTCCGGGATGAAGGAGCGCGGGTACGGGCGGATTGTGAACCTCGCCTCGATCGCCGCTCACGGGACGACGCTGCCGGCGACGACGTTATACGCGGCGACGAAAGCGGCGGTGATCGCGCTGACAAGGCGCTTCGCGATGGAGTTGGGACCACATGGCATCACGGTGAACGCGGTGGCGCCGGGATTCATCCTGACCGACATGGTGCGCGACGGGCGGACCCAGGAGGAGTACGAAAACCTGCTGCGTACGATGGCGGACCGGGCGATGGCGGGCCGCGTGGGGAAACCGGAGGACATCGCGCAGGCGGTGGCGTTCCTGTGCGCGCCTGAATCCGGTTTCATCACCGCGCAGACGTTGACGGTGGACGGCGGGCGGATGGACTACATTTCTCACGCTTGAAGATCCGCCTCCGGCGGGTTAGCCGGAAAGTAGCTAGTCGTGGAACTTCGGGCCAGAATCCCACCTGACGCAACTACGTCCGGAACGCCGCCGTGGCGTGCGCCAGAATGCGGTCTTCCGGAAGCGCTTTCGAGTAACCGCGACTTCTTCCAGCCGTCCGGAAAACGGGTATAACAGGCGCGCCGGACCCGGAACGGCGCGAACAACACGCGGCGTTCGCCGGTGATGCCGGCGAAGAGATCGAGATTCATTGCGAGCGCCGCCTTGTACGGCGTCACGGTCAGCTCGTAGCAAACATGGTCAAAGTGGCGGCCCGCTGTGTACACGTAAAGAAACGCTTTGGCGGGGGTATAGGTAACCGCGAGACAGGTGGACTCCGCCGCACGCTCGGACCCGGATTCTTGGGGGAGTCGACGCAGGCGCGCATGACACGGCGCCGCGATTCAGAGAACCAGAAACTCGCCCACGTCCCCCGGCGGATCTCAACGCATATCGCCGATCCACCTCCCAATTTCTTTCGTTGCTGAAATAAATCGCCGGCCAACTTTTCTTTTTCGTCAACATTAAAAAAGAAAATTCCCTTGACATTACGCAGCGCTTAATTTACGATGTTGTTGTCCGTTTTACATTGCGATTCACTTTGGAGTTGGAGTTGCTCATGCCGACATTCTCATCCCCCCCCCCCGGCGCAAATTACTGACCGGCTTGGCCCTCGCCTGGATGGCCTCCGCGCCAGCCCCCGCCTGGGGCCAATGGAGCGGTACAAATCCACTCTGGACCAACAGTACCGTCGGGATCGGAACCTCTAGCCCGTCCACCATGCTCCAAGTCGTCGGCAATCTGGCGGCCTGGCAAACCAACAACGGATTCGTGCAGTTGTGGGCCGATAACGCCGTCATCTGGCGGAGCGGCAACGGCAACGCCTCCCTGCGCTTCGGCAGCGCCACCA
>JAHCHE010000054.1 GCA_026129905.1 Bryobacteraceae bacterium | reverse complement strand
CCGTTGGTCCGATAGGTTTTGCTTACGTGATCGAGGGTGAGAAGGGGCATCCGCTTTCCGTGTGGCGAGTCTCCTCCAGGATACGTTTGATGACTGTCCGTGCGCGGCGTGGTGACGCAAGTGGAGAGAGTGGGGTAAACAGTTGTGGGGCGGGGAAGTTGTTGAAGGCGTGTGGGTTGCGGGGGCGGAAGGCGTGGGTGACGGACGAGGGGATGGAAGATTTCTGAGACTTCACCGCAGAGCCGCGGAGATCGCAGAGAAGACGAGGAGAGAGGCGAGAGGGCGAGGCGGGTGATCTCGATGCGGCGGGAGCGGCCAGTGCGGGGGCACATCTTCCCCCTCCGCGCCCCACGTCCCCACGACGTCTCCGCCGTCCTCCGAAGACGAGCGCGAAGCCAGGGACGGCAAGCGCGGGTTGACGACGGCGGAGGCGGGGCGCCGCCGTCGCCGAAGTGGAAGCTGGCGAAGGGCTGGCCGTCGTGGGAACGGAAGACAGGGATGTGGCGGGCGATGTCCCAGAGGCGATTACAATAACCGTGCTTTCAGGTGCTCAAGAATGGAGTGGTAGGCGAGCCCCGATACCTCGGCGGCGCCGGCTGGTCCCCACTTCACGCGGGTGTAAGCGATACGAAAGCCCTGCCGCTCCGCGTTGCGCTGCGACGCGCTGCCCGGTTCGGCGCACATCATCGCGAGGTCGCACCCGGCCTCCGCCGCGTGACGGAGACGGGCGGCCAGAAGGGCCTTCTGCGCGCCTTGTTTGCGCGCGCGGGGAATAGTGCTCGAACCCGCCAGCAGGCCGACGCCGCCGTGGACGAACAGTACGCCGGCGGCCACCGCCTCTCCGTCGATCCGGACCAGAAACGGCAGCGCCCCGGCTGCTCCGGCGGTGACGCGCCCCATCTCCTCCATAAACTCGGCGGCGCCGGGGTATTCGCTCCAACCCTCCGCCGCCGTCCGCGCCCACAAGTCGTGCTCGGCTTCCGTAATCACCCGCGCGCGGATGCGGGCGCTCGTTTCCCCTGCCGGCCGGTTCGCCAATGGCAGAAACATCACCGAGGTGAACTCCACGGGCTGATATCCCCGCCGCGCCAGCAACGGCATGGTAGACCGGTCCGCCAGCGGACTGATTTCATGATAGGGAGGCGCGCCCCGCTCCCGAAAGAAGCCCTCGATCGCGTCAAGGTCCGCCGGCGCCGCCGCCTGAAACATCCCGAGCCCGAACGTCTGCGTCAAAGGCGACCGCGGCCCGTCAAACATCGCATACGCGCCCGCTACCTCGATCCACTCCGCCCCTCGATCCGGAAACAGCCGCGCCCGTGATTCCACCCATGCCGCCCCCGCGCTCCCTTCGGTCCGCTCCAGCCGGCGGGAGAGCGCATAATCGGAGAACACTTGTGAGCTGCCGCTTTCCATTGCGTCTTGCGCTTTCGGGCTGTGGCCCTCGCGCGCCTCTCCGCTCTAGCTTTCGTCTGGCGTCAGCACGCGCTTTTCACCGGGCGCGAAATGAAGGACAATTTTCTCGCCATTAAATGGCGAAAGCAAGCGGCATTCGCCGCCACGCTCGGACGTAATTTCAACGCGCGTCGTCGCGCCGTTCCTCCGTTCGGCGGAAACCAGAAAAGCCCCTTCCGCCCGCAGCGTCGTGAATGCGACGTCCTTCCACGAAGCCGGGACCGCCGGGAATATCGCCAGCGCGCCGCCGTGGCTTTGTAGCAGCATCTCCTGAACGCCCGCCGCCGCGGCGAAATTTCCCTCCAACGTGAACGGCCGGTAAGTGAATTTCGAATAGCCCTTTCCGGTTTGATCGCCATTGGCGTGAAAACTGTTGCGCAGCGTGAACGCGGTCGAGAAAATCTCGAGCGATTTCTCGGCTTTTTCGCCATCGCGCGCCCGCGCCGCCAGGTTTGCCAGCCACGAAAAGCTGTAGCCGCACCAGCGGTCCGTTCCCAGGCGGTCCAGCTCCGCCAGCGAAGCGCGAATGATCCGCTGCGCCTCCTCGCCCTGACGCCAGTCGATTGCCCCGAGTGGATGGATCGCCATCAGGTGCGAGAAGTGCCGGTGCGACTCCTTCAGCGGATTGCCAGGCGCCACCAGCAGCTCTTTCTCCGCGCTCAACGCGTACGCGGGCAGCTCTTCCAACGCCTTCTTCCACCGCGCGGCGTCCTCGGCGTTCCCCGTCTCGCCCGCCAGTTGCTCCGCCGCGGCGAACAGCCATCGGGTCAGCGCCAGGTCGTAATTGGTGACTTCATCGAACCACGCCTCCGGCCGGTTGTCGTTGATTTCGGGCGAGGCGCTGATGGGGAACGTCCGCTTGCCGCGCGCGTCCTTCCTGGCCGTGAACGCGTCGAGGAAGATCGCCGCTTCCCTTACGTACGGATACGCCCGCTCCGTAAGGAAGCGCCGGTCCATGCTGTACCGCCAATGCAGGTAGAAATGCTGCGCCAGCCAGGCGGCCGTCGTCGACGAGTGGGTGTACTGCCGCCACCCGCCGATCTGCGCCCCGTTCAGATCGGCCGTCATGGGGATGTTCAAACCGGGTAGCTGAAAGAACCGCTTCGTCCAGTCGTACCCGGTGGCCCGCGTCTCCCACAGCCAGTCGAGATACCCGAGCCCTTCCTCCAGATGGTTGCCCGAATAGCACGGCCAGTAGCTGAGCTGCGTGTTCAGGTCGTGGTGGTAGTCGCCCTTCCACGGCGGGAGCTTGCCGTCGTCGGCGGTCCACACCGCTTGCAGCGTTATGGGTGGAGCGCCCCTTCGCGCCGCCGACCCGAACTTGTACTGCTCCAGATACCACTGCCGCTCGACGATCGGATTGGGCAGCGTCACCGAGGACCGCCGCCAATAGTCGTTCCACCAGCCGCCGTGAGCGGCGAACTTCACCGCGAAGCCCGTGTCCAGCGCCGCCTCCACGCGTTGCCGGGCTATCTCCAGCGGCGCCGAACCCTCGAAGGTCGAGGCCACCGACCAAGCCCCGAGCCATCGCCCGCCCTTCGCTCGCCACCCGGCGTAGACCGCGTAGCGGAAGCCCTCGGCGCCCTGCTGCTCGTACGCCCGCCACGTGTCGCCGGACGTTTCTTTTGGCGCCGGGTACCCGAGTTGCTGAAGATCGCCTGCCCCGATGCCGCCCGCTGCCGCTTCATTCACGGTCCCGGCGAAAGCGGGGGCCCGCAAGTGGAGCGAGACGCCCGCCGCCGAATCGATGCGGATCATTCCCACCGGCTCGGCGGCATGCACGAACACGTCGGCCACCGACCCGTCCGACAGGCGCACCGTCGCCAGCGGCTCCCGCAGCGCCAGCTTCGCTTCCTGGAACGCGGCGTTCCCCGCAAACGCGATCTCGATCCGTCCGGCCGGAATCTTCGTCGGCGCCGGCCGCTTGTAGGGATCCTCGTACAGCCTAATCAGGTCCGCAGTCCGCCCGGCCCGATGCCATTCCAGCATCCGCTGGAAGGTGTAGTCGGCCGAGTGAAACTCCGGCACGGGCCGCAAATCCCACAGATCCGCCCGGTCGAGCGAGATTTTGAGCGGCTTGCCGTCCCCCCACACAAGCGCCCCGAGCATTCCGTTGCCGAGCGGCAGCGCCTCGTCCCACGTTGTCGCCGGGGTCCGATAGTGGAGCCCGTGCGCCTCCGCCGGATAGCGGACCGGAACCTCCCCCGCGCGGGCGCCGAAGGAAAAAAGGAAAAGGAAAAAGACAGCGGCAATCGTCTTCAGGAGCGGCATGTCCCAATTGTCCCCCAACGGGCGGCCGGACGCGGCCGCTGATTGCCGAGAGGCACGGCGTTACGGTGACGGTTTCCCTGGAGTGAAACCGGAGACGCAAGCTTCGCTGTCGCGGAACCACGGCGCCAGCAGTTCGAGGGTCGCGCCGGAGAGACTCCGCAGGGGCTGTCTATTTCCTGCCGATTGGCATGAATCGGGGAGGGGTTCCGAATCGCTCTTCTTGCCGCGCGCGCCGCTTCCATCCTCCGGGCCAGGCGCATCCGTGGGGTTTCCGCCGTAAAATACGAGTTGACCCGGCAACGGTTGTGAAGCTGGTTATTCAGATCCCGTGCTTCAACGAGGAGGCGACTCTTCCGGCGACGCTGGCCGCGCTGCCCCGGCGCATACCGGGCGTGGATCAGGTCGAGGTGCTGGTCGTCGATGACGGCAGTTCCGACCGTACGGCGCAGGTCGCGCGGGAGTGCGGAGCGGATCACGTGGTGAAGCTGCCGTCGAACCAGGGGCTGGCGCGGGCGTTTCAGGCGGGGCTGGAGGCATCGCTGAGGACGGGCGCCGATATCATCGTCAACACGGACGGGGATAACCAGTACGTCGGGGCGGATATCCCGAAGCTGATCGCGCCGATCCGGAATGGCGACGCTGAGATCGTCATCGGCGCAAGGCCGATTGACGAGATCGCGCACTTTTCCTGGACCAAGCGCAAGCTGCAAAAGCTGGGCGGATGGGTAGTGCGGCGCCTTTCGCGCACGCAGGCGCCGGACCCTCCGAGCGGGTTCCGCGCCATCAGCCGGCGGGCGGCGCTCGAGTTGAACGTCTTCAGCGACTACACGTACACGCTGGAGACGATCATTCAGGCCGGACACAAGAACATCCCGATCGCGTCGGTTCCAATCCGGACCAACGGGCCGCTGCGGCCATCGCGGCTCGCGCCGCACATCGGCTCGTATGTCTGGCGGTCGGCGGCGACGATCGTACGAATCTTCATGCTGTACCGGCCGCTTCGGTTCTTCCTGACGCTGGCCGCTTTCCCGCTGGCGGGCGGCGTGGCCCTGATGCTGCGGTGGCTGCTACTGTTCCTCTACGTGGACCCGACGCGGTCGCGAGCGCCCAGTCTTATCGCGGCCGCCATCCTGATGTTCCTCGGCTTTCAACTGGCGGCGATCGGTCTGGCCGCGGATCTGCTGGCGGCGAACCGGAAGCTGCTCGAGGAAGTCCAACTGAGACTGCGGCGGCAGGACCTCGACCGCGTTTCCGATGAACGACGCAACCAGCCGCGCAGCGCCGCCCACGTCTGAGGCCGGCGTGTCCGGCTGGACGCCGCTCAGGGAGCGGGTAATTGAACCTGGCTTCTGCACGCATTGCGGGCTGTGCGCGGGACTGAATCCCCGTCTGCTGCGCATGAGGGAGAGTTCCGCCGGGCCGCTGCCGGCGCTGCGGCGGCAACCGGCGCCCGCCGACTCGGCCAACCTGCGCCTGGCGTGGGCGTGCTGTCCGGGCCGCGGCGCGCCGTTTCCGGAGCTGTTCCGCAGCCTGGGGAGGGCCAACAATAGCGACCTGCTCGGACCGCACCTGGGCCTCTATTGCGGCTATGCCGCCGACGCCGCCATCCGGCGGCGCGCCGCCTCGGGAGGAATTCTCAGCAGCGTCCTGATCCGGCTGCTCGAGAGCGGCCGCATCGACGGCGCGGTCGTCTTGCAGCAGGGGAGGAGCGAGCCGGAACAGGCGGCGCCGTTCATCGCGACGTCGCGGGTCGAGATACTCGCCGCCGCGCAGAGCGTCTACGCCGTCACTCCAATGCTGGACATGCTGCCCGCGATGGAGCGCTTCGGCGGGCGGCTGGCGTTCGTGGGGCTGCCCGACCAGGTGGCGGCGCTGCGGATGCTCGCGGCGGCCGGCCACGGCGGCGCGCGGCGCGTCGTGTTTATCGCCGGGCCGTATACCGGCACGAACATGTACGCGGGGGCGGTCCGCGCGTTCCTCCGCGCGCATGGTGTCTCCCCGGAAACGCCGGTTCAATCGATCGAGTGGAGAGCCGGGGAATGGCCGGGACATCTCCGCGTACGGACCGCCGATGGGCGCGAATTCGTGGCGCCTAAATTCCATTACAATTACCTTATTCCGTTTTATATATCAAAGAATTGCTTGCAGACGCCGGATTTTTCCAACGAATTAACCGATTTATCGGTAGGGGACGCGTGGTCGCCCGCCCTGGAAGGCGCCGGAGGCGGCCATTCGGTGGTGGTAACGCGCTCGGCGTTCGCCGATAAGCTGTTGCGGGCGATGCGCGAGACCGGGGAGCTCGCGCTCGAGGAGATCGCGCTGGCGGAGGCGCTGGCGATGCACGCGCACATGCTCGATTTCAAGAAGCGCGGCGCGTTCCTGCGGCTGGACCGGGAGAGGCGGCGCGGCCGGCCGGCGCCGCGGTTCGGCTACCGCCCGGAGTCGATCCCGCGCTCGAGGAGGGTGGTGGAGGCGATCATTGGAATCCTGCTCTGGCTGGGGCGCCGCGGGTGGGCGCGATGGCTGGTTTCGCGGACTCCGGTATCGGTCAGCGGCCCGTTGTTCAGCGGGGCGCGGAGGTTGTGGAAAGCCGCTTCGAAACCGGCAAAGCGCCGGGGTCTGACGGCGGCGCGCTTCGTGATGGAACCGGATCCGGAGCGCTGGAGCGAAATCGCGGGCAGGGGCGAGACGTGACGGAAATCGAGGCGGCATTCCGCCGCCACGCGGAGGCCCATGCGCAACGAGTCCTCAGCCACCTCGACCGGGACCCGGATTCACCCGCTTACGGCTGCTTCGATCGGGATCACTGGCACTACAAGATTCGCGACTTTCCGTCGTCGATCCTGCAACAGGGCGTGTTCCTGCTGGAAGCGCTGCGCAAGGGGCGACTTTCGGCCGGCGTGGACACAAGGCGGGCGGGCGAATGGGCGCTGGCGGCTATCAACGCCCTGGCGAGACAGGTGCGCCGGCGGGGCGCGGTGGATGAATACTATCCGCGGGAACAAAGCTATCCCGCCGCCGCGTTCGCATTGTGGGCCGCGGCTCGCGTCTTGACGGATTGGAAGGCGGAGGGCGCGGGTCTGTACGGGCGCGTGGACTGGGCGGGGCTGGCGCGGCTTCGCGACCACCTCGCCGGGCGAGTGGAGACGGAGGCGAGCAATCAGTACGCCGCGGGAGTGGCCGCGCTCGCCCTGGCGGAACGGGTTCCGGAACTCGACAGGAGCGATGGGCCAACCGGCGCGCACGCCGGCCGCCTGTTCGCGTTGCAGCATGCCGAGGGTTGGTTCCCGGAGTACGGCGGTCCGGACTTCGGGTATCTGACGGTGACGCTGGATGCGCTGGCCGACTACTACGAGGCGACCAGGGACGGCAGGGCGGCGGAGGCGTCGCTCCGGGCGATCGAGTTCCTGGCGAGCCTCGTCGGGCCCGATGGCCGGCTCCCGTGGACGCTCAACAGCCGGAACACGGATTACGTCACGCCATACGGGCTGGTACGCGCGGCGGCGGACAACCCGCTGGCGTCCTGGCTTGTCAAGGAGCTGTTCGGGACCCTCGGTCGCCCCGCGCACTCGCTGTGGGCGATCGACGACCGCTACCATCTCCATTACATCTACGCGAGCGTCGTCCGCAGCCTGCCGTACTTGAAGCAGATGGCAGCGCCCAAGGGCCCGTCGCACCCGGCGGAGCTATGGCTGCCAGGCTGCGGATTCTGGGTGGTGCGCCGCGGGGCTTCCGGCGAGGCGCTCTACGCCGGCGCGCGGAAGGGAGGGGTGGTCCGGGTCCAGTCGCCGGGCGGCGCGACCCGGCTCGATAACGGGTGGCGGGTGCGGGCGGGCGCGACGGTGTTCACCACGAACTGGTGGTCCGATCATTGGCAGATCGTCAAGGGCGAGGGTTCTTTACGGATTGAGGGGGCGATGCAGTCGTGCCGGTTCCACCGCAGCACGCCTTTGCGTCACGCCGTACTGCGCGCGCTTGCGCTCGCGATTGGCCGGCGCTTGACGCCGCTGCTGAAGCGGGTGATGATCTTCCGCCGCGGCCGGTCCGTGGGCCCCTGGCGCCGGCGTGAGATTACGACGGACGAATCGGGCTTCAAAATCAGGGACGAGTTTGCGGCGGCGCCGGGGCGAACCGCGGTTCCAGCGCCGCGACAGAATCTGCGGCATGTAGCGAGCGCCGGCGGGTTCCATCCTGAGGAGTGGCTGGAGCCTCTGCATGGGACCGAACCACTCGACCTGGCGTCAGGGGGAGTGCGCGAGCTTCGCCGGTCATGGCAGCCGCTTGAAACGGAGAAGGCTGCCGGAGAAGGTGGAGTATCATAGCCGTCAGCCGGAAAACTGTCCGGAGATCAACGCATATGATGACCGATCAGGCGTCCCCAATGACAACCTCGGATTACAAACGCGTCGCGACGAGAACCGGCGCTTTGGATCGCCGGCCGTTACGGCTGGCCATGATGGCGTGCGCGGGCATCGTTTTTTTGTGCTCGCAACCGGTCTCCCAAGCCGCGGAAGCCGGGAACGGCGTGGAAAAGAGTTTCTGGACCATCGGCGTCTACGCCGGACCTTCACCCTTGCGGCTCTCACCCGCGCCGAACGCAAGCAACCCGGTACTGCGCGGGACCGATGTGACGGACATGGCCGTCGATACGGTGGCCCATCCGTTCCTGGTTGTCGAAGGCTCGCGATACTACATGTTCTTCACAGCCAAGGACCTGGCGTCCGACTCGGGAGGAATCGGGCTGGCGGAAAGCAGCGACGGCCTGAAGTGGAAGTTCCGGCGCACGGTGATCCGCGAACCATTCGTCACCTCGCACCCCTACGTTTTTCAATGGCGCGGCGAGTACTACATGATTCCGGAAGCGCATACGGAGACATCCGTCCGGCTGTACAAGGCGACGGCGTTTCCGGACAAGTGGGAGTACAGTGGAGATCTGATCCAAGGGGATCACTTCATCAGTCCAACACTGGCCCGGTACAAGGAAATGTGGTGGATGTTTACCGTCCGTCCGGGGAACGAGACGCTGCGGCTGTTCTACGCCTCCGATCTGCGGGGACGCTGGACCGAGCATCCGCTCAGCCCGATTGTCGCGAAAGATCCGCGTACAGCGCGGCCGGCGGGTACGCCGTTTGTCTTATACGGGAAGCTGTACCGGCTTGGCCAGGACTGCTACCCCCGGTACGGATACCAGGTACGGGCCTTCGAGATTACCGACATCAGCCCTACGACGTACTCGGAAAGGATGATCGAAATCCCGCTGGCGCAGGCCACGGCGAACGGCTGGAACGCAGAAGCGATGCACCATGTGGACGCCCGGCAGATCGGCCCCAACCGGTGGCTGGCGCTGGTGGACGCGCTGGGCAAGTGACCCGGGGGCGTTGAGGGCACTGAGGACCGGGACGTCTAGAACTTGACGCCGCAAAGGTTCGGCTCTAAAGTAGCCGGTGTACGAACCGGGAACGCATAACACACAGGCGAGATCCGGGTCACCGGGTATTCAATGGGCGTCGCGGTAGCAGCTAAATCAAACGACGGGTCTCCGCAGAGCGCCGCCGCCGGACGCAAGAACGCCGGCATAGCCCTCCTCGTCACGCTTGCGACGCTCCTGTCCGCGTTTCTAAGCGGCTCGTACTATCACTATTCCTATTTTGAGACGGACACAGAGTCCTACCTCTTTCAGGCCATACTGTTCGCGCAGGGACGGCTTTACGCTGAGGCGCCGCCGGACCGCGGCTTCTCGCCCTCGCCGCAGTTGAACATTACGAACGGGAAGTGGTACTCGAAGTACCCGTTCGGGAACGCGGCCGTGCTGGCGTTGGGGGTACTTGCCGGCGTTCCGTGGCTTGTCGCGCCGCTGTTGACCGGCGGCGGCATTTATCTGTTGCACCGAATCCTGGAAGAGGCGTATGACGCGCGCACGGCATTGTTGGGCTCGGCGATCGCGGTGATTTCCCCCTCGACGCTCGTCCTCGGCGGAGTCTGGTGGAGCGAAGCGACGAACCGGTTCTTTCTTGGGCTGTTCCTGCTGGCGCTGTTGATGGCGCGGAAACGCGAGAGCCGGTGGTGGATCGTCTTAGCCGGATTCGCGCTCGGGTATTCCTTCAATACCCGGCCCTTCACCGCGGTTGCGTTCGGTCTGGGCGGGGCGGCTTTCATTCTGGGCGAGCTCTGGCGGAAAAAGCAAATATGGCGGTTTGCCGCGGCGTTTCTGCCGCCTTTCGGATTGATGCTCGGAATGTACGCGGCGTGGAATTGGTATCTGACCGGCAGCCCCTGGCAGTCCACGTTCAACGCCGACCAGAAGTTCGACTCGCTGGGCTTCGGACCTCACGACAATGGCATTTCCTTCGACCCGGTCCCTTCGTACGAGTACACCCCGGCGCGCGCGGCGAAGAAGCTGGTACGCAACATACCGGCCCTCAGCTTGCATGCCTTCGGCTGGGGCTCTTACGATCCGAAGATCGACGAGAAGATCGGTTCGCTGCCCGCCCTCGCGCGGTTGGAGGCGGCGATCACAGCGCTCCCGCTCGCTTTTCCATTTCTTCTAATGCTGCTGCCGCTGTTTCATTCCTCCAGGAACCGATATGACGCGCTCTTTTTCTCCCTGTGGTCGCTAACCGTCATCCTCTATTGCTTCCATTGGTGGTCGGTTCCAGGAAGGACACCGATTGCCGCCCGGTACTACAGCGAGTGCACGATGCTGGGCATGATACCGCTGGCGGCGCGCGGCATGGGGATCCTCTATGGGCGCATCCGCGAAGCAGCCGCCGCCAAAGCCCGGCTGATCGCCGTCGCGCTCCTCGTCCCGCTTCTCTTGAACACGGCCTTCACATATGCGGGGTATGGGCCGGACCTCCAGGCGCTGGGAGACCCCTACCGGACGATCGAACGGCTGGTTCGGGATCGGAAGATCCACCGCGCCGTCGTATTCATCCAGGACCAGTTCCAGGTTCCGCTCGGCGATTATCCGTTCCAGACCCTGGACGAGGCGGATATCGTTTATTTCCACCTCGGATCGTCCAAGGTTTGGGGCTTGCGGCACGCCGACTGGCGCGAGGCTTATGAGCAGTGGTTCCGGGGCCGAAAGGCCTTCCTGTTTCGAAAGGGCGGATTCATGGCGCTGAACTGAGCCGGGCGCCCGCGGCGCCGGTCACACGATGGCCGGAACCTGCTCGCCGTCCACCCACCACTCCACCTGGTCGCCTTCGGCGCAATCCGGCGGCTCCCAGCGTCTCAGCATCCGCTCGACCGCTTTCTCCGGAACCGCGCGCTCCCGATTGCGGCTCTGCCGGCGCCACGCATCGAACGACGCTTCGACGTATACAATCCGCACGCGGACGGGGTACGCGGCGAGGAACTCCACCACGCGTTCGCGCAGAGCCCGGCTCACGTTGGTTGCATTCCAGACGAAATCGCGGCCGTCCCGAATCAGGGCGCGGGCCCGTCGCCGCGCCGCGTCCACGACCGCACCTTGCCCGCGCGCCGGCGAGACGCCAAGCTCATCCCGGATGGCATCCAGCGACGCCGCCGGCCGTCCCGGCAGATACTTCGCGATCCACGCATCCTTGCCCGATCCTGGCAGCCCCGACATCACGGCCGCCTCGCACCGCGCCTCGTCATAGGCCGCGTACTCCGGATCCCGGCCTTCCCCGCGGAAGTACAGAAAGCGGCTGCGGCCTGACGGGAATTGCCGAGGACCGCGAAAACACTGCTGCTCCCGGCAGTACTCTTCAAACAGTTCCACCCGGTCCAGCAGTTCCGCTTGATCCCCGCTCACCCGTCCGAGCGCATCCGCCCGGGCCAGCAGCCCCAGCAGGTCGCAGCGCGCTGTCAGACTGATCCGAAACGCCAGCCGCCGGACGCCGGAACGGTTGACCAGGTGGAACGGCGCCAGGTGATATCGAGCCATCGCGCAGACCTGTTCCCGCGCGGCGAAATCCGCTCCCATCCGCCAGAGCATGCTTCGCGCCTCGATGGCGCCCCTCCGGGAGTGCCCGCGGCTGTGGATGCCGGCGTTGTCCCGCCGCGTGCATACCGGTTTCGCCACATCGTGCAGCAGCGCGGCGCCGAACACGATCTCGCGCTCCTCCGCCGGCAGCGCCCGCCATGCCGCCATCTCCGCCAGCGCTTCGCACACCATGCGCGCGTGCGTCCACACATCCCCCTCCCCGTGATACGCGGCGTCTTGCGGGCAACCTCGCATGGCGCGGATCCACTCATAACGCGCATCCAGCTCTTCCCAGTCCACCCGCCACCCCGGCGGCGCAGGACATGCAAAAGGAAGCAGGCTCATCGGGCGAACAGATCCACGCCCGGCCGTAACCGGTTCGGCTCGATCGGCCGGTCCATCCAATGCTCGCCGCCGACCGCCACCGCCTGCGCGAAGCTCTGCCGGATGTACTTGAATCGCTCGACCACGCGGCCGCCCTCCTCTCGTTTGATGTACAGTCCCTCCATCGCCTCCGACGAAGCAAAACGCGAACGGCCGATCAGGCCGTCCAACGTTCGCAGGGGCCCTTCGTGCAACACCGGCGCGGACACCACCGTCGAGCCGTCCAAAATCGCCGCCCGCTCCACGGTGTCCAGAAACGTTCCCGACTCCCGGTCCAGCAGATCGAACTCCACAAAATAGTGCGGCAGCTCATCGTAATAGATGGTGTGCCGCGCGTAAAGCCACTCGCCATACATTACGTAGCGCGTTCCAAGCAACTTCCACAGCGCCTCCGCGCGCCAGTTTGCCCATCGCTTGAGCAGATCGAACTGGCGTTCCCTCGGGCCGCCCGCCAGCGCATGCCCCCGGCTCTGTAGCGTCAAAGCTCCCCCCGGGTCGAAGCTGATGCCGCAATTTGAGCCGTCCAGTTTCTCTTCCACCACCACGCGCCGTCCTTCCACCCGTGAGAACGAAACGACGCTCAGGTCGTCGTCGCCCGGCTGAAGCCGCGAACCGGCTATGTGCGGCGTCCGCGGATACTTGGTAATTGCTCTCATCCGCTCACCCGGCACAGAGCGATCCGGTGGTTCAGAACGTGCTCCACCGAACAACTTGCCGCGCCGGCCCGGAACGCCAGTTCCTTGAGTTCCCCCAAGCCGAACAACCGCAGGTGACCGGGATTCCGGTCCGGCGTCGACGGCGCGCTGAGCAGGACGAACCGCCGCGCCGCGGCCACGGCCCCGCGCAACGCCGCGAGCGGATCTTCCAGGTGTTCCAGCACCTCGAGTATCGTCACCACGTCGAACGATCGCGGCTGGAATGCAAGCCGCTGCGCATCCATCCGCGCCACCGTCAGCCGCTCGACGCCGCCGCACCGCCGCCAGATCGCGAACCCGCCGCTCGCTGCAATCGATGGCGGTGACGCGCAATGCATCGAATTCCGCCAGCAGTGGCCACAGAAACGCGCCCCGTCCGCTCCCGATATCGAGCGCGCTTTCCACCCCCACCGCCCGCAGCATGCCAAGGCTCCGCCGCAAGCGAGGCAGCGCGTTCCGCTCGAACTTGTGCAGCCTCAGCCCCGCGGCCAGCCCGTCTTCGAGCGTCGCGTCGGCCCGCCCCAGCGTACCCCGCACGTAGGCGGCCGCCAGTTCCGCGTAGTAGCGCTCCATCGCTTTCGGCCGGCCTTCAACCGCGCGCCTTGTCCGCGCGCTTCTTCTCTCGCGGGCCGCTCTCCGTCCCGCTTCGCAGCGCGGCCCGCAGCTTCTTCGGTAGCTTCGCCAGCGCAAGCTCGTGGGCCTGCCGCAGAAGCCGCTTCGCTTCCGCGGGCGTCAGCGCGTCTTCGCTCTCCAGCGCCACCCAATGCGCCCGCGCCAGGTACGGCGCCGGTATGATCGTCGGACGTTCGATCAGCTCCGCGAATTCCTCCGGAGAGCACTTGAACGAAAGAGCCGTCGCCGATGGCTCCAGCGGCAGTATGGCAAACATCTTCCCGCCCACCTTGAACACCAGGTCGTTGCCCCACTGAACCGATTCGGCCGCGTGCGGCAGCGACAGACAGAACCGGCGTACCCACTCGATGCCCATGCCGACCCGCCAGTTTACCGCACCGGGCGAACTGCGAAAGCCCGTGCCGCCGCGCGTCCTGCCCGCCGGCGCGCTCGGCTGATCGGGGCGGGCCTTCGCGCGGCAGCCTACCGAACCGCTTGGCGATTTGGCGCGATTGGCGCCATTGACAACGGGCGTATACTGTTGTTGACTTACCGGCCTGTTGACCGTGCCCGGGTCTCAACGATACAATCACAAAGAAGTACTATGATAGGGATACGCAGCCTGCTCTTTTGGCAGAAGCCACCCCGCCGACCCACAGCCGCACAGATCACACGCGCGATTGGCCGCCGAATCCGGGAGGCAGAATCTACAGGTCTGACTCGTGGTTTCGTGGAGCTCGCCCAGCAGGTTTTTTATTATCCGAGTTGGATCAAACATTCTCCGTATGCCGTCCCTGCGATCATCGCTAAGGCACGTGAGATCGAGCGCAACAGAGTAGAGCTAACCCTCACTGATGGCAGTACGTGTGCATTTGAAAGAACTGATAGTCTGCCTCCAGAATACTCCCATGCTGACACCACCACAACCGTGCAGTTGTTCGTGAACGGGATTGTAACTTTTGCTATTGAAGTCGAAACGACCAATGACGTATATGCGGAGCATTGGTCTGGATCAAATGTGACTGCCTTTATTGAAGGCCCTTGGCAAAAAGCCATTCTAGAAATGGCTCGTCAGCAAGCTGAATGCTCACGGCGCCTTCTGAAAGAAACGGAAATAGACCGTCTAGAGCGTGAAAGAAAGCACTTCGGTCTCTAAGCTCTTATGGGCACTCTCTAACTGGACATACGCAGGATGGAAGAATCATCAAATCAAATCGAGCATGAGCGCATATCCAACTTCATTAGGGCGGTTCTGGCTATTCGGCAAGGTCATGCGTTTAGTTTAGCTTTGTCGGACTACTGGCCACTCGAGGTCGCCGATGCAATTCAGGCCCTGATTGACAAGGCCGTTCGCGATGAGCGCGAGGCGTGCGCCGTCTGGGCCGAAGGGGTAGCAGAACCTGGTGGTGCTTTTGCACGCGGCCAGGCGTTCGAGGTTGACCCGCTCCGAAGGCAGATTTGCATAGAGGTCGCCAAGAGCATCCGATCACGGCGAACCTGAAGGCCAGCGGAGGGTCCCACGTCGGCATGGATAACCAGTGGCCTATGTTCCACTGACGCCGCGTACTCCCAAGCGGACGATGAAAACCGCCTCAAAATCTCTTAGTAGTACAGGTGGTACAAAGACCTCGAAGGGATCGCTGTTTCGATAGGGCTGCTCAATCAGGTCCGCGCGGTGGACCGCCGCCGGCTCACCCAACGCCTGGGGTGGTGAACTTTCCACCATGACCGGCGGAACGAGGCTATCCAGATCAGCCGCGGCGTGACTCGACTGGCTGAAAAGGGCCAAGACCCTCGATCAGATGCGGTCAGTAGCCGTTCCGTGGGCGATAATGCGGCTCTGGTTCTAATCTTCCCTCTGTCAGCAATTGAAGTTCTGTTTCGAATTGCCGTACCGTTGTTCTTAACTCGAGGACTTTTTCTTTAACCTCGTGGATTCGGCGCGGGGGGCCCAAGTAGATAATTCGTAACTGGTTAGCGACCTTCTCGCCGTCATCGGCGCGGGGTGTCCGTTTCCCGATCTCGCGCGATTTCGCACGGGACTTGCCAGCCATAAAACAAAAGTGTTAATGAATGTTTTATGGTGGATGATCTGGAGGCTTTGGATCGAGCGGGGCTGATCCGCCTCATCCATGAACTGCTCCGCCAGAACGAGGAACTCCGTCAACTGGTGGAGCAGTTGCGCCGCCAGCAGCACCGCAGCGCCGCGCCGTTCTCGAAGGGCAAACGGAAACCGAACCCCCAAAAACCAGGACGCAAGCCCGGGCAGGGAGAATTCCGCCGCCGCGCGCAACCAGCGGCCGCGCCAAATCATCCGCCGGTGGATGTGCCCGTCGCTCATGCCTTGTGTCGCTGGTGTGGCGGAGCGTTGGAAGCGGAGGCGGCCGAAAACGTGTCGGTGACCGACCTTGCGCCTCGGCCGCAGCCGGTGATCCGCGTGTTCCGGATCCAGGTGTGCCGGTGCCGGCGCTGCGGCCGGACCGTACGCGGGCAACATCCGGAGGTCGCCGCGGATCAGCACGGCGCCACCGCCCATCGTCTCGGACCAGGCGTCAGAGCGATGGCCCATGCGCTGCACTACGGCCATGGCGTGCCGGTGCGGAGGCTGCCGGCGATCTTGCGGGAGATGACAGGGATCGCGTTGACCTCGAGCGCGATCACGCAGGACGCGCTGAAGCAGCTGAGCGGAGCCGTCGGCCAAGCTTATCAGCGGCTGCGGAAGCAAGTGCGGAACGCAGCGGTCGTTTATACCGACGACACCGGTTGGCGCGTCGACGGGGAGAGCGCGTTTCTGATGGCCTTCGACACCGACGAGCAAACGGCGTATCAAGTTCGGCGCCAGCACGGCAACGAACAGGTGCGGGAGCTGGTGCCCGGCGACTACGGCGGGACGCTGGTGACCGATCGCGGACCCAGCTACAACGCGGCGGAGTTGAGCGGGGTGAAGCAGCACAAGTGCTTGTCGCATCTGATCGGGAACGTGACGGAGGTGGTGGCCAGCAAGAGCGGCGCGGCGAAAGCGTTCGGCGCGCGGTTGAAGACACTGCTGCAACAGGCCAATCAACTCTGGCGCGACCGGCGGGCGGGCAAGGCCATGGACTACCAGGCCGAGGTGAACCGGATCGAGCAGGAACTCACTCGTCACCTGCGCATCCGCCGGTTGCGGGATCCGGACAATCAGCGGCTGCTGGACGGCATTGGCCTGCAACATGATCGGAGCCGCGTGCTGACGTTTCTCCACCACCCGGACGTCGAGCCCACCAACAACCGGGCGGAACGGGCGCTACGACCGGCGGTGATCGCCCGCAAGGTGTCGCACTGCTCGAAGAACACGCGCGGGGCCGAAGCCTTTGCCGCCTTTACCAGCGTGGCGAGAACCGCCGTCAAGAAAGGCGGCGCCTCCGTCGCCGAAACATTCCGTCTGCTGCTGCGCCCCAAGCCCTTGCCCGAGTCCACTTGAGCCAAGAAGGTCGCTAATCAATTACGATAATTCCTCCAGGCCCGCGCGAACCGGGGGGGTGCTGCCGAGCAGATTCCTGCAATTCTGCGAGTTCCTCTTCCCTCAACTGGAGCTCATGCTTGGCTGCTTCCAATCTGCCCCTGGTTTGTATGATCCGTTCCTCGCGACCACTAAGCGAATTCGACGACGGCGGCTCCTCGCGGCACGAGGTTGAGGAAGCTGCTGTGACAATCACGAGGAAGCACAGGGCTCTATCTGAAGTCATGAGGATAATATTGTACAGTATGTTGCATTATGCGGCTTTGGTCGCCTCAGATCGGCTCGCCATCGCCACCAGGGATTAATTCGAAGCTGGCGGAGTCGCCGCCAGCGCTGAGGAATCCGGTGGCGGGGCCTAGACTCTGGAGCGCGCGCTTAGGTCCAGCGCTGTCCAGCACGGACTCGGTCTGTTCAACGTTTCTCTCCAGCCCTAGTCGAACGGCGCGCTTCATTAGGCGCCGTATGCGTCAACTCAGGTTTTCCGCACCTCATGCAGGATTGTCGCGGTGTTAGCCATGAGGACTGATTACTATACCACGGTCAGGGGCAAGGACAAGCCGATAGCGCCGAAGTAGATCCGCGTCAAGCCCTTGTGCGGCGGCGGACCGGCCTCCTGCCGTTTGAACTCTCGCGATAGCGCGAAGACCTTGTCCCTTCCCTCGCCAACTCCCCACCTGTGTAGGTTTGTCGTTTTCGATGTAGCCGACGGCGCCCTGGAATCGACATGGTGTACTGGTCTTCGGCGGTTTTATCGGATCCGATGTTCTACGTTCCAACTCTTGACGTCGTCAGCAGCAGAAAGAAGCGAACTCGCAAGCTCCCGTGCGGCTTCATCGGTCAACGTCAGTTTGACCGCCTTAGGATGCAGATCCGGCGGGTTGCCCCGCCAGCGTAAACCGATCAACACCTCTACCGTCAGATCGCGAGGACTCCAATCCACCGATCCAAAATACGGGCGGACCGTAATGTCGTCAAAGTCAAAGTCACCCCCTTTGAGCTTCCCAACCTGCTCCGCAAAGTGGGCTCTGCAGACCAGGAGGCGACATATGCGGAGAGATCGTGATTGTAGCTTGCTCATCATCTTGTACACCCATCAAAGCAGATCGCCGTTATCGCCAGCAATTGCCCCACTTGAACGACGCCAGCGTCGCCGGGGGCTCCAGCGGCAGTATAGCAAACATCTTCCCGCCCACCTTGAACACCAGGTCGTTGCCCCACTGAACCGATTCGGCCGCGTGCGGCAGCGACAGACAGAACCGGCGTACCCACTCGATGCCCATGCCGACCCGCCAGTTTACCGCACCGGGCGAACTGCGAAAGCCCGTGCCGCCGCGCGTCCCGCCCGCCGGCGCGGTCTGGCGCCAGCGGCCCCAATTGGGCTCGGAAAGGGCGCCGATTCGGGGTCGATGTCTGTTGACGAGGGGCGTATACTGTTGTTGACTTACCGGCGCGGCAACTCCGGTCGACAACATCCGAAAGGAGGCGCGGATGCGGAAGGAGTTCGTGGCGGGGGTGGGGTTCGTCCTCTCGCTCATCCTGGTCCTTTGCGGCGCCGCCGGCCATTCGCGAAGCGTTTCGGCCGAGCCGGCGGCGAAAACCTCGGCTGTTTTTTCACGGCTCGGACTCGCTTTTGAGCCTAACTACGGTCAATGGGACCCGAATATTCCGTTTGGCGCGCGCGGCGCCGGCTACGAGGTCCTGCTCGGCCCGAACGAAGCCGCCTTGCATTATAGCGGCGCGGCCGTGAAGCTGCGGTTCGTGGGCGCCGCCTCGTCCGCGGCGAGCGCCGGGCGGGAGCCGCTTCCCGGACGGAGCAACTACCTGGTCGGCAACGACCCGGCCGCCTGGACAACCGGCGTGCCGCATTTCCGGCGCGTTCATTTCGAGGACATTTACCCGGGCATCGATGTCGAATATTACGGGACTCCGGCGAACCTCGAATTCGATTTGGTGGTGAAGCCCGGCGCCGATCCCGGCCGGATTCTCTTCGCCTGGGATGGCGTCCGAAGCCTCGAACCCGGCGCCGACGGAGCGTTGATCCTGAAGACCGGGCGCGGCGAGATCCGGCAGCAGCCGCCGGCGGTGTTCCAGGAAACCGCGGCGGGGCGCCGCGCGGTACCGGCCGCCTACGTCCTCAAAGGCGCGCGCCGGGCGGGCCTTTCGCTTGGCGCATACGACCGCCGCATCCCGCTGCGGATCGATCCGGTGCTGATCTACGCGTCCTACTTCGGCGGCGACGCCGCGGTCACCGGCGGGAATGAGGCGATTCGCGCCGTCGCCGTGGATTCTGCCGGCAACGTGTATTTCGCCGGCGGAACCCAGGCCGCGAATCTGCGCACCACCGACGGCGCGATCGCCCGGAGCTATGGCGGCGGGACCTTCGACGGCTTCGTGGTGAAAGTCAACGCCGCCGGTTCCACCATCCTCTATTCCACCTATCTCGGCGGCGAGGGCAGCGACGAAGCGTACGGGTTGGCCGTCGACTCGGCCGGCAACGCCTATGTCACCGGCTACACGGATTCGGCGAAGGTCCCCGTCACCGCCGACGCCTATCAGAAAACACGCCGCTCCCGCGACGCCTTCGCCGCCAAGCTGGCGCCCGACGGCAAGAGCCTCGTCTGGGCCACCTTTCTGGGCGGCGCGGGCGCGGACGAAGCCCGCGCTATCGCGGTGGACCGCGGCGGCAACGCCTGGATCGCGGGACGGACGTACTCGACGGACTTCCCGGCTTCGCCTGGCGCCCCGCAGGCGAACAACCGGGGCGGCGCGGACGCCTTCGTGGCCAAACTGGACGCGGCCGGAAAGAACCTGCTGTTTTCCACCTGCCTTGGCGGCGCTTCCATCGACGAGGCGTCCGCGATCGCCGTCGATTCCTCCGGCAGCGCCTACGTCACCGGGGTGGCCTGGTCCGCCGACTTTCCTTTGACGGCGAACGCCTACCGCCGGTCCAACCAGTACGGCGAGGCCTTCGCCGCGAAATTCACCTCGGGCGGATCGCTGGCCTACTCGACCTTCGCCGGAGGCAACTCGTCCGACTACGGCAACGCCATCGCGGTGGACGCATCCGGCAACGTCTACCTGGCCGGACGTACCTGGAGTTCGGACCTGCCCGTGACCCGGCCCCTCTGGTCGCCGCCTGTCGCGGGAGGTCCGCTGTTCGGCGCCCGAATGCTCCAGGGCGTCCTCAACCTCGCGCGGACCACGGCGTTCGGAGGGGCCGACGACGCTTTTGTGATCGTGCTCAACAACGATGGGAGCGCGCTGCTGCGGTCGTGCTACCTCGGCGGGGCCGGCGCCGACGGCGCTACTGCGATCGCGCTGAGCCCGGCCGGGGAGTTGTACGTGGCCGGCGAGACCCAATCCGCGCAGTTCCCCGTCAGCGCGAACGCGACGCAAAAGTCGTTCGGAGGCGGCGACGCGGACGGCTTCCTCGCCCGCCTGGACGCCGCCGATTTCACCCGCCGGTACGTTTCGTTTGCAGGCGGCGCCAAGGACGACCGGATACTGGCGTTGGCCGTGGATTCGGCCGGCAATCCGCTCGCCGCCGGCACAACCAGTTCGCTGAATTTCCCCGCGACGGCCGGCTCGTTTCAGGCGGCCCACGCCGCAGCCGGATACGACGGTTTTGTCACACGGTGGCGGGCCGAAGACAACGCCGTCGCCTTCTCCTCCTTCTTCGGCGGAACCGGCGGTTCGGCCAACGAGGAGGCGCTCGCCATCGCCGTCGACCGCCAGGGCTATGTATATCTGACCGGAAAGACGTACTCCACCGATTTGCGCGTCACGCCGGGAGCGCCCCAGCCCGCGCCCGGCGGCGGCGAACAAGCGGACGCGTTTGTGGTGAAGATCGACCCCAGCGCGACGCGCCTGGTCTACTGCACCTACCTCGGCGGCCGCGGCGAAGATTACGGAACCGCCATCGCCGTAGACTCGAGCGGCGCTGCCTACGTAACCGGAGCGGCTTTTTCGAACGACTTCCCGGTCTCGGCCGCCCTCCAGAGCGGCAACAACTCGGTAGCGTTCGTGGCCAAGCTGAATCCGCAGGGCGACCGCCTGGAGTACTCCTCCGTGCTCGGCGGCAACGGCGGCGTCTGGAGCTACGGCATCGCCGTCGATGCTTCCGGCGCCGCCTGGTTCGGCGGAGTCGCCAAGGCGTCGAATCTCCCGGCGACTTCGGGCGCGGCGCAGCGGACGTTCGGAGGTGGAGACCGCGACGGCTTCGTGGCCAGGCTCAATCCAGCCGGTTCGGCGCTTACCTATCTCACCTACTTGGGCGGCGCCGGCAACGAAGACCTTACCGGCCTCGCGCTGGACGGCGCCGGCAACGTCTACGCCGCCGGTTACACCATGTCGTCCAACTTCCCCGTCACAACCGGCGCGTTCCAGTCGAAGCACGCCGGGGGTGAAGACGGGTTTGTCACCAAGCTGAATCCCTCGGGCGGGGCGCCGCTTTACTCCACGTTGCTCGGCGGTTCGGCCGATGAGCGGATCGCCGCGATCGCGGTAGAGGGATCGGGCAGCGCCTACGTGGCCGGAACAACGCAATCCTCGAACTTCCCGACTACCGCAGGGCCGTTCCAGTCCAACGTGGGGTACCGCACCGCCTTCCTCACGAAACTAAAAGCCGACGGCAGCGCCCTCGCGTTTTCCAACCGCTTTGCCGACGGCGCCTCCGCCGTGGCGGTGGACGGCGCCCGGGCTGCGTATGTCACCGGCACGGCCACTATCGCCGACTTTCCCGCCACCGAGGACGCTTGGCAGATCGGTCTCGGCGGGACCTCCGACGCTTTCCTCGCCAAGTTCAACCCGGAAGGGGACAAGATCGTCTACGCTACCTACCTGGGCGGAACCGGCGCCGACAAGGGCAACGCCGTGGCGGTGGACGCGGCCGGTAACGCGTACCTGGCCGGACAGGCCGGCTCCCGCGACCTGCCGGTTACGGAAGGCGTCTTCCAGCCAACGCTCGAAGGCGCGCGCAACGCCTTTGTGGCCAAGCTGGACATGAACCAGTCGACGCCGGTGTTTGAACGGCCCGCGATCGATCGCGTAGTGAACGAGGCGAGCAGCGACCTGCCGGTGGTGGCGCCGCAGGCGATCATCCGGATTGAGGGGACCAAGCTGGCCGCGACGACGCAGGAGGCCGCCCGTCTGGATGAGACCCGCACGCAGGCCCTGCCCCGCCTGATCGCCGGCACGAAAGTCGTCGTGGACGGCAGCTACGATCTCCCGCTGTTCTCCGTAAGCCCGACCGAGATCCTCGCCCAGATGTACGGCGGCGCGCGCGTGCCCTCGGCGACGCTCATGGTCGTCCGGAGCGGGCAGTCCAGCCGGACTGTCCAGGTCCCGATTCTCCAGGCCGCTCCCGGGATTCTGGCCGCACTGAAGGAAAACATGACCGAGATCACCAACTCGAACACCGTGCGGCCCGGCGACACAATCCTGCTGGCCGTGTCCGGCGCCGGACCAACCGAACCCGGCGTCCCGAGCGGCACGCCGACGCCGGCCAGCCCCGAGGTCCGCATCGTCAACCCGGTCTCCGCCTGGATTGCGCCGAATCCCCAGGTTCCGCCGGTGCAATGCGAAGTGCTCTCCTATGTCCTGGCGCCGGGCTACGTCGGGATCGCCCTCGCCAAGGTCCGGATCAGCCCGCAGGCGAGCGCGGACTACTCCGAGTGGCGCTTGCAGTTGAAGGCCGGCGACTTCTATTCCAACGGCATCCGCGTTTACTTCCCGCCGGTCGTGACGCCTTGAAAGGAGGAACCGGACATGCGCTTCCGTCTCTCGCTGTTGTGGATCTTCCCCCTCCTCTGCCTGTCGGCGCGCGCGCAACAGGCGCCTCAGTTCAACGCCGTCATGAACGCGGCCAGTTACTGGCTGCCCGCCCTGCCGAATCCCGGCCTCGCGCAGGGTTCGATGTTCGTCGCATTCGGAACCAACCTCGGTCCCGCGCGGCTGGCGATGGCGGACCCGCCGCTGCCGAAATCGCTCGGCGACACCGTGGTTCACGTGTCGGCCGAGGGGTTTGAAGAGGACGCATATCTTTTCTATACGTCCGCCACCCAGGTGGCCGGCATCCTGCCCTCGCGGACGCCCGCGGGCGGCGCCACGCTCACGGTCACCTATGGCGGCAAAACAAGCAATCGCATTTATGTCTGGGTGACAGCCCGGGGACTCGGCCTGCTCACCCGCAACCAGGCCGGCTTCGGGGCGGCCACCCTGCAAAACTACAACTCTCCGGCCGATCAGCCGATCAACTCGCCGGCCGCGCCCGCCAATCCCGGACAGGCGGTCATCCTGTGGGGTACCGGCCTCGGCGCCATCCAGGGCGACGACGGCGCGACGCCTCCGGTCGGCAACCTCAGCGACCGCGTCGAGGCGCTCGTCGGCAGCGCCACGGTCACTCCGTTCTACGCCGGCCGCTCCAGCCAGTTCCCGTCTATCGACCAGGTGAACTTCGTCGTTCCCGACGGGGTCCATGGCTGCCATGTCCCGCTGGCCGTCCGCGTGGACGGCATCCTTAGCAACTACGTCACCATGGCCATCGCGCCTCCGGGAAAAACGTGCGCCGACCCGAGCGGCCTCGGCGAAGCCGAAACCGCCGCCCTGATGCAAAAAGGCGAACTCCGGGTGGGCGTCATCAACCTTGGGCGCGTGCGCGGGGCCGCCGGCGTATCCGACGCCGGAAGCGGCGAATTTCTCCGCCGCACGTTAGCCCAGATGCACACCGGCGCGGGCGCCGTGGACGTGTATTCCACCCTCGGCGCCTGCTACGTGTACACCATGCGAGCGGGCGACCGGGCGGAGTGGTTCCCGTTCGACGTGATGAACAACACTCCGCTCGACGCGGGGCAGGCGTTGAACCTCGCCCGCGCGGGCGCCGCCAAGACCATAGCGCTGACCCAGAAAGGAAGCTTCTCCGCCTCGCTGGGCGGCGAGGGACAGACCTTCCTCGAACCCGGCGAATACGTGGTGGACAACGGTTCGGGCGGCGCCGACGTCGGCCCCTTCCGCGCAACGCTCGCCATCCCGGCCCCTGTCGAGTGGACCAACCAGGCGAGCTTCGCCGCCGGCGTCTCGCGCGGCGCCGAACTGACGGTGGAGTGGACTGGCGGCGATCCGGAGCGGGAGTTCGTCTTCATCGCCGGGGCTTCGATGGACGGGCAATTCGGGGCAACCCGCGGCTTTGTCTGCTCGGAAAGCGCCGGCGCGCACCGCTTCCAGGTTCCACGGAGCATCGTCGGTCTGCTGCCCGCCAGCCGCCCGGCCCCTGGAGTCGACGGCGGCCCCACCGCCTTTCTCGCGGTCGGAACCCAGCTACTCCCTGCCGCAGGCAAGTTCACCGCCCCGGGGCTGGATGCCGGCTACTTTCTGTACGCGAGCCAAACGGCGCTCGAGGTCACGTATCGGTGATGCCGCGTCCGGGGAGGGTAGACAAGAATTCCCCGATCTGGCGTGGTGCGCATGATCGTGACGATAGTGGGATTACCCAGATCGCGTCACGCCGCTAGGCAGCCGGACGGCAGTGGGCCCCTGGGCTGAGACAGTCAGTTAAGACACTGTTCGCCGTTCCGTGAAAATCCATTGTACG
>JAHCHE010000053.1 GCA_026129905.1 Bryobacteraceae bacterium | reverse complement strand
TCGGCTCCTGCCCCGTCTCAAAAACTATGTGGCATTAGCCTACGAGGCTGCGCGGGACTCCCAGTCCCGCCAGGACGGCCTCTATATCCTCGCGAACACGTCCGCACGCGCCAAGGCGATCTCAGGGTCATGGGTCCTCAAAACGCCGTCTTTGGCTTCATGCGCGCCATCGGCGGCGTAGATCCAGCCCGTGCGGTTTTGCGGATTCACCACCCAGACGTAACGCACGCCCATCTCCAGGTACTCCGCGATGCGCTCCTGCATCCTTCCCATTCGGTCTTCCGGCGAGAGGACTTCAACGCAGAGCAGCGGGGGCGCAGTCACAATTCCCGTTTGCGGGCCTGTTCCTGCCATGACGCAAATGTCGGGAATCCGGAACCGGGTGGGCTTTACCTGCACCCTTACCTCCGGCGCCGCTCGTATCCCCAGATCCGCCTCCAGTCGCATCAGCGCCGCCAGCAAAAGGCCTTGCAACCGCCCGTGCTCCCACTCTCCCGCGTTCCGCTCCTCAATGACGCCGTCCAGGTAATCGCAATCCGGCCGGTAGACCGTCGCGAGGTACTCTTCCATCGGCACGAGCGCTGAAGCCGGCATCGCCCAGATTATGCCAGAAGCGCGAGCCCGTTTCGAACCGTCAGACCGGATATTCGCGGTCACAGCCGGTTCGTCCTCGCGCTCCGGCCTGGCTTCCCTTGCAGCGCCAAGGCCTTGGCGGCGGCGCCTTCCGCAAGGTAAACGGAGATCGCCGCCGCCGCCGTGGTAGACTCGCCGCCAAGGACGGGGGAATCCTATCATGGAGCGCGGTGACGCAGCCGCGGGAAAGAAACAAAAGGGTGACGCATCGGAGTCGCGGGATGCGTCACCAGGCCCGGAAACCGCGCACGACGGTCCCGCCAGGTTGCTGAAAATGAAACAAATTGCAAAGTTTTCCACAGCGAGGCGCTTTTCAACCGGGATCTTCCCAACTTGCGTCACCGGCGCCTCTCCCCGATGTATAATGCCCGCGTCCATGCCTACCGCGCCTGCCGCCGCCGCGGCCAACACCCTCCCGGAGAACGCCTATACGGAGCTGCCGCCGGGGACGGCTTACAAGCCGGTCGTACCCGCAGAAGCGGTTCAGCCCGAAGTAACGCGCCGGTCGGTCGCGTGGGGGCTGTTGTTTTGCGTCATCTTCACGGTCGCTTCCGCATATTCGGGCCTCAAAGTTGGCCAGGTGATGGAGGCCGCCATCCCGATCTCCATCCTCGCCATAGGGCTCGCGCGCCTGTACCGCCGGCGTTCGAGCCTGCTCGAAAACGTCATCGTCACCACCATCGGCGGCGTCTCGGGTGCGCTGGTGGCGGGCGCCATCTTCACCCTCCCGGCGCTCTACGTTCTCAAACTCGATCCGCACCCGGTGCAGACGATATTCATCTGTCTTGCCGGCGGCTGTCTCGGCGTCCTATTCCTCGTTCCGCTGCGCCGGTACTTTGTGCGAGACATGCACGGGCGGCTGCCGTTCCCGGAGGCGACCGCCATTACGGAAGTTCTCGTAACGGGCGAGAAAGGCGGCTCGCAGGCCAGGCTGCTGATTCAGGCCACCGTCATCTCGGGCATCTACGATTTCTTTGTCACCACCTTTCACGTGTGGAAGGAGTTCGTCGATTTTCAGTTCGTGCCGGCGGTGCGGGCGCTGACCGAGCGCTCGCGGCTGCTGTTCAACTTCGACGCCATCGCCTTCATTCTCGGGCTCGGGTACGTGATGGGCCTGCGCAGTTCGATGATCCTTTGCGCCGGCGGCGCGCTCTCGAATTTCGTTCTGGTCCCGCTGATCTGGATGATCGGATGCCATCTGACCGACGCCGCCGTTTACCCGGCTACGATCCCGATCGCCGAGATGAGCGCGGGGCAGATCTTCCGCGGATACGTGCGCTTCGTCGGCGTGGGCGCCATCGCCACGGCGGGGATTTTCGGCATCGTGAAATCGCTGCGTGTGGTGGCCGGCTCGTTCTCCATCGCGCTGCGGACTTTCCGCCACGGAGAGCCGGCGGCGGTGGAGCGGACGGACCGCGATATTCCAACCATGGCGCTGCTGGCGGGCGTCGCCTTGGGCGCGATCGGCGCCGGCGTTCTGCTGGGGAGCCTCTCGCCGTCGGCCGGCGTGATTGCCGCGGGGTTGCTGCTGACGCTGGTCTTCTCGTTCTTCTTCACGTCGGTGGCCGCCAACGCCATCGCCACCACGGCCCGGAATCCGGTTTCGGGCATGACCATGCTGACGGTGATCATCTCGTCGCTGGTGCTGCTGCGCTTCGGCCTCTCCGGCGCCACCGGCATGTTCTTCGTCATGGTGATCGCCGGAATGGTGTGCACCGCGCTCGCCGTCTCCGGGCAGATGGTCACGGACCTCAAGACCGGCTACTGGCTGGGAGCGACGCCGGCGGCGCAGGAGAAGGTGAAGTTTCTCGGCGTCGTCGCCGCCGCCCTGGCCGCGGGGCTCACCATCGTCATGCTCGCGCGCGCCTTTCAGTTCGGCGAGAGTGCGCCGGTGGATACGCGAGCGGTGCTGGCGGCGCCGCAGGCCTCCATCATGAAGGCGCTGGTGGAGGGGTTCATGAGCCGGCAGCCGGTGGCCTGGATTCTGTTTCTTGCCGGCGGGATGGTGGCGCTGATCATGGAGATGCTCGGCGTGCCCGCGTTGATCTTCGCGCTCGGTATGTACCTGCCGCTCGAACTCAACACGCCGGCGCTGGTGGGAGGATTTCTGGCGCATTTTCTCGGGAAGCGATCCCAGAAGCTCGGCGGCGCGCGTGGCCGGACGGTCCGGGAGCGGGGCGTGATCATCGCTTCCGGGCTCATGGCGGGCGGCGCGCTGGGCGGCGTTTTCGGGGCTGCGCTGCGCCTGTTTCCGGGTTAGTCGGAGGATCTCATCCGGACGCCGTTTTACCAGAATGAGCCCGCGTCGCAGTTGGTTTCGGCGGCGCTCTTCATCGCGCTGTGCGTCTACGTGTGGCGCGGAGCATTGCGAAGAACCAGGGAGGAGAACGAGTGAACGACAGCTTCAGCCACATCGCGGGCAACGCGATCCTGGGCATCGACACGTTGTGGGGAGGCGACGTGATGTGCCCGTCCGGAACCGGCCGCTTCATCGCGGATTCGTGGTTTTCCGGCGAACCGCTGCCGCCGGCCTATACGCATCCGGCGGCGGCCAGGCTGCGGGCTTCCGGCGGGGTGGGGGCGAAATCGCCGGAGGACGTCGAGGAATACCTGGGCGACGTGGACGTGCTGGGCGCCATCGAAGCGCTCGGCGAGGAAGCCCGCCGCGCTCCGGGCCTGCGCGGTAAATACCTCGAAGGGCTGGCCGAGTGCTTTCGCGCGATGTGGGACCTGGTGATGGAGCTGCTGGGCAAAGGAGAAGCTGTCCCGTATGAACGCTGCGTCCGTGCGTCCACGGGCGCGCCGCCCTCGCCGTCGAATCCCGCGCCGAAGCGCGAGCGCGTGGCGGAACTGCTGGCGCACGGCGGTTACCCATCCCGCGGGCCGGAGGAACTGCTTGCCGTCGTCGACCGCTGGCGCAGGGCCCGCCGCGCCCCGATGGCATCCGTACGGTCACTGGGGGCGGAGGCGATCGCCCGTTACGACTGGCTGAGTGTCCGCAACCTCGTTCCGTTTCTTCCACCGGAGCTGCGCGAAGTGCCTCGGGCGAATATCGAGTTCCTGCCGATCGAGGACGCCTGGTTCTCCGGCTCGATGAACTACCTGGGGCGCGCCCGCGGGCCCGGCGGCCGGCCCGAGTACGAAGCAACCTACGAGATCAACGCGTCGCTGGACATCTCCGCGCCGGAGTTCGAACAACTGGTGAGTCACGAAGTCGTACCGGGGCACGTCACCACGTTCGCGTATCTGCAAAACCTGTACGTGCGCGGCGTCGTGGGATTCGAAGCGACGGTCCTCACGATGAACACGCGCGCCGCGACGCTGTTTGAGGGCATCGCGAACAACGCCGTTCTCATCGCGCACGGCGTCACCGAGATCGCGGACCTGCCGGATGAGAACCTCCAGATCGGTCTTCTGCTGGCGCTGCTGCAGGACGACGCGAAGAACCAGTCCTCGTACCTGACGTGGGAAGAAGGCGCGCCGCGGGATGAGGTGGCGGCCGCGCTTCGCCGCGACTTTCTGGTCACCGAGGAACGGGCGCACAAGCTCTCCGGCGCATGGGGCCGCCATCCGCTGCTCGGGCGCATGTATCTGCCCGCATACCGCGCGGGAACGGAACGCGTAGCCGGCCTGCGCCGGCGCTATCCTCCGGAGGACCTGCTGCCGGCGCTCTACGGTTGCCGCGGCGTGGTGGACGTAACCACCGTCGAAGCGGCGTGCCGGAACGCGGCGTCCGCCGAAACGGGTTTGATTCCGCCGTCCGAGGCGTGAAAGAATGTTTTCCACCATGAGTACCAAACGACGTGAGTTCATGAGAACGGCCGCCGGGGTCGGCGGCGGCGCGGCGATGGCGACAATGGCGCAGGCGGCCTCCACCGGCGAGCGTACCAAGTCGCCCGGCGGCTACCGGGTCGGCAATCTCTACTTCAGCTCCGGCCTCACCGGGGTACGCGACGAGGCGCGCAAAAACCCGCTCGCGTTCGGGGGCGACATCAAGGAGCAGACCGAGCGCGTCATGGAGATGCACAAGAAGAACCTGGAGGCGATGGGCTCCTCGCTCGAGAAGGTGCTGAAGGTGACGGTGTTTCTCGCCGACGTCAAGACCGAGAAGAACGCCATGAACGAGGCGTACGCGAAGTACTTCCCCAAGGACGCTCCGGCGCGTTCGGCCGTGGGCGTCGAGTTCCCCGACGTCGCCACCCGCGTGGAAATCGAGTTGGTGGCCTGGGTGCCATAGCCGTGGACCGGCGGCAGTTTCTCTCCGGCGCATCGGCGGGATTGCCTTTGCTGGGCCGGGCCGCCGATTCCGCGCCGTCGTCGAACGAGGAGGGGCCCCGCCGGTGGAGCGATCCGCGGCTTCTGTCGCTGCCCTCGCGCCCCTGGCGGAAGGTCCATCTCGACTTTCATAACACCGAACACGTCGCCAAGATCGGCGCGCGGTTCAACGCCGACGAGTTTGGAGACCGCCTGAGCGCCGCGCACGTCAACGCGATCGTCGTGTTCGCGAAGGACATGCACGGGTATTTCTACTACCCGAGCCGGCATGGCCCCGTCCATCCGGGCCTCGATTTCGATCTGCTGGGCGCGCAGGTGAAAGCCTGCCGGGATCGCGCCATCGCTGTGTCCGCCTACTACTGCTGCACGTGGGATCATCACCTGGCCCGGACGCGCCCGGAATGGCTGGTGGTGAATCGCGACGGCGGCTACAACCTGCCCAAGCCGGGACAAACGCCCGGCTGGACCGCGCTGTGCCTCTCGCACAAGCCGTTCGTGGAGATGATGCTCGAGCATGCGCGCGAGTTCGTTTCGCAATACGAGCTGGACGGCGCCTGGTTCGACATGCCGTGGCCCATCAACGGCGAATGCTTCTGCCCGGAGTGCCTCCGCTACTTCGCCGGGAGGAATCAGGACGCCGAAGACGCCGGCGCGCAGCGGTCGCACAAGCACGCGCTCTACAAGTCGTTCCTTTCGCAGGTTCACGACGCCGTCACTTCGGCGCGGCCGGGCTGCCAGGTGGATTTCAACGAGCAGGGCGGCTACGGCATGGGCGAGCGCGTCGCCTACATGGACAACGTGGACATCGAAGCGCTGCCCACCGCGTTCTGGGGCTATTACTACTTCCCGGTGAACACCCGCTACGCGCGCGGCTTCGGCCTCACGGTCTATGGCATGACGGGGCGGTTCAAGGCGTCATGGGCCGATTTCGGGGGATTGAAGCTGCCGGCCCAGCTTCAGACCGAACTCGCGAGCATCGTCGCCAACGCCGCGCGGTGCGACATCGGCGACCAGATGCCGCCGAGCGGGCGGTTGGACCCGGCCGTCTATCACGTGATCGGCGCCGCGTACGGCTACATCCGCCAGATCGAGCCCTATCTCGAGCAGGCCGCTCCGGTGAGCGAAGCCGCCATCATCACCGCCGGACTCCCGTTCGACAAGCCCTCAACCGACGCCAACTCGGGCCTGCTGAAGCTACTGGTGGAATCGAGGATACAGTTCGACATCGTCGAACCGGGGGCGGAATGGGAACGCTACGGCCTTGTCGTCCTGCCGGACGACCATCCGGTGGAAGAATCGCTCGCCGTACGGTTGCGAGCGTTTCTCGCGCAGGGCGGGGCGGTGATTGCCATTCATCGCAGCGGCCTGCTGGCCGGCGGCGACCGAACATGGCTGGAACCTTACGGCCTGCAATACGCGGGACCGTCGCCCTACAAGCCCGCCTTCATGGTTCCGAAGGAGGAATTCACCGAAGACATTCCGCCCTACGAGTACGCGTTGTACCAGGGCGCTTCGCGGTGGCGCGCCGAGTCTCCCGCCGAGGCGATGGCGATGCTCGGCGAACCGGCGTTTCAGCGGACGGCCGAGCATTACACCAGCCATGCGCAGACGCCGTTCGAGCGCGAGACCGAGTATGCGGCGGTGGCGCGCAGCGGCAAATTGGCGTATTTCTCCTTCCCGTTGGGCGCAAGTTACTTCAATGAAGGCTATTGGGTGTACCGCAACGCGTTCCAGCATGCGCTGAAGGCGATCCACCCGGTGCAACTTGTGCAGACGAGCGCGCCGTTGAGCGCCGAGGTCACGCTGACGCGGCAGGCCGCCGCCGAAGGCCGCCGCGACCGCTACCTGGTTCACGTGGTGAATTTCTCTCCCGTCCGCTCGACGCCAAAGCATCCGGTGTTCTATGAGGATCCGATCCCGCTCATGGACGTGATCGTCCGGCTGAATCTGCCGCTGAACAATGTCCGGGCGCGCGCGGTGCTGGGCGGCTATGACTTGAAGCCGAGGCTCAGCTCCGGCGGCGGCATCGAGGTGGCGCTGCCCCGCGTCGCGATCCACGAGATCGTCGCGTTCGAACAGACGGGTTAACGGGTTTTCCGGGGGCTGTTTGCATGAAAGCTGAGCTTTTCAATCGGTCACACGGCATCCGCCGTCCCACCCCGCGGCAGATTGCCCCCACCCCGTCAGTAGCTTACGAGCAGATCGCCTGTGCCGGGAGGAGGAATGCTCGCCGCCCACGGCGTATAATGAGGCGGCTCGGCGTCTTGCCCGCGAAGCCGGCGCCCGATTGATCTTTGGACAACCGAATATTTCTGCTTGGGCGTGCCGGTCTCCGACCGTTCTACACTTTTCTACACTTTCGACAGGTCTGCAAAAAGTGATGAAAAGGTGACGCATCCTGTCGGGGCGGATGCGTCGCCGCGCCTTAGCGCCGCTGTATCTCACTGGTGTAAAGAGACTTACACGAACGCATGTTCCTCGAAGAAAATCTCGCGGATGCGTCGCGCGCCGCTACAGGGTGTCGAATCTGAGCCTTGGCGACCCTCAACAGGGGCACGGGCGCGCCGCGGCATGCCGGATACGTCAAGAGCCGGACGGGGCGCCCGGAGCAGTCCAGGAGACCGCCTCACAAGTTGGGAGTATAATTGACCGACTACCGAGAAATGGACCGGAATTGCGGAATGAGCGCCTGCTTTCGTTCTCTGTCATTTCTGCTGATCGCGCTGTCCATCGGCGCCGCTCAGCCACCCGCCGCTGTCGAAGGAAGGCTGTACACGCCGCCGGCGAAGGCCGTTCGGAAGACGGCCGTCGCCGAGTTGCCGGGCGCGCAGGCCGGGCGCGAGGCGCGACGGTTGGTCCTGCCCCGCCTTCCGGCCGAGCCGCTCGTCCGGACCGCTCGCGGTCAGACCCCGGTGGGGACGGCGCGGGAACTGGCGTCCGTGGAAGGGCGCTGGGACGCGCTGCCGGACGGCCGGCGCATCTGGCGGATCGCCATCGAATCGCCCGCCGCCATCGAGACGCGCGTCCACTTCGCCGAGTTCTCGGTTGGGGCCGGACGCGTTTGGGTTTACGGAGCGGGCGCCGGCGCGGCGAGCGAACCGTATAGCGGGCAGGGCCCGTTCGGCGACGGGGACTTCTGGAGCGCCGCGGTGGAAGGCGACGCGATCGCGATCGAGTATGAACCCGAGCAGGCGGGTCCGGCCGAGGAGGCGCCGCCGTTTCGGATTAGCGAGCTCGCGCACGTGTGGACGCCCAGCGCGCCCGCCCCCGCCGACCCCGGAGCGGAGGCTGGCGAACAGGCCGCAAGCCTTACGTCCGGCGCGCCGCAGGTGGCCACTTGTCACCTGGACTTCAAGTGCTATTCACAATGGCAGCAAACCGGCAGCGGCGTAGCGCACATGCGGTTCGTGAGCGATGAGGATCGGAAGATCTACGTCTGTTCCGGCGCGTTGTTGAACACGCGTGCGAGCAGCTTGGTTCCATACTTCCTCACGGCCAATCACTGCATCTCCACCGACAGCGAAGCGCGCAGCCTGGAGACCTACTGGCTCTACGAAACGGCCCAATGCAACGGCCCTTCCGTAACGCGCGCAGTGGGAACGCGGATCGACGGAGCGCGCCTGATGGTGACCGGGGCGATGTCGGACGGCGATTTCAGCCTGGTGCGCCTGACGAGCCTGCCGAGCACGCCGGTTTGGCTGGCCGGCTGGAATCCGGACGTCACGGCGATGGGCGCGTCGTTGACGGGGATTCACCACCCGGACGGCTCGTATAAACGAATCTCCTTCGGGATTCGGGCAGCGGACCGAACGGCGAATGTGGGCGGCACGCAGGCGCCGGCGGCGATGTACTACCAGTCGCAGATGTCGAGCGGCCGGATCGAGGGCGGCTCGTCGGGCTCGCCGCTTTATAACGCCGGCGGCCAGGTGGTGGGTGTGTTGAGTTACGGGCCCGTGGCGGGGCCCGGACAAACCGTGTGCGATATCGAGCCGTACGCGGCGGGCTACGGACGGTTCCCCGTCATTTACCCTTCGCTTCGCCCGTTCCTGGAGGACCAGGCGGCCTCGGTCGCCGTCACGCCAACGTCGTTGTCCTTTCGCGTTGTCAACAGCGTCGTCCAGGCGCCGGCGGAGCAGACCGTCCGGATCGAGACGACATCGGCCGCGGCGGTCGCCTTCACGCTGGTGAACAACGCGACCTGGCTGCGGCTGTCGCGGAACTCCGGGAGCGTGTCCGCGGCGGCGCCGGTGAGCGTGACCGTCAGCGTGGACCCGGCCGCTTTGCGAACGCCGGGAACCTTCACCGGCGCGATCACGCTGAACGCCGGCGCCTCCTCGCAGACGGTTCAGGCGCGCGTCGAGGTCGCGGTGACGCGTTCCAACGTCACGGCGTCGCTCGACCCCGATCCCGTTTATGAGGAAGCGCCGGACTCCGACGGCTATGCCTGGTTCTATGAAGTGCGCGTGCGAGAGACAGCGGGCGTCGAGACGCGCCTCACCCAATTCCGGATCGATGGGACCGATTACAGCGGCAACATCACGGCTTGGTTCGGGACCGACCGCATTCCCGCTTACGGGACGATCAGCGCGGGACTGCGGACCCGTGGCCTGACGCCGCCCGCGAACCGCGCGTTCGACTTCGCCGGAGTGGACCCTGGCACGGGCGTTGGCTGGAACCGGCAGATCACCGGACGCTTTCTCGGGCGCCGCAACCAGGCGACGCTGAAACTGACGATCTCGCCCGACCCGGTTTCGCAAAACCCCGCCTCGGAAGAATGCGCGTGGCGGCACGACGTCATCGTCACGGAGGAGTCGGGCATCGGCGTGAATTTGAATCGGTGGGTGGCCGGCGGGCACGACCTGTCGGCGAACATCGCCTCCTGGTTCGATTCGGCGCGGCTCGACGCGTCGGGCACGCGGCGGGCGACGCTGTGCTGGAAAGGCGTCCGCGTTCCGGCGACGATCGAGTTTGAGATGGCAGGCCGCGACGACTTAGGCAACGACGTGCGGACGACCGCGGAGGCGCGCTTCGAAGGCGCTCCGACGCAGGCCGAAGAGCTTCACGTGATGCCGGAGAGCCTGGCGTTCTCCGCCGTCACCGGACGGGCGGAACTGCTTTCGACGCTGGCTGCCGTGGACGCGAGCGACCGGCCGTGGACCGCCCGGCTGACGTACGGCGGCGCCGAGCGCAACTGGCTGACGGCATTCCCGCTGTCGGGCCTCGGCGCGGGCACGATCACCGTGACCGCGTCCACGACGGGGCTGCCCGCCGGACGGCACACGGCAACGCTGACGGTGGAGGTGGCGGGCTCGAACCCGGCAACCATACCCGTCGCGATCGTCGTTGGCGCCCAGGCGTCGGCGACGCCTTCCCTTACGGCGGCGGGAGTGGTGAACGCGGCGAGCTATCAACCGGCGCTCGCCCCGGGCATGCTGTTCACCATCGCGGGCCAGAACCTGGCCGTGCGTCAGGACGTAGCCACGCGCGTCCCGCTCCCGTACACGATGGGCAATGCGACCGTGCGGGTGAATAACGTCCTGTGCCCGCTGCTGTTCGTCTCTTCGCAGCAGATCAACGCGCAATTGCCCTATGAGATCGCGCCAGGCCGCGCCACCGTGACGGTCAACGTCGAGGGGCGGGAGGCGACCGCGGTGGTGAACATCGCCGCCGTGGCGCCGGGCGTCTTCACGATCGATGGCCGGCGCCCCACGCCCCACTTTGCGGGACGCCGCGGCGATGTCGTCCTGGCCTACGTCACCGGCGTTGGCGCCGTGCGGCCGCCCGTCATGACCGGCGCGGCCCCGGGCGCGGAGACTTCGCTGGCGGACCTGCCCCAGCCGGCGGCGGCGGTCGAGGTGACGGTGGGAGGCGTCCGCGCGGACCTGTTCTTTGCCGGGATTCCATACGGGATTGTGGGCGCCATTCAGGTGAACTACCGCATCCCGGCCGGCGCGCCGACGGGGAACCAACCGGTGGTCTTCACGGTGGGCGGCGTCAGGGCGAACACCGTCACGCTGGACGTGCAGCCGTAAGGGAACACCGAGGCGAGACTATCTTCGCTGGCGTGGGGCTGGCCAGCGGGAGTTCACTGCGGCCTCAGCCGAAATACCCCTGCGACAGCTCCGGTTTCAGCGCCAGCGCCTTCTTCCAGCAGGCGACCGCCTCCGCCTGCTCCCCGGTCGAACTCAGCGCGTGCCCCAGGTTCAGGAGCGCTTCTGCAAAATTGGGATCCTGCGCCACGGCTTCCCGGTACCACTTCGCGGCCTCCCGCACATTCTCCAGCCGCTGGTGCAACAGCCCGACGTTGTAGCAGATCTCCGCGCCGCGTTCGCCGGACTCCCACAGCCTCCGGTGGTAGTCGAGCGCCTCTTTCCATTCGCCGTCTTCCAGGCGGATCGCAGCCATCGCCCGGAGGGCGTCCACGGAATCCGGATCGCGTTTCAGAAACCGGTCGTACGCTGCCACCGCCGCCTTCCGGTCTCCAGAAGACAGATAACACCGGGCCAGGTTCAACTCCGCTTCCGGCCACTGCTGCTGCATCTCGACGCAAGCTTCAAACGCCTGGGCCGCTTCCCCGTATTTCCCGGCCTTCAGCCGCGCGACTCCTAGCCGGAACCATACGTCCTTCCTGTCCGGCGCCTCCTCCGCCGCCGTGGCATAGAGCTTCTCGGCATCCGCCAAATCGCCGGCTTGCTCGGCGAGCCACGCCAGGTCGGCCGCCGCGTCCGCCATCGCCGGATCCAGTTCCAGGCATCTCTCAAGCGCTTCCCGCGCGCGGTCCGCCTCGCCCGTGTCGGCGAGCACCCGCGCCAGGTTGTACCACGCGTCCTTCGATTCCGGCTTCAGCCGCCCAGCCTCCCGGTACGCCTCGGCCGCATCGGTCAGCCGGCCGAGCTGCTGCCGCGCCACGCCCAGGTTGTACCAGGCTTCGTAGCTGTCAGGATCGAGCCGCGCCAGCCGCTTCGCGTATTCCGCCGCGCGCTCGAAATCCTCCGACTGGAACGCGCAGGCGGCGAGCCCCTGCAAGGCCACCGCCGACTTCGGGTTCGCCGCCAGCAGTTTCTCCGCCGCGCTCCGCATCAGCGCGCCATCCGAAATCTGCGCTCCAAGAGCGACCAGGTTCGTCAAAGCGTCTTCACGGTCCGGCCGTTTACCCAGGAGCCGCTCGTAGTGCTCCCGCGCCTGGAGATGTTGTCCCAGTTGCTGTAACGCCACGGCCTTGCCGAAGATGGCGTCCTCGTGGTCCGTTCTCGCCCGCGCGCATCCCTCGAATTCCCGCAAGGCCTCCGCCGCCTGACCAAGCCGCAGCAGGCAGATGCCGCGCCCGAGGCGCGCTTCAAATGCTTTCCCGCTCGATTCTGGCACGCCGCGAAACTGCTCCGCCGCCTCGGCCCATCGCTCGAGCTTCTCCAGGCAGACGGCTCGGTGAAACGCGCCGACCGCGTGCCCGGGCTCCAGCGCAAGCACTCGAGAATAGGATTGCGCCGCCTCCTCAAAGCGTTCCAACTCGTAGAGAAGGTGCCCGCGTCCCAGGTGGAGTTCCGCGGTGTCCGCTCCCTCCTCCAGACACCGGTCGAGTTCCGTAAGGGCCTCCTCCGGGTGTCCAGCCAGGTGCAGCGAGACGGCCTGCGCCAGCGATTGACTCAAGTTCGACGGGACCATAGATCTATCGGCCTATCGGTCAAAAACGCCTGAGTCAGAAGGTCAGATTAATCCGTAATGTGCTACTGACGCGGCGCGCGGCGTCTCCCTTCTTTCCTATAGTGAGTCCATGTCGTCCTACTTCCTCATCCGCTACAAACCCGGAACAGCCTGGCCTCCCGGTACGCCGTTTCGAGACCTCGACATGGCCGCCCACGCCGCGTACGTCGAGCGCCTGTTCCACGACGGCGTCGTTGTCCTCGCCGGCCCACTCCGCGACGACCAGGGCGGCTTCATGGTGATCCAGGCCGAGGACCCCGCCCAGGCCGCAGCCGTCATCGCCGCCGATCCCGCGGTTACCGCCGGCCTGTTCATCGGCGAAGCGAATCCCTGGCGGCCGGTTTACGACGCGACCCGGTCGCTGGGCCGCTCCCCGGCCCACTCCCGCTTCCACAGTGTTCGGAGTTTCGAGGCCTGGCTGGACGGCTACAAGAACGCCTGGGAACGGCGCGACCCGGCCGCCGCCGCCGCGCTCTTCTGCTCGGAAGCCACCTATCGCGAAACGCCGTTCGACGAACCCATGCGCGGCATCGACGCCATCGTCGCGTATTGGTCCGAGGCGCCTCTGACGCAGCGCGACATCCGCTTCGAGTACGAAATCTTGTCCGCCGAGCCCGGCGCCGGAGTCGCGCGCTGGCGCGCCGCCTTCACCCGCGTTCCCTCGGGCGTCCACGTTCAGTTGGACGGCACGCTCTACGCGCGCTTCGACGCCGGCGGCCGGTGCGTCTCCTTCGAGGAGTGGTGGGTCCGCCGCGAAGATCCGCAACCGCCGGCGCTATAATTGGAAGCAACTTCCAGCGCCCTCTTATGGAGATAAGGCATTCGGTTTGTTCCCTGGATTGTCCCGACGCGTGCTCGGTCCTGGTCACCGTGGAGAACGGCCGCGCGTCCCGTCTGCGCGGAAATCCGGATCACCCGGTTACGCGCGGCTTCCTGTGCGGCAAGGTGGCTCGCTACCTTGACCGGGAGTACTCGCCCGACCGCCTCCTCTACCCCCGGCAACGCATCGGACTGAAGGGCGAGGGCATGTTCGCGCCGATCTCCTGGGACGACGCGCTCGACTTGATTGCGGAACGACTTGACGAGATCAGCCGCCGTTACGGTCCGGAAGCGATTCTGCCGTATAGCTACGCCGGCACGATGGGGCTGCTCAACGGCGCCTCGATGGACCGGCGCTTCTTCCACCGGCTTGGGGCATCCCGCCTGGACCGCACCATCTGCTCGGCCGCCGGCGCCGCGGGCCTTAACGCCTCGCTCGGCTTTCGCTACGGAACCGAGCCGGAACAGTTCCGTCACTCCAAGCTCATCATCGCCTGGGGCGCCAACATCCTCGGCACGAACGTCCATCTCTGGCCCTTTATCGTGGAGGCCCGCCGGAACGGCGCCAGGTTCTATACCATCGACCCGGTCCGCAATCGCACCGGCCAAGCCGCCGACCGCCACTACGCCATCTTTCCCGGCAGCGACCTCGCGCTCGCCCTCGGCATGATGCACGTCATCCTCGAGGACCGCCTCTACGACGCCGACTACGTCTCCCGATATACCGCGGGTTTCGAGGAGCTCCAACAGGTAGCCTGCCGTTATTCGCCCGAGCGCGTCGCGGCGCTCACCGGTCTCGATGCGGCCGATATCGTCGCCCTCGCCCGGGAGTACGCCGCCACGCGCCCGGCCGCCATCCGCCTCAACTACGGCGTCCAGCGCAGCGAGCGCGGCGGCCACGCCATTCGCGCCATCTCCCTGCTGCCGGTTCTCACCGGTTCCTGGAAGGATGTCGGCGGCGGCCTGGTCCTCAGCACCTCCGGCGCGTTCGCGCTGAATCGCAAGGGACTCGAACGCCCCGACCTGCAGGCTGAATCGCCGCTCGGCCGCGAGGCGCGCATCGTCAACATGTCGCAGTTGGGTTCCGCGCTCACCGAAACGGTCGATCCTCCGGTGAAGGCGCTCGTCGTCTACAATTCCAACCCCGCCGCCGTTGCGCCCAACCGGAACCTGGTTTTTCAGGGACTGCGCCGGCCCGACCTGTTCACCGTCGTCATCGAACAATTCCAGACCGACACGGCCGACCATGCGGACGTCCTCCTGCCGGCCACCACCTTCCTGGAACACACGGACCTCTACCTTGCCTACGGCCACTACTACCTGCAAATGGCCCGGCCTGCCGTGGCGCCTCCGGGCGAGGCCAGGTCCAACGTCGAGATCTTCCGCCTCCTCGCCGCTCGCATGGGGTTCAACGATCCTTGCTTTGCGGACACCGATGATGATCTGATCCGCACCGCCCTGGCGTCCGGCCACCCCTTCCTCGAGGGCATCGATCTGGAACGCCTCGAAGGCGAGCTCTCCGTGCGCCTCAACGTCAGCCCGGCCGGCGAGCCCTTCCTCCCGTTCGCCGCCGGCCAGTTCGGAACTCCTTCCGGCAAGTGCGACTTCCGCGCCGGCGAATTCGAGTACGTTCCGCCGGTCGAGTCGCGCCTCGGCGATACAGCCCTCCATCGCAGCTACCCCCTGGAACTCATCTCGCAGAAGGGCGACCACGGGATGAACTCCACCTTCGGAAATCGCCAGGACGCCGACGAGGAGACCCGGGTTCTCTCGATGCACGCCGATGACGCCGCGCACAGGGGCATCCGTTCCGGCGATCTCGTCCGCATCTTTAACGGCCGCGGCGCCTGCGTCCTCACCGCCGACGTCAATGGCCGCGTGCGCTCCGGCGTGGTCAGCGCCCCCGCCGTCCGCTGGGGCCGTATGGCCCCGGACCGCCACAATGTCAATGTCCTCACCTCCGAACGCCTCACCGATATCGGCGGCGGACCGACTTTCTATAGCTGTCTCGTTCAAGTGGAAAAATGCCCAGCGCCCGATCCGTTGCCTGCTGTCTGACGCTCCTCGCTTTGGCCGCCTGCCGGCCTTCCGAACCGCCGCCCGTCGCAACCGTCGAGGAACCCGAAGACCTCCTCACGATGGTCCACGTGGCCGACCCGAAGGCTGCCCAGCAGCTCATTAAGGGTTTCCACGAACTCGAGCAGAACGCCTGGCGATGGGCGATGAAGGAGTTTTCGGTTTCCCTCAAACCGCCTCCCGGAGCCCTCGAACGCGGCGCCGTCGTCCGCCTCAATTTCACTCTGCCGGGCGCCATCGCGCAAAAGCTCGGCCCGATGACGCTGATCGCTCGTATCGGCGACGAGTCGTTCGCGCCGGAGACTTACTCCAAGGAGGGCGACTACGTCTACGCTCGCGAAGTCCCCGCCGGCAAGATCGGCGGCGATGCCGTCGTCATCGATTTCCAATTCGACAAAGCGCTCCCGCCCGGAGAACTCGATCAGCGCGAACTCAGCGTCATTGTGACCTCCGCCGGCTTCGAAGCCAGATGAAGCGCGCTTGGCGCCTCATCCCCGGCGCTCTTTTTCTGATCCTCTACTGGCCCGGGCTATGGATCTGGTTCATGCAGGACGATTTCGCCTGGCTGAGCCTCAACCTGCGCCTGGAGGAGGGAACCCGTCTCTGGCCCCTTCTTTTGCAGCCGAGCCAGCACGGAACGCTTCGGCCCCTCAGCGAGCGCGCGTTTTTCCTTGGCTTCTACCAGCTCTTCGGCCTCAATGCCGTTCCCTTCCGCGTCCTGATCTACGCGACGCAGTTGGCGAACCTGGTCCTCCTGGCGCTTGTCGTCAGGCGTCTCACCGGCGCCCGTCACGCCGCGTTTTGGGCCCCGATCTTCTGGTTCGTGAACACCGCGGTGGCGGGCACTCTCTCCTGGACCTGCGCTTACAATCAAATCCTCTGCGGGTTCTTCATCCTGGCAGCTTTCTTCTGCCTCCTGAAGTACGTGGAAACGGCACGGACGCGCTACAAGGTCCTCGAATGGGCCGCCTTCCTGCTTGGCTTCAGCGCGCTGGAAATCAACCTGGTCTATCCGATGATTGCGGCCGTCTACTGCTGGTTCTGCGCGCGGCCGCGTCTCCGGGCGACGCTACCGATGTTCGCCGTTTCCATTGCCTATGTTGCGGCGAACCGGCTGCTGGTTCCCAAAGCGGCCGAAGGTCCATACTCGATGCACTTCGACGCCGCCCTGCCGGTCACCTTCGCCAAATACTGGCTCTGGTCCTTCGGGGGCATGGGACTCGATCGTATGCTTCAGGATCCGTGGTGGAATCGGGTGGGGCTGGCGGGGGCCGTCCTGCTCACCGCCGCGCTGCTTGCTTTCGCGGTCTGGAAGCTCCGCCGGCGCCGCTGGACCGCCGCGGTACTCGCCCTCTGGTTCCCTATCGTCGTCTCGCCGGTCCTTCCGCTGCGAGATCACTTCACCGAGTACTACCTCACCCTGCCCACCATCGGCATCGCCATGCTCGGCGCCTGGGCGTTCTCCGAGGCGTGGAAAGTCGGCCCCCTCTTGCGCGTTGCTGCCGTCGTTCTGGCGGCAATCTACCTGGTCCCTTCCGCGGCGCTCACCCGCTCGATTGTCGGCTGGAACCTCGAACGCAGCCAGGCGGTGCGGATGTTTGTCCTCGGCGTCGGCAGGGCGCAGCAACTGCATCCAGGGAAGATCGTCCTGCTGGACAACCTCTCGCCGGACCTGTTCTGGTCCGCCATGCGCGACAAGCCGTTCCCGCTGGTCGGCGCCCGGCAAGTCTACCTCACGCCCGAGAGCGAAAACAGCATCCCCCCTCGTCCGGAACTCGCCGTCGTTTCGGATTTCATCCTCCCTCCGGGTCCGATGGTGAAGGCCCTTTCCGCACGGCGCGCCGTCGTCTACGACGCGGGTGAACCGGTGTTGCGCAACATTACGACCCTGTACCACTACGCGGCCCTCGCGAAGTGGAAGGATGTCGTTGGCCGGCGGTTGGATGTCGGCGACCCCTTGTTCGCCGATCAGGTCGGCGATGGCTGGTACCCGATCGAAGGCGGCTACCGTTGGATGAAACCGCGCGCGCGGGTGCGCCTCGGAGGCCCTCGTTACCCTCACGAGAAGTTGTTTCTCACCGGCTACGCTTCCTCGGCACAGTTACAGGCCGGTCCCATCCGGTTGTCGGTCGCCGCGGATGGCTTGGCGCTCGGCGCTGTGCTCCTCACCAGGGGCGATGCCCAGTTTGACGCCGCCTTTTCGCTTCCACCGAACATGGTCGGAGCGGAATCCGTGGAAGTGGAGGTTTCGGTGGACAGGGCATTTGTGGCCCCGGACGAGCAGCGGCCCGTCGGCGCCGCCTTCGGCGTCTTCGCCATTCGCTGAGGCGATGTGCTTCCCAAGCGTTGAGATCTTCTGCGACCGTCCTAACCGCGGGGCCCCTGGGCGGCCTGGTGTTATACTCTGTGCTTTACCGCCATGGCCGATGTGAACGCGGAGAACAAGGAGACCGCCGCCGCGGTCCCGGACGAGAACCTGGTGGCGACGTTAAGCGACGGCGTCAAGGTGAAGGTCAGAATCCCTCGCCAGCGCGCCTGCAATGAGAAGGACGCCAAGGGCGAGATCTGCGCAGGGCATCTCAAGCGCTGGTACTTCTTCGGGGATGAAGTCAAACAAAGGTGGGGCGCGGAAGCCGAAGTCTATCGCTGCGAACACTGCAAGACGTTGTATCTGCCCAATCCGGAAGAAACTCCGCGCACCGGCACCCTAAGTTGGTAGCACTCAGCGGCCCGCCGCCAGTTCCTTGGCGTCGACGGTGGCGCCGAGCATGTTTTGACTGGCGTGCCTGTCGATGATCGATCGCGCCTCCTTCTCGAGTTGCCTGGCCTCGGATTTCCTGGACATGTCCCGCAACAGGCCGGCCTGCCCGATCATGATCGTCGCCACATCCGGGTGATCCGGCCCGAGCGCCGCCTTCGCGTTCTCCAATGCCTTCCGGTAGAGCGGTTCGGCTTCTTCATATTTGCCCTGCCGGGCCAGCACTTCCGCGAGGTTCGCCGTGCCCCGCGCGGTTAACGGATGGTTCGACGGCAGACGTTCATCCCAGATCCGGATTGCCCGGCGCAGGTAGGCGGTTGCGGATTCCAGATCCTTCCGGCGCTCGTACAACACGCCGAGGTTATTGAGACAGGTTGCGATATCCATGTTGTTCGACTCGGGTGAGCGGTCCCAGATCGCTAGAGCCTGCTGAAAGCGGTCTTCCGCCGCGCGGTAATCGCCCTGCCGCCGGTTGACTTCCCCAAGATTGTGAAGCACGATCGCGACCTTCGGATGATCCTCTCCGAATGACGCCCTGCGCAGCGCCAGACAGCGCAGCAGGAGGGGTTCCGCCTTCGACGATCGTCCCGTGAGCGAATAGAGACGGGCCAGGTTGTTCAGCGCCCAACTCATCGACTCGTGGTCGCTGCCGTGCATTCGCTGCAACACCGCCAGGGCGCGGCGATATGACTGCTCGGCTTCTATGTACCTGCCCAGGCTTTCCTGCGCAACGCCGAGGTTGTTGGAGACCGTGGCCACCTCGTCGCTACATGGACCATACTCCGCGGCAGCCCACTCGATCAGAGCCTCAAGCTTCTCCAGCGCCTGGGCATAGTCCCCTTTTTCCATCAATGACCGGGCGGCGCCGACCTCCCGTTCCCATCCGACATAGACGGCGGCCGGGGGGCCGGAAGCCAATAGAAGCGCGCCTGATAGGGCGAGCATCGTAAGCAAGCGAGGCAACATTAACTCCACCTGGGGCCTTGGCCTGGCGTGGGATGTCGGCGCTTCCGCCGAGAAGGGGTCTCGGCTGGCGCCTCGACCCTTCCGACGAGCCTTTTCCCGCGCTACCGGCTCTATCGACGGAAAGCGAGCTTCAATTCAGGCCTGATTATCTCAAAAACGCCGGTTTCTCACCGGCCGCGATCTGCGAGGAAGGGGTCCTTTGCGTCACCGATGTTCCGCACCGGCGGACTAAGGGGGTCAAGCGGGTCAAGCCGCACCCCATTTGCGAATATTCGATAAATCGAATATGATGTGGTTGTGCAGAATGGGCTCCGGGCTTTCAAAGCCGGCGTCTTCCAGGCGTTGGCGCACCCCAGCCGCATTGCCATTGTCGAGGTCCTTCGCGACGGAGAACACTCTGCCGGGGCCATTCAGGAGCGGGTCGGTCTCGAGCAGGCCAATCTCTCGCAACATCTCGCCGTATTGCGCGGCCGTCAGATCATCGTCAACCGCAAGGAAGGGAACCAGGTATTCTACTCGCTCCGCGACCGGATGCTGATCGAGGTTCTCGACATTATGCGCCTTTACTTTCACGCGAATCTCTCGGAGGCGGTTGTGATGCTTGAAGAGGTGAAAGCGGAGCGGCAGCAGCCATGAGCGCGATCCACTCCCGAAGCAGCCCGACTTCAGCGATGCCGCAAACACGGTAGGAGGCCGTAACGAATGCCCAGTCATCAGCCACTGTCGGTGGTGGCCCGGACGTTGCAAACCGACGAATCGACCCTGTTGGAGTTCAGCCGTAATTCCTGGATCCACATCGTGGAAAGGCAATCTCAACTCTATTTGGACGCGCACCAGCAGTACAAAGCCCGTTACATCCTTCACCTGCGGAACGGCCGAAAACTCACCGATCACCAGATCGGCGTCGTGCTGGGGCGCCAGAAGCCGCCCTATTCCGCTCAACAGGTTGACGAGATCCTGGCGCAGGAGAGCGTGGCGGAAGCGCCGGAACCCATCCCCGTCAGGCGCAAGGCGCGGTCCTGAGTCCTGGGGCTGATCCCGAGGACGTTTTGGGGCACAAGGCGCAAGCTACCGGGCGGGCGCCTCTCCGCCGCCGGGGCTGAGACGGGGGCGCCCCACGCGAACGGCGACGCCAGGCGAAAAATGCGCTAGCGGGGGATCGGCCGGCGCAGGCAGACCGGCGGCGGCGATCAGCGACTGTTCCGCCCGAAGCACCCGAGCCGCCGCTAACGGCCAGGGAGCATGATCGACATCGGCATAGGCCAGCCTGCCGCGGAAGAGTGTAAACAGCCGGAAGCGCGCCGTAAGGAACACTTCCAGGCCGCCGGCTTCGATCGGCTCGCCGTGCTCCACGTCCACCTGAACTCTCGCCGGCAAAGCCGGCCACCGGCGCGCGCTTTCGTAAGTCATCCTCCCGCGCGCGATTCGGACGCGCATGCGGGACCAGAAGTACGGCAGGCGGTACGCCAAACGGGCGCCGGCCACCGCGGCCGCCCGAGCGGCGTCGAGGGAAAAGAACCACACGCCGGAGCTGCCGTCGGGCGCCCTGACGTAGGTCCGGCAGTTGGTCTCTGGGAATCGCGACAGCCACGGCAGCGGCGGCAGTAGCGGCGGGCGCAGGTCATTCACCACGAACGGAGTCACGCCAACCCACGCCGATCCGTCGAACGATTCGACCGCCAGGGGAGGCGGCACGCGCGCGGCCACAGTCTCGACGGGAAAGCGCCAGTGCAGGAAAGTGATGTTCTCCCAATCCTGAAACATAAAAGGCAGCCGAACCGGTTCGTGGTGTGGATATCGCGCCATTGAACGCATCCCTTCACTAAACGGCGGCAATTTCAAGTCCGAAATCGCCCGCGCAACGCATGGACGCTGCCGTCGGTCTACGTTTGAGGCCGAACTTCGAGCACGTCTGCACCTGCGGCCCGGCGCATGAGAAGCCTCGCAAAGACCTGGGACGCGGTGGTCGTCGGCTCTGGCCCCAACGGTCTGACCGCCGCCGTCACCCTGGCTCGCGCGGGCCAAACCGTTCTTGTCATAGAAGGGCGGCAGGAAATCGGCGGCGGCGCGCGTACCCTGGAACTCACCTTGCCAGGTTTCCTGCACGACGTCTGCTCGGCCATTCACCCGCTTGCGGTAACCTCCCCGGCGCTCCGCCGCATGCCGCTCGACCGTCACGGTTTAGCCTGGGTTCACCCCGCGGCGCCGCTCGCGCATCCGCTCGAGGGCGGCCGCGCCGTTCTGCTCGAGCGATCCGTCGCCGCCACCGCCGAACGGCTGGGTCGGGACGCGGCGGCCTACTTCGATCTCTTCGCGCCGGTGGTGGACGACTGGGAGAGGCTGGTCCCGCTGGTCCTGGGCCGGATGCGCTGGCCAAAACACCCGGCGGCCGCCGGGCGATTCGCGGTGTCCGCGCTGCGTTCGGCGCAAGGTCTGCTGGACGCGAAATTCCGATCCACGGCCGCGAGGGCGCTGCTGGCGGGCATCGCGGGTCATTCCGGGCTGCGGCTGGAGGAGGCGCCGAGCGCGGCGTTTGCCCTGACGCTCGGCGGCGCCGGCCACGCGGTGGGCTGGCCCTTCCCACGGAGCGGCGCCGGGAACATCACACGGGCGCTGGCATCGTATCTGGGTGCGCTTGGAGGCCGGATCGAAACGGGGTCGCCGGTGAACTCGATTGATGAGTTGCCGCCTTGCCGCTGCGTTCTGCTCGATGTCTCCGCGCGCGAATTGCTGCGCATTGCCGGCGCCCGCTTTCCGGCGTGGTACCGCCGAACACTACAGCGCTTTCGATACGGACCGGGAGCGTTTAAAGTCGACTGGGCCCTGGATGGGCCGATCCCGTGGCGGGCGCCGGAATGCCGTCGCGCGGGAACCATTCACCTGGGCGGGACGGCCGAGGAGATCGCCGCGTCGGAGCGACAGGTCTGTGCCGGCCGGGCGCCCGACTACCCGTTTGTCCTCGCGGCCCAGCACACCCTGTTCGATTCCTCCCGCGCTCCGGACGGCAAGCACACCGCGTGGGCATACTGTCACGCGCCGAACGGGTCCAACGAAGATATGACGAATCGTATCGAACGCCAGGTCGAGCGGTTTGCGCCCGGCTTCTCCAGCCGCGTGCTGGCGCGATCCGTACTCGGGCCGGCGGCGCTGGAGGCGCACAATCCAAACCTGGTGGGGGGCGACGTCAGCGGCGGCGCGAACCACCTGGCGCAGGTGTTCGCCCGTCCGTCCCTTTGCCTTCACCACACGCCGGATGAGCGGATTCTGCTTTGCTCGTCGGCCACTCCTCCCGGAGCGGGGGTACACGGGATGTGCGGACACTTCGCGGCCCGCCTTGCGCTGCGCCGCCTGAGGCGCGGGTACCGATAGCGGCCATGGGGCGGGCGACTCCGCCTTGCGATCGCCGCAAAAGAAAAACCGCCTCGGAACTGGTTGAGGGGCCGCAAGCAGCCAGTTCCGAAGCGGCACGCCCTGGAAGGGGCAGGGATTAGGCGTCGGTCACGTTGGAATACCCGCTCAGGCGTTTCATCCCGGTGAGGCCCGCGTCCTCTTCTCCTCCCCTTGGATGCCAAACGTCGACCCGAAACCGGAAATCCCCGGCAGGAACCGTAATCTAGTGCGAATCTATGGAAAACAAAAAAATCCCCTCTGATGCAATCAGGCAGCCGTAGGAAGGGGCGGCTTTGTTACCGATGTCGTAAACCGTATCCCGCAAGCACGCATAATACCTCCGCGCGCTTCTTCCGCCTACCTTACTGCATCAGAGGGCAGGTTTGAAAGTTTCCCATCAATTCACCGGTTACATAGCACTCGCGGCGCCAGCCTTTCGATGGCCACAACTCTTTGAAAACAAAAGGTCAGTGGGTCTCCCACCCGGCCACATTCTGGGGACAGCCGGTACGCGCGTGTGTCACTGTGACACAATCGGAGAAGATGTTCACCCGCCGCGCATTCCTGCTGACGTCCGCGTCCGTACCCGCCAGGATCCGAGCGGCGCCAAGCGAGTTCTCCGTCGACGCCCCGCATCCCCGGCTGCTCCTGCCGGCCCGCCGGCTCCGCCTGCTGCGCCGCGAAAGAGAACGCGACTCCATGCGGTGGGCGCAATTTCACGCGGTCATGAGGAGCGCGCCGGGTCTGCCGGAGGCGGGATTTGCCCACGCGCTCTATTACTTGGCCAGCGGCGAGCGGGAGTACGGCCGCCGCGCCGTCGCCTGGGCGCTGGAGGGTGGAAGCGACCTTCGTCAACTCGCGCTGGTGTTCGACTGGTGTCAGGAGCTGCTCGCCGATGGAGAACGCGAGCGTTTGGCGGAGCGGATGCGGCGGGAACTGGAACGCCCCCCGGCGGCTTCCAGCGGGGCAATGCCCTCCATCGACCATATCCGCTCGCGATTGCTGGCGGCCGTGGCCTTGGCTCACCACGTCGAGGAGGTGGCGGAGCGCGAGTTGCAGTTCGTGGTTCGCGAGTGGTGGGGCGAGACGGTGATTCCCGCTCTGAAGCGAGGGGAATCTCCGATCGGACGCAACGACAGCTATCCCCTCATGGAAGTACTGCACGCCGTGCGGGACAACGTGGGTATCGACCTGCGTGAGGACTTCAAAGGCTATTTCAGCGTCCTTCCGCTCTATCACCTGCTGACGTACTACCCGGCCTCCTATCCGGGAGCGACCAACGAATTGCACATTCCGCTTATTTTGGACGGGACGGAACCGGACCTGGCCATGGCCGTTCTTTCCCGCGCCGCCGAGCTGAGCATGGTGGCCTATGACGCCAACGCCCTGGAAGTTCAGTTTCTTCAGGGCTGGTGCATGCAGGACCGCTTCCTCATGCGCGATGCGTTCGGAATTCCGTACGAGTTCCTCTGGGCCAATCCGTACCACCCAGGTTTGAGCTACTACAACGCTCCCCTGGTCTACCACGACGGGGACCGCGGGCGGCTGGTGCTGCGCGAGCACTGGGACGAGGGAGCGAAGTGGTTCTATTACGAAAAGGGCCGCATGCAGACATTCACGGACGGCGCGATCGCCCCGATCGCGTGGGAGGACATGCGGGCGCCGGTTGCCTTCGGCGCCGCCACGGTGTGGCCGCTGAAGTCCGGCTTGCGGTTTCGCATAGAAACCGACGAACCGCGGCACTTCTTCCTCATCGGCCTGGAGCCGCAGCAGAAGTACGATATCGAAGTGGACGACGAGGAGATGTATGAGGACAAGGCGGACGCCGGCGGAATTGTGGTGCTGGAAGCCCCTGCCAAGCGGAGGGCGGGGGTGCGGCTTCGCAAAGCCGGCGCCCGCCGCGGCTGATTTCCGATTTCCTCCCGTTGACGGTTCGCTGTTAGCATAGCGGGAAGCTGGTATTGCGCGCCGAACGATGATGACGATGACGCTGCGCGCTCATGAGGAACCTGAGCCATGTCCTTGTCTGCGGGCTCCCATCTCGGACCATACGAGATCCTCGAGCTCCTCGGGACCGGCGGGATGGGCGAGGTGTTCAAGGCCCGTGACACCCGTCTCGATCGCCTTGTAGCGATCAAGGTCTCCCGAGAGGAGTTTACCGAGCGTTTTCAACGCGAGGCTCGCCTTGTGGCCTCGCTCAATCATCCTCACATCTGCACTCTTTACGATGTCGGATCAAACTACCTGGTGATGGAGTACGTGGAGGGGAAGCCTGTCCGAGGCCCTCTGCCGGTGAAAGACGTCCTCCGCTACGGCGCCCAGGTCGCCAGCGCGCTCGATCACGCGCACCGTAAAGGCGTCGTCCACCGGGACCTCAAGCCGGACAACATCCTGTTGACGAAGAGCGGGGTGAAGTTGCTCGATTTCGGCCTGGCCAAGCGGTTCGGGCCCGACGATCCCACCATCACCATCGCCGGCGCGGTCATGGGTACGCCCGCCTACATGGCGCCCGAGCAGTGGAAAGGACAAGATGCCGACTCCCGCACCGACATCTTCGCCTTTGGCTGCTTGCTTTACGAGATCACCACCGGGAAGTCGGCCCGGCTGGGGATTCAGCCGGTGCAGCCGCTTCAACTGGAATGGGTGATCAAGCACTGCCTGGAAGAAGACCCGGAGGAACGCTGGCAGAGCGCCGTCGATCTCCGCGCGGAACTGGAGCACCTCCGCGACAAAGGACCGCATCCGTGGCTCGCCCGTCTCTCCCTCTGCCTCCCGTGGGCGCTCGCCGCGGCCGCCGCCATCGTCGCCGTGGTCTTTGCTTTACTCTGGCGGAATGCGGCGCGCCGGGAAACGCCTCGGGAAGTAGTGCGCTTCGCCATTCCCGCACCGGAAGGAGCGACGTTGACGAACACGGTTGTCGTCGCGCCGGACGGGCGAAAGGTTGCTTTCACCGCCACAGACGGCGACGGCAAGCGATTGCTGTACGTGCGCGACCTGGACAACGTCAGCGCCCGTTCCTTGCCGGGGACCGAGGGAGCTTATTTCCCGTTCTGGTCCCCTGACAGCCGGATGCTCGGCTTCTTCGCGGCCGGAGCCTTGAAGAAGGTCGAGGCGTCGGCGTCGCCTCCCCAATTCATGGCGGAGGCGCCTAATGGAGTGGGCGGCGCCTGGACTCCGGACGGCGAGATTATCTTCGGGCCGAATTCTACCGGCGGCCTACACCGCGTTCCCGCCGGTGGCGGAACCCCGCTTGCGTTGACCACCCTGGATCCGGCGCTCCATGAAATTTCGCACCGCCGCCCATCACTGTTGCCCGGAGGCCGCCGCTTTCTGTTCTACGCCTCAAGCGACAACCCCGCCAACCAAGGCATCTATTTGGGCTCGCTCGATTCGCCGGTAAAGAAATTGATCTTGCCGAACGTCCTCTACGCCGGTTTCGCCTCCGGATTTCTCTTGTTCGTGCGCGAACGGACCCTGCTTTCCCAACCATTCGACCCGGACAAAGCTCGGCTGGAGGGCGAACCCACTGCTGTCGCCAAGGCGCTCAGCACGTTTCGGTCGTTCTCCGCGTCCGACAACGGCGTGCTCGCCTATCGCAGCGGAGAGCCCGGCGCGCGCGGCAGCCTCAACTGGTATGACCGGAAGGGCGCGGCCCTCGGCCCCGCCGCCCCGGCGGTGTTCTCGCGCTACCCTTCTCTGTCCCCCGACGGCGGGCAACTTGCGGTCGAGCGCCTGAGTTCGCAGATCGACAGCACCGACATCTGGCTCATCAACCCTGCCCGGCAGATGAATTCCCGCTTCACGTTCCACCCCGCCGGCGAGACCGGTCCGGTCTGGTCTCCCGACGGCAAGCAAATCGTCTTCTCGTCCAACCGGGAAGGCCCAGGCGACCTCTATGTGAAGGATGTCGCGGGAGCGGGCGCCGAACGGTTGCTGTACAAGTCGCCCGAGGGTAAAGTGGCCACGGACTGGTCGCGAGATGGCCGATTTATTGTTTTCCAGACCTCAGGCCGCGGCGCCGGAATCTGGATTCTTCCCGTCGCGCCCGGCGCCCGGGCTTTCCCTTTTCGGCAGACGCCTTTCGTCGAAGCGGAAGCGCAATTCTCCCCGGAGCCCGGCGGACCCCGCTGGATCGCGTACGCCTGCGACGAAACGGGCCGGCATGAGATCTATGTCCAGGGTTTTGACGCGTCGCCGAGCGGCGGAGGGCGCATGGCCAAATGGCAGGTTTCCAGCGGCGGCGGCCGCCAGCCGCGGTGGCGCGCCGACGGCCGCGAGCTCTACTACATCGCTCCGGACGGCCACCTTATGGCGGTCGAAGTAACAACCGGCCCTTCGTTTGCCGCCGGAACTCCCAAGCCACTGTTCCCGACGCGAATCGTCGTCGAGCCGTTCGCCGCCTTTCATTACGCCGTCGCCCCCGACGGCGACCGTTTCCTGATCGACACCGGCGTCGAGGAGACCACTGACCCGCTGACGCTCCTGTTGAACTGGCCGCTTGCGTTAAGGCGATAGATGAGACTTCGCTTCCGGTTCTGCCGCCTGCCGTCCAGAGAACAGCCTCGTTCCGCTCATCGATTCATCACGAGCATTCGAATCAGCCCCTCCTCGCCGGCCGGAGATCCCTCGAAGGGTTCGAGCGCTTTGCCGATCACGGCGCCGAGTGCGCGGTTGCGATCCACCGCGCGCATGGCGGTTCCACTCCGAGTAGAGGAAACCAGCAGGTCCCCAGCCCGGAGGGTTCCACCTTCGAGGGTCACGCGCACGTATACCTGGCCGGCCATCGCGATGGGCAGGTCGTTGGAATCATCCTCGCGAGCGCCGAGTTGCATGCCGGACGCGAGGCCGCCGGCGCCGCTGATCACGCCCACGACCTTATCGTCATACGCGACTGTGGCGGGCGAGATGCCGCCTCCGTTCTCCGCGATCGACATGACGGTTCCAGGGACAACGCCGTCCCGGGTCGCCAACTCGAATACTTCGGAGAGATCGGCGATATTCTTCCCGTTTACCTGCACCACTCCCACTTCCCGGTTGGCCTGAGAGCCGATGCCGACGAAAACCAGGGTCCGGCCATCGTTGGATTTGAACCGCGCGCCGCCATCTCCGAGGAGGATCGATTCACGTCCATTGCGCCGAGCGAGGCTTAAGATTCCCACGCCGTCCTCTTTGACGCCCCTGGTCTTTCCCACAAATGCGACCCGCCGTCCCCGGAAGTTCACATCAAGTCCGGAATAGTCAAGCTGAGCCTCGAACGAGGTCCCCTTTGGACCGGGCGCCCCGAGGGTGAGTCGCCCCTCCAATCCGAAGAAGCCGAGATCGGCAACCTGTTGGCCAGCCTGGTTCTTGAATCTCACGAACTCAAGGTTTTCAAGGCCCTCGATCTTTTGCACAATCTGGCGCACGACTGGTTCGAGAGGTTGCGGTTGCGCGAGGCCGTTCCCGGCGCCGCTTGTCGCGATGGCGCACACCATCAGCGGCGCAACGATCGGCGAACGAAATCTTGGCGGCATAACAATCCTCCTTGTATCGTCCATCAAGGGCTTTCTGTCGAACTTCTCTACCGAGCGCACGCGTCGCCCCGGCGAGCGTGATCGTTTTTCCCAGCGCGCTTGGTCGGGTACAGCACTTGAGGCTGCCGCAACGTAGTGACCGGCGGCCGGCGCACGTTACAGGGGAGAGGCGAACTGTAGGTCGAGGGAGCGTCTTAGCGACTGTCTGAAAATAGTGGTTCCAAACCGTGGTTGGCCGAAGGCAACCTGCGGGCCGATCGGCGATCGCCCGGCGGCGGTTGGGAACCGCCGCGCAGGATAAGATCCCGCCCCACGTGCCGTGGCGGAACGGGCGTGGTTATTTCCTAACCGACGCTTCGTTTAGATGCTAGCCCGCAAAATCTGAGAATTGGTCACTCAGAATTGCCATCGTGAGTGTGAACCGCCTGGGGATAAGCTGTCAGCGTTTAGCATTCAGCTTTTAGCGATCAGCCTGCGAGTTGGTTTGGGGTTCGGGGCGATGGCTGGCAGCGGTCAGCCGGTCTACGCAGCGACCAAATCGACGAGCTTCTGGATGGCGGCATCGGCTTTGTGATATGCCGCTTCGATCTTGGCCGGCGGCTTGGCGGTTTGCTCAGGCCGATGATGAAACAGCGAGTTAGCCAACGGTCCGCAGATGCGCTGGTGGAACAGGACGAACATGGCGGCGACACGCTTCCCTTTATCCGTGAGCCGGTAACTATACCGTCGCCCGTCACGCTCCAGCAGGCCGTGGCCTTTCATCTTGCGCAGGTCATAACGGAGTTGGGTCAGGGTGTATTGCTCCGCAGTGAGTGCAAAGGCGGCCAGGACGGATTCGTGGATTTGCGCCGACCGCCAGCCGACCAGTTGCGAGCCGCCGTGGAGCAGCACTTCCATCAGGCGCATCATGCGGGTGTCCTGGATTTTGATACCAGGGATTTTGCTGCGGCCGACCGGGATCGGCAAGGCCAACCGCAGGAACAGCGGGAAGTCGACATGTACATTGAGCAGGTCGGCCTCAAAGTCCGCCAGGCGATCCGTCACCGCGATCAACTTCTGACCTGTAGCTGTTTCACATCGGAGACCCAGAGAAAGGCGTTATCGTTTTTGCGAAACCCGATACTCCGCCGCTGGAGTTCGCCCGCGATGTAGTGATGGCCGTTGAGGTAATAGGTGGTTTGGAAGGGCAGGAATGAACCCACGCACATCACCATGGGGCCAAGCACTTCGTCGCGGAGGTAGAAGTAATAATGCGTGTAGCGCGATCGGTTCCTGTGGAGGATCCGGTAATCGGGATCATCGGTGGGATACTTCGGCGGCACCGAACGGAAGGTTGGCCCCTGTTCGAGGCTTTTGAAGATGAAGTATACGCCGAAGCGCTGGCGCCGCTCCATGGCGAGGCAGTAGGGGCGGACGAAATCCTCCTTCTTTATATCTTTCTTCTTCATGTTCGGGTCGGGCCACTGGATCGGAATACGGCGGTTGCGCGCGAAGGCTTCCACCCACTGCTGGTATTCGCGGGTCCGCTTGGCCAAAGCCTGCTTGGTGATGGGATAAATCCCATGCACGTCACGAAAGAAATGGACGATGTGCTCCGGCCGCGTCAACAGCGGCAGATAGCCCTGGATGACGATGCGGTCGAAACAGTGGTATACAAAAGCCAGCAGGCTGCCAAACAGCTTGCCGAAGGTTTCCATCGGTCCTCCTCGGCGCTCTTGCCTTTGACAACAAGATCATCGGACAGAGGGCCGATGGAAATCCAGGGATGCGCCGTGAAAGATTTCCACGAGTTGAAAGTATGGCAGAAGGCGCATCAGTTAACCTTGGCGGTGTATCAGATCACGGCCGGGTTCCCGCGCGAAGAACTCTACGGCCTGACCAGTCAACTGCGGCGATGTAGTGCTTCTGTCCCGGCCAACCTCGCCGAAGGATGCGGTCGCAACGGCGATGCCGAGTTTGCCCGTTTCTGCTCGATTGCCATGGGATCGGCGAGCGAGTTGGAGTATCACCTGCTGGCCAAAGACCTGAAGCTCATCAAGCCCAAGGATCACGCGGAACTGTCGCAACGGGCAACGGAGTTGAACGCATGCTAACCGCGCTGCTGCAAAAGCTGTTTGACCGCTGAAAGCTGAAGGCTGACAGCCCAGAGCAGCATAGCCGCGAACAAGTCGCATCCGCATGAGGAAAATTTGGTTGCGGCTATGCTGCTCTGCGGGGCAGGATCTCAAGCTGCGCGGCAGTTGCCAACCGCCGCACTACCGATTGGCGATCGGTCGGGCTCGATGCGTGTTGACGCGATCGACCGCGGTCAAAAATCCTGCAAAATTTGACGAGCCCAGCACAAAGCCGCATTGTAAACTCCTACGCATGGGCAAACAACCGACAACACTTGGCGCATTTTCGGTGAGCTCGCCGTCAAGAATCTGGAGGCATCCAGGGCTTTTTACGAAAAGTTGGACTTCGTTGTGGTTGGCGGCGAGATCGCGCAGAACTGGCTTATCCTGCGCAACGGGAGCGTAACTGTGGGGCTGTTTCAGGGGATGTTCGAACGCAACATCCTGACCTTCAACCCCGGCTGGGACAACACCGCTCAACCGGTCGCGCAGTTCACCGACGTCCGCGAGCACCAGCGTCAGCTTAAGGCGAGAGGTCTCGCGCTGGCGAGTGAGGCCGATGAGAATACCGCCGGGCCCGCAAGCTTGATGCTGATTGACCCGGACGGCAACCCTATTCTTCGTGATCAACATGTCTAGCGTCCTGTCCCGCGGCGGGTGGGGCAGCCTCTCAGGCTAATGCCACATAGTTTTTGAGACGGGGCAGGAGCCGATGGAGAGAGCGGGGCGTCTAAAACAGAAAATACTTGATTTGTTTCAGAATTGCGGTATCCTGGTAGCAGACATGACGCACACTCTCTCTCCCTCCAGACATTGCTGAGACCTCGCTGCGAGGGCTCCCTTCCCTGTTCCAGGAACTGCTGCCTGGGGCATTTCTCGACAAGGCGCAAACCGAAGCTGGCGTAAGGCGCAACAACTGCGTCTACTCGCCGCTGGTGGTCCTGTGGCTGCTGGTTCTGCAGCGGCTCCATGGCGCCGCCTCGCTGGGGACCGCCGTGTTGGAACTGCTCCGCGGTCTGCCGGCCAGTTTCTGGCCGCGGCCTTGTAAGCGGATCCGCCAGTGGCGAGCACACGGCAAGACGCCGTCCAGTCACACCGGCGCCTATAATCAAGCACGGCAAGCCTTGCCGCTCTCGCTGGTGCAACAAAGCTGCGACCGCATCGTCGAGCAGTTGATCCATCGCCTGGATCCGGACGCATCCGGACCGGCGCCCCGCGCGTTCCTGCTGGACGGATCGTCGATGCGGATGGCGCATAGTCCGGCGCTGTGTGAGCGATATCCGCCGGGATCGAACCAGCACGGGGAGGCGCACTGGCCGCTGCTGCGCGTGCTGTTTGCCCACGATCTGCGAACCGGGCTGGCCCTGCGGCCGGAATGGGGACCGATGCACGGAGCGGGCGCCGTAAGCGAACAGGCGCTGCTGGAACGGGCGATCGATCGTTTGCCAACGGGATCGACGGCGCTAGGGGATGCCAATTTCGGCGTCTTTTCGGTAGCCTACAGCGCCGACCGGCGCGGGCATCCCGTCGTGTTGCGCCTGACGGCGGAACGGGCGCGGCGCTTGGCCGGCGGACCGCTGCAGCATGGCATCAACCGCGCGTTGGTGTGGAAACCCAGTCGGGACGACCGCCGAACTCATCCCGAGTTGCCGGAGGACGCCTGCGTCAACGGACGTTTGATCGTGCGCCAGGTGGAGCCCGATAACGGCGCCGCGCCCTTCCTCCTCGCTGTGTTCACGACCCTGCCGGGGTCCTGGCAGGAGGTCTTCGGACTGTATGGGCAACGCTGGGCGATCGAAACCGACCTGCGTACGCTGAAGAGCACGCTGTGTCTGGATCAACTCACCTGCTTGACCCCCGACATGGTGGCCAAAGAGATCGAGATGGGGATGGTCGCCTACAATCTCGTCCGCGCCATGATCGGCGTTGCGTCCGAGCAGAGCGGCATTCCGCCTCGAGGGTACAGCTTCACGAAGGTCCGCCGAATCGTGGAAATCTTCGGTCCCGCCCTAGCCGACGCGCCAAGCACGCAAGCCGCCAGGCGAATCTTCGAGCAAATGATGACCTACGTGCAGCAAGCCAAGTTGCCACGCCGCTCGCGGAAGCGCCCCTCCTACCCGAGGGAAGTTTGGAAGAGAGGCGCCACCTTTCCCAGCCGGAAGAGATGACTGCCATGCCCGACCCGAAAAACTATGTGGCATTAGCCTCTCAGGCTGCGCGGGACTCCAAGTCCCGCCAACTGCCCCACATCGGCATTGACCGAGATTGTCAACGGTTAGACGGGACAGTAGACGAGCTGGCGAGAAAACCTCTCGATTTGCCCTACTGCGTATCGGAGCAACCTTCCTCAGTCACAACCCAATCCAAATATTCCTAACTCCTCTCTCCTCAACCAACTACCGCCCATTCCACCCCGCCCGCCGATCCGATTTCTTCCCCCTCCATGCCATATTGGTACCAAAGGAAGAAGCTCCTACGCCCCGTGCGCCGTCCCGGGGCTTTCCCTTTGCCGAGGTACCCAAAATGCACAACACCGTCTCCGAATCCCTCCCCGGCACGGTCAGCCCTCGCAAGCTCGAAGCCAACCGCGCCAATGCCCTCAAATCCACCGGTCCGGTTTCCGAGGCCGGCAAACTGCGCTCCTCCCGCAACGCGAAACGTCACGCCGCTCTCGCCTCCGCTGCCACCCTGCTCGCCCGCTACGTCGCCGACTTCCGCCCCTCCTCCGTCCACGAGGAAACCCTCGTCCAGGAAATCGCCGCCTCCGCTGGCGCATGAAACACCTCGCCGGCATCGAGACCGGCCTGCTTGCCGCCCAGGCCCAGGTTTCCTACGTCGCCGCCACCGAAGACCCCAAGCCGATCGCCCGCTGGCCCGAGCCCATGTCCATCGCCTGTCCCCGCTGCGGCCACGGCGTCCCGCCGAAGGAAGCCTCCGAACCCGAAGAGCCCTCCCTCGCCGAAGCCCCCGCCGACGTCCAACGCATGATGATGGGCGTTGCCTGGGCTCGCGCCCAGGCGACTGGATCATCCCGTCTGAGCTGATCATTAGGGCGTTCCATAATGCACGACCCCTTTATTGGCAAAACTGCTTGCCGCTCTCGTCGATGTAGCAGATCTTGGATGTGACCTGCTCCTTCGGGGGCTGCGCTTGTACGGGAGGCGGATTGAACACGAAGCTCCTCAGGTCGTAGATGTCAGGGCTGTGAAGACGCTAAGTTCAGCGGTCATATCACTTTGTGTCAAGATGCCATTGCTCTGCCACTGTCCCGAAGGCGTGGGTCGGGCTTCGAAATTTGCCTGCGCCTTTCCCACATTTGGCTTGAACGATGGGGGCCTGAACTGACGAAGTCCGTCGGCGCTTACGAAGGTCTTTCCATCGCTTGCCAGCTTGGCGCCCTCCCCGACCCACGCTTGTCCGACTTCTAGCCGGTTCACCCCGTCGTACCCATACGTCTGCGCCAGCTCGAGCGTCCCCCCGACCGTCACCGTCTCGCTCTGCACGTTCCCATTGTTGCACTCGCCGCCGCCGCAGCAGCACCGCATACGCGTTCCGCAGCCGCCACTTCTCCCACCCCTGCGCCGTCGTGCCCAGCCGCAGTTCCACCGGCTGCAGCCGGTTGTTGTAGTTGGCGTACTCCCACAGCAGATTGGCGAACTGCATCTGCTCAATCGCCCCATGCGGGTGATAGCCGGCCACGCCCGCATAGAGCTTGTCCGCCGCCGGCCTCTGGCCCCCATGCACGCCGCCGTGTTCACCGTCCCGGCCTGTTCCCGTCCCACCCACTCCAACCGCCCGGCCTGGTCGTAACAATTCACAACGCTGGCCGAAGAAGGATACGCCTGCGGTGACCGACAGACTGCTCTCCATCGCCCGAAGCTCCATCGCGAGCTGTCCGTAATGGCGCGCAGACTTCGATTGCTTTCGCGAGCTTCTCCGAGTCGGGAGCCTCGATCAGCGTTTGGATACGCCAACGCGTGCCGGGGTGACGTGTCGCCCCGGCAGCCGATCCGAAGCATCGTGTTTTTCTTCGAAGCTTGGATGCTGTCTCGGTAACTGATTGATCTGCCGTGCGGCCTCTGGCGGCCAGCGCAACGCCGCCGCCTCATTCCTCGGCGGCGCTTCTCGCGGGAGCGCTGATTTAAGTGTGGTTTCTATATGGGAACTACACTCCTGCGGATTCGGCGCGGTTGTGCCAGAACTGGGCCTTTGCTTTGTTTTGGC
>JAHCHE010000052.1 GCA_026129905.1 Bryobacteraceae bacterium | reverse complement strand
ACACCTGGACCGGCTCCGCCACCGACCTCGTCTCCGCGCTAGGCCTCCCTCTTGCGCCTAAATCTCTCTCCCAACGCCTCCGCCGCCTTCAGCCCGCGCTTGCCGCCCTTGGCTTCTCTCTCGCCTTCCCCCGCACCGGCAAAGCCCGCCGCATCGAGATCACCCGCCTGGCCCCTCTCTCTTCCTCTTCTCTGCGTTCTCCGCGTCTCTGTGGTGAAGTCTCAGACATCCTCCATCCCCTCGCCGCCCCCAGTGACGCAAGCTGCCCAACTCTTCCGTCACCCCCGCCGCCTGCCCCCGCAACCCCCACAGCCTCAACAACTTCCCCGCCTCACAAATGTTTCGGTGAATCTCCCCGTTTGCGTCACCGCCACGTCGCGCACGCCGTCCCGTGCGGGAAAACCCCGAATCGGGAAAGCTTCGACGCAACCGGATCAGCCTCCTCCGAACGCCTCCAGCGCCTCCGGGTTCGCCACCGTCGAAAGGTCCCCCAGCGGTTCCCGCAAGTAGCGCTGGCGGATCAGCCGGCGCACCACCTTGCCGCTTTGCGTCTTCGGCAGTTCGGGCGCCGGCCGGACTTCCCGCGGGCGAAACGTCGGGCCGAGCGTCTCCACTACGTGCGCCGCGATGTTGGCCGCCACCTGCTCCGTCACATCCGTGCCTGGCTTGGGCACCACGAACGCCACGATCGCTTCCCCCTTGATCTCGTCCGGCACGCCGATCACCGCCGCCTCCGACACCGCCGGGTGCTCGATCAGCGCCTCCTCCACCTCCGCCGGACCCACCTTGCGCCCGGCGACGTTCATCGATTCGTCGGCGCGCCCGTGCACGAACCAATAGCCGTCCTCGTCCACGCTGGCCCAGTCGCCGTGATTCCAATAGCCGTCCCAGCGGGACCAGTAAGCGTCCAGGTACCGCTGCGGGTCGCCCCAGATCCCGCGCGTCATCGACGGCGCCGGTTTCGTGCATACCAGGTAGCCCGTCCGGCCGCGCACCGGTTTGCCGTGCTCGTCCACCACCTCGGTGGCCATGCCCGGCGCCGGGCCGCCCACTGTGCAAGGCTTCAGCCGCTGTATCGGCAAGGGAAGCACGAGGCTACCGATGAGCTCCGTGCCGCCCGAGATGTTGATGATAGGAAGCCGTCGGCCGCCGGCTTTTTCGAAGTACCACAGATACGACGTCTCGTCCCACGGCTCGCCCGTCGAGCCGAGCAGGCGCAGCGACCGGAGGTCGTACTTCCCCGGCAGGTCGCCGCCGTGCTTCATCAGCACGCGCACCGCCGTCGGCGAGATGCCGAACGTGTCGATGCGGTGGCTCTCGATCATCCGCCACAGCCTGTCCGGACCCGGGTAGTCCGGCCCCCCGTCGTAGAGGAACACCGTCCCGCCGAAGTGGTGGTTGCCGATCAGCTCCCACGGCCCCATCATCCAGCCGATATCGGAAAGCCAGAAGAACCGGTCGCCGTCCCTATGGTCGAACCCCAGGTAGATCTCCTTCGCCGTCTGCGCCAGGCATCCCGCGTGCGTGTGGACCGCGCCCTTCGGCTTGCCCGTCGTGCCCGACGTGTACAGAATCAGCGCGTAATCTTCCGAATCGAGCGGCAGCGAGGCGACTTCCGTCGCGTCGGACAGCAGATCCGCCGGGGGCCAGACCACCACCCGCTCCAGCGCGCCGAGCTGGGCCGCCGCCTGCTCCACCTTCTCCCGGAGCGGCAGCCGCTTGCCCCGCCGCACCGATTCCTCCGCCGTGAAGACCACGCGAGCGCCGGAATCCTCCAGCCGCGTCCGGATGGCCCCCACGCCGAAACCGGAGAAGATCGGGACGGCAATCAGGCCGAGCTTCAAGCAGGCGTAGAGTATCACCGCCACTTCGGGAACCATCGGCATGCACAGAGCCACCCGGTCGCCTTTTTTCAAGCCGATTGCGCGAAGGCCGTTGGCCAGCCGGTTCACCTGCTCGTACAGCTCCGCGTAGGTGAGGCTGCGCGTCGCTCCGTCCTCGGTTTCCGCCAGCAGCGCAAGGTTGTCCCGCCGCGGGCCGCGCGCGTGGCGGTCCACGCAGTTCCACGCCACGTTCAGCTTTCCGTTGACGAACCAGCGCGACCAGGGCGCGCCGCCCGAAGCGTCCAGCACGCGTTCGTACGGCGCAAACCACTCGATGCCGATCTCGCGCTCCAGTTCGCCCCAGAACTCCTCGGGCTTTTCCCGCGAGTACCGCAGGAACTCCTCCGCGCAGCGGAAACCCAGGCGCGTCAGGAATCGGTGGACATTCGTCCGCGCCACCCACTCGGCGTCCGGTTCCCAGATCCAGCGGCTTTCACTCATGCGCCACCAGCCGTCCCGCCAGCGCCTTTCGCATCGCGTCCAGGCACCGGTGGTTGTCCCCGTCCGCGCCGGTGGAGATCCGCACGCAATGGGGCAAACCGAACGCCCGCAGCGGCCGAATGATGACGCCCTGCCGGAGCAGTTCCTGGACCACCCGCTCGGCCTCGGTCTCGTCCGGCAGCGCGGCCATCACGAAGTTGGCCTCCGACGGCGCGACGTCCAGCCCCAACTCGGTCAGCCCCGCCGTCAGCAGCCGCAGTCCGCGGGCATTCAGTTCGAGGGAGCGGTGCACGAACTCCTTGTCGGCCAGGGACCCGATGCCCGCCGCTTGCGCCGGCGCGCTCGGCTCGAACGGCAGCTTCACCTTCAGCAGGTTCGCGATCAGCTCCTCGTGCGCGAAGCCGTAGCCCACTCTCGCGCCCGCCAGCCCGTAGACTTTCGAGAAGGTTCGCAGCGTGATGACGTTATCGTAGCGGTAGTGCATTGAGTCCGGGTAGCGCGGGTTATCCTTGGCATATTCGAAATACGCCTCGTCCAGGATGATCAGCACCCTCTCCGGGACCTGCTTGTGGAACCGCTCGAACTCCTGGCGCGTGAAGATCGTTCCGGTCGGGTTATTTGGGTTCGCCAGGTAGACGATCTTCGTGTGTTCGTTGATCGCAGCCGCCAGCGCGCTCAGGTCGTAACGCCAGTCCGTGTAGGGCACGGTCCGGTAGGCGACTCCGCGCGATTTCGCCAGCACCTGAAAACCGAGGAAAGCGGCTTCCGTGGTGAGCACCTCGTCGTCGTCGCAGAGGAAGGCACGGATGATATTGGACATGATGCCCTCCGAGCCGCTGCCGGCGATAACGTTTTCCACCTTCACCTCGAACTCGCGCGCGAGTACGCGGCGGAGATCGAGGCCGCCGTTCGGGTAGCGGTGCAGCTCGCCCAAGCATCCCCGCATCGCTTCCAGCGCCAGCGGCGAGCAGCCGATCGGGTTCTCGTTCGACGCCAGCCTGGCGAACTCGGTGACGCCGAATTCCCTTCGCGTGTCCTCAATGCCGCGCCCAGGCTCGTAGGGACGCAGCGATTCGATATAAGGAGGGACCAGGGGCATGGCGCGGTTATCTCGTCGCGTCCGCGCCCGCCGGCGTCATCCAACTCGCCCAGTAATCCTTCCACTCCACCTGCTCACCGGCGGGAAGCACGTGAATCGGATTCAGCCCGTCGAGCATCACCGCCGTCTCGTCCGTGTGCGTCTTGCGCGACTGGCCCGCTAGCGCTTTCGGGTGCGGACCGTGATGGATGCCGCGCGGGTGCAGCGTGGCCATGCCCGGCTTGATGTTGTCCTTACTGAAGAAATCCCCGTCGTGATAGAAGAGGAACTCGTCGTAATCGGTGTTCCGGTGGAAGAACGGAACCCGTAGAGCGTCCGGATCCTGCTCCAGCGGCCGCGGCAGAAACGTGCAGATCACCGCCCCTTCCGTCGCGAAGGTGGTGTGGGCGCTCGGCGGCAGGTGCGCGCGATGGCTCATCACCGGCCGGATGTCCCTCACGTTCAGCTTCCACGCCGTGAGATCGCCTTTCCAACCCACCACGTCCATTGGGTTGAACGGATAGACCACCTTGGATATCTCGTCTTCCGCCTTGATCCAGACTTCCCATTCGCGGTTGTCGTCGAGGCGCGGCGCGGGCTCGGGCGTCTCGATCACCGCGGGATCATACAAGGCGTGCTGCCCGATCAGGCCTTTCTCCGGCGGGTTGAATTCCGCCGCCGATTGCACGATCAGGAAGAAGTTGTCCCGCGTCGACGGCAGCACTCGGTAAGTGACCGCCCGCGGCAGCACGATGTAGTCGCCCCGCTCGAACGTCAGCGGACCAAAATCGGTTTCGATCGCCCCCTCGCCTCGGTGTACGAAATACAGCTCGTCGCCATCGGCATTGCGGTAGTAGAACGGCATCGGTTCGGAGCGCCGGGAGACCGACAGCGTCACGTCCCGGTTGCCAAGAAACGGAAGAGGCATGCCGCGCGGCGAAGCCAGATCGCTCGGCTCCAGCCGGTTCAGGTCGAAGCAGTGCGGGCGGAGCTTGCCTTCGAACCGCACCCACCCGGTCGGCGGATGCGCGTGGTACAAATGCGCGCTGCGGCCGTAGAAGCCCCTGCGGCCGTGCTCTTCTTCATACGCATTCTCCGGCAGAGCGACGTGCGCCTGCCTCGAGTACTTGCCCTTCTTCAACGGAAACACCACGCCCCCCCTTTATAGATTGCCCCGGCGCCGCTGCTCGCGTTCAATCGCTTCAAACAGCGCCTTAAAGTTGCCCTTGCCGAAACTGCGGCTGCCGCGCCGCTGGATGATCTCGAAAAACAACGTCGGCCGGTCGCCCACCGGCTTGGTGAAGATCTGCAACAGGTAGCCCTCGTCGTCGCGGTCCACCAGGATGCCCAGTTCCCGGATGCGGTCGAGCGGTTCGCGAATCGATCCTACCCGCTCCGGCAGCGCCTCATAGTAGGAATCCGGCGCCGCCAGGAACTCGACGCCCTGGCCGCGCAACCTGCTTACCGTCTCGATGATGTCGCCCGTGCCCAGCGCGATGTGCTGCACGCCCGGCCCGCGGTTGTATTCCAGGTACTCCTCGATCTGCGATTTGCGCTGCCCTTCGGCCGGCTCGTTGATTGGAAACTTGATCCGGTCGTGGCCGCCGGCCATCACTTTGGACATCAGCGCCGAATATTCCGTGCTGATGTCCTTGTCGTCGAAGTGCTGGTAGACGTGGAACCCCATCACGTCTTGGTAGAACCGGACCCAGTTGTCCATCTCGCCCAGCGAGACGTTGCCCACCACGTGGTCTACGTAGGCCAGACCCGTCGGGCGCGAAGCCGGGTCCTCGTCCGGCGTCGCGGTGAAGCCCGGCAGGAACGGCCCGCGGTAGTCCTTCCGTTCGACGAACGTGTGGACCACGTCTCCATAGGCCGCAATCGACGCCAGGCGCACCCGGCCGTGCTCGTCTTCGATCGTCTCCAGGTCCCGCGCCACCTTCGCGCCGCGCCGAACCGTCTCCCGCAGCGCCGCCGCCGCGTCGGCCACCGTGAGCGCGATGTCCCGGACGCCGTCTCCATGGCGGCGAACCCGCTCCGCGATATCGGAATCGCCCCCCAATGGCGCGGTGATCACGAAACGGATCCGGTTCTGCTCCAGCAGGTACGACGCGCGGTCTCGGGTTCCCGTCTCGAGCCCTCGATACGCCGTCCGCTTCATCCCAAACGCCGACTGGTAGAAGTAGGCCGCCTGCTTCGCGTTTCCGACGTGGAATTCAAGGTGATCGACGCCCTCCAGCGGCAGGAAATCGGTTTCCGCCGCCAGGGCAGTTTCCACCGGCTGCTGTACCATGGCTCCCCTCCGCCGCGCCGCAATGCTCCGGCGGCGTTTCCCCTCGGCTGCCGCGCGCACTGGGCGCTCTTAGTTTCATTATGCCGCCGGAGGCAAAACCCGAGCGCTAAGATCGCCGAATCCGATGCGCACGCTTCCCCGTTGCGCGAACCCGCGCATGGTGACGCGATCCCCGTCTTCCAGGAATGCCCGCTCGGCCCCGGCGGGAAAGCGCACGGGCGCGGTTCCGTTCCATGTGATCTCGAGCATCGAGCCGTAGGCGCCGGGCGCCGGGCCGCTTACGGTGCCTGAGGCGCACAGGTCGCCGACGCGCACGTTTGCCCCGTTCGAGGTCAGGTGCGCGAGCTGCTGTTCCATGCTCCAGTAGATGTGGCGGAAGTTCGAACGGCAGACTTCGAGCCCATGCGGCTCGGTTTCGGGCTGAAGCCACACGCTCAACTCGACGTCGAGGTTCCGCTTCCCGCCGGTTCGCAGGTAGGGTAGCGGACGGGGGTCCTGCTCCGGGCCCTCGGCCCGGAACGGCTCCAGCGCGTCCAGCGTGACGATCCAGGGGCTGATCGACGTCGCGAAGCTCTTGCCCAGGAACGGACCGAGCGGCTGGTACTCCCACTGTTGGATATCGCGCGCCGACCAGTCGTTGACCAGAACCAGGCCGAAGATATGGTCGGCCGCCTCCTCCACGGGGATCGGCGCGCCGAGCGAGCTGCCCTTTCCGACGATGAAGCCCACCTCCAGCTCGAAGTCCAGCTTCCGGGTCGGAGCGAACTCCGGCTCATCGCCCGACGGGTTGATCTGTCCCCTCGGACGCCGAACGTCCGCCCCGCCCGCCACGATCGAGGAGCAGCGTCCGTGATAGCCGATGGGCAGATGCTTCCAGTTAGGCAGCAGCGGATTGCCCGGCCGGAACATCTTCCCCACGTTGGCGGCGTGTTCGAGGCTCGAATAGAAGTCCACATAGTCGCCGATCTCGACCGGCAGCCGCATTTCCGCCTCGCTTTGGTCAACCAGCGCCCGGCGCCGGTGTTCGGCGTTGTCCCGGAGTTGGGCCGTGTTCTCGTCGAGCAGCCGCCCGGCCGTGGCCCGCGCGCGCCGCTGCCACTGGCGCCCCAGCGCGAGGAAAGCGTTCAGCGATTCCCGGTGGAAGACCTTCGGGTCGGGCAGCGGCGGGTCGGCGAAATAGCCTAGCGTCGCCAGTTCACCAAGGTCCAGGATCTGGCGGCCGATCGCCACGCCGGCCCGGTGGCCCCGGTCCGGCGCCCAAAAGACGCCGAACGGCAGGTTCTGAATCGGGAAATCGCTGCCGTCCGGAACTTCGACCCAGCTTTTCCGTCGCTCCCACTGCGGATGGTGTGTGTGCGGCATGCTACAAAATCCCGTGCTCCTCCAGGCGCGCAACCGGCTCCAGAAAGCTGCAGGTGCCGAAGCTGCGGAAGAACCGCGCCCGGCAGTCGGCAATCTGGGCCTCGGAGAACCGATATTCCCGGCAACGCAGTTCCGTTTCGTTGAAGTGGAAATCGCCATAGCCGTAATCGGCCAGGATTTCCTCGAGGTCTGCCGCGCCGGCGAGTCCGTGCCACGCCGCCAGGGCGCACGTCATCAGGTTCAGAAATCCGTGCATGCGCGCCCCAACCGCGGGATCGAAGTTCGGCGCCGGGACGTGCAGCCCGGCGGTCGCTTTCATCGGGAGCCGGCGCCGCGCCGCTTCCGCCACCCAGTTGGCGACGGCGGCGGCAGGAGGAACGGCATCCGCCGTTAGGCCTCCGGTGCGCAACTTGACGCCCGCGCCGCGGCCCTCCCCCGCCACGATGTCCATCGGTCCGGCGACCTCACGGCGCCAGTCAAGCTCCACGAACACCGCGCGGCTGTCGGTCGCGACCAGGTCCGTCAGCAGCCGTACTTGCCGCCGGAAATCGCCCTCCGGCGGCAGCGTCGCCTCGATCGTATCGGCGGCAGGGAAGGCGTCGAGGCTTCGGGCGGCCCCCTCGAGCTCCGCTTCGAAGCTTTCCGGAGCGCTCAGGCGGATCAATGCCGCCAACCGTGGCTCGGGCGTTATTCCTTCCAGCCGCTCGGCCGCCTGTTTAACCCGAGCCGCGGGCAGCACGAAGCGCCCCAGCAGGCTCGCCCGCGGATGCGACTGATAGTGGATATAGTGATCGAGAGCGGAGGCGAAATCGAGGCTGGCGGGGGGGAAGAGCCCGGCATAGTCGAGGCATCCCTCCAGTAAGGCGTGGATCGCAGCCATAACCCCTCCGCGATCCTATTCTAACCGCAGGGCTCTCCAGGAGACGTTTGATGAACGTCTTCCGGTTCATTGACGTGCAGCCCTTCGGCCGGAGACCGCCTGCCGCACGGTAGCGCTCAGTACGTCACTACTTCCAGCAGCCGCGCCGGGCGCTCGTCGAAATCGACGGACGCCTGGTCCTGACAATGCACGCAGTAGCGGGCCCAGGGCAGCGCTTCCAGCCGTCGCGGACTGATCGGTTCGTCGCAAGCCAGGCACAGGCCGTATTCTCCGGAATCGAGCCGGTCCAGGGCCTCCTCCACCATCCGCAGCTTCTGGTAATCAAGCCCGTTCAGCCGCAGCGAGATGAATTCCTCGTGCGAGGCCTGCGCCTGGTCGTCTTCGTTCACCCGGCCGAGGCTGGCGATCGATTCCGCCTTCGCGCCGAGGCTGAACAGCAGATCCGAGCGTGCGCTTAGCAGTTGCTGGCGATAGTTGGTTTTTGCATCCCCTTTTTTCATTCTTTCCGCCGATCCGACAGGCCCGTTCCTCCGAGACCCCGTCAGCGCCGGCCGGGCGCCGCCGGCCCCAGCGCTTCGAGTTTAGTTGTGGAGAAAGCTATCAGAATTCTCAGGAAAAAGCAAGAGTTTTTTATCGCCGGGAGCCGAGGACCGGATTCTCTCGTCTTTTTGCCTGTTAAGCCGGTTGGAATGCCTCGGTCACGGCCTCGACGCGGGCGGGCCAGCGCCAAATGCGGTGTTCAAAACCGTTAATGGCGGGTGGCTGTGGCCCCGGGGCCCTTGCGGTTGTTCCGGGCCTCTTCACCGGGGAGAACCTATGAAGGACCGGTATTTGTTGGTGGTCCACACGTTCGAGCAGTTGACCGATGAACGAGGACGCGTCCGCCTGATTTCAGCGCGAACGCCAACAAGGGCCGAAGTCCGTGCCTACGAGGAAGAGCCATGAAGCCTGAATACGATTTCAGTAAAGGCGAACGCGGCAAGTTTTTCCGGCCGGAGGCCGAGATTCGGCTGCCCATCTATCTGGACGCCGACGTGCAGAATTACCTGGAGCAACGTGCGGCTCAGAAAGGCATACCACTCGGCGAGATGGTGAACGGTCTATTGAAGCAGGAGATCCAGATCATCGAATCGGTCAAGTAGGGATGGCAGCCCGCACCCATCCCGGCAATTGCTGATGGTAGGTCAACGCTTCGCCGTCAGAACGAAGCCGCAGAAACTGCCCCGGCGCCGCATGCGCTCCTGCAACCCGAGGCGAGTCCGCCGGGGCAGTCCCGATAGGGATCTATCGTCAGGGAGGACCGACCACTCGAGGTCCGGAGGCCAACTTCCGAGTACCCGTGATCCGCGATCGGTACACGCATGCCCGGTGTGGCCTTCCGATGGTTTCCGATGGTAAGGACGCTTGTCATCAGGATAATCAGATGCTATCTTTCAGCCGAGGTGATGTATATGTCCCATTTCTGCTGGATCGTAGTGCCTCTGCTCGTCAGCTTCGCCCAGGTAGGATCCGCCTCTGCGGGTGAATTTGCCTACAAACGGATCGCCTGTGCCGGTGCAGCCTTGACGCTCGTGACCGGCATTTCCGAGTCCGGGATCGTCGTGGGCACCTACATCGACCCGACGGGCATCGGCCGCATTCGGGGCTTCTTACTGGATGCGTCCGGGGCATGCCTGCCACTGGACATGTACGGGCGCACGGTTGTTTACGATGTAAACAATGGCGGCCAGATTGTCGGTGAGTCAGGCCAACTTGATCGCTCGGTGCCGTTCCTGTACCAAAACGGCGTGTTCTTCGAACTCGGAAGTCAGATTGCGGCAAATGTGCCGGCTCCGTATCAATACTGCCGCGCTTCCGCCATGGGCATCAACAATCGCGGCCAGATTGTCGGCACGGTACACGTGGTCAGCCCGGATCTCGGCGAGACCTGCACAAACCAAGAGGGTGTCGATTTCGGCTATATCCGAGAACCGGATGGTCGAACGACCGTGATTACTATTGGACCGTATGAGTCACACTCCCTGGAATTCAATGGGATAAACGAGTCCGGCTGGGTCGTAGGGATGAGCTTGAAAAGCTACGAGGCGTCCGCATCTCGGCAGGAAAACAACAGCTTCCTCAGGAGCCCTTCGGGCACGTACATCGAAGTGCAATATCCTGGTGCGTGTGAGACTCGACTGCTTGGCATCAACCCGGCAGGCGAGGCTGTCGGGATCTTCTTTGTGGAGAACGAGGACGGCTGCAATACGCCAGATAACATCTTTCAGGGCGCCGGGTTTTACCGTGCAAAGGACGGAACGCTGTCGCTGCTCCGATATCCGGGCTCTACGTGGACTACCGCCATGAAAATCAACGCGTCTGGTTGGATTTCAGGCAGCTTCGTTGACCCAGGTAGTGTAGCCATGCCCGGCTTCATTGCTCGGAAGAGCACACTCTTTTAGGCTGCCATTCAGCGCGCTGGGCAAAACTGGAGCCATCACATTTGGCCTTGCGGGGTGCCCGAGGGTTATACTCCGATGGCCCGAATCCGCCCTCGCGGGCGATAAGTCCTGCGTAGTCGCCAAGGGGCGAGTGATCCGGAGCGGGCTTTCGGGGATGCGCCCGATCAGCAGTCCGTCGTGGATCGCTTTCACACCAACGTAGTAGCTTTGCCACCGGGCGCGACTTCCGCCGAACTCGGTGACGCCGCCGTACGGCGGACTCGAGAACTGGCTCCGAAAACCGGTGAAGCAGACTGCGGTCATCGAGGTGAGAGCAAGGCCCGGAGGAAGGAGCCTTCAGAATACGCCGCCTTGGATGCGTTTCTCGTCGCGGTCCACCTGGCGCGGCGCTCACCGCGACCGGCGGAGCAGGATAGGGAAGCCCATAGCGGCGGCGACGTACAAGCATTCGTGGCTGCCAACGTTTTCATTGCGTTGGCCTGTGGGAGTCGAAGCCCGAGGAGGAGAAGGCTACCAACGCCGCCCGGCGATCCAATACCCGGTGAAGCCGTCGCGGTTCGCTTCCAGGTAATCCGATAGAGCATGGAGCAACACCGGGTCCAGATCCGGCGCGAACCACTCGCCCATCAGCCGGTCCGGACCCGCGATGCGCACCCGATCGCGGGCCGCCGCCCCATCTTCAACCTGCGCGAATTCCTCCGTGAACGCGAGCTCCGCGTCTCCGCGCTTCGCGCCCAGCCGCCAGCGGCGCTCGATGTCCCGCTCCGCCGTCCGGAAAGCAAGGCGAATTACCGGAGCGTGGGCCTCGCTCGCGCTGAGATTGGAACGGCTGAGAGGCAAAAGGCTGCCCTCCCATTCCCCATCGATCGACTCGGGCGCCGGGGCTGCCGCCCGGAGACTCCGGAAAACGGCGCGGGGATCTTCCAAGGGCGTTGTCCCGACAGATTCCGCCAACGCTCGAGCCGCCGGCGCACCGGGATCGGAGCGTTCCACCGGCAGGTGGGCGATGAAGGCAAGAAAGCGCATCCGCGCGTGCAGGTTCACGGAAGAATCGCCGGGTCCGGCAACGCGGAGCGAGGCGAGGAGTTCCGCGATGTCCGGTTCGGAGACGCCATCGGCGCCTCGGAGCGTCATGACCACAGTCCCGAGTTCGACGAGACCGCCGGGAGAATGTTCGAAAATCCGACCCTGAATCGTAGCGTAATCCTCGAGTATATTCCGACTTGAGCGGAGTCCGCCGTTCGCTTGCCTCTTGAGGGTTTTGCCGCCCTCCAGAGTAAATTGGCGGCCGCCGGGCGCGGAAAATTCGACCTGATATCGCATTTCCGCCAGGTGGTTCGCCTCGTTCGCCGGGACGCAGCGGAAGATGCTGCGTCGCCCGTCGACCGGGAATCTCGCCGGACCGGCGCCCTCGAAGTCGCCAAAGGCAACCGAGCCTGCCAGCGTGGCTTCGTGCGACGGAGAGTCGAGGAAGGCATTCAGATCCGGGATCTCAATTCGTAGCAGCAGCGCGATCTCCGCGAAGCGGCCGGGCGAGGCGCCCGCGGCCTCAAACCGGCCTACCATTGTTTCGTTCGCCGTCAAGCCGACGCCGTCCGGCGACCGCGTATCCAGGAGCGCCTGCGCAAACCGGTTCGCCGCCGTCTCCGGACTTCTGACGCGGCGCAGCAGGTAGCAAAAGGCGAACCGCCGATCCTGGGCGTCGCCTTCGGGATGGAAGATGCCGAACGAAATGCCGGGAAACAGCGGCGCGCCGCCGGCCGGCAGCCTGACGACGTAGCGGCCGACCATCAGATCGTCGTCCAGTTTGCGGATTTCGTCGCGAAACGCGCCGATATCGTCGCGGTCGAAATGGCCCGCCACGAAGCCGGGGATCAGAACCGCTTCGGCCAGGCCGAGCACTTGGATGCCGCTCTCGAGGCGCCCGTCCGCTTTCGGAGAGAAGTCAACGTACGCGACGCTCCGCGCCTGGTTGGCGTGGGAGATCGCGTCCATGCGCCAGACGCCGCGGAGTTCCTCCTGCGAGGTAACCGGCGCGGCCTCCCACAACTCCCGATGGTCTTCCACCGTCATCGCCTGGAAGCCGTAAACGCGCGTCATGGGGAAGGTGAAGAGGCGGATTCCGTCGGGGTACGCGCCGTGGTAGACGCGCCCGATCAGCAGGCCGTCGTGGATCGCTTTCACAACAACGTAGTAGTTTTGCCAGGGTGGATCGACGTATCGCAGCAAAGCATAGCGGCCCGCCGGCAGATCGCCAGCGCGGTCCGGCGGCCCAATCTCTTCTAGCGTAAAGCGGGCGCGGTCTCCGCCGAACTCGGTGACGCCCCCGTATGGCGGACTCGAAAACCCGAATCGAAAACCGGTGAACCAGGCGGCGGCCATGGGGCCGAGGGTCACGCCCGGTGGCAGGAAGCCTTTCCAGAATCCGCCGCCACGGATGCGTTTCTCGTCGCGGTCCACCTGGCGGGGCGCGGCGTTCCACAACGCGTCACTGCCGAACCCCGGCGCCGCGCGAAACAGACGCTCCAGTTCGGCCTCGGCCATACGAGCCGCCTCGACGGGATCGGCCATCGAGAAGCTCACCGCGACCGGCGGAGCAGGGTAGCGCAAACCCTGCATCTCGAAGATTTTCCGTTCGACGATCCGTTCCGCCAGCGCACAAATCGTCAGGAATGGATTCACGCCGAGCGCGGCGGGGATCAGCGCGCCGTCGGCGACGTACAAGCCTTCGTGGACGCTTCCGTCGCCGGAGTAGACGCGGCCGTACTCATCGACAGCCCCCTGACGATAGTCGTCGCCCAGCGGGCAGCCGCCCAGGGGATGGGCAGTGGTTAAATGCCGGACGTTGAAGACGGTCCACAGCGGGTTGGGGATGAAACCGGCGCCCTGCGCTTGGGCGTGCCGGCGGAGTTCCTCGTTGATGCGGGTGAACAGCGGCTGGCGTCCGGCGCCTTCCCAGACGATATCCAGGCGGCCGCCGGGATCCCACCACGGCGTCTGAAACTCGATTACGCCGCCCGCGTCGTCGAAGCCCATGCACAGGTACAGCATCGTGTGATTCATAGCGCCGTCCGGTTGCGCCGGCGCAAAAGGATTCAGATCCCTCAGCACGCGGCGCCATTCTTCGGCTTCGTCGCCCGAGTCGGTGTCCTCGCCCCGCAGCAAGGCGAATGTGGCCTTCGCGGCGTTGACGTACGGGCTGGGGAACGACAGGTCCTCGATGGTGAACCGCGCGTCGACCGGTGCGCCGCCGTTGCAGCGCAGCGCAGCGACAATGGAGGGTCCCGGCGCGAACGCCGCCCTGGGGCTGCCGGGACGGTTGCCGAAGCCCAGAACGTTGGTGCGGAAGTCGCCGTTGTAGGCCAGTCCGAAGAAATCGCCGTTGGCGCCGAAGCGGGTTCCGAGGGCCGGAGACAGATCCAGCGAGCGAGTCGCGGATCGCAGCAGAATCCCGGTGGTGTTGATCGATCCGGCCGCCAGAATCACGTTGGCCGCGTCCAGCGTGAAGGCGTGGCCGGCGAGCGGGCTGGAGAAATGCCGGCCATGGATACGCCAGCCTCCGGCCGCGAGCTTCTCAACCCACTCGACCTCCGTCTGCGTGAAGATGTCGGTCCCGCCGTTGCGCGCCATGGGCAGATAGTTCATGCACAGCGTGTTTTTGGCGCCGACATTGCATCCGGTGACGCAATCGCCGCAATCGATGCAAGGCTTCTGCGGTACTCCGTGCGGGTTCACGCCATCGATATCGAAATTGACGGCGATCTCCAAGGCGCCGGCCGGAAGATCGATCTGCCGCCCGCGGCGGCCGAGCGCCTGCACTTTGAGCAGCTCAAATGCCCGCGGATGGCTTCTCGCGGCAAGAACCGAGCGCGCACGGGCGTAGTACGGCCGCAGGACGTCAAGCGTCACTCCGGACGGCCAGCCGGCGCGCCCAAAAACGTCCTCGTCTGGTTCGATGGCGACGTTCGCGTTCACCAGCGACGTTCCGCCAAGCCCCGACCCCTTGACGACAGAAAGATCCCGGTACGTGAGGAATTCGTAAAGCCCCAGCGGATTGACGGCGCTTCGCCGTTCTCGCAGGACGCCGTCGAGGGTGTCGGGGAAGCGTCCCACCTCCCATTCCCGGCCCCGTTCGAGAAGGCAGACCGACGGCTTGGGGTTCAGATCCGCATTGGCGAGCCGGGCTGCCGCGATCGCGCCGCCGTAGCCCGAGCCTACAACCACAAAGTCATAAGTCGCTTTGCGCAGGTCCCAGTTCTTGGAAAGCATCGAACCCTCCGTTGAAGTAGTATGCTCCCAACGGGCGCCGGTTTGAAAGCCGGGCTGCCGGCGTCACCACCTGCTGAGGCGCGGGCACTGCTCGCATCCGCGGCGAAAGGATTCACGGCGATGGCAATCATGATGTTGGCCGAGCAGGGGAAACTCCGCTACGACGACCTCGTGGAACGCCACGTGACAGAACTCGCCGGAGCGACGCCGGGCATTACGATTCGCCATCTGCTTACCCACGCCTCCGGTATTCCGGACGTGGGGGACCTGGGCATCAACCGTCCGAAGCTTCGCGAGCGCGGCGTCGTGAATGCGCTGCGAACGCATCACACGCGTTTCGCGCGGCCCGGCTCCCGATATGGTTACAGCAATACAGGGTACTGCTTCTCGCAATGGCTGTCGAAAACGCATCAGGAGAGGAGGCGCAAAAGCTCCAAGGCGAGATCGAGCGCCTGTAAAATCGCTGAAGTGTCCGATTTACGCCTGCTTTACCGCTACCGGTCCGGGGTATTGGTGAAAGCGCTCCGCCGCCGATCTCCCCAGGCTCGTCAGCGCATCGAATAACCGCGAGCGCATCTGCTCCGCCAGATCCATGCCTCGCGCTTTTTGCTTGCCATCGCCCGCGGGTAGAATCAGCCGGTTGGTCCAGCTCAAAAGTTCGGAAGTGAGGCCGGGAAACACCCCGTGGAACCGCGCCAGCGCCGCCGCCGGCAGCGAAAGGATGCGCTCGGAATCCCCTCGAGCCGTCGCGCGCACGATCTGCCGCGCAGCCCGCTCGGCGTCCATCGAAATGAGCGGCAGCGTGGCGCCGAGGCTGAACCAACGGAACTCGCTTTCCTGGTCGCCCTTGAAATACGCGTTCAGGAACGAACCGGTTCGCATCAGGCCCGGCACGATCGTAACCACGCGGACCCCGGTATGCTTCAGTTCCGCACGCAGCCCCTCGGAGAGCCCTACCGCCGCGAACTTCGCGCAACTGTAGGGCGCCAGATGCGGCACGCTGACCTTGCCGCCGATCGAGGTGATGTTCACGATCCGGCCGCTCTTGCGCTCGACCATTTCCGGCAGCACCGCCAGCGTCGCGTATACCGCTCCCCAGAACATCAGCTTCAGCGCCTCTTCGAAGTCCTCCAATGTCATCGAGTGGATCGGCCCCACCTGTATCGCGCCGGCGTTGTTCACCAGTATGTCGATACCGCCGTAGCGCCGCCGCGATTCCGCCACCATGCTCTCCACCTGGCTTTGGTCGGTTGTGTCGCAACCGACCGCCAGTACTTCGGCGCCGCTCTGCTCCAGGTCCCGCCGCGCCCGCTGGAGTTCCATTTCGTCCCGCGCGCAGATCACCAGCTTGCAGCCGCGCGCGGCGAATTCCCGCGCCAGCAGGAACCCGAGCCCGCGGGAACTGCCCGTGATCAGCGCCACTTGTCCCCGCAGGTCCGGTTCCTTCCGTTTCAGCAGCAGGACGCCGGCTGTCGCCAGCCCGGCGCCCACCCCGCCCATGATCAGCGCACCGCGTCTCCCGTTCCCCCGCAACTCAGGCGCCCTCGGGACGATATTGTCCCCGTCCCGCCCCGTCCGGAGTCAGGACGAACTTGATCGCGGCGTCCTGCTTGTTCTTGAACGTCTCGTACGCCTCGGGCGCGTCCGACAGCGCCGCGCGGTGCGTGATGACCAGCGACGGGTCGATCTCGCCGTTGACAATGCGGTCCAGCAGCGGCCGCATATATTTGTGCACGTGCGTTTGCCCCATCTTCATCGTCAGTCCCTTGGCGAAAGCGGCGCCCAGCGGAAATTTGTCGAGAAACCCGCCGTAGACGCCCGGGATCGACACCGTCCCGCCCTTGCGGCAGGCCTGAATCGCCTGGCGCAGCGCCGTCGGTCGATCGGTCATCAGCCGCACCGCCTGCTTGGCCCGATCGTAGATTGCGGCTACGCTGGTCCCGTGAGCCTCCATGCCTACCGCGTCGATGCAGTGGTCCGGACCCCGGCCGCCGGTCATCTGCTTCAATTCCTCCACCACGTCGGGAGTCTTTTCGTAGTTGATCGTTTGCGCGTTGGCGAACCGCTGGGCCATCTCCAGGCGCTCTTCAAACCGGTCGATCCCAATCACCCGCTCGGCGCCCAGCATCATCGCGCTTCGCAGGGCGAACTGTCCCACCGGACCGCAGCCCCACACCGCCACGACGTCGCCCTGCTGTATGTTGCAGTTCTCGGCCGCCATGTAGCCCGTCGGCAGAATGTCGGACAGGAACAGAACCTGGTCGTCCCGCAGATGTCCCGCGCCGTTGGAGACCTTCAGCGGTCCCACGTCGGCGAACGGAACGCGCACGTACTCCGCCTGTCCGCCCGCGTAGCCTCCGTACAAATGCGAGTATCCATACAGCCCGCCGCCGGACTCGCCGTACAGCTTCTCTAGCACCCACGCGTTCGGATTGGAGTTGTCGCACAGCGACCAGTACTGGCGTTCGCAGAAAAAGCACCGCCCGCACGAGATGGCGAACGGGACCACAACGCGGTCGCCGATCTCCAGGTTGTGCACCGCCGAGCCCTTCTCCACCACTTCGCCCATGAACTCGTGGCCGAGAATGTCGCCCGCCTTCATCCCCGGAATGTAGCCGTCGTAAAGGTGCAGGTCCGAGCCGCAGATCGCTGTCAGCGTCACTTTGACGATGGCGTCTCGGGGATTCAGCAGCTTCGGATCCGGCACGGTTTCCACCCGGACGTCGTTGGTTCCGTTCCAGCACACCGCTTTCATGAAATCGCTCCTTCCCGGGCGTGCTCGAATTCGCGCATCGAGCCCCCACTTGTCTCCGGCGCTTCTACTCGCCGGCGCTTTCCCCGTCCGGTCGGTTGCCCTTCCGTCGTCGGAATCTCGCCGGCTTCCATGACCTGCTTGAACCGCATCAGGTCCCCGTGCAGTTGGTGGTCGGGATTCTTGCCCAGCAGTTTCGCGAAAAATGCGCCCGCCCGTCCGCCCGGCGGATTGTACTGAAGCTGCACCCGGACAATTGTGCCGCGCCCGCCCGGCGCCCGCTCAAAACGCACCGACCCGGCGTTGTCCACCTCCGCGTCCGGAAGCGAACGCCAGCCGATCATCTCGCCCGGCGTGTCCGCGATGATCTCGGCGTCCCATTCGACGATTCTTCCCGCCGGCCCTTTCACCCTCCACCGCGACCGTCCTTCGCTAAGCGGCGTCACCGCCTCCAAGTGGCGCATGAACCGCGGCAGGTTCCCGAAATTCCGCCAGAACTCGTACAATTCGCCCGCCGGCTTGTTGACCGTCACCGCGCGCCGGATCTTGATGCCCTTCCCATACGGCAGGCTCTTGGCGCGATTCTTCAGCGCCTCATAAAGGCGCCCTTCTCCGGTAACCCCGCGGTAGATGAAACTGCCGCCCACCAGCGCCATTGCTTTGCCCATCCGCGAGTTGCGCGTCAGCCCGTAGGCCACCAGCGCCCCGCCGCCGACCAGAGACGCCCAGCGATCGGCCCCGCCGATCCGGTCTCGTTGTTTCTCGATCTCCATATCGCCCTCCCCTGCAAGTGAACGCACGCCCGCTGCTGCTGCGGCCGGTTCTCCTTGGGGACAGCGCGCGAGCCGCGGATGTTACGGCGCGATCCGCCCCGCTATCCGGCCGGCGCTCCAGCCGGTATATTGGAGTAGCCATACATTGGCTGAGCACGGTCATGTCCATTTCCGCTTTCGGAAACCACCCCGCCAAAGTCGGCCGCTACCGAGCCTTTTGGAATCTCGACGACGTTCGCCGTCCCCTGGTCGGCTTCTCGTTCATCGGCTGGTTCCCCCTCGGCGAGTTCTCCGCCTGCAAATCGTGGGGTTCGGCCGAGTTTCTCACCCCGGAGATGATTGATATCGGCGCGTTCGTCGAGGATCACCTCCGCATGCTGCGCGAGGGCGAGACGCTCGATGACGACGTGATTCGCGGCGCCTGCCCGGCCCAGGTTGCCGTGCCGTGGCTTCCGGGCATGCTCGGCTGCAAGTTGCGCATCCTGCCGCAGAACGTGCTCGGCGACGAACGGCGGCTCTCATGGGACGAGGCCCTCGCGGTCCGGCTCGACGCCGGCAATCCCTGGTACCGCAAGTACCTGGAATTCGCGGATGCCTTGGCGGCGGTTTCCGGCGGGCGGTTCCCGGTCAGCCATTCTCCGGAAATCGGCCCCACAGACCTCCACGCCGTCCTCCGCGGGCACAGCGAAAGCATCCTCGACCTTGCCGACGAGCCGGAAAAATCGGCCGAGTTATTGTTCCGGCTGGGCGAAATTTTTCGCGAGATCACCAAGGAGATCTGGCGCCGTCTGCCGTTGTATTGTGGAGGGTACTTCGACGCGCAGTATTCGCTCTGGGCGCCAGGACCCATCATTCGCATGCAGGAGGACGCCACCGCCGTCTACTCGCCGGCCCTCTATCGCCGCTTCGTCCAGCCGGTGGATCGCATGCTTGCCGCGCATTTCCCCAGCAGCTTCATTCATCTGCATTCCACCTCGATGTTCCTCCTCGACGCGATTCTCGAGATCGAGGAGATCCAGTGCTACGAGGTAAACAACGACGCCGCAGGGCCGCCGCTAGCGGAAATGGTCCCCTATTTCCAGCAAATTCAGCGCGCCGGTAAGCCGCTATTGATACGCGGCGCTTTCGCTCCGGACGAAATGCGCCTGCTGATGGATTCGCTCGAGCCTCGCGGCCTGTTCCTCAATATCATGGTGAACGGCATGAGCGAAGTGGAAGCCCTGAGGCCATTGGTGGGAATGTGAGAACCCTGCTTGCCGCGCATTTGACGCTCGTCCTGCTCGCGGCCGCCGCGCCGGCGCAGAGACCCCGCCTGCTGGTCCTCACCGACATCGGAGGCGACCCGGACGACCAGCAGTCCATGCGCCGCCTGATGCTCTACGCGAACGAGTTCGATATTGTGGGCCTCGTTGCTTCCGCCAGCGGCACGCCGGGCGAGGTGGGCCGCGCCGTAACGCGCCCGGAGCTGATCGAGGAGATCGTCGGCGACTACGCCGCCGTTCGCGACCGCCTCGCGACGCACGCTCCCGGCTATCCGCCCGCGGAACAGCTCCTTTCCGTCGTCCGGAGCGGCAGCCCGCAGCGCGGCGAACCGAATCTCGGCGCCGGTCGCGCCACGCCGGGCTCGCGGCTCATTACTTCGGCCGCCGACGCCTTGTCCGCCCCGCTGCATATCGCCATCTGGGGCGGCGCTCACGACCTCGCGCAGGCTCTCCTCGACGTTCGCGAAACGCGCTCGCGGCCGGAAACCGACGCGTTCGTTTCCCGGCTCCGCGTCTACGCCATCGCCGACCAGGACGCCTGGGGCGCCGAGAGGGGCACGGGCGAGTGGATCCGCGAGCATTTCCCCAATCTGCGCTACGTCGAGGCGGGCCCTCCCGGCATGGATCGCTTCACCGCCCTATTCCGAGGCATGTACCAGAACGACTCCAAGGGCGGCCGGCACGCGGAAATACAGCTCGTCCGCGATGCCATCGTCCCGCTCACCCAGCAGGAGTGGGCGGATCGCAACGTTCGCACGGGGCACGGCCCGCTCGGCGCCGGATATCCGTTGGTCAAGCAGAACCCCGGCTCCGCGCGCAACACCGCCGGCGTGAAAGAAGGCGATACGCCTTCGTGGTTCTATGTCCTTCCGAACGGCCTCTCCGATCCGGACCACCCGGAGTACGGCGGCTGGGGCGGCCGCTTCCAACACGATCAGGGCGGCCATTACGTCGACGCCGAAGACGCCCACTGGTCCGGCGCCGACGACGCCGCCGTTCGCCGGAAATGGACCGTCGCGCGCTGGCGCGAAGCCTACCAGAACGACTTCGCCACCCGGTTGGACTGGTGCGTCGCCGCCGCTTACTCCGGCGCCAATCACAACCCGGTAGTGGTCCTCAACGGCGACAAAACTCGCGACGTACTGCGGATCCGCGTGAAGCCCCGCAAGTCCGTGCGCCTGAGCGCCGCCGGAACGAAAGACCCCGACGGCGACCGGCTTTCCTTCAACTGGTTCGTCTACCGCGAGCCGAGCGGTTTCACCGGCCGCCTCGACCTTCAGGGCGCCTCGACCCCCTCCGTGCGCTTCACCGCGCCCGATAGAGGCGAGATCCACGTCGTCTGCGAGGTAAAGGACAAGGGCGAACCGAACCTGTTCGCCTACCGCCGCGCCATCGTCACAGTCGAATAAGGTCTATGCCCACTTCCAAACCAGCGCGGACGTTTCAGGATCTGCTGGTATAGCAGAAGGCTCACCACTTCGTGCTGGGGAACTACGCTCTCACCGCTACTACACCACCGCTATTCTGACTTCCTCGACTTCTGGCTTCCTCGACTTCCATATATCCCGAAGGGATATCAAGGGGTGCGTCCGACGTGATGTTGATGAACTTGCTGAATGAAAGGAATCAGCTCGGGTAATGACTCGCTCACCCGATAGCCTGGTCCCCTTCGGTTCGGGGCAACCTGATCCGGAGAAGCGGGACGACAAAGCCCTCAACTGTTGGCAGGAGGGCGAGGCGAATCTGCGGGCCGCAACAGAAGTGAACGCCGTTACAGCATCGTCATATCCACCAGCGATCACGCCAATTCAGCTGGAGCTTATCCCGGGGCGAGCCTGTCCCTTGGAGGCGAAGCCTGCTATGGATCGGAAGACAGCGAGAACCAATCCGGTTCGCCGGGACGGTGTACAGGGCGGCGGCACGCAGAGACAGATCATCGACACAACCGGAGAGACCCTGTTCGGTCCGGCGGAGGTGACTCCGTCCGGTAGGGAAGCGTATAAGGGCGAAACCCGAAAGCGCAGCAACGATGCCGGGCAGGGAGTCGGAGGTGGCCGTACTACCGTTGAACCTCGGGAAAACCGGGGGGAGGGAAGGGCCGCTACTTCCATCATTCGTCCAACGTTGGGAAAGGCAGCCGGATTGCCCCCGCGAGGGAAGGCTCAACCCCGGCCCAATCGAGCCAAGCGCAAAGCGCCCGCGAGATTAGACAATGCCCGCAAACTTCAGAGGACGCTATACCGAGTGGCCAAGCAACAACCGGAAAGGAGGTTTACGCTTCTCTACGATAAGGTCTGTCGGCAGGACATCCTGCAAGAGGCCTGGCGGCGGGTGAAGTCCAACAAGGGTGCGGCGGGTGTGGATCAGGTGGCTATCGACGAGATACGGGAATATGGCGAAGCACGGCTCCTGGGAGAAATCGAACAGGGACTTCGCGACGGCAGCTACCGGGTTTCGTTGGTCCGCCGGGTTCACATACCAAAGCCCGGACAGCCGGGGAAAACTCGGCCGTTGGGCATCCCCACGGTGAAGGACCGAGTGGTACAGATGGCCGTGAAATTGGTAATCGAGCCGTTGTTCGAAGCCGATTTCGTGCCCTGTTCATTCGGGTTCCGCCCGGAGAAGACACCGCGCATGGCGCTCAGCATCATCGCTGAGAAAACCCAGGCCGGCTATTCTCATGTGGTCGACGTTGACTTAAAGTCCTACTTCGATACGATTTCGCACGAACTCCTTCTAGAGTTGGTGGGACGTCGGGTCGGAGATGTACGAATCATGCGCCTGATCCGAGCTTGGTTGAAGGCGGGGGAGCGTCTCCAAAACCAGTTTGCGGCTCTGCGATTGGTGGTGAACCAGGAGAAGAGTCGGCTGACGACGGTGGAGGAGGGTTTCGCGTTCTTGGGCTTCGAGTTCCGGAAACCCCCGAGACGGTTGCTGTACATGTGGCCGCGCAAGAAGGCGTGCCAACATATCCGAGATCGGGTGCGCGAGGTGGTCCGATCGTTTCCCAGTAGCGCCTTGGTCGGTGAGGTGATTCGGAAGTTGAACCCGATCCTGAATGGGTGGTGTACCTATTTCCGGGCCGGCAACAGCAACCGCATCTTCCATCAGATCGACGGGGCCGTGCTGAGTGAGCTGCAGTTATGGCTCCGACGCAAACACCAACGCAGTTGGCGGTCGGCTCGGAAGCGCTGGAACTATCAGTTCCTGTATAAACGGTGTCGGCTGTACCAAATGGTGGGAAGAGTGAGCCATCTGCCAGGATTGCGGCGCACGCCGCCGGAAGAAGATGGTCGGAGAGCTGGATGCGGGAAATCCGCACGTCCAGTTCGATGAGGGGGCACTGGAAACGTGCGACAGCGTAACGCGCCTGTGCCCTACTCTACCAGAGCCCTTGCATCAAGTGCGAAGCACTTGCTGCATCTGCCATTCGAGGGTGCGTTTCATGCCTTCTTCGAGGCTGAACGCCGGGCGATGGCCCAGGTCGCGGACTGCGGCGGCGATGTCGGCCTGCGAGTGCCGCACGTCGCCTGCTCGCGGAGGGCCGTAACGCGCCGGCAGGCTGACGCCTTCAAGCTCCTGAAGCACGCGCCAAACCTCGTTTAGCGTGTAGCGGTTCCCGTTGCCGGCATTGTAGACCCTTCCGCCGATCCCCTCCGTCCGGGCCGCCTTCAGAACCAGCCCCACCACGTCTTCCACGTAGGTGAAGTCCCGGGACTGCTCGCCGTCGCCGAAAATCACCGGCGGCCGCCGCTCGATCAGCGCGCGGAGGAACAACGAAATCACTCCCGAGTAGGGGCTCGATGGATCCTGGCGGGGCCCGTACACATTGAAGAACCTTAGCGCCGTGGCGTCCAGGCCGTAGCAGGAATGAAACACGCTGCCGTAGTACTCCCCGACCAGCTTCTGAAGCGCGTACGGCGACAACGGGCGGGGCGTCATCGTTTCCACTTTCGGCAGAGTTTCCGTGTCCCCATAGGCCGAAGACGAGGCGGCGTAGATCACCCGGCGAGCGCCCCCGTCGACGCAGGCCTTCAGCACCTGAAACGTTCCGTCGATGTTCACCTCGTGCGAAGGCGCGGGATCCTCGATCGATCGCGGCACCGAAGGAATCGCCGCCAGGTGGAAGACGGTATCGGCCCCCCGCAGAACGGAGGCGATGTCGCGGTAGGAACGGATGTCGACGCGGTGGAACTCGAACCGCCCCGCCACTTCCGCCAGGTTCTCCTCCTTGCCCGTCAGCAGGTTGTCGATCACCGCCACCTTGCCATCCCGCTCCTCGAGCAACGCCCGAACCAGCGCGGAGCCGATGAATCCCGCGCCTCCCGTCACCACGTGTCGTTTCATAGGTTCAGTTTCTGAATGCGGCCCTGCAAGTAGTGTAGGGAATCGGCGGCGATCTTCTCCGCGCCCGGAGAGAAGTCGAATGCCTCCAGCGAGATCCAGCCGGAGTACCCCCGCCGCGCCAGCGTCCCGAGCACGGGGAGGAAATCGTAATCCCCCGTGCCCGGATGCCTGCCATCCAACTCGTTGACGTGCACGTGCCGGATCAGGTCGAAGTACCGGTCCACCAGCGTGGCGTGCGGCTCCGCTTCATCGATGGCGTTGTGCACGTCGAACATCGTGCGGATCGCCGGGCTGCCGATCTCCTCCACTGCCGCGGCCGCCTCCGCCAGCGACAGCATGACGTCGCACTGCGCCCGTGGAAGCGGTTCGATCAACACGCGCACCCGGCGCTGCTCGGCTCGCGGCGCCACCCGCCGGACGCCGTCGAGCAAATGCCGCGTCGCCTCTTCGCGCGTCGCGCCGCCGGTGGTGGAGCGCTGCTGCGGCGACCCGAACACCATCACGCCGTTCTGGTCGCGGTCGCCCGCCAGGTCCGCGCACAGGTCGATGAGGTTCTCAATGTGCCGCCAGCTCCGCTCGCGCAGCGCGGCGGCGGGCGTGGTGACGTGCAGCCCCTTGGGGGCCACCATCAGCCAGTGGAGGCCCACGAATTCCAGTCCCTCGCCTTGCATGATCGCGCGGTATTCCCGTCGCTTGTCCTTTCCGATGGCGCCCGGATCCTCGGCCAGCGTGAACGGCGCGATTTCGACGCCGTCGTAGCCGATCGCGCGAATCGACCGGCATGCGGCGGCAAAATCCCAACCTTGGTAGACCTCGTTGCAGATCGCGTGACGGAAGTGGAACGGCATCGGTTTCTTGTAGTGTAGTAACCGGTAGGAAACGATGTCCAGAACGTACCGGATAGGAATCGCGGGGGCGGGCTTCGCGGCGAGTTTTCACCTGGAAAACATGCCCGAGAGCGGAATCGAGGTGGTGGGCGTCACCTCGGCGCGGGCCGAGAAGCGCGAGGCGTTCGCCGTCCGCCACGGCCTGCGCGCCTTTTCCTCGGTAGCGGAAATGCTGCCGGAGATCGACATCCTGGACATCTGCACTCCGCCTTCCTCGCACCTGGAGTACATGCTGGCCGCGGCCGCCGCCGGCAAGCACGTCATTGTCGAGAAGCCGCTCACCGGATTCTTCGGCTCGCCCGCCGAGTTCACCAAGGGCCAGATGCTCAGCGCCGTGAAACAGGACCTCCGCCGGCTCCGCGAAGCCGTCGCCGCCGCGGGCGTCACGCTGGGCTATGCGGAAAACTTCGTCTACGCTCCCTCGGTCCAGAAGGAACGCGAGATCGTCGAGAAGACCGGCTCGCAGATCCTGCGCATGACCGGCGAGGAGTCCCACAACGGTTCCCACTCGCCCGTCTACGGCATCTGGAGCGTGCAGGGCGGCGGCTCGCTGATTGCCAAGGGATGTCATCCCCTCGGCGCCATCCTTTATCTCAAGCGGAAGGAAGGCCTCGCCCGAAACGGCGTCCCCATCCGGCCGGCCGCCGTTTCGGCCCGCACGCATTCGATTACCCGGTTGCCTTCGTTCTCGGACCTGGGCTTCATCCGCAGCAGCTACCAGGACACCGAGGACTACTCCTTCCTGCACGTCGTCTTCGAAGACGGAACCGTCGCCGACATCACCGCTTCGGAACTGGCTCTCGGCGGCATCTACGACTTCATCGAGGTGTTCGCCAACGACCACCGCACCCGCTGCCGCATCAGCCCCGTCAACGTCGTCGATGTCTACAGCCCGAAGCACGACCGCTTCAAGGGTCTGTACCTGGTGGAGAAGCTCAGCTCCAACGAAGGCTGGATTCCCGCCTCCCCCGAGGAAGGCTGGAGCCTGGGCTATGCAAAGGAGCTTCGCAACTTCGTCGATTGCGTCCGCGAGGGCCGGACTCCGGAGAGCGACCTCGACCTGGCCATCGACATCACACTCGCCATTTACGCCGGTTACGTCTCGGCCGACGACATAGGCCGCGAAGTGAAGGTCCCGCGGCTGGATTGAACCCCCGGCCTTCTGCCTACCAATTGCCCACCACCGGCTGAACGCCCGGCCAGCCGAAGCCGAAACCTCGATCGATCACCGGACCGTCCCACCAGCCATTACCGTTGTGGTCCAGGTACCAAGCGCCCTGCCAGAACACGCCGATTTCCGTTTTGCCGTCGCCGTTCCAGTCGCCCGCCAGCGGCGTGACGCCCGGCCAGCCGAAACTGGAGTACCGGTCCACGCTCACCTCCCAGACCCCATTTCCGTTCAGGTCGAGATACCAGGCGGCGTCCTTGAACACGGCCACTTCCGTCTTGCCGTTGCCATTCCAGTCGCCCACCAGCGGGGTTACGCCGGGCCAGCCGAAGCTGAATGCCTTATCGATGGGGATGCCGTCCCAGACGCCGTTGCCGTTGAAATCGAGGTACCAGGCGCCGTCGTTGAAGACGCCGATCTCGGTCTTCCCGTCGCCGTTCCAGTCGCCGACCAGCGGAGTGACGCCGGGCCAGCCGAAGCTGAAAGCCCTATCGATGGAGATGCCGTCCCAAGCGCCGTTGCCATTGAAATCGAGATACCACGCGCCATCCTTGAAGACGCCGATCTCGGTTTTGCCGTCGCCGTTCCAATCCCCTACCAGCGGCGTCACTCCGGACCACCCGAACGCGTAGCCCCGGTCCGTCGCGAAGCCATCCCAGATCCCATTGCCGTTGTAATCCAAATACCAGAAACCTTCGTAGAAAACGCCGAGCTTCTTCTTTCCCTCGCCACTCCAGTCGCCGGTGACTTGCGTCGCTCCCGGGAAGCCGAACGAAAGTGCGCGATCTACCGAGGGCTCCCAGACGCCGTTTCCGTTGATATCGAGGTACCACTTGCCATCCAGGAAGACGCCCACGCCCGCCGGACCGCTGATCCCTGCGCCGCTGAGGGGAACCAAATGCGGGGCGCCTGGGGCGTTGGTGGTGATCAGAACGGCGCCGCTCCGGTTCGCCGGGCCAATGGGCGCAAATCGAACGTTGATGCCGCAACTACCTCCAGGAGGCAGGCTCGCTCCGGTGCACGTGTCCGCCGTCACCTTGAAATCGCCGGGGTGAATGCCGGTCGGCGTTGCGCGATGGATGTCCAGCGGCGAGTCGCCATTGTTGGTAACGCTGAGGGAGCGATTGGACGAGGCCGTGCCCACGCGTTGGCCGCCGAAGGCGAGGGAGGCGGGGGTAATGGCGACCTTGGGGATTCCGGTCCCGACAATGGCGAGGCGGTGATAGGAACCCGCGGCCAAGGCCACGACGTTGCTCAGGCCGGGTACCGAGGTGGGAGTCCGGATGGAATTGTTGTCGTATTCACCCCATGCCCAGATCGTGCCATCGTTGGTTGCCGCGAGGTTTTGATTCAGGGAGGCGGCTATGATGGCCGCGCCGGAGATCTTTGCCACCGCCACCGGCTGGTCGCTCGAAAACGTATAGGACCCGTCGCCGAGCTGGCCGGACGTGTTGCTGCCCCAAGCCCAAACCGAACCATCGCCCTTGAGGGCCAGGCTGTGCTGTCCGCCGGCCGCAATCGCCAACACCCCGGAAAGGCCGTTCACGGCAAGCGGAACCGCGACATACGGTGTTTGGCTCTCATTGCCGACCTCGCCTGAGAAGTTGTTCCCCCACGCCCAGACGGAGCCGTCACTCTTCAATGCCAGACTGTGCCTGGCGCCGGCGGCGATTGCGACCACGCCATTGAGAGCCGTGACCATGGCGGGCACATGGATCTCATAGTCTGTCGAACCGTTGCCGAGCTGTCCCCATATATTTCCTCCCCACGCCCAGACGAATCCATCTTTCGTAAGAGCCAAGCTGTGAACCCCGCCCGCGGAAACCGCGAGCACACCTCCGAGGCCGTTCACTTGGATCGGGGTATCCCGATTGGTCCTGCTGCCGTCGCCGAGTTGTCCGTCATAGTTCTTTCCCCATCCCCAAACTGTCCCATCACTTTTCAGGACAAGCCGGTGTTCGCTCCCGGCGGAAACCGCAACGACGCCGTTCAGACCTGGCGCCGGCGCGGGCACGCCCATGCTCGCCGCGGAAGGAACACATGAGGAGGAGTAGTAGTGCAGCCCTCCCCAAGCCCACAACGTTCCATCACGGCGAAGGGCCAGGCTGCAGCTTTCACTCGCCGCGACTGCCACGGCATTCGCCACCCCAGGTACCGTCGCCGGTTGTGCGCTGTTCAGAGACCTACCGTTGCCAAGCTGCCCACTGGCGGCAAGGCCCCAGGCCCACGCGCCACCGTTCGCCTTAAGGGCCAGCGAGTGGCGCGTACCAGATGCGATCGCGGCGACTCCCGTTATGTTGGTCACCTGCGCCGGAACGTAGCTGAGGGTGTGCTTTCCATTCCCGAGCTGACCATCCGCATTTTCACCCCAGGCCCATACGGTTCCGTCGGTTTTTGCCGCGATGCTGTGTTGCTCGCCGGCCGCAACGGCCTTTAGGCCGGCCAGGTTCTTCACCGCGACAGGGGTGGCGAACGTCCCGGCGTAATCCCCATTGCCGAGCTGACCGTGCTGGTTGTCGCCCCAGGCCCAGGCCGTTTGATCGGTCTTCAGCGCCAGGCTGTGCGATCCTCCCGCCGATATCGCCACGACCCCGCTCAGATTCGCCACTGCCACGGGAACGCTGCTCGATCCGCCCGCGCTGCCATTGCCGAGTTGGCCCGAAGCGTTCGAACCCCAAGCCCATACGCCGCCGCTGGCCTTAAGAGCAAGGCTGTGCGACTCACCAGCCGCAATGCCGGCTACATCCTTGAGGCCACTGACCTGGACCGGAATCCAGACGCTCCCATCGGCGGCTCCAATGCCGAGCCTCCCGAGGTAGTTGCTCCCCCACGCCCAGACGGTCCCGTCGCTTTTCAGCGCCAGGCTGTGTCCTCCTCCGGCCGCGATGGCCACCACTCCATTCAAGCCGACGACGGCTACAGGGACCGGGCTATCCTGCGTATTTCCAGTTCCGAGTTGGCCGGCGATGTTGAAACCCCAGGCCCACACCGTGCCGTCGTTCTTCAACGCCAGATTATAGTTCCAGCCGGCGGAGACAGCTATGATTCCGGCCAGCCCAACCACGGGAACCGGAACATTGCTGCCGACATTGGTTCCGTTGCCAAGCTGGCCATAATAATTGTTTCCCCACGCCCATACAGTGCCGTCATTCTTCAAAGCGATGCTATGATTGGCGCCGCCACGGATGGCGGCAACGTTTTCGAGCACAAGTACCTGGCCCGGCACGGGTTGATCGTCGTTATTGGCATCCAGGCCATTGCCAAGCTGGCCGTTCTCGTTTGACCCCCAAGCCCTGACGTTGTCGGATTGGGGCGCTGGCACAGAAGACTCCGCCAGCAGCATTGCTACGAGAATGAACGTCTTACCACGCATAGAAATACTTCAGAACCTGCTATGCCGAAAATGGCTACCAATTTCCCGCTAGCGGGACGCCCGCGCCGAATAACGCGATCAAGCGATCGGCCCCATACGGATTCCAGACGCCGTCGCCATCGATATCCATGTAGTAATAGCCTCGGTCAAAGACGGCGACCTCCGCCTTTCCGTCGGCGTTCCAATCGCCTACCACGGGGATCACGCCCGGGTAGCCGAAACCGTACGGGCGGTCGACGCCCGATTCCCAGATCCCGTTGCCATTGATGTCGAGATACCACCATCCGTCGAGGAAGACGCCGATCTCGGTTTTGGCGTCGCCGTTCCAATCGCCGATCACCGGAGTGACGCCGGGCCAGCCGAAGCTGAAGGCCCTATCGATGGAGATGCCGTCCCAGACGCCGTTGCCGTTGTAATCGAGGTACCACGCGCCGTCCTTGAAGACGCCGATTTCCGTTTTGCCGTCGCCGTTCCAATCGCCGAGTACGGGAGTAACGCCGGGCCAGCCGAAGCCCGCCTGCCTATCGATGCCGGCCTCCCAAATACCATTGCGGTTCAGGTCGAGGTACCACCAGCCATCGTTGAAGACGCCGATTTCCGCCTTGCCGTCGCCGTTCCAATCGCCCGTCAGCGGCGTTACTGCGGGCCAACCGAAGCTGAACGCCCGATCCACCGCCGGGCCGTCCCACGCGCCGTTGCCGTTGACGTCGAGGTACCAGACGCCGTCGCTGAAGACGCCGATTTCCTTCTTTCGGTCCCCGTTCCAATCTCCCGTAACAGGCGTGACTCCCGGCCAGCCGAATGCATAGTCCTTGTCCGTGCCGTAGACGAAGTAGCCATCGCCATTCACGTCGAGATACCACTTGCCATTCAGAAACACGCCAGGGGTGGCCTTCTCGGTTACGATGCTGAAGTCGGCATCGGACATGTCGGCCGCCGTGTTGCCGGCGGTGTTGCGGGCGAGTACGCGAATGCGGCCCGACGCCGTAGCGGCTCCCGGCGTGGTCCAGGCGCAATTCCGCGCGGTTGCGGGCAGTCCCGTGCAGGCGGGGATAGCGGCAAAAGTGGTTCCGCCGTCGCTCGAATAGGAAACGTCGAAGCCGGTAAGCGGCAGCGGGCTGGAAGCCGTCCACTGGATGTTGAATGCCGACCGGGTCGGGATGTTTTCGCCGCCATTGGGCGCGACGACGGTGGGGAAAGGCGTGTCGATGAGCGCCATCCCGGTGAGAAAGACCAGATGCGGGCTGCCGGGCGCGTTTGTGCGGACCATGACGGCGGCGCTGCGGGCGCCCTCCGCTTTGGGAGCGAATCGCACGTTGATGCCGCAACTGGAGTTGGGCATCAGAGTGGCGCCGGTACAACTGTCGGAAGGCATCTTGAATTCGGTTGGATTGAAGCCCATCAGTTTGACGGTCCGGATTTTGAGCGTGGCTTCGCCGTTGTTGACAATGGTGACGGACCGGCTGAAGCTGGTGGTACCAGGCTTCTGAACGCCGAACACGATCGTTGTGGGCTGAAGGGCAGCGGCGGGAACACCGGTTACGAGCAGCGCCAGCGAGTGCGATTGGCCTGTGGCGACCGCCACGGCATTGGAGAACTGAGCCTCCATTCGCGGTGGCGAGCCATCATAGCCCGGGCTCCAGGTAGTACCGTCATGTCTCAACGCCAGGTAGGAACCGCTGCCGGCGGCGATAGCGACAATCCCCGATAGGCCGGGGAACACCGCCGGCACATTGGTTTGGAAGTTTCCCCATCGCCAGACGTTTCCATCGCTCTTCAGCGCTATCGTCTGGTCCTTGCCGGCAGCAATGGCGACAGCGCCGTTGAAGTTGGAAGCGGCTACCGGAACCGTGGTGTCTTCGTTGCGGCCATTACCGAGCTGTCCACTCGAGTTCTCTCCCCAACCCCAGACGCTTCCATCGCTGGTCAGCGCAACGCAGTGAGCGGCGCCAGCGGCGATCGCGACGGCTCCGGACAGGTTGGCGATCCGAATGGGCACAGCCATTTGGTAACCATAGTTGCCGCCGAGTTGACCGGACTCATTGTTGCCCCACGCCCAGACCGTCCCATCGCTCTTCAGCGCCAAGCTGTGTTTTGCTCCCGCGGCGACCGCCACGACATTTGCAAGCCCAGTCGTCTTCACCGGGACATCGACTCGCCAGGACATCGCGCCGTTGCCAAGTTGGCCCCAGCTATTGTTCCCCCAACCCCAGACTGTGCCATCGTCCTTCAACGCGAGCCGGTGACTATCGCCAAGCGCTACCGCAATGATGCCGGTTAGGCCGCTCATGGCAACCGGCATGCTCCGCTTGGCGGCAACCCCGCCGCAAATGTCGCTCTGATCGAAGCCCCAGGCCCAGACTGTCCCGTCACTCGTGACCGCCGCACTGCAGTATTTGCCAGCGCCTACGGCGACAGCTTTTGTGATGCCGATCGGGACGACCGGCTCCGGTATGAAGAGAGCCCGCCCGTTACCGAGCTGGCCAGCCCAATTCGAACCCCAGGCCCAGGCGACGCCGGTGGCTTTCAGTGCCATTGCATGGTGGTATCCTACGCCGATCGAAAACGCACCTGTAAGAACGGCTACCGGCACATTGCTGTCGATTGCGCTGCCGTTTCCTAACTGGCCATATTCGTTCGCGCCCCAGGTCCAGACTTCTCCATTCGATTTGAGGGCGACGCTGAACGATGCGCCCGCCGCGATCTTCACCACGCCGGCGATCTTGGCGAGCGCGACCGGCGTCGCGCTGTTGCTGTTGCCGCCAATGCCCAGTTGACCGTGATAGTTGTCGCCCCAGGCCCACACGGAACCATTGCTCTTCAGAGCAAGGCTGTGGCGATCACCGGCGGCAATGGCGACGATTCCTGTCAGGCTCAGCACTTTGACAGGCGTGACGCTGTATACATAATGCCCTCCGGCGCCATCGCCGAGTTGGCCAGACTGGTTATCTCCCCAGGCCCATACCGTCCCGTCACTCCTCAGGGCGAGACTGTGGTTCACACCGGCTGCGATTGCGGTCACGCCAGTCAAGTTGACGACCGGTACGGGATCGGCGCTCTTGCTAACACCCCCTCCCTGTCCGTCGCCGAGTTGGCCAGAACTGTTGTCTCCCCACGCCCATACGGTTCCGTCGCTCTTCAGAGCAAGGCTGTGGTGTGCGCCCGCGGAAATGGCCGCAACGCTCGCCAGATTTCTAACCGGAGTCCGTAGTCCTTGGCTTTGTGAATCGCTTCCCCAAGCCCACACCGTTCCGTCGTTCTTGAGCGCCAGGCTGTGCCACGCCCCCGCGGCAATGGCCACCATGCCTGAGAGTTCGGTTACCGGCGCCGGAAGGATGCCGGACTGACCCGCTCGACCGAGCTGATGCTGAGCGTTGCCGCCCCAGGTCCAGACAGTCCCGTCATTCCTCAACGCGACGCTGTGCGCCTCGCCGCCCGCGATCGACACGGCTCCCGTGAGGTTCGCTACCGGGCCGGGCGTTCTCTCGAAATCGGACTCATCATCCATGCCGATGCCGAGCTGGCCGAGCGCGGTCCAGCCCCAGGCGCGGACGTTCTCCGCGTCTTGCGCGCGGGTGGCCAACGCCTGGCACAGGAGAAGCAGCGCGGCGGTCAGTACAGATGACAAAAAGGGCCGGCGTTTCACGCAAATGATCCTTTCATGCTCGTCATATTTCACCGATTGCTTCTCATGAGCGCCTCGGCGCGCAGCCGGATAAAGAGCCTCGCTTGCGGCTCCAGGCCTTCCTGGCAATGTGAACATGAGTGCCTGGCGCGGGACACCGGTCTAAGCCTAACATTGATTTCTTAGTAATTCAAGACCTATTAATCCGAATCTTGAGGGGGGGGAATCGGGCGGGAAAGTCGTCGCCGACTGGTGGAGTACTGGCTGGTACCAGGTGGTACTAGCTGGGAGGCTCGCGGACGAAGCGCAGAACCCGCAACACGCCGGCTTCGTTCACCGCGCTGTCCCGGACGTATTCGACCTCGACGGCGAGCGGCTTCTGCGCCCCGCAGGTGAACACGAACGAGTCCGTCCCGGCGCCCTCCAGCAGGACCTTCTTCGGATCGTCCACCACCAGCCGCAGATAGCTTCCGCCGGCTTCGCGGACAATCAGGACCGTCGCGCCGCCGCCGGAGCACTGCAAAGCCGCCAGCGCGCCCGCGGCAACCTGAAGCTTGGCCCCGCCGGCCACTGCCCGGCGCTCCCATTCGCCGCTCCTCACCGGAAGCCCGTCATCGGAAGCAATGAGCGTCGCGACCCGCTTGGGCCGGGCGGTTTCCGCCGGTTGCGCCGGCGGCGCCTGGCCCGCGGGCGGGACACGGACCACCTGGGCGGCGGCCTGCTCGAGTTCCTCCTGCCGGTCGAAGTACTCCCCGATGGCGTCGCACTGGCGCTGCCGTTCCGGCTGGCGCGCATACTGGATGGCGCGCCGCAGGTCATCCCGCGCCTGATCCCGGTCGTTGGTCATCCAGCGCGCCATCGCCAGAGCCGCGAAGAAGCGCGTCGCCTGCTTCGGCTCGACCTTGCGCACCGGGCGCGCCTCCTCGATCGCCGCCGCGTACTCTTCTCGCGCCGCAAGAGCGTCAATGAGCAGGAGGCGAGCTTCCAGGTTGGACGGCTCGTCCTCCAGCGTCGCCCGCAGGAGCTGAACGAGCCGGCCGCCTTTGAGGTCCCGGGCCGCCAGGTGCTCGGCGTAGCGCCATCGCAGCGCCTGGTTCCTGCTGCCGAGCGTCAGCGCCCGCTCCGCGTGGGCTGCGCCCTTGTCGAACTCGCGGCTTTGCCAGGCCGCCTCGGTCGCCGCTTCCGCTACGTCAACGTCACCCGGGTTCTCGCCCGCCAGTCTCTCGAGCAGCGTCATTGCCTCGGCGTTCTTCTTCACGAACGCGAGCAGCAACCCTTCGCACATGGCCTGCTGAACCGGCGTGGCGGGCACGGCTTCCGCCTTGCCGCGGATCTTCTGAAGCTGAATGGGCAGAACGGCGGTGTATACCCGGCCGCCCTCGTAATAGTCGTGCAGCTCCCAATCCACCTGGGCGAGCGTCAACCCATAAACCGACTGGAAGGCTTCCTCGGTGGTTTGGCCGCCGCCGACGGCCCCCACGAAAGCGGCGGCTTTCGGCCGCAGCTTCTCGCTCAGGTACAGCATGTGGGTGAGGAGCCAGCTTTCGGCGTAGAAGACGCCGGCCCGCTCTTTTTCCGTGTAGTGGGCCGAGGCATGGTCCACCGCCGCCAGTTCCGGCATGGTCAGCCACTTGTCGCGCGCTAGCGCGAATGCCCGCCCCTGAATCACTTCCCCCAGCCGCACGCCGTTGCCGTCGGGCCGCAGGGTGGAATACAACTCCGCGAGGCCTTCGTTGAGCCAGATCGGCAGCTCGGCGCCGGAGTGGCGGACGATGAGATGCGTAAATTCGTGGGTCGCCGTGCGCAGGATCTCTTCCGTTTCCCCGCTCATCACGATGAAATCCCGGGTCAATCCGGGATGAAAGAAGGCGGCCGCGGACTCGCTCACGCGGTACTTCTCCCATTCCTTGCGGCTATCCAGAACGATGATGCGGACGGGCAGGGAACTGATGGTCTGGCGGCCGCTCGACTGAAGAAAGAACTGGCGCACCCGTTCGAAATGATCGAGAAGCTGCCGCGCACGCCCCTCCCCCGTCGTGGTGAACATCTCGAAGTTTGCCGATTCGAGACGTTTCCACGGTGCGGCTTCGAGGCGGGGAAGCCCCGCGGCGGAAAAACAGATCGCAGCGATCAGCGCGAAAGAAAACTTGCGCATGCCGGCCATCCTCGCCTATATGCAGGTTCCGAACTCCGATTTTACAGCAAAAACCCTGCGGCGGAAGCGAAATTAACGCGGGGGGGGCGCTCCTCGGACCATCGCAACTCCGTGGCGTGCGCACTCGTTCTGAAGAGCTTCCGGATGCCTCCGCTGCGGCAGCGAGCGCAGGCCTTATTGGACGAGGGGAAGAGCGTGCCGGAGGTGAGTCGCGAAATCGGGGTGGCGGGCGACACGCTGCGCAAAGTGATCGGTGCTGGGCGACTGCACGCATTTCGGCGGCAATGGGAGCGGTAGCCGAAGCGCCGTTCAGGTTCGAGTCCGCCCGGGACATCCCACAAGGAGGTGTCCTGTTGGCGCTGCCGGCACTGTTCCCAACCTACTGTGTGCGGAAGTCGGTCAGGCGGCGCGCTGGAATGCTGCTTTGGCCCGGGAGTGGATCTCACAGCACGAGCAAGAATCCGGCGCTGGCCTTTGATGTTAAAACAGCCCCTTTCCGAACCAGCGGTCCGGAAGTATAAGCAGCATCAGGGTCAACTGCAAGAGAAAATCGAGCAGATCGAGCGGGCGCTGGAGGATCTGAAGAAACAACGCAAGGCTACGCCCACCAGATCCCCGTCAAGGATCTGTCCGAACGAGACCGCTTCCGACAGTCTGCGCACCGAAAGGAAGCAGTTCCTGAACACCATAAAGATGATCGCCTACCGGGCAGAAACTGCTATGGCCGCCACCGTTCGGGAAGAGCTGGCGCGATTCGATGATGCCCGGGCTTTGTTGCGGCAGATTGATCAGACCGAGGTCGATCTAATTCCTGACCTCAACGGGAAGACTCTGACGGTGCGCCTGCATCATTTGACTCAGGCCGCCATGACGGGTAGTTCGCCATCTATGCCAAGAACTCACCGCAACGGAAACCACCTTTCCGGGTACGGACCTCCGCTTGGCGTATTAAATTGGGCCAGCGTAATTTCCGCCAGATCAGGAGTTCGGAGTCTCGTCTCGGCGCGCACGAGTGCGCGCGCCACGCTCCACGGTCGATCTCCTCGTCCGGTCAGCTTGTCACGCCGGCTCGCCGTCGTTGTGGAAGCGGTGGTGCGCGCCGGCCTGTTCCGGCAGCTTGTACTGCTCCACTTTCGAGCCGTGCGGTCCGCTCTTCGTCCGCGCCAGCAGCTTCGAGATCTCGTCCTTCGTCATCGGCTGAAACGTCTTGCAGGCGAGCACGTTCTGCTCGAGTTGCTCCACCGTTTCCACCCCCGACACCAGCGTGTCGATATCCTGGCTCCACGCAAAGCGCAGGCACTCGGGAATGGAAGCGACCTTGTTCTTCGTGATATTACCGATCGCGTTCGACTTCATCGCGATCACCCCCGCCCCCTTGGCCCGCACCTTCGGCAGCACGCTCTCGATGAAGCTCAGGTAATGCTGGTCGATGAGGTTCACCGGAAACTGCACCGTCTCCCACCCGTCATAGGAGGCCAACAGCCGCTGGTGCACCGTCGGATCGCGGTGTCCGCTGAAGCCGATGTGCCGGACTTTGCCCTGCTCCTTCGCCTTCACAAACGCCTCGAGCGCGCCGTTCGGGCTGAGGATCTTGTCCACCTCGTCGTGGCTCACCACTTCGTGGCACTGCCACAGATCCAGGTAGTCCGTCTTCATCCGCTCCAGCGTCTCTTCCAACTGGCGCATCGCGCTGTAACCTTCGCGGAACTGCGCTTTCGACATCACGAGCACCTTCTGCCGCAACCCGCCCTTCAGCGCCTTGCCGTAGACGAAATCGCTCGCGCCGGCGTTGTACTTGTGCGCGCAGTCGAAGAAGTTCACGCCCAGGTCGATGGCCCGGAGCACGATCCGGATGGCGGTCTCCTCGCCGTTCACCAGGTAGTGATA
>JAHCHE010000051.1 GCA_026129905.1 Bryobacteraceae bacterium | reverse complement strand
GGTTTCCTTGCTTTCGAGGGCGTCGGGGCCGAGGGCGAGGTAGCTGGCTTCCATGGCGCGGACGTGGTCGAGGGTCCAAGCGGCATGGAGGAGGTGGTTGAAGGCGGCCATCTGGAGGGCGCCCTTGGGCTGGATTTCCTCGAGCAGGGTGGCCTTGAAATCGACGAAATTATCGAGTTCGCCGGGCGGGACGAAGAGTTCGCGGCTGGTCAGGCCGTGTTTGAGCGAATTTCGGGCGGAGCGAGCCTTGCCAGCCTCCGTGCGGGGCCCTGTGGGGCCGCCGGGTTTGGCCGATTCGGCGGGCGATTTGTGGTCAGACACGATGGATTACAACTCCTTATGCGAAGAATTGGGGCGGGAGGCGAGGAAAGAGGATGGCCTCCCGGTAACAGGGTAGCACGGGAGGGCAAGGAATCCGGCGCTGGGCGGGACTCAAATAGTTAAGAACATTGGATTTGCGCGCGTTGAAAAGGTTGTGACCCGCCGACGTGGCGGACGGCCACGACGCCGGCGATCGAGGGGCGTCCGGAGGAGCAGCAGGCGTACTGGTTCTGGCACCCGGGTGAAGATGCGAGCCGGACGGTGCACGGGATCACGGACCTGCACGACGCGTCGGTCACCGCGTTCACGCGGTGGGGTTTCGAGTTCGACACGGCGAGGTGGGACGTGGGGTTTCTGAAGTACGAGGAAACGCGGCCGGAGGCGAATCCGAACTACATCCACCGCGGCACGTATTATGCCTGGAGCGGCAACGGAACCCGGCCACCGTACGTGTCGGCAGCGGACACCACGCTGGACGGGGTGGCTACGTCGCGGCAGGAGCAGACCGTGGACCTGCGCGGCAACGCGACGCAGCGGAAGGAGTACGACTACGGGAACCCGATCACGCCGAAGCGAACGTACAACATGAGCTACCTGAGCGGGACGCAGTATACCAACCGGTTCATTTTCAACCGGCTAAGTTCGGCGACGGTAACGCAGGGCGGCCAGACGCGGACGCTGGCATCGAACACCTACGACAGCTATGCGGGCGGGCTGGTGAACCGGACGGGGCTGCGGCAACACGACTCGGCGAACTACGGGACGGCGCTGGTCTACCGCGGGAACGCAACGTCGAGCACTTCGTACGGCTCGCCGATCGCGACGACGACGAAATACGACATCACGGGAACGCCGACGCAGACGACCACGGGGAACACGACGGTGGCGGTAACGCCGGCCAACAACAACGCGGTTCCGGGAGCGATCACGCCGAACAGCCAGTCGAACCTGGCGACGTCGCTCCAATGGAATTCGTTTCTGGGGCTGACGCAAAAGACGGGGCCCAACGGCGCCAGCGCGGCGATGTCGTACGACGAATACGCGCGGCCGTTGACGGCGACGTCGCCGCACGGCGCGGTGACGACGTACACCTACTCGAACTCGCCGCCGGTGACGACGGCGACGGTGAACGGACGGTGGACGAAAACGAAGATGGACGGGTTGGGGCGGACTATTAAAGTGGAGACGGGCTACGGAACGAACAACGTGGTCTCGACCGTGGAGACAAAGTACGCTCCGTGCGCCTGCTCGCCGCTCGGCAAGGCGAGCCAGGTCTCGGAACCGTACGCGCCGGGAGGAACCGTGTACTGGACGAGGTACAGCTATGACGCGATGGGGCGGACGGTGAGCGTGAGGCAGGGCGTAAGCGACGCGCAGCCCAATGGCACAGGGGTGACCACATATGCGTACCTGGGCAACACGGCGACGGTGACGGACCCGGCGGGCAAGTGGAAGAAGTTCACGCTGAACGCGATGGGGGAGCTGGTGAAGGCGACCGAGCCGAATCCGGCGGGCGGGGCGGACTGGGAGACGACGTACGCGTACAACGCGGCGGGGCAACTGGAGCAGGCGTCGATGACGCGCGGGGGGGCGACGCAGACGCGGACGTTCGGTTACGATACGAGCGGGCGGGTAACGTCGGCGACCCACCCGGAAACGGGCGCGGCGAGCTACGCGTATAACGCACAGGGATTGCTGTTGCGCAGGACGGACGCGAAGAACCAGAAGGCGGAGTATACCTACGACGCGTACCGGCGGCTGACGAAGATCGACCGGTTCGCGGCGGGGGCCTCGCAGGCGGACGCCTGCCAGAGCGTGAGCTTCACCTACGACACGCAGACGATCACGGACACCGGGTATGGGACGTACTACTGGGGGCGGCTGACGGAGGCCAAATGGGGGAACGCGACTTCCTGCGCGGCGGGGCAGGTGGCCGAGCGGTACCGGTACACGCTGGCGGGGCTGCCGGCGATCAAGCGGCTGTGGGTGAGCAAGGACGGCAAGAGCGGGCAACTGGACAGCTACTACGAGTACGACAATGAAGGGCGGATGACGAACGAGCTGTATCCGAACGACCAGGCGGCGCCGTACGAGAGTCCGTACCTGGGCTACATTTACGACGCGATGGGTCGGCTGGCGGAGGTGCGGCGGAAGCGGGAGGCGTACAGTTACGACCCGCCGCCGAACAAGAAGGTGCGGCATGCGTCGGATCGGCAGCGCATACCGCGAAGCCCCATGGGTGGAGGCCGCTGATGACTGATGTGCGGATGAGGGTGGCGATCTCTTCCCTGCTTTGCTTCGCGTCCATTTCGTGGGCACGCTCACCGGATTGCCGGATTTCCTGGAAGGAAGGCGCGGATACCGCCGCGCATTACCTGCGATGGGCAGCGTACTGGCGGGAGGAGCGCCTGCCGGCGGCCGGCGATTTGGAATTTCTGATTATGCGAACGGACGGATGCAGTTACGCTGGGGTGGCCGCGCTCGATCTTCTGTTCAAGGTTTGCGGCGAGAGTGGCAAGGCAAGTATCACTGCGGGCGCCTGCGACTTTCGAGTGAATGGAGCGCGAAAGTGTTACGAGAGCGGGCTCGAGTGGTACGAGCGACTGTCCGGCGAAAGCAAAAAGTGTACGCTGCGAGCGGCGACGATAGGCCGGTGGCAGCCCTCGCACCGCGACGCGGCGATGAAGAAGCTGATCACAACAGCGATTCGAGCTGACGCTTCGGCGTTCGCGAAAGCGGAAGGAGACATTCGCTCGGTCATCTGCAATGACTTCGATGTTCGGGATCCTTTCATCTTCGCGGTTGCAACCGTGGCAAAACGGTCGAAGAACACGGGCATTCTGTTCGAGTTTCGCCTCGATCCGAGCCGGGCGCCCTATTGCTTCTCGTCGCGTACCATGTACGAACCCGATTGGGACGGGAAGGTGGTGGAAAAAGTGATGCGCCAGCCGATAGAGCTTTTCCGCGCTGGTGAGTTCCGTTAGCGCGGGCGACTCTTCAGGGCAACGTCTTGCCGCACTATTGCTTCTGGGGCCGGGTGACGGAGGCCAATGGGGGAACGCGACTTCGTGCGCGGCGGGGCAGGTGGGCGAGCGGTATCGGTACACACTGGCGGGACTGCCGGCGATCAAGCGGCTGTGGGTGAGCAAGGACGGCAAGAGCGGACAACTGGACAGCTACTACGAGTACGACAATGAAGAGCGGATGATGGTGGCAACTGAATGAGGCGACACAGATGCGGCTCGGTTTTTGTGTGTTGATCAGAAGTCTGCTTTTCGCGACTGGTGCCGTTGCCGGGGACTGCGACCTTTCCCTCCGCGACCAGGTGTTGCTGATCCAGATCAGTGAGGTGGCTCCGGATGCCGGAACGATGGAAGTAACGAGCATGCGAGGTGCGGAGGTTGATTGTGCCGCGATCGGACGGTTCCACGTTGTACGGTACCGGGGAAGCGGGATGTACGTGCTGGATCCGGGTTGTGCTTTCAACCGGTGGGGGCGCACTGGCGTCTCCTTTGTTGGAGGCCCATTGGCAGCTCTGAAGTCCTACTTCTATGTGCACGAGCGTTCTAATGAGAAGCGAGGCTTGTGGTACGTATGCGGGCGAGGGCAGTTCACAGAGCAGGAGAAGGCGTGGATGTTGATCGACGAGAACCAGGAGTTCGGATGGGTGAAGACGCGGCTAGTGGACAACGACGTATACCGCTCGGCCGTGTCAGAATCCGCCTCCTGGCAGGAAGCCGACCTGATCCGTGGTTTGATTCGCGAGAAGGTGCATGCTTATCTTGCGTTTAATGAACCCGCCGTCAGCCAGGTTGTCGGCATCGATATCGGGCCGATTCGCCGCTACCTGCCAGACGCCTCTGTCACTGCCACGTATCGCGGCAAAGATGGACAAGAGAAGAAGCTGCTGCTGCGGGTTCCCATCAATCCTGAAGCGATTCCGTATGTGGGATACCCGATCGAGATAGAATCCCGCCCTTGACGGCTAAAGGCGACACCGGAACGACTACCAGACGCAGAGCTCGGGGTCCGAATGGGCCACCGCCAGACTTACGACGGGTACGGGCGGACGGCCACGAGCACCTCGCCGCATGGGGTGACCGAGCGGTATCGGTACAGGTGGCGGGGCTGCCGGCGAATAAGCGGCTATGGCACGTGGTTTAGGCCAAGGTGGGTCTGCGCGAAGGTCAGTTCCGGCGAAAGCGCTCCAGCGTTGCCTTCAACAGCGCCGGTAGCAGAGAGGCGAGGTATCACTGACGGCAATCATTGCGGGGCGGCGTCGCGAATAGCGGCGAGGCCCCGTTCCAGATCATCCATCGTGTAGTCGTGATACGCTTCGGCGCGACGGAGAAACGCTTCTGTCTCCCAGCGCGAACGGAGGCCGAGCATCTACTGAACTTGAGCAGGGGTGATCGCACCGATGCGATGGGGGGAACGAGCGGCCAGCGCTCGGGCGACATCGGCTCCTACCCAGGCTCGCCGACTGCGCTTTGCACTACTTAAGTACACCTGTTAAGTACACCTGTTTGGAAATGCGGAGACGTAACCCGGAGGACCGCTCCCTCGCGGTCGCGGCTCGTAAGGAAGCGGCAAGCGTGTGAGAGCGGTGCTCGCCAAGGCATGAATACGCTGAGATCCTGCCCCACAGCTTTCAGCCGGCGATTTCGGGGATGAGGTCGCCGGCGACGTCGGTGAGGCGCATGTGGCGGCCGTTGAAGTAGTAGGTAAGGCGTTTGTGGTCCAGGCCGAGCAGATGGAGCAGCGTGGCGTGGAGGTCGTGCGGGGTGACGATGCGGTCCTCGGCCTTGTAGCCGACTTCGTCGGTGGCGCCGATCTGAAGGCCGCCTTCGATGCCGGCGCCGGCGAGGAAGACGGTCATGGCGCCGGGGTTGTGGTCGCGGCCGATCCCGCGCTGGGAGATGGGCATGCGCCCGAACTCGGAGTGCCAGAGCAGGAGGGTTTCGCCGAGCAGGCCGCGGCGCTTGAGGTCCGTGACGAGGCCGGCGATCGGCTGGTCCACTTCGCGGGCGTGCATGCCGTGGTTGTCGACGATGCTGGTGTGGGCGTCCCAGGTGTCGACGTTCTGGTCGACGATGGAGCCGCTGTAAAGCTGGACGAAGCGCACGCCGCGCTCGACCAGGCGGCGCGCCAGCAGACACTGTTTGCCGAAGGGCTCGGTGACGGGATGATTGAGGCCGTAGAGGGCTTTGGTTTCGTCGCTTTCGTCCGCCAGGTCGACGGCTTCCGGGGCGCACATTTGCATGCGGTAGGCCAGCTCGTAGGAGGCGATGCGGGCGGATAGTTCGGAGCTGCCCGGATGCTTCTCGGCGTGGTTCTGGTTCATCCACTCGAGATGGTCGAGGCGGGCGCGCTGCTGCTCGGGCGTGACGTAGCCGGCCGGGGGCGCGAGGTCGAGGATCGGGTCGCCGGTCGAGCGGAAGACGGTTCCCTGGTAGGCCGCGGGGAGGAAGCCGGCGCTCCAGTTGGCAGGGCCGGAGAAAGGGCCGCCGCGGGCGTCGTAGACGACGACGAAGCCGGGGAGGTTCTGGTTCTCGCTGCCGAGTCCGTAGGTCACCCAGGCGCCCACGCTGGGGAAGCCCATCAGGATGGAGCCGGTGTTCCACTCGTAGTGGGACAGGACGTGGTCGTTCGATTTCCCCTGGCAGGAGTAGATGAACGCGAGATCGTCGACGATGGTTGCGATGCGGGGGAACAGGTCCGAGACCCAGGCGCCGGACTGCCCGTACCGGCGGAAGCGGTAGGGGCTCTTCATCAAGGGGCCGGGGTAGCCCTGGCGGACGCGGATTTCGCCTTTGCCTTCGAGCGGCTTGCCGTGATACTTCTCCAGCGCGGGTTTGTAATCGAACGTATCGACGTGGCTGACGCCGCCGCTCATGAACAGCGAGATGACGGATTTCGCGCGGGGTTTGAAGTGGGGCTGCCTGGCGAGGTAGGGCGAGCCGGGGAAGCCTTCGGCGCCGGCGCAAGCGGCTCGCGCGGCGGGAGGCGCGGCGAGGAGGCCGTCCTGGCTCAGCAGTTGCAAGAGGGCGAGGCCGCTGATTCCGCCGCCGGCGTTGAAGAGGAAATCGCGCCGGGAAACGAAGCGGCGTTTGCTCATCCGGCAGTTGCAGAGCGGGTCCATGGCTGCCTCCTCAGTTGATGTAGACAAACTCGTTGGCGTTGAGCATGACGTGGGCCAGGGCGGCGAGGGCCTGGAGATCCGGGTCGGCGGCGCCGGGGGCTGCGTAGCCGTCGCGCTGTTGCCGCAGAAAGGCTTGGGCGCCGGCCGATTCTTTCGGCGACGGCTCGCGGCTTAGCGCGATGCGGTAGAGTGCGCGGACGCGGCCGTCGTCGCCTCCGCCTTCGCGCAGGACGCGGGAAGCGAGATGCCGGGCCTGGATGAGAACGAACTCGTTGTTCAACAGCGTGAGGGCCTGCGTGGGCACGGTGGTGACGTTTCGCTTTTCGCAGGTCACGTTCAGGTCCGGCTGGTCGTGGACTTCGAACATCGGGTACTTGAGGCCGCGCTTCCAATACGAGTAGACGCTGCGCCGCCAGGTGGACGGCTCTTCGCTGGTCATCCGCCACCTGCCCTGGCGGTAGCTTTCGCGGAGCGACATGGGGATGGAGGGGAAGAACGGCTCGCCGCCGGCTTCGGGGTTGAGCTGTCCGGAGGCCGAGAGAATGACGTCGCGGATCGCTTCGGCTTCCAGGCGGCGGAGCGGGAAGCGCCACAGGTACGCGTTGGCGGGGTCCTTCTCCGCGTTGGAGGGGAGATAGAAAGCGGAGGCCATTCTGTAGGCGGCGGAGTTCATGATCAGCCGGTGCATGCGCTTGACGCTCCAGCCCTGGCGAATGAACTCGGTGGCGAGCCAGTCGAGCAGTTCGGGGTGCGAAGGAGGCAAGCCCATTTTTCCGAAGTTGGAGGGAGTCGGCACGATGCCGCGGCCGAAATGCCAGTGCCAGATGCGGTTCGCCATGACGCGGGCGGTCAGGGGGTTGCCGGGCGAAGCGATCCATTCGGCGAGGGCGCGGCGGCGTCCGCTGGTGAGCGATCCGTCGCGCGGAGGGCGGGCGACGGGCGGGGCGGCGCCGTTCACCAATACGGTCAAATAGCCGGGCGGGACGACAGCCGCGTTCTGGTCTTCGGCGACATCGAGGCCGTTGGCGCCGAAGTGGACGGCCGGGACAACGTAGCCCCGGGCCGGGTCGGGAAGGAAGCAGCACTCGACGCCGTACTCGAAGCGCGTCCCTTTGCCGGGGAGCGGTTCGTCGCCGGGACCGTCGGGCGTCAGCCGGTAATCGCCGTCGCGGACGCCCTCGGCGATGAGCAGCGGCGGCGGCAGGCGCTCGCGGATCTTGAGGATGCGGTCCACCAGTTTGCGCCGCGCGGCATCGTCCTCCGGGCCGACCTCGATCATCCGGGCGTACGAAGCGGATACGTTGACGCTGGCGGCCGCGTCGGGATCCACATCGAGCGAGACGATCTGCGCCGCCAGCAGTTTCTGGCCGGGCGTTCGTTGCTCCTCGGGTGTGCGTACGGCGAGTTGGATCTCCTCGGGGAACCGCGCCAGCTTCCGTTCGTAGGCCGCCTTGCGGTAGGGCGCCTCGATGCGGGCGATCTGTTGCGCCAGGGGCCGGATTTCTTCTTCCACCTCGCGCTTGATGCGGCCGTATTCGGCGGCTTTCTCCGGGGGCGCGAGCGGATGGTCGTAATCCACGTAGCTGAACAGCATCCCGACGGTGCGGTAGTAGTCCATTCGCGTGACGGGATCGAACTTGTGATCGTGACAGCGGGCGCAATTCACCGACAGGCCCATGAAGCCCTGGAAGGTGGTTCGGATGAGGTCGTCGAGATACTCGTAGCGGTAGTAGGGGTTGTCCTTCTCGCGGAAGCGGACGCGGGGCCCGATGCGGTAGAAGGTGGTGGCGACGAGGCTGTCGAAATCGCGGTCTTCGAGTTCGTCGCCGGCGAGCTGCTCGACGATGAAGCGGTGGTAAGGCTTGTCCCGGTTGAACGCGTCGATGACGTAGTCGCGGTAACGCCAGGCGTTGGCGATATCGCGGTCGTGCTCGTAGCCGGAGCTGTCGGCGTAGCGGGCGACGTCGAGCCAGAAGCGTCCCCACCGCTCGCCGTAGTGAGGCGAGGCGAGCAGGCGGTCGACCAGATTCTCCCAGGCGCGCGGGGAGCGGTCGTTCACAAACGCGTCGACTTCCTCGGGCGGCGGCAGCAGGCCGAGGAGGTCGAGGTAAGCGCGGCGAATGAGGGTATGGCGATCGGCTTCGGGGGCGGGCTGCAATCCGTTGCGATCGAGTGCCGCTTTGAGAAAGGCGTCGATGGGGTTGGCGCTCCAGCGCGGGTCGGCGATAGGGGGAGGGGGATGGCGGACGGGGTTTTGAAACGCCCACCAGTTTCGCTCCTCGGGGGTGAACGCCCGTTCCTTGTCGCTTTCGCCGGATTTGAACTCGCCCGGCTCGGGAAGGTCAAACGTCGCGCCGGCGTCGATCCACTTCCTGATCGTAGAGATTTCCGCAGCCGTCAGCGGGGCGAGCGGCGCCATGGGCATTTTGGGCTGCTCCAGGCCCGCGACGCGGCGGTACAAGCGGCTGGCCTCGGCGTCGCCGGGCGCGATGGCCGGTCCTTGGTCTCCGCCTTTGAGCATGGCCTCGCGGGTATCGAGGCTGAGACTGGACATGGCAACGGCGGCGCCATGGCACTGGAGACATTTCTGCTTCAGGATCGAGACGACTTCAGGCGCGGAGGATGAAGGGGGTTGGGCGGCCGGCGAGGCCGTCGCGAGGAGGCAGAGCATGCCCCACGCCGCGGCAAGGCTTCGCGCCGGTGATCGCCCAGAATCCATGGCCCTCCTCCCAGGTGGGGCCGGAACTTCCTTTAGAAGTGTAACGCCTGGACGGCGCCGGAGCAATTGGCTGCCGCGGGCTTCGTGCTTAGAAGCGATAGCTCCAGGTCACGTAAGGCGTGGTAAGGGCGCCGTTGAAGGAGGCTTCCACCAGGTACGCGCCGGGGATCAGCCGGGCGACGCCGAGCCACAGTTGGGAACGGGGGGAGACCTGGAAGAGGGCTTGTGCGAAGAGCTGGTTTCCGATGTGGCTGCTGGATGCCGATGGGTTGTGAGCCAGCCAGGTTTCCGGATCGACGTACAGCCCGTCCCTGACGGTGGCGAGCCACAGGGCACGATATCCCAGCTTCAGCCGCCAACGGGCCGACAGGCCGCAGCCGACCGTACCGACCAGCGTCCGAATGTTAATCCATCGGAACGGGTCCGCTACTCCGAAATAAGGATAGGTTCCAGGGTACAGATCGTCAAAGGCGCCGTAGCGGCTGTCCGCCGGATCGGAGTCTCCGGAGCCGAAGTTGTACTCGAAGGTCACGCGGTCGTCGCCGGCGCCGCGCGGCAAGCTGTAGCCGATCTCCCAATGACCCGCCCAGGCGGCGATCGGCCGGCTTTGGCGGCTGCCTCGTTGAGCCGCCATCTCGACGTTGTAGTCGGCGCCGCCGGCCAGCGGGCCAACCGAACGGAGGCCGTACGTGTAGACATCGAGATGTCCCCCGTCCGCCAGATGACTGTCTGACTTCCAAAGGAGGAACGGCGCGACGGCAACACCACCGGGATCCGGCTGAAAGGTGACCGTCGCGCCGAACAACCGGCGATCGGTGGAGGCGCGGTTGGGGCGGCGATAGCGCGAATTCACCGCGAGGGCGGTGAATCCTTCGACGCGCATTCCCGGCCGGCTCCAGGTGAGCCGCGCTGCGTCAAAGGCGCGGCCGATAGGGTCCCAGTAGCTGTCCGCGCCCACCAGGCGCTCGTCTCCGAAAGAGAGTTCCTGACGACCGAGACGAAACCTCCACCCGTAGCCTTCCGCGCGGCCAACCTCGACGAATGCCTGACGGAAGTCGAGCGCGTCGGCCGCGGCGTCGATATCCCCGCGCCAGCCGGGCGCGTGCGCGTCCTGCGCCTGGACCTGAAAGCGGAGCCAGGAGCGGGCTTCGATGCCGAGATCAAGGCGGAGGCGCGTCATCCAGCAGTTCTCGTTGGCGCCCGGCTGGAAGTCGAGCCCGCGGCTCGGCTGGAACCGGGAACGATATTCTCCTCCGGCTTTCAGCCAGCGCGGCCAGCGCGAGGAGGCGTTCGTGGCTTTGGCGGCAACATCGCTATCGGAAGCCAGCACGGGAACGGTGAGGAGCGCGAGGCAGACGAACCGCGCCAAACGGGAACGTTTCTGAACTGGAGGAGAGGGCAACAGGAGCTCCTGAAGGAACTTATCGTGCAGATTTGAGTCTGTTTTGAGTCTTGTCGTTCTCCGGCGCGGTGGTTCGCCGCGGAACAGACTGGTGGAGCGCCCGCGTGAGGCGGCGCCAGGCGGGACTAACTCCAGAGGCGGGACTAGGCGGGACTAGGAGTCCCGCGCAGCCTGAGAGGGCTGCCCCACGGGTTGTCAAGACTTGCGCGGGAGAGCGCAGACTGGCCTACTCGGAGCGATAGGGATCCGTGACCCACAACTGGCGGCGGAAGTTAGCGAACTCCGCCCGCAAGTCGCGGAGTTCCTGCTCCAGGCGGGCAATGTCGCCGCGGAGCGCGGCAATCTCGTCGTCCGGGGAGGCGGCGGCGCGCGGCTCGGGAACGGGCGGAGCGGGCTCGGAAAACGGCGTCAGCAGGTGCATGTAACGGGGCTCCCGCGCGCCCGGAGTTCTTGCCAGGCGAACGACGAGCGGATCCGGCCGCCACTGCGCCATGCGGTCGAGAACGGCTTCGATTTCGTCGTTATCGCTGAAGCCGTGCATGCGCGCGGTTCGCGCGTGGAGTTCGCCAAGGGTCTGCGGACCGCGCAGCATGAGAACGTCAAGCAGAGCCAGTTCGCGCCGGCCCAGATTGAGGCGGGCCGCCAGCCGCTGCTCGAATTTCTCGACCCGGCTGCCGGAGGGAGTGACGCTATCGACAAGCTCTTTGTCCTCCAGCGAACGCAAGGCCGCCGCGACGCTGGGCTCGTCATAGGCGACTACCGGCTCGCGATTCGACTTCTGGTTACACGCGGCCAGAATCGCGTTCACGGTCAGCGGGTAGTATTCCGGCGTCGTGATCTCTTTTTCAATAAGCGATCCGAGCACGCGGACCTCGATGGGATCGAGCGCAAGCAGCATCTTCTCACTACTTTATCTCCGGCCGGCGCCGCCGCGGCCGTCGGGCTGGCGCCCCCAGGACGCGATTTGGTACGATTCTTGCAACAGGCGGGATGCGCTCAATTCCAACACAAGCTCTCATCCTCTTCGCGCTGTACGTCTTCGCCGCGCCTGCGCACGGCCAGAATACGGCGTCGGAGACCGGCGGAACCACCCGCGATTCCTTCTCCTCGAAGGCGTATCCGGTCCTCGAGAATGCGCAGTGCCGCGCCTGCCACAGCGATAGCGGCGTAGCATCCGGTACGCGGCTGCACTTCCCCGCCCCGGACGCTTCCCAACAGGAGATTGAAAGCTTCGGGCTTGGGCTGGCGGCGCTGGTGGACACGGCGAACCCGGCGGATTCTCTGCTGTTCGGCAAACCGACCAACCGCATCAAGCACACCGGGGGCGAGCGCATACTTCAGGGCAGCGAGGACGAACGGATCCTGCGCGCTTGGGTGGAGCGGCTGGCCGGCGTATCGAAGGAGCAGCAGCGGGCGGCGGTGGAACAGGCCGTCTCGGCGGCGCGTAGAGTCGCGGCGCGTCCGGCGGCGGCGCGGCGGTTGACGCACGCGCAATACAACAACACCGTGCGCGACCTCCTTGGCGACTTCACCCGGCCGGCCAACCAGTTCCCCCAGGAAGATTTCATCAACGGCTTTAAGAACCAAGTGGACGGCCAGAGCATCTCGCCGCTTCTGGCCGAGGCTTACGGGCAGGCCGCCGAAAACCTGGCGCGGACCGCGTTCCTGGGAGGCGACCGGAATCGCCTGGTCCCGTGCCAACCAACGGGGGCGAGCGACGAGCAGTGCGCCGACCGGTTTGTACGCCGGTTCGGCACGAAGGCGTTCCGGCGTCCGCTGAGCGACAAAGAGGCGGGCGCGTATCGCGCGCTGTTCGCCGTGGAAGCGGGGCGAGAAAACGATTTCTACAAAGGGGCGCAGATCGTCGTCGAGGCGATGCTGCAATCGCCGCACTTTTTGTTTCTGTCCGAGCGCGGACGCTCCAGTCCGTGGTACAGCCACGAGGTGGCAAGCCGGCTTTCGTACGTCCTGTGGAACACCGCGCCCGATGACGAACTGCTTCGCGAGGCCGCCGAAGGAAGACTGGCGACGCCGGAGGGCGTGGAACGAACGGCGCGGCGGATGCTCGACGACCCGCGCGCGCGTGGGGCGATGGACGAGTTCCTGGCGCAGTGGATGCGATTCGACCGGGCGCTGACGGCGATTCGGGAGAGGCGGCTGTTCCGCGAGTTCACGCCGGAACTGGCCGGATCGATGGTGGAAGAGACCAGGCGGCTGTTTCATCACCTGGCGTGGTCGGACGCGAGCTTCATGGAGTTCTTCACGGCCAACTACAGTTTCGTGAGCAGCGACCTGGCGGCCCTATACGGTTGTCCCGCTCCCGCCGAAGAGTTCGGCCGAGTTGAATTTCCGCCCGACTCGGGCCGGGCGGGCGTGCTCGGGCAAGCGCTGTTCCACACGGTGACCAGCAAGCCTGCCGACACGTCGGCCACCGAACGCGGGCTGTTCATCCGCGAGCATTTCCTGTGTCAGAAAGTGCCGCCTCCGCCGCCGGGGGTGAACGCGACGCTACCGACGGTAACGGACGAGAAGCCGATGACGAACCGCGAGCGGCTGGCCGTACACCTGAACAACGAAACGTGCTCGGGCTGTCACCGGCTGGTGGACCCGATCGGGCTCGGCTTCGAGCAGTACGACGCGATCGGGAAGTTTCGCGAGAAGCAGGTGGTGAAGATCTACCCCACCCGCGACGAGGACATGAACAATCGGAAGAAACGCCCGGTGGAACATGTCCTCGATATCGACACGTCGGGATGGGTAGCCGGAATACCCGGCTCGGAATTCTCGACGCCGAGGCAACTCGGCAAGGTCCTGTCGGAAAACGCCGGCTGCCAGAAATGCGTGGTGAAGCAGTTGTTCCGATATGCGTTCGGGCGGCAGGAAACGGCGGCGGATCAACCGGCGATTGACGCCGCTTTCGACCGCTTCCGGGACTCGGGTTTCCGGTTCCGGGAACTGATCGTCTCCCTGGTAACATCCAGAGCTTTCCTTGGAGGAGAGAGTTAGCCGTTATGAAGACCACGAAGACCAGGTTGTCAAGGCGTGCGATGCTTCGGGGCCTCACGCTGTCGGGCGGGCTGATCCGCATTGGACTGCCGCCGCTGGAGGCCATGTTCAACTCCAACGGCACGGCGTACGCGGCGCCGGCCGGGGCGCGGGTCGCCGGAAAGATCGAATCCCGCTTCATCCTTTGGTTCAACGGCAACGGCATCGTGGAACGGTTCTGGATTCCGCGGGAAGAGGGGGCCGGCTATCGGATGACGCCGTGCCTGACGCCGCTGGCGCCGTTCCGAGACGACTTTCACGTGATTTCGGGACTCGACAATCCGGCGGCGCGTCTGCCGGGGCCGGGCAACGACCATCACCGATCGATGAGCGCGCTGATGTCGGGGACTTCGTTCACCGGCCGAGGCGCGGGCGGCGCGTCGATCGACCAGGTGATCGCTGCGAAGGTGGGGACCGAATCGCGGTTTCGCTCGCTGGAGATCGGCGTGTGCCAGGAGTCGTTCGGCGAGAGCATCCAGCGCAACATGAGCTGGGCGGGCCGCGACCGGCCGCTGCCGCCGGAGATGATTCCGCACCGGCTGTTCGACCGGCTGTTCGGCAGGAAAGACGAACGTTGGATCGACCGGAAAAAGAGCGTGCTGGATGCCGTCCGGGAGGACGCGTCGGCGTTGAGACCGGTTCTCGGCAGCAACGACCAGGCGCGGCTGGATGAATACCTCACGTCGGTGCGGGACGTGGAGCGCTCGGTAGCAAGCCTGCCGCCGGAGTATGCGCAAGTGGTCGAGCGGCCGGCCGAGGGCGGGGACCTGAAGGACTGGCCGCGCATCGCCAAGATCCAGTCCGACCTGCTGGTACACGCGCTGGCGTCCGGGCAGACGCGGGTCGCTTCGTACATGCTGACGAAATGCCAGGGCCTGTCGAGGTTCCCCTGGCTGGGCCACACGTCGGAGCGCCATCACGAATACACGCATGGCGCGGTGGAGACGCCGACCGGACAGCGGGTTCTCCGCGACATTTGCCGCTGGCACGTGGAGGAGTTTGCCTACCTGCTGGCGAAGCTGAAAGCGACGCCCGAGGGCGCCGGTACGCTCCTGGACAGCACGTGCCTGGTGATGGCGCACGAACATGCCGAAGCCAACGCGCACAAGAACAGCGGCCTGGCCATCGTGGTTGCCGGCGGTCTCGGCCTCAAAACGGGCCTGCATAGCCGAATGACGGGAACGATCGGCGATCTCTACCTGACGCTGGCGTCGGAAGTGATGAAGGCGCCGGTGGAGCGGCTGCCGGGGGCGGACCGAAAGCTAGGCGGAATCGTCTGATCCGATCGGCTTCCGACGTCGCCGACGCGGTCCAGCCGCTTCACTCGTCGCCCATCTGCCGGGCCAGGTACTTCTCGAGCGTGATGTCCTGGATGAGTTGCAGTTGGGTTTCGAGGAAATCGACGTGTTCCTCCTCGTCGGAGAGAATCGACTCGAAGAGGTCGCGTGACCCGTTGTCGCCGGCCTCGGCGGCGGCTTGAATCGCGCTGTTCAGACGCGCGACCGCTTCCAGTTCCAGCGCGAGATCGTTCTCGATCTGGCTCTTGACGTTCTGACCGATCCGGAGCTGGAACAGTTCATGCATCCGGGGCATGCCTTCGAGGAACAGGATGCGTTCCATGAGCGCTTCGGCATGCTTCATCTCGTCGATGGATTCTTTTTTGGTGCGTTCCGCTAGCCGGCCATAACCCCAGTTTTCCATCATCTCCGCGTGCAAAAAGTACTGGCTGATGGCCGTCAGCTCCGCCTTGAGAACTTCGTTGAGGTATTCGAGTACTTTCTGATTGCCCGTCATGAAGACCGTCTCCTTGAGTTGAACCTGATTGGCAGTGAAATTGCTACGGAACTTCAGGGTCTCGCTCGAAATGCTCGTTCCCCAGCGCCGTTCCACTCAGATTGTATCAGGGAATACGCGGTACACTGTGGCCATGCCCGATTCTCCGGCCTCACCCGCGACCCGGGTGCTCATCGTCGACGATGAGGAGAACCAACGGCGAGGCCTCGCCAGCATGATCTCGGCTTGGGGTTTTGCCGCCGAGACGGCTTGCGATGGGCAGGAAGCGATCGACAAGCTACAGAGTTTCGACGCGCACGTGGTAATCACGGATCTGATGATGCCGCGGGTGGACGGCTTTGAATTGCTCCGGCGGCTGGGGCAGCGCGGCAGCCGCGCCACCTCGATCGTGCTCACCGCCTTTGGAAGCATCGAGACCGCCATCTCGACCATTCACGAACTCGGGGCTTTCTGGTTCCTGGAAAAGCCCATCAAGGCCGATGTGATGCGGGTGCTGCTGGAACGCGCCGCCAACCAGAGCCGCCTGGCGGAGCAGGCCGAACGTCTTCGCAGGCAGTTGAGCTATCAAGGCGTCCTCGGCGATCTGGTCGGCTCCTCCACACGAATGCAGGAGGTCTACTCCCTCATCCGTCAGGTCGCGCCCAGCCGCGCTTCCGTCTTTATCACCGGCGAAAGCGGAACCGGAAAGGAGCTGGTGGCGCGCGCCGTTCACCAGCTCAGCAACCGGAGCGCCGGTCCGTTCGTCGCCATCAACTGCGCCGCGCTTCCGGAAACGCTCATGGAGAGCGAACTGTTCGGACACGAGAAAGGCGCCTTCACCGGCGCGTTGGAACGGCGGGCGGGCTGCTTTGAGTTGGCGCAGCGGGGGACGCTTTTCCTCGACGAGATCTGCGAAATGCCGGTGGCGACGCAGGCGAAATTGCTTCGGGTGCTTGAGGACTCGCGCGTCCGGCGGCTTGGCGGAAAGAGCGAAATCCAGGTGGATGTGCGAGTCCTCGCCGCCACGAATCGCGAGTTACTGCAGGCGATGGAGGACCTCAAACTGCGCGAGGATCTCTACTATCGCCTGAACGTCGTGCACCTGAAACTGCCCCCGTTGCGCGACCGGCTCGAGGATCTTCCGCAACTGATCGAGGCCCTGCTGGCCGATCTGAACGAGAAGAACGGCGGGCGGGTCACCGGGGTCGAAAGGGACGTCCTCGAGCGTTTCCTGCGTTACGCCTGGCCCGGCAACGTTCGTGAGCTGCGCAACGTACTGGAACGCGCGGTGGTCCTGGCCGGCGAGGGGGCCATTCCGGCCAGTCTGCTGCCGCCCGGCTTCGGCCAGTGCGAAAGCCTGCAAAAGATCCTCGCCGGCTCCGAGAACGGGGCCGTGACCGTGCCTGTCGGCACCAAGGTGGGCGATGCAGAACGGGCGTTGATTCTGTCGACGCTGGAACATACGAACAACAACAAGACCCGCGCCGCCGAGATCCTCGGGATCAGTCTGAAGACGCTCTTCAACAAGCTGAAGGAGTATGGCAGTCCCGGCAAAGACGCCTGATGGATCGGCTGTGCGATTATCGTCTGAGGGCGCCATCCAGGGACCAGGGGGCTGGCGTGCGCTTTCATGATTGTGCGGCTCCGCTTGCGAAAGCCTATCGACGCTGACGCCGTGCCCGCGATGGCGCGGGCGCCCCGGTTGTCGCTGCGAACCCGGCTCCGCCTGGCCATCATCGGGCTGGTCACGCTGCTGGTGCTGGTCCAGTCGGCCGCCATGCTCCGGACGACGGTGCAAACCGGGTTCGAGAACGCGCTCGAGCAGTCGCAGAACATCGGTCTCCAGGTGCGCATCCTGTTGATGGACCGGCTGAACCAGCAAGCCAAGAGCGCCTCCCCTCCGCCCCGCGACCTGGAAGAGACGATCGCCTTGTGGACCAACTCGCTGGAAGACGATCCGGCCACCTCGGCTCTGCTCGAGAAGATGATGGCCGCGTCCAAGGTGGCCGTGGAACTCCAGGTGTGCGACGAACTCGGCCGGATACTCGTCTCGTCGTCGCCGGCGCGGCCCCGGGTCACCTTCCGTTCCGTTCCCGATTTCGAGGAGACCACGGTCCGCACGATCTGGGACCGGATGTACGAGGTGCTGTTTCAGCCGAAGGAGTACTCCACCGTGGTGCCGCTCGGCGTGCCGCAGCGCGAGCTGCCGATTTTCACCATCCGCGTCATCACCTCCTCCGTTCTGCTGCGCGACGGGCTTTTGCCGCAGATGAAAAGCGTCGCCACCACCTCGGGAGTCTCGCTGGCGGCCGCGATCCTGCTGGCGGCGCTGGTTTCGAACATCGTCGTGCGGTCGCTCCACAAGCTCGGCAAGCGGATCGACTCGATCACCGCGGGCAACTTCGCGCGCGAGCCGCTGCCGGCTTCGGGCGAGGCGACCGAGTACGCGGTGGTGAGTTCGAAACTGGACATTCTGAGCGAACAGTTTCGGGACGCCAAGGAAGACGCCATTCAGCTCCGGGACAACGTGGATCAGCTTTTGCAGAGCCTCGAGGCGGCCGTAATGATGTTCGACCCGGGCCATCGCCTGGTGCTCGCGGGGCGCGCGGTGGAGCGGCTACTCGCCAGGGACCGCAACTGGATCATGGGGCGATCGCTGGACGAACTGTTTCCCCCTTCGACCGCGCTCGGCGCCGCGATCCACGAGGCGATCAATCGCCGCATCCCGTTTCGGGAACGCCCGGCGCTGCTGGAGCGCGACGGTTTTCCGCCGGCGCGGGTATTGGTGAGCGTCGACCTGCTGCGCAATTTCCCGGGCCTGCACCGGCTGGGTACGCTGATCACCCTACGCGATGTCGAATCCCGGCGCCAGCTTCGCAGCCAGCTTGACGTCTCCAGCCGCCTGGCGGCCATCAGCCGGATCACCGGAGGCGTGGCCCACGAAATCAAGAACCCGCTGAACGCGATGGCGCTTCACCTGGAGATCCTGAAAGCCAAGCTCTCCGAGCCGGGGCTGGTGGACAGCGAGCTGTCCGTGATCGAACGTGAAATCGCGCGGCTGGACCGCGTGGTAAAAACGTTTCTGGACTTCACTCGCCCCTACGAGCTGAGGATCGATACAGTAGATCTGGTGAACCTGATGGGCGAAATCCTGGCCTTGGTGGAACCGGAAGCGGCGCGCGCGCGCGTGGAAACCAAGCTCCGGCACTGGGGACCTCCGGCGCTCATTCGCGCCGATCACGATCTGCTCAAACAAGGTATCCTCAACGTAGTAGTCAACGCCATCGAGGCCATGCCGGACGGCGGCGAACTCGCGATTTCGGTAGCCAGGGAACAGGACGATCATCTCTTGACGATTTCAGACCAGGGATCCGGAATACCACCTCAAGTACGAGACAAGGTCTTTAACCTCTATTTCACGACCAAGCCGGAAGGCACTGGCATCGGACTGGCGATGACGTTCCGCGTTATCCATCTGCACAATGCGGCCATCGACTTCACCAGCGAGGACGGCAAGGGCACGACCTTTCTGATGCGGTTTCCGGCGTACGATGACGGAGAAGCAAGCTCCGCGCAGGCGTCCGATTTGTCCGAATCGGAAGAGACGCTGCAGCCAAGTTAGGCGTTGACTCGAAACAACGATGACTTGGCGTCGATTCGCAACGGTTTGGCTGATCGCGCTTGCGCTGCTGGCGGGCTGCAATCCGTTTCGCCGTGAGCGGCAGCCGAAGGTGCCGCCCGTGGTCGAGCCGCCCCCGCCGGCGCCCATGCCGGAGGCGAGACGGCCCCCGGAACCGGCGGCCCACGAATATCCGCCTCCGCCGGACGTGCAGCCGGAGTGGACGGCGGAATCGACTCCGCGGCCGCCCGTCCCCGCGGAGACCGCCGTCGCTCCGCCGCCTCGAGCGCCGGCTCCGCGCGAAACGGTCAAACCCGAGGCGACGCCGCCGTCGCAACCGCCGCCGGTCCAGGTACCGCAACTTACCCAGCTACTCACTCCCGAGGAGGAGAAGCGCTACAACGACGAGATCGACGACGCGCTCGGCCGAGTCCGGCGCAATCTCGAAATTCTCCACGGACGTTCGCTTAACGAAGAGCAACAGGCCATTCTCGAGCGGATCAACGCGTTCGAGGGGCAGACGCAAGAGACGCGGCGCATCGACCTGGTGACGGCCCGCAGCCTCGCGCAACGCGCCGACCTGCTGGCCCGCGATTTGGAGCGAACCACCCGGTAAGGTTAATCCGGGTCCGACGGGCCGAGCGTCGCCACCTTGTGGCAGAGGTGGCGTCGCCAGGAGTGGCGACGCGGGAAAGACGAGTGTTTGCGCCACGTCGCCGGCACGCCGGTAAGTCAGGGGTAGCGGAGGCTCGGCGCAAAAGGCGGGCCGCTTCGCTCCTCCATTGGAAGCGGCCCGCGTCCCAGAACAGCTACACCCCGCCCGGTGTCGCTGCGCTTGGGAAATCAGACGCTGAAGATGCCGTTATCCCGCCGAACGTTTGGAACGAGCGCGGCGACGGGCGTCGCCGCGCTGTTCCTGAGGGCCCCGGAGGCGTCCGGCCCCCATACGCCGCCTGTGAGGAGAACCGAGCAGGCGACGATTCCGCGCTTGCGGCTGCGGGAAAGGAGCAGATCAGGCGAGCGAGATTGCCCGGCAAGCGGCAAGTCGATGTCGCAACCGTTCCAGCCCACGACAGTAACTTTTTCCAGGTATGGCTGGGAATTTTGTACCGCATTCTGCCGTCAAGCTCCCTCACCTGGCTCATTACTCCCAAAGTCATGGGATTTACCTGCAATTGCGGCGCCAGCCTGCGCGCATAGGCGCGAGGGCCGCATCGGCGGCGCAGCCGGTCGGAAACCGGCCTCCGGACTCGGGTATAACAGGAAGGGCAAACGAATGCGCCGGGAACCGGACTTTTTTGGAGAGGGCGAGGAACTGGAACTTCTCTACGTGGCCAAGCGGCTGAAAGAAGCGATGGCCCTCGAACAAACGCTGACCGAGAACCTAGTGGACTACCTGGTGGAACCAGACGCCTATACCGGCGGCGTCATCTTCCGCACGGAACGCATCGGCGCGTTCTTCTATGTCCTGCCGGGGGATTTGGATCGGGCGCGCGCGATTCTGACCCGCAACGGCTATAAGCCCTCGGAATTCTGATGAGGCTGTAGCCGTCCAGCCCGCCGCCTCCTGAATCCGCGACTCCGACGCCTACTCTTCTTCCGGATTCGGCTGGAAAACGGGAATGCTGACGATGTTGCTGACCTGGAAACCCTGGGCGATCGTGACTTCCGTCTGTGGATTGGTCGGCAGACCCGAGTTCAGTTGCAGGTCCACGCGGAAGAGGCCGATCGTGCCCGGCTCCAGCGCCGCGGACAGCACGTTGGCGGTTCTGCCGCCGGCGAGCGAAGAGACGAATTCCACCGGTTCATTGACGAGAGGACCGTTATAGGCCAAGCCGGTCTTCTGTTCGGACCGGGCGGCATCGGGCTGCACCAGGCCAAGGCCCGTGGCGTAGACGGTAATAATCTCGCCCGCGATGGCGGGGTTGGATTCGGTAACCAGCGCGCCCGCCTCGTTCGCGCAGCACAGTTCGGTGGTGGTCGCGGTGAGAATCACGCCCGCGTCGCCTGTACCCGCCTCCACGGACGCGGAGTAGGTGACGCCCAGCCCGGCCGCCGCCGGTTCGCGGGCGACGAGCCGGATACGCGTGGCGAAGATGCCCGTCGCTTCCGCGCGGACTTCCGGATCTTCATTGATGAGGGCGATGAGCCCGTCCCGAATCTTCTCGAGGCCGCCGCGCGCCGGCTGGCCCTCGGCCGGAACGTCCTCGGTTTTCACGGTGTACGTGTACGTTCGCTCGTCGCGGATCTTCACCGTGGCCCTGTCGCCCGCTTTGGCCTGCCCGTCCACTGAGACCACGCCTGTGGCGTGGCTGCTGCTATGGACGGCCATGGCCGGTCGCGGATCGATCCCCCCGGCGGCGAAGATGCCGGGGTTGTATTGAATGATCGGGACGGCCACCGCGTTGCTGACGACGACTCTGCCGTCGGAGTGGACGGTGCGCACGTACGCGTTGCTGCTTTCCGCGTCGAAGACTTCCACCGGAATTTGCGCGTTGATCTGCTTGGGAGACACGTAGTACAGGGGAGCGCGGATGCCGTCGATATACACCTGCACGCCGCCGAGCTCGCGCGGCAGCTCCGTCGCGCCCGCCGGGGCCACGGCCTCAACGTCGCTGAACTGATCGCCGATGAGGGTGATGATGCTGCCGGGCGCGATCTTGGTAGCTTCCTCGCCGCCCGCCAGAGACGAACTGGCCGTATTGACGATGATCTTCCCCGTATCGTTCACGCTGGCCGAGTAGGCGATGGTGTTGCCGATCTCGCCGCCCACTCTCGCGGTGAGAATAACCGTCCGGAACTCCGGATTCGGCGAAGCGAACACTTCCGGATCGCCGTCCTCCGCGTTGATGGCGGCGACGATCCCGAACACGACATCCTCCAGCTCGTCGCCTTCCTTCACCGTGTACTTGTACTCCCGTTCGTCCCGGATCTTCACTGTAACGACGTCGTCGTTCTGAATCTCGCCGGATACGGTAAGGCCCCCCACCGCGTGCACTTCAAAGCTGGCGGCGTTGCGCACGCCGGCGCGGGGCAGTCGCTGCTCGGCGGCGGTGAAAACCATCACCCGGCGGTTAAACGGATCGCTGACGTAGAGGTTAGCCCCGTCCCAGGCGAGCGACTGCGGGGTGCGGACGGTCCCGGCGCTGGAGACGTCTTCCGGAAACGCGCTGTCGGAAACCAGGTTCACCTTTTCGTTGATTTGCCCGAGCACGGCGTCGGCGGCGGCCCCGTTCTGCGCCGGGAGCTGGTTAAACACAAGCACCCGGTCGTTGCCGCCGTCGGCGATAAAGAGCATCCGGCCGTCGGAAAGAGCGAAGCGCGGGAAATCGAGCGTAGCCGCGCAGCGAGCCGGGTAGAGGGGATTGCCGTCGGCGTCCTCGCCGTCGGATTCGCAGACCCCCCTCGCGTTGTTGGAGATGGCGGTTTCGAAATCCGGTTGACCGACGACAATGTCGGCCGGCGCCTGGTTCTGGGTGGGAATACCGTTCCAGATCAGGACGCGATTGTGGCCAAGATCCGCCACGTACAGCCGCTGCCCGTCGCTGGTGACCGAGACGGGCGTCAGCAGCGTGTCCGCCTTGGGCGCCAGCTCCGCCTGCGTCAGGTCGGGCTGCACGAAGCTGGTAAAGTCCCTCTGCCCCAGGACCACGTCCGCCGGCGTGTTGTTCTGGGTGGGAATCGAGTTCCAGATCAGAATGCGGTTGTTACTCGTGTCGGCGACGAACAGACGTCCATCCTGGATCCAAACCCCTTGGGGACCTTTCAGACTCCTCGCCGTGGGATTGAAGCCGGTGGAAACCGCCTTCTGAAAATCCTCCTGGCCGACGACGACGTTGGCCGGCTCGCCGTCAGTGGTGGGGATGTGGTCCCAGATGAGAACACGGTTGTTGTCGGTATCCGCGATGGCCAGTCGCACGCCGTCGCTGGCGATGCCAACGGGAACGCGGAGGCTGTCGGCGTTGGTGACTTTCAGTTCTCCGGTCTCGCGGTCTTTCTGACCCAAGGCGAGGTCGGCGACTCCGACGCAAACCTGGCACCGGACCCCATTCACGGGGAACGGGTCGGCGGGCGCCGGGAGCTTGCCCGAAACGTTCTTGTAAATCAGCGCCCTGTGGTTGAGTGGCTCGGCGTTCAGCCGGTTGGCGTCGCTCACGAAGAGCATGTTGTTGGCATAGGCGAGGCCCGAAACCGCGCCAAGCAGAGTTGGCGAAACTCCGGATTCCTGGGCCGTAAATGTGGTTTGGCCGACGACCAGACGCGCTCCCTGGCCGGTCTTAAAGCCGAATTCCGCATGCAGACCGGTGGCGAGCAGGAGGGAAATTGCGAGGAGCCTCATAGACACGAACGACTTATAGGTTTAAAGCTTAGTATACCAGCCGGGTTGACGCGCGCGCCCGCCGGACGGTTTCGCTTTTCTATCGGGGAGGGTTGACCATCTGGCCGCGGATGACGTGGTACGCCTCTAACTTCCCATCGTAGCCCTCGCCGCCCCGCACGAACACCAGCGCGTTGATTTCCAGCATCTGCGCATCCGCAGGCCGCCCGTCCATGGCGAAGTGCGTGTCCTCCCGCAGACGGAACACCTTTCGCGTTCCGGTGCGCTGTTTGAGAACGAAGGAACTATCGCTGCGCTCCAGAACGATGCCGGAAAAGGTGAGCCGGCCTCGCGGGAAGATGTGATCCAACACGCTCTGCTGGCGTCCCAACGCTTCGCGGTAGGCCGGAAACCGCTCGGCGGTGACGCGGGCAAGCACGTACACCGTTATGGCGTAGCAGCCGCCGGCCGGTTGACGCCGGTCGGAGACCAGTTCGACAATGTTGCCGGCGCGGACGTCGGCAGCCAGGATCCGGGACCCGCGGCTGGTGAAATAGGTGTTTGCGTCGAAGGTGCACTCACGCACCCGGTGATCGCGCGTGCGCAGATTGAATGCACCCGCGCCGTCCCATTTCAGCAACTCGCCTCGGAGAATCTCGACGGGCGGACCCTCCTCGGCCGAAAGAGCGAAACCGAGCATCAGGAACAGACACACCCGCATTCTGCACCCCAACTACCTGCCAGTATATCCTGCGATGCAAAGGGAGCAGTGGAACCCCGCCAGAGCGCGGCCGAACCTATCCTCGGGTTCGGCGCGCGCGATTGCGATCCTCGCCCCTGACGGGAGGCGGTTCCGTCGCCGGCTCGCGAACAGGGGGTCGATTCGGAGGTGGTTCCTCCGCCGGCGGCTCCCCGGGTTCGGGGTCGCGCCTGGGTTGCGGCGTACGATGGGTCCCCGGGGGCTCACGGACCGGTTCGGGCGGCGTCGGGACGCCCGTGGCGTCCGCGCGCCGTCTACGAGGCCTTCCGGCGTTCATGAAGCCCTTCGGCGAACTCCTCGATCATCTTGCGGTTGAAGGCGGGGAGATCGTCCGGCTTGCGGCTGGTAACGAGTCCGTTGTCGACAACCACTTCCTCATCCCGCCAGTCTCCGCCCGCGTTGACGATGTCGGTGCGGATCGATAGCCATGACGTCAACTTCCGCCCCCGCACGACGTTCGCTTCCACCAGCAGCCACGGTCCGTGACAGATTGAAGCCACCGGCTTGTGCGCGTCGAAAAACGCCTTGCAGAACTTGACGGCCGCGGGGTTGATTCGCAGGTAGTCGGGGTTCATCACGCCGCCCGGAAGAAGCAGCGCGTCGTAATCGGCCGGGTTCGCCGAGTCGAGCGGCGCGTCGACGCGAAATTCCTCACCCCATTCCGTGAAGTTCCATCCGCGGACTTTGCCCTCGTCGGGGGCCACAATGACGGTCTTGGCGCCCGCCTGGTCCAGCGCCTGGCGAGGATCGGTCAATTCAATCTGCTCGAAGCCTTTCGTGACGAGAATCGCGACTCTCTTTCCTTTCAGTTCGCCTGCCATGTTCGTGTTGTCCCTCCTTGGGAGTAGAGCGACCAGTGAAAGTCCCGTTTCCCGATCCCGGATGGCGGGTCGTGTCACGCCAGCGCGCTTTCCTGCATCCTCATGGCAGGAGGACCGATGTTGTTCGAAATCTCGACCGGAAAGTCGAGGGAGCAGATTGACCGCGGATTGCAGGATGCCGCCGCCCGGCACAAGTTCGGAATCGTCGCCGTACACGACCTCAAGGAAACCATGAGCCGCAAAGGAGTGGATTTCAACGGCGAGTGCGTGATCTACGAGGTCTGCAATCCGCACCAGGCAAAAAGAGTGCTGGAGGCCAATGGGGCCGTCGCCACGGCGCTGCCCTGCCGGATCGCCGTCTATCGCGCGGGGGACAGGTACAAAATCTCCACCCTGCTCCCGACGGCGCTGATGCGGATGTTCGAAAGTCCCGAACTGGAACCCACCGCGATCGAGGTGGAAGGCGTGATCAAAGCCATGATGGAAGAGGCGGCGTAACGGCAGCCCCTCCGGCCCGCGGCGATCGACGAGGCGCCTCTGTGATAATTATCTCGGCCCGCTTTCATGACAAGGCCGGACAGACTCATGATCTACGACGACCGGTGCGGCTTCTGCCGGACCTCGGTGGGCATCCTGCGGAGACTGGACTGGCTGGGCCGGCACGAATATGCCGGGTCAAGCGATCCGAGAGCCCTGGAGCGGGCCGGCGTCACGCCCGATGAAGCTGCCAGGGAAGTGAAACTCGCGCTGCCGGGCCGGGTGGTTGGCGGCTACGACGCGATTCGCGAGGCGCTGAAGGTCATGCCGCTCACCTTCTGGCTGACGCCGGTGCTCGGGCTGAAGCCCGTGCGATTGGCGGGCCGTCGAATCTACCGCGCCATCGCGTCCCGGCGCAAGTGCGCATACGCGGCGTAGCGCCGAAAAAAGAATGGAATTCGCGATAGAATCGGCGGCAGGCGATCCGATGCGTGAGCGGCCACTCCTGAACCGGCGCGATATCTTGGCTCTGGCGGCGGCCTCGGCAGCCTCGGCGCAGGGGAACGCGAACCGCCTCCCTCGCGGCGTCGGAGCGATCGTATCGTCGAGCCTGCGGCTGGAGCCGTCCGCGGTGAACACGGACTGGTTTGGGACCGTGCTGATGGAGGGCCTGCTGCGCTGGCGCGCCCGCGGAGTGGAGGAGGTTCGGCCGTTTGCCCGGGCATGGCTGGACCACCATCTGCAATCCGGATCGGTGGCGCGCTATTCGGGTCCCAAGTCGCGCATCTTTCAAGCCGGCGGAATCCCGATGACGACGTACGCCGGCCACTACGGGCTGGCGCTGCCGTGCGACGAAATGGCGCGGCAGTTCGGCGACGATCGGGCGCGGCGGGTGGTGATCGGCGTTGCCGCGGTGATTCTCCACCACGCGGCGCGCAATCATCTCGGGTTGGCGGCGCACGACGACGGGGCGCGCTTCGCCATTCCGGACACGTGTTTCTTTGTGGCCGAGGCGCTGATGCGCGCCTGGCGGCTGGAGCCTGCCAGCGGGACCGCCTTCTTGGATCATGCCGTGTACCAGTTGCGCGCCTACATCGATGCGTTCCTGATACGCGAGACGGGTCTGGCCCGAACCATCCTGGAGGATGGAAAGCTCGGGAACACCTACTGGACGCGGGCATCGGGATGGCTGCTCTGGGCGATAACGGCGGTACTCCGCCATCTGCCGCCGCACCACGCCGAATACCCTCGTTTTCTGAAGGACTTGCGCGCACTGGCGGGCGGGATGGCTCGGGTCCAGGATGCCGGGGGCGGCTTCCATGTCCTGCTGGACGAGCCGGCCACGCCGCTGGAGACGACGGGCGCGGCGATGTTTGCCATGGGCGCGCACGAAGGTGTCCGGCGCGGCTGGCTGGACGCGTCCTACCGGCCCGCAATCGAACGAGCCTGGGGGTTCGTCCAGGGAAACATCACCGACGAAGGGAAGATTCGGAACGCGTACACGGGCTGGGCCGTCCCGGCGGAACGGCGGGAGATCGACGACGAGATGGACCGGCACGATATGGGCTGGATTCCGGGGTTCATACTCCGGACCAGCGACGAACTCGCGTCGGGCTGAAGGCCGCGGCGTGTCCTACGCGGTCGCGGTCAGACTGCGGCCGATGGCGAATTTCACCAGCCCCGCCACGTCGTGGATGTCGAGCTTGCGCATGAGGCTGGCGCGGTACGTGTCGACGGTCTTTGGGCTCAACTCCAGGCGCGCGGCGATCTCCTTGGCGCGGATGCCGTCGATGAGCAGGGTGAACACCTGGTACTCGCGCGCGCTGAGCGTTTCCAGGGGGTCTTCGGGCTCGCGTTTGTTCCTGCTGACGAACACCTTGTCGATCTCCACCTGAGGCGAGACGTAGATGCTGCCTCGGAGCACCTGCCGGAAGGCGTCCAAAAGGTGTTCCTTGGGGCCGGATTTCAGGACGTATCCCCCGGCGCCGCTGCGGAGGACCTCCAGAACGGTTTTACGGTCCCGCCGGGTCGACATCACCACCAGCTTCGTGTTGACGAGCCTCTCACGAATCTTGCGAATCGCTTCCAGCGTAAAGAGCCTGGGGAGATTGAGGTCGAGCAGCGCCAGGTCGGGATGGTGCTCTTCGACTGCAACCACCACCGCGGCGCCGTCTTCGCACTTGGCCACCACTTCGTAGTTCCCGCTCACTTCGCACAGGGCAGCGAGCCCCTCGCGGACGAGGGCGAGTTCCTCCCCCACAACCAATGACAGCCTTTTTTGGTCTTCCATACCCGAGTGCTCCAGCCTGGACGTGAGCGCTTCAGGCTCCGCGCGCGCAGCCTCATCGACGTGGGGCCCGCTCCCGAAGCTTGGGTCAGCGAAAATGTCGATTGTTCACGCCTAGGTCTGGTAGTGGCTCGGGCAAGGAAATATTCTCCCTGGGATATGCGCGAATTTCTGAAACGGACGGGGAGGACCAGCAATCTATGTCTGTTTAGCGCCTGGATTGCCATGAGACTCCTTCAATTCCTGCTCCTTTGCATCGGACTGGCGCTGGGCAGCCAGGTTGCAGCCCGCGCCGATGAAGCCTACTTTGTGGTGGGGTCGCCCCCGCAGGAGGAAACATTCGTCATTCGCCTGGTGGATACGGAAAAGATCCAGCAAGCGCGCGACATTCTGGCCGGCGGCAGCGACGGCCCGACGCACGTCATGGGGACGATCGTCAAAGCGCCGGCGTTCTACAACGACCCGTGGAGCTTCCATCTGGATACCAACTCGATCCAGTTCTTCGAGGTCGCCATCGAGGTCTGCGACGGGGCTATCGCCTATGTCGAAGAAAACCTCGACGAAGTGGGGGGCGCGTTTCTGCCCAACAACGTCTGGTGCCCCTGGGGATCCCGGCTGGAACAGGAGATACCCACTCCCGAGGGCGCCGAAGAGGCGGTGACGATCGTTTCCGCCGCCAGCTTCGGCGAACGAGCGGTGGCGCCGGATTCGCTGGCGACGGCGTTCGGCTTGAGCATCGGCGTCGAGAGCGAAGCGGCCTCGGAGCTTCCGCTGCCGCTTGAACTGGGGGGCGTGTCGGTCCGCTTCCAGGCCGGCGCGGACCCGGATCCGCAAGACCCCACGTATGAGGCGCCGCTCATCTATGTCGATCCGGGGCAAGTGAACTTCCTGGTTCCTCCCGACGCGCCTGCCGGCGTGGCTACGGTCACTGTCACTACATCGGACGGACGCACGCTCACCGGCTACACGCGCGTGGAGGCTTCCGCGCCGGCATTGTTCGCCTTCGGCGCCGCTCCGGACGATTCCGCCGCCGCCTTCCTGGTTCGCGTCAGCGAGGACGGCTCGGTAGTTCGGGAAGCCGTGTTTGAACAAGATGCGGAAACCGGCGCCATCCGGCGCCTGCCTATCGCGTTCGGGCCGGAGAACGAGCAACTCATCGTCGAGCTGTACGGAACCGGCATCCGCGGCGCCTTGGCCGATGAAACGTCGGCGTCCATAGGAGGCCAGCCGGTCGAGATTCTCTTCGCCGGCGCGCAGCCCGACTTCCCCGGACTGGACCAAGTCAATCTTTCGCTGCCGAGGACCCTGGCAGATGCCGGCGTCGCGGAACTCATGCTGACTGTCGCGGGCGAGGACTCCCGCTTCGAGTCGAACCGGACCCGCCTGGAGTTTTCGGCGGCGGGGGAACTCCCGTAACTCCGGCACGGAAGGCGGAGTTCGAGCGCAATCCACGCGGCGCGGCGCGCCGGCGCCCCGAAAAAAGAATAAGATCGTTCTTGACTTCGAACCCAATCGAGAAGGAGATGGCCGTATGGAGAGGCGATCGTTCTTGCGAGGGGCCGCCGCCGCGCCGCTGATGCCCATGGGCGCGCAGGTGGGCGAGCGGCCGGCGATCAAGATCACCGACATCAAGTGGTTCCTGGTGGGCACGGGCGGCAGGAATCCGAACCAGCCCGGCGGGCGCAACTGGGTGATCGTCAAAGTAGAGACGGACCAGGGGATCCACGGCATCGGCGAGGCGTACTCGTGCGGACCGGACGAGGCCACCGCGAAGGTAATCGAAGATTTCAAAAGCTGGCTGGTGGGCCAGGACCCGAGGAACATCGAGTACCTCTGGGCGCTGATGTACAACTTCACGCGGTTTCCCGGCGGCTCGGTGGTGAACGCCGCGCTCAGCGGGATCGAGCACGCCCTTTGGGACATCTCCGGCAAAGCGGCCGGGCTGCCCGTCTACATGTTGATCGGCGGAAAGCTGCGGGAGAAGATCCGCGTCTATCAGAGCGCCGGCGGCGAGGCACCGGCCCAGGTGGCCGACAACGCCAAGGCGCTGGTGGAAAAATACGGCTACACCGCGGTGAAAATGTCACCGCACATGCGCGACAGCAACCGGCTTCCGTACAACCAGGTGACCCGGATGGCGGGCAAGCGGGTGCAGGCGGTGCGGGAGGCCCTGGGGCCCGACGTCGACATCGGCGTGGACATCCACGCCAAGTTCTTCGAGGTCAACCGGGCGATCCGGATGGCGAAGGAGATCGAGCCGTTCAACCCGATGTGGCTGGAAGAGCCGATCCGGCCGGAAAACACCGACGCGATGACCAAGCTGGCCGAGCACGTCAACATCCCACTGGCAAGCGGCGAATGCAACTACACGAAGTACGAGTTCCGCGAAATCCTCGCCGCGCAGTGCCTGGACATCATACAGCCCGACATCTGCGTTTGCGGGGGACTGCTGGAGATGAAGAAGATCGCGGCGATGGCCGAGGCGCATTACGCCGTCGTGGCGCCGCACAATCCGATGGGTCCGATTGCTACCGTGGTGAATGTCCACTTCGCCGCGTCCACGCCGAATTTCAAAATCCTCGAGTATCACCCCGACGACCGGTCGCCCCGCAAAGACGTGCTGAAGGAGCCGCTGATGGTGAAGGACGGCTACATCCCCGTGCCGAACAAGCCGGGACTGGGGATCGAACTGGACGAAGCGGCAATCAGGAAATTCCCGCCGCGTCCGTGGCGGCGCGGCTTCGAGTTCCGGGAAGATGGCTCGGTCGCGTTTATCTAAGGGAGGCGGCGCGATGTTTCCTACCAGGCGCGCGGCCCTGCGGTCGATCGCGGCGGCCGGCTTGGCGGGCAGAGCTTCCGCCGGAACGGCGTTGCCTCCGGTGCGGGCCATCACCCGCGGTCCGAGGTTCCACTGGTTCGGCTATTACGACAAACAGCAGTTCGACGCCACCGGCCGCTACGCGCTTGGGATGGAAGTCGGCTTCGAGCACCGGTCTCCGAAACCGGACGATGTCATCCGGGTGGGGATGGTCGACACGGCGGATGGCGATCGCTGGACGGAACTGGGAACCAGCCGCGCATGGAACTGGCAGCAGGGATGCATGCTTCAGTGGCTGCCCGGTTCACGTTCGGAGGCGATCTGGAACGACCGCGAGGACGATGCGTTCGTCAGCCGCATCCTGGACGTCCGCACCGGGAAGCGGCGAACGCTTCCCGCGCCCATCTACGCGCTCTCGCCCGATGGCCGCTGGGCGGTCTACCCGGACTTCCGGCGCTTGAACGACATGCGGCCGGGCTACGGCTATGCGGGGATCCCCGATCCGAACCGCGAGAGGAGAATTCCGGAGGACGCCGGCATCTGGAGAATGGATCTGGAGACAGGCGCCCGGAAGCTGATCCTGTCGTTTGCCGATGCCGCGCGGATTCCCTACGCCGGCGGCGACTGGTCGGACGCCATGCATTGGTTCAACCACCTGCTGATCGCTCCCGACGGCGCCCGGTTCATTCTTCTTCATCGCTGGCGAGGCAAGCGCGAGGGACGGAGCTTTGCCACGCGCATGTTCACGGCGAATCGCGAAGGCAAGGAACTGTACGTGCTGGACCCGCACGGGCGCACATCGCACTTCATCTGGCGGGATCCTCAAACGGTGCTGGCCTGGGCGTGGCATCCGTCGGCGGGCGATAAGTTCTATCTATTTCACGACCGTTCGGAAAAGGTGGAGGTGGTCGGCCGCGACGTGATGACCGTAAATGGCCACTGCACCTATCTCCCGGGAAACCGGTGGATCGTAAACGATACCTATCCCGACGAGCAGCGCTTGCAGCACGTGTATTTGTACGAGGTTGCCACGGGCGGGAGGATTCCGCTCGGGAGCTTTCATTCGCCCACGGAATACACCGGAGAATGGCGCTGCGACACCCACCCCCGATCGAGTCCCGACGGGCGGTGGGTCTGCATCGACTCCCCACATGGGGGAAACGGCCGCCAAATGTACCTCATCGACATCGGCGGAATCGTGGCCGGGTAGCAAAGCACAAGAGTCCACACGAGTGTGGACTCGGCACGCTGAGAGCGTACGCCACGTCCGGCTTTGCGTCCACAGATCCAAGAGACATAGGTAGGCGGTCGCCCGCTTTCCCTGTCACACCACCCGGCGTACGGGTCCGTACCGGGCGGTTCGGCGGGTGGAGCTATCTACCGCCAGTCAGTCTCGGAATCCCGAGCGAGTCGAAGTAAGCATTGGGCAGCGCAAACGCGAGCGCCGGACTGTTCGCCAGCCTCCACGGGCCGTGAGCGCTGCCCGCCGTTTGAGCGGCGAGATCTTTGCCCACTCCCCGTTTCCGCAGTTCAGCGAACCGGACCGAACCCCGCTCCCACTGCTTCCAGATCACAGACCGCAGCCTGCGCCTGGTCCACTCCTCAAGACCTTGCAGCACCGAAGGCGTCTGACATCGGCCGAAATAACCAATCCAGCCGCGAAGATAACGGCCCAACTCCTCGGCCATCCTCTCCACTTTCACGCCTCGTGTCCGTCGCGTCAGCTCCCGAACTTTCGCTTTGAACCGGATCACCGCTTTCGGCGCAAGCCGCCGTTTTGGTTCCCGACTCGCCGTGAAACTGAAGCCCAGAAGCTTTCGCTCCCATGGCCGCGCCACCGCACTCTTCTGCTCGTTCACCTTGAGCTTGAGCTTCGTCGTGATGAATCGCGTGATGCTCGCCATCACTCGCTCCCCGGCCCGCCGGCTGCGAACGTACACATTACAGTCGTCCGCGTACCGCGCGAACCGAAGACCTCTCCGCTCCAACTCCCGGTCGAACTCGTCGAGCACGATATTACTGAGCAAGGGCGACAAAGGACCGCCTTGCGGCGTCCCCTCATCCACCGGACTCACCAACCCGCCTTCCATCACCCCGGCTTTCAGAAACGCCCGGATCGGCTTCCGCACGCGCCGATCGCTGACCCTGGTTTCGATTCTGGCCATCAGTTTGTCGTGCGAAACCCGGTCGAAAAATTTCTCGAAGTCCAAGTCCACGCACCAGCGATAGCCCTCGGCAATATACTGCTGCGCCTGCGCCACCGCCTGATGAGCCGAGCGCCCGGGCCGAAACCCGTAGCTGTGATCGGAAAACGTCCGGTCCCACCTGCGTTGCAGCACCTGCATCACCGCCTGCTGAACAAATCGGTCCAGTACCGTCGGGATGCCAAGCTTCCGCACCCCTCCGTCCGGCTTGGGGATTTCCACCCGCCTTACCGGCTGCGGCTTATAGGTCCCGCTCAACAACTGCTCCCGGATGGCTGGCCAATGCTGTTTGAGAAACTCTGGCAACTGCTGGACGGACATCCCATCCACGCCAGCACTCCCTTTATTGGCCTTGACTCGCTTCAATGCCTGCTTGCAGTTTTCCCGCTCGCAGATTTCCTCCATCAACTGTTCGGTGATGGCCGGGCTTTCGGTCCCGCGCTTTCCCGCCGACGATTCGGTCCCTTCCCGAAGGCTCTTCGGGGCTTCACCCCTATCCTCCTCCATGAAGGCCTACACTAGCTGGTTCTTCTGCCGCTTGTCGTCCATGAGTCGCGCTGCTTATTCACCGCTCCCATTACCCTCCTTGCGGAGAACCGTTTGGGCCTTCGTCCGTTGCCGGACTACTACGCCCGCTGCTGACTTCTGCCGCCCGGTCAGGATGGATCGCTCCACCCTCAGTCCCGATTGCGGGACAAACGGCAGATCTCCCGAGGTAAGCTCGACCGCCTTCCGCACGCAACCGCCGGATTTACAACCAGTGCCCTTGATGGATATGGGCTTCGCGGTCATGTGCCCGCTCGCCCGACACCGTATGCCTCGAATCCGGTTCTTGTACATCGGCTCGTACGTTTGCTCCACGCTTCTTTCAGACCCCGCCTCGCGGCGACGCCCTTGCGCTTCGCTATGACTTCACCTCCATCAGGTTGTCAAGGGGACTTTCACCCCCGAGCTGTCGAACATGCTCGGCACACACGACGAAAGCCCCGGCCGAAGCCGGGGCCTTGTCTCTGGTGTGGAGGTTAGCGGCTGATGGTATCCTCGTCGCTGGAGCGAGTCAGACCGACCGCAGCGCCCGTACCGGCGGCGGCCACAACGACGCCGGCGATAATCGCCTTCGTCGAGCCGGCCATCCCGGCGGCCGTGGCAGCGCCGGCGCCGCCTGCAGCCGCGGCGGCTGGATCGCTGGAGCAACGTCCGGAAATCCGTTTCACCGTGCTGACCTGAATCGTCTGGGCGGCGCCGGCGGCGGCCTTCGCCGCGGGTACCACGACGCCGGTAACCGCTACGCGATGGCCGACTTCGTTTTTCAGGCCCTCGCCCTGCAATTCGACGGTGAGCTTAGCTGTCTCATCGGTCAGCAGATAATGGTCGTCGTGCTGTGACAGGCAGCCTGTGATCGCCGTCGGCGCCGACGCGCCCGCCTTGTCGCCATCGAATTCGAGGGCCGTTCCCGCGGGAACCGCCGCCAGCATGAGCCCGTTGGCCGTTGCCACGCGCACGTTGCCTCGCAGCGCGGCGACCTGGATCAGGTTCGCGTCCTTGACGGCGACCCGCGCCGACGCATTCCGATCCTCCGAGAACACCCGGAAACCGTTTGCTTCGATAGTGAACGGCTTGCCGTATTCCATCTGGCCGATGCCTTTCTCCAGGATCAGCCGGCCGCGATAAACCGTTCCCTTCGACCCGGATGCGAGAAGCATCTGCGAGCCGTCGTTCAAACGAAGCTGAGAAGAAGTCGCCCCAGTTTCCACCGTCGTCCCCTCGAAGAGGGTGCTGTTGCCCGTAACGCGAGCATCGTCAACACGAAAACTCCCTTGCGCCAAGGCAACCCCGATAGCAGGAGATGCAGCCATTCCGATGGATAGCTGAGACACCAGAACCACACACAACATTGTCCGCAAACTTATCTGATACACGAATCGAACCTCCGCAACTTAAATCTTTGACTGAGATGCCGCGACTTGATCACCCTGTACTCCTATCGGCGCGCTGCGCCAGAAACCGAATAGCCAGTGCGGGTAAGAAAATTCTGGCGACACGCCACTGGGGTGTAGGTCGCCCGCTCGTGCAGCAGACCGCGCTCCTGCTGCTCGCAAGCGCTTGCATACTCGGAATTTACTGGACCGTCCAGTTTGCCCGCGCCGACCTCCTGTTCGAGGGCGGAACCGCCGAAACCGCCGCCCGCGCGGTGGCGCTTGTCCCCGACAACGCGCGCTACCTGGAGGGCCGCAGCGACTATGGATCGCCCGAGCGCGCCGGCGACCTCGAGAAGGCCGTGGCGCTGAACCCGTACCTTTCCAGCGCGTGGATGGAATTGGGACTGATCGCCGAGAGCGAAGGCGACTTCGGCGCCGCCCGGAATTACCTCGAGCGGGCCGGCCGCGTCGACAAGACCTTCACCCCCCGGTGGACCCTGGCCAACTACTATTTCCGCCGCGGCGACGCGGAGGGATTCTGGACCTGGAGCCGCAGCGCGCTGGAGATGAGCGCCGGCGACGCGGCGGCGTTGTACCGGCTCTGCTGGCGGTTCTCAGACGATCCGCACGAGATTCTCAACCGCGTGATTCCCGACGCTTCGGATCACCTGGTCCGCTACCTGCTGTTTCTGCTCGCCGAGAACCGCCTGGAACCGGCGGTCGCCGCGGCGCGCCGCCTGATCCCGCTCGGCGGCCAGGAGCACAGGGGGGTTCTCCTCAATTACTGCGACCGCCTGGTGGCGCAGCGCATGGCCGGACCCGCTCTTGACGTCTGGAACGACCTGGCCCACCATGGAGTGATCCCATTAGACCCGCTCGATCCCGCGGCCGGCCGGTCCCTCACCAACGGCCGCTTCACGCCGTTCCCTTGTTCCAGGGGCTTCGACTGGAAGATGGTCGCCTCGCCGGGCGTATCGGTTGCCGGCGTCCGTGGAGGCGGACTGAAGGTCCTCCTGAACGGCCGCCAGGGGGAACAGGCCGATATCCTCGTCCAGTCGATCCCGGTCACGGGTCCGGCCTCCTACCGGCTCGAGTACGAGTTCAAGACCACCGGAGCGGGCCGGGACAGCGGGCTTCACTGGCGCTGCCGCGATGTCAACCAGGCGGCGAACTCCTATGTTCAGTCGCCGGATCTATCCGGATCCGAGTGGGGCTCCGGCGGCGTAAACTTTCGCACCGGCGCGGGCGCGCGCTTCGCCAGCCTGGCGTTGCGCTACCGCCGCGCGCCCGGAACCGTCCCTCTGAACGGCGCGCTCGAACTGCGCGGCGTGACCTTGACGCGAATCGATCCTCCCGCCGCGGCCCGCTGATGCCCGCCCGGCCGCCAGGCGCTACGAACCGGTTGAGGAATAGTTCCGCACGCCCCGTTTCCAGACAAACAGGGAAAGCGCGCCGAAGACCACGGTCACCACCGGCATCAGCCATGCATAGATCCGGAACTCGTCCTGTTTGAGCACCGCCGCCGTGGGGTAATAGGTCGCGAACCCGAACGGCACGACCCAGCTCAGCAGAAACTTGATGAACGGGTTGTAGATGTCCATCGGATAGCGGCCGAACGTCAGCATGTTATAGACGGGGGGAATCACGCCGACCCGGTCCTCCATCCAGAACGAAATGCAGGTCAGCAGCAGGAAGATCGCCAGATAGATCAGGCAGCCGCAGACGGTCGCCGCGGCGATGAAGAGCCAGTCGCCCGCGCCAAGCTCGAGCCCGATCCGGCGGGCGCAGGTGACGATCAGGAACAGGCCAAGAACGGTGTCGCCCAGCGCTTCGAGCCGGAACTGCTCGAACAAGATCTGGAACAGCGAGTTCACCGGGCGCAGCAGTACCCGGTCGAACTTGCCTTCCACGATGTAGATCTCGCTGAAGTAGTAGAGGTTGATGCTCAGCATGTTGAACACCGACATCGGCAGCAGCGAGAACCCGTACAGGAAGACGATCTCGTAAAAGGTCCACCCGGCCACGCGCGGCGCGCCTTTGAAGATCAGCCACACGACCGCGATCCCAAACAAGGTGGCGCCGATGGTGGTGACCACCGAAATGATGAAATCGCCCCGGTACGCCAGGCGCACTTTCGAGTACTGGATGAAATATTGCGCGAGCAACGAGACGTGGCGCCGCACCTAGCCTCCGTGAATCGTGATCCGGCGGCTCAGCAGCGCCCAGAACCAGGCCCCGAAGCCGATCAGGAACACCACCCAGAACCACTCCAGCGCGAACGCTTTGCCGATCTCCGGCCACGACAGCTTGCCGAGGTAGATCATCATTGGGGTGAAGCCGATGTGCTGGAACGGCAGCAGCCCCGAGATCTCGCGCAACGGGCTGGGAAAGACGGTCACCGGTACCAGCAGGCCCGACAGCAGTTCCTGCATCCAGAACTTCGCCCGCAGCAGGCCGAGAATCGACTTCAGCGAGACGGCGCAACTGCCCACGATGAAGTTCATGCTCGCCACCAGGAAGATGCTGGCCGCCAGCGCCAGGAGAAACGCCCCGAAGTGCGCGGCGCTCGCGGGAGGCTCCACCGGAAAGATCGCGGCGATGACCAGCGCCGTCGGAGCGGTGAGCAGGAGCAGCCGGAACGCCGATTCTCCGACGGCGCGCGCGATGTAACTCCACTGCACGCTCACCGGCTTGAGCATGATCATGCTGATCTTGCCTTCCAGGATGTCGGAAGCCATCTGGCTGTCGATGTTGTTGAAGTACATCGAGCGAATGATCCAACCGATGGCGACGTAGGTCACCATCTGCGGGAAGGTAAGGCCGGCGTAATCCGGCTCGGCGGCGTAGATGGCCTGCCAGATGAAATAGTAGACCGTGACGTTGATCAGGTAGGTAATGACGCCGGTGTAGTAGCGGAGCCGGAACGCCAGCATGTTCATGAAGCCGATCCGGGAGAACTCCAGCAGCGCCGCCGGCCTCACGGACGCGACTCCTGAAACATCTCGCCCAGGTAGATGCGCTTCACCACTTCCTCGATGGACTGCTCCTCGATGACGATGTCGCGGACCTCCGCGGCGTTGACCACCCGCCGGATCACGCCCGCCGCGGTCCACTGGTCGCGCGGAAATCGAAGGCGGTAGCTCATGTCGTCCAGCCGCTGCTTCTCCACCCCATCCAGTTCCAGCGCGCCCAGGCGGTCGGCTTCCTCGCGGTCCTTCAGGTCCACCTTCAGCGCTGAGTCCCGCCAGAACAGCCGCTTCAGCTCCTTCAGCCCGCCATCGAACAACAGCCGTCCGTGGTCGATAATCATCAGCCGGGGGCAGAGTTCCTCAATGTCGGACAGGTCGTGCGTGGTCAGCAAGATCGTCGTTCCGGAGTGGTGATTCACGTCCTTCAGGAACTGCCGGATGTGCTCCTTGGCCACGATGTCCAGCCCGATCGTCGGCTCGTCGAGAAACACCAGCGGCGGGCTGTGCAGCAGCGCGGCGGCCACGTCGCATCGCATCCGCTCGCCTAGCGACAGCTTGCGCACCGGCGTGTGAAGGTAGCGGCCCAGCTCGAGAATTTCGTCGAACCGCTTCATTCGGGTCTTGTAGTCGCTTTCGGAGACGTTGTAGATTTTCCGCAGCAACTGGAACGATTCCACCACCGCGATGTCCCACCATAGCTGCGTGCGCTGCCCGAAGACGACGCCGATGGTGGAAGCGTACTTGGTCCGCTCCTTCCAGGGAATGTAGCCGTTGGCGCGGATCGTGCCGCCGCTGGCCACCAGGATGCCCGTCAGCATCTTGATGGTAGTGGATTTGCCAGCTCCGTTCGGGCCGATGTAACCGACCATCTCGCCGGGCCGAATCTCGAATGAAATCCGGTCCACCGCGCGGACCGTCCGGTACTGGCGCGAGAACAAGTCGGCGAGCGCGCCCAGCAGGCCTTCGCGCCGCTCGAAGGCGCGAAACTCCTTTACCAGGTCCTCGACTTCCACGATGCCGGGCACAATGTTAATTGTGACATGGAGGCATGACGCTTCCCCACGCCTCTGCGGCCGTCCCAGTGCCGATCGGATTGGCCTTCCAGACCCCTCCGAACGACGGCGTCTCGAAGGCGTCGCGCAACCGGCCAAGCCGGGAACTGCTCCGCATCTCGATCGGCAGGTTGTCCGGAAAGAGCTTCTCCTCGCCCTGCATCGGGACGTAAGCGAGCTACGGCATGCCCATCGCGTCCCGGGCTTGGTATCTCATGAACGCATCTGAAATGCGCTACCGGGGCGGACGGCCATCCCCGCCGGTTGCGGCCCGCTTCGCCAACAGCAGGTTCGAAGGGGCGCGCGAGTAGCCGTAGCCGATGGCGAACGTCAGCGGCTTACGTTCCGGACTCGCATAGGCGGCCTGCAAGTCC
>JAHCHE010000050.1 GCA_026129905.1 Bryobacteraceae bacterium | reverse complement strand
AGATCGGGAAACGGACACCCCGCGCCGATGACGGCGAGAAAGTCGCTAACCAGTTACGTTTTGGCGAACACCGCGCCCGGTTTCGTAATAGTGGGCTACGTTGTGAGCGGCATCTTTGTGACCGCGCTTTGCGGCCTTCAGAAACCACTTAAAGGCGCCTGCGCAGATTGCGCTTCGAGTTCAAACCCCTTCGCCTGGTTCCTTCTCAGACCGTGCCCGCCATGGCACGGACCGACGCCACGCGCGGCGTGTGGAAAGCGCCGGCCGGCCTGGAAGCCACTATCACCGGCGCTCGTGAGCTTGCCGTAAAGATGACCGACGGAGAAAACGGCCGGCTCAACCCGCTCGGCCTGAACTGCCTCCGTACCTTCCCGGTGACCGGACACGTGGTCTGGGGATCGCGGACCCTGGACGGCGCCGACGTGTTGGCGTCGGAGTGGAAGTACATCCCGGTTCGCCGCGTCGCGCTGTACATCGAGGAGAGCCTGTTTCGCGGCACGCAGTGGGTGGTTTTCGAACCCAACGACGAACCCACCTGGGCCCAGATCCGTCTGAACCTGGGCGCCTTCATGCAAAACCTCTTCCGGCAGGGCGCCTTCCAGGGACAATCCCCCCGCGAGGCCTATTTTGTGAAATGCGACAAGGAAACCACCACCCAGGACGACATCAACCGCGGCGTCGTCAACATCGTGGTGGGGTTCGCGCCCTTGAAGCCGGCCGAATTCGTGGTGATCAAGATCCAGCAGATCGCCGGCCAGGTGGCCGCATAGCCAGGAGATCGGGAGATGGCACAGTTTTCAGTCAACACCAACCGGTTCGATCCGTACAAGAATTTCAAGTTCCGCGTGAAGTGGGATGGCCGCTACGTGGCGGGCGTCAGCAAGGTTAGCGCGCTGAAACGCACCACCGAAGTGGTCGAGCACCGCGAAGGCGGCGACCCGGCAAGCCCCAGAAAATCCCCCGGCAAGACGAAGTTCGAGCCCATCACCCTGGAGCGCGGCGTGACTCATGACGTCACCTTCGAGCAATGGGTCAACAAGGTGTGGAACTTCCAGTCGAACAACGAAGTCTCGCTCAAGGACTTCCGCAAGGACATCATCATCGACCTGTTCAACGAGGCCGGCCAGAAGGTGATCTCGTACAAGGTGTTCCGCTGCTGGGTTTCGGAATACCAGGCTCTCAGCGACCTGGACGCCAACGCGAACGCCGTGGCGATCCAGACCATCAAGCTGGAGAACGAAGGATGGGAGCGTGACACGGACGTGACCGAGCCTACCGAGCCTTCGTTCACCGAACCCACGGTCTAGGCCATGACCACTAGCGCAGCCGTGCTGCCCATCGGGCTCTGGCGCAGCGGCGCGCGAAGCAGGGAAGCATTGCTGCGTCCTATGAGCGGCGCGGACCAGGAGTTTCTCATCGAGGCCGGATCGGGCATGCCTCCGGCGGTCCGTGCCACGGCGCTGCTGGCGCGGTGTGTCGAGCGCATCGGCCACGAGCCCGTGACTCCAGCGGTTGCGGCGGAGCTGGCCGCCGGCGACCGCGAGGCGCTGCTGCTCCACGTGCGCCGCCTGACCTTCGGCGACAAGCTCGACCCGGTGGTGCGGTGTCCCAATCCCGACTGCGGCAAAAACATGGACGTACCGCTCCGGGTTCGTGATCTATTGGTGCAACCCGCCGCCGGCGACCTGCCGGAGTACTTGGAGCGCGATCTCCCGGATGTGGGAACTATCCGGTTCCGGCTCCCCTCCGGCGCCGACCAGGCGGCCGTGGCGGACTTGGCCCGCCGTGACGCCCCCGCGGCTGCGCGAGCGATGCTCGCCCGTTGTGCCGGATGGGACGAGCGCGAACTGCCGGACACGGCGCTGAACGTGGTGAGCGCGTGGATGGCCGACCTGGACCCGCAGGCGGAGATCCGCTTGAATCTCGCTTGTCCCGAATGCGGCCAGGCCTTCACCTCCCTGCTCGACGCCGGCGCCTTCCTCTTTGAAGAATCGGCCATGCGGTCGCGAGGACTGTACCGCGAAGTCCACCTCCTGGCTTTCTACTATCACTGGGGCGAATCGGAAATCCTGGGGCTGACCCCGTCGAAACGCAAACGGTACCTCGACATGCTGATGGAGGCACTGGAATAAGGTGCGCAGGTGAGCGATTTCCTCATTAATCTGGCGCTGCGGGGTGCGGGCGTTCCCGTCCTGACCTCCCCGGAGGTCCCGCCCTCGTGGAACGAACCCGAGATCGCTGAACCCCGGCTCGAAGAGATTGTCGACGAACAGCTTGCGCCGCCGAGACCGCTTCCCGCGCCCCATCCGGAAGTCCGCCCCTTCGAGCCTCGCGCCAAACCGCCCGAACCGGGGCCGCGCCCGCAACCTGCACCCGTGGCTCGTCTGTCCGAACTGCCGCCGCCCCTGCCGCCTCCGGCAACGGCCGAACACACCCGCGAGGTTCACCTGGAGCATCGCGAGATCCTCCGGGAACCGGCTGCTGCGCCGCCCGTCGAAGTTCGCGAAGTCGTCCGCGAGAAAGCGATTGTTCGCGAGAAAGTGGTCGAGCGCGAGGTGCGCACAGAAGCCGTCCCGCCGACCGGGCGCATCGAGGCGCATCCGTCAATGATACGCCCCGCCCCGGCAGAAGCCCCGCGAGAAACGCCGCCCGCACTGGCGGAAGCGCTTCGCGAGGTCGTCGTCGAGCGGCGGATGCCGGCAGAGGCTCCGCGTCCGCAGGCGCAGTCGCCGCCTGTCCGGGCGGCGGCAGCCCACCAACCCCACCGCGAGCCCGCGATGACGCCGGCCCCGAGCGCCCCGCCCGCGCGCGGTGGAGCACCTGCCTTGACGCCGCGCACCGTCGAGCAGCCGCCGCCGGTAAAGCTCACACCGTCGCGGCGCGAAGAGATTCCTGAAGAAGCGGACACCGTTCGCCCGCCCGAACCGGTTCTCCGTCCCGCCCCGCTGCCGGAGGCGCCTCTTCAGGTTCCACCTGCCGCCAAGGTTTCCCAGCCGGAAAATAACGTCGAGGTGAAGATCGGCTCCATCGAGATCCGCACGGCCCCGCCGCCTCCCGCCGCCGTGCGCGCGCCGGAGCCGCAGCCCGCGCCCAGCGAGCCGGTTGAGGGATTCGAGGCCTACCGGTCCGTCCGGCAGTACTCGGCATGGTTTCGGGAGTAAGCGACGATGAGCGACTACCGCGCGATCCAGGGAGTTTCCAGCTCGATCAAGAACCTGCTCGAAACATTCATGTTCCTGAACCGGGCCGATGTCGCCTCCGACGATCGCGTGAAAATCACCGTCGGCCTGCCCGACCAGGACGCCGAAGGCAAGCGCGTCAATCTCTTCCTGTACCAGGTCACCGAGTGTCCGTACCTGAAAAACCAGGACCTGCCGGGTGCGGCGGGCGCGGGCGAATACGGCCATCCGCCGGTGGTGCTCGATCTCCACTACCTGCTGACCGCCTACGCGGAATCCGACGAAGGGGACCAGATTGAGGCGCACCAGATTATGGGCGACGCCATGCGCGCTTTACACGATCATCCTTACTTGGTGGGCGACATTCTCGATCCATCGCTTGAGGACGCGGTGGAACCCGCCAAGATCACCCTCGAGCCGCTGACCGTTGAAGATGTCACGAAAGTCTGGGTCGCCCTGAACACGCCGTACCGCCTGTCCGTGGGCTACAAGGCCACCGTCGTCCAGATCCAAAGCCGCATCCAGCGGAGCGCGCCGGGCCTGATAGGCGAAGGCCCGGGCGGTGGTGTGCGCGTCGTGGTGGCGCCCATCGCCAGACCCCGCATCGACGAGGCGCTCGTCATCCGCCAGGGCGATGCCACCAACCGCGAACGCGTCGCTTACGCGCGAATCGGCGACCGGCTGGCGCTGAAAGGCCAGAACCTCTCCGGCGACGCGCGCCTGCTGCTAAACGATGAGGACGCAACCGCCTCGATCGTCTCGAAAAAGCCGAACCGGATGGAAGCGACAATTCCCGATATCGCCGCGCTCCAGCCGGGTCCGGTTACCATTCGGGTCTCGGTCGATATTCTTCTGGGTGACCCGCCCGTGCCGCACCGCGGGGTCTCCTCGAACCTCTCGGTGTTTGTCCTGGTTCCGCGCGTCACCCAACTCACGGTGACGGCGGGCAACCCTCCGCAACTGGACCCGCACGGCGTCCGGCTGTTTCAGGACGGAAAGGAGTGCATGACCCTGGTGGGCGATCGAGTGGTCCCACCGGCGGCATACACGACGAGCGAGACCGATCATATTGTCCTGCCGGCGCCGGCGAACCTGCCCGCCGGGACCTATCCCGTGCGCGTGCGGGTCAACGGCGCCGAGAGCTTCGATGTGCACAACCTGGTGATCTAGCCGTGACCGAGCTTCCCAGCTACTACCGCCTCGAGTGCCGCAGGTTGCGTTTGCTATTGAAGCGCCACATTGCCTGGCTTCGCACCCGCTGGTCCGTCGAGGCGGGCGATAACTACCAGGGCGCCGCGATTCCCGACCAATGGGCGGACCGGCTGCTCGAAGGCGGACTGGATCCCGACCAGGAAGCCGAGTTTCGAAGACTCTGGCCCGAGAACTGTCGGATCGAGGATGTCACCGCGAGCATTGCGGCGTTGCGCGAGCGGATGCCCATGGGCGCGCTCGCGCGGGCGTTTGATTTGACGGCCTTCGACTGCGACCTCGTGATGCTGGCAGCCGCGCCCGACTTCGACCCGAGTATCGAAATCCTGTACGCCTATGCCCAGGACGACGCGGCGCGCAAATATCCTACCGCGCAAATCGCGCTGGCCCTGTTCACCGATGGGGCTGCCGCGCGGTTCGCCGCCCAGAGGCGCCTCGAGGAGGCCGCGCCACTCCGGAGGTTCGAACTGGTTGCCGTCGAAGAAGGCCCGAACGCCGGCGCCGCGTTTCATGCCCGGCCGTTGAAGCTGGACGACCGGATCCGTGAATTCCTGGCCGGCTCCGACGCGCTCGACCCGCGGCTGGTGCGACTCACCAGGGAGGCTCCGGCGATCGCCTTGCCAGGCGCCCAGCAGTCGCTCGTGGAGGATCTGCACAAGCGGATGGAAAGCGGTGCGTGCGATTCCCTGAACCTCACGGGCCCCGCCGATTGCGGCAAGCTCCTGGTGGCGCGCGCGGTTTTCAGGCGCCTGGGCCGGCGGCTCATCGAGGTGGATCCGCAACGGCTGCCTTCGGAGGCGGGCGATCGCGAAGCGACCCTGCGGATCGCCGTGCGCGAAGCACGGCTGGCGAGCCTGGCCTATTTCCTCAAGGCGCCGGAAGGCGACCCGGGGGAGAAGCAGGCGGCCGCAAAGTTCCTCGAATGGGTGGAACGAGTGCAAGCCCCGATCGCCGTCGACAGCGCGGAACGTCTGGCGTCCAGCCGCGGGTTCCTCGTCTCCGCGGTCGAGCGGCCAGGCCGCAAGTTCCAGGTCCAGATGTGGAGCGCCACACTCGGAGACCATGCGGCCGCGGTTGAGAGCGAACTGGCGGACCTCGTCGAGCAGTTCGATCTCGGTCCCGAGGCAATCGCGCGAGCCGCGCAAGACGCCCGAACGCGATCAAACGGCGCAGGGCCCGTGGCGGCAGCCCACCTGTGGGACGCCTGCCGCGCGCAATCCGGCTGGCGTATGGAGGACCTCGCCCAGAGGCTGGCGCCCGCTCATTCCTGGGACGACATCGTGCTTACGCCCGACACGGAAAAGCAACTGCGCGAGATCGGCGCGCAGGTGGCTCGCCGCGCGCAGGTGTACGAACGCTGGGGCTTTGCGCGGGACCTCCGTCGCGGCCGCGGCATCAGCGCGCTGTTTTCCGGCCCGAGCGGCGTCGGAAAAACGATGTCCGCCGAAGTCCTGGCGAATCACCTCGCTCTCGACCTCTATCGCATCGACCTCGCCGGCGTGGTCAGCAAATACATCGGCGAGACCGAAAAAAATCTGCGGCGCATTTTCGATGCGACCGAACAGAGCGGCGCGATCCTGTTCTTCGATGAAGCCGACGCCCTGTTCGGCAAACGCACCGAAGTGAAGGACTCCCACGACCGCTACGCCAATATCGAGGTCAACTACCTGCTCCAGCGGATGGAAGAATACCGCGGCCTGGCGATCCTGGCCACCAATCGCAAGTCCGCGCTCGACCGCGCCTTCCTCCGCCGCCTGCGATTTCTGGTGGATTTCCCGTTCCCGGATGCCGCGCATCGCCGCGAAATCTGGTTCAAATCGTTTCCCGAGGATGCGCCGCGGGGCGAGCTGGATTTCGATTTTCTCGCGCGTTTGGAGATCGCCGGCGGCAATATTCGCAACATCGCGCTAAATGCGGCGTTTCTGGCCGCCGAGCGCGGCGGCAGAATCGAATTCGACGATGTCCTGCACGCCGTCCACCGCGAATACTCGAAGATCGACAAGCTGGTGACCGAGTCCGAATTCGGCCGCCATTATGGAGGCCGGCGGTGACCCGGGTTTCCATCGACCGGATCGTCGTGGATGCGCACGCCATCGATCCCCGCGATGCCGAATCCCTGCGCCGGGGCATCGAGCAGGAGTTAACGCGCTTGATTGCCAGCGCCGGGCTGCCGGAAGGCCTGGAGAGCAAGACTCGCGTGCAGGGCGGAGAGCTGCCGCCGTCGCCGGGAAGCGGGCTGCCGCGGATGGTCGCCGAGCAAGTGGTTCGCGCGCTGGGAGGACGAACGTAGCCTATGCCCGTCATGGAGCGCATCCGCCGATCGGCTCCGACCCGCGAGGGTGCGGCCGAACGTGCGGACCGTTCCAGGAAAGCGAAAAAGCCCCCTGACCGCCAGTTCCCAATGGGCAATCAGGCAACCCTCCGGATGCTGGCCGCCAGGGGCCCCCGCGGAGAAAAGCCCCCGGCCCAGGAACCCGAGACTCCGGACGCGAAAGCGAACCAGGTCGTCTCCCGCTTCGAAGCCGATCCGTTCGACCAGTCCGGTCGCACACGGGCGGATCTCAATGGCATGGAATCCGGCGAGCGCGCCGCGGTGCTGGGCCGCGTTCAGGAGAAGGTTTCCGGGACGCAGTTCCAGCGCATCGAGCAGGTGACCCTAGAGGCCGGCCCGCGCAGTCCCGAGGCGCCGCCGAAAGAGATCCAGCCCGGCCCTCCGCCGGAGGAACTGGCTCCACCGGAAGCGCCCGAAGTAGAACCGACCGGCGAAGAGGAAGGGGCCCCCGAAGAAGAGAAGGTCGAGGCCCGCGCCCCAGGGGAGGCTCCCGAAAAGCCGAAACCCGCCGAAGAGGCCAGGAAGCCCGAAGACAAAAAGCCTGGACCGGAACCCGCAAAAGCAGCGGCCAAGGCCAAAAAGGCGGACACAACCAGGGGCGAGAAACCCGCCGAACAGAAAGCCTCCGAAAAAAGCGCCCGGGATAAAGCCAAAGGCGAAGAAGAAGCCTCTAAAGCGGCACAGGCGGGCAAGGCCGCGGAAGACCAGAAAGCGCAGCTCGCCGCCGGCCGCGCCTCCCAGCCGGGGCAGGATCAGGCCTCACGGGCGCTTTCCGCGCTTCCAGCCGAAGCGAAAGGTCCCGGAACGGAAGCCCCGATCGCGCCCGGAGCGCCCGCGCGGCAGGCTGCCGCACAGGGCGGACCCGCTGTGGTCGCGACCGGCGCTGGGGTAGTTGGGGGTGGCGGCGCTGAGGCGGCCGTCGAGGAAGGCCCGGCCGAACGATCTCCCGAGGAAGAGGCAGCGGACGCGACGGAGGAGAAGATAGCCGGCGCCGCCGCGCCCGAAGAAGAGGAAAAGGAGCTCGAGCCTCCCGAAGCCGACGTCAAGACCGAATCCGAAGCCGACCTCAAGAAACAGCCCGCCTCCGAGGACCAGGAGGCGATCAGGCAGGCGGAGCAGGAACGTCAGGAGCAGGCCCGCAATCCCCAGGGCGCTGAGGCCGTCGCCCCGGCCGAAGAGGAGCAGGAACTTCCACCGGCCGAACGCGCCGAGCTCGATCCCGCCGAAGCGCGCGCCGGCCTGAATTCCCTCGCCGAAGGAGCCGGCGGTGGTGAGCCGTCCGGCGGCGGTGGAGGCGGCGGCGGGGCGATCGCGGAACAGCCGGAGCCGGAACCGCCCAAGGTCGAGTCCCTGCCCCCAGTGGCCGCAGTGAGCGCGATCAGCGGGCTCAAAGTGGGCCAGATCTCTGGATCTCTCGCCGGCGTGCAGACCGCGGTGTCCGGGACGATGGGCACGGAACGCTCCGGCCTCGCCGCCAACGCCCCCAGCATGGAACGGCCTTCGGGATCGCCCCGCACGCGCGAAGGCCCGATCGAATTCCCCGGCGGCCCAGCGGGGAAGGCCAAGGTCGAAGAGACGCCCGAAGGCGAGGCCGTTCCGGTGGAGGCGCCGGAACCGCTGCCCGACCCCGGCCCGTCTCCGACAGACCAGGTGAGCCCGCCCCCTATTCAAGGTGGAGGTGAAGGCGGCACGCTCACCCAGGCCGACGCGGATAACGTCGAGGCGGCGGTGGACGAGGTCCCCACCACCGATCCTGCGTTGAGCGAGACGGCCGGACCGCCGCCCACGGTCGAACTCGTCGGCGAAGCCAATCCGCAGCAGGCCGCCGACCAGCGCGCCAAGCTCGACCAGAGCATTGTCGAGCAACAGCAGCAGGGCGCGCAGGACGCCGCCGAGCCCATGGGGGAGAACGAAATTTACCCCGTGGTCCCCAAGGAAACTTTAACCGCGAAGATTCCGGAAGGTGGAGGTGGAGCAGCCGGCGCCGCGCCGCCCGGGGTGGACGACGAGACGACCGCCATTGTCGCCGAGGAAAAGCAGGGCGACGAAGTCCGCGCCTCGGCGCAGCAGGCATCCTCCGACATGCAGGCGGGCGAAGAAGAGCACGCCGCCTCCGTCGAACACGAAAAGGCCGATCACGAAACCAAGGTAGGGGAACTGGAGCGCGAGAACGCCGCGCAACAGTCGGATGCCCGCAATTCCGCCGGGCGACAGGTCCAGCAGCTTCGCGGCAAGTGGAGCCAGGGCCAGCAGCAGGCCGTCGACAAAGCCCAAGGCGACGCCGACGCCGCCCAGGAAACGATGTCGGGCGAGGTCGAGGCGCAGCGCGACAAAGGCAACCGTGACGCCGCCGCGGAAATCGAGAAAGGCAATGCCGACGCAGCCAAGGTCAAGGAAAAAGCGGAATCGGATGCCGAAAGAAAGAAAGCCGAGGCCAAGTCCGAATCGAGTGGCGGCATCCTCGGCTGGATCGCCTCCAAAGCCAAGGCATTCTTCGAGGGTCTGAAGAAAGCCGTCCACGCGGTCTTCGACCTGGCTCGAAAGGCGCTGAAGACGCTGATCGACGGTGTGAAGAAACTCGCGGCGGCGGCCATCGATCTCGCCCGGAACGCCATCATCAGCGCCATCCGGCTGGCCGGAAAAGCGCTGATCGCCATCGGCGACGTCGCGCTGGCAGCCTTCCCCGAACTGCGCGACAAGTTCCGCGGCTACATTCAGGACAAAGTCAAAGCGGCCGAGGACACCGTCAACAGGCTCGCCGACGCCCTCAAGGAAGGCATCAACAAGCTGCTGGACCTGTTGGGCGCCGCGCTCGAAGGCTTGTTGAACCTGCTCGAAAAGGCGTACATGGCGGCCATCGACGTCGTCGCCAACGCCGTCCAGGGGGCGATCAGGATCGCGCAAGCCGCCATCGCTCTGCTGGGTGTGCTGGCTGCCATCATCAAGGACGTTGCCTCCGGCCCGATGAAGTGGCTTTCCAACCTGGGCGCGGCCGTCATTGACGGCATCAAGAACCACTTGTGGAAAGCCTTCAAAGAGGCGGTAAAGAACTGGTTCAATTCCAAGCTCGAAGAAGTGCTCGGGCTGGGGATGGCGATCTTCAACATCCTCCTCAAGGGCGGGATCAAACTGGCCGATGTCGGCAAAATGGCCTTCGAGGGCTTAAAAGCCGCCATCCCGGTCGCGCTGATTGGAATCCTGGTCGAGAAGCTCGTCGCTATGATCGTGCCCGCGGCGGGTGCGCTGATGGCCATCATCGAAGGCCTCCAGGCCGCCTGGGGCGCCATCAGCCGCATCCTCCAGGCCATCGAGAAGTTCGTCTCGTTCCTGAAAGCCGTCAAGACCGGCTCGGCCGGCCCTCAATTCGCCCAGGCTCTGGCCGGCTCCGCGATCGTCGTGATCGACTTCGTCGCCAACTGGCTGATCCGCAACCTCCGCGGCCCCGCCGCCAAAATCGGCGGCAAAATCAAGGCCATCGCGAAGAGGATTCTTGAAAAGCTCAAGGCGGTCGCCAAGAAAGTCGCCGGCGCTGTCAAGAGAGCCTTCAAAAAGGTCGCGGCAAAGATCAAAGGCGCATTCAAAAAGGTCAAAGAAAAGCTCTTCGGAAAAAAGAAAAAAGACAAGAAAGGCAAAGCCAAACGAAAGGAAGACGAGGACAAGAAAAAGAAGAAGCAAAAGAAAATAGAGGAGGCGATCGCGAAGACGAAGAGTTCTGTCGAACAGGCCCTCGCGAAGGGGACGCGGCCGCTGGTGATGAAGGCGCGCCTTGCCTACTTGAAACTGCGGTACGGGTGGCAGGGGCTTTCACTCAATCAGCAAGGCAGCGCCTATATCATCAAGGGCCACATTAACCCCGATTTTGATCTCCCCGCGAATGTCTCCTTTAAGGAACTGACGGTCCACGTGAGCGACCTGAATATCGATCCAAACAAGATCGCCGCCCTGCCGGGAATCGATCGCCCTCCTTCGAGATCGGGCATGACCGGCGGCATGAAGCCCGCCGAGTTTGCGCAGGCCGCCGTTGTCGGCGGGGCTTTGAGCGGCCTGGCGCCCGGCCTCGAGGGTGGTGGCGCCTTCCGCTTCCTCGGCCAAGGGTCGTCCCGAGGGAGGCTGGAGCCGACGAACCCGAACATCGATCCAAGCCGTGCCCCGGCTGGACGGGCATTCCTCGGGGAGCGCCAGTATCCCGTGAAAAGTGAAGGTCCCCTGGCGCCGGGATTCGCCGGTGTCGAAAGCGCGGAAAAGCAGCTAGCCGCGCATGCGGCCGTGGAGATCAACAAACCGAAACCCGATGCCGTTGTCGTGGAGATGGCGGGAGGGCAATTGATTCGAAGCGTCAACATCGAGGCAACCCTGGACGGAGAGCTGTCCCAGGGCCACAAGGAGAGCCAGTTGTACCGGACGATCATCGCGGCCCAGGAGGTTTATTCAAGGTTTCCGGCCGGCACGGTTTCCTTGAAAGACCTGGAAATTCACTACGTCATCATAGCTCCGAAAGCGGCGGAGGCGGCGAAAGGAAAGTTGCAGGCGCAATTTGACCAACTTAAGGGAAAAGTGGCGAGCAAAGTAACCGTAACCTGGATTTACGTCCAGGGTTTGGGTTGAGAAATGTATGCCATCCGACTTCACCAATAGCCCCAAATTCCTCAAAGGCGCGCTGGTCGCCTACGACTCGCAGACGCCCGGCGCCCAGCCTCACGTCATCGCCTTTCAATACAACCCCGAGCAGATGAAACGCACGCTCGAAAAGAAAGCGGTGGAATCCAAGGGCGGCAGCTCGCAGGCCAGCAAGGAAGATGTGCTGCGCGCCGCGGGTCCCCCGTCGGAGTCCATCCAGCTCACCGTCGTGCTCGACGCCGCCGACCAGCTTGCCGAGCCCGACCGCAACCAGGTGGTCGTGGAGAACGGCCTCTACCCGATCCTCTCCACCCTCGAAATGCTGCTCTACCCGCCCACCTCCCTGGTCCACGACATCGAGACGCAAGCCGGCAAGGGCCAGGCCCAGATCAGCCCGGCCGACCTGCCGCTGGTCCTGCTCGTTTGGGGCAAGACCCGCGTCGTCCCGGTCCTGCTCTCCAGCTTCTCCATCAACGAGGAGGGCTTCGATGTAAACCTGAACCCCATCCGCGCCAAGGTGGACCTTTCTCTGAAGGTGCTGACCTACCTTGAACTCAAGAAAGACACCATCGGCTACGATTCCTATCTTTCCTATCAACGCAACAAGGAGCAGCAGGCCGGCAAGTTTCAATCCGATTCACGCCAGGCCGAATCCATCCGCCAGTTGCTGCCGAACGCCTAGGAGCCAATGCCATGTTCTTCAAAGGAAGCCGCTACGCCAACGTCGGAGACCTCACCATGAAAGGTCCCGGCGGCCGCGAGATTAAATACAAAAAGACGCGCCTGATTCCGCCGGCCGGCGCCCAGGCCGGCCACCTCGTACACCAGGGCGAGCGCCTCGACCACATCGCGCAGCGCTACTACCGCGATCCGGAGCGCTTCTGGCGGATTGCCGACGCCAACCAGGTCCTGTGGCCCGACGAACTCGTCGAGCAGGCCGGCCGCATCATCCTGATTCCCCCATCGGAAGGTTGAGCCGTGGCAACTTCTCAAGCCATCGCCTACACGCTGGTCATCAACGGCACGCCGGCGCCGGAGCCTCTGGTTTCGTCGATCCAGACCCTTCAGGTGGAGGACCACTCCGAAATGGCCGACCTGTTGCGCATCAAGCTGACCATCGGCGTGCGGCCCGACGGTTCGGGCTGGACGGTGATGGACGACGACATGTTCCCGCGCCTCGCAAGCCTGGAGGTGAAAGGCCGTATCGGAAACGCTACCGAGTCGCTGATCAAAGCCTACGTCATCGAAACTCAGGTCAACTTCTCCACGCAACCGGGTCAGACGGCGCTCACGGTTGTGGCGATGGACCCGACGGTCCTCATGAACCTCGAAGAAAAGGTCCGCCCCTGGCCCGACATGGCCGACAGCGACATCGCCTCCACCATCTTCTCCGAATACGGATTTACCGCGAGAGTCAAGGATTCCCAGCCCGCCCGCCAGGACAACGAACAGCGCACCACCCAGCGCGGCGCCGACATCCAGTTTCTCCAGCAACTGGCCAGGCGCAACGGCTACGAATGCTACGTCGACCTCGCCCTCGGGCGAGATCGAAGGCCACTTCCACCCCCCGGAAACGGATCAGAAGCCGCAGGGGGTGCTGACGGTGAACATGGGGCAGGACACCAATGTCTCGGCCTTCACGGTTCGCAACGACATGCTGCGGCCGGTGACGGTGAAGGTGAAAGGACTGGAGGCCGAATCGCTTTCCGATCAACCGGCGGAAAGCGAGCGGCAGAGCGACGAAGGTCTGGGCAGCGGCGCGGCGGTGACCGCCGATCGCCCGCGCGTGGTGTTGCTCACCGGCAACGGCCTCGCCAGGTCCGGTGAATTGCAGACCGCCGCCCAGGCCGTGGTGGATCGGTCGGCGTGGGCCATCCGTGCCGAGGGCGAGTTGAACGCCTCCACGTACGGCGCCGTTTTGCGCGCCAAGCGCCCGGTGACGGTGCGGGGCGTCGGACGCCTCTTCAGCGGCGCCTATTATGTCGATCGCGTCCTGCACATCTTCACCGCCGAAGGCTGGACCCAGCGGTTTTCCATCCGCAGAAACGCCCTCGGCCTCACCGGCCGCGAGAACTTTCAGGAGGACAACGCTCTATGATCCCGGCCGACACGCTGTACGGCACGGACCGCCACGCAACGCGCTTCTACGGCAAGTATCGCGGCGTGGTCAGCGACGTGAACGACCCGCTGAAACTGGGGCGCATCAAGGCCAAGGTGCCCGCGGTCTTGGGCGCCGAAGAAACCGGCTGGGCCTGCCGAGCCTCCCGTTCGCCGGTCCCGCCATGGGCCAGTTCACCTTGCCTCCGGAAGGCGCCGGCGTCTGGATCGAGTTCGAAGCCGGCGACCAGTCCCTCCCCGTCTGGACCGGCTGCTTCTGGAGCAGCGGCCAGCTTCCCAAGGACGAGAGCGGCGCGGAGGCCGCGCCGCCGGTGAAAATCGTCCAATCGGAGAAAGGGCTGCTGGTTTCATTGAATGATGATTCGCAGACCATTTCTATTAGCGACGGCGACGGCGCCAATTTGCTGAAAATCGAGGCGCAAAGCGGCAAAATTACCATTCAGGCGCAGACGAAAGTAGTGGTCGAGGCGCCGCAGATCGAACTGGTTGACGCTGCGTCACACCCGCTGGTATTCGGCGACGAGCTGATGAGCTACCTCAGCCAGTTGGTGACGATGTTCAACGCCCACCTCCATCCCGGCGAGCTGGCCGCGGGCGTCCTGCCGGTGACCCCGGCGCCGCCCGCGCCTCCCTTGCCGCCGCCAACGCCCTCGCTGCTTTCTCTCAAGGTGAAAACGGGGTGATCAATGGGCGCAGATAACCAACTCTACGGTGGGACCATCAACGATTTCGCCGACAGCATGGCGGAGGAGATCGAATTCGCTTACAACGCAGTGCTCGCCGAAAACGGCAAAGAACCGCTGCCCACCGCGAACCCGGAAGATCGCCGCATGCTGTTCGTCGCGATCGCGCGCGGCGTCATCAATCACCTCCAGAAAAAACGAAAGGCCATCACCGTGAAACTGCCGGTGAATCCTTCCGGACAGACTGTGACTCCGGAGATCAGCAAGAGGTAGAGCAATGGCCGTAACCGCCGATTATCCGTTCCGCTTTGAAAGCTCCGGCCGCGTGGCCAACGCCACCCCGGACGATCACGTCCGCGACCTGATCTACCAGGTGCTCTTCACCAGCCCCGGTGAGCGCGTGAACCGCCCGGATTTCGGCTGCGGGCTGCGCCAGTTGGTCTTCATGCCGAACAGCGATGCCCTCGCCACGGCCACCCAGTTCGTGGTCCAGGGCTCGCTCGAACGCTGGCTCTCGGACATTATCCAGGTACAGTTCGTCCGCATCCAGAGCCGCGAGGAGACCATCACCGTCGAGGTCGGCTACATCCGCAAAGACACCGGCGAGCGAATCGAGGACAGTTTCACCCTATGACGCGCTTCCAGGATCTGTTGTGCGGCGATGATGAACGGCGCGCGGCGCTCCGCGCCAAAGCCGGCCTCTATGGCATCGATTTCCTCGAAGTGCGAACCGATCCCCCCGCCGAGAATCAGCGTGTTGTTGAAGTTCATTTTCAGGACAAGGCCGCCGATCCCAACTTCGGCGCGTTCTTGAACAGCCTCGCAAAGGACCATTTCGTCCTCACCGGCGGAGTGCGCGTCCGCGGAATCACGCTCGGCGACCCCGTGCGCAGCGGTGACGTCATCGAACTGCCCGTGTCCCAGCCTGGCGATTTCAGCGACTACCGCCTGCGCGTGGATCATCCGCAGATGGATCCCGCCTTCGCGGAAGTGGTCTTCAGTTTCAAGGCCGGCTGTCCGAGCAAGTTCGACTGTAAACCCTTGTTCACCTGCGAGCCTCCGGTCCTAACCGGCCCCGCGATCGACTACATGGCGAAGGACTACGCCAGTTTTCGCCAGGCCCTGATCGATCGCATCTCCCTCACCAATCCCGACTGGCGCGAGCGCCGCTCGGCCGACTTCGGTATCGCCATCGCCGAACTGTTCGCCTACGCCGCCGACTATCTCAGTTACTACCAGGACGCCGTTGCCAACGAAGCGTACCTGGAAACCGCGCGCCAGCGCATTTCGGTCCGCCGCCACGCGCGCCTCATCGATTACAGGATGCATGAAGGAGCCAGCTCCCGCGCTTTCGTCGCCTTCGAAGTCGACAAGGCAGGCGAGATTCCAGCGGGCACGCAACTGCTCACCAGAATTGGCGCGTTGTTGAAAGGGCAGCCCGCCCCGCCGGTGATTCCAACCGCGGACGCCGAGGCCGCGCTCGAGCTCGCTGGCGTCGTTTTCGAGCTCGAACGCACCGTGGTCGCCGATCCCGGCCTCACGCAAATTCCACTTCATTCGTGGAGCCGGAACGACTGCTGCCTTCCGAAGGGAGCTACCACGGCCGACCTGGAGGGTTCGCGGCCGCTGAAACCGGGCGACCTCCTGTTACTCGAAGAGGTGAAGGGCCTCGCCACCGGCCTGTCCCAGGATGCCGACCCGGCACACCGCCAGGTGGTGCGATTGACCGCCGTCACCCAACTGACCGATCCGCTCACCGCCACCCCGCTCACCCGGGTTGCCTGGGATTCCGCCGACGCCCTCGTTCAACCGCTCTGCCTTTCGTTCACGCTGAACGGCACACCCGTCGCCAGCGTGCTCGAGGCCAGCGGCAATATCGGCATCGCGCATCATGGCCGGCGCCTTCACGTTCAGCTTAAGAATGTCGCCTCGCCCATCCTGCTCGAGCAAGCCCCGCTCAGCCAGTGGCAGACCTCCGATCCAGCGGCCCCGGCTTCCGCTCTGCTCCAGGTCGATCCTCGCCAGGCCGCCCCGGCGGTCGCCATCGAAGGCTGGAAAGCCGTCGAGACGCTGCTCGATAGCGATCCTAACGATGCCCACTTCGTCACCGAAATCGACAACCAGGGTCGCGGCCTAATTCGTTTCGGCGACGACACTGCGGGACGAAACGTCCGGCCCGACGAGATCCTCGACGTGACCTACCACACCGGTCTCGGTCCTCTGTTCGACGTCTCATCGAATTCCATCGTGCACGTCATCGATCCGGGCAATGTCCAGAACGCAGCCGTGACCAAGTCAGTCCGCAATCCGCTGCCCGCCTGGGGCGGCAGCCCGCCCGAACCCATCGAAGACGTGAAGCTGACCGCGCCCGCGAGCCTCCGCACCGGCCTGTTCCGCGCCGTCACCGAGGACGACTATGCCCGGGCCGCGCAACAATTGCCCGAGGTCTCCAAGGCCGTGGCGACCTTCCGGTGGACGGGAACCTGGCACACCGTCTTCCTCACCATCGACCCCGCCGGTCAGGGCGATCTCAGGCCCGAGTTGCGGAGCCGCATCGCCGCCTGGGTCCAGCGCTTCGCCCAGACCGGCTACGACCTCGAAATCAGCCCGCCCATCTACGTCCCGCTCGATATCGCGGTCACCGTCTGCACGGAGCCGGATCATTTCCGGACCGACGTGTACCAGGCGTTGCTACGTGAACTCGGCACGGGCGAGCTCTCCGGAGGCCGTAAGGCATTCTTCCACCCCGACCGGTTGACCTTCGGTCAACCTGTGTTTCTGAGCCAGCTCTATGCCGCCATCACGGCAGTGGATGGCGTGCGATCGGCGAGGGTCACAAAACTCCAGCGCTTCGGCAAAAGCGACAGCGGCGAACTGGCCGCCGGCTCCGTCCGCGTAGGCCGCGCCGAGGTGATCCGCTGCGACAACGATCCGAATTTCGCCGAGCGCGGCGTCATCACAATCCAAATGGAGGGTGGACAATGAGCACTTTCGACGAACGAGGCTGCGGCTGCTGCCAGGGCCCTCAGACGGCCGAGCCCATCGACAACCGCCCGGCGCTGCCGGCCATCCAGTATCGTCTAGGAACCTACTCCACCTTCATGCGTGCGATGCTTGTGGCGGCCGCTGCCAGGCCGGAATTGAAGGCCTGGACGGCGCGCTCTCCCCGCGACTTCGGAATGCAGTTTCTCGACCTTTGGGCGTACCTCGCTGATATCCTCACCTTCTACCAGGAGCGCATCGCCAACGAAGCCTACCTGCGCACCGCCACCCAGCGCGAAAACGTGATGCGCCTCGCCGCCGCCATTGACTATCGCCTGGGACCCGGGGCTGCGGCCATAGTTCACTTGGCCTTTACGCTCGATAAGCAGAAGACTTTGACTATTCCGGTGGGCCTGAAAGCCCAGTCGATTCCGGGTCAGAACGAGAAGCCGCAAAAGTTCGAGACCATCGAGGCGATCGAGGCCAACGCGAGCTGGAATCGCCTGCGCGTGTTCCCGCAGCCGCAAGCCGTGGTCCCCTTTGCGCCCGGTCGAACCGGCGGAACGCTCGTCAATGAGCCCGCTCGGCCCAAGCTCCTCAGCCCCGGCATGAAAGTTGTCATCTTCGACACGCGGATTGCTGAGAACAAAGAAATCGCCGCCGTCGCCAGCGCCGCTGCCGGCATCCGCCTCCAGTGGACGCTGCCGGTCAAGGGGAGCTTCGCCAATCCGGAGGCCCGCCCCTACGGCCGGCAATTCCGCCTCTTCGGCAGCCAGGCCCCCAGCAAGTTCACGGTCCCCACCGCGGACTCCACCGTTCCCGGAGGCATCCGGTGGGTCATCCAGACACCCAGCTTCCTCATCGCTGCCCAAACCAGCGGCTTCTCGCTCGAAACCGTTGTCGAGGACCTCAAACCCGGCGCGGAAATGCTCGTGGCGCACACCACTTCGAATACGGCCCAGCGCTTCGTCCGCAAGGGCACGGTGATTTCCGCCGCGCCCCTCCCCGCCAGCCGCGGCGCCATTGAGGCCACCGTCACCCAGGTGCAATTGCAGTTGACCGGCTCTGTTCCCGTCGGCCTCAGCCAGGTCGATCTCCGCAACATTACCCTTTACGAACTGACCGGCGCGCCCATTCAGTTCGCGACATCCGAATATCCGCCGGAGATTTGCGGCAACCGCGTCTACATCCCCGTCGACGTCCTGCCCGCCTACCCGCTCAAGCGCAGCATCATTCTTGATGACCAGAAGGGCGATCCGCACATCGCCGCCGTCGATTCCGCCACCGTTTCAGCCGATCACCTGGTGATCGCCTTCACGCCCGCGCCCTCGCGCTGCTTTTCCACGGACACCTGCGTCCTGCTCGGCAATGTCGCCAAAGCGACGCATGGGGAAACCGTGAAGGACGAGGTGCTCGGCAACGGCGACGCCTCCTCCCGCCTCCAGAAATTCCAGTTGAGAAAAACCCCGGTGACCTTCATCCCCCAGCCGGGCGCCCCGCACGGGGTCGCGAACACGTTGCAGGTTCGCGTCGACGGCGTCCTCTGGAAAGAAGTGGTCACCCTGCTGGGGGAGGCGCCGGACGCGCGCGTGTACGCCACCGCGGTCGCTGACGACGCCAAAATGACCGTCCAGTTCGGCGGCGAGCCCGGCTCGCGCCTCCCGAGCGGCCGCAACAACGTAGTCGCGCAGTACCGCCAGGGCCTCGGTCCTGACGGCAACGTGCGCGCCGCCTCCATCACCACGCTGCTCGACCGTCCGGTCGGTCTCAAGTCCGTGGTCAATCCAGCCGTCGCTTCGGGCGGCTCGGCCCCCGAGCCCCTCGAGACCGCCCGCGCCAATGCTCCGAACACCGTGCGCACGTTCGGCAGAATCGTGTCCCTCACCGACTTCGAGGATGCCGCGCGCGAGCTTTCCACCGTGGCCAAAGCCAAGTCGAGCCTCTCCTGGACCGGCAATGAGCAGGAGGTCTCGGTGGCCGTCGCGGGCGAAGCGGGCAAGGTCCTTTCCGCCGAGGTGCTCCGCGGCGTGCTCGCCGATCTGAACTCCCGGCGCGATGTAAATCGGCGTCTCACCATCCGGGCCCATCAGAATGTGGCGGTGCGCATTTCCGGGCGCGTCCAGGTGAACCCCGCGTACCTGCTGGATGCCGTCCAATCCGCGGTGAATGCGGCCCTGCTCGATCTGTTCCGGTTCGAAAACCGCGACCTCGGCGAGCCGGCTTTCATCAGCGACGCGTTCCGCGTGGCCCAGGCCGTCGCAGGCGTCGTCGCCATCGATCTCGACAACTTCAAGTATCGCGATCTGCCCGGCGGCGACCTGCCGGACGTCCTGACCGCCCAGCCGTTCCAGATCCTGTCGCTCGACCCCGCGGATATCGATCTTCTGATGCAGTTCGAAACGATCTGAGGGAGGGAACAGCGCCATGAGTAACAGCCCCATGTTTTCCCTTTACGACCTGCTCCCGGCGATCTACAAGATCGACGACGAAAAAGCGGGCGGTCCCCTCCAGGCGTTTCTCTCGGTCGTTCAGGAGCAGGCCGGCCTGCTGAAAGCCAATATCGGCCAGTTCTACGCGGATCTTTTCATTGAAACCTGTAGCGAATGGGTGATTCCCTACATCGGCGACCTGGTTGGCAACCGCCCGCTGCACTCCGTCGAGCGTACCCAGCGCGCCGATGTCGCCCGAACCCTCTATTACCGGCGGCGGAAAGGCACCCTGCCGGCGCTCGAAGAGCTGGCGCGCGACGTTACCGGATGGTCCGTTCGGGCGGTGGCGTTTTTTGAGTCGCTCGTCTGGAACCAGAACGTAAACCACCTGCGCGATGCCGGAAAAACCGTCGATATCCGCGGACTCGAGCCGATGGACCTGCTCGGCAGCCCATTCGAGCAGAGTGCGCACACCGTCGATATCCGCCCGATGGGCAGCACCTCCGGCTGGTACGCGCCCCGCCGTGTCGGATTCTTCGCCTGGCGCTTGAACAACTACCACGTCGAGGTCGGCGCCGCCCTGCGCGAACCCGCGCCCAATGCGCATGGCTTCCACTTCTCGCCCTTCGGTTTCAGGACGCGCCTGTTCCAGCGCCCCGAAGATCTGGCCGAGGGCGCGCGCGCCGGGGAACGCCACGTTCCCCAACCGGTCCGCCCGGCGGCGTTCTTCGCCGACCCCGCGCAACTTAACGACCCCACTGTGACGCCTTCCGTCCACCGCGGTGACGGCGTCACCTTCGGGCCGGCCGGGAACCTTGTCGCGATGGACCTCTCCGGCTTTGCCCAACCCGCCGCGGGCGAGGTGGGAATCGACCCTCTCCGGGGATTGATCAGCTTCGCCGCGGGCGAGATTCCTGCCCAGGCCGCGATCTCCTATCGCGGAGAAAAGCCTCTGCAGGCCGAGCAACTCGCCGGGCCCGATGATCACATCTTACGTTTCCCGCTGCTGAACCTGAAGGTGAGCCACGGCGGGGCGCAGGCGCCGCTTGCTCGATTTCAGTACATGGATCTCTCCGCGTGGACCCGCCCGCCCGCCGGCCGCCTCGGCGTCGACCTGGGGCTCGGCCGTCTGACCTTCGCCGCCGGCGAAGAGCCAACCACCGATGTCCAATACCGCTTCGGCGAATCCAATTTCGAGACGGCAGCACAGGCCGCCGCGCCCAACGACTTCGGTTATCTCGTCCAGTTCCCCGCCAACATGCACAGCCTGCGGATCGCCCGCGATGGCGCTCCCGTGCCCGCGTTCCAACTCTTCTGCATGCAGCTTGACGCGTGGAACCGCCCTCCCGCACTCCGTGTCGGCGTCGATCTGCTGCTTGGACGCATCAGCTTTCCGGCCGGCGAAGAGCCGTCCGGCGGCGTCACCGCCTCCTATGACTACGGCTTTTCCGCCGATCTCGGCGGCGGCCCGTATGACCGGTTGGCGCCCGCGAAACCCGGCGCTACCGTCAGTACCGTCGCCGCCAACGCGCTGCGCGAAATGAAGAATTTTCATCTCGACCCTGTTAATCCGAACCTGGCCGATGCCGCGGCCCTCGAACTCAGGGTCGGACTCGGAGACTTCAACGCCATCGACGATGCACTCAACCATTGGCGCAGCCAGGGCCGCCCCAACTGTACCATCACCATCCAGGACAACCGCACCTACACCGAGGATCTGCTGTTGGACCTCACCGATAAGACACTCGTGCTCCAGGCGGCGAACCGCTGCCGCCCGGCGATCGCGGGCGAAGTGGTAACCAACGGCGGCAGCGGCTCCGGAATCGTGATCCTCAGCGGGCTATGGATCCGCTCCGCATTCCGCGCTCAGGGCAATCTGAAGCTCCTGGTAGTCAGCCATTGCGCCGTCGCGCCCGGCCTCGCCGAAGCCGTGGCGATCGCGGATAGCAACCAATCCATCGCGCTCACCGTCGATCGGACCATTTCGGGCGGCGTGACCGCTCCGGCCAATTCCACGGCCACTCTTACCGAGAGCATTCTCCGCACATACGCCGCGGCCGGCCTCGCGAACTTCGAACGGTGCACGGTCCTTCAAGACGCCTCGCTCCACGAGACCAATCTCATCTCCGAGTGCATCTTCATGGACACGGTCAGCGTGACCCGCGGCCAGTCGGGCTGCATCCGGTATTCTTACCTCCCCTCCGCCAGCCAGACGCCGCGCCGCTATCGCTGCCAGCCCGACCTGGTCACGGAAGATCTGCCCGACCCGGATAAACCCGCGGCGGAGATCCGCGTCATCCCTGTCTTCGTCTCCCAACTCTATGGCGACGCAGGCTTCGCCCAGTTGGCCCCGGCTTGTCCCAAGGAGATTTCGGCCGGCGGCGAGGACGCCGGCGAAATGGGCGCCTTCCAATTTCTGCAACAGGGCAGGCGGGAGGCCAACCTGCGGCTCCGCCTGGATGAATATCTGCCCTTCGGTCTCGGGCCGGAATTATTTACGTGAGCTGAACGGAGGAATGATCCTTGAAAGGCGATTTCACGCGATTCACTTTCAACTCGCAGAAGCGCTTTAACCGGCTCTACAAGCAGCAAGGCCGCGTCGAACTCGATGCCGATTTCAACGAGTATGTCGATCTCGCCGCGGACCTGAACCGCACCGAAGCCGTCGACGTGATCGGCCAGGCCGGAGCGCCCAAGGGAGACGGCTTCAAAATCGACCTCATCAACAACAACACCGACCTTCTTATTCACAAGGGCCACATCTATGTCGACGGCATCCTCTGCGTGCTCGAAGCCGATGTCCAGTACCGCACGCAGCCGGGCGACCTGCCGCAGCCCGCGCTGCCGGCCCCGGTGTTAAATCGCAAGGACCTCGTTTACCTCCACGTGATGGAGCGGCACATCACCTGGGTGGAAGATCCTTCGCTGCTTGAACCGGCTTTGCAGGGCGCCGACACGTGTACCCGCGTCAAAACCATCGCGCAAATTCGTGTGCAGCCGGGTGTGGCTGCCAACAGCGCCTGCGGCGCGGTCCCGAACTGGCCGCCCGCGCCCGGCGGCGGCCGCCTCACTACCGGCGCCAAGGCCGCCGGACCCGCGCCGAATCCGTGCGTGCTTCCGGAGTCCGGCGGCTTCCGCGGTATCGAAAACCGCCTGTATCGGGTCGAGGTCCACACCGGCGGATCGCTGGCCAATGCGAAATTCAAGTGGTCGCGCGACAACGGAGCCGTCCTGGCGCCGGTGGAATTCATCGGCGAGACGCACCGCGTCAAGGCCAAAACGCTCGGTCGCGATCAGGTCCTTGGCTTGAAAAAAGGCGACTGGGTGGAACTGGCCAGCGACACGACGGACCTCACCCCGTCTTCCGGAACGCTTGCCCAAATCATCGACATCACCCCCGATCTGATCGTTCAGCTCAGCAAGGACATCTCCGCGCACAATGGACAGGGGCATCCGAAGCTGCGCCGCTGGAATCAGCCCTCCGACGAAGTTTCGATGCAGAACGGCGCTACGCTCGATCTGGAAGACGGCATCACCGTGCGGTTCTCCGGCTCGAATTTCCAGCCGGGCGATGCCTGGATGTTCACGGCGCGCACCGGGCAGGACGTCGAGCAATTGGTCAACGCGCCGCCCTCGGCCATCGTTCACCACTACGCGCCGCTGGCCTTCATCACCTGGGTTCCGGATCCGAACGTTCCCAACACCCTCAAGGGCAACATCGAAACCTGCGTGCCGCGCTTCCCGCCGCTCACCAATATCACGGCGGACGACGTGAAGTTCAACGGGGCTGTGTGCAATTTCGGCCCCAACGTTACGACCGTGCAGCAGGCCATTGATGCCCTTTGCGAAAAAGAAGAGGAATGCTGCACCATCGTGGTCCGCCCCAGTTCCAACCTGGCGGACGTGTTCGCCTCGATTCCCGCCGGCGGAGCGCACCTGTGCTTCCGTCCAAACCCCAACGGTATCAGCTTGCCCAGCGGGTCGAGGTCGCCAACAAAGGCGCCATCATCATCTCGGGAGTCGGAGACGCGGGCAAGATCTTCGCCAACAACGACGAGTTCTGCCTGAGGTTCATCAACTGCGGTTCGGTCACCATCCGCGATCTGTCGGCCGAGGGCAAAGTGGCCCAGATCGGCAGCGGCAGGAACGCCGACGGCATTCTCGGCGTGATCTCGATCAAGAACGCCGCTGACGTTCTGGTCGAGAATTGCCGGTTCACCTCAGCCGACGGGCCGCACCGGACCACCGCCTCTCTGAGTGTCCACAACGCCAATCGCGCGCTGGCGCGTGGCAACCGCTTCGTTGCCGGCGTCCAGCAGGTCGGGGTGCTGTTCTCGAATGTCGCCAACGTCTTTAGCGAAGGCAACCTCGTGACGGGCAGCACTCGAACCCTCCGCTCAGTGACCGTCCTTTTGAACGATCTCCAGTTTCTAGCCGGTGTCCGCACGCGGTTGATTACCAACCTCTCCATCGGAAACCCGCCGCCCGAGAATGCCATGGTGAATGTCACTGGCATCTCCGTGGGCGGCATGCCGGTGCGCTTCCTCGCGCCCGATTCCCACGTCCAGCAGTGGAAGACCCTGCTGCAACAGAATCCGCTCCCCGGGAATCCCTCCAAGACCAATATCGAGGACCACATCCTCGGACTCGCCAACCAGATCCTGAAAGAAAACCCGTTCCCTTCCTTTTCCGGCCTCCGCGCCACCATCTTCGGCGGTACGGTGCCGGCCGCCCAGGGCATCACGGTCGGCGGAACGGTCGGTGAAAGCATCACCATCCGCAACAACCGCGTGACCGGATTCATCGAAGGCATTCACGTGGGGCTGAGCGCGCCGACTCCCAACATCTCCCGCGCCGAACGGGTCGCGATCCAGGAGAACCAGGTTTCGGTCACACTCGGCACGGGGGCGACGCGCGGCCGTCACGGCATTTACGTCGGCAACGTCATCAGCGCCAGCATCCGCGGAAACCGCCTCACCCTAACCCGGCCGTCGGGCACGCAAAACATGCAAATCGACGGCATCCGCGTCTTCGGCCGCCTCGGCCGCTCGGCGATCATCCGGGAGAACCACCTCACCGGCTTCAACATCGGAATCCACTTCGAGCTTCGCGGCGCCTCTCCGCCCACGCCGATGTGGCTCATCAACGACAATCTCACCGAGGGATCCGCCCTCTCCGTCAGCGCTCCCAACGCCGCCAACAAGGCTAACAATTTTGGTTGACGAACGGCCCAATCGGGATTATTCTATCCTTGCGCGACGTCTGCAGGTGTAGGCGGTGTACGAAGTAGTGGAAGCGAGGTCTTGCGCTGCAGCTAACCCTGTGTCGTAGGTCATACGTCAAAGCGAATATCGTGCAGTGAGGGGTTCGAGTCCCAAGGAGCGTGTGCAAAGCGCGGTGTCAAATGGCTCCGCGCTTTGTTCCTTCTGTTCAGCGTCGACTTCTGGAGGATGGGCGAGTAATACGATCTCCCGCCTCGTGACATGGACTAAGTGGCGCCGCGGGTAGCAGCAGCCCAGTTCGGTTGTCAATTCCGTCCGCATTCGACTGTAGGAACTCTTGAGGGGTTGTCCCGCCGCTGTCCTTGCTTATCGTCGTCGAGGAAGTGCTTTGCAGCGAGTAACTTCACTCAATCCTGATCACCACAACTCTCATCCGGCCCTTGGCTGTTAACCGAAGGGTTGTAGGTTCAAACTTGGGGATCGGGAGGTCGGGGTTTTGTCCGGCGTATTGACAGCGCGAAATCGCCCATGGCCGTCGTGCTCACATTTCTGTTCGGGCTTGGAGCCCCGTTTCCGCGGCGGCTGGTGGAGCTTGGTTTCTTTCTTGACTGTCAGCCCCGGCGTGAAAGCTGGCGCTGCGGGACGCGCGGCACGAATACGTTTTCAGGAGCAAGGTGAACAAGCAGACCTGTCCCCAGTTTGAGTTGCTGCTGGAAGCGTGTCTCGTTCCTCGAGCGAGGGTTGCGGAGACGTTCAGGCTGGACGACGTCGAGCCCGCGTCGGTCGGTCTGCTGCCGCTCCTGTACCGCAACCTGGCCGCGGCGCGGGTGGAGCATGCGTCGATGGGCAAGCTGAAGGGGATGTACCGGCGGTGCTGGTATGCCAATCAGCGGCTGCTGAAGGGCACGGCGGGGGTCCTGGACCGGTTGCATGAGATTGGGATACCGACGGTGATGATCCATGACGTGCCGCTGGCGATTCGATACTACCGCGACCTGGGGGCCCGGCCGCTGCACAAGGCGTCGGTCGTTGTGCCGCCCGAGCGCGCCGAGGAGGCGCTGCGCGCGGTTGAGGAACTGGGGTTCTTGAGGACGACGTGGATGCCGCGCGGCAAGCGAGGGGACTTCTTCCGGTTCCGGCACGCGGCCGGATTCCGCGACCCGGAGGGCAACGAGGTCCAGCTTCATTGGCGGGCGCTGTGGCTGGCGAGGCATGACTTCGGGGACTACACGGAGCCGCTGGAGGTGGGGGGCTGTGCGACGAAGTCGCTGAAACCCACGGAAGAGCTGCTGTTGACGTGCGCGCGCGGATTCACGTGGGAGGCGGCGCCGCTGTGGTGGGCGGCGGACGCCACGATGCTGCTGCGGAACGCCGCGATCGATTGGGAGAGGCTGCTGCGGACGGCGCGGGAGACGCGAACCGTACTGCCGCTGCGGGAAGCGCTGGGATACGTGGCGGAGCGATTCGCGGCCGGAGTGCCAGTGGAGGTTCTTCGAGAGCTGGAGGCGAGCCAGGCGCCGGGCGAGGACCGGCGGCTGCACTTGTGGATGTCGAATCCCGGAGGACACCGGAGCGTCTTGAAGCTGGTCCCGGCCTGTTGGGCAATGCAGCGGCGCACGATCGGCAGAGGTTCCTGGGCCCGGTCACTGGTGAAGCTGCCGCGGTTCGTCGAGTACCACTGGAGGGTGGACCGGAAGCGGGACCTGCCCGGGCGCGCCTGGCGGTGGCTCAGGCGAAGCGGTTCAGCCGGCGGAAGATGGTAGCGCCAAAGCGGTCCGCCTGGTGTCGCTCGGCTAGAAGATCCATCCTCGAGGGATCGCAGAGATCCAGCGGGTTTTCGGTGGCGAATCGGCGGAGGCCTTCGGCGATGCGCTCGGGCGCGGAGGCATCCACGGTGAGTCCGAGCTGGTGACGCCGGGCGATCTCGCCCATGAGACCGTAGTCCGAACTCAGTACCGGCTTTCGGGAGGCGGCGGCGAGCAGCAGAATTCCGCTCATCCCGGCATGCCGCTGGTAGGGCGCCAGGATGACGTCGGCGAGCTGGAAGCAGGCCGCGACGTCGGCGTGCGGGATGAAGCCGTAGCGGGTGACGACCTGGACCGACGCCGCGGCGCGTAGGGCCGAGACGTCGCGGTCGAGCGTGGCCTGGTAGCGGGGATCAATGGCGCCCGCAAAGAACAGGCAGATGCGCCGGGACACGCCGGGCGGCAGCAGTCGGACGGCCTCGAGGACCTGCCCGACGCCTTTGCGCTGGGTGAGGTGGCCGAAGAGCAGGAAGGTTCGGCGGTTCGGCTCGATGGCCAGCTCCGCGCGGAGGGCGTCGACACGATCCGGGGAGGATTGCTCCAGAGTCACAGGGTCCGCCAGGTAGACGGCTTTCTCGCCGTGGGGAAACAGCCGGGCGCGTTCGGCGGCGAAGGGATCGAGGAAGAACAGCGTGTTGAGACCGGGATGACGCAACGCGCGAGCGAGGACGAACTTCTGGCGGAGGGCAGCCGGCGCCGGGACCATGCCTGCCAAACCGGCTTCCCGATAGTGGAATGAGGGTCCGAAGTAGATGCCCGCGACCGGCAGCGGGGCGGCGGCGCCGGAGGCCAGCAGGGGGAGGTAGCGATCGATGTGGACGATGAAGCCGCAGGTGGCGTTGGTTCGGCCGGCGTAGCGGCAGAACAGTTCCCAGTCATAGAGGGCGGCATAGCCCGCATTCGGACCCAGACGCATGAGCTCGGCGAACTCGATGGCGACGCCCGTATTGCCTTCCTCAATGGCGACCTTTCTGCACCGCTCTTCCTCCGTGATGGTGAGGAAACGGATATTGCGGCGCGGCGCCTCCCGGGCAAGCCGGACCACATCGGCATGGGACCGGGAAAACGTGTGCCAGACGACGATGTTCAGCTCGGCGGCCAGGTCCGAACCGCGCCAGTGCTCGATGAGAAAGCGCAGGTAACTGGGGAGGTGTATGTGGGACGAGAGATCGAAGACAAGGATGCGGTTCATGGCGCCGCTCCGTGCCGCTCCCATTGCCGGAGGGCACGGCTCGCTTCGGTGAAGTCGGGCGCGGCGCGCACTACGTCGCGCAGCGAGGCCAGCGCCAGCGGGGTAGCGCGGAGGCGGGCGGCGGCTTGCGCCAGGTACCACGAAACGCGCCAGTGGCGGCAGCCGAACGCGAGTGCGGCCTGCAACTCGGAGAGAGCGCGCGCGTTTTGCCCGAGATGCATCAGGATGAGACCGGACCACAGTCGGAGCATTTCATCCCGAGGACAGAAGTTGCGGTAGTGGAAGACTCCGCCGCTCCCCTCATCCTGGAGGACGGGGGAGGAGGCCGCGATGCGCAGGTCGGCGGCCAGCAGTTCCGACGGGTCGTGCGCGGAGAGACTCGCGCGAAACTGCGGGGCGGAATCGCCGACCGAGGCAGCGAACAGCTCCGCGCCGGAAGCGCTGGGAGGGGCGTCGTTGAGACGGCGGGCGCGCTTGGGCCAGGCGAGCATGCGGCGGTAGATCGCCTGGAGGGGAAGCGAGGCTTTGCCGGCGCCGAAGTGGCGGCGGGCATAGGCGCGAGCGGCTCGGCCCAGGCGCCGGCGCTCCGCCGGGTCGTGGTAGAGGCGCTCGACCGCTTCCGAATACTCCCGCTCACTATGCACAATCAGTCCGGTCCGGTTGTGCCGCACCAGCTCGGCAGCGCCGCCGTGGGGGAAGATCACGGGGGGGACGCCGAGGAACATCGCTTCCTGGACGCTGAGGTCCGAGGTCGAGTAGTTATCCTCGCACAGGGGATAGCCGAGCACGTCGAGTTCCGCCATCACGGGACCGATCTGGTCCACGTAGCCGCGGAAATCGAAACGAGCCGCCGCCTCGCTCTCCGCTGCATCGCGCAGGAGGCGGCGCGCGCCCGCCGGCGAGCCGCAGACGATGAAGCGCGCGTTGGGGACGCGGATGCGCGCGCTCATGGCGACGAAGTTCGGATGCATCTTGACGGGGCTGAGCGTGCCGACGTAGCCGACGTTGAACGCGCGGTGTGGGCGGCGGCGGATACCGGCCAGGCGGGAGAAATCAGCCGGGGACAGGCACATGCCAACGCGTTCGGGCGGCAGGCGCTGTAGCGCGGGCAGCCGGAATGTGAACGGCGAGACGGCAAGAACGAAGTCCGCGAACCCGGCGAGTTCGGGAGTGACCACGTGGGGCGCGTGCAGGCCGCCGATGTGAGGCATCAGCAGCAGGCGCGCCGGCGGGAGATCCGAGCGCAGGAACGCGTACAGCTCGGGCGTGTTCCAGAAGTGGATCACGACAATGTCCGCATGCTCCATGGCTACCAGGAGAGCGTCCCGGGAGTCCGCCGGGAGGAGGGAACGGAACTCGTGCCGGTAAGAGCCGTCTCCCGTGGAGCACTGTGCCATCGTCCACATCGCGCGGGCAGCGCCGCCGCCGGTTTGGCGGCGGATGATGTGGAGCAGCGTCGCCATGATCAGGCTCCGTGCCGCGAGCGGATGTGGGCGCGGGCGGCAGCGAACATCGGCTTGAGGAAGTGCTCACCGCTGAAGGCGGCCTGCTCGGTCAGAAGGTCGGCCTGGGCGTCGCGCTCGACCCGGGGCGGGTGGCGCAGGGGAAACGGCATGGGAGATACCGGCATGCCGGCGAACCTGCTGTCGGCATCGCTGGTGTGAGTCGCGTCGGGCCGAAAGCCGATGTTGGTCACGAGGTTGACGCCAGGTGTGATGCAGAGTCCGCCGCGAAGCCAGCACGACAGGGTCCAGGCGTAGTCCCAGCTTGTCATCGTTTCGAAGTTCCGCTGGAAGGAGTAGGACCAGAACCGCGCGGCCGCGGGCGATTCCAGAATGGCGCTCAGCCACTGGCGCGCCCGCAGCGACGGCCATTGGCGCATCGCGGGGTCGTACTGGCGCCAGGCGCGGCGCCAGGTGGCCCAACCCCAGATGAGCGGGTACCGCGTGAAATGATAGCTGTACGGAGCGGGGTAGTGGTCCGCGATAAAGCTTCCGCCGTTCACGGCCATGATCCGCTCGTCGTCGCGATGGCGGGCGAGCAGATCGGCGCAATAGGGGAAGAAGGTGGCGTCGGGAACGGTGTCATCCTCCAGGATGATCGCTTCCTCGACAAGGCTGAAGACCCAGGTCAATCCGCTCTCGACTCGCCGCTTGAGGCCGAGGTTATCGGCGGCGAAGTTGGTCAGCAGGCGGCAGTCCCAATCCACTCGGTCGAGGATGGCGCGGGCGGCGGCGCAGCGCACGGGATCCTCCGGATGGCCGGGACGGGGGCCGTCGGCGACCACGAGAAGGGTCGAGGGTCTTGGGACGCGGAGGGCCTCGAAGACCCGCGTGGCGGTATCAGGGCGATTGAAGATGAACCAGGCCACGGGCGTCTCGATCCGCCGGTTCATGACCTGTTTCCCCGAGTGCGGTCCAGCGAGCGCTTCAGAATCCGCGCCACGTTTCGAAAGTGGACCCGCCTGCCATCGACGAGGTCGACCAGCTTGCGCCGGTAGAGCAGGGTGACGTCCTCGACCGTGATGGTGCGAACGCCCCGCTCCCTGGCGCGGACCCAGAAATCGATGTCCTCGCCACTACGCATGCTAGGGTCGAAACCGCCCACCGTGGCGAACACATGTCGGCGAAAGACGGCGCTGCCCAGATTGTAGGCCCAGACGGGCTCATCGAGCTCGAAGCCTCCCGGAGCGAAATCGGTTGCCCACAGGTTCCGCACACGGCCCCTCACGATGTCCGCGTCCGGGTTTCGCATGAGGTGCTTGAGGAGGGTTTCGAGCGCGAAGTCCGGCCAGAGGTCATCGGCGTCGAGGAAGGCGATGGCATCCCCGGCGGCGAGCTCGAGGCCCCGGTTGCGCGCCGCGGACGGACCGGCGTTGGCCTGCCGCAGGCGGCGGATCCGGCCTTCCGAGGCGGCCAGCAGGCGGGCTGTTCCATCGGTGGAACCATCGTCAATGACAATCACCTCCGCCGGTTGCCAGGTTTGCCGCCAGACGCTGTCCAACGCGGCGGCAATGGTCTGCTCGGCATTGCAGGCGGGCATGATGACGCTGAGCGCACACGTTTCTTTCATTGCATCCGCTCCGCAAGGAAGCGCCGGATGGCGACGGGAATCGTCTCCGCAGCCGGCCCGACCTCGAGAACATAGCCTGGCAGGGTCCGGACCAGATGCGCCATTTCGCGGAACGCGGTCCGCCCGCTGCCGGGGAGTTGCCGCACCGTGCTGGGGGACACGGCGCGCAGAGCGGCCTCGGGGGAAATCGGCCGGATTCGCGCGGGGCTGGCGCCGGTGACCTTGGGAGTGAGCAGAGCGCAGAGGGGGAATCCGCCGGCGAGGAGGCCGGGGAAGCGAGGGTGCAAGAACAGGAGCGCTTTCTCGCGGTCGAGCCGGCCGTAATTCGAGACCAGCGGCTCGAGGTTGGGAAAGCGCCGGAGGTCGTCGGGACCTTTCAGCTTGGCGGTGTTGTACAGGGCATGGACGAAGGGATGGGGGCGGCTGGTGACGACGCAGTAGTCGTCCCCGGCATAGCGCATTCCGGCATCGAGACAAGCCAGAGCGGCGGTGGACTTGCCCGAGCCGGCATCGCCGACGAGCAGGACGCCGCCGGTATCGAAACCCACTGCAGCGCCGTGAACGAACAGGCAATCCCGCTCGCTGAACCACCAGGAAAGGAACTTGCGCAGTGGGGCGGCGGTTTCGTAGTAGGGCACTTGGGCGGCGTCGTCAATCCAGTAGAAGCCAAGGTTCCGTCGAGTATCCAGCACGCGCAGCACGTTCGGCGATACGTGGAAGGACGTACGAATGCGCCGGCTGTTGAAAGCGGCCGGTTCCCCCCGGGCGTCGAACCGGGCGGCGTGGAAGCCCGTCATGCGATCGCTTCCATGCCGATCGGCGTGCCAGGCCAGGGGCGAGGGCGGGGCCGGCTTACCGGTGGACGCACTGTCCCAGAGGTGGATGGTGAGGTCGGGCGGCGGCGGGTAGTCGACGGCGAGGTGGGCGAGGGCCATCGTCATCGGCGAGACCAGACTCGGACTCGGCGTTCGCACCAGCAGGGTGACGCCGGCCAACCGGAATGAGCGTTCCCAGACGTGCGGCGCGCCGCCTTCCGCGCCGAGAAAGGCGTGGTGAACCGCATCGAAGTACTCGAGCAGCGCGGCCTCGTCCAGCTTCGCCGGGTAGGAGGAGGCATCACTCATCAACGTTGTGCTCCCATTCCGCCCGGTACAAGGAAGAGACCGCACCGTCCCAGCGGGCGCTCCGATAAACGAGACGCAGGCCGGTTGCGAGACGATCCTGAACCGCCTGAAGCAGACGGTCCGAGGGCTGGTAGACGAAGACCGGGTCATAGCCTTCGGGAACGGCGAGGCTGACCGTCCGGCCAACCAGCAGAAAGCTCACGTGGGAATCGACCTGGTGGCTGAGCGCCGCGATCTCGCCGAAGGAACGATCGGAAATGACGAGCGGGCGCGGCGTTCGATTGAGTATGCGGCCCACATCGACTTCGACTTGCGACTGGCCCCACCAGGTTTCCGCGCGAACGCTGAAGGCGCTCGAGACCAGACCCGCGAGCAGAATCGCCGCGGCGAGTCCTCGCCAGAGGTAAGAGCGAACGCCGGCCGAGTGGCTGATTTTGCGGACGATCACATGGGCGGAGGCGAGCAGCGCCGGGAGAAATGCAGGCAGCATGTACCGCACGCGGGAGGAGCGCTGGCCACCAGCCGCGGCGTCCCAGAGAATGAACAGGCCAGCGGGGATGACGCCGAGCAGCAACACAGACAGCCAGGTGCGGTGGGGCGCGCTACGGCGCAGATCGCGGAAGACATAGAGAGCCCACAGGAGGACCAGAGCCGCCAGGAAGAACGCTTCCGGCCCGACGGAAGGCCAGGCGATGAACACCGCGGCGACGGAATGCGCCAGCCGCTGGAGCGCGTCGGTTGGCATGGGGCTGGCCAGATGGGCGGTGGAGGCCAACAGCGGCTCGGCCTTGACGGCGAGTATCGCGACCCAGGGAAGGAAGGCGGCCAGGGCGGTCACGAAAGCCGCCGCGCACAGCCGCGAGGCGCGCGCCGGGAAGCGCCCGAGGAAGACGAAAAGTGCGTGCGCCGCGATTACCAGTAGAGTGAGCGGCTGCGTGTAGAGCGCGAGGGCGGTCAGAAGGGCGTAAGCGGCGGCGATCCGGCGGCCTGGTGTCCGGCTCATGCGAAGGAAGGCCGCGCAGGCGAGCAGGACGAGCAGCGCCCACATGCTATACGGCCGGGCCTCCTGCGCATATCGAATGAACAGAGGCGACACGGCGAGCAAACCGGCGGACAACCAGGCGACGGCAAGTTGACCCGACCACTCCAGGGCCAGCCAGTACATCGCCAGGATGGACAGAGCGCCGCAGACAGCCGACACACCCCGGGTGGCGGCGATGATATGTCCGTCTCCCAGCGATTGCGCCGCCAGGCGCGCCACGACGAAATAGGCGGGAGGCAGTTGCGGCTCCTTGCGAGCGAGGCCGCGGACAGTGTCCAGAATAGACGTGTCGCCGCTGGCGCGCTGGAACGTCTGGATGTCGGCGCGGGAAACAGGGCGGCCAGTGAACAGGCTCGGGTTGGCGTGGTCGTGCTCGTCGTATCCGGAGACACGCAACGCCGTGAAGGCTTCGTTGAACCAGAAGGGCTTCCGGGCGAGTTTGACGAACCGGAGCGCCGCGCCACTGAGGATGACCGCGGACACTGCGCCGATCCCCCATGCCTGCCAGCGGCGCCGCCTCATGCGTACTCCGGGTCGTCAAGGAAGCGCCCGTAGCGGGTTTTCCGCACAGCCCGGACGACCTCGTCGAAGTTGGCGATACAATCCGCGAGCGGACGGGATACCGAACGGCAATACCGGGCCGTGACCGGCGCCGCCGGAAGACCCAGAAAGTGGAAGATGCGATCTGCCGTCGCCTGATGGAATTCCGGCCGCAGCAGGTCGTCTTCATACCTGACAAGCAGATGCGGCAGCCTGTCCATGACGGCCCGATAGGCTATATCCGCCAACTCGGCATGCCCGAGAGCTTGCAGGAAACGCTTCGAGTCGAGATGCACCTGCCAGGCCGCGGCGTTCGCCCCGGACCTGTCGTGCCACACCCCTCGCTGCTGAGCGATCATTGCGGACGCAGCTTGCCGGAGAAGATTTCGGCGGCGGACGTGTACGATCCGCCAACCCGCTGCGTGCAACTCTTTCAGAAACGTCCAAGACATGGGGGAGTCGACTTGCCCTAACTTGCAGTGAAACCCATAGGCGCGGGCCGCAACGGTCCGCAGCCGCTCGCGGAGGTAATCGCCGGGCGACGGACACGCGGACGCCGCAAACAGCTCGCCTTCACAGCGCACCTCGGGATGAGAATCGAGCAAGTCGACCAGCAGGGTGCTGCCGGTTCGCAGGCCGGCTACAATCACGAATCTGATCTCGGGGGGCATCTACCAATAGGCTCCTCCGTCGGCGATATCGGTTTCCGGCGGCCGGTACCGCTCCGGCATGTCGATCCATGCGTCGTTGCGATATTCGCCGATGTCCTGACGGTTCCGCCAACGGCGGCCCATGATGCCGAACAGCACCTGGAGATGCCCGCCGAGGGAGATGCCGATCTTGCCGAGGCGTTTTGCGAAGGCGGCCAAGGGGATTCCGAGGCCGGCGGCCGCGATGAGGGCGACATCGAAGTCCCGCTGCCTCATCGCCGCGGTGATCTCGTCGAACAACTCCAGCGAGGTAGTGTAGCGCGCGTGCGTGGACGCGGTGTAGCCGTAGGGGAACTCGATCGCAGCGACGCTGCCCGGATAGAACCAGCGCTTGCCGGTGTGGGCCCAAACCTGTTCGAACACCTCCCGGGTGGCGCGCTGCCGGACGAGCTCGGCGAACGAGCAGACAAAGAGCAGCTTCTTACCGCGGAAACAAGGCAGGTAACAGTTGCCTTCGCGGCTGGGCAGGGAGCGGTCCGGTTCCTGGTCGCGGTAGGCGATCAACGGGCAGGGCAACTGGAAGTGGCGAACGATGGTCAGGCTGCGGTCGAGCAGCTCGGGGAAGACGCCGAGATAGTCGAGGGAGCGCATCGCCTCGACATAGGTTTCGTTGAAGCGAAGGTAGAAGTCCGGATCGGGCGGGAACAATGCCTGCTGTTTCAAGCTGTGGAAAATCAGGTGCGACTCCAGAGCCTTAAGCAGCTTGTGTTCGCGTCCCACTCTGGCGGCGATGATGGAGTAGTTGATGCGGTGGATCTCGCAGATACCGATCTTGCCCGCCGCGAAGCCTTTTCCGCGGGCGACGGCGGACCGCAGGTTGCGGAGGAATTGATCCCTTGAGCTGAGCTGGCCGTTCATCGGTTCTTCGCCGCCAATCGCCGTAGGGCTTCTTCCTTCAGGATTCGGAGCCTCGGGACCGCGCCCGCCATATCGATGGCTCGGGAGCGCAGAGCAGCCTCCACCAGGAGCAGACCGCGGGCGAGGCGCCCGGCGCCGATTTGCAGCTCCGCCATGGCCGCGATGCTGTCCGCGCTGGGTTCGCCCAGGAGCCACCGCAGATACTCGCGGTCGAATTCGCGATCCGCGGCGGTTGTGGCCGGAGGATTCAGTGGAAACCTCATGCTGTAGCGGACGGCATTGGCTCCGAGGGCCAGCGGAAATCCCGTGTGGGTGCTCTGACCGCCGAACCCGGTGTTCGAGATAAGGTTCACCGCCGGCGCCGCGGCCAGGCCTCCCCCCAGCCGGTGGGTCAGAGACCACTGGCAGTCCCACGACCCAGAGCGGTGTGTTTGCTGCACGCGCCTCCAGTAGAGGCCGAACTCATCCGGATCGCCAATTACAGACTGGAGCCGGTCTCGGGTGGATGGATGATCCCAGCGCGCCGGGCCCGCATCGAAGATTTTCCAGGCCCTTTTCCATGTGGCCCACCCCCAGTGGCATCCGTAGCAGGAAAAATGGTAGCTTTGCTCACCCGCCCGCCAGCGGCCCAGGGGATTCGCGCCGGCGATCATCACGACGCGCGGATCGTCGCGATACCGCGTCAGCAGTTCGTCGCAGAAGGAGAAAAAAGTCGGGTCCGGCAGGCAGTCATCTTCCAGAATAATCGCCTCGTCGATTTGGGCAAACAGCCACTCAAGACCCGTGATCGCCCGGCGGCCAGCGCCGAGATTCGAGTCGGAATAGTGATGAACCACGTCAGATTGCAGGTCCGCCTTGTCGACAAGAGAACGCGCGGCCGCACAGAGCTCGGCGTCACGCGGATGATCCGGGCGCGGCCCGTCGGCAATGACGAACAAGCGGGAAGGACAAGCGGACTGGATCGCCTCCAGAATCCTGGCCGTCTGCTTGGGACGATTGAAGATGGTCAGGGCGACGGGCGTTTCAGTCATGGACCGGCTCCATGGCGCCGGCGGCGGAGAGATAGCCGGCTACCCGTGTGGGGTCCGTGCCGAGCGCGATGGCCGCCCGCAACTCCTGTTCCGCATTGGGGAAACGCCGCTGAGCGAGCAGAATGAGCCCGGACCAGAACCGCAGGCACGGATCGTTCGGGTAGTGCGCCCGGTAATGGAAGACGCCGCCTTCGCCCATGGCGAGCAGCGGCGACGAAGCGGCGATGAGGCGCTCCGCCTCGCTATCGGAACCGGAAAGGCTCGCCGGGAATTGGGCCGCCGCGCCACCCAGGGATTCCGCGAAACGGCGCGCCGGGGACTCTTCCGGGCCCGCGCCTTCCCAGCGCCGCTCCCGCTTCGGCTCTTCCATCAGCCTGGCGTAGATGCGGTCGAACTGCCGGCCCGCCTCCTCCGGAGAGAAGTGGCGCCGCGCGTACGCTCGGGCGTTGGCGCCCAGACGACGGCGCTCGGCGGGGTTGTGGTACAGGCTCTGGATCGCCTCCCGGTATTCCGCTTCGCTGTGAACCACGAGGCCGGTCTCCCCGTGGCGGACGAGGCGCCGGATGCCGCCATGCGGAAACACCACCGGCGGGACGCCGGCGTACATCGCCTCCTGGAGGCTTTTCTCACTCGTGGCATAGGTGTCCTCGCAGAGGGGATAGCCGAACACATCGAGGGTCTCGAGCACGGGCTTGATGTTCTCGACGAAGCCCCGGAACTCGAAGCGGCCGTCGGGCGCCAGTGTCGCCGCTGCCCGCCGCAGTTCTTCCTCCGCGGCGCCGCATAGCACGAACCGGACGTTCGGAATATCGATGCCCTCGCTCATCGCGACATAGTTCGGATGGATCTTGCCGCGGTTCACAGTACCGATGTAGCCCACATTGAAGGTATCGTGGGGCCGGGGCTCGAAGGCGGACAGGCGCTCGAAGTCGGCGATGCCGGGAACCACGGCGGCGCTTGACTGACGGACGGCGGGCTCGAGGACAGGCAGGTCCAGCGTGTCCGGGCTGGTGACGGCGATGAAGTCCACGTAGTTTGCGAGCAGATTGGTGATCACCTGCGGAGGTTTGTCGCCAAGTATCTTCGACCAGAGCAGCAGCCGCATGGCCGGCCACGCCGAGCGCAGGAATTCGTAGAAGTAGGGATTGTTCCAGAAATGGACCTGGACGATGTCGGCGCCGGCGATCTCCTTCCGCAGCGCGGACGGATCGGGTCCGCGCAGCACGTGGATGCCGGCCCGCTTGGCCAGGATCAGAGCGTACGGATACGCGTCGGGGAGCAGGGTGACCGCCCGGTGCCGGTGCGGCATCCCGAGGCGTCCCTGCACCTCGGCAAGAGCGATCAGAGACCGCGCGGGGCCGCCGCCGGAGAGCCTATCGAGGATATGCAGTATCTTCGCCATGGAGTCCGCCGCGCCGGCGGGCGATCGATCGCTTCGCGATGTGGAACATCTCGCGACGGTTGACGGCGGCGTTGGCAGAGAGATTGGCGTCGTGCAGGCGCTTGTAGAGCAGAATGCGGGGAACCACGGCGGTAGGCACGTGGTGGTCGCGCGCCCGGGTGAACCAGTCGGCGTCGCAGCCGATCGCGTACTGAGGGTCGAACGAACCAATTCGGGAAAACAGCTCCCGCCGGGCGACGAGGGCGCTTGGCGTGCAGCCGTCGCGCACGGCATCGCCCTCGCGGGGCTTAGGCAACAGCTTCATCCAGGTGGTGGTGTATCCTAGCGAGGGGTTTAGCCGCATGGTCTGTACCTGGAGTTCCAGCTTCCTGGGGTCCCATAGGTCATCGTGGTCGAGGAAAGCGATGAGATCCCCTTGCGATTCCTGAATTCCGAGATTGCGGGCGGCGGCCAGGCCTTGGCCAGGTTGAAGCAGGTAGCGCACCTCGGGAAACGACCGCGCGACGCGGGCCGTGTGGTCGACCGATTGCCCGTCCACGACAAGAATCTCCGCAGGCGGGAGAGTCTGCGCAAGGATGCTGCGAATGGCGTCGGCCAGGAGGCGCTCCCCATCTTTGACAACCGTGATGGCGCTGACGCGTGGCGCCTCGCCGCGCGAGTTCATGATCACCCGCTCGGCGCCGGTCGCTGGCTGGGCCAGCCTTGCTCGTCGACGTCGTGGATCGGGTCGAGGAGCAGCAGATCCGACATGTTCGTGTGCTTCGAGAGTCGAAGTGATTCGAGTGGCAGCTTTTCGCCCGCCCCCTCGAGCTGGAGCGGACCCGCGGCGCCGTCTCCGCCGGGCCGCAGCACGACGATCTCCTCGCGAATCAGCTCGTCGAGAAACGCGTTGACCGCCGCCACGGCGGCGCCGGATTCTCCCGCGCACCGGCTCGCCATGGCTTGGACGAACTGCTCTCGTGTGACGTTCCGCTCGATAGCCTGCCACGCTTCGACGCCGGCGTCCACCAGATGGTAGTAGGCCCCTGTCTCCAGATTGATAATAATAACCTCACCTTCGACAAGCTCGTGCGCAATCTTGTCCGTGTTGACAACAATGGACTGGGCAGCCATGCTCCTCCTGTCCCATCAAGATAGCCGAGCGAGCGCCGCCGGCGCAAGGCAGCGGCGAATACCATCGAATACCATAGACGAGAGATGCTCTCGCGTCGGGAACTGCTTGCGGAACTGCTGCTGGGCGAGGACGGGCCGGCGTCGCGGAGCGCTCAAACGATCGGCCAGTCCGGTACGTGGAACGAAGTGGTGGATCTGGCGCGGCAATGGGGAGCTCTGCCCCTGCTGGGGAGGCGTCTGCGGGAGGTGGAGGAAGGCCCCGGAGAGCCGGTTCGAGCCAGGTTGCGCCGCTTCGCCGCAGCCGACTTGGCCGGCACGGCTCTGCAAGCCCGGCATGGAGTCGAGGCAATCGCTCTGCTCCGGGAGCGTGGGATATCCTCCGTCGCGTTCAAGGGGCTGGCCGCGCTGGCGACGCTTCATCGCGGACCGCGCGGCCGCTCCATCCGGGACGTGGACATTCTGGTTCGCGAACAGGACCTCGAGGCGACGGTATCCGTGCTGGCCTCGCTCGGGTTCTCCGCCAACCTGCCCGGGTCCTTGGACGACTACGTGGCCTTCGTGCGACATTCCCCGGGATTCGCGGGCAACCAGGCCGTCACCCTGTACGGCAAGGATCGCGCCCTGATCGACCTGCACTGGCAACTCGGCCGGGAGCCCGCCGAGGAACTGGCCCCGGATCGTCTGATCGCACGCGCTCAGGAGGTGCGCTTTCTCGGCCAGACGATCCCGGTTGCCTCGCCAACCGACTGTCTGGTCCTGGCGGCGCATCATTCCGTGCGGAACAACTTCGCGCCGGACCTCACAATCAGGGACCTGGTTGACTTTCGCTCCTGGTGTGGCCTGGTGGCGAATACAAAGGCCCCGGCGGCGGACCATGTGCGGGCGTGCCGCCTGGCGGTACCGGTGCTGGCGATGGAGGTGATCTGGGCGGAGTATCGTCCGGCAGCGTCGCGAGGCGCGATTCGAGGTTTGCCGCGGACCGGTCCGGATCTTGCCGCGGCAGAGCGGCTGAGCGAACTATTCCGGATGCAATTGAAACACGGGCCCCTGAACAACGATGTGGTCCACATGCTTCAGTGGAGCCCGTGGAAGCAGATCGGCTCCGCGGCCATCGGCGGGTGGCGAGGGCATCGGCGATTCATGCGGTCGATGGAGCAAAGCCTGGAGGGAGCGCCGGCGCCCTTGCCGAGGCGCATCTGGGAGCTGGCCGGGGCGCTTCGCCGCCTGCGGCCGGACTCGATGAGAATGCTGCGCACGCTTGCGGCGGCCAAGGCGCGGAGTTCGGGGTGAACGAATAGACCTTTGTTCTGCGCCTTTGACACAAATTCGCCCAACGCTAGGCTTGCCATTGGCCATTGGGGGACAAGTTGGGCGAGGAGGGCGCGCTCAGGAAGCCAGCCGGCTCATTCGGAGCAAGCGAGCGGAGGATTTGCTGATCCCAGAGATAGAGGTGCAGCAGGTTAGAGCCGTTCTGGCTCAGCCAGGCGAGGTCGTCGTCGACCATCTGGTAGACGTACTTCCCTGCCGTGGCTCCCAAGCGGTCCAATCATAGAGCATTCGAAAGTACGTGTGCCTTCGCGGAGAGTAGTTGATTCCTTTCCAGATAGTCGGAACTACATTTCGGCTTCCCTTGGTCTGCCAACCGCTCGATGCGCCCGTGGAATCGAGCGCCTGCATGTAGATGTTGTTTGCTCCACCAAGAGAACTCCTGAATGCAACGGTAAGGTTCAGCGTGAGGTTGTTACCGCTGGGGCTCGTGCTCCCGCCGGTGATCGTGCACTGAGTGTTACCGAATTGCGTGCCAAGGACGTAAGGGCCGAGCCATGCGGTGCCAGTGTCATTGTAAAGAGAAATATTGTTGGATGCACGGTCGTACCGGAACGAGCAAGCGGTTGCCTCACTCGGGGTTGGGCTGAAGCGTCCATAGACAGATGTCAGGTCGGTGTACCCAATGGGGTCCGAATAGGTAAATTGAAATGTCTGCGGCCCAAGTCCTGTCCCTGTGGAGGGGCTCACCGATACGGCCGAGGGCGGATGAGGCCCAGCCGGCACCGTCCACGTCCCCTTCGGCTGCCATGCTGAGGTCAGACCGGCGTTGTCCTGGGCGAACAGATAGTCGTTCTTCGTCCCGGAAAACGGGGCCTGGAACGTGACGGGAACCGTCAGCGTAAGCTGGTTGCCGGCGCCGCTCGCCGACGCCCCCGTGCCGCTAATGCTGCACTGCGAGTTGCTCGCCGTGCCGGAGGTTCCCGGCGCGAAGTTGCCCAGCCAGCCTGTATCCCCGTTGTTCCTCAGGTACAGCCGGTTGGAAGCCCGGTTGTACCGGAT
>JAHCHE010000005.1 GCA_026129905.1 Bryobacteraceae bacterium | reverse complement strand
TCACATTACTTGCGAGCCAACCTCCACACTCCCGGTCCCCCCATGCAAAATATTCCTAACCTACTCCATCAATTGCATTTACCTCCCCTCCCCCGCTCCCCTCCGATCCGTTCTTTGCCCTCCATGCCACACTGGTAGCGAAGCGATAAGCAACTCCTAGGCCCTGGGCGCCGTCCCGGGGCTTTTTCTTATGTGCCGAGCATGTTCGGCGACTTGTCGGGTGCAAGTCCCCATCCCAAGCTGATGGAGGTGAAGGGCAGCGAAGCGCAAGGGCGTCGTCGCGAGGCGGGGTCTGAAGGAAGCGTGGAGCAAAAGCGCGAGCCGATAAATGAGAAGCGGATACGAGGCCTAAGGCGTGGGACGAGTTGGCAAGTGACAACGAAGTCCATATCCATCAAGAGCGCTGGTGGTAAATCCGACGGTTGCGCGTGGAAAGAAGTCGAACTTACCTCGGGAGATCTGCCGTTTGTCGTGGAATCACGACTGAGGGCCGAGCGATCGATCCCGACCGGACGGCAGAAGTCAGCATCGGGTGTAGTAGCGTGGATAGCCTGCGAAAGCAGGCAGGAGCGAAGTCCCGAACTTGCGACAAGCGAGTGCTGAAGCTGATCCGGTCGGTTCTCACGGCTGGAGTAAGTAATGGAGAACGGGCTGGTGAGTCCGGTGGATGAGGGGACGCCGCAAGGCGGACCGCTTTCGCCCTTGCTCGGGAGTGGGTCAGACGCAGGCTGCGGTCGGTGATCTGGAAGCAATGGAAGCGAGGGACGGTGCGGTTTGCCGAAGTCGTCCAACGGGGAGTGGGCAAAGATCTGGCCGCGAATACGGCGGGCCGCGCCCATGGCCCGTGGCGGTTGGCAAACTCGCCTGCTCTGGCGATTGCGCTGCCCAATGCTTACTTCGCCTCGCTCGGACTTCCGAAGTTGACTGTACGATAGGCTCAACTCGCCGAACCGCCGTATACGCGACCCGTACGTACTGCGAAGCCGGGAAAAAGCGCTCCAGCGCGAATTCCACCCGGCATCGCATCCTCGCCTCCGCCGCCACCCTGCTCGCCAAACCCAACCAGGAACTCCAATCCCTCCTCACCGACTACCGCGCCGACTTCCGGCCCTCCTCCGTCCACGAGCGGACCCTGGTCGACGAAATCGCCGTCGCCGCCTGGCGCATGAAACACCTCGCCCGCATCGAAACCGGCCTCCTCGCCTCCCAGATGCACGACGCTTACGTCCACGCCACCGAGGAACCCAAGCGGATCATCCCGCGCTGGCGCGAGTCCATGCCCGACGACTGCTCTTTCTACGGCGATACCATCCCTCCGAAAAACGCCCGAAGCCTCCGAGCCCGACCCGCCCGCGCTCGCCGAAGAGCCCGAGGACGTGCAGGAACTGATGGCCGGCCTCGCCTGGGCCAACAACCCGCAGGCGTTCTCCCTGCTGGTGCGCTACCAGGCCCAGTCCCGCCGCGACTACTACCGCGCGCTGAAGGAACTCGAACGCGTCCGCACCGGCCAGGCCGGCTACCTGCCCCAGGAGCCACCGCCGTCTCAACTCGGCCGCCCGGTCGAGCCCGAATCGTAACCCGCCGGATGCGAAGCCAACCGCGCCGCCGCCCAGGACCGCCGCGGCCTCGGTCTCCAACCGAACGAACCCAAAGGACGCCCTCAACCCCGCCTCGAACGCCTCTGCCTCCGAAACTCCGTCGAATAGTAACGAAAGTGTCGAATCGATGAGAAAAATATAACGCTTTATACCCTCAAGAATCCCTATTTGTGGGGCAGCATCTTAGGCTGCGCGGGACTCCCAGTCCCGCCCATACAGCCCAACAACCCGCCGCCCGCCACCGGTCCGCCCTCGGTCCCGCCCCGCATCGGCGCTGATGGGCGCGCAAGATAGAATGAAGAGATGAAGTTCGTCGTTAGCATCTACCAGGACGAGGACGGCATGTACATTGCTGATTGTCCTTCGATTCCTGGCTGTGTGTCAGCCAAGGGCAAACAGAAGCCGAAGCGGAAGCGAACATCGCGGATGCAATCCGCGAATGCTTGGCTGTTCGCGCGGAACGTGGTATGCCCTTGACGGCGAGTACGCGCGAAATCGAAATCACCGTCTGATGGCCCCTCCTCCCCCTCCTCGCCTACCCTACCCGCAGCGCCTCTCGCGGCCCGTCGCTCGCCTCCGCCGGCAGCCCCCGCTTCAGCCCGAAATCCCACCGCCAAATCTCGTAAATCACAGGATATACCAGCAATTCCAGCAGAAATGACGTCAGAATCCCCCCGATCATCGGCGCCGCGATCCGCTTCATCACGTCCGACCCCGCCCCCGTCGCCCACATTACCGGCATCAGCCCGATGAACGCCGTGGCCACCGTCATGAACTTCGGCCGGATCCGCTTCACCGCCCCCTCCAGAATCGCCTCCCGCAGTTCCGCCCGCGTGCCGAGCCGCCCTTCCGCCTTCGCCCGGTTGTACGCCAGGTCCAGGTACAGCAGCATGAACACGCCCGTCTCGGCGTCGATCCCCAGCAGCGCGATCAGCCCTACCCACGCCGCGACGCTCATGTTGTAGCCCAGCAGGTACAGCAACCAGACCGCCCCGATCGCCGAAAACGGCACCGCCAGCAGCACAATTGCCGTCTTGGTCAGCGATCGCGTGTTCAGGTAGAGCAGCAGCAGAATAAGGAACAGCGTCAGCGGGACCACCAGCAGCAGCCGCCTCTGCACCCGCTGCATCGCCTCATACTGCCCGCTCCAGACGATCGAGTACCCCGCCGGCAGCGCCACCTCCCGCCGCACCGCGTCGCGCGCCTCCTCGACGAAGCCGTTCGGATCGCGGTCCGCCACGTCCACGTACACGTAGCCCGTCAACAACCCGTCCTCGTTCCGGATCATCGCCGGCCCGCTCGAAACCTTGATATCGGCCAACTGCCCCAGCGGCAATTGCCGCGCCCCGTCGCCCGATTCCACCAACACCCGGTTCAGCGCCGTGAAGTCGGACCGGAAATCCCGCATGTAGCGTACGTTCACCGGGTACCGCTCGCGGCCCTCCACCGTCGTCGTGACGTTCGCCCCGCCGATGGCGTTCTCCACCGCCCGCTGCGCGTCCTCGATGCTCAGCCCGTAGCGCGCCAGCTCGTCCCGCCGCCACTCGAAATCCAGGAAGTAGCCGCCCGCCGTCCGCTCGGCGAACACGCTGCGCGCGCCCCGGACCTTCCCCAGCGTTCCTTCCACCCGCGCGCCGATCTCCTCGATCGTCTCCAGGTCCGCCCCTTGAACCTTCAGCCCCACCGGCGTTCGCATGCCCGTGCTCAGCATGTCGATCCGCGCCCGTATCGGCATCGTCCACGAGTTCGATACTCCCGGAATGGTCAGCGCCTGGTGCATCTCCGCGACCAGCGCCTCGCGCGAAATATGGTCCGGCGTCACCCGCCGGAACAGCGGCTGCAGCCACTCCGGCGCCAACTCGGAATACCAGGTCTTCACCCGCCGCCACTCCGGCTTCGGCTTCAGCGTGATCACCGTCTCCAGCATCGACAACGGCGCGGGATCGGTCGCCGTCTCGGCCCGCCCCGCTTTCCCCAGCACCCGGTCCACCTCCGGAAACCGTTTGATGATCCGGTTCGTCGCTTGCAGTAGCCGTTCCGCCTCCCCGATCGATAGCCCCGGCATCGTCGACGGCATGTAAAACAGCGCGCCTTCATCGAGCGGCGGCATGAATTCCGAACCCAGGCTCCAGAACACCGGAACCGTCAGCGCCATCAGCGCCAGTGAGCCCCCGATCACCGCTCGCCGGTGGCCCAACGCCCATCGCGCCGCCGGATCGTACGCCCGGATCAGCAGCCGGCTCACCGGATGGTTCTCCTCGCGCCGCACCTTATCCCCGATCGCGGCGTTGGCCGCCCGGCACAGCCACCGCGGCCGGAAATCGTAGGCCCGCAGCCTCGTGAACCACAGCCGCAGCGCCGGATCGAACGTGATGGCCAGCGCCGCCGCCACGATCATCGCCAGGTTCTTCGTGTACGCCAGCGGCTTGAACAGCCGCCCTTCCTGCGCCTCCAGCGCCAGCACCGGCAGGAACGCCACCGCGATCACCAGCAGCGCGAAGAAGCTCGGACCGCCCACCTCCTTCACCGCCTCGATGATCACTTCCCGGTATTCCCGCTTCCGGCCCGCCCGGTCCCACTCCTCCAGCTTCTTGTGCGACTGCTCCACCACCACGATCGCCGCGTCCACCATCGCCCCGATCGCAATCGCGATCCCGCCCAGCGACATGATGTTCGCCGTCACGCCCAGCATGTGGAACGGCAGGAACGAAATCAGGATCGCCAGCGGGATGGTGATCATCGGGATCACCGCGCTTGGAAAATGCCACAAAAAGACGAGAATTACCAGGAAAACGGTGACGATTACTTCCGCAACCGTCCGTTTCAGCGTGTCGATCGACCGGTGGATCAGCTCGGACCGGTCGTAGACCGGCACGATCTCCACGCCCGCGGGCAGCCCCGGCTCGATCTCCCGGAGCTTGGCCTTTACGCGGTCGATCACGTCCAGCGCGTTCTCGCCCTGGCGCATCACGACGATGCCGGAAACCACGTCGCCCGTCCCGTCCAGGTCCGCCACGCCGCGCCGGATCTCCGGCCCCATCGTCACCTGCGCGACGTCCCTCACCCGGATCGGCGTCCCCGTCTCGCTCGCCGCCAGCGCCACGTTCTCGATGTCGGCCAGCGACCGGGCGTAGCCCCGCCCCCGCACCATGTACTCCGTCCCGCCGAACTCCAGCAGCCGTCCGCCCGTTTCCACGTTCCCGCCGCGCACCGCTTCCACCACCCGGCTCAGCGGAATCTCGTATTGCAGCAGCCGGTTCGGATCCACGTTCACCTGGTACTGCTGCCCGAATCCCCCCACCGTGGCCACCTCCGCCACGCCCGGCACGGACTTCAAGTAGAACCGCAGCCGCCACTCCTGATACGTCCGTAGTTCCGGCAGCGTCAGCTTCCCCGATTTGTCCACCAGCGCGTACTGGAAGATCCACCCTAGCCCCGTCGCGTCCGGTCCCAACTCCGTCTTGACGCCTTCCGGCAGCCGCTCCCGCACGCCCGACAGGTACTCCATGGTCCGCGACCGCGCCCAGTAAATGTCCGTGCCTTCCTCGAAGATCACGTACACGAACGAGTACCCGAAGTCCGACACCCCCCGCACCGCGTGCACCTTCGGCGACCCCAGCATCGCCGACACGATCGGATACGTCACCTGGTCCTCGATCACGTCCGGGCTGCGGTCCCAGCGCGAGTAGACGATCACCTGGGTGTCGCTGAGGTCGGGAATCGCGTCCAGCGGCACGCGGTACATCGCCCACAGCCCCCCCAGGGCCGCCGCCGCCACCAGCAGAAACACGATCGATTGATTTCGCGCCGAGAAGTCGATAACGCGGTTGATCATGAACCGGCGTTCCGCATCGTCGTGTGCGGTTTGTCCCGGCCCGGTCCCGCCGCGTACCTGGCCGGATCTTTATCGAACGTCTTCTTACAGTGTTCGGAACAGAAATAGCGGACCTTGCCTTCGAACTCGCCGGTCAGTCCCCCGGCGCGCGCCTTCCTCCGGTCCACCTGCATCCCGCATACCGGGTCCTTCGCGGCCTCCTCCACCCCGGCCGCCGCCATCCGCATCCGGCTTTCAGAATCCAGCAGGAAGTTGCCCTCGGCCACAATCTCTTCGTCCGAAGCCAGTCCTTGAACGATCTCGATCCGGTCGCCGAACCGCCAACCGGTTTCCACCGGCCTCGGCTCGAAGTACCCGTTCCCCCTGGCCACGAAAACGGTCCTCTGCCGCCCCGAGTCCATCACCGCCCCCGCCGGAACCGAGATCGCCGGCGGCAGTTCGATCAGAAACTCCACGTCCACGAACATGCCCGGCCACAGCGCCATCCGCGGGTTCGCCGCGTCCAGCCGCACCTTCATGATTCGCGACTGCGCGTCGAACGCCGGCGGCACCTCGCTGACCCGGGCGTTGAACGACAGGTCCCGCGCCGCCACCCGCGCCCGCGCCGTCATGCCCGGCCGCACGTACCGCGCCTCGTTCTCAAACAGGTCCGCGTAGATCCAGACCTGACCCAGTTCGGCGATCTGGTACAGTTCGGTCGAGGCGCCTACCCGGTCGCCCATCGTGGCAGTCCGCGACAGGACCACCCCGTCGGTCGGCGACCGCAGCAGGATCATGCTCTTTGGCTCCCGCGTCCGCGTCATCTCTTCGATGTCGGAGTCCGTCACGCCGAGGTTCTGCAGATTCTCCAGCGCCTGGCGCGCGCGATACTCCAGCGGCTGCAACTGCGTCGGGCTGTTCTGGGTTGTCTTCGCCTGCCGGTCCCGCGCGTCCAGCGCGTACAGGTAGGCTTCCCCGGCGCTATAGAGATTGGCGGCCCAGAATTCGACCAGCGGCTCGTCCTTGCGCACCCGGCTCCCCACGATCGGCGGGTAGACCTTCCGGATCCACAGGTCCCTCGCCGCGTTTACCCGGTAAAGCCGGTTCTCGTCCGCCGCCACGCGCCCCGTCGTGCGGATGGTGAATCGGCCCCCCTCCTTCGCCGCCCGCTGGGTGCGGACGCCGATCAACTGCTGCCTGTCTGCGTCCACGTGGATGGCGCCCGCGGGCGCCCCGCTCTCCTTCGGAGCGGCCATTCCCGCGTAGACCGGCTCGAGCGGCATGCCGCAGCACGGCGCCTGACCCGGCTTATCCGACGTGTACTGGGGATGCATGGGACAGACGTAGCGGAGCGGCTTGCGACTCGCGTCCGTCCGGTCTTGATTCAGGGATTGCCGCGCGTACCACGACCCTCCAAGGAACGCCCCCGCAGCCACCAGCAGAACGACCGCTACATTCGCTGGCCGGTGCATTGTCGTAGTATACCAAGCCCAAAAAAACACGCCCGAACCGAACCGCGGCCGCGAGGGGCTTTCGATGACATCGTCCGCGCGCGATTGGCGGGATTATGATATCCCTTGCGTGGCTCGGCCTAGACACACCATCCTCGTCGTCGACGACGAACCGGCGGCGCGGTTCGCGCTGCGGCGCGTCTTTGAGAGCGAATACCAGGTTTGCGAAGCCGGCTCGGTTCCAGAAGCGCGCGTCAGTCTGAAAGGCGACCGTCCGGTCGTCGTCCTGCTGGACTACAGCATGCCGGGCGAAGACGGGCTCGTCCTGCTTCGCGAGCTTGCCGGTCGAAGCGATGCGCCCGCCGTCGTCATGATAACCGCCCACGGCTCGGAGCGCCTGGCGGTGGAAGCCATGAAGGCCGGCGCGTACGACTACCTGGCCAAGCCGTACGACCTCGATGAATTGCGGCTGGTGGTCAGCCGCGCGGTGGAACGTCAGGAACTGCGGTTGGAGGTCCAGGACCTCCGCCAACTCCTGGCCGAAGAAGGGCAGTTCGGCCGCATGATCGGCGCCTCCGCCGCCATGCGCGACGTCTTCCACACCGCCGCCCGCGTCGCGCCCACCGATCTGCCCGTCCTCCTGCTGGGTGAGAGCGGGACCGGCAAGGATCTGCTCGCCCAGGAAATCCACGCGCGGAGCGCCCGCTCCAAGGCCCGTTTCGTCGCCCTCAACTGCTCCGCGCTGCCGGAATCGCTGGTGGAAAGCGAACTCTTCGGCTACGAGAAGGGCGCTTTCACCGGCGCCGTGCGCTCCAACGCCGGCCGGTTTGAGATGGCGCATCGCGGCGTCCTGTTTCTCGACGAGATCGGGGAAATGGCGCCGCACATACAGCCGAAAATCCTTCGCGCGGCGGAGTCCGGCGCCATCGAGCGGCTGGGCGGCGCGCAGACGATCCATGTGGATGTCCGGCTGATCAGCGCCACCAACCAGGATCTGCAGTTGGCTGTCCGGGACGGCCGCTTTCGCGAAGACCTCTACTACCGGCTGGCCGGCGTCACCCTCCGTCTCCCGCCGCTGCGGGAGCGTGGCGACGACATTCTGATCCTGGCCGAGCGGTTCTGGGCGGACCTGCAACGCAAGTACGGGCGGCAGGGGCCGGCGCTCCAGCGCGAAGCGCTGCTGCGCATTCGGGCGCAGCGCTGGCCCGGCAACGTCCGGCAGTTGCGCAACTTCACCGAGAAGCTCTTTGTCCTCGCGCGCGGCGACGCGGTTACCGCCGCCGACGTGGACATCGTCCTGGCGCCCGATTCCTCGCGAGAAGCGCCGCTTCCCGACGGACCTTTCGCGGCGCCCGACTATCGCGATGCGCGGCGGCTCTTCGAAACCGAATACCTGCGCCTGAAGCTGAAGGAGCACGGCGGCAACGTGACCCGCACCGCGCAAGCCATCGGACTGGAGCGCCAGAGCCTTCAGGAGAAGATCCGCAAGCTCGGCGTCTCGCGCGAGGAAGCGGAAGCGGACGGCATGGGAGAATAGGGGAGTGAGCATCGCGCGTTTCCTCGGCCTGGTCCTTCTGCTGGCGGTCACCGCGGCTTCCCAGGAGGTGGAGACCAAGCATCTCAAGCTGTCCAGCCGCGCCGGCGCTTGGGAAGTCCAGCCGCTTCAGACCGTGTCGCTTGCCCTCGACATCGATCTCAAGCCGGGCATGCACGTCTACGCCCCCGAGGTCGAGGGAACTTACATCCCTGTTAGCTGGAGGATGCCGTCTTCTCCCGCGTTCAAAGCGAACGACGTCGCCTATCCCAAGTCGAAACGGCTGCGCCTGGAAGCGATTGACGAGACCGTTCCCGTGTACGAGGGCCGGCTTCAGCTCACCCGCGAGCTCGTTGTCGGCGCGGCCAAGGACCTTCAACCGCTGTTGAAGAACGGTGAACTCACCATTGAAGGAACCTTCCGCTACCAGGCCTGCGACGACAAGATGTGCTACCGGCCGGAGACCGTCCCCCTGCGATGGACCTTTCGCGTCAAAGGCTCCTGAGCACTGACCGTGCGGCAGACGGCCTCCGGCCGAAAGGCTGCGTTTTTCTTGATACAGAAGACGTTCATGCTGGAGAGCGGCAGCCCGCTCACGGAATCTTGATGAACCAGCGAATGGACCGCGCCACTTCCGAGAACCCTTCGGCGCGATAGAGGTTGTTGCCCACCTCGTTATCCACCAGGCATTCCAGGTTCGCGTGAACCATCCCTTGTCCTTTCATCCATTCGAGCATGCCGCGCAGCATCTGCCGCCCGTATCCCCGGCCCTGGTATCTCTGATCGACGCCGAGCAGGTCGATGAATCCCAACCGCGTGTCTTCATCGAGCGTACCGCTGGCGAAGGCGACCACTTCGCCGTCCACCTCGCCAACCAGCACCCTCTGGGTGTCGAACGCGTGCCGGAAGCGCGCCTCCCAGCGGGCGCGCCAGTCCCGCCCGTTGAGCGGCCCGAAGCTCTCATCGGCCCTCTTCATCCACGTGATGGGCTCGAAGCTGTCGATGCAGAGCTTTTCCAGGCGCTGGTAGTCGGAAGGAGTGGCGGGGCGGAATGTGAGCGTCATGACAACGCTCTATCGTACTCCTACTTCCTCCGAAGCTTCGGCCACCGTGAAATACGCGCAGTCGGGATGGTGGAACACCAGCGCGCTGACGCTCGCTTCCGGATCCATCATCATGCCCTCGGTGAGGTGGACGCCGATCTCCTCGGGCCGCAGCAGTTTCCAGATGCCCTGCTGGTCCTGGAGGTCCGGACATGCCGGATAGCCGAAGCTGTAGCGTTTGCCGCGATACTTCGAGGTGAACCGCTCCTTCATCGTCGTGGACGGGGGATCGGGGAACCCCCAGTCTTCCCGGATGCGGCGGTGCAGCCACTCCGCGCAAGCCTCGGCCGTCTCGAGCCCGAGCGCCTGTAGCGCGTGCGACAGGAAATACTCGCCAGCCGCTTTGGCCTCCTCGGCCCGTTCGCGAATGCCTTCGCCGGCCGTGACGACGAACAGCGCAATATGGTCGCGCCCGCCTTCGTCCGCCTCCAGGATGTAATCGGCGAGCGACAACCCGTCCTCCTTCTCCTGCCTTCCGAAGTGGAAGGAGTGCGCCGGACTACCCGCGCCCGGCTCGAACAGGTGAATCGTGTTCCCTTCGCTCTCGGCTTCGAAGAACTGCCACACGGCGCGCGCCTTCATGAACGTCGCCGCTTCGTGCTTCACCCGCTCCACTTCGTGGAACAGGTCGAGCGCCTTCGGGTCTCGCTCCGCCAGAGCCTTCTCGAAGTTGCCCTTGAAGCCGAGGTGCTTGCCGTACAGCATGTACGGATTGACGTAGCTCCAGATCTCGCCCAGGTTCGGAATGGAGCGCACTCGGCGATTGAGGTAGGGCGCCGCCGGCTTCGGTATATCGGTCCGCACTTTCGGACTGCGCCGCTGGAGCCGCGGAGCCTCGCCGGCAGCCGGCCGCTCCTGCTCCTGAGGCGCTTCCGTGTGCGTGTGCGCGCGCAGCACTTCGTCGCGCGAGGCAGGGTCCATCAGCGAGTTCAGCAGCCGCAGCCCGGACATCGCATCCTTGGCGTACAGCGTCGGCGCAGCGTACGCCGGAGCGATCTTCGTTCGCGTGAACTTGTCCGAGAGCGCCGCGCCGCCCACCAGCAGCGGTATGCGGATCCCCGCCTCCCGCATGTCGCCGCTGGTGATCACCATCTGCTGCGCGCTCTTCACCAGCAGTCCGGAGAGTCCCATCGCGTCGGGGGCGTGCTCGTGGTACGCGCGGATGATGTCCTCCGGCGGCGCCTTGATCCCGAGGTTGATCACCCGGTATCCGTTGTTGCTGAAGATGATCTCCACCAGGTTCTTGCCGATGTCGTGAACGTCGCCCTTCACGGTAGCGAGGATCACCTTGCCGCGGGTGGAACTCTCCGCCTTCTCCATGAACTGTTCCAGGTACCCGACCGCCGCCTTCATCGCCTCGGCCGATTGGAGCACTTCCGCGACGATCAGTTCGTTGTTATTGAACAGGCGGCCGACCTCGTTCATGCCGGCCATCAGCGGCCCGTTGATGATTTCGAGCGGCGCGGCGCCCTCGGCGCGCTTGCGATCCAGGTCCGCGATCAGCCCGTCCTTGCTGCCTTCGATAATGTAGTTCGCCAGGCGCTGATCCAGCGGCAGTTCCTCCAGCGTTTTCACTTTGCTGCGGGCCTTGCGAAAATGCTCCGCCGCGGCCGCGATGTGGTACTGGTTAATGGCGGCCTTCTGCTCGCGGCTCTGCTCGCGCCAGTCCTCGGGCGCGGTGCGCAGCAGTTCCGCCTGCGGGTGGTCGTCGGCGACGTCGGCGGGCGGCGTGTTGAACAGCAGGTTTTCCGCCAGCCGCCGCTCGTGCTCCGGAATGGAAGCGAAGCGTTCCAGCTTCTCCGCGTTGACGATGGCCAGGTCCAGGCCGGCTTTGGTGGAGTAGTAGAGGAAGACCGAATTCACCACCTCGCGCGCCGCCGCCGGCAGCCCGAACGATACGTTCGAAATGCCGAGGATCGTCTTCACCTCCGGCAGCCGCTCCTTGATCAGCCGCACCGCCTCGATGGTCTCCACCGCGCCGCCGATGTAGTTCTCGTCGCCGGTGGCGCACGGGAACACCAGGGGATCGATAACGATGTCCTCGATCGGTACGCCGTACTTGGCGGTGAGCAGCCCGGCCGACCGCTCCGCGACGGCCAGCTTACGCTCCCGCGTGAAGGCCTGCGCCTGCGCCTTGTCCTCGTCGATGCAGCCTACCACCAGCGCGGCGCCATATCGCCTCGCGATGGGGCACACCCGCTCGAACTTCTCCTCGCCGTCCTCCAGGTTGATCGAGTTGATGATGCTCTTGCCCTGGCAGTAGGTGAGCGCCAGCTCGACCGCGCTCGGGTCCGTCGTGTCGATCATCAGCGGCGCTTTCACCTTGCGGATGAGCTGCTCGTAGAACGGCGGAATGTCGCGCATCTCGTCCCGCTCGCTCGATTGCAGGCAGACGTCGACGATGTGCGCGCCGTTGCGCACCTGCTTGCGGCCGATCTCAGTGGCTTCCTCCCACTTCTCCTCGGCCACCATCTGCTTGAACAGGCGCGATCCGATCACGTTGGTGCGCTCGCCCACGATCAGCGGCCGGTTGCTCTCCTCCGCTTCCACCAGCTCGATGCCTGAATAGTAGGCCCGCTTCTGCCGGCCCGGCACGCTCCTCGGCTTCCGCCCTTCCGTCATCTCGGCGATCGCCCGGATGTAGGCGGGCGTCGTACCACAGCAGCCTCCCACGATATTCAGCCATCCGTTCTCGACGAACCGCTCGAGCTGCCGCGCCAGCGATTCCGGCGTTTCCAGGTACAGCCCCTCTTCGTTCGGCAGGCCGGCATTGGGATAACAGGACAGGTTCGTCCAGGTCATGCCGTGCAGTGTCCGGATGTGGTCCGTCATGAACTCGGGGCCGGTGGCGCAATTGAGCCCGATGGAGAGAAGATCGCCATGCGCCACCGATACCCAGAACGCGTCAGCGGTCTGTCCGGCGAGCATCGTTCCCATCGCCTCGATGGTCCCGGACACCATCAGCGGGACGTTTTCTCCAAGCTCGCTCCGCACGCGCTCCACTGCCAGCATGCCCGCCTTGGTGTTCCGCGTGTCCTGGCAGGTCTCCAGCAGCAGCGCGTCCGCGCCGCCTTCCACTAGCGCCTTCGCCTGCGCGTAGAAAGCCTCTTCCAGTTGAGGGAACGTCACGCCGCCAGTGACGGTGATGGTCTTCGTCGTCGGTCCCATCGACCCGGCGACAAACCGCGGGCGTCCGCTCCGCGCGTATTCGTCCGCCGCCTGCCGCGCCAGTCGCGCCGCTTCGAAGTTCAACCGGTGCGCCTGGTCCTGCAACCCGTACTCGGCGAGGACGATCGGCGTCCCGCCGAACGTGTCCGTCTCCACCATGTCGGCGCCGGCCTCGAAGTACGCCCGGTGCACGTCCAGAATCACGTCCGGCCGCGTGACGACGAGGTTCTCGTTGCAGCCCTCCAGGGCCGCCCCGCCGAAGTCCTCCGCGGTGAGGTGGCGTTGCTGGAGCATCGTCCCCATCGCCCCGTCGAGGATGAGGATACGCGTCGCGAGCGTTTCGAGCAGCGCCTGCCGGCAGATTTCACGGTCGGTCATTTGGGTGGATGCGGAACTTACCCCGATTTTACCAGCAGCCCCGCCGGTAGCAGGCCGGGACGACGGTCGGCGTGGCCCGGCCTGGTCGAACCGCTTCAACGCTGGCGACGCGATCCCGCCGGTTCTAATTCTGCGCGCCGAGCCCGTGGGCGTTGCCGCAGAGCTTGCAAGGCGTCGGCGGTTCCTCGTTGTCCACGCGGTGCTGCACCGGCTTCAGCGTCTTCAACCAGGCGAAGATCGCTTTCAGGTCCTCGTCGGTCAGATTCCGGTAGCGGCCCCACGGCATGATCGAGTTCAACGCGCGCGCCTTCACGTGACCCGTCCGCATGGCCGTCAGGAACAAGGCTTCGTCGTAATACGGAATGCCCGAAGGATCGGGCGTCAGGTTCGACGAGGCCACTGTGCCCCAGGGACCTTTCAACACGAAACCGCCGCCAAAGGCCAGGTCGGCGCGCGGCCGCATCGCCTTAAGATCGATCGGCGTGTGACAGTCGCCGCACGTGCCCAGCGCGGCCAGGTACTCGCCGCGCTTCTCCGGCGTCGAGAGATCCGGCGCCGGCACACTGGTAACCGGCGGGGGCGCCTGTAGCATCTTCTGGACCGGTTCCGGCACGCGCGCTTCCGGCGGCGTGTTGCGAACCGGCGGCAAAGAGCGCAGGTACGCGATCACCGATGCCAGATCCTCGTCCGACATCGACCGGTAGTACATGTACGGCATGATCGGAAACAGCACGCGGCCGTCACGCCCGATACCGTTGCGGATCGCGCGGCCAATCTCTTCGTCCGTCCATTTGCCGAGTCCGGCTTCCTCGTCCGGCGTGAGGTTGTGCGTGGCGATTTTGAACGGCAGGGACTCCTCCGGGAAGATGCCGCCGCTGCCTGCGCGGACGACCGGCGCGCCGCGCGTCTTCCAGTCCACATCCGAGTGACAGGCCAGGCAATCGACAAGCGACTCTACCAGGTAACGCCCGCGCTCCAGGCGGGCTTTCGTCATCTCCTGTTCCGAACTGCGCTGCGGTGTTCCACAGCCGGCGAGCGCAGCGGCAACGCCGGCATACACGATGAACTTGCGCAAGGGAATCCTCTCCTTCTCCAGTGCGGGGTTAGCCTAGTACCGAGTGTACGGCAAGGCCTCCCGGGGTTCAACCAAACCACCCGCTCTTACCGCCGGCGGTTCCGCCGCGCTACAGTGGTCGTTTCCCATGCTCGCCATCGACCGTCGCGCCTTTCTGGCTTCCTCCGCTTCGGGCGTACTGGGCGCCGCGCAACCCGGATCTCCCAAGCGAATCGCGGCCATCATCACCGAGTACCGCCCGCTGTCGCACGCCGACGTCATCATCGGCAAGTACCTGGAGGGTTACAACCAGGACGACCGGCCTCCGTATCCGCGCTCGAAGATCGTTTCAATGTTCACCGAGCAGGTTCCGAAGACCGATCTCAGCCGCGACCGCGCCCGAAAATACAACGTGCCCATCTTTCGCACCGCGATGGAAGCGCTCACGCTTGGGGGCGACCGGCTGGCGGTGGACGGCGTCCTGCTGATCGGCGAGCACGGCGACTATCCGATGAACGACAAGGAGCAGAAGCTCTACCCCCGGTTCGAGATGTTTCTCAAGATCGCCGACGTCTTCCGGCAGAGCGGGCGCGCCGTTCCGGTGTTCAACGACAAGCATCTGTCGTGGAGCTGGCGGCAGGCCCGGCGGATGGTGGAGATCTCGCGGGAACTCCGTTTCCCGATGCTTGCCGGCTCTTCGGTTCCGGTGGCGTGGCGCGTGCCCGCCGTCGATGCCCCCTACGGCGCGCCGCAGAAGCACGCCGTCGCCATTTCCTATAGCGGTCTCGACATCTACGGATTTCACGTCCTGGAGGCTCTCCAGTGCATTGTCGAACGCCGCAAAGGCGGCGAAACCGGCGTGCGCGCCGTCCAGTGTCTCGAAAACCAGGACTGCTGGAATTTCATCGAAGGCAATGCCTGGGTGAAGAGACTCTTCAGCGCGGCGCTGGCGCGCAGTGATACGCGCAAATCCGGCGATCCGAAGCTGCTCGCCAAAACCCCCGCCGTGTTTGTCGTCGATTACGCCGATGGCCTCCAGGCGGCGGCGTTCCTGCTCACCGGCCTGGTGGAGGATTTCACCGTCGCCGTCGAACTCGGTGGCGCTTCCGAGCCGTTCTCCACGCTCATGAAGCTCCAGGCGGGACGCCCTCATCACCACTTTGGCTGCCTTGTCCGGAATATCGAGACCATGTTCGAGACGGGCCAGCCACCGTACCCGGTGGAGCGCACCTTGCTGACCAGCGGCATTCTCGACTTCGCGCTGGAATCGCGCATCCGCGGCTACCGCAAGCTCGATACCCCCGACCTGGCCCGGGTGCGCTACCATACGCCGGACGCGTCGCACTTCTGCGCCAAGGGTTGGGGCCCGGATGGAAAGCGCCTCGACTGACGCCAATGGAGCCTGCCACATGAGTCGAACACTGCCGGCGCGAGCCGCGCTGCTGGCTTTCTGCGCGCTTGTCATTGCGCCATCCCCCGCCGCCGATCGCGCCGAGTTGCCCTTGAAGGTCTGTGCGAACCGGCGCCACCTTGTGGATCGGAACGGCCTCCCGTTCCTCGTGCACGGCGACACCGCATGGTCCCTCATCACCGCCCTCACCAAAGAGGAAGCCGAACATTACCTGGAAGACCGTCGGAAGAAAGGGTTCAACGCCATCATGGTGAACCTGATCGAACACTTCTTCCAAGGTCCGGTGAACCGCGAAGGCGAAGGCCCCTTCACCCCGCCGGGCGATTTCTCCAAGCCGAACGAGAAGTACTTCGCGCACGCGGACTGGGTGCTGCGACGCGCCGCCGAAAAGGACATCGTCGTCTTCCTGTTCCCGGCTTATCTCGTCCCAACCCTACCTCGTCGTGACCGGTCCCACAGCATCGACAAGGCTGGAAGCTACTTTTTCCTCCCCGTAGCCTGAGGAATCGGTTTTCCCAGCGCGCCTTTGTACTCGCGGTAATCGATCCCCAACAGGTCGAGCATGGTCGGCGCGATGTCCCGCTGGAGGTATTCCGGCGTGTTGCTCAACTCGCCCTGCGGCGGCGTGTCCGGGCCCGCGATCGCTATCCAAATCTGCTCGGCGCCCGCGACTTTCGAGCCGTGGCTCTGCCAGTCCGACAGCAACACGCCCCGGCCGTGGTCCACCGTTACCACGATCGATGTCGCGTCGCGATAGAACTCCAGCGATTCCACCGCCCGCCACAGCCTTCGGAGGCACGCGTCGAAATAGCCGATCAGGTCGAGCACGCGGTCGTAGCGGCCGTCATGCGCCCAGTCGTCGGTTTCTCCCAGCGCGATATGCACAACGCGCGGATGCGCCGTCCGCATGTACTCGAGCGCCAGTTCGAACGTGATGTAGTCGTGCCGCACGCTGTCCCACGGCGTCAGCATTCGGACCTGGAGGCGGTTCAACTCGCGGAAGCGCGGCCCGCTCTCCGCTGGAGTTGCCTCGCTGTAACCCGCGTTCACGAAGATCGAGCCCGGCCTGTGCTGCCCGATATAGGGGAACATGTCCCAGGAGGCGAACAGCGCAACCTGCGCCGGGGCGAGTCGAAACTTCTCCCGGAGGAACTCCAGCACCGTGGGCGAAGGGTTCTGGATGCGGTCGTTGCCGCGAATCGTAGCGTCCTGCGCGCGGCCGGTGAGGATTTCCGAATAGCCCGGATAGGACACGCGGTAGGCGTTGCTCACCTTCACCGGACTATTCTTATTGCGATTGCCCAGCACGACGCCCCGCCGCGCCAGCGTCGTCCAGAAGAAAGGCAGCAGCGCCTCGCGTCGTTCCTCCGGAGTCGCCCGCCACAGCCGGGTCCGGCGTTCCTGGGCCTCCCCCATTCCCGCCTGCTTTTCGTTCATCAGCAGCGGCTCGATGCCGGTGAACAATTCCTGCCAGCGCAGCCCGTCGGCCGTTACCAGAATGACGTTGCGCGTTTTCCTCGGCTCGGCCGCCCACGTCAGCGACAGCGCGGCCAGCAGGCCGGCCAGGCAGCGGTAACGGATCCCCATCTCACCTTCCCAGGCGCGTCAGGTAGATGTTTCGGAAGTGAATCGGTGCTCCTTCCGATTGCAGAGCGATCGCCCCGCGGGTCACGTTGCACTGCATGGCGTGGTTCACCACTTGCCCGTTCACGACGACATCGATCTCGTCGCCCTTGGCCGTGATCTCCATCGTGTTCCACTCGCCGGCCGGCTTTTCCGAATCGTCGGTCAGGTTGACGAAGCGCCGGTCCTTCCGCCGCTGCTCCATGTTAGGAACCAGCAGGTTGGTGCCGATCACCCAGAAATCGCCGGCGTTGCCCATGGCAAGCTGCACCTCGATCGACTTGGGCCACACCCCCAGCGCGTTGGGCGTGGTCGTGTGGATCAGCACGCCGTTGTTGCCGCTCTTCGTGCCCGCCGGCCACCGCCATTCCAGCGTCAGTTTGTAATCCTGGAATTCGTCCACGGTACGCAGATAGCCGACCGGCTTGCCCTGGCAGATGAGGATGCCGTCCTTGACGCTCCAGACCGCCGAAGCCGGCGTGGTGGTGTCCTGCTGTTTTGTCTGGTCGTTCCAAAGGTAGTGCGTCCACCCGCTGAGGTCCTTGCCGTTGAAGAGTTGGATCGGCTTCCGTTCCGCGGTTTGCGCCAGGCAGGACACCGCGGCGGCAACGGCCATCAAGGGAACAAGTTTCGAAGCGCGCATAGAGATCTCCAGTACGGGGATTGTACATCGGCCCGCCCGGCCGGCGCCGCCGCGGATATGATAAGTTCTCGCGGAGGACTGGAACGATGAATCAACAAAGGCTGCGCCGCCGTACTCTTCTCAAGCTGGGCCCGGCCGCCATCGCCGCCCTGGGCGCGCCGGCGCAAACCCGCCCGCCGACCGGCGAGGACGATCCGGACAATGTCAAGATCGCTCACATCCTGAACGCCAATGAAACCGACGACGACCTGGAGTACTACCGCCAGATCGGTCTGCGCTGGGCGCGCCTGCTCTACGACGGCGATCCCGGCGTGGACAGCGTCCGCCGCATCCAGCAGCGCTTCGAGCGCTACGGCATCCGGATCTACAGCGGCGTCCACTTCGCCTATCGATCGCTGAAGGTGCAGTTGGGGCAGGCCGGACGCGACCAGGATATCGAGACCTACCGCACGTTTCTCCGCTCGCTCGGCAAGCTCGGCATCCCCGTCGCCGCCTACGACTTCCACCCCGGCAACACCTACACCACCGCCATCGTCGAGCGCCGCGGCTACAAGGCGCGCGAGTTCAGCCTGAAAGACTTCCGCGAGAAGGTGGAGAAGCAGCGCTTCGAGCGCACCTACTCCGCCGACGACATCTGGGCCACCTATACGTACTTCATGAAGGCCGCCCTGCCGGCGGCCGAAGAGGCAGGCGTGAAGATGGCGCTCCATCCCGACGACCCGCCGCTGGCGATGATGAACGGCGTGGCCAAGCTGTTCGTCCACTACGACGGCTATAAGCGCGCCGAGGAGATCGCCGCCGGCAGCAAGGCCTGGGGCGTGCGGCTGTGTGTCGGCACCTGGAGCGAGGGCGGCGACCAGATGGGCAAGGACACTTTCGAGATGATCCGCGATTTCGGCGGCCGCGGCAAGCTGTTCGACATCGACTTCCGCAACGTCAGCGGGCCGCTCCCGCACTTCGTCGAGACGTTCCCCGACGAAGGCTACATGGACATGTACCAGGTGATGAAGGCCCTGCGCGAGGTCCGCTATTCCAGCGGCCTCGTTCCGGACCACATTCCGCAACTCATCGGCGACCAGAAGCGGCGCGCCGGCCTGGCCTATTGCATCGCCTATAACAAGGCGCTGTTGCGGCGGGCCAACGAGGAGGTCGGCTGAAATGAAAGCGATCGCGCTCGTCTGGTGCGCCGTTGCGCTCTACGCGCAGACCGGCCGTCCCGTGATCGGCATCGCGGGCATGAGCCACGAATCGGATTCCTTCAACCCCGCGAAAACCACGCTGGCCGATTTCAATTGGCCGCAAACCATAGACCCGCGAAAATTCCTCGACGAAGCCTCCCGCGCCAGCACCACGGTCAGCGGCTACGTCGAGGGCGCCCGCCTGCACAGCCTTGAGCTTGTTCCCGTGGTCGCCGTCGGCGCGACGCCGAAGGGGCCGGTTACGGCCGAGGCGTTCGAAACCATCTCGAAAGAGATGATCCGGCGGTTGAAGGCGGCGCCAAAACTGGACGGCGTCCTCATGCCGCTCCACGGGGCGATGGTGGTGGAAACCCATCCGCACGGCGACGAAGAACTGGTACGCCGCGTCCGCGCCGCGCTCCCTCCCTCCATCCCCATCGTCGTGACTCACGACTTCCACGCCAACGTCTCGCCCGACACGCTGAAGCACTGCACGGCGCTGATCACCTACAAGGAAAATCCCCACATCGACCCGAAAGAGCGCGGCATTCAAGCGGCGCGGATTCTGGCGGAAACCGTCCGCGGCAAAGTGAAGCCCGTCCAGGCCATCGAGAAGCCGCCGATGATCTACAACATCGTCTACCAGTACACGCGGCGCGAGCCGCTGTTGCCCATCGTCGAGGAGAGCAAGCGGCTGGAGCGCGAGAACCCGAAGATCCTCGCCGTCAGCGTCTCCGGCGGCTACCAGTACGCCGACGTTCCCTTCATGGGCCCGAGCGCGATCGTAGTCGCCGACAACGATCCGGAGCTTGCCCGGCGCGAGGCGAAGCGACTGTCCGAAATGCTGTGGGCCACCCGCGACAGGCTGGTGCTGAACCTTCCCGACGCCGCGGCGGCGGTCCGCCAGGCGATGGCCGAAACGAAGTTTCCCGTCGCCCTCATCGATATGGGCGACAACATCGGCGGCGGCTCCGCGGGCGACTCAACGTTCCTCCTCGACGAGCTGATCAAGCAGAAGGCGCTCGGCTGGGTGGTAACGCTGGCCGATCCGGCGGCGGTGCAGTACGCCGCAAAACAGCGAATCGGCGGCGCGTTCGATCTCGAAGTCGGCGGAAAAACCGACGAATACCATGGCAAGCCCGTGCGGGTCCGTGGACGGGTGAAATCGCTGCACAGCGGGCAGTACATCGAGACCGAAGTCCGCCACGGCGGAGGACGCTACCACGATTTGGGCCTCAGCGCCGTGATCGAGGCGGAGGGCTCGACGCGAGACCTCCAGAACATCCTTCTGCTCACCACGCGCCGGTCGAGTCCCAACAGCCTCCACCAGCTCATCAGTTGCGGCATCTATCCCACGCGCCAGCGCATCCTCACGGTGAAGGGCGCCATCGCTCCCCGCGCGGCCTACGAGCCGATCGCCGCCAAGCTCATCGGGGTCGACACCCCGGGCCTCACGGCGGTGAACCCGAAGCGATTCACGTACACCCGCGTGCGCCGCCCGCTGTTCGGTTTGGAATAAGCTACTCGAGCGGCTGCTCGAATCCGAGCACGATGTCCGCCCGGCCGTCGAACGGTTCCACCCGCACGCGTTCGGTCTCGGGGTTGTACGCGCCGCCTTTCACCCACAGCGCTTTTCGCGCCATCGGGTGCGGCAGTCGCACCTCGACAAATCGAGGCTTGCGATCGCCCGGACATTCGATAGTCGCCGTCACGCGGCCTTCCGACAGGCGCGACTGGACCGCGAGACTCGCCGGACCGAAGTACGTGGCCACGTTCGTTAGTTCGATGCGATTGCCGTCCTCGAGATAGCGCCGGGGAACGCCGGGCAGGAAATCGAGGCCCGCGCCGCGTTCCATGTAGAGCATCCAGCGGGTATCCATCAGGAACCAGCCCTCTTCGTGCGTCTTGTGCGGGCTGGCCCCGAAGTAGTGCTCCCAGAACGTGTACGTTTCGCGGTCCGCGAGACTGGCCACCGTGTTGTAGTAGGCCTTCAGGAACGCCTTCACCTCCCCGCGCCGCAGGTGCGCGATCGGGTGGCGGCTGTAATACGGCTGGCTGAAGGCGGCGTTGCGGCGCGTCATCAGGTCGTTGTGGAAGTCGAGCAGGAACCCGGAGGCGGGCTCCGCCGGATCCAGCACTTCCTGGAAGACCAGGTAGATCGGTCCCAGCAGCGAATCGCGGCTCACCATCGCGCCGTGCGTGTACCATTTGCCGCCGTCGGCGAACAGCGCCAGCGGCCCGCGATACTCTACCCACGGCGGCGCGGTCGGACACCACGTTCCGTTCGCCAGAGGTATCACCGGCGACCGCCCCATGACGTCGAAAAACGCCGTGCGAATGTCACGCTTCAGCGCTTCCGCCTCGTCGCTCCACTGCGCGGCCTGGCCCGGATCGATGTCGCGTGAAATCTCCGCCACGCGGCTCAGCCCGAGATAAGCGTAGCCGTTGAGCATGAAGGAGTGGAACGGGTCTTCCGGATCGGCGGTCTTGCCGTCCAGCATGCCGTAGCCCTTGCCCCTCAGGTCCTCGCGGAGGTTGCGGGCGCGCCACTGGCGGAGATACTCGCACGACTTGAGCAGCTTCGGCATCATCCGCCGGGCCCACTCGGCGTCGCGCGTGTAGCGATAGTGCTCGCCGATGCTCCACAGCGCGGCGCCGGTCTCCAGCATGTAGTTGCCGAAGTTCTGAATGAAACCGTCGTCGTGCTGCTTATCCAGGAAGTAGGCGAGCGCCCGCCGCGCCACGTCATGCCGGCCCATCGAGTCCATGAACTGGATGATCGGCGAGCTTTCCGAGCCGATCGCGCTGTAGACGCCGATGGTGGAGGTCAGCGTCTGGTCCGGTTCCAGGCCGTAGGTCACCAGGTCCAGATGCAGCAGGCCCGCGCGAACCATTTCGTCGATGCGCTTCTCCGGGAGATGGATGCGCGAGGTGTTTTCGAGCTTTGCCCGCCAATAGCGCCGGCACGCGGCCCGCGCTTGGTCGAACGGAACTTGGATCAGCCGCTCCGCGCGGTCGCGCGAAATCGGGCGGTGCGGAACGTAGACCTCGAACACTGCGCTCTCCCCTGGCTCGAGTTCCACCGCCACTTCCTCTTCGCGCAGAGGCTTTCCGTTCAGCCGCGCCGCGGCGAAGACCCGGCCCGTTTTGTACAGGCTGAACCCCGCGCCCCCGTCGAAATCGTATGGAGCGCCCGCCGGCGCAACATCCTTAAAGAACGCATAGCGCGGAACCGCGGAGGGATTGTCGGCGGTGATGCGTAAGTAGAGGACCGTCTCCTCCGGCTGGTTCATCTCCGGTTCGCGAAGCCGATCGTGCAGGCGCTGTTGCTCCGGAGTGAACATGTGCCCGCGCCCGTAGCCGTCGGCCACCAGGAAGTGCGTGCCCCGGACGCTCTCCGGCTTCAACGCGTTGGTTTCGAGACCGGCGAACGCGGTGAGCGTGTACGTCACGTCGTCGTCCACCAGCCGGCCCTCGAGTATGGGGAGCACGCCGCCATCGAGCCGCCGGACGATGTCGTCGCCGGATCCCCATCCGCGGCCCATCAGGAAGTTGTAGCGGAGCGGCTTGCCGTCGTTTTCCGGAAGCGGGACTTCGTAGCCGTGAAAGCGAGGCTGAATCCAATCCAGCCTCTCGCCGATGGCGAAGATCCGAACGTCGCGGCCCAAGCCGAGCCAGGTCTGGCATTTCAGTTCCCTGGTGTTGGCCGCCGCCTCTTCGAACGATTCTTCCGGCTCGCTCGCGATGCGTTCCAGTTTGGTCGCGAGCCCCCGCGCCCGGATCGCCTCCACTATCTCGTGGTACGAGCGCGAGTCGCCGCCCTCGGTGACCACGACGCCATATTCGGGGATGTAGATGGGACGCTCGCGCCGGACGTCGCGCAAGAAGAAGCTGAACGGGTTCTTCGCGGCGCCGGCGGTGACGATCGCCGCTCCGGGGCCGTATCGCGCTTCCGAGCCCTCAACGTTGAGGTCGAGCCGGGACGGCCCCTCCCTGGCGCTCGAAAGTCGCCCTCCGGTAACCGTCACCGCGCCCTCGGGCCGTTCCCGCGCCCACTGTATGACTACGCTTCGCCGGACCTCGCCCTCCTGGGCAATGGCAATGGACAGCGCGCACGCCGCCATCGCGACCGCACAGACTTTCGCAGACATCGAACCGCCAGTTTATCGGAGATCGACGACGGCGTAAACGCCCATCTGCGGGATGCTGAATTCGGTGAAACCGTCCTCCACGACGAACTCTGTCGCCGCGGCGTCCGCCTGTGTGAACGCGTGGACGTCCGCCTTGGAATAGGCGCCGCGCACGCGCAGGCGAATCCCTTCGAGCGGACGATCGGCGTAATTCAGGATGTGCAGGCGCGCCGCCTTGCCGTCGCCGGCGGCCCGGATGATCGCCATTTCGCTTCCGTACAACCGGATCGAGCGCTTCTCGTCGGTGAGTTTCTGACGCACGGCTGTAGCAAAATTTCCCGGATTTGCCGCTAATTTTCGGGGAAATTCATCGTTTCCCGGAACCACCGTAAAGGCGTAACGGGAATCCGGCTGGCGCACAACCGCATAAAGCAGGTTTCGGCGCGTCATCAGATTCATCGCTTCGCCGGCCACTCCGGTCCCGTCGTCCACGAAAGCGAAGTCCGACATCGGAGGCAAATCGCTCTCCGGCAGCGCGCGGAGAAACGCGAGCATGCGCCCGGCCTGTTCGGCGTCGGCGGGATCGATCTTGAAGCCGGCGTCGGCGTTGTAGGCGAAAGCCTCGGCCATGGCCAGCGTCGCTTTACCGGCAGAGGCCTCGTAGAAGTACTTGCCGCCGGGATTCCGAAGGAACCGCCATCCGTTGGCGATGATCCACGGCGCGCGCGTCGCCGACGCCACGTTGACCTGGAGATTCACTCGCGGCGCCGGCAGTTTCCTCCGCTCAGCCGCGTCGCAGGCCGTGACTGAAGCCTCGCCGGTTTTGTTCAGAAGTTCGGCCGAAGCCGGATCGGCGCAGAACTTCTCCACTCCGGCCCAGGCGGCGAACAGCGGGACAAACGCCAGAAACAGGGTTTTCATTAAAGCTCGATTTTACGCACGCGGATCTTTTCGATATCGTAGACGCCCAAGCCGAGGTTTGCGGCATACTCGATGTGTCCCGGCTCCCGGATCAGGACATTGACGTTCGGGTCGCGGTCGCGGTCGCGCACGCTGCCGAGCGTTTTCGGGTTTCGGTCCCAAACCGAGATCGCCTTCATCTGTTTTCGCTTGTCGTCAATCGTGTCGATGAGCAGGCGGTCGATGGCCACCGGGTCCGTCCCGATATGGATCTGCTTCGGGAAGAACACGAAGCGGCGGCTGGCGACGAACGGCCCGGCGTGCCAGACTCCCTTCAATCCGTCCATGATCTGCAACACCGTTTTTGAGCGGACGGGTTCGCTCGCGGCCAGTGTTCCGATGAAGGACAGCGTGTACGTCACGCTGGTCTGGTGCGAGCGGGCCACGTTGGAGAAGCTGCCGTAAGCGATGTTCTTCAGGCACCCGGTCACGCCGGAGGCCCCGTGATCCTTCATGTTCGGGACGTTGATGATCTTGGTCAGAGTCCGCGTCACAACCCGCATGGCGTTCGAGCGGGTATCTTCCTCGCCGAAGAAGTCCACCTCGACGTACATGGCGGGATCGTACGCCTGGTTGCCGCCGCGGCGGGCCTCGGCGGTGACAATCTGAACCCCGGTGGGAAGGTGAGCGGGATAGTTCACCGAGTCCACCTGGCCTTGGAACCGCTCGTAGAGGTAAATCCGGTCGGGTTTCACGCCGATCGCGACCAGGTTTCGCGCGATTTCTCCCACAATTTCGGGAGATGACATCACCTTCGGAGCGCCGGAGCAGTTTACCTTGATGCCCACGACATCGTCGGGCGAGATGAACCGTCGCCAGGCGTCCTCCGCCCGCGCCTCCCCGGTCAGCTCGCGCATCCCGCGCTCGATCATCTCGCGCACCGCGGCGGCATCAACCTTTTCCGAGTTCTCGTCGAGGCAACGGTTGGAATGGACTGCCACCACCTGGCCGGCGTAGGGGCCCGGCATCCCTGGATCCGCGGCGGGTTTGTAGGAGCTGACGACGCGATATTTCGGCGCATCGCGGGAAACTTCCGCCCCGGCCAGCGAGGCCGCGGCAGCGTATTGAAGGAAAGACCTGCGGTTTACCATCCCCTTCGAATTTACCGTAGCCGCCGAGCCACCGACAACGAAGCGCCCGTTCGCCGGACGGTCCGTTACGATAGACTGCCAGGGTTGAACCGATGCTGAACCTCGACAACTGCCGCCGGCGGCAGACGCGGCTGCTCTCCTACCTCGCCGAGCATCGCCTTGACGCCGCCGTCCTTTCCAATCCCAAGCTCGCTTACTACTTCACCGGCGCGTTGGTTGATCCGGCGCGGCCGCAGGCCTTCGTTTTGACCGCATCCGGCGGCAGCCTCCTGGCTACGAACGCCGCGCCGGCCCTATGCGCGGCGGAGCGCGTCGAAACCTACACCGGCTACTCGCTCCAGCGCGTCTTCAGTATTCGGACGATGGCCGAGGAGGCGGCCCGCTTCGTGTCCGATTTTGTCGGCGCGCCCGCCGGCCGGATCGGCGCGGACTTCGAGTTCCTGCCGATGTCGCTCCGGCGCGCGCTCGGCGAACGCGACTTCGTCGATCTGACACCGCTACTCGAGCAGATGCGGCGGCGCAAAGACCCCGACGAAGTCGAGTCGATCCGGGCGACCATCGCCTTGACGGAAGCCGGTTACGGCGCGATTAAGAAACGCCTGGAGCCGGGCATGACCGAGTTCCAGGCCTACAGCATCATGAACGAGGCGATGGTGAACCGCGCCCATACTTCGCTGCCGCTGTTGGGGGACTTCGCCTGCGGCGTGCGCGCGATCTCCGAGGGTGGAGCGCCCACCAGCCGTCGGGTGGAACCGGGCGACCTCTACATCCTTGACATCTTCCCGAGTTGGCAAGGCTACGTCTGCGACCTGTGCCGGACGTTCGTCGTCGGCTCTCCGACCGAGCTCCAGCAGGACGCGTGGGCGCACGTGATGGCCGGCCACCGGCTCGCCGCCGCCATCCTGAAACCCGGAGCGAAGGCGCGCGACGTCTACCAAGCGTTGCGCGCGCACCTCGAGACGTTCGCGCCGGCCAAAGGCTCGTTTACCCACCACGCCGGGCACGGGTTGGGGATGGACGCCTGGGAGTTTCCGTGGCTGACGCCGGGAAGCGACCACGTCATCCAGGAAGGCGAAGTGGTGGCGTTCGAGCCCGGGCTGTACAGCCGCGAGATGCAGGGCGGCATCCGCCTCGAGCACAACTACCTGGTAACGAAAGACGGCGTCACGCCATTGGATTCGTTCCCGATGGAGCTCCGCTAGGTGGCCGCCCTGGCGGTCGAGCGGCCCAAGCGGGTCCTTACGCTGTGGGACCTGATCGTCTACGGCATCGTTCTCATCCAGCCCATCGCGCCCGTGGGTATTTTCGGGCTGGCGTTGAGGATGTCGAACGGCCACGTGGCCACCACGATCCTCATTGCCATGGTGGCGATGCTGTTCACCGCGCTGAGCTACGGCCGGATGGCCTCCGCCTATCCTTCCGCCGGCTCGGCGTACACGTACGTCGGCCGAACTTTCGGAGCGTACCCCGGCTTCTTTGTCGGCTGGGCGATGGTGCTGGACTACCTGATCATCCCCCTCATCAACACCATCTACGGTGCCCTGGCGCTTCACCGCCTGGCGCCGGAAGTGCCGTACGCCGCGTGGGCGGGGATATTCGCGGTGGTCATGACGCTGCTGAACGTGCGAGGCGTGCGCGTGATGTCCAAAGCCAGCGCCATTCTGCTGGCGGTGATGTGCGTTGTCATCGGCGCGTTTCTCCTGATGGCGGTCCGCTACCTGTTCCACGCCGGCGGCTGGGGAGCGTTGGTTTCCGTGAAACCCTTCTACAACCCAGAAACCTTCGATATCCGCGTGGTGATGACGGCGACCTCGCTGGCGGCGCTGACCTATATCGGCTTCGACGGCGTGACGACGCTCGCCGAGGAGGTGAAGAATCCGCGCCGGACCATTCCGCTGGCGACGGTGCTGGTGTGCCTGCTCACCGGCGTGTTCAGCTCCATCGAAGTCTACCTCGCCCAACTGGCCTGGCCGGATTGGGAGTCCTTCCCCCACCTGGAGACAGCCTTCATGGACGTGACGGCGCGCGTCGGCGGCTCCATCCTGTTTCAGGCGATCGGCGCCGTGCTGGTGGTGGCCGCGCTCGGCAGCGGGTTGACCGGGCAGGCCGGCGCCGCGCGTCTGCTGTACGCGATGGGCCGCGACGGAACGTTGCCCCGGCGATTCTTCGGACGCTTCGATTCCCGCCGCAACAGCCCGACCTTCAACATCTGTTTTCTCGGCGTGGTGGCCTGGGCCGGCGCGCTGGCGATCAGCTACGAGTTTTCGGCGGAACTTCTGAACTTCGGCGCCTTCCTGGCGTTCATGGGCGTGAACCTCGCAGCGGCGCGCAAGTACTTCTTTCAGCCGGGCGAGAGCGGAGGAAGGCGCATTCTCCTGGACGCGGCCGCGCCCGGCCTGGGCTTTGTGTTCTGCTTCGGCATCTGGTGGAACCTGCCGACGCCCGCCCGCATCGCCGGCGCGGTCTGGTTCGCCGCGGGCTTACTGCACCTCGCCGCGCAAACCCACGGGTTCCGGAGAAAACCGGCGATGATCGATTTCAGCGAAAGCTGAGGTCACCCGGCGGCCCGTTCCGCGGCGGCGAGCGTCGCCTCGATGTCCTCGTCTGTGTGCGCCGTCGAAAGGTACCAGCGCCCGTCCGGCAGCACGAGCACGCCTTCGTCAAGCAGCGCCAGGGCGAAATCGGAGTAGAGCTTCTGGTCGGCCTCGAGCCATTCGCGGTACGTTCTGGCCGGCCGCTCCATGAACGAGATGTGAAAGACGGGACCCGCGCCGGCGGAGACCACCGGGTAGCTTCGAGAACGAAGTATTTCGACGATGCCGTCGCGGAGGCGTTCGCCGCGGCGATGGAGTTCGGGGTAAACGGCGCCAGCGTCCCGCGTTAGTTCCTCCAGCGCCGCTTTGGCCGCTGCCAGCGAGATGGGATTCCCGTTCAGCGTTCCGGCGTGCACGACGCGGCCGTCGGCGACCAAGTTCATGTATTCGGACTTGCCTGCCAGCACGCTGAGCGGCGCGCCCGCCCCCACCGCCTTGGCGTACGTCGCCAGGTCGGGCGTGACGCCGTAGTAGCCCTGCGCCCCCTTCAGGTCGAGCCGGAAGCCGGTAATCACTTCGTCGAAGATCAGCAGCGCGCCGTGGCGGAGAGTGATCTCGCGGAGCAACTCGAGGAACCCCTCGGCCGGCGCCAGGCAGCCGCTGTTGCACAGCATCGGCTCGCACATGACGGAGGCAATCTCGTCGCCGTGCGCCCGGAACGCGGCCTCGACGCCGTCGAAATCGTTCCACTCGACCACCAGCATCGATTCCGGCGGAAGCTGGCCCAGGCCCACCGGTACCGGCCGGCCGCTGGCCAGGTGAATCTGGTCGAGCGTGGGCCGGTAGCTCACCAGCACCGTGTCGTCCCAGCCGTGATAGTGGCCCTCAAACTTGAGATACTTCGGACGCTGGGTGGCCGCGCGCGCCAGTCGCAGGGCGACCTGGACGATCTCGGTGCCGCTGTTAGCGAAACAGACCGCGTCCGCGCAGGGGATCACCGACGCGAGCGCTTCGGCCACCTCGTACTCCAGTTCGTGCTGCGCTCCGAAGGTGAGCCCGCGCCGGACCTGCCGCTCCATGGCCTCTACGACCGCCGGGTGGGCGTGCCCGAGAATCAGCGGTCCCCAGGCCAGGGCGTAGTCCAGGTAGTGGTTCCCGTCGACATCGCAGATGCGCGACCCGACGCCATGATCGAAGTAGAGCGGATAAGGCCTGGCGGCGCGGCGCAATCCGCTGGAGACGCCGCCGGCGAGCGTCCGGCGCGCCCGATCGTATCGCGAGACGGATCCCGCCGTCTTGTTCATCACGCTTTGGGCGCGTTCGTCCGCCCGGAAATGTTCGGTACTCATGACACCTCGAATTTTCGCCCCGCCAGCAGTCCGCCATCAACCAGGTACACGCCGCCGGTGACGAACGACGACTCGGCGGAGGCCAGAAACAGCGCCAGGTTCGACACTTCCCGCGGCGTTCCGATGCGGCCCAGCGGGTACATGTCGAGGATCTTCTGGAAACCGGCGGGAAAGCGGTTCCAGTAGTCCAGGCAATGCTCCGTACCGATGGTCCCGGGGCAGATGACGTTGGACCGGATGTTCCACTCGCCGTACTCGGCCGCCACTAGGCGCGCCATCGAGATCAGGCCTCCTTTAGCGGCTGTGTAGGCGGTTTCGCTGACCCCGAACAGCGCATTGACGCTCGACATCCAGATCACGCTTCCGCCGCCCCGCGCCTTCATCATCGGCAGCGCGCGCCGGGCGCAAAGGAACGGTCCTTTCAGACAGACGTCGATGAACTTGTCCCAGGTGGGTTCGTCCAGGTCGACGATCGTCTTGTCGGCGTCGACGGCAATGGCGTTGTTCACGAGAATGTCGAGCCCACCGTAGACCTGGCCGGCCTCGGCAAACAGCCGGTCCACGTCGTCGGAGCGGGAGACGTCGGCGGGAATCGAAGTCGCGCTGCCTCCGGCGGACTGAATGCCGGCCGCTACCGCTTCACCCTTCTCCGCCAGAATGTCGGCGATGACGATGGAGGCGCCTTCCTCCGCGAACAGGGCCGCCATGTCGGCGCCAATGCCGCCGGCGGCGCCGGTGATGAGCGCGATCTTTCCTTTCAGGCGTTCAGGCATGACGGGTACGAGTATTTCACGCGCGCCGCGCGGGGGTCAAAGCAGGACCGCGCGCGGGCGGTCAGGGCAGCGGAAAGACGGGGTCGGGGCCGGCGCCCTTGGGGGTCGAGATCGTACGGATCACTTTCATCTCCGGTACGGAAATAACGCAGATTCGGTCCTGATCCTGAATTCCGGCGTAGGCGAGGCGCCCGTCGGCGGACATGGTGAGCGACAGGGGGCGGCCGCCAAGACCGATCGTCTTGATCTCCTTTCGCGTCGCGACGTCCGCGAAGCCCACCCCTTCGCCGGGCTGAAGATTATAGACCAGCGTCTTGCCGTCAGGCGTCACCGCGATGCGGCCCGGTCCCCTGCCGGTTCGTATGACGCCGATGCGCTCCTTGGCGGCCGCGTCGATGATCGAGATGGAGTTGCCGTCGGAGTTGGTGAGGTAGATGTGCTTGCCGTCGCGCGACCAGGCCGCGCCCTGCGGGCGGGCATCGGTCGGAATCAGCCGGACCTCGCCCGTGTCCAGCCGGACCGCCGCCAGCGTGGAACTGGCGGTGTTGCTCACGTACGCCCACTCGCCGGCCGCGTCCAGCAGAACCATGTGCGGATCGGCTCCCTTGACGTCGTACATCCGAAGGACCTTGCGGGCCGCGGCATCCACCAGCAGCAGGCCGTCGGGATTTTCGATGGTGACCACCATGCGGCCGGTCTTCGGGTCGTAATCGAGGCCGTGCGGGCGGCGGTACTTTCCCAGATCGATGACGCCCGCCTTGTGGCGGGATGCCACGTCGATGATCGAAATCGTGTTGCCGCCTTCGCCCGCCTCGGTCATCCAGAGGATGCCGTTGTCGGTGACGTAGAGGAGCTTGCCGTCGGGCGAAAGGATAATCTCGTGGGGATGGGTTCCCACTTTCACGCCCCCCAGACGCCGCCCGTCCTCGGAGTAGAAGCCGACCTCTCCGGCGATCTTTTCGACCACGGCGAGCGCGGCCTGCTCGGCGGAGGCGGCCGCCGCCAGTGCGAGCATCGTCATCAACGCGCGGCTGATCATACTCACGATTGTCCAACAACGCGGCCCCAGAACCGGAGCGGCCTCAGCGGCTCGTCAACCCGACTACAATATTCGGAGGAATGGGTATGGATAGCGAACAGCTTTACTCGGAGCGTCTGAACCGCTACGTCGAGGCGATGCGCAACGGGATGCCGGACCGAATACCGATTCGGCCGTTCGCGGCCGAGTTCACGGCCAGGTACGCCGGCTATACGTGCCAGGAAGTCACCCACGACTACAGCAAAGCGTTCGAGGCGGTGATTACGTGCTGCCGCGATTTCGACTGGGACGCGGTGGTGCCGAACATGGTCTATGTCTGGACCGGTTTGACCCAGGCGATCGGCCTGCGCTACTACGGCGTGCCGGGCATCGAGGTGGATCCGAACGTGGGGTTCCAGTACCGGGAGCCGTCGGAACGCGACGCGTTCATGCGGCGGGAGGAATACGATGAACTCATCGAGAATCCCACGCGCTACCTGTACGAGACCTGGCTGCCGCGCGTGACTTCGGAGGTCAGCGCCAAGGGACAGCCGACCTCATACCGCAACAACCTGTCGTTCGTGAAGGGCGGCATGGCGATGCTGAGCTACTTCAACGCGTTCGGGCCGCAGATCGACAGGATGCGGCGGGAGTGCGGAACGCCATCGTCCATCTGCGGCATGCTGAAAGCGCCGCTCGACATTCTCGCGGACAAACTCCGGGGCTACATCGGGCTGGCATTCGACTTGAAGGAGATTCCGGACAAGGTCCTGAAGGCCTGTGAGGCGCTGATGCCGCACCTCGGCTACATCGCGCTGACGAGCGCGGATCGGGAAAAACTCCTGCCGATACCCATCTGGATGCACCGGGGCTGCGTTCCCTTCATCTCGCACGACCATTTCGAGAGAATCTACTGGGCCACGCTGCGGCCGATTGTCGAAGCGCTGTGGGCGCACGGCAACCAGGTGCTGTTTTACGCGGAAGGCAACTGGGATGCGCACCTGCATCGCTTTGCGGAACTGCCTGCCGGGAGCATCATTTTCCACATCGACCGGGGGAATTTCGAGCGAGTCCACCAGGCGCTGGGGAACCGTTTCTGCCTTAGCGGCGGCGTGCCGAACGTGCTGCTCAGCGCGGGAACGCCGGACAAGGTGCGAGCGTACTGCAAGAAACTGATCGACGCCGTGGCGAGCGACGGCGGCTACATCATGGACGCCAGCGCGATCATGCAGAACGACGCGTCCATCGAGAATCTCAAGGCGATGACCGATTTCACCCGCGAGTACGGCGTCTACCGTTCGCCTTCTTCGCCGGCTGCCAGGAAGCCCGTCATACCGCCGTCCAACGGCACGCCCGGGCTCCCCGCCTGGGTGACCGCGCCCAGTGTCCGGCCGGGCGTCTGCCTTCCCTGGGAGAACAAGGTGAAAGAGCTGCCGCCGATGCTCGGAGACGCCGGGCTGGTGGAACGGGTGTGGGACGACATCGAGGGGCTGGCGTACCTGTACATCTGGCACGTTCTTCTCAGCTATTAGCCGGCGCGAGTGGCTCCGTAGGAGTCTTGTTCGGAATTACGGTGACGTATCCAGCGCCGTGGGGCAGCTCCTTGAGCTGCGGCGGGCCCTCGGCCCGCCTCCGTGTGGGCGGCCTGAGAGGCCGCCGCAGGCCGCGGGCCTACCCCACATGACATGCGAATCGGATACGCAACCGTATTTGTGAAACCCTGTACTTAGGCTCCGTTTATGCCACTTCAGCCGACATGCGGGGTAGGATCTCATCCTGCGCGGCGGTTCCCAACCGCCGCCCGGCCCGCAGGTTGCCTTCGGCCCGATAACCGGGGTTTGGAATTGTTGGTTCACTTCACAAGCCGGCTGATGTCGCCGACAACAACCCGCTGTTCCGATTCCGCCGCGGCCATAGGCGAATAGTAATAGGAAAGCCGCGCCTTGAGCTGAACCGGCGCGCCGCCGGGTATCGCGAACGAGAAATTTTCCGTCCGCCGTTCCCCCGGCGCGAGCCTCGTATCGGACTCCACCCGCGCGCCCTCCAGAAAGGCCCGGTGCTCGTGGGTGATCGCTTTGCCGTCCCTATCGAGAATCGCCCTCCGGTAGACGCGCGTCTCGCGGTAGCCCTTGCCGCCATAATGGTCCGCCGTGACGTCGAGGATGAGCTGCCGTATGGGCGAGCCCGTCGGGACGTAGTGGCCCGCTCCGACATTCGCCACTTCCACCGCTACCTCGAGCTTGTCCCCTTTGCGATCGGCCCGCATCCGGGTCTGGATCGCCTTGGCCAGTTGCTTTACGGAGCGGCTGCCGGGCATCTCGTGGAGATTCACCATCGCGCCGGCCGAAGCCTTCACCCTCGGGTCCACCACCGCGCCCGCCACGCGGCCCATATGGCAGGATTGGCACCAGGCCTTCTCTTTACCGTAACGGCTTTCCTGCCACTCGGAATACGTGGTAAGCACCTGGAGCCCCTGCGGGTTCCGGTATTCGTGACAGGGCGCGCACACCAGCGACGAGACGTGAACGTCGGAGAACACCGCGCCGTGCGCCGGAGAACTCGCTCCCTGGAGCGGTCCGCTCTTCACCAGCGAGAATTCGAGCGTCGCTTCAGGATTCGCCTTGCCGGTCGAGACGCTCCGAACCGAGTGACAGTAGTCGCAGGTTACGCCCTCCCAACTCACCTTCTGTTTGAGCGCGAGATCGCCGGTGCGCAATGCCAGGGGCGCGTGACAGCCCAGGCACACCTTCTTCGCGGACGGACCCGAAACGCCTTCGGCCAGTTCCAGCGCGTCCTGGAACAAACGGCTCTCCATGGCGCGGGCGTGAGCCGACGCTTTCCAGGCGGTGTGAATCGCCCGGTGGCAATTGCCGCAAACTTCGGAACTGCTGATCGGCGCCAGGTCGGCGCCCGCGGCCGTTCCCGCCAGCAAACACGGCAACAAAGTGAGAGTTGTCCGCCGCATCATCCGCCTCCATCGGGAGAGGCAATCGGTTTCTCCCGGCCTTCAATGGAACGAATTGCCAGCCACAGGCCGATCATCGTCGCTGCGATGGCAATCAACGACAGGCCCAGGCCCATCCGGCGATAGTCCCGCTCGCGCATGGCTTCTTCGCCGGCGTTGTGCGTCTCGGCGGCAATGGCCAGGCCGTCCTGAACCGGCTGGCGCACTGCCGCGGCATCGAACGCGTGCACGGCCACGCGAGCCTTCACCAGGTTCTCGCGGCCTTCCATCTGCCGCAGCAGCGGCTCGGAAACTTCCATGCCCGAGCGCCGGGCGCGCCCCAGAATCTCGTCCGAACGGTCGAGCGCGGCGCGCAGTTCGAGAATCGACCGGCCCATCTCTTCCGCCACCTTGCCCCCGGCGCTGTCCGCCTCGTGGCAGTCCGCGCAAACGGAACTCTTGCCCACCAGCAGATCGGTGGTCGGATGTTCCACCGCGTGGTTGCCGTGGCAGACCACGCACCCTCCTTTTTCCATGGCGGCAAAGACCGGCTCGTGCGGGCTCTCTTTATAGAGGTTCTCCATCAAAACGTGGCAGGTCCCGCAGACCGCCGCGACGGAGGTAACTTCGGGCGGGGTCGCGCCATGGTTACCGTGGCACGACGCGCAACTCGGCGCCGACAGGTCGCCGCGCTTTTCGAGCGCTTCCCAGTGGACGCTCGAGCGGTACTCGGCATGCTGGTTGGATGGAATGCCGTACTTCGCCATGCGATTCGCGTCGGAGTGGCAAGTCGAGCAGGTGTCGGGCAGCCGCAGCGGATGCACCGGGGAGAGCGGGCTCCGCACCGCGCGGATGTTGTGAACGCTGTGGCAGTCCACGCAGTTGGCGACGTTGACGTCCCCTTTGGCCAGGCGCTGTCCGTGGACGCTGGTCTTGTATTGCGCCATCTGGTCCACGCGCTGTTTCGGATTGTATTTGTGAATCAGCGCGGCGTCGCTGTGGCAGTGCGCGCACAGCTCCGGCACGGCGGTCCGCGCGATCTTCCCCCGGAACCCCCGGGCGCGGCTCATCGAGCGCTCGGGATCGTCGGTCGAGCTGTCGCCGCCGTGGCAGTGGACGCAACTGAAGCCGAGGCCCTTATGCACGTCGTCCTTGAACGCCTGCGTCGGCGCCGCCAGCGAACCGTCCAACTCCGAATGGCACTCAAGGCAGGAGTCTTTCGCCCACAGCGCGGCGGCGCACGCGAGCATGGCCAGTTTGAGCTTCATTGCCAGTACCCCAGAGCGGAAAAGATGGCCAGGTAGGACAGCAGGAACACGCCTGCGCCGGTGACCAGCCGGGTCTTCACCTGCCCCGCGCGGTCGGTCGCCCAGAATGGCAGGCAAACCCACCACACGGCCAGCAGGCCGAAGCCGATCAGTCCGAGCAGTTCGCCTTCGATGAACCAGACGTTACTGGGTATCAGCTTCAGCGTGTAGAACGGCGCGAGAAAATACCACTCCGGATGGATGCCCGCCGGCGCCGGCGCGAACGGGTCCGCCTTATCTCCCAACTCCCACGGAAACAGCGCCGCCAGAATGCCCAGGCCCGCCAGCGCCGCGTACCAGGCCATCAATTCCCGCAGAAAGAAGTTGGGCGCGAACGGCATCCGCGGAACCTCGCGGCCGCGGTCGCGAAATTGCCGCTCCACCCACGGCGGCACGCTGATGTTCCACCGCTGCACCAACGCCAGGTGAACCAGCAGCATCACCGTAGTGATCCCCGGCAGCACCGCCACGTGGAAGCCGAAAAACCGCGTCAGCGTCGCTCCGCCCACTTCGTCGCCGCCACGCAGGAACCGCGCCACCGGCGGTCCGATCACCGGCAAGGAAGCCGCCATGTCGGTACCCACTTTCGTGGCGAAATACGACACCGTGTTCCACGGCAGCAGGTAACCGCTGAAGCCGAACCCGAGCGCCAGCCCCAGCAGCGCGATGCCGCTCAGCCACGTTGCTTCGCGCGGCTTGCGGTAGGCGTGCAGAAACACCACGCTGAACATGTGGATGAACGCCGTCAGGATCATCAGGTTCGCGCTCCAGCTATGGATCGACCGGATGAGCCACCCGAACTTCACCTGCGTGACGATGAACTGAACGCTCTCGTACGCCTCGGCCGTCGTCGGCCGGTAGTACAGCAGCAGCAGAATCCCGGTAAGGACCTGAATGACGAACAGGAAGAGCGTGATGCCCCCGAAGTAGTACCACATCGTCGCCGAATGCTTCGGCACGCTCTTGTGCGCGATGAATTCGCGGACCGATTCCAGTCCCAGCCGGTCCTCCAGCCAGCCCAGCGGGCCTCGCTTCTCGTTTTCCCTGGCAGCGAGCATCGCCCCCTCTTTATCCCGCGCCGCGGGTGACGATCACCTCGTCGCCCCGGATGTGAACGGCGTACTCCTCCAGCGGACGCGGCGGAGGTCCGGAAACAACGCGGCCGTTCAGATCGTAAAATCCGTTGTGACAGGCGCACCAGATCTGGTGGCTTGCCGTTTGATATTGGACCGTGCAGTCCAGGTGCGTGCAGGTCCCGGAAAACGCCCGCCAGTCCGACTCGCCCGCCCGGATCAACAGGACGGGCCGGCTGCCGAATTTCACGATCTTCCCGCTGTTCAGCGTGAAGTCCTGGACCTTGGCGACGCTCGCCTCGTTCACCGCCGCTTCAGAAACCTCGGGCGGGTTCATGAACCGGATCACCGGATAGAGGAACGAGGCCACCGACGCCGTCAAACCGCCGCCGAGCAGCCATCGCACCAGGCCCCGCCGCGGGGTCTTTGTCTCAGCCTGCATGTTGATCTTCCTTCTGGGGAGTTTTCGACGATTCCGGACCGAAAAGCGTCTGAACCGGAAGTTCGCGGATCACCCCTTCTACTTCCGCGGCCCCGAACGGCTTCTCCAGCACCGCGGCCACGAACCGCCCTGTACGCCAGGCGCTCCGCTTCCGAAGCGTGCGTACGGCTAGGATTACGTGCAATCCCGGCGCCCGGGGGTCCGAAGCCAGGCAATCCAGCGCTTCGTTGATGTCGCTCCGCTCGCCCGCGTCCAGAACCACGAACGCGGGCCGGAACTCGTGCATCATAGCGGAAGCCTCGTACAGGTTCCGCGCGAACCGCAGCGCGAGAGCGCCTCCAGGCCGGGCCGCCAGCGCCGAGATCAGCTCCGCATCCGACGAAACGACGAGCACGTTGGTCTCGCGCCGGCTGACCCGCCGGAAGTACGCGCACTCCTCGCAGGATTCCGGGCAGAAGCTTTTCGCATGCCCGATGTCCCGCTCCAGTTGCGCCAGCCGGAAACACCACGCCGCCCGGACGCGGTACACCAGGCACTTTTCGCAAGCTTCCGGAATGCTGCCGTCGGGGTGCAGGTATTCCCAGCAGAACAAGGGAGGGGAACCGCCCTCGGCACGCGCCCGCTCGCATTCCGGCGGGGCGCCGAGCAGGGCCTGGAGGTCCTGAAGACGGATACGACAATGGCCGCCGGCCGTGTAGCAGGCGGGAAGGCGACCCTTCCGGATCCATCGAAGCACGGTGTCCGGGGTCACGCCCAGCAGTTCGGCCGCCTTCCCTGTCGTCAATAGCTGAACGTCGTGGTTCACGCTCATCGGGCCTGCCAAACCGGTAATCGCCGAACGTCTAATTCACACCCATATATCTTCAGGCCCTTTTATCCTGCTGTCAAGAGGAATCTGCGGCTTTTGCGGCTTTTTCTCTCGCGCCGGAGAAACGAAACGCCGCTTTCGCCGTGAACTCTTCGGAGGGTTGGCGCGCTCGGGCTCAGTTGCCGCCGCGCGCGCCGGCCGGAAGGTACAGGTCGATTGACAGCAAAGCGGCGCACGCGTTGTGCTATTCTCATCCGATAACGAGGGGCTCCCATGGAACGAAAGAAGGCTTCCGACTTTCCGCAGGAACTGCTGGATCTGTTCGACCGTTACGTGCACGGCGATATCGACCGGCGCTCCTTTCTGGACGGCGCCAAGAGGTTCGCCAGCGGAGGGCTCACCGCAACGGCGATCTGGGAAAGCTTGCGGCCCAACTACGCATGGGCGGAGCAGGTGGCCAAGGACGACGCGCGCATCCGGACCGAATATGCCACCGTTCCCTCGCCGCAGGGCAACGGCGGGATCCGGGGCTATCTCGTCCGGCCGGCGAAAACCGGGAAACTGCCGGGCGTGCTGGTAATCCATGAGAACCGGGGGCTGAATCCCTACATCGAGGACGTCGCGCGACGGCTGGGCACGGAGAACCTCCTCGCCTTCGCCCCCGACGGCCTCACGAGCGTCGGCGGCTATCCCGGCGACAACGAAAAGGCCGGTGAACTGTTCCGCCAGGTGGACCGGAGCAAGATGGTCGAAGACTTCGTCGCGTCGGCCCGGTGGCTGAAGGAGCGGGAGGACTGCACGGGGAAGATCGGCGTCGTCGGCTTCTGCTTTGGCGGAGGCGTCGCCAACGCGCTGGCGGTGCGCCTGGGCGCGGACCTGTCGGCGGCCGCGCCGTTCTACGGGGGACAGGCGCCGGCCGAAGACGTCCCTCGGATCAAGGCGCCGCTGCTGCTGCACTACGCATCGCTCGACAAGCGAATCAACGACGGCTGGCCCGCGTACGAGGAGGCGTTGAAGGCGAACCACGCCACGTACACGGCCCATTTCTACGAGAACACGAACCACGGCTTCCACAACGACACGACGCCGCGCTACGACGAAGCCGCGGCGAAGCTGGCCTGGAAGCGAACGCTGGAGTTCTTCAACCGCCATCTGCGGGGATAGCGGCCCATTCGCTTTTCCGGAATTCCGACGCGCGAGCAAGGCGCCGTCCCGCCGGAGACGCCCGCGGAACCCTCTCGCTTGTAACAAATATCACCTGGTTTTCACTGAATTGCTGTAAAGGAGGGAATTCTATGGCGGTGAAGTCCGACGATGACGCCCGGAAAGTCGCCGAAATGTTGCTAAAGAAGATCGAGTTTTTGCGCAATGAGGCGTCCGAGCGCCGCGAACGGTTTGAGGCGCTGGCCAGAGAGCAACTGATGGGCAAGATCAAGGGCGAGACGTCGCAATCCCCTTATTTCTACGCACAGGGCTGGGGCGGCGCTTCTCCGGGCGGCACGACCACGTATCGAGCTTACGTTCACAATCCCGATCCGACCGGCTATTCGGGTTTCTGGCTATTCGGACATCTTTTCTTCGGACCGGCGAACTTCATCGGCAGTTCGGACCTGGCGTTGACATCAACCGATCCGCGGTTTACACATTACTACCAGCGGTGCGAGGTGGCCGCCGGTTCGGATGCGAACATGAACTTCACGATCGATGTGCCCTCGGGTCTGAGGCCGGGGATCTACATCGGGAACTGCTTCCTGCTCATGCGGAACTCGTTTGACGTCGGAAGCTACCACGATCGCGCCGCGTTCGACCTGACGGTGAACTAAGGGCGATTGTCAGGAGATAACCGTTTCAAGCTGCGGTGTGGGGCGCCGTCGAAAGTCTTCATCCCTTTTGGTGGCCCCGCGGGCCATGCCGATAGGTTGGCCGAAGGCAACCTGCAGGCCGATGGCCGATCGGACCGGCGGCGGTTGGGAACCGCCGCGCGGGATGAGATCCTGGATGAGATCCCGCCCCAGATGTCGGGGCCGGCGCGCGACATCGGCGTCCGTTTCTCTGAAAAGGGGGCCTCGGTTCGTCTATCATAACGGCTTAGTCAGGAGAATCGTTTGATCCCCCTTCGTCGCATCCTTTGTCTGTGCGGCTGCGCCGCGTTGATTCCCGCTTGTTCCCGAAGCAGGCCGCCCGCCGCCAAGGCGGAGCCGCATCGCCTCGAGATGCACGGGCACGTACGCACCGATGGGTACTACTGGCTCCGCGATCGCGAAAATCCGGAGGTGATCCGCTACCTGGAAGCGGAGAACGCCTACGTGGCGGCCGCGATGGCTCACACCGCGGAACTTCAGGAGACGCTCGTCCGCGAATTCAAGGAGCGGATCCCCCAAACCGACGTTTCCGCGCCCTATCGAAAGGAGGGTTACTTCTACTACAAGCGGGATGTCGCCGGGCAGGACTATCCGGTTCACTGCCGGAAGAAGGGTTCGCTGGAAGCGCCCGAGGAAGTGATTCTCGACGTCAACGAGGTTGCCGCCGGCCATGTGTTTTGCTCGGTGGGAGAACTTCAAGTGAGTCCCGGCCACGACCTGATGGCTTACCCGGTTGACACCGGCGGGCGGCGTTTCTACACGATCCGGGTGAAGAATCTCCGCACCGGCGAGCATCTTCCCGACGTTATCGCGGACGTCACCAGCAACCTCGCCTGGGCCGCCGACAACCGCACCTTCTTCTACGCAAAACAGGACCCGGTGACGCTCCGATCCTGGCGCATTTTTCGGCACGAACTGGGAACCGATCCGGCCAACGACGAACTGGTGTTTGAAGAGAAGGACGACACGTTCCGCTGTCACGTTTTTCGAACGAAGTCAGACAAGTACATCATGATCGCTTCCCAGCAGACGCTCAGCTCGGAGTTTCGCTACCTCGACGCCGGCACGCCGCGCGGCTCGTTCCAGGTCTTCCTGCCGCGTAGGCGCGATCACGAGTACGAACTCGATCACTACAAAGACCACTTCTTCATCCGGACGAACCTCGATGCCCGGAATTTTCGCTTGATGAAAACCTCCGTCGGCCGGAACGAGGTGGAGAACTGGCGAGAAGTGATTGCCCACCGCGAGGACGCGCTGCTCGACGGCTTCGAGCTCTTCAAGGACCACCTCGTCGTTTCCGAACGTAAGGAGGGTCTGCGCCGGCTCCGCGTGATTCCGTGGTCGGGTACCGGAGAGTACGACATCGACTTTGGCGAGCCTGCCTACACCGCGTCTCTCACCGACAATTACGAGGTCAACACCACCGTCGTCCGCTACGCTTACTCCTCTCTCGCCACTCCGCCCTCGGTTTACGACTACGACATGACCAGGCGGGAGAAGAAACTGGTGAAGCGCGACGAGATCGGCGGCGGTTTCGACCCGGCGAATTACCGGACGGAACGGATCTGGGCGCCGGCGCGCGACGGGGCACGCATTCCGATTTCCGTCGTCTATCGCGCGCCGTTTGAAAGAGACGGGACAAGGGCGCTGCTCCAGCGGGGGTATGGCTCCTACGGCAACAGCACGGAGCCGGCGTTCGACAGCTACGCCATCAGCCTGCTCGACCGGGGCTTTGTTTACGCCATCGCCCACATCCGTGGCGGCCAGGAACTGGGCCGCGCGTGGTACGAAGACGGCAAGCTGCTCAAGAAGAAGAACACCTTCACCGATTTCATCGACAGCGCCGAGCATCTTGTCCGGCAAAAATACGTGGACCCGCGCCGGACGTTCGCCTGGGGCGGCAGCGCCGGCGGGCTGCTGATGGGCGCGGTGATGACCATGCGGCCCGACCTGTTCACCGGCATCGTTGCGGAAGTGCCGTTTGTCGACGTGGTCACCACTATGCTCGACGACAGCATTCCGCTCACCACCAACGAGTACGACGAGTGGGGCAACCCGAACGACAAGCAATACTACGATTACATGCTGTCGTACTCGCCCTACGACCAGACGGCGCCGGCCCGCTATCCAAATCTGCTCGTCACTACCGGCCTCAACGATTCGCAGGTGCAGTACTGGGAGCCCGCCAAGTGGGTGGCCCGACTCCGCGCGGTGAAGCAGGATGACAACCTTTTGCTGCTGAAGACGGAAATGCAATCCGGGCATGGCGGCCTGTCCGCACGCGACGACCGGTATCGCGAACGAGCGTTCCGCTACTCGTTTCTGCTCGACCGCGCGGGAATCAAGCGGTAGCCGGCGCGCCGGCGCTACAGTCCGCCCGCCGGCCGTCCGGGCCCGATGGCGACGTGCGCCGCCTTGCTGCGCTCCAGGGCTTCCACCATGTTCCGCAGCGCCAGCGCCAGGTGCTTCGGCTTGTAGATCTCGAATACGCGCCCGCCCGCCGCTTTGGTGAACTTCTCGATGGTGTCGGGCAGCAGGTCCGACCCGTAGTCGTTCAGTTGCAGGTAGAACAACATGGGCCTTCGCCCGGAAACCTGCTCCACCAGACGCTGCGGGATCCGGCCAGTCTCACCTGTGTTGTGGCTGATGACGACTACTGCATCAGGATCGGCGTTTCCAGCCGCCGCCTGCATCGCGTCCGCCAGAAGGTAGACATGATTATGAGGCCTTCTTAGGCTATTCAAAGCCACGGTCGCGAATTCCAGCTTCGCCATTTCCCGCGCCAGGTCCGCCCGGCTTTCCGCGACCGGTCTTTCCGAACGGTAGACCTCCCGCCGCTTCGGCAGACTGACGACGGAAAGCAAGACCGCTTCGAATGGCGCCGCTTCAAACAGGGTGTTCAACGTCGCCAGCAGCGCGTCCTGCTCTTTCTCGCTCAGCCGCGCCGCTGTTGGCGACAGGGGCGAAACGTTGAGCACGATCGCCACACGATACGGTTGCCGGGAGCCCCGGAACGGCGGCGCCTCGCGCATCAACCGCCGCACCGTTCCCGGAGCGGGCGGCGCGACGATCGAGGCGGTCGCCACGTCCACCGCCAGCTTGAACTCCCAACTCTTCCGGCATCGCCGGCCGCGCTCGTCGCGCAGCAGCCAGTCCACGCGATAGGCGCCCTCGCCAGGTTCGAAGCCGCCGCTGAAATTCATGACAATGTCCGGGCCGCGCGGCGCCGCTGGGACATACGCCAACTGCGCGAAGTAGTACGCGCCGCTTCCATCCGCGGGTGTCACGCGCATGCCGACGCTGAAACTCGTCGGGGCGGGCGGGAATTGCGACGTGGGCAGAGCGGCGTAATAACCGGCGCGGTAGCGCAACGACAGATCCAGGCCCGGCGCCACGCGGTCCACCCGGCAGGCCAGTTCGCCTCCGCCTCCCGTCTCGGTCAGGTCGCGCTCGAACGTCAGAATCCATGCCTGGCCCGCGGTCTTCTCTGGGTCGACCGGCGATTGCGCCCAGGCGGTGGCGGCAATGGCCGCGAGCAACATCGCAACCCGCGGCGCGCGCCTCGCACCCGCCGTCGTGGCTGTTTTGGAATCGCTCTTTACGTTTGAAGCAGAACCCAGCATTCACCCGCTGAATCCCGCTGCCGGGCGCTTTCATTCCATGTCCCGAATGATGGCCTGAACCTTGGAAAAACGAGCGCGCGGACGCCGCTCCCGTTCAGAACACCCGGATGTTGACCGTGTTCGCTTCGCTGCCGCCTGCCGACAAGACCACGTTCACCAACCCCCGGCCGCGCAGCGCTTTCGGGATCAAGATATTCACCTGGTCCAGCCCCGGGTACTCGTTCTGCGGGCCGGCGTAGAGCACCGTCGCCGGAACGCCGCCGATGGTCGCCGTGACGTCGCTCAGTGACGCGCGGCCGCGGATGGAGGTGCCGAATAGCAACAGCACCTCCTGCTCGTTGTCGGGTCCCAGCGTGATCTGGCGGGCCACAACGTCGCCAAGATTGTTGAGGACCACCGTCTGTTCCATCACCTGCTCGCCGTTCGGTCGGGCCCGAACGACAAAGCCGGCTGCGGCGCCGTTGCGGTTCGCCAGGAAAAACGCCGGCGAGGTCGGCACAACCCGGATCAACCCGCGCGTCGCCCGGCCCGATCCCGACGTGATGGTGACCACCGCGAACCCCGGCGCCGTTTCCGCCGGCAGGTGATAGTTCACTTGGCCCGGCGACACGTAGTAAATCCGGCAGGGACGGGTGGCGCCCCTTTCGTCGCGCACCGTCACCGTCGTGCCGCCCAGAGTCTGCGGCCAGTCCGCCGTGGGCGCTACCGCCGTCGCATCGGCCAGTCCGGCGCCGTAAGCGGCCACGATCGAATCCGGCGCCAGCGTTCGGACCGTGTTCGTCGCCGCGGACGTGTTTCGCAGCGGGGCCGGACCGCTCTCCAGAATCCACACCACGCCGTTGATCCCTCCGCGCGGCTGGTTCAGCACCGCGACGTCGGGCTGCCCGTCGCGATCGAAATCCGCCGTGGCCAAGGCGATGGGATTGGTTCCACCCGGGAAGGACGCCCGCCGGAACGTGCCGTCGCCGTTGCCTGCCAGAGTCTCGAGATCGGTGGCGCCGCAGCAGCGCGCCACCACCAGGTCTTGTTTGCCGTCTCCGTCGAAGTCCCCCGCCGCCACCGCGCCCGGCAGATCCCCGGCGCGCGTCGTGACCAGCGGCTGAAATGTCCCATTGCCGTTCCCCGGCGCGACCGATACATGGAAGAGGAAGTTCGGCGAGGTTTCCAGCAAACCGGAAAACACGACGTCCAGGTCGCCGTCGCCGTTGAAATCGGCCACCGCGGCGCCGGCCGCGTCCGTGCCCGCCGGGATGTTCACCGCCGGCTGCATCGAGCCGTCGGCGTTCGCGATCAGCACGCTCACGCTGGCCGGATTGCCGTTGCCCGCGTTCACCACCACGAGGTCGGAGCGGCCGTCCCGATTGAAGTCGCCCGCGGTCGCGGATTGCGGGAAGAATCCCGTGGGATAGCTTGCGGTCGCCCGGAACGTCCCGTCGCCGTTGCCGATGTACACCGAGACGCTGCCCTCCCGCTGGAAGTTGACCAGCGCCAGGTCCGGGCGCCCGTCGTTGTTCGCATCCAGGACGCACAGGGCCGCGGGGCTTGCGACGCCCGCCAGACCTGTGCCGGGCTGAAACGAACCGTTGCCCCCGCCCAGCAGGATCGCGATCCGGTTTGCCGAGGCGACGGCCAGGTCCGCGCGCGTGTCGCCGTTGAAGTCTCCAGCGGCGATCGCGCCGGCTGCGCTTTCGATCGCAACCGTGCGCGCCTCTTCGAACCCTCCGCCCGCCCGGCTGAGCAGCAGCGACAGTCTGGGCCCCGTTTCCGTGACGGCGATGTCGGGCCGGTTGTCGCCGTTGAAGTCGCCCGCGGCAAACGCGCCGGGACTCGGCCCCACCGTATAAGCTGGCGCTCCCGTCAGCGTTCCATCCAGGTTCACGGCATGGATCAGCATTCGCTTGCCCGCGGCGTCCGGCGCCAGGAGCACCGGGGGATCGTCCTCGTGCTGCACGATGACGAACGACCCGATATCGACGCCGGTCAGGTACCGGCCCGTCGCCCGGAACCGGCCGTCCGCCTGCCCCAGCCACGCCGACAGCGTTCCCGACGTCTGGTGCAGGATCACCAGGTCCCACCTGCCGTCGATGTCGGAATCGATCGCCGCCAGGTACTCCGGTTGCGGTCCCACCGCCGTGCGGACCGCCGCTCCAAAACCGCCGTTCCCGTCGCCGGGCAGCAACGACACGCTGTTTCCATCGCGATTAGCGACGGCGAGATCCAGGCGCCGATTGCCGGTAAAATCCGCCGCGACGATCGACCGCGGCCCGGCTTCAACCGGGTACGTGGCCGGCGCGCTGAACGTCCCATCCCCCCGGCCAAGCAGAACCGCCACGCTTCCGGCGCCGCCGTTCGCCGCTTCTTTTGTCGCAGCCACGTCCGCGCGCCCGTCGCCGTTGAAGTCCGCCACCGCCAGCGAAGAAGCGGATCCTCCCTGCGCATATTCCACCGCGGCGCGAAACGTCCCGTCCCCGTTCCCGATCAGGACGGAAACGCTTCCGTTATTCTGGCCGAACGCCCCGCCGTTGGCGACCACCGCGTCGAGAGGGCCGTCATTGTTGAAGTCCGCCAGTAGAACCGCCTGCGGGTTGGCGCCCGCGGAGTAGTTGACTCGAGGTCCCAGGCGCCCGTCGCTCATCATCAACTCGACGATCAGGCTGCCCGTGCGCGCCGAAACCTTCACATGATCCTCGCGCCCGTCCCCGTCCAGGTCGCCCGTGTCGAAGTCGAGCGACGCCATAGTCGCTTCCCCGCGGACCGCCGTGGCGTCTGGTATCCCGAGCTTGTCCTTCACGCCCTGCGGTACCAGCCCCCAATCGCACCCCGTTATCGCCGCGGTCCACTCCGATTCCTTGAGCTCCACGGTGCTTGTCGCCCCGTCGCTGGTGACCTCGGCAAACACGGAGCCTGCTTTCTTCTGGTCTTTGGCCTTTCGGACCTTGACCTTGTTGTAGGTGAACCCGACGACCGTGGTCCAGCCCTCGTAGTCGAGCTTGCAGGGACTCTTCTTACCGAACTGCGCGGCGCACGGAAGCGCGCCGACAAAAAGGAACAAACAGATCGCGCGTGAGCAGAAGCCGCCGGTCATCGTTTCGGTCCCCAGTCCGACAGTGTTGGAACTGGGGACATTATATAAGGGCAAACTGCCCTTCGGTGGGCTCGGCTCAACAGTACCAGGGCTCTTCCAGGTAGGGGATGGCGGCCCGTGCCACGCGATCGCGGTCGTCCGGAAATGGTTTGCCGAAAGCGGTTTCCCAAATCCGCGCGAATGTGGTTCGCCGCGACCCGGTTCGCTGCTCCTCTGCGACGAGTTTCAGCAAACGGGCGGCCAGCGCGTCCACAGCCGGGTCCGGGTGCTTCCAACGGTAAACCAGCGCGGTTTCGTCGAAGCCCTTTACCAACGCGCGGATCTCCTCCAGCTCCAGCAGCCTCGACCCGGAAGTGATCAGCAGCCGCAGGGCAAGCTGCACCGGCGCGACGTTTTCGATCAGGCCCAGCTCGGCGATCAGGCGCAGCAGTTCGCGATAGCTTTCCCGCGTTGTCCAGGGCGTGAACGGGATGAAGGTCGGCGCCAGGTCCAGCGCTGCGTCGCGAAAGCTCTCCACTACCTTGATGAAGTCGGCCCGCGTGTGGCCCTTGTCGAGTTTACGCAGCGTGTCGTCGTCAATCGACTCCACTGCGCTGGTCACGAACAGGCAGCCCGTCTCCCTCAACAGCGGCAGCAGGTCGCGGTGACGGCGAAGGTGCTCGATCTTGATCGTCGCGTCGTACGTGAGTTCGGGGAACTCGCGGTGGAAACGCTCCACAAGTTGAACGGCGTGTTTGGGGCCGTTGAAGAAATCGGGGTCGCCGAACGTGATGTGCCGGGCGCCCGCGGCCGCCTGTGCGCGGACGTCGGCGAAAACCACGTCCGGAGGCACGATCCGAAAATGCCCCTGATACACCGGTACGACCGGGCAGTGGCGGCACTGGTGCTTGCAACCGCGGCTCGCCTCCGTGTACCCGACGGTTTTTCGGACGCCGTCGACGCGCAGCTTCGCGTAATGATCGAGCGGCGGCAGCGACTTCCGTTCCGGCGGCAGGAACCCGATGCGCTCCAGCGACACGAGCGCGCCCGGCGCGATGTCGCGGTCGCCGTGTGCCAGCCGTCGTGCCAGCCGGCGCAAGCCTTCCTCGAATTCGCCGCCCACCAGCGTGCGCACGCCCAGGCCGAGAAGCAATTCCTCGTTCAGAGGCGCGTACAGCCCGTAGCAGCACAGCCAGGCCTCAGGGTTGCGCTGCCGGACCTTCTGAATCAACGGCGCGGCCAACCGGGTGGCCGTGTGCATCGGAAGGTGGAAGGCGATCAGGTCCGCCGAAGCGAGCGCCTCCGCGTGAGCGCTCCCCACCGCGAGATCGACGCAGGTGACGTTGTGGCCGTCGGCGCCCAGGATCGCGGCCGGCGATGCCAATCCGAACGGCTGGCGGCCCAGATCATAGGTGGAGACAAGAACAATCCGCACGGCGCCGATCCCATCTCATTATCCGTCCCGCGCGGCCCCGGCGCGCCCGAGTTCGCTAGAATCATTCCGATGTCCTACCCGCTGGAAGGCAAGACGGCGCTCGTCACCGGCTCGAGCAAGGGCGTTGGGAAAGGCATTGCGCTCGAGTTGGGCCGCGCCGGGTGCGACGTTGCCGTGAACTACCATTCCGACGCGGCCGGTGCCCAGGCGACGGTGGAGGAACTCGTCCGGATGGGCCGGCGGTCGTTCGCCGTGCGCGCCGATGTGGGCGATGCCGCCGAGGTGCGCGCCATGTTCCACCAGACGCTCGAGCGCTTCGGAAGCCTGGACGCCCTGGTGAACAATTCCGGCACGCAGACCTGGAAGGCGCTTCTCGACCTGGGCGAAGAGGAATGGGACCGCGTGATCCGCACGAACCTAAAAGGGTGCTTCCTGTGCACGCAGCGCGCCGCGTTGCACATGAAAGACCACGGGGGAGGCAGCATCGTCAATATCGGCTCGGGCTGCAACAAGGTGGCGTTCCCGAAGCTGGTGGATTACACGGCCTCCAAGGGAGGCATCGAGATGTTCACAAAGGTGGCGGCCTGCGAACTGGGACCATACAAGATCCGGGTGAACTGCGTCGCGCCGGGCGCGATTGAAATCGAGCGAACGAAGCAAGAGGCAGGCGACTACGCCGGAACGTGGGGCGGGCTGACGCCGCTGGGGCGCATCGGCCTGCCGGCGGACATCGGCCGCGCCGTGGTCTTCCTGGCCGGCGAGCAGGCGAGCTTCATCACCGGCCAAACCATCTGGGTGGACGGCGGACTGTTCTCCAAGCCGGCCTGGCCGTACGACTGAAGGCGCGCCGGAATGAAGATCACCTCCGTCGAAACCTACATCGCGGGCAACCCGTGGAAGAACTGGCTGTTCGCGAGGGTCTTCACCGACGAGGGCATTTACGGCGTCGGCGAAGGCACCCTGAACTACTTCGCCAAAACCGTCGAGACGGCGATCCACGAACTGAAGCCGTTCATCCTCGGGTTGGACCCGTTTCAGATCGAGCTGTTGTCGCAACGGCTCATCCGCGACGTCTGTTCCGAAGGCGCGCAGATCCACATGTGCGCGGTGGCCGCGATCGAGATCGCCTGCTGGGACATCGTCGGCAAAGCGTGCAACCAGCCGGTGGCGAACCTGATGGGCGGCCGTTGCCACCGGCGGCTTCGGGCGTACGCCAACGGCTGGTATCGCGGGCCCCGCACTCCGGAAAGCTTCGCCGACAAGGCCGCGCAGGTCGCCCGCCGCGGCTATACGGCGCTGAAGTTCGATCCGTTCGGCAGCAACTGGCGCGTGATGCCGCGCTACGAATTCGACCTGAGCCTCGATATCATTAGAGCGGTGCGCCAAGCGGTCGGAGAGTCCGTAGACATTCTTGTCGAAGGCCATTTTCGTTTCACCGCGGCGACGGCGATCGAATTCGCCGAGGCCATGCGCGAGTTCCGTCCGGCGTGGTTCGAGGAGCCGGTGCATCACCTCAACATCGGCGCGATGGTGGAAGTAGCGCGGCGCAGCCCCGTCCCGATCGCCACCGGCGAGAGCCTTTCCAGCAAGCAGCAGTTCGCCGAACTGCTGAAGCACGACGCGGTGAGCATTCTCCAGCCGGAGCCGCTTAACCTTGGGGGGCTGTACGCGGCCCGCAAACTCGCCGACATGGTGGATGCCCATTACGGGGTCGTCGCGCCGCACTCGGCGCAGGGGCCGGTCTGCTCGGCGGCGTGCGCGCAGTTGAACGCCTCGACGCCGAACTTCTTTATCCACGAGATTTTCGACGAGTTCAACGAACCGTGGGAGCGGGACATCGTCACGCATCCGGTAGAGGTCGTCGACGGCTTTGTCGAGGTCCCCGAGCGTCCGGGCCTGGGAATCGACCTGAATATCGAAGAAATTCGAAGGCATCCGTATCGGCACGAGAACTATATTCCGCTGTTCAAGTCCGGATGGGAGCAGCGGCGGAGCCAGACTTCATAAGTAAGGAGGTTGTTTTTATGCGTAATTCGATCAGCCGCCGGCAATTCGTTCATGGCGCGGCGGGCATGGCCGCGGCGTTCGGCGCGCGAGCCGCCGCGAGGGCGCAGACCCCCGGCAAGAAGGTCCGCATCGGGTTTGTCGGCGTCGGGAGCCGCGGAACCGGCCATGTGCGGGAGTTTCTCAAGATCGAGAACGTCGAGGTGAAGGCGATCTGCGACATCGTGGAAAGCAAGGTGCAGCGCGCGCAGGTCCTGGTGCAGAAGGCGGGTCATCCGGCCCCCGAAGGATATTCGCGCGGCCCCGAGGATTACAAGCGCCTGTGCGACCGCAACGACATCGACGTCGTGTTCAATTCGACCCCGTGGGAGCTGCACGCCCCCGTGTGCGTCGAAACGATGAACAAAGGCAAGCACGCGGCAGTGGAGGTCCCGGCCGCGGTGACCATCGACGAGTGCTGGCAACTGGTGGAGACCTCGGAAGTCACCAACCGGCACTGCATCATGATGGAGAACTGCTGCTACGACCGCTTCGAGCTGATGACGCTGAATATGGTCCGCAAGGGCCTGCTCGGCGAGCTGGTTCACGCCGAATGCGGCTACCTGCACGACCTTCGCGCGGAGAAGATGGAGACGCGCGACGGCAAGCGGCACTGGCGCCTGGAGCACACGCTCCGGCGTAACGGCGATGTCTACCCGACGCACGGGCTCGGCCCGGTGGCGCAGTGCATGAACATCAACCGCGGCAACCAGTTCGACCACATCGTCTCCATGGCGTCCAAGGCCCAGAGCCTGCACGAATTCGCCGTGAAGAAGTTCGGCCCCGACAGTCCGCAGGCGAAGCTGAATATCGCGCTGGGCGACGTCGTGTCGTCGATCATCCGCACGCGCAGCGGCCAGACGATCCTGGTCACCCATGACACCAACACGCCGCGTCCGTACAGCCGGCGGCACCTGGTTCAGGGCTCGAAGGGGCTGCTCCAGAAATACCCGATTCCGCAGATCTACCTCGACGACAAGAGTCCCAAGCACGAGTGGGAGGACCTGGAGAAATACGCCGCCGAATGGGAACACCCGCTCTGGCGCAGACTCTCGGAGCAGGCCAAGGGCGCCGGGCACGGCGGCATGGATTACATCGAGGACTACCGCCTCGTCGAATGTCTCTCCAAGGGCGAGCCGCTCGATCAGGACGTCTACGACGCCGCCGCGTGGAGCGCTGTATCGGAGTTGAGCGAGAAATCGATCGCCGGCAAGAGCAAGACGATGGATTTCCCCGACTTCACCCGCGGCAAGTGGAAGGACCGGCCGCCGCTCGGCATCATCGCGTAAGGCTTTTCGCCACGGGAATCCCGGCGCGCCGCAGCGCCGATTCCACCTCGTCGGCGGTGAGCCGCGACGCGTCGAACTCCACCGTCACTTCGTCGAGTGACGGCGCCAATTTGACATGATGCAGGCCATAGATGCTGTGGGCGTTGGCGATGCGCTCCATCAGCGGCTCGTCGAGCGCCCTCGCCAGTCCGAATCGCAGTTGCACTTTCGTCATCCGCAAACAGTGTAGCGCCTGCCGCCGCGCGCTGTACGATTCATTACACCCTCCGGCGGAATCCGACGCTTGAAACGGAGTCAATGTCAGAGTGGTCTGAGCTATGTAAGGCATTCCGTAAATTGCAGACGAGGTAGGCGCCTTGACCGAGAGAATGTTCATCTTCGGAGCGACGGGTGACCTCACCGCCCGTTACCTTCTACCGGCAATCGGAGCGCTTCTGGAAGGAAAGCTCCTCCCGGATTCCTTTCCGATTACGGGGATCGCTCACCAGGAAATCGACACGGCGTCATTTCGCGAGCAAATCGAAAGCGCGCTTCAGCAGAAGGCGCCGGAGATGGCCTCGGGACTGAGGCGTCGCGTAGCGTCCCTATTGGAATACCGCATTGCCGACGTGCGCGACCCTGTAGAGGTCAGGTCCGCGATAGGTGAAACCAATGTTCCGGCGGTCCTTTATTTAGCCCTGCCGCCGCGTTTTTTCGCCCCCACGATCCGCGGCTTTGAGAACGGCGTCCTGCCTGCCGGCCGCCGAATCGTCGTGGAGAAGCCGTTCGGCGAAGGATTGCATTCGGCGCGCGAGCTGAATGCGCTGTTGCATCAGACGTTTTCGGAAAACGACGTATTTCGGCTCGACCATTTCCTCGGCAGACAGACCGTGCAGAATCTCCTCGGGCTGCGCTTTGCGAATCGGGTCTTCGAGCCGCTGTGGAGCCGCGCGCACATCGAGCGCGTCGAGATTGTCTGGGACGAAACTCTGGCTCTTGAGGGAAGGTCCTCTTACTACGACGCCGCGGGCGCGCTGAAGGACATGGTTCAGAATCACCTGCTGCAATTGCTCGCGCTGGTAGCCATGGAGCCGCCGCTCAGCTTGGACGAAAAGGACCTCCGAGATCGCAAAACAGATCTCCTGCGCGCGGTGCGGCGACCAACGGCGGAGGAGGTGAGGCGATGTACGATACGGGCCAGATACGGCGCCGGCCGAATTGGCGACCGCCGGGTAGTCGCGTACCGGGACGAGCCGGGCGTCGACGCCGAGCGCATGACCGAGACGTTCGTCGAGGTCATTCTTCGAATCGACAACTGGCGCTGGGCCGGCGTTCCATTCGTTCTACGTTCCGGGAAGGCTCTGGGCGCTGAACGCAAGGAAATCGCGATCCACTTCCAAGCTGTGCCGCACCTGGCCTTCGGGCAACAGGAGCAGCCCTGGGCGAACGTCCTCCGGCTACAGATAGACCCCGATCGTATGGCGTTGACCCTGAACGTGAATGGCATCGGGGATCCGTTTCGCTTGGAGCAGACCGAGTTGCAGACCGGCTTCCCTCCACCCGATGTACCAGCCTATGGCCGGTTGTTGCTGGACGTGTTCAACGGAGAGCCCACCTTTGCCATCCGGGATGACGAAGCGGAGGAATCCTGGAAGATTGTCGAGCCAATCCTCGAAGAATGGGGCCGGGGCGGCGTTCCGCTTCAGGAGTACGCGGCCGGCGGCGCGGGCCCGGACGTGGATCCGCTGCTTCGCGAATGCCGATAGAGGCGCCCGCACTACTTCTGTAGCCGCGCGATCAGCTCGATCAGAATGCGGAAACTGGTTTCGATGAACTGTGGATTGATCGTGTCGGCGCGGTCCTCGGGGCGGTGCCAGAGCGGGAGCGTCCGGGCGTCGTCGCCGCGGCTGTTCAGGTGAACGGTGCGAGCGCCCGCGGCGCGAAACGGCGCCGAGTCCATCGTGTCGTCCTGGTGGAGCACCTTCGGCTCGGCCCGTATGTCGAGGTCGCGGTGGATGTCGAGAATGGCGCCCGCCAGTTTGCCGTCGGTGGTGGCGATCTGAAGATTGGGTCCATAGGTGAGGGAATCCAGGTTAACGCAGACTTTGATATTGCGCAGCGTACCGCTCTCCTTGCGGGTTTGCGCGTAGTGTTTGGCGCCGAGGTACCCGCGCTCCTCCGCGGAGGTGGCCAGGAACGTGAGCGCGCGGCGCGGACGGCGGCCGGACATGGCGTGCGCCAGCATCAGCAGGCAGATCATGGAAGCGGTGTTGTCGTTCGCGCCCGGCGTGTTGTACTTGGTGTCGGCGTGAGCGACGATGAGGATCTCCTGTTTCGATGCGCCCGGCAGGCTCCCGGCGACGTTGCCGGATTGTGCGCCCGGCATCCACCGCACAGCGGCTCTCGCGCGGACAGGAAGCCCCTGCTCGATGGCCCGGTCGAGGCGCGCGACGTCCTGTCTGCCGATGTTGAAAAGAGGAATCTCGTCTTTGCCCGAATGCAGCGAAGCAATGGCGCGGCCGAACTCACTGATGCCCACACGGGCCAGCGGACGCCCGCCCTCGCCGGCAATCTCGTACTCGCCGGAAAGGCTTTTTCGCAACTTGCCCCGCGCGCCCTCGACCGGAGTGCCCGGGCTGTTTTCTGCGATGTAGGTTTCCAGCCGTTCATCGCCGGCCTGGAACTCCGCCTCGCCGACAGGCGCCCATCCCAGGAAGGTGAAGCTGTCGCGCGCGGCCGAGGCAATCGCGCGCTTCATCTCACGCTCGATGAGGGCGGCGCCGGCGTCGTAACCTTGGCTGCCGGCGGGTCGCGGGCCGATCTCCGTGCATAGCGCCTCGAGCATCCTCCGGAGGTATTCGGCCCGCTTCTCGGCCGTCTCAACCAACGCGCCGGTATCCTCCGCCCCCCGGCCGAGCAAGGCTCCGCCGCACAAGCCAAGAAGTTCCCGTCGTTTCATCGGCTTTCCTCCCATCGGCGCGCCGCGCGCCAGGAGTCCATTATCCGACGGGCCGGCAGGCGCTCTTAGCGAGCCGAGTCCACACTCGCGTGGACTCACGCGCCTTCAGCAGTGGATGAGGCGGGCTTCAGTTTATTTGGCCGCCGCCCGTCTGAGGAATGCAACCACGTCGGTTAGGCCGGTTCGTTCGGCAGCATCGAGCGGTGTCCGCCCCTGGGAGTCCTTGATCGTCAGATCCGCGCCGAGCGCGACGAGCGCTTCAATCGCTTTCATCTTTCCCATCGCCGCTGCGATGTGAAGCGGCGTTTGAACCTCGTCTCGAGTGCGCGCGTTCACATCCGCCCCATGCATCACGAGTTCCCGAATGACCTCCGCGCTGTCGCCCAACGCAGCATCATGGATCGGCTGCGCGCCCGCCTGGCTTACGGCGTCCGGCCGCGCGCCGCGCTCAAGCAACGCGCGAACACTATCGAGATCGCCCTTCAACGCAGCATCGGCAAGCGGCGTTGTGCCTCTTGTGCCAATCGCATTCGGATCCGCGCCCAACGCGAGCAGCATTTTCGTGACCTCGGTCTGGCGGCGCATCACCGAATATTCGAGCGACCACGGCGCCGGTCCCACCGGCTCCCGCGCCATCTCGAAATTCTTAAGCATGTAGTCCATCACAAACCGGCTCCGCGGGTCCGTAAGCCGGGCGGCGGCAGCGAATGGGGTCCGGCCCTCCCGGTCGCGCGCATTGCGATCCGCGCCGGCTTTAAGTAGTAGCCACACACAGGCTCTCTGGCGTGAGTCGATTGCGACATGAAGCGGCGTCATCCCGTTCTCGTCCATTTCGTTCACCGACGGGCGCCCCGAGAGTAATTGCCGCATGCGATCCGCGTCACACACGCGCGCCGCTTGATGGAGTTCTCCGGCGTGCGCGAGAGCAAGCGATGCGAACACAGCGACTATGATGCGCATAGCGATAGGATATCAACCAGCCTGAGAGTAATCGAGAGCAAGGGATGCGCGGGTCGCGTCTCTTACGGCCTGCTCGAGGCAAACTCGATTCGCGTCACGCTTGACCGCGGGAACGTGAATTGAAGCTCCGGTTCCGCCACTTCGATTCGCGTTTCCATCGGACGGACCGCGTCGGGATTGCTCTCGGTGTTCGACTGATAGATGCTCGCGGCGCGCAGCGTCTGCACGGCCGCCTCCTTCGCGCGAAAGCCGGCTAGCCGGATTTTGGCCGGGATGTCCTGCCGCGGATGGCGGTTGACGCAGAAAAGCGTGAGCCGGTCGCCGGCCGCGTTCAGCGCCGCCACCGCGTCGAGATACGGCGTATCGGAGATCTCAGGCAGCCGCCGGTTGCCCTGGCGAATCTCGTACGTCTCCGATTGCGTTCGCGTCTCGACGGGGACCGAAGCGTCGGCGGTCGAGTACATCAGGAAGGCCCAGTAGGCGGGCACTCCGTAGACGCGGCCGCGCTTTTTCCAGATGCCGCCGAATTCGATCAGGCCGGTCATATCGGAAATCGGCGTGATGTCGGCGGTCCGAATGAGGGCGTTGAGCATGCCGGCCGCGCACACGGCGCCGCCCATGTTGTGGAAGCGCGGCACGCGGTCGTCGCGCCCGTGGAACAGCCACTCGGTAAAGGCGAGCTTCACCTTGCCGGCATGGGCGAGATGGGAGTCCACCTGCTGTTGCATCCGCCGCAGGCGCCGCTCCAATTCCACCGGCAACGCGAAGGCGCTCAGCGCGACGAAATCGGGCGCCGGGTTCGGCCGCTCGACGTTGCCGTTGCCGACCACGAAGTGCGTCGCTAGAAATTCGAACGTGCCGGCGGGGTTGGACAACTGCCGCGCATTCCACGCTTCGTAGTGGTCCGGATCCTGGCCGGTGGCGATCAGGCGCGCGCGAGGATCGACGGCGCGAACCGCCAGGCTGAATTCGCGGGTGAGTTCGGCCACCTTTTCGAGAGTCGGATAGCCGTGCTGGAAGTCGCCCCACAACTCGTTGCCCAGTTCCCAAAGAAGGCCGCCCGCGCCGTTGTTCCATTTCTGGTTGACGTAACGCACCCACTCGGCGGCTTCCTCGGCGGACCCGGTTCCCAGGTTCAGCGCGATCTGCGGCTCGGCGCCGATCCGCTTGCAGAAGGCGAGGAACTCGTCCGTGCCGAAATGGTTGTACTCCGGGATGCCCCACGCCAGGTTCAGCATGCTGACCCGCTGGTCCATTGGGCCGACGCCGTCGCGCCAGTGGTAGGCCGAGGTGAAATTGCCGCCGAAGCGGACCAGCGGCGACTTGAGCGCGCGCGACATCTCCACCATCTCGGGGTCCATGCCGTCGACGTGGTCGGCGGGCCAGAGAAAGGCCTGGTCCACCAGGACGCGCGCGGCGCCGTTCAGCGCGATCGTGAAGTCCGCCGGCTCCAGTGGCCGGAGTTGCCCGGGCTTCAATTCCAGCGCGAACTCGTATTTGCGCCATCCGGCCGCGGAGTCGATGTCGAGGGTCTGTCGGGACAGCGCCTGATCTGGACGGCTACGCTTGCGCAGGGAAACTTCGGCGCGGGCCGGGCCGCCAAGATGGCGCAGGTGGAGACTGCCTCGGTAGCGAAGCTCGCGATGGACCGGCAGGTAGACCTCTTGGCGAATCCCGGTTTCGCCTTCCGGCAAGGCCATGATCAGGAGAGAGCGGCTGGAGTTGGCGGCGTCGCCCCAGCGCGGGGCGTAGCGCGCGCCTTGCGCCGGGGCGATCGGCTCCCATGGGACCGGCAGATCGAGGTCGGAAGCGCGATAGAGCGCCGGGTTGGCTTCGGCCATCGCGCGGAGACGCTCCAGCGACCAAAGCCCGTCTTCGAAGCTCGGATTGGCGAGGATTTGCGCCCACAGTCCGCCGTAGATGGAATCGCCGATCGGCTCGAGAAACGTTCCGTAGACGGATCGCGGAATTTCGTAGCCCAGCTTCTTGCCGGCGTCGATGGCGATCCGGGCATCCTGCGCGAACGCCAGGCCGCAGGCAAGGATTACAGGAGCAATCGCGTGGCGTACTCTCATCGTTGGTTCCTCCCGTCAACGCGCGCCGGCGGCTTTCGCCTTCCGGCTGGTCATCTGACGGATGAATTCGACCTCTTCCTGCCGGTAGGGGCGTCCATCGGGATGGAAGATTTCGTGAAACCAGACTTTCGGCTCCCGGCCTCCGGTGTAAGGTTTCTGCCAGGAATCCCAGGGGAGATTCGTCTGAGTCTTGCCGGCGACTAACCCCCAGTTGTAGAGGGCGACGTTGTACTTGCCGGCGATCGGCATCGTGCCCTGGAACGTGCTTCCGTTGCCTCGCGCCATGTACTCGGTGCATAACAGCGGCCGGCCGTAGCGCTCGAGCGCCTGGACCCGCTGTTCGAACTTTTCGGGCGGGTCATAACTGTGGAAGGAGACCACGTCGGAGTTGTCCAGGAGAACGCGGTCGGTGGCGCTGAGCTTCTCCGGCGCGGACCAGTCGCCCTGCCAGACGCCGCCCGTCAGCGGCTGCTCGACGCCCGCTTCGCGCGCCCACTGGAAGACTCTGGGGAGCAAGGCGAGCACAAGCTCGACTTTCTTCGCGGGCTCCTGGGCGCGATAGCTGGAACCATTCAGGTTGTCGGGCTCATTCCAGACGTCCCAGGCGAGCACGCGCTTGTCGTTGGCGAAGGCGCGGGCGACGCCCTTGACGTACGCCTCCAGGCGCGGGTACTGCGCGGGGTCCGTGAGCGCCTTGGCGCCGGGTCCCTGAACCCAGCCCGAGTTGTGGACGCCGGGCTTCGGCGCCCGCTGCTGGCCAAGCTCCGGGTGCGGGTCCCAGACCGAATCGAAGAGCACGAACATCGGACGGATGTTATGTTTGGCCGCGATCTCCAGGAACGTCTGAAGCCGACGCGTGAAGGCGGCTTGATCCTGTTGCCAGAGCAGATCGTGCAGGAACACGCGCATGGTGTTCATCCCGAGGCCTTCCGCCCAGCCGAGCTCGAGGTCGATCCGCTTCGGGTCGAACGTTTCCTCCTGCCACATCTCGAGTTGATTGATGGCGGTGGCGGGATTGTAGTTGGCGCCGACCAGCCAGGGTTGCGCCCGGTACCAGTCGTTGGCCTGCTCTTTGGTCCACAGCTTGCCCTCGGCGGCATAAGCTGCGAGGGCGCCGGCGACGGCCGCCAGAACGAATCGCGCGATTTGCCTTCTTAGCATCTCGTGTCCTCCCGGCAGCCCGATCGGCCGCCTCATTGCATAATCGAGCATCATATCGCCGTCGGCAGCCCCCTTACCGCGGCCGGCGCCCGCCGAAATGCACCCGCGCTTTCGGGTGAACCATCAATGCGCCGAAACGTTGCGGCAGCCGATGAGTGAGGTATGCGCCGAGGTCCGCTTCCTGGTCTGGTCGTGTGCCTGACGGCGCTCCTGACGCCTGCGGGGGCTGGTCCCTTGTACGGCCAGGTGGTTCGTCACGTTGCCGCGGGGGGCAACCTGCAGGAGGCGATCGATCAGGCGCAGCCCGGCGATACGATCACGCTCGAATCTGGCGCCAGCTATACGGGGACCTATCGGTTACGGGTCAAGCCGGGCAATTCATTTATCACCATCACGACTGCCGGGGCAAACGCGATCGTGCCTCCGGATGCCCGGATAACGCCGGCCGACGCCGCCGCCCTGGCCAAGATCGTTACGCCGGACGGCGGGTATCCGGCCATCGCCACCGACGACGGCGCCCACCACTACCGGCTGGCCGGCCTCGAGATCGCCGGTGCGCCCGGAGTGTATCCGCTGGAACTCATCGCGCTCGGATCCGCCTCGGCCGCCGATCCTGCGCAGTTGGCCCACAACATCGAGCTGGATCGCTTGTACATCCATGGGGACGCCTCGGCGGGCGGGAAGCGGGCCATCGGACTGAACAGCGGCGCCGCCACCATCAAACACTGCTGGATTTCCGATTTCCGAAGCGCCTGGCAGGACGCGCAGACCATCGTCGGCTGGAACGGACCGGGCCCCTTCACCATCGTGAACAACTATCTGGAGGCTTCGGGCCAGAACGTGTTTTTCGGCGCGGCCACGCCGAAGATCCACGGCCTTGTTCCCTCCGATATTGTCATCCGCGGCAACTACGTTCGTAAGCCCGCTGCGTGGAAAAGCGCTTCCTATCGCGTCGCAAATCTGCTCGAGTTGAAGAACGCGCGGCGCGTTCTGGTGGAGGCCAACGTCTTCGAGAACAACTGGACGGGTCTGGATCCGGTGGGATACGCGATCGCGTTCAACGTCCGCACGCACAAGAAGACCGTGCCCTGGGCGGTCGTCGAGGACATCACGTTTGTCAAGAACATCGTCCGTAGCGCGCCCGCCGCGATCCAGATCGCAGGCAAGGACAATACGGACGGCGGCCTCGGCAGCGGCCGGCGAATCCTGGTTAAGGACAACCTCTTCCACGACATCGACCACGCCACGTGGGGCGGCGCCGGTCGGCTTTTCGAGGTCAGTTGGGGCGCCGAAGACGTCACATTCGACCACAACACTTGCCTTCAGCGATCGAGCGCGGCGGACCTGCTACGGTTCGAGGGTGATCCCCTCGTACGCTTCACCTTCATGAACAACATCGCCACACACGGCGTTTCCGGCGTTTCAGGACCGGGCCTCGGCATCGGCATTCCAGCCCTGCAGTCGTTCGCTCCCAACGGGGTTTTCCGGCGCAACGCTCTCATCGGCGCCCGGAGCGGCGATTATCCGCCCGGCAACGATTCTCCGGCGGACATCGCGCTCATCCGCTTCGCGGATCCGGCCGCCGGCGATTACTCGCTTGCTTCGAACAGTCCCTACAAGAAAGCCGCAACCGACGGCAAGGACCTGGGCGCCGATCTGGGCGCTGTCGTGGCGGCGACCAAAAGCGTATTCGATCCGGAGGCGCAGCGGCCACGAGCGCCGTCGGCCGACTCGATGAGTCCTTCCGCGGGAAGCGGCTTGACCCAGACCTTTCAGCTCCTCTTTTCCGATGGCAACGGCGCCGCCGATATCGGCTGGGCCTTCGCGCTATTCAATGCAACGCTCGCGCAGGCGGGCGGCTGCTACGTCCAGTGGCGCCCGGCGGTGAATTCGATCTGGCTTCGCGACGACGCGGGGGCGGCGTGGTTGGGACCGGTGACGCCGGGTTCATCCGGCGCGCTCGCCAACAGACAATGCGCCATCCATCCCGCCGCTTCGTCCGCGGCCGCTAAGGGTTCGACGCTAACTCTGAACCTCACGATCACCTTCAGCACGTCATTTGTGGGTCAGAAGAACATCTACCTGTATGCGTCCGACTACGCGGGCCTGGCCAGCGGCTGGGCGCTCAAGGGCTCGTGGCTGCCGTTCACCAATCTGCCGCCGGTTGCGGTTTCTGTCTCGCCCCCCTCCGGCGCGGCGGCGAAACAAACCTTCCAATTTGTGTTTTCGGACCCCAACGGCGCGGGCGACATCGCCATGGCCTACATGTTGTTCCACACGGCATTGCTCCAATCGAAAGCCTGCTATGTCCGGTACGCGCCGGCGACCAACCAGTTCTGGCTGCGCGACGACCCCGGGGCCGCCTGGCTGGGTCCGGTGACGGCCGGCCTCGCCGGTACGCTGGGCAACACGCATTGCGCGCTGCGTCCGCAGGTCTCCTCCGCCTCCTACAACGGCGCGCTGTTGACCGTTGCGCTTGCGCTCACCTTCGACCCCGCTTTCAAGGGGCGAAAGAATGTCTACAGCCTGGCGGTGGAAAGCTCCGGCGCGGCGTCGGACTGGAAAACCGCCGGAACCTGGGACGCACCGGGGAGGCCTCCCACCGTGGATACGCCGCCGATCAGCGGCTTCGGCGCCGCGAACATCTTCCAGTTTGCGTTTTCCGACCCCGATGGCGCGGAGGACCTGGCCGGCGTGTATGCCTTGTTCAACCAGGACCTCAACGGCGCCAAGGCCTGCTATGTGTACTACAAGCCCGCGGCGAACGAGCTGTACCTGCGGAACGATACCGGCGATGCGTGGGGCAGCCCCATGGCGCCTGGCTCGACGGGGCTGCTTCGCAACAAGCAGTGCTCCATCGACGCGAGTCTGTCGTCGTCCTCTGCTTCCGGGACGTCGCGCACGCTCAACCTCGCGGTGGTGTTCAGCGCCGGTTTCGGCGGCCAAAAGCGGGTGTATCTGCTGGCCATCGACAAGACCAACGCGCAAAGCGAATGGCAGGCGCGAGGGACCTGGCAGGTTCCGGGAATCTCGAACTGAACGCCAACGCCCGGCGGCGCGTGGGTCTCACTCCAGGTGGTACGCCTTCTCGCCGGCCTCCACCGCCACCGGCAGCCGGTTCTGTTTGGGCGGCAGCGGGCACGTTGCGTATGGCGTAAAAGCGCAGGGCGGATTGTAGGCCTTGTTGAAGTCGACGATCACGCGCCCATTTTGCGGCGGGTCCGCGTATAGAAAGCGACCAGCCGGGTAGGTCGTCTTTCCGCTGGTGAGGTCCTTGAAGATGAAAAACAGGGGGCCGCCTTCGCTCACCGGCTCGAGCCGGCAGGCGCGGCCGCCGAGTTCAAATTCCGCATAGCCGGGACTGACGTACTCCTCCTGATAGCCGATGATGGAGGGCACGAGCACCTTTTTCGGCGGGTTGTACGGAACAAACCGCGCTTCGAGGCGGTAGTTCGGATCGATGGGAAACGACTCCACGCCGGTGAACTTCTGGCGGTACGGGCTGTTCTTGTCTCGCAGCCGTAAGGCGTACCGGTTGTCGCGCTTGATGACGAAGAAGCTCAGGTCCGCAAGCTGGATCACCGTCGGCTCGCCTTCGCTGTCGGCTTTCATTCGGATCTCACGGCCCGGGCCATCGTTCTGGAACAGGCGGAGCACAGTCCGCCCTTCGCGATGCTCGAGCACGCCGGCCTTGGCCGGAGCGGAGCCTTGTGGAAAGACGATGTCGTTGGAAGGGTCGGCGCCAAAGGCGTTGCGGCCTTCCTTCAGCCAGAACAGCCCCGAAACGGTGAGCCAGCCGTCGTCGGCTTTAAGGCGCGCCTCGCGGTCGCGGCGCCACGTCTCGATCGACTCGACGTAGGGATCGGACGCCAGCGCCACCACGGCGAGAGTAAGCAACGCCGCCCACCGCATCCCGCCGCCTATTCCCTCGCCCTGGGCTTCATGCGCGCTCTCAGGCCCTGCTTCTCCGCCCACCGGTTGAACTCTTCCACCATCTTCTCGGTCCATCTGGTGTCGATCTCGCCCGGCGTGTACTTGCCTTCGCGCAGCATCTGGTGGCCCCACCGGTCGCGCGCCTGGGTCAGTTCGGAGTCGTCGGCCACCTGTTCGGCAAGCTGCGGCGGGATGAACGACAGGCCCTCCGGGTCGCTGACGACGATGTCGCCGGGCATTACCGTCACCTGACCGATACGGATGGGGACGTTGATGCCCATCAGCGTGACATCGCGCAGCGCGGAGGGATCCACTCCGCGGACCCAGGCCTGGTAACCTTCAATTTCCTTCATCCCGGAGACATCCCGGACGGACCCTTCGACGATGAGGCCCGTGCCCGTCTTGGCGTAGATCGACGTCGCGAGGTTATCCCCGGCGAACGTGCCGTCCTTGATCTTGCCGAACAGGTCCACCACCAGGACGTCGCCCTTCTCCAGGGTATCGATTACCCACGAATTCTGGCCACGGCTGACCCGGTTTTCCTTCTTTCCGTAGTCGTTGATGACGCCCTCGACGTCCGGACGCAGGGGCATGAAGACGGCCGTGACCACCCGCCCCACCAGCCGCTTCTCGCTAGGATTAATGACCTGCCAGTTGCCTTCGAACTGGTAGTTGAAATTATGGCGGCGCAGCACGCCCCACGCCTCTTCCGCCGTCACGGTTCGCATCCGCTCAATCACCTCGTCGGGAACCTTGGGGCGGCCGTCGGGAAAGCGGTCGCCCTTCCAGTCCCTGGTGAACTCGATGCGCTGTTCGCGCGAGAACATGCCGAGTTGCGCCGCGGCGGGAGCGGCGATCAGCGCGCCGATAACGATGGCGGATTGGATTCGATTTCGCATTTTGTCAACTCCTTCTTACGGGAGAACGCGCGCGCGCGTCTTCCGGCGCAGTACGCGCGGACGGCCGGCCGCCGCGCGAGTGGCCATAGGAAACCCGATTTATTAGCATACACGCCGCGGCCGTTTTGACTTCCGCCCGCTGCCCTTGCGAAGATGATCGCCGTGAGCGAGCATCCGCCAACCGCGCCGCGGTCCGTGCAGCCCGGCGACGCGGTGCGCATCCACTACACCTGCCGCCTGGACGACGGAACCATCTTCGCCACCACGCGACACCAGGAGCCGCTGGCCTTCACCGTGGGACACTCGCCGGTGATTCCCGGATTGCAGGAAGCGGTGGTCGGCTTGAAGCCGGGCGAGACCCGCACGTGCGTCGTTCCGCCGGAACGGGCCTACGGGCCTTATCACCAGGAGATGACCGCTGTGCTTGCCCGGGACATGATCCCTCCCGATCTTGCCGTGGAAAAGGGAACGTCGCTGCGGGTGCGGCACGCCGACGGCCACGAATCCGACGTCCTGGTCACGGCCGTAACCGAAACGACAGTCTCGGTCGACGGCAACCATCCGCTGGCAGGCAGGAATCTCACGCTCGAAGTGGAGCTGCTGAGCGTGGAAGAAGCTTGAGCGTCCGCGCATGAGCGCCGCCGTTGTCTTCACGGATCTTGACGGTACGCTGCTCGACGCGGCCACCTATTCCTGGAAAGAGGCCGCGCCCGCGCTGGAGTTGCTGGAGGCCCGTGGCATCCCGCTGGTTCTCGTCACCAGCAAAACCCGCGCCGAGGTCGAGGTTCTTCGCGGCGCGCTTGGCAACCGTCATCCGTTCGTCGTCGAAAACGGGGGCGCCGCTTTCATACCCAAGGGTTATTTTCCGTTTTCGCTTTCGGTCGCGAAGGCGCGCGACGGTTACCTGGCGCTGGAGTGGGGCGCTTCCTACGAAGAGCTTACCGCCGCCCTGAAGGACGCCTCCCGGGAAAGCGGATGCCGGGTTCTCGGGTTCTCGGACATGACCACGCCCGAGGTCGCTGAGGCGTGCAGCTTCGACCCCGGCCTGGCCGCGCTCGCCAAGGCGCGGGAGTACGACGAACCGTTCCTCGTCCTCGACGCCGTTCGGGAGTCCCGCCTCTTGGCCGCCATCGAGGCGCGCGGCTACCGCTGGACGCGAGGCGGCCGCTTCCATCACATCTGCGGCGACAACGACAAGGCGGGTGCCGTCGCGGCGCTACGGGCATTGTTCGAGCAGGCGCTCGGACCCATGCGGTCGATCGGTCTTGGCGACGCTCCCAACGACGCCGAGTTCCTGGCCGCCGTCGAGCTTCCCGTGCTCATCCCGTCCGCTCACCTCAACGAGCTCCAACGCCGGATCCCGCACGGCATGATTCCTCGCCGGGAGGGCCCCGCCGGCTGGAATGAGGCGATCCTGGGGCTGCTGGCCGCATGACCGCCGGATAATGTAAGCAGAGTGTCACAGAAAGGCAGGCGCCGCGTCGTCTTCTGGTTAGCGTTCGGGCTGGCTGCGGCCTCGTTTGCCGCGTGGGGCGGCGACAAGTATATACGCCGCGAGTTGGTGATCACCGCGCCGCCTTCTCCGGCGCCGCGGTGGGAGTTGGGCGCCGGCCACGCTATCGTAACCGCTCCCGACCGGTTTCTGGTGGCAGAGGTCGCAGCCTTCGAAAATGAATTCTTCGCCTACCTTGTTTTCGATTACCTTCGCACCCGGCCTCTCCTCAAGTTCGTTGAGGTGATGTTGACCGCCGATGTCACCGACCACGACCTCCGCTACGCGATTCTCCTTCATCTCCCGAACGATCTGATCGAGGCGATGCCCCTGCTCGCCCGCGTCCGCGTTGCCGGCTACATCGGCGATTACGAGTGGCGTTATCTCAGCCATGGCGCGCTAAACACGCGGCGTCTTCAGACCTCCGTCTTCCTCACCGCGTACAACTTTCCCGGCCGTCCGAAGCTGCCCAGCTTGACGCGCCAGGAACTGGCCGTTTACATGGGGCATTTCGTGCGCTTCAAGTCGCTGACCGACCCCCGCGTCCGCCGCGGGCTCGATCCGGAACCCGTGCCGCTGACTTCGCAACAAGCCGGGGAACTGGCCAACGACATCATCGATGTCTGCGAATTCTACGCTCTCCCCATCGATTTTTTTCTTGGCATCGGCGCAATGGAAAACAATTACATGGACGTGAAGGGTGATCTTGGCCACTCCGTCTGGAAGAAGCGCGCCGAAAAGGGAGACGTGATCCTGAGGCGGCGCCGCGGGCGCGTACTGGTGCTGAACGAGTCGTCCGGCGTCTGGCAGATCACCCGCGAGACGCTGCGCTATGCGCACCGGCGCTATTTGCAGGACTGCCGCGATTACGCGCTGCTGCCCGAATATCTCCGGCCGCCGAAGGAACTCGATCTCGATAAGGTGGATCCCAGGGTGCTGACCACCTACGCCGGCCTGCTGTTTCGCGACCTGCTCGACCGCTTCGATGGCGACATCGCCACCGCCGTCGGCGCCTACAACGGCGGTCCCGGCAATCCGAATCCGGCGTACGAGGAAGGCGTCCGCCTGGTGGCGCTCTATGCGCGGCAGGTACTGGAGCAGGCCGCCGGCCTGCGAGGGCGGCGCGTTACGGAAATGTCTTTCCTGCGGCCATCGCGCCAGCCCCTCACCCCGTGACTACGAGATTTCGGCAAGTATGCGGCGGACCCTGTCCGCGTTTTCCTTGACCTCGTCGTCGTACATCGGAAACATCCCGACAATAATGCAATCCCGCGGCTTAATATTGGCCAGCGCGAATCGGAACGCCTCGTCCACCTGTCTGGCGGAGTTTGTCCGCCGGCCAGCCGCCAGGATCTTGAACAGCAGGCAAGTCTTCGGCGTCTTGCGGACGACTTCGCACATCCGCTCCGGATCGCGCTCCAGGTAGATTTCGCTGGGCTGGTCCGGCAGTTCGCCTCCCAGCAGCTTCCGAAACTCGGCCGGCGTCCTCGTCCGGTGGTAGGCGCACGCCATGTAGTAATCGACATCCCAGCCTTTGCTTTCGATGTAGTCGATCACCTCCGGCTTGTGCGTCGAAACGCCGGCCATCACGCCGGTCTGCCTGACGCGCTTGACGAATTCGTGGACCTCCCCCATCCGTCCCTCCCGGAAGCAGACGTCGGTGACTTCTCCATGATGCGCCAGCCCGAGCGGTTTCATCGTCCGAACCGTCTCCTCAACGCCGTCTTTCCCGAGACACAGCGCTTGAATGCCGCCGCCCGCCGCGCGGTGCTTCTGAAGGTCGGTGAGGGCGCGGTCGCGGTCACCGGTTTGCCAGGTGGTGATGCCGTTCCGTTCGCACCGCGCCAGCGTCTCGCACACGCGCTCCGGCGTGTTCCACTCCTTCATCACCTTCGACAGAAGAGGGTTGAGATGCGAGTACCCGTAGAACTGGTTGCAGCCGACGATCAGCCGGCTAAGCTTGTGGAAACCGAAGGCGACCTGCGGCAAGGTCGTATCAGCCGCTCCGGCTGCCGCCGCCGTTGCCAGTCCGGCGGCGGACTTAAGGAATCCTCGGCGCGTGCCTGCCATTCGCGTGAACCTCCATCAAGAAGTACAGAATCGAGCATAACGTACCGGCAGAATCGGAGGCAATACTCTTGAACATTCGGCGCTTGATATCCGTTGCCGGCAGCTCCTTGGAAACGACGCGGTGTTGTTTCATACTCGATTCATGATTCCCGTTTTCGGTTGTTACGATGCTTGCGTCTGAACGCAGTCGCGGTTCAACGGCCGTGAAAGCACGCCCGGCGGCCGGCGGCGCCGCCTATGGCATAGCGGCGTGGGGAGCGTACGCGGCGGTCGAAGTTGCCGTGTCCACGCTCAGGCCGATTCTGACGCGGCAGTACGACCTGGTGGATCCCTCCCACTGGCGTTTTCTGGGTATCCTCCTGGCGATGTACCTCGGGTTGGGCGCCTTGTTCGGCGCCCTGTCTGGCCGCGTGGCCGCGCGGCTGGCGGCGCGCAAACCCCGTTCCCCGCGCCTTTGGATGGAATTGACCGGGCCGGCGGCGGCCCTGTCGCTGGTGACGTTCTACTTCGCGAATCTCCTGGCCGGCTATGACCGGGCCGATGCGGCCGACCACGTCGCGCTTGCCGTCGCGCTGGCGTTGTTCGTCCTGTTGTCCATGCGGCTGATCTTCCCGGCCCGCTCCGGCTGGGCGGCGGTGGCCTCCGATCCCTGGCTGCTGGCGTGCGTGCTCCTCGGCGCCCCGCTGCTGGCGCGCTCCGCCGGCGTGCGCAGCATCATCGGAATGGCGGCTGGAATCGCCGCGGCCGGCTATTTGAGCAGGCGGTTCCTGTCACCGCGGCGCGGCGGTTTCGATCCGCCGGTCCGCCAGTTGGCTGCTGTCGGCGTGGCGTTGATCGTGGTCCTCACCGGGCTTTCTCTATCCACCAGAGACCAGGCGCCGCTGCCGGATCCGGGCGGCGCGCCGGCAACTTTGCAGGCCGTCCCCAACGTGGTCCTCATCGTGATGGATACGGTCCGCGCCGACCACACATCGCTGCACGATTACTCGCGCGACACCACGCCGAAACTCCGGGAGTTTGCCAAAGAAGCCGTGGTCTACAAGCGCGCGATGGCGCCGGCGAACTATACGCTGCCGTCGCACGCCTCGATCTTTACCGGGCTGTATCCCCGCGGACACGGAGCGATTAACCTGCCTCCTGGCCAGGAGTTCAGCCTGCCGCTGCCGCGGGAACGTCAGACGCTGGCCGAGACGCTTCGGGAGGCGGGTTACGCCTCGCTCGCCGTCACCGCAAACATCGTGTTTGTGCGGCCCGACTATGGTTTCGCCCAAGGATTCCACGTTTTCGACTACCGTCAGCTTGCTCCATGCCTGCCGCGCGGGGACTTCTACCTGCGCCGGCTCATGCGGAGGGCGATGGATCAGCTTCTGTGGACGCACGAGTTCGACCGGACAACGCGCGATGCGGCAGCCATTACCACCGACGCGCTCCGCCTGGTGGAGGAAATGAATCGACGGCGGCAGCCGTTTTTCCTCTTCGTCAACTTCATGGACGCCCACGAGCCGTACACCCCCCCCGCTCCCTTTAATCTCACCTACCCGGGCAGAAATCGCCGGATGATCTACAGCCAATACGTGGAAATGTCGCGGGAGGTTGTGTCGCAACAGCGATCCGTTTCCGAGGCGGAACGCGCCCATTACGTTTCGCAGTACGACGGGGCCATTCGCTACATGGACGTTCAGATCGCGCGGCTCCTGGATCGCCTCAGACAATTGCAGCTATACGACAACAGCCTCATCATCGTGACGTCGGACCACGGCGAGGCGTTCGGGGAGCGGAACTTCGTGAGCCACGCGCAAACCCTCTACCAACACCAGCTCTTCGTTCCCCTCGTCATCAAGTATCCGCGGCAGCGGGAAGCGAAAAGCGACAACCGGCTGGTCAGTCTCGTGGACCTCATGCCGACGGCCCTCGCCGCCGCGGGGCTGACCCCGCCACAGGGCCTTCACGGCCGGAACCTCCTGGAGGCGGATACGGTAAGCCGGGTCATCTTTGCCGAAGCCTACCCCGATGGCGGATTGTCAGCCTCGCGGCCCACGTACCCTGCGCGGCAGAACGCCGTTTTTCAGGACAACCTGAAGCTGATTTCGTTCGCCGACGGCGCCCTCGAGTTGTACGATCTGGGAAGCGATCCGCTTGAGCAGCGGGACCTGGGATCGCGCGCCTCCGCAGCCGCCGGCCTCCGCCGCGAACTCGACCACTGGCTGGAAAGCGTCCCTATGTCCGCTCAACCGTCAAGAAAGGACCTCGATCCTCAGACGCTGGAACGGCTCAAAGCCCTCGGTTACATCCGTTAGTCGCCTCTGGAAATTCCCGGCGTGGCCTCGGCGTTGCCCCAGTAGAACAGAGTGGCCTGAGGCGGCATACTGGACGCAGCGCCGCTTCGGTCGGTGGGAGGGGGATGCGTCTGGGAACCCAGGGAATGAGCGCCGTCTCTGCCGGTGCGCGCGTACGTTTGGGTATCAGACACGGCTGGTTCGCGTGCGCGGCGCTCGGCGCGCTCTACGGCGCGACCACTTGGTGCGCCTACGCCGCGGTGGAGATCGCCGACTGCGCGTTGCGCCCCATCGCCATCGGAGTTCGCGATCTTGTAGCCGCCTCGCACTGGCGGTTCAGTGGCCTCCTCGTGGCGTTTTATGGGATCGCCGGCGGATTACTCGGGGCCTTGGCAGCCCTGCCGATCGGCCGGCGCGGCAGATGGGGAGACCTTTCGCCGGTGCAGATGCAGGCAGCCGCCACGATGACGCTGGTAGCGGCCTACGCGGCGAATCTCGTGTTCGGAACGGGTCCGCGGTCTCGAGTCGCCCTGCTGTTGGCGATCACGCTCCTCGCGCTCCTAAGCGCACTCCTGATGTGGCCAAACAGGTTCGGCAGGGTGAGTTTGCCGGCGGACCCCTGGGGTATTTCCCTCCTCTTGCTCGGCTTGCCTCTGTTCGCGGCCTCGCGGGACGCGGCTGGCTTGCTCCTGACGCTGGCTTTCGCCCTGGTCGCCGCTGTCGCTAGCCGGAAGTTCCTCCACGCGAGATCGCGTCCGCCTCGTTTACCGCTCCGGCAACTCGCGGCCGTGGCTCTCGTGATTCCGTCCATCCTGCTGCTGACGGCTCTGCTGACTCGCGACCTGCCGCCGGTTCCGCCGCTCGCCGCCGTTGGGGCCCCGGCCGGCCCGAACGTGATTGTCCTCCTCCTCGACACGGTCCGAGCCGACCACATGTCCATCTACGGCTATGAACGGGAGACGACGCCCCGGCTCAAAGGCTTTGCCGACCGCGCGACCACCTACACCCGAGCTGTGGCGACATCGAATTGGACCCTGCCGACCCACGCGTCGATCTTCACCGGCCTGTATCCTCGCCGTCATGGCGCCATGAACCAGGCAGGACGCGCCGAGAGCCCGGCGCTTGCGCCGCAACATGAAACGCTGGCCGAGATCTTGGAAAAATCCGGCTACCTGAACCTGGCCGTGATCGCAAATGCCGGTAATGTGCGGCCGGAGTACGGATTGGCGCGAGGCTTCCACCTGTTCGATGTCCGGGATCTCGCTCCGTGTTTCTCCCGGCGGCCTGAACACCTCCGGCATGGCGCCCGGCGTCTGCTCAACCGCATTGTACCCACCGCGAAGTACGATAAATTCGCCCGCCGCGCCGAAGACATCAACCGGGATGCGCTCCGGCTCATCGAAGAGGCGAAGCGGCGCGGCGGTCCATTTTTTCTCTTCGTGAACTACATGGATGCGCACGAGCCCTATCTCCCTCCTCCGCCGTTCCTCCACCGTTTCCCCGGCCGAAGCCGCGTCCTCACGCATGCCGATTTCCAGCGGATGCGGGAAGAGGTGGTTTCCCGCCGGCGCCTGATCTCGGAGGAAGAGCGGGCCCACTTTATCTCGCAGTACGACGGGGCCATCGCCTACATGGACCACCAGATCGGCGCGCTTTTCGACCGGCTCGAACAAATGGGACTCTACGACGAAAGCCTGCTCGTCGTCACTTCCGACCACGGCGAAGCGTTCGGCGAAAAGAGCTTGGTCGCGCACGCGAAATCGCTATATCAGCACGAGCTTGGCGTTCCGCTAATCGTCAAGTATCCCGGGCAAAGAGAACCGCGGATCGTGGATGCGCCGGCCAGCCTTGTGGACCTCATGCCGACAATCCTGGACGCCGCCGAAATCCCGGCGCCCGCCGCCCTTCAGGGGCAAAGCCTTTTGGCGCCGGCCGGCGAACGGATCGTTTTCGCCGAGGCAGTCGCGGACGCCCTGCTGGCCTCGCTCCTCCCCCAACATCCAAGGCGTCAGTACGCCGCCTTCGAAGGCAGCCACAAGCTGATTCTCTCCTCGGACGGGAACCTGGAGTTGTATGATCTGTCCCGGGATGCCGGCGAATTGCGGAACTTGGCTCCCAGTGGCGCAGCCCCGGCGCACCGGTTGCGGCGGGCGCTTGACGCGTGGCTGGAGGCAAATCCTCTTGAAATAAGGCCGCCGCGGCAGCTTGACGCCACGAGCCTGGAACGACTCAAGGCGCTCGGTTATGTAAGATGAATCTTTGGGGGCGCGGGAACGGCGGCCGCATTCTCCCGGCGCGGACGCCTCCCGTGAAGTTGCCTTCTGGAGGTTTTCACGATGTCGCTTGAAGTCCGCGCAAGCGGGCGCAGCGAGACGGACTCTCCGCGGGTGAAATCCATCGCGCTGGTTGGATTAATCTGCGGAATTCTGACAGGGTGCGCGGACATGCTGGTCGGAATTATGCGCGCGCCCGAGTCCTGGCCTACGGCGGCCGAGATCCTGCCTGCCCTTGCCGTCGCCTCGGCGCTCGGTCTGACAGCGTTTCTGATGTTGTGGTTCGGACTCGCCGCGCCGCTGGCTCGACGCTTCCGAATTCCGCAGGCGCCGCTGCTGGCGGCCACGGGCGCTTTCACGGCGCTGGCCTTCTTTCTGCTCTCGGCTATGGTCGGAATCCAGGCGAGCATCTTTTCGCTCGCGAACGGCTTGACGTCGATCGTCGCCGTGGTGGCGAGCGGAGCGATTGCGCACGGCTTCTATGTGCTGTTGCGGAGCGAGAGACGCCGCCGGCGTCTGACGTCGCTGGCGCGCCGGGCCGCGCAGGCGTCGCCCGTGGTCTTGATCGGCTTGCTTGCGGCGGCGCATTGGGCCAATCCCTACCGGGCAATGTCCTGGTTGGGCGCCGCAATCTGCGTCATCGCGGCCGCAGGTTGCGCGTTCGTTCTGTTCCGCGCCTCCAGCCTCCGCGCCGTCTTGCTGCTCGGTTCGCTTTTCGCTGGAACGGTGCTTGCGGGCGCGCTGTCGCTCTACCGTCAGGATGGGTTTCTAAAGGCCATGCCGCCGGCGACGGCGTCTGCCAACCACCGCATCCCTCGGGTGATTCTGATCTCGATCGACTCGCTGCGTGTGGACGCCATTTCACACTACAACCCCAAGACGCCTCCGACCCCGCATCTCGACGCGTTGGCGTCGGAAAGCGTCGTTTTCCGCCGGGCATATGGGCCGGCGGCGTGGACCTTGCCGTCGACGGTGTCTCTGCTTACCGGTTTACCGTCGTTCGCGCACCAGGTCTATTGGATGACGACGCCGCTTCCCGACGAGATTCCGACCCTCGCCGACATGATGCTGGCGGCTGGATATCGCACCGCCGCGGTGGTTGAGAATCCGGTGCTCGAGCCCCGGCTGAACCTGTATCACGGATTTGAGGAGTACGCGCATTTCCCCAAGCCGTGGCCTTGGTCCGTCGACGCGGTGGGCCGCCGGGTTCTGGCCGCCGCCGCGCCTTCCAAGTACAACCGGGGCGGGACGGAAGCGGTTACTCGAACCGCGGATGCGTGGATCCGCGAGAACCGCGACAGCGACTTCTTCCTCTGGGTTCATTACCTGGACCCGCACGCGCCCTATTCGCCGCCGGCGCGCTTTCTGCCCAATGTAACGCCGCCTCCATCGATCGGAACGTCGTTCAAGGATCACGTCGCCCTGGTGGCCGGCACGCGGATTCTGAACGCCGAGGAACGCGAGTGGGTCCGGCAGCTCTACCTGGCGGAGGTTCGCTACGTGGACGAGCAGATTGGAGCGTTGCTCGGCAGCCTGAAAGAACAGGGGCTCTACGAGGACGCGCTCATCGTCGTCACCAGCGATCACGGCGAAGAGTTCTGGGAGCACGGCGGCTACCAGCACGGGCACAGCATGTACGACGAAGTGCTCGCGGTGCCGCTGCTGATGAAGCTGCCCGGGGCCTCCGTCAAGGGCGACCTGCGGACGAGGGTCTCGACGCAATTCGTGATGCCGACGATTCTCGAGCTGGGCGGCATTCGGCCGAGCCGGTCCTGTTATCAGGCGCCGTCGCTGGCGGCGCTGATCGCCGATCATGGCGCTTCCCGCATCGATGAGGCGCTGCTCGGTTCCGGCGCATGTTACCAGGAGAACCTGGACGCCGTGATTTTCCGGAACTTCAAGCTGATCCGCCGGCTCGATACCAACCGGGAGGAGCTTTACAACCTCGACGCGGATCCCGACGAACGCCACTCTCTGCTGGAATCGGCGCCGGAGCTTGCCGAGGTCGCCCGCCGCACGCTCGCCAATCAGAGCGAGATGCTGAAGCGCGTGCGCGATTGCTATCAGGCGACGGACAAACCCGCTCCCTTTGGCGGCCGCCAGCGCATCGAGCAATTAAAGAGCCTCGGCTACCTGAACTGAACGGTCGAAGCGTTTTCCTTCCAGATCCACTAAGATGGCTCCGATGGTGGATCGTCGTTCTTTTCTCCAAACGCTCGGCGGCGCCGCGGCAGCCACTTCCCTCGCCGCCCAACCGGCGCGCCGATACGACCTGCTGATCCGCAACGGCGAGATCCGCGACCCGTCGAGAGGATACAAACAGAGGGCGGACGTCGCTGTGAACGACGGCAGGATAGCCGCCATCGAGGCTGCCATTCCCGTGGAGAGCGGGATCGAGGTAATCGATGCGAAGGGGCTGCTGGTCTGTCCGGGTCTCGTCGATCTGCACACGCATTGTTACCATTCGGCGACCGGGCTGGGCGTCGAGGCGGATCCGATTGCCGCCCGATCCGGCGTCACCACCTGGGTGGACGCGGGCAGCTTCGGGTACGATCAGACGCCCGGCTTCCGGCGGTTCATCGTGCAGCCGGCGCAGACGCGAATCTTCGGCTACGTTTACCTCTATCCAAGCAGCCGCAACCCGGATATCGATCCGGTGAAGTATGCGCGCGGCAACGTGCGTGCCACAGGCCAGGCGGTGCTCGACAACCGCGATATTCTCCTGGGCATCAAGATGCAGGTCGGCGCGAACATGAACGGCCGGTACAGCTACGACTTGCTCAAGGTGGCCCGCGAGTTGTGCGACGAGTTCCGGATCCCGATGATGGCGCACATCAGCTTCGCGCCGCCCGAGACGCCCCAGGTGCTGGAGTTGATGAAGGCCGGCGACATCGTCACCCACGCCTACAATGGCCATACGCTGGGGTTGGTTGATCGGGAAGGGAAACTGCGGCCCGGCGTTCAGCAGGCGCGCGCCCGCGGCGTCGTCTTCGATGTCGGACACGGGCTGGGCAGCTTCAACTTCCCCGCGGCGCGGCGCCTGCTGGACGCCGGCTTTCCGCCCGACACCATCTCCACCGACATCTACAACCTGAACATCAACGGCCCGGTTTACGACATGCCCACGACGATGTCGAAATTCCTGCACCTGGGCATGAGCTTCGACGACGTGCTCGCTCGTTCCACCTGGAACCCGGGCAAAGTGGTGAACCGGGTGGAGGGAATGGGCACGCTGACGCCAGGAGCGCCCGCCGACATTGCGCTGCTGGAGATCGAAGACGGCGAGTTCCGCCTGGTGGATTCCCAGAAGAACGCGGTGACGGCGAAGCGGCGGGTGGTTAGCCGCCTCGCCTTTTGCCGCGGCAAACGGATCCGCGCGACGCTGTAAGCCGCGCGAACCGCTGAGCCTGCCGGCCTGTAAGCCGGTTTCTGTACCCTCGCGGGCGGCAGCCATTCATCTGGGCCGTCCATTACGGGACGGCTCTAGCGACCTACCCGGAAGTGATAGCGGAGCGGGCCGCTCCATCCTCCCCTATTTGGTCTTGCTCCACGTGGGGTTTACCCTGCCGGCCGGATCGCTCCGGCCGCGGTGCGCTCTTACCGCACCTTTTCACCCTTACCCGGCCCGAAGGCCGGGCGGTATGTTTTCTGTGGCACTTTCCGTGAAATCCGCTTTGAGCGGATCCCCCCGGCCGTTAGCCGGCACGCTGCCCTGCGGAGACCGGACTTTCCTCCCGTCACCGGGCGGCTGCCCGTCCGGCAGGCTCGCTTTCATTATAAATTGGACCGCCGGTGGCCCTGTTGCTCGCTAATGGGACGAACCAGGCGATTCGGCGCGGATGTAACTACCGCCACCGCTGCGGCTTCTATTGGTTGGTTCCCGTTCGATGCCTATTCCATGGGCGAGGCGCCTGTAGTATCATTGGGATGTCTGCCCGCGCATTAACCAGGAGAGGAGAGCTATAAGCTCCAAGGAGGATCACGTCAATGTTCCGCAGCTTCCTCACCGCGGGACTAGTGTTGGTGTGCTTTTCTGGTTTGTTGTTCGGCCAGTGGGTCAACGTCAACGCGTCCCAAGACGATTGGGAGGAGATTAACTTCGAATTCGATTCCCACATTCTCACCGATGGGTTTCCCAGCTTACTACGTCTGGCTGAATTGCTCGGCCAGAATCCCGATTATCGCGTACGGCTGGTCGGACACACCGACTATATAGGTTCCAACCGTTATAACGAAGGGCTCGCCCAGCGGCGAGCCAGTTCCGTTAAGTCGTTCCTGGAAAAGTACGGCGCGCGTCCGGACCAGGTCACGGCGGAGGCGCGCGGCAAAACCGATCCGAAATTGAACGAGAAGACCGACGAGGCCCGATTTGTGAACCGGCGCGTCGAAATGACGGTCACCGATGGACAGGGCCGCACCGTTCGCGCCGGCGGCGTCGGCGACGCGATCAAGGCGTTGGAAGATCTGGCAAAGAAGCAGGAAGAATGCTGCGACGCTATCCTCAAAAAGCTGGATAAACTCGACGAAATTCTTGCCGCTCTCGTCGATCTGAAAAACGAAAATGCCCGGCTGCGCAGCGATGTCGATACGCTGAAGCAGGGCCATTCGGTGGTGGAGAAGGAACTGGCTCAGGTTCCCAAGACCCCGCCGGTTTCCGAAGAACGGATTTCCCAGCTTTCCGAAGAGGCCGCCAAGCGCGCGTTCGGGCCGCGGTTCGACAAGTTCTCGCTCCTCGGCGTCAACATCGGCACCGACGGTGAAGGAAAGGTGGCGTTCACCGGCAAGGGCCGGTTCTTCGCCCCGATCGGCGAGCACTTCGCCGTCCAATCCGAGGCCGAGTACATGGGCTGGCGCACGCGGAAAGAAGGTCAGTTCGACTTCGGCTTCGTCAGCCGCTACGGCGCTTTCCAGGCCGGCCTGTTCTCCAGCTTCAAGCACGTCAAGCTCGGCGAGTTCGAGCGCGGCGGAACGCTGGGGCAGGCGTCGATCGTGGGAGACTACATCTTCTCGCGAGGCCGCGCCGGCCTGTTTGGATCGAAGGGCTTCATGAACAGCGGCATCATCGGCGAGAGGGGACTTGGTCCGAACCTGGTTGAGCGCAGCTACCTCTATACCGTCGATCAACTCGGCTTGAGCGCTACCGTCGGCCTGGCGGGCCGCAGTTATGCCGAGGGCAACATCGGCTGGCTCAAGGGACGCCAGAATCCCACCCGCGCTGGCGGCAGGCTGCGGTTCATTCTGCCCGTCAGCGAACACTGGGCGTTCACGGCCGAAGGCGGCATCAATGAGACGCTGCTAGAGCGCCGCAACAACGGCCGCTGGGCCGTAGGCGTCCAATGGGGCAACTTCCTCGAACCCAAACGCTACGCCGAGGTCGCGCACCCGGTGCCCGCAGACATTCCGCGCGTGCGCTACGAGGTCGTCACCGAGCGCATACGCACCGGCAACGACGCGCCGGTCGCTATCGCGGGTCCCAACTTGATCGGCATTCCGGCCGGCCAGGTCACGCTCGACGGTTCGGCCAGCTACGATCCCGACGGCGATCCGATCACCTTCCAGTGGATCCAGGTCGCCGGTCCGCCGGTAGCGCTCTCGGGCGCCAACACCGCGCAGGCGACGTTCACCGCCGAAGACGGCCAGGTCTACGGTTTCCGTCTCGAGGTGTCGGATAACCAGGGCGCCAAGGGCATCGACCGCATCTCGATTTCCACCAGGGAATCGCCGCGCGTCCGGATCATCAGCTTCTCGGCGACGCCGCCGCTGGTTACCGCCGGCCAGGCCTCAACCCTGATCTGGAATGTCGAGAATGCCACCGAAGTCAGCATTTCTCCGACCGTCGGCAGCGTCAATCCGCAGACCGGCACGGTGCAGGTGATGCCTTCGCAGACCACCACGTACATCCTGACGGCTCGCAATGCCGTGAGCGAAGCGACCGCGAGCGCGATCGTTGTTGTGGATTCGCCGCAGCCCAGCTTCACACGGTGCCAGGTGACGCCGGCTAACGTCGTGGAAGGCGAGACGGCCACCATCTCCTGGGAGACCCGGTTTGCCACCGGCGTCAGCATTTCCGGCATCGGAAACGTGGCGGTGAACGGGAACCACATGGTGAACCCGACGACGTCCACTACCTACACGCTGACGGCGACCAACTCCGTCGGCGCCATCGATTGCTCGGTGACCGTGCAGGTCGCCAGGGGCTCGGTGCCGCGCATCCTGAGCTTCACCGCCAACGACATGGAACTGCTCGAAGGCAACTCGACCACGCTGCAATGGCAGGTGGAAGACGCCGAGACGGTAACTATCGAAGGCATCGGCTCGGTGAATCCGAAGGCGGGCGTGGCGTCGGTCAGCCCGACGCAGACCACCGCATACCTGCTGACGGCGACGAACCGGTTCGGCTCGATCGCGACCACAACGACCGTCAGGGTCTACCCGCAGGTGCAAATCACCAGCTTTACGGTGAACCCCACCGAGGTGGCGCCGAACGGGACGTTCGAACTTTGCTGGGCGACGACCGGCGCAACCGAGGTCGAGATCTCGAACAACATCGGTACGCGGTCTCCTTCGGGTTGCGTCCCGTTGCAGACGCCCGTAACCACTACTTTCACCATCGTGGCCCGAAACAAGCTCTCGAGCGCCACGGCCACGGCGACCATTTCTGTCACGGCGCCGGCCACTTCGGCCGGAGCCATCCTTCCGGCGAGCTTCGCCTCGCCGGAGCGGCGTGATGTTGCCGATAACCGGCAGCCCGCGGGTTCCTCGTCGGAGCCCACGGCTGCCGCGGCGAAACGCCAGGCCGCCGCGAAGCGGTCCGGCCAGAAAGGCTGATCCTCCTAAAGGACTCCCGCGGACCGCGGTTCGCGGGAGTCCCCCTTTAACTCGCCGCCCTGTGGGGCAGGACCCCGTCCTGCGGGGCGGTTGTCAACCGCCGCCCGGTCGATCGCCGATCGTTCCGCAGAATAGTCTCCGAGCTTCCGCTGGAACTACAGAGGGCGGCCACCCGTGTGGACAGGAGATTGCGCCGCGCGCGCCTGTAGTTCTTTCCACTCGCGGCTGCCGTTGTCGGCGATCCGCTCCAGGTAAACGCCCTCGGGAAACAGTGGCAAGCGTCCGCCCAGAAAATCGTCCCAGTACTGCCGCGCGTGCGCGTAATAGCTGGTTGCCCCGGAAGGCCAGCGAATCGCAATCAGCAGGTTAGGAGCGGGGTAGGGTTCCCGGCTGAGCGGCTGAATGCGGAGGCGCTCCACCGCGTCCTCGTCCAGCGTCACGCCGAGGCCCGGCGCCTCCGGAACCGCCGCCGTTCCGTTCTCCACCCTGAGCTCGGGACGGATCATCGGGTGCGTGAAAAGCTGGTGGCAGTTCACCGAAGGCCAGCGCGCATGGCTGAGCGCGGCCCCGAAGTGCAGCGCGAAAGCGGCGGTGATCCCGGTACCCACCAACTGGAGCCAGAACGGCTTGTCGGCCGCTGCCGCTACCGTCCCGTCATTCATCACGCCGCTGGCGCCGCCGCCGATGACGAAGGCGTCGCAGACATCCTCCCGCAGCGCGGTCATGATCGGCGGGCTTCCGTAGTGCATGGCGATGGGTACGCGCGTCTGGCTGCGGAGCATCTTGTTTCCCGCGACGTCGCTTTGCGGAATCGGCGATTCGTAGATGGCAACGTTGGGGTATTTTTCGATTTGGACCAGGTAGCGGCCGGCGCGCGAGCTGTCGAGCAACATCGAGTTGAAATCGAAGTCGATCTTGAAATGGCGCGGCAGGTCCTTCGAGAACGCGCTGCACTGCCGGTCGAGATCGAACCACGGGCGCGCCTTCGTCTTGAAGTCGGTGTAGCCCTGCGCCAACGCGTCCTTGCATTCCAGCAGCCAGTCCTCGGCGGGCATGTCGATCGCCCACCAGCTTATGAACGGGCGGTCGCGCCGCTTGGGACCAAGCAGGCGGTAGACCGGGACGTCGTTGGCTTTCGCCACGGCGTCGAATAGCGCCATCTGCAGGCCGCAGCCGAGCGAATCGTCCCACATTTGTTCGGCGGCGTTGCGGCCCGTGACCCTCTGAACCGCCTCGTCGGAGACGCGGCCCCAGGTGTAGTACACCATCGTTTCGCCGAAGCCCACCACGCCGGAGGCGAGCGTCACGCGGCAGATCTCGAAGATGGTCCAGTGCGGAAGCTCGCGTATCATGTTGCGCGCCGGCGCGTCTCGGAACGGAACGTTGATCCAGGTCCGATCCACCTTCTTCACCGTGAGGTTCGACGAGCCGCCCACGTAGGAAGCGGCGCCGGCCGGAGGCGCGGCCCGGGCCCCGGAAAAGACTCCCACGGCGGCAGCGGTCCGGAAGAAATGACGACGAGAATTCCCATTGCTCATGACGGGATAAATCGTATCAGACGCAGCGGGGCGCGGTGCGACAGGCGGACGTTCGTCAGAGCCCCAGTTCCCGGCGCAGGCTGAGGAAGTCCGGGGCGCCGGTCCAGCCGTCTCCCGCCGCCGTCTCCGGCAGTCCGATGATGTACGCTCTCATCCCCGCGCGCCGCGCCGCTTCACCGTCGACCTCCGGGCGGTCGCCGATATAGATCGAGCGCTCGGGCCGAGCGTCGAGCGAGCGCAGGCACTCGAGCAGGCCCGCCGGGCACGGCTTGAACGCGCCCACCGCGGCGTCCTGCGCCGACAGTACGCAGCCGAATGCTTCCTCCATCCCGAACGCGCGCACCTTGGCCAGCGCGGGGTAGTCGGAGAAGACGGCTAACGGCACGCCGCGGGCGCGCGCCGCCTCGACGAACTCGCGCAGTCCCTCGCGGGCGCACGTTGCCACGGCGCTAAGCGGCCGCTCCCCCATCCACTCCTCGACGATCCGGCGCGCCGCCTCCGGATCGATTCGCATTCCCGCGCAGGCCATCCCCAGTTGCCGCGCCGGGCCGTTCGCTTCGCCATCCCGGCGCAACGACTCCAGCGCCCTCCGGTAGGCCGACAACAACCGCGCGGCGCGCCAGCCGGCGAGCGGCGAGCCCAGACAGTACCGCGCCAATAGAAGCGACATGCGCCGGCGAACGGGCCCCGGGTCGTAGAAGGTCCCGTCGACGTCGAAGACAATCGCGTCCGGCAGCCTCGCGTTACCAGTCATGAAGGAATTAAGATAGCACCCGTGGGCGAGATCAACCGGCGGAATTTCCTGACGGCGGCGGGAGCCGCGCTCTCCGTTTCACCAGGCGCCGGGCAGCCTGCGGCGGCGCCGTGGCACGCGCGAATACGGCGCGTCGGGCAAGTCAACATGACCGAACGCGACCCGGTGGAACTCGACGTGACAGCCTGGGCCGACTACTGGGCCAGCCTGAAAGCGGATGCGGTGCTGGTCAGCGTCACGGGCATCCTCGCGTTCTATCCCAGCGCTGTCCCGTTTCACCGTCATGGCGCGTTCCTGAACGGCCGGGACTTCTTCGGCGAATGCTGCGCCGCGGCCAAGAAGCGCGGCATTCGCGTGATCGCGCGGATGAGCCCGGACCTCCAGTGGGAGGAGGCGCTGGGACCGCATCCGGAATGGTTCCAGCGCGACGCCAGGGGCGCGTTCGTCCCGCACGGAGAGGACCGGCGGCTCTACCGCACGTGCATGTTCTCGACGTACTACACCGGGCACATCGCCGCCATCATGCGCGAGGTGAACGCGCGCTATGACATCGACGGCATCTTCACCAACGCCTGGCCCCCGCTCGGCCGCTTTCCGGAGTGCTACTGCGACGTTTGCAGGGCGCAGCCCCCCGCCGGAAGCCCCGCCTATTGGGACGGCTTCAACGAGCGCGTCCTGTTCCTCTGGCGCTTCTTCGACGGCATCGCGAAAGAGAAGAGGCCCGACAACCTCTACTTCGCCAACCTCGGCGGCGGCATCCGCGCCACGCCCAATCTGAAGCTGCTTGGCGAAATCTGCGAGTGGTTCAACTGCGACAACCAGGGGCGCGGCGGCGAGGACGCTCCCATTTGGGGCTGCGCCAAGCAGGGGCGCGTCTGCTACGCGGCGATGAAAGGCCGGACGAGCACGAACGTGACGGCCGCCTGGTCGACCGGCCAGGTCCGCTGGCGCAACGTCGCCAAGTCGCCCGCCGAGGCGGAAGTCTGGATGGACCAGACGCTCGCCAGCGGCATGGTCCCGTGGTATCACTTCATCGGCGCCCAGGGCGGCCTCGGAGAGGACCGGCGCTGGCACGAGCCGGGGCGCCGCTACTTCAACTGGATCGCGCGAAACGACCGCCACCTGTTCAACCGCCGGTCCATCGCCAACCTCGGCATCGTGATGGGCCAGAGGACCAATCTCTTCTATGACCCGCCTGGCGGAGGCAGCGTCGCGCAGTTCATGGACGGCCTCTATTACGCGCTGCTCGAAGGCCGTTTTCTGTTCGACTTCGTCCACGAAGACGACCTCGGCGCCGAAAATCTGAAGAAATATGACGCGCTGGCGCTGCCGAATATCGCGCTGCTCAGCGACGAGCAGTGCCGCCAGTTGCGCGCCTACGCCGAGTCCGGCGGATCGCTGCTTTCGACGTTCGAGACCGGCCTGTACACCGAGCGAAACGAACCGCGCCCTGACTTCGGCCTGGCGGACGTCTTCGGCGTCCATCGAGCCTCCGCCGTGCAGGGGCCGAACGGCAATTCCTTCTACGCCTGGATCGAGCGGCAGCACGAAATCCTCGCCGGATTCTCCGACACCTGCTGGCTTCCCGGCGCCGAGTACCGCGCGCCGCTGAAGCCGGTCTCGTCTCCCGTGCTGACGGTTGTTCCGCCCTACCCGTCCTATCCGCCGGAGCTTTCGTACCTGCGCCGCCGTACCGATGAACCGGCGGTCGTCGTCCTTGAGCAAGGCCGCAGCCGGAGGATCCACTTCGCCGGCGATGTCGAAAGGTCGATGTGGCGCTCCGGGCACACCGATCTGAGCCGCTTGCTTCAGAACGCCGTCCGCTGGATTCTGCGCGATTCCTCGCCGGTCTCCATCGAAGGCGAGGGCCTCATCGAGACGTTCGCCTGGGAAACCGAGGCGGGCTTCGCGCTCCACGCGCTGAACTACACGAATCCGAACCTGCACCGCGGATGGCTCCGGCGCCACTATCCCATCGGTCCGCAGAAGGTGCGGATGACGCTGCCCGGCGGAGGCAAGCCGGCGCGCGTGGAACTGCTGAAGGCGGGAAGGGAAGTGAAATTCTCGATCAAGGGACGCATCATCGAGTTCACCATTCCGAGAATCGAGGACTACGAAATCGCCGCTATTTCCATATAAATGCGGCGGCGCTATCGCGCACGGGCCCGAGTGGGTTTCCGCTGTTTTTTCGGGGTAGCCCGCCGGTTCCCTTTCGGCTTGTCGCCCGCCTCGGCGAGACTCTTCTTCAGAACGCTGAGCAGGTCCACCACCTTCGATGGCGTCGTTTCGGCTGCGTTATGGACGACATCCTCGCGTTTCTTCCGCTTGCGCTCGATCAACTGGAGCGTTCGTTCCGCCTTGCGGTCGCGCATGGCCTCGCGCTTCAGCCGAGGAGACCAGTTCGCCGCGATGGCCTTTTCGAACTTGGCCGTCTTGCGCGCATCCGGCGCTTCGGGCTCCGGCAGGCCGACGTCCTGGGGCGACCGGATCTCCTCGCGGAAGCGCAGCGCCTCCGCGCGCAGGATGCCATTTTCGGCGAAAATGGCCACCAGGTATTCCTTCCCGCGCATGACGAATGTCGCCACTCCGGCCCGGCCGGTCTCCTCCATCGACGACGCCAGCAGGCGGTAGGCCCTGGCCGAGGCCTCGCCCGGCGCAAGGAAGTACGACCTCTCGAAGAACAGCGGCGGGATCGCGTCGGTTCGCACAAAGCGGCGCAGGTCGATCGTCCGGGACTTCTCCGGCGCCACCCGCTCGAGTTCTTCGTCCGATACCAGGATGTACCGGCCGTCCTCCCATTCATAGCCGCGCGCCAGGTCCTCCGCCTCGAGTTCCTTGCCCGTCTCGGGCGAGTAGTACCGCCTGCTGACCGGCGCGCCGCTGGGACCGATCATCCGAAGGGAGACGCGGCTGCTCCGGTTGGCCGGGTAGAGATTCACCGGGATGCTCACCAAGCCGAACGTGAGCGCGCCGCTCCAGAACGGGCGTGAGCTCTGCTGCTGGTCCTCATTCTCCAACTCGTCAGGCAGCGGCCACCTCCTGACGCGACTTCGCGGCTTTCAGGCTCGCTTCCAGCATCGCCCTCAGCGATCCGGCTTTCGGCCGGGCGCGGACCACTTTCAGCCGCGGCTTCTCGCCGTGCGCCTTGGCCTCGATGAGCTTCATCACCCTCTCCCGGTATTCGTCCCGATAGTCTTCGGGCCGGAACTCGTCTTCGAGCGCCGCTACCAGTTGCGAGGCGATGGCCCGCTCCTTCGCGTCCGGAGGCCGCCCCGCCGGCGCGGGCAACTCCCGGGCCGACAGCACCTCTTCCGCGCGCCGCAGCGTCATCAACATGAGGTAGCCGTTTTCCGAACGCAGCGCGCCGAGGTACTCGCGCTTCCTCATCACCCACCGCGCGACGGCTTCGCTCCGGCGCCGCTCCATCGCCTCGGCGAGCGCGAAATACTCGGCCGCGCCGCCGTCCGGACCAAGGTAGTACGGCCGGTCGTACCACTGGTGTTTGATGGTCCCCGCTTTCAGGAATTGCTCAATCTCGATCGCGCGGGAGGCTTCCGGCTCCAGGCGGTTCAACTCCTCGTCGTCGAGCAGCACGAACGTGCCCGATTCCACCTCGTACCCTTTTCGAACCTGGTCGGATGGGACTTCTTCGCCGGTCTCTGAATCGACCAGCCGCTGCTTTACCCGCGTCAGAGTGTGTTTGTCCAGCAGGTGAAAACGGATGGTCCGGTCCTCGACCCCGGAATAAAGCTTGACGGGAAGGCGCACGCCGTCGAACGTCACCTCTCCCTTCCAGATCGCGCGGGCCACCGGCCTAGTCCTCGTGCTCGAGTTCGAGATGGCTGCAACCCCGGCACGCCAGTTCGCCCGAATCCAGCCGCTCGGCGCACATGATGCACAGGCTCAGGTCGCAGACGGCGCAATAGACGGCTGCATGATAGGCATACCGTTGCAGGCACAGCGGACACTGCTCCGAACCCTCATCCAACCACCAGGGGACGAGACGGCGCTTTCGCCGCGCAGCGGAAATACGGGTTCGTGGCACGTTCAACCAGCCATAGTATGTGACTGCGCAGTGCCCACTTCGTTTCAGCGACGACTCAAGCCGCCGGCTTGCGGCGGTCCGCTTCCTCTTCCCCCGCCCCCGTCTGTTCGTCCAGCGCCTCCTCGTCGGCCGTGTCGCTCAGCATCAGCGCGATCGGCCGCAGCGCCGCTACGTGGGCGCACACAATGATCAGCGTCACCGTGATCGGCACGCCCACCACCGTCCCCACCGGGCCCCAGATCCAGCCCCACAGAAGGACGGATACGAAGATCACCACCGGCGAAATCGCCAGCCGTTTGCCCTCAACCCGTGGTTCTACGTAGTTGCCGATGAACTGGTGAATCGCGGTCAACCCGCAGCCTACCAGCAGAATCCGGGTCGAGCCGCCTTGAGCCAGCGCCTGCGCGGTGGGTAGAACCACCGAAAGGACGGCGCCGATGTTCGGGATGAAGTTCAGCGCGAAGGTGAGCAGCCCCCACATCCAGATGAAGTCCAGTCCGGCGATCCACAGCCACACCGCCGCGACGATTCCCGAGGCCACCCCGATAACGATCCGGATGTAGAAATACTGGCGGATCTTGTTGCATATCACCTCGACCGCGCCGAGGAAGCGCCTGGCGCTGCTGCCCTCGGTGGCGGCCGCCGCTTTCTCGCGCCAAATCCGCGCCTCGATCAGCATCAGCAGCGCAAGGAAGAACACGAGAACCAGCCCGGTGATCGCGGACGCGGCCGACACCAGCCACGAGCCCGCGGCCCGCCCCGCCAACTTGGGCAGGTCGGCCGAGTCCGATACGGGGAGTTTGCGCTCCTTCGCCCATTCGGTAACCCGCTCCCAGCCATCAATCAGCTTCCGGCCGTATTCCGGCGCTTTCTCGGAAGCGCTTTCCACCGCCAGCCAGACCGCGCCGGCGCCTAACGCGAGCACGGCCACAATCAGCACCATCGTCAACGCGATGCTAAGCGCCGACAGGCGCGGCGGCAGCTTGCGGCAAAGCCACTCCTGGACCGGTTGCACCAGCACGACGATGAAGAGAGCAAGCGTCAAGGGGACCATGACCGTGCGGGTGGCCTTCAGCATCCAGCCGGTCAGGATGATGGCTATGATCGCCAGCAGCGCCACCACGGTTGAATTGAAGGCGCGCGCGGGAATTTTATTGTTCGACATGCCCGGAGACGAAAGACTCAACGACGGCCGGCTCTTTTTCGTAGACAGCCCGGCGCTGCAGGCTGTGACAGTCAAACTTGGGGAGAGCGCCTCACGCCGGATTGCGCGCGGCGAAGTATTCGCGAACGGCGTCTTCCAGCGCCGGCATCGCCTGGAGGCCCAGTGACTCCATCTTGGCGTTGGACAGGGCGGAGTACTTCGGACGGCGGGCGGCTGTCCGGTATTCCCGTTCGTTCGTCGGCGTGAGCGAGGCCTCGACGCCGGCCACGCGGAAAATCATCCGGGCGTATTCGAACCATGACATCGGCGTGCCGCCGCCGATGTGAAACACGCCCGTCACGCCCCGCTCCACCAGGTCCGCCGTCCGCGCGGCCAGGTACGGCGCGTACGTCGGCGACGCGATGTGATCCTCGACCACGCGGATCGGGCTGTGCTGCGAGGCTAGGCGCAGCATAAGTTCGATGAAGTTGCCTCGCCCGGTGAAGCGCCCGCCCGGTCCGAACACGCCCGATGTCCGGATCACCAATGGCCGGTCCAGGTAAGCCTGCGCGTAGAGTTCTCCCGCCAGCTTCGACACGGCGTACGCCCCCAGCGGGTGCGTCGGGTCTTCCTCCACGTAGGGGCGCCGGCTGCGGCCGTCGAACACATAGTCGGTCGAAAAATGCACCAGCCGCGCGTCGAGCTGCCGGCAAGCGACGGCGATGTTCCGGACCGCCAGGGCATTCACCAGGTAGGCGTCCTGCGGCTCCCGTTCGGCGACGTCCACTTGGTTGTAGGCGGCGGCGTTTAGGACGACCGAGGGATTGTTCGACGCCAGCGCCGCCTCCACGCGCTCCGCCTTGGTGATGTCGACTTGGGTGCGGTCAAGGCCCGCCACGGCATGGCCGCGTCCCTGGAACTCACGAACCAGTTCGCGCCCAAGCTGCCCGGCGCCGCCGAAAACCACCACTTTCGAGGGCATCCCCCGCAGAATACCACTTGAAGGAAGTGAGGGTCACAAGCACGCAGGACCGCCCCAAACCGAAGGGAACGGCCCAAGCAGGGCCTTAGCCGGTACGTTCGTGGACCGTTGGCGGCTCCGTCGCCGCCGCCGCGGCCGTGCCCAGCGCTTCGGCCAGTTGCATCAACTCCGATGCCTGTAACAGCGCCTGGTCCAGCATCACGCCCACGGCGTAATGATCGCCTTGCTGCGCGTTGTAGCAGACCTCGCCCATCAGCAGGGAATCGTTCCAGTCCACACGAATCGGCGCGTTGCGCGGCAGAGGCTGTTCCAGCACAAGCCGCATGCCGCGGCCTGAGAAGTTCACCACCTGTCCGGCGCAGCTCATCGGATGACCTGTAAGGAGGGTGACCGTGACGCGCCCGCCGGCTTCAATCCTCGGTTCTTTTCGGCGGTCCATGGCTGGTAATGCTTATCGGACGTATTGCGCGACTTGTTAGTGGTTCTTGCGTTCTTTTTGACGGCCTCCGGCTTCATTTTGCCGATCGGCGATAATAAGGTGGTGCCGGAACGCGCTAACACCCGCAAATACAAGACCTTGCTGGAAAAATACCAGGACGCCGCGCGGCGGGGAACCTACGCCTTTCCGCTAAGCCGGTTGATCGGATTTCAGCTTCTCGAAGTGGCGCCGGGCCGCGCCGTCATCGAGCTCCAGTCCGGCGAACAGCACCTCAACCCGATGGGCACCCTGCACGGCGGCGTCCTGTCCACCATCGCCGACACCTCCATGGGCATCGCCCACGGCAGCATGCTTGTCGAGGGCGAGACCTCCACTACCATCGAACTCAAGATCAACTTCCTTCGGCCCGTCTGGAACGGGCGGCTGCGGGCAATCGGTAGGGTGGTTAAGCACGGCAAGACCTTGACGCTGCTGGAGTCCGACGTCCTCGACCAACAGGACCGTTTGGTGGCCCGCGCCTCCTCCACCTGCATGACCCTCCGGGGCGATCTCGCCCGGGGACGGTGACCGGCCCCTGTAAAATAGTGGGGAATCATGGCTTCCCGCGCCGATGTGCTCGCTTCCGCCGAGGTCCTCGATAAATACGAGCCCGTGATCGGTCTCGAGGTGCATGTCCAGCTCGCGACGCGCACGAAGATCTTCTGTGGCTGCCCCACCAGCTTCGGCGCCCCGCCGAACACCAACGTCTGTCCCGTCTGCCTCGGCCTGCCCGGCGCCCTCCCGGTGCTCAACGAACGGGCCGTGGAACTGGCGGCGCAGGCCGCCCTCGCGCTGAGCTGCCGCGTCAACGCCGTCTCCCGCCTGGCGCGCAAGAACTACTTCTACCCGGACCTCCCGAAGGGCTATCAGATCTCGCAATACGAGTCGCCGCTGGCCGAACACGGATTTATTGACATCCGGATCAACGACGCTGTGAAACGCATCGGCGTCACCCGCGTACACATGGAGGATGACGCCGGCAAGAGCCTTCACGAGGGCTTTCGCGATTCCGAACGCTACACCTACGTCGATCTGAACCGCTGCGGCGCCCCGCTCATCGAGATCGTGAGCGAGCCCGACATGCGCAGCTCCGAAGAGGCGTATGCCTACCTCACGGAGCTGAAGCAACGGCTGCAATACCTCCAGGTCTCCACCTGCGACATGGAGAAGGGGCACCTCCGATGCGACGCCAACGTATCCGTCCGGCTGCGCGGGGCGGAGAAATTCGGCGCCAAAGCCGAGGTCAAGAACCTGAATTCGTTCCGTTTCCTTCGCATGGCGCTCGATTACGAGATCGCCCGGCAGGTGGCCGTCATCGAGGATGGCGGAACCGTCTCGCAGGAGACGCGCCTCTACGACGCCCAGAACAACATCACCGTGGGCATGCGCAGCAAGGAGCACGCCCACGACTACCGGTACTTTCCCGAGCCGGACCTGCTTCCGCTTCAGATCGGCGATTGCTGGCTGGAGGGCCTGCGCAACGCCATGCCCGAACTGCCGGGCGAAAAGCGCGCCCGCTTCGTCCAGTCCTACGGCCTGCGCGAGTACGACGCCGAAGTCCTGACGCAGACCCAGGAACTGGCCGCCTATTTCGAGAAGGCCGCTACGGTCTCCCGCAACCCTGTAGAGGCTTCCAAGTGGGTCCAGGGCGATCTGATGGCTCTGTTGAACGCGCAGGGAAAGCCGATCGCCGAGTCCCCTGTCGCCCCGGAGCAACTCGGCGAGCTTCTCGCTCTGGTCTCCAAGGGGGAACTAAGCGGCAAGATGGCCAAGCAAGTCTTCGCCCGGATGTTCGCCACCGGCGCCGCCGCGCGGGAGATTGTCGAGCGCGAGGGCATGCGCCAGATCTCCGACGCCGGCGAGATCGAGAAAATCGTGGATGACGTGCTGGCCCGAAACCCCAAGCAGGTGGAACAATACCGGAGCGGAAAGACGGCGGTAGCGGCTTTCTTTGTCGGGCAGGTGATGAAGGCCACGCGCGGACAGGCCAATCCGCAGGCGGTCAACGACCTTCTCAAGCAAAAGCTGGGGCGATAACGATCCCCGGCCCCGCTCCCTCGATCTTGCGGGCTCAGGCCCCGCGCGGATAAATCCTGCCGGTTTACGGTCGATTCCGCCTACGCAGCCTGCTTGACATCGTTCCGGAAGAGCACAGATAGGGCCGCTACCAACGCGGCCGATACGAGCGCCATGATCACGAAAACCGGATTCCAGTTGCTCACGCCGCCGGTGGTGAAGCGTTCGATCAACCTGACGCTGACGAATGTGCCGATCAGCATGCCGGTGCCGAAACAGATCAGGACGATCAATCCCTGAGCTTGGGCGCGGATCTCGGGTGGGGCCTTTTGATCGACGTAGACCTGGCCGCTGACGTAGAAAAAACCGAAAATGAGTCCGTGCACAAGGATCGCGATGTAGTACAGAAACACCTGGTCGGCGGCAACTCCTCCCCAGAGCGCGAAGTAGCGTATGGCCAGCGCGGCCAGCCCGCCCGCCATCGTCCACTTGACGCCGAAGCGCATCAGGGCCAGCGGCACAACAAACATCAGGAATATCTCGACGAGCTGCCCGAGGTTCATGGTTGCCGTGACCTGCTGGAAGCCCTGGCTTTCGAAGAACTGAGAGCCAAGCGAAAAATACAGCGTGAAGGGGATCATGGAGAGTAACGAGATAACAATGAACAACGCGAAATTGCGATCTTTGAGCAGAGTGAGAGCCCGGAGGCCGAGCGCGTCTATTACCGACGCTGCCTTCCCCTTGGCCGGAGGCGGCGTATTGGGCAGTGTCAGGTTCAGTAAGGCCGCGGCTAGTGCGACGCCCGCGCCGCAGTAGAGGGGAATCGCGGTACCGTCGATGACCTTGTCGAACAGACTCGTTGCGGCTATCAGGCTGAAGACGGCGCTGGCGACCCAGCCAATCGAGCCGAAAACACGTATTTGCGGGAACATTTCCGACGGGTAGTTTGCCATGGCGATGGCGTTCGTCAGGCTCCAGGTGGGCATGTAAAAGCACATCCCCAGTAACAAGACGACGAACATCCACTCCGGAGTTGTCTGTCGGGCGCCCAGGAAGAAAAACACGGCGCAACCGAGATTTAGAATCGTCAACACTTTCTCGCTGGCGAAATGCCTGTCGGCTACCATGCAGATAACCGGGGAGACCAGGCAGCCGAGCGGCATGACGCTCAGTATCCACGCTTGGTAGGTTGCCGAGACCCCCATGTTTTTGAGGTACGCCGCCAGGGGCACCCACCACACGGCAAACATCATGTACTGGAGCAGCATCATGCCGCTCAGTCGAATTCTGATGCCAATTGAGGCCTCTTCCATTTTTCTCTTTCTCACTCTTGGCTGAGCGGATTCGTCCACCGCAATTCCGGAAACCGCCGGAAGTCATGATCCGTCGACGCCAGGCGCGCTCCATTTTCAATCGCGAGCGCAGCCATGACAGCGTCCATGACGAGCGGTCCGGTCACCCTATATTCGCTCAGCAACTTCTGGAGAATACCCGCATGCCGCGGCCCTGGTTGCAGGAGAACAACGCCCGGTTGCGCAAGCCATTTCTCGACGATGGCGAACGCTTGCTGCGCGGACAACGGGTTGGACCAGATCCTCGAATTTGTCGCGATCCGAAGAAACGCCCAGATGGTTACCCACGGCAACCCTATGCCCTCTTCGCTTTGCAGCAGTTCCTCCAGCCACCTCGAGGCGGCCGATTGTTGGGGCGCATCGGCGTTATAGGCGTACAGCAGCAAGTTGGCATCGACGATTGTCACCGGTGCTGTTCGCCTTCCCCATATTCGAGCAGCGACTCGACGTCATCGTAGTTCAGGCCCGGCCGGTACCCCATGTGAGCGGGCTTGATCCTGAGCGTCCGGCGCCGGGGCCGGTTCTCGATGCTCAACGCGGTGCGCAGCAGATCATTCAGCGTGTCACGGAACGACGCTCCCCTGGACCGGCTTTCGCGCCTTACCCGTTCCACGACGTCGTCATCAAGGGTGACTGTCGTTCTGACGCTCATGATGCTTCTATGCTAGCATCAGAAGCATCATGAGCGCGGCGCAGGTTGGCTAACGGCGAGGCCTCTGCGATTCTCACTTCGGCTTGGCGGGAATCCCGATCCGGTTTTCGAACCAGACGACGTTGCGGCTTTCCTGGCCGGCGTTGAGGATGTCCAGGTCGCCGTCGCCGTCCATATCGACCAGCCGGATATCGTACGACGCTTGCTTCTGATGCACGTAGTGGGTGCGGAAATTGCCCCGGCCGTCGTTTTCAAACCAGGCGGTGATAAACGAGTCCTTGGCCGTGGTGACGACGTCGATATCGCCGTCCCCGTCGATGTCGCCGATGTCGAGCGAGTGCGGCCCGCGCAGTTCGCGGTCGATCTCGTGCGCCTTCCAGCCCGGCGCCTCGTACCAGACCAGGCCCACCCCGTGGCCGCGGGAGGCGACGAAATCCGCTTTGCCATCGCCGTTAACGTCGACGATGAGGATGTTGGTTGCGCCCTCTTGGCCGGTTGCGATGACATGTTTCTTCCAGGCGCCGCGGGGATCGGCGGGCTGTTCCCACCAGGCGAACCAGTTGCCGTCCGGCGGAACTTTGGCGGCGCTGGCGATGTCCGGGCGGCCGTCGCCGTTCACGTCGCCGAAACCGTGATAGTGGCTAAGACCAGGGGCGTCGCCGCGGGCGAAGACGTAGCGCTCCCACCTCTTCGCGGCGCGGGGATCGCCCGGGATGCGAAACCACGCCAGCGAGTTGGCAAAGGCGCCTTCCGGCTGGGCGCTGTTGCCGATGAGATCGAGCTTTCCATCCCGGTCAACGTCGCCGGTGATCAGGCCGTGTATGCCGTCCCCCCCGCCTTGCCGGACATCGTCGATGACGTGCAGCGGCCACGGTCCCCGGAGCAGATTGTCCGGCCGTTCGAGCCAGAAGATATAGCCGGGCGAGTACCGGCAGCCGATGTAATCGGGATCGCCGTCCCCATCGACGTCGATCACCGCGCTGTGGATGAGTTCGGTTCCCTCGTGGATCGCCACCGGCTTCCAGTCCGGCGCTACGTAGAGGATGGTTCGGAGCCGGTCGTTATCGGTCGCAATGACGTCCGGCAGCCCGTCGCCCGTGAAGTCAGCCGAGATGGCGGTCTGGTTGAAGTAGCCTTCCGCGATGACGTGCCGCTTCCAGCGGGGGTCCGATTCCGCGCCCCGGATGCAAACCGCGAACAGCGCAAGAACGACAATCAGCCGCATGAGCGTTCATCATATCTCGCGACGGGCGCGACGCGGGGACAGATCGCCATCGAGCGGGAACGATCACGCTGCTCTTGATTGGTGCGGATGAGAGGACTTGAACCTCCACGGGATTGCTCCCACATGGACCTGAACCATGCGCGTCTGCCAGTTCCGCCACATCCGCGGGATTGGGGCTCACTTCTATTCTCCAAGAGCCCGCGCGGCGTGTCAAACCCAGGGGGCTGGGCTTTGAGTCCGCGCGGGGCTTTCATCCCCGCCCGTTCGCTTGACGCGCCCTGCTTCTGTGCGCCGGAGCTTTGGTTCCGCTTCGGCTACTCTGTGATCATCGGCAGGAATCCCATGACCGTGCTCATCGCCATCAACGACGCCCCCTACTCCGGCGAGCGCCCCTACAACGCGATCCGCGTGGCCACCGCCTTCGCCGCGGACGAAGAAGTCGCCGTCCGCCTCTTCTTCCTCGGCGATGGCGCCTGGTGCGCCGTCGCGGGCCAACCGGTTCCCGTCGGCCGCCACAACATCGAGTGGACGCTCCGCCGGTACCTCGCGGCCGGCCACCCCGCCGCGGTCTGCGGCGCGTGTATGGACGAGCGCGGCATCCGCGATGAGAACTTGCTTTCCGGAACATACCGCGGCGCATTGCAGGAGTTCGTCGCCTGGACGAAAGAAGCCGACCGCGTGCTGGTATTCTGAGCACCACCATGTGGCTGCTGCCTTCACTGGGGTAATTGCTCCGGCGGCCTTCGCTCGCCATCTGGCCCCCCCCGCCTCCACCACCGACCGCACCGCCGCGATGTCCTTGCTTTCGCCGAGCGCCAGCATCACGTCGCCCTGCTCCAGCGTCGCTCCCCCCGCGCGGAACCAGAAAATCCTTTCCGCGGCTTTCCAGGACAATCAAGGCCGACTGCTACGGGCCACGATCCCCACAGGCGCGGTAAGGGCGCGTCGTCGGAGTGCTCACCATGTTACGCCTCCGGTTGTTCGCGTTCCGCGGACAAACCTCGAATGGGAGCGATGTATGGAGATCTCACTTGGCCTCCAGGAGCCGGAGACCGTTTCGACGGCAGTGCTGCCGAGCGCCGCCGACCGCCGGACTATCCGAGTATGTCCGAATTCGGGATTTGCTTGTCCGAATTGGAACGCCTGCCGCGTCCTGGACCGCTGGAACGCTCGAAACCGCCCCTATTCGGTTTGGCACGAGGCTTGCCAGATGTCTTCCCGCTATGGGCGGCATCTGGAAGGATCTCCTCTTTGGTTTGCGGTTGCTGGCTCGCAGTCCGGGCTTCGCGTTGGCGGCCGGCCTTTCGCTGGCGCTGGGTATCGGCGCCAACACCGCCATGTTCAGCGTTGTCTACGGTCTTTTGCTGCGGCCTTTTGCCGTCAGGGATCCGGGCCGCCTGCTGGCGATCGAGACCCGGAAAGAGGGACTCGAAGGGAGCCGGGGTTCCTATCCGAATTACGAGGATCTGCGCGACCATTGTGAGCCCCTCGAGGGAGTCCTTGCCAGCAGTTACTGGCCGGTTAGCGTGATGGCCGGCGACCGGCCGGTGGTTGTTCTCGGCTTGCTGGTTTCAGGTAACTACTTCGATGTTCTCGGAGTCGCGCCCCATCTCGGCCGAACGCTGCGGCAGGATGACGTCCTCGATGATGGCGAAAGGGCAGTGGCAGTCATCAGCCATCGTCTGTGGAACCGGCATTTTGGCTCGGACCCGGCTATCGTTGGACGGAAGCTTCGGGTAAACCGGTTCCCGTTCACGGTAGTGGGCGTCGGGCCGCCGGGTTTCCGTGGAGTGACGACAGGTTTCGCGACCGATCTCTGGGTTCCTGTTACCATGAGCGCTCCCCTGATACCGGGCCGCCAGAGTATTCACTCCCGCGCCAGCGGCTGGCTGGATTACACGGCTCGCTTGGCGCCGGGCATCAAGCCTCGGCAAGCGCAGGCCGCCCTGGATGTGCTGGCCGCCAGGTTGAGTCGCGATCACCCCGACGAGAACAGGGGTACGACCTTTCGACTTATAGGGGGCGTCGCGTCCCGCTTTCCCATCGTCGCAATTGGCCAAGGGGTGACGGCTTTCCTCAGCGTCATGATGGGTCTGGTCGGCATAGTGCTCGCAATCGCTTGCGCCAACGTCGCCAACCTGCTCTTGGTGCGCGGCGTGGGCCGCGAGCAGGAAATCGCCTTGCGCTTCGCGATGGGAGCAGGCCGCGGGCGGGTGCTTCGCCAGCTCTTGACCGAGAGCGTGGCGATGTCAGTGGTGGCCGGCGCCGTTGGTCTCCTGGTCGCCGCTTGGTTGCTCGAGCTGTGGAACCTCGTCGATCCGCCGGCGCCGCTTCCGCTGGACCTCCAGGTCGGCCTTGACCCGGTCGTACTCTGGTTCACGCTGGCCGTGTCGGCGGGCGCCGGTTTGGCATTCGGGGCGCTCCCCGCGCTCAGAAACAGCCGCCTGCGGTTGATCGGATCCCTACGGGACCGGTGGGCCAGTTCCGGAGGCGGCCCGCGGCAGTCGCGGCTCCAAGCGGCGTTGGTAAGCGCGCAGGTGGCGGCGGCCCTGGTTCTGCTGGTGATGACGGTGCTGTTTCTCAGGACCGCGCGGATGACTTTGCGGTTGGATCCGGGCTTCGACGTCGACAAGCAGATTGTCGCCAGCCTCAATCTGAGCTATGGCGGCTATTCCGAGCCTCAAGGCCGCGCCTTCCTCAGACGCCTGCAGGAGAGCGTCAAACAGTTGCCCGGTGTGGGCTCAACAGCGTTCGCCGTCCTGGCGCCGGTGAGCTACGGGAGACAGACAATGGAAATTGTCCCGGAAGGATACCCGGCCGCCGTGGGTGGCCGGCGAATCTTTGCCGATTTCAACTCGGTGAGCGCCGGCTATTTCGATACTCTGGGCATCCCGATCCTGCGTGGGCGGGCCATCCAGGAATGGGACCGCGAGGGCGCCGGGCCGGTGGCGGTCATCAATCAGACCCTGGCGCTCCGTTACTGGGCCGGCCGCGACCCGATCGGCAGCGCCTTCCGTATTGGCAAAGAGCGCATTCGCATCGTCGGCGTGGCGGGCGACGGCAAGTACTTCCAGCTTTCTGACCCGCCATTGCCTTATTTCTACCTTCCTTACGACCAGCACTACGCGCCCTTTGTCACCCTCCATGTCCGCACCCGGGATGCGCCGGCGAAGGTTCTGGCAGGCGTTGGAAGGGCGATCTCGGAACTCGACCCCGCTCTGCCGCCGTGCCAACTCAACACGATGGCGCGTCACTTGGAGACCTCGCAGTATCCAACCACCATCGGAGGCGTTCTCGCCGGCGGTTTCGGCTTGCTGGCGCTTGTCCTGGCGCTCATCGGAATCTATGGCGTCATGGCTTACGCCGTGCGCCAGCGGACCCAAGAATTCGGGGTACGGACAGCGCTGGGCGCCCGGCAATCCGAGATTATCTGGATGGTGATCCGCCGCGGCGCGCGCATCGCCTTGGCCGGTGTTGCCATCGGCATCGTCGCCGCGGCGGCGCTAAGCCGGGCCTTGTCCGGCCGGGTTGTGCTCGACCGGCCCAACGATCCCCTCCTGTTTGCCGCCATCGCGGCTCTCCTATTCACCGCGGTCATGCTCGCCTGTTACGTACCCGCCCGTTCGGCGACCAAACTGAATCCTGCGCAAGCTCTCCGCCATGAGTAGTCGATACCTGCTACAGAGGCGTCCGCTTGGGGCGGCTTGCACTCAGGCGGGCCGGCCGCCCCCGTCCGCCGGCGGCGCACCAGCCTCCACCGCCGACCGCACCGCCTCGATGTCTGTGCTCTCCCCGAGCACCAGCATCACGTCGCCCCGCTCCAGCGTCGTTCCCCCGCGCGGTACCAGAAAATCGTCGCCGCGGCTCACCAGGACGATCAAGGCCGACCTCGGCAGGCGAAGATCCACAATCTGACGCCCGATCGCCGGCGAGTGGTCCGGGATAGGGACTTCGATAAGATCGTTCCGCGTTTTGCCGCCGGCGACATACTCCAGCGGGTACTCCCTCTTCTTCTCCAGCGGCGCTTCGAGATCCAGCCACCGCGCCACCAGCGGAATCGATGTCCCTTGGAGAAGCACCGATGTGAGAACGACGAAAAAGACGATGTTGAAATACAGCTCGGCGTTCGGCGCGCCCGCGACAAACGGAAACGTGGCCAACACAATCGGTACGGCGCCGCGTAGCCCCACCCACGACACCAGCGCCTTTTCCCGGACTCCCATGCTGGCCAACGCCAGGCTGAGAAATACGCCCGCCGGCCGCGCCACGAACATGAGAACACCCGCGATGAAAAGTCCCCGCCAAACCACCGGCAACAGGTGCGATGGAAACACCAGCAGTCCCAGCGTCACGAACATCGTGATCTGCATCAGCCACGCCAGCCCGTCGTGGAACCGCATCAGGCTGCGCTTGTGAATGAAGTCGCTGTTCCCCATGACGATGCCCGCCAGGTACACGGCCAGAAAGCCGTTCCCTTGGAGGAAGGAAGCCAGGCCATACGTCAGCAGAACGACGCTCAGCGTCAGGACCGGATAGAGTCCGTCGGTTTCGAGCTTCACCCGATTGAGCGCCGCCACCGACGCTTTCCCCAGGCCGTAGCCGATCGCGGCCCCCACCGTCATCTGCAACACGAACATCAGCGCCAGGTCCAGCACCGGACTGTCCGGCCGATTTACCAGCCGGATGAATGCCAGCGTCAGAAACACCGCCATCGGATCGTTGCTGCCGGACTCCAGTTCCAGTAATGGCCGGCTGGAACCCTTCAGGCTGACCCCGCGCGACCGCAGCACGGCAAAAACCGCGGCAGCGTCCGTCGACGACATGATCGCCCCGAGCAGCAGTCCTTCGCGCCACGAGAAACCCAGTAGCGGCGCGGCCAGGCCGCCGGAAATACCGGCGGTGATCGAAACCCCGAGCGTCGACAGGCTCAAGCCTCGCCACTTCACGGCCGACACGCTGGCCCAGTCCGTATCCAACCCGCCTGCGAACAGAATGAATGACAGCGCGATAATGCCCAGCACTTGCGCGAGCGCCGCGTCGTCAAACGGAATGCCCCCCGGCCCCTCCTCGCCTGCAAGCATCCCCGTGAACAGAAACAGTAGCAGAGCGGGTACCCCAAGGCGGCTCGCCGCCTTGCTGGCCAGCACGCCGGCTATCAGAAGTGCTGCGGCAATGATCAGGACATGGTCAAGGGAAATCATGGGAGCCTGCCGCCTGTCCCTCCGAACATAGCACGGCTAAGCCGTGAACGCTCAGTCACACCCCCTACAAAATATTCCTAACCTCCTCCATCCATTGCACTTACCTCCTCCTTCCCCGCTTCCCTCCGATCCGTTTTCTTTGACTTCCATGCCATACTGGTAGCGAAGCGATAAGCAACTCCTTAGGCCCCGGGCGCCGTCCCGGGGCTTTTCCTTTTTCCGAGGTACTTCAACCATGCACGACGCCGTTTCCCAGCCCCTCCCCGGCTCGGTCAGCCCCCGCAAGCTCGAAGCCAACCGCGCCAACGCCCTGAAATCTACTGGCCCCGTCTCCGAAGCCGGCAAAAAGCGCTCCAGCGCGAATTCCACCCGGCATCGCATCCTCGCCTCCGCCGCCACCCTGCTCGCCAAACCCAACCGGGAACTCGAATCCCTCCTCACCGACTACCGCGCCGACTTCCGGCCCTCCTCCGTCCACAAGCGGACCCTGGTCGACGAAATCGCCGTCGCCGCCTGGCGCATGAAACACCTCGCCCGCATCGAAACCGGCCTCCTCGCCTCCCAGATGCACGACGCTTACGTCCACGCCACCGAGGAACCCAAGCGGATCATCCCGCGCTGGCGCGAGTCCATGCCCGACGACTGCTCTTTCTACGGCGATACCATCCCTCCGAAAACGCCCGAAGCCTCCGAGCCCGACCCGCCCGCGCTCGCCGAAGAGCCCGAGGACGTGCAGGAACTGATGGCCGGCCTCGCATGGGCCAACAACCCGCAGGCCTTCTCTCTACTGGTCCGCTACCAGGCGCAGTCCCGCCGCGACTACTACCGCGCGCTGAAGGAACTCGAGCGGGTCCGCACCGGCCAGGCCGGCTACCTGCCCCAGGAACCGCCGCCCTCGATGGCCAAGCCCGTCGAACCCGAACCGAACGCCGCCGCAAGCGAAACGAAGCCAACCGCGCCGCCCCCCAGGACCGCCGCGGCCTCCGCCTCCAACCAAACGAACCCGCCGGCGCCCGTCGAGCCCGTTTCGAGCCCCGCGAATGGCGAAACTCCGGCAAATATCCCGGCGAATTCCGGCCTAATCCGCAGAAAATAGCCCCGGGGTGGGGCGAGCGTCCACGCTTGCAAGCCGGCTTTCTTGCCGGCTTCGCGTCGCCATTCGTGGCGACGCGCTCCGCTCTGCCTCCCCTGTCCGCGCCCGGCGTGTTTTTTCTCTTGCCGTTATTCTATACTTCTGCTATCATCGAATTAGTTCGATGCCCAGGACCGCTATTCGTCAGGAACAGATCGTCCGCTACGCCGACATGTTCGCCGCCATCGGCGCCGAGGCCCGCTTGCGCATTCTCCGCATCTTGCTGTCGGCCCACCCGGATGGCCTCGTGGTCGGCGACATCCAGTCGGAGCTCGACATCGCCCCCTCCACGCTCTCCCACCACCTCGAGAAGCTGAAGAGCGAGGGCCTCGTCCTCGTTTCGCGCGAAGGAACCTTTCTGCGCTATCGCGCCAACGCCGAGGCGCTTCAGGAATTGCTGACCTTCCTCTACGCCGAGTGCTGCACGCGGAACAAGGCCGTCGAACCGGAAGAAATCGTGCGAATTTGCCGTTAAATAAGGAGAATAACGTGACCACCGCCAACGTCAAGGAAGTCGTGCGGCAACGCTACGGACAAGCCGCGCTGCAAGTGCTCGAAGGAGGCAAGTCGTCCTGCTGCGGAACCGGAAAAGCGCAGCCGCTCGGCGCCTGCGATCCCATCACCGCCAACCTCTACGATAGCGGCCAGGCCTCCGAGATCCCCGAAGAGGCGCTGCTGGCCTCGCTCGGCTGCGGCAATCCCACCGCGCTCGCCGAACTCAAGCCCGGCGAAGTGGTCCTCGACCTCGGTTCCGGCGGCGGCATCGACGTCCTGCTTTCGGCCCGCCGCGTCGGCCCCTCCGGCAAAGCGTACGGCCTCGACATGACCGACGAAATGCTCGCCCTCGCCGAGGAAAACAAAGAGAAATCTGGCGTGAAGAATGTCGAGTTTCTCAGGGGCGAAATGGAGAACATCCCCCTGCCCGACAATTCCGTCGACGTCGTCATCTCCAACTGCGTCATCAATCTCTCCGCCGACAAGGACAAGGTACTGCGCGAGGCCTTCCGGGTCCTCAAGCCCGGCGGCCGCTTCGCCGTCTCCGACGTGGTCACAAGGGGCGAGATCCCGCCGGACATCCGCCGCAGCATTGAACTCTGGGTCGGCTGCATCGCCGGCGCGCTCGACGAGAACGACTACCTGTCCAGGCTGCGCGCCGCCGGTTTTACCGACGCCGGCATCGAGCCCACCCGCGTCTACGAGACCAGCCAGGCCCGCGAGTTCCTCACTGAGAAAGGCCTCGACGTCGATCGCGTCGCGCCGCTGGTTGACGGGAAGTTCTTCAGCGGATTCGTACGCGCGCGCAAGCCCTGAGGCGCAGGCCTCACGCGCGCTTCGCCCGAAATTCCTCGAGCAACTCGCCGACCAGCCGCTCGATCAGCGCCGCGGTTCGCTCGTACTCCTGCTTGTCGCCGCCGATCGGGTCCGGCGCGTCCCAGTTGCGGACCGGAACCGCGCAGCGGATCGGGTGGCCGCTCATGTTCACCACCAGGTCGAACCGGGACGCGTCCACCTCGCGAAAGCTCCGGGGCCAGTGATCGCTGGCGTCGATCCCCCGGTCCTTCATCACCTCGAGCGTCAACTCCGGCACGAACACGGCCGGGGCCAGGCCCGCGCTTTCCACCTCCATCACATCGGCGCCCCGGGCCCTCGCCAGCGCCCAGGCCATCGGGCTCCGGCAGGCGTTCCCGATGCACACGAACAAAACGCGCGGCTTCTTCACTGGCCGTTCCCCAGAAATAGCTGGTGCACCCGCCGGTCCCGCGACAGTTCCGGATGGAACGTCGCCACCAGGTGACGCCCTTGCGCCACCAGCACCGGATCGCCGTTATACCGGGCGAGGACCCGCACGCCCTCGCCCACCCGGCGGATGATCGGCGCCCGGATGAACACCGCCTCCATCTCTCCCCCGCCGTTTTCCTCCGCCAGCGGCACGCGCGCCACCCGGCTGTCGACCTGCCGCCCGTACGCGTTCCGTTCCACGCCGATGTCCACAAGGCCGAGCGATTCCTGCGGCGGATTGGCGACATCCCTCGCCAGCAGAATCGCGCCGGCGCAGGTGCCGAAAATCGGCCGCCGCTCGCCGAACGCGCGCAGCGGCTCGAACAGCCCTTCCAGCCGGAGCAGCTTCAGCATGGTCGTGCTTTCGCCGCCCGGTATCACTAGGCCGTCCACGCGCTCCAGTTCCTCCGCCGTCCGCACCTCCACCGCTTCGGCCCCCGCTTCCTCGAGCGCCTTCCGGTGGGCTTCGAAATCGCCCTGGAGCGCCAGCACTCCGATCCGTTTCACTTACCAGCCTCGCGTTTGCAGCAGCTCCGACTCGTCCAGCTTGGAGACGTCCAGGCCCGGCATGCCCATGCCCAGTTCCTCGCTCGCCTCCAGCAGCTTCGCCGGATCCTTGTAGTACGTGGTCGCCTTCACGATGGCCCGCGCCCGCGCCTCCGGATCGTCGGACTTGAAAATGCCCGAGCCGACAAAAACCGCCTCCGCGCCCAGGTGCATCACCAGCGAGGCGTCGGCCGGCGTCGCGATGCCGCCCGCCGAAAAGTTCGGAACCGGCAGCTTTCCGTGCTTGGCCACGTACTGCACCAGCTCGAGCGGCGCCGCCAGCTTCTTCGACTCCGCCACCAGTTCCTCCGGCCCCAGCACCGTCAACTGCCGCATCTCCTTGACGATCGTCCGCATGTGGCGCACGGCCTCGACGATGTTCCCCGAGCCCGCCTCTCCCTTCGTCCGGATCATCGCCGCGCCTTCGGCGATCCGCCGCAGCGCCTCGCCCAGGTTCCGCGCCCCGCAGACGAACGGAACCTTGTAGTCGCGCTTGTCGATGTGGTGCTCCTCGTCGGCCGGCGTCAGCACTTCGCTCTCGTCGATGTAGTCGATCGCCAGCGCTTCCAGGATCCGCGCCTCCATGAAATGCCCGATGCGGGCTTTCGCCATCACCGGGATGCTCACCGCCGCCATGATCTCGCGGATCTTGCGGATCGGCGCCATGCGGGCCACCCCGCCCTCTTTGCGGATGTCGGCCGGCACGCGCTCCAGCGCCATCACCGCCGCCGCGCCCGCCTTCTCCGCGATCAGCGCCTGCTCGGCGTTCGTTACGTCCATGATGACGCCGCCCTTGAGCATCTCCGCCAGACCGACCTTTACCCGAAAGGCATCGTCCAGATACATAAGTCCTCCCAATTAATTCGTTACGCCCGCGACGGGACTGTCCTCCCTCGCGGACCCGCATTCAAACCATCGCCGGAACGGGCTCGGAATTTGCCGCTTCCCTCGCCCGCTCGAGTTCCTCGCCAAAAACGCCGCCCAGGACCGCGATTCCTTTCCGGATCTTATCCGGAGGCAGCCCCGCGAAACTCAGCCGCAGACTGCCCGAATGCGGCCGGTTCACCGAGAAGTACTTTCCCGGCAGGTAGGTCACGTTCTCCCGGTGCGCCCGCGGCAGCATCTCGCCCGCGTCCAGCCCCGCCGGCAGGGTCACCCATAGGCTCATGCCGCCGCGCGGCCGCGTGAAGCGCGCGCCGTCCGGCAGCAGCTTTTCGCACGCCTGCAACGCCGCCGCCAGCCGTTCCGCTCCCGCTTTCACCACCCGCTGCCGGTGAACCGCCAGCCGTCCCGATTGCGCGAATCGCAGCAGCACCGCCTGCGACAGGTGGTCCGTGTGCAGGTCCGACCATTGCTTCGCCTCGGCCAGTTCCGCCGTCAGCGGCCGCGGCGCGATCACCCAACCGACCCGCAGGCCCGGAAACGCGATCTTGGAAAAACTCCGGAGCTGCACCACGTCGCCCGTCTCGTCCAACTGCTTCAGCGTCGGCAGCGCGGCGCCGTGATAGCGCAGCTCGCCGTAGATGTCGTTCTCCACCACGATCACGCCGTGGGCTTTCGCGATGCGGAGAATCGCCTCGCGCGCCTCCAGCGGCAGCGTGGCCCCAGTCGGGTTCTGGAAATTCGGCGTCACCACGAGAGCCTTGGGGCTCGCCTCCCGAACCACCTGCTCCAGCCGCGGAACGTCGATCCCATCCGCTCCGACAGGCGCGCCCAAAACCCGCGCCCCGCCCCGCGCCAGCGCGTGATGTACGCCCGGGTACACCGGATCCTCCACCGCCACCGCGTCGCCCGGCGCGATCAGGACCCGTTGCAGCAGATCGAGCGCCTGCTGGCAGCCGCTGGTGACGATGATGTCGTCGCTGCGACGCGCGATGCCCGCTTGCCGCGCCTCCTCCAGCAGGTGCCTCCGCAGCGGCGCATATCCGTTCGGCGAGCCGAGTTGCAGCAGTTCGCCCACCGCCCCGCCGCCCACCACTTCATCGATCGTCGCCCGAAACTCGCGCGTGGGAAACAACTCTTCGGACGGCCGCGACGTGGCGAAGCTGATCGTCCCAGCCGAGGCGGCCAGCGACGGTGGATGGACCGCGTCGCCCGGCGCGCGCGCCAGCATCCGGTCCCAGCGCAGCGCCGTTCGTCCCGCGGCCGCGCCGGCGACGTAGCTTCCCCGTCCCACCTGCCCGCTGATCAGCCCTTCCGATTCCAGCAGCCGGTAGGCCGCCGTCACCGTCGTGCGATTCAGTCCAAGTTGGCCAGCCAATTCGCGGGTCGGCGGCAGCCGGTCGCCTTCGCCGAGCGAGCCCGATTCGATCGCAGCCCGTATTTGCTCGAAGAGCTGGCGGTATAGCGCCACCTCGGAGCCGGCATCCAACTGGGGCTTCCACAGCATCGAACGTCCAATCATACCATTTTGGATGGCGCCGGAACAGCGGCCCGCTCTGGCGGTCCTGAGATCGGCCGCTCCCCCGCGCGGCGGTTCTGTTAAAGTTAAAATCGTAGCCACGCGATGAGGATGTGCCGGCTGACTGCGTTTTTCACTCTCGCGCTGCTGTTGGCGGCGTTGCCCGGCGATGCGCAGAGAAGGAAAAAGAAAGACGATACATCCCTCCAACTGGACGAGCACATCGGCAAGAAGAAGGTGATGCAGTCCCTCGATGTGCTGCCCGAACCGCCCGCCGCGGTCTTGGCCGACGCCTCGCGGCTGGTTTTCCACGTCACGCCCATCACCACCACGGGCCTGCTGTCGAAGCAGGTGCGCGACAGCTTGAAGAACATCCTGGATGCGAACCGCCGGTCCCGCATCGTGAAGCTCCGCGCGTTCGTGGCCGGCAGCGGCGACACGCGCCGCGTCCAGACGGTGCTCAGCGAGGAGTTCTCGGATAAGCGTCTCTCGCTGCCCGCGTTGACGGTGGTGCAGGTCGGCGCCTTGCCGGCGCAGTCGGCGCAGGTGGTGATTGAATCGGTCGCCGAGACCAAAAAGCCTGTGAACCCCCACGGTCTCGCCTTCATCTCCGGTCAACTGGCCGAGTCCGCCGAGCCGACCCTGACGGTCGCCCCCCTCGCCCAAGCGTCGCTGAATAAGGTTGCCGCGGCGGTCCGGGGCCTCGGTCTGGAATCCGGCGACGTGCTCCGCGTCACCTGCTATTGCAGTTCGGTGGAGGATGGCGACCAGATCCGGGGGGCGATGAACGCGGCCTTCCCCGCCGCCGCGGCCAACTATGTCCAGCTCCGGCGCTCCTACACGCACGGTTCCGTGGAATGCGAAGCGGTGACCCGCTTGAAGCAGACGCCGGCGGAGCCTTTACGCTTTGTCAACCCCGATGGACTCGACAAGCGTCCCGCCTGTTCGCAAGTGGCGCTGGTCGGCGCCGGCCGCCTGCTCCTCACCGGAATTCAGATGGCCTTCCGCCACCAGGACGCCGACATCCGCCTCGCCTTCGACCGGCTGGGGAAGGTGTTGGACGAACAAGGCGCCTCCTACGCCGACATCGCGCACGCCTCCTTCTACCCCATTTCGATGACGTTGGCGGACCGCATCCGGACCGTCGGTTCGGATTACTTCAGAAAAACCGCCCCTCCCGCTACCACCATGGTTGAGTTCGAAGGGCTGCCCTCGCTCGACGCCAGCTTCGCCGTCGACGCCGTCGCCATAGTCTCCAAAGGCCGGACGGGAGCGAAAGCCCGCCGCGAAGGTTGACCGCCTACACCGCCTGCACAACGGCCGAAACCGGCTCCGAGCCAACCGGGATCATCGTGAACAGCGGCGCGAATTTGCGGCGCCGGCCGCTCAGCGACGCGATCCGCACGACGGCCATGTCGCCCGAGGCCCGGTTCAGCACCAGCGCGTACTGGTCGTCCGGTGTGATGGTAATGAAGCACGGCTGTCGGCCCACCGCCACCACCGCCACCACCCGCTGCGTCTCGATGTCGAGCACCGTCATGTCCCCGGAAAGCGGGTTCGCCACAAACAGGTACTCCGGCCGCGAGGACGCCGCCAGGTACCCCGGCGCCCGTCCAGCCAGCGTCGTCGACCCAACCTCGGTGTCGTACGGATAGACGGTCACCACCGCGTCCATGCCCGCCCCCGTCACGAACAGTTCTCCCCCGTCATCCTTGGAGCAGAAATACTCGGGCTCGATCGCCACCGGAAGCCGCACCACCGTCCGGCCGGACGCTGTTTCCAGAACCGACAACAGGCGCTGTTTCGGACTCGCCATCACGATGCACTTGCCGTCCTTGCGGAACCGCAGGATGCCGCAGTAGATCCCCACCCGCGTGGCGCGCAGCGCCGGGTGGTCTTTCAACTCAACCAGGCCGAACAATTCCGCATCGCCGAAGCTCACCGCCGCCTGCCGGCCATCCGGAGAAAGGTCGAACGCAACCGGCTGGTGCGGAAGCCGGACCCGGACGTCCGGCTCCAGTCCCTCGACCGGAATCCGCGCCAGTTGGCGGGCTTGGCGGCACAGAACCCAAAGGTGCTCGCCGTCCGGTGAAAGGCGCATCGAGATTGGCGAGGCGGGGCACCGGGCGCGCCGCCGTAGCGTCAGGTCTTCGGTGGCGATTTCGTGGATCGTGTTGCTTTCCGGCGTCAGGGCGTAGACGACCCGCCGGGCAGGGTGCGACAAAACGACGGTCGGGCTCCCGTTCAACCGGATGTGCCGGGCGACCGCGAACGCCGACAGGTCCACTACCGCGACGGCCTGCCCGCCGTAGTTGGCGACAAAGGCGTAGCCCGGAAAACCCTCGGCTTTGCGCCGCCGGCAAGCCACGCCGGCCGCCGCAAGGGTCGTCAGGAACTCCCTCCGCCGGATCACTACGCCCATTGTAAGAAAGCGCCGTGGGGCCACGCCGCGTAAAGCGCGAGCGATTCCCGCCGATGAGTACTACATGGCGTCCAGGGCTCGCCTCCGGCGCGCCGGCCCGCCGGGAAAACACGTGAGGTCCGAATGAAGAACTTCGATAAGGCGCTCTACGAAGGGACGCTGGTTGCCTTTTGCAAGATCCTGTCCAAATACAACGCCTTCGCGCAGGGCGCCATCATGCGCGACGTCGGCAAGGACATCATTGAGTTCCTGGTCAAGCACGGGTTCCCCTTTGAGGAGAAAGGCGATCTCGGAGACCTGCCCACCCTGATCGACCTTTTTCTCAAGAACGGCTTCGCCAAGAGTCTCACGATCGAGCCGGCCGAGAAAGGCCACAATTATGTCTGGCACGATCTGTACCTGCTGGACGCCTATAAGGAACTCCAGGACGTTACGTCAAATCCCTTCCTGTCCTGTCCGCTGAACTTGTGCGTCTTCTACCTGGCCGACAAACAGGACAAGCGAATGCGCCTGCACGAGAAGACCTTCGACATGCGCACCCGCGTCACGGTTTCCAACTGGGAGATCGTCGACAAGGAGACTGCCGGCGAAGCCGGATTCGATCCGTTGGTAATCGAAAATGCGCGGCTCTACGAATTGGCCGACGAGCGCGCCGACCGGCTCGAGCGCGCGCAGAAGGAACTCGAGCGCTTCGCGGCCGACCTGTTCCTGGCCAAGCAGCACGCCGAAGAGCAGTCGATGCAGCTCACCGAGCAGGCCATCCAGCTCATCCAGGCGCGCGAGGCCGCCCTTCAGGCAGCCAGGATGAAGTCCGAGTTCGTCGCCAACATCAGCCATGAAATTCGCACGCCGATGAACGGCGTCCTCGGAATGGCGGCGCTGCTGCATCACACCGACCTTGACGAAGAACAGCGCACCTACGTGGAGACCATCACCAAAAGCGGCGAGGCCCTGCTGGCGATCATCAACGACATCCTGGATTTCTCGAAGATCGAGGCCGGCAAGATGGGCCTGGAGATCATCGACTTCAATCTTCAGGATGTCGTCGAAGAAACAATGGACGTCCTGTCGGTGAAAGCTCTCGAAAAGGACCTGGAATTCGCCGGCATCGTCGCCGCCGGCGTGCCCCAGGATCTGCGCGGCGATTCGGGAAGGCTCCGCCAGGTCCTGGTGAACCTGGCGGGCAACGCGCTGAAGTTCACCGCGGCGGGCGAAGTCGTGGTCCGCGCCGACCTCGTGAGCGAGTCCGAAGAGGACGCCGTGATCCGCTTCTCCGTCTCCGATACCGGCGTAGGCATGTCCCAAAAGGAGCAGCAGATCCTGTTCCGGCCCTTCTCCCAGGCCGACCGGTCAACCACCCGCAAGTACGGCGGAACGGGCCTTGGCCTGACCATCTCCCAGCAGCTCGTCCAGATGATGGGGGGACACATCGGGCTGGAGAGCGAACCGGGCCGGGGGAGCGTCTTCCATTTCACGCTGACGTTTCCCAAACAGGCGAGCCAGCATGCGCGGTGGCGCAAGTCCTGGTCCGGGCGCAAAGCGCTGGTCCTGTCCGGCAATCCTGCCGTCCAGCGGACGGTCACGGAACTCCTGGAAGGTTGCGGCCTGGAGGCGATGGCGGTCCCCTTCTCCGACGGCGTTTCCATCCTTGATGCCGGTGCGCGACACCCGGATTTCGCGCTGCTCGTGGCCGATGTGAAGCCTTCCAGTCCCGAGACGTTGGCCGCCGTTTACCGCCTCAAATCAAACCCGCGCTACCGGCGGATGCCGACCGTTCTGCTGGCGCCGCTCAACCAGCGATCTCTACCCGGCCTCGCCGACCTTGAGAACGCCGTGCGGCTCGACAAGCCGATCCACCAGTCCGACTTCCACAAGTGCCTGGCGAAGCTGTCTCCGCTTTGGGAGCCGCCGGAGCCGGGGCGCGCGGAAGCGGCTCAGGCGATGCCTTCGGCGCCCGCCGCCGAAATCCAGACCACCGACCCCGGCTTGGTCAAGCTGCTGGTGGTGGAAGACAACGCCGTGAATCAAAGGGTGGCGCTAAAGATGCTGGAGCGGCTCGGCTACAGGGCCGATCTCGCTTCCAACGGTCTTGAAGCGGTCGCCGCCCTCGCCCAGACCCCGTATGACATCGTCTTCATGGACTGCCTGATGCCGGAAATGGACGGCTTTGAAGCGACAGCCGAGATCCGCCGCCAGGAAGGCGGCGACAGGCGCACGACCATCGTCGCGATGACCGCGAACGCTTTGCAGGGCGACAAGGACCGCTGCCTGGCCGCCGGAATGGACGACTACCTGACGAAGCCGATCCAAATGGTGGAGTTCGCCGAAGCCATCCGGCGGTGGCAGCCTGCTCCCGTCGAAGCGGCTCGCTGACGCAGCCCGGATTCGCAGCCGTCGCCCCGCGGCCAACCCTTCGTCGCCGTCCACCCAAGCGTCTCGACCGGATCTACAATTCATAGGGATGGAGCCGCCGCGAACCGCGCTGCGCACTCGAATCGAGCATCTGCTCGCCGTCGACCAGGAATCGAAACCGAAAGTGTATCTGCAGGTGTTTGACGCCGCGGAGGTTGTCAGCCTCAACTACGCTTTGGAACTCCTCCTCTCCGCCGGCATTGCCACGTTCGGCCTCGTCTTGGACAGCCCCGCGGTCGTTATCGGCGCGATGTTGATTTCCCCGCTGATGGGCCCGATCCTGGCCAGCGGCCTGGCGCTCGCCGCCGCCGACGTTTATCTCGGGATCAAGTCGCTGCTGAGCGTGGCGCTCAGCGTGGCCGGCGCAATTCTGTTCGCCGGCGCGCTGGTATGGCTCCTGCCGTTCCAGTCGCCCACCCAGGAAATTCTGGCCCGCACGCAGCCGAACCTGCTGGACCTTGGCGTCGCGCTCTTCTCCGGGCTGGCCGGCTCGATTGTCGTCTGCCGGGGGGGCGGCGGCGGCGGCGTGACGGCCCTGCCGGGAGTCGCCATTGCCGTCGCCCTGATGCCGCCCTTGTGTACGGTTGGGTTCGGCGTCGGCAGCGGTTTCTCCTGGCCCATCATCAAGGGCGCCGGGCTGCTCTTCCTGACGAACCTCGCGGCTATCATGGCGAGCGCGTTCATCGTGTTCTACGCGGTCCGAATGGACGCGCCCGACCTCCGCAGCCGAATTGACCAGTCCATCCATGAGCATGCCGCTTCCGACCGACTCTACCGTCTGTTGGGGCGGACGCGCGCGGCCCGCGCGTTCGGCGACATCGGCAAGTTGCGCTGGCGCGTCCTGATGCTGGTAGCTACCCTCGCCGCGCTGTTCATTCCCTTGCGCCAGTCGTTGTACCAATTGAGAGAAGAAACGATCGCGCGGACGGCGGCAAACGAGGCGGTGCGACTGCTGGCTTCTCCGGGAATGATCTTCACGCAACAACTGGATGTGACTCCCGAGCGGATCGTTCTGAGAATGATTGTCACCGACGCGGTCGGCGACGAGAAGATCCGCGAGGCGGAAAACCTGCTGCTTCGCCGCACCGGGAAGGAGGTGACGGTATCCGTCCGAAAGGTGGCCAGCGAAGAGGAACTCGCGCTGCTTCGCGAGCGTTTCCGCGCGCCGCCGGCGCCGCCCCCGCCGCCGACGGATCTGAGCTCGATGCGGGCCGAGTTGATCGGGCGCGTGGAGAAGCCTTTGACGGAGGTCTGGCCCGGCGAGTCGGCGCCGCTCATTTCCTGGGAAGTCGGCTTCACTTCCGACGAAGTTCTTGTCCGCGCCCGCTACAAATCCGACGCGCCGCTCGACCCGGCGGCAGAGGAAACGCTTGCCAGGGCGCTGCGAACCCGGTTGCATGAGGCAAAGCTTCGCCTCATCCTGGAGCACGAGGCGCCCCCGACGCCGGCTATCCGCAGGGCGGTCCGAAGATAGCAATCCCGTTCGGGAATCGCCGTGCGGGCATGCGGCTTCCGAGGCGAATCGGGTTAAAACGGCACGTCGTCGTCGGATATGCCGGCGTCGAATGGGGATGGCTCCGCGGAGCGGGGCGCGGGCGCACTGCGCTCCGGCGCCGCGGCCCGGGCGCCGCGGGCGGCGGGGGCGTGAGCCGGTTCGTCGAACGAGGAGTCCGCCGGCGTCGGCGGCGCCTCGCCGCGGCTGCCGACCAGGATGACGTCGTCGGCAACCACCTCCGTCATGTAGCGCTTGTTGCCGTCCTTGTCGTCGTACGACCGCGTTTGCAGGCGGCCCTCAAGGTACACCTGCTGGCCCTTGGTGAGGTAGTTGGCCAGGTTCTCGCGCCGCCACAGAACCACGTTGTGCCAGTCCGTCTCCTCCTTCCACTCGCCGGTCTGCTGGTCCTTCCACCGGCGGCTGGTGGCTACGGCGAACGTGGTGCGGGCGGCGCCGGATGGAGTGAATTTTGTCTCCGCATCCCGGCCGAGGTTGCCTAGCAGGATCACCTTGTTGACGCTTCGCGATGCCATATTACCCTGCAATGTAACACATCGGTACTGGAACGGCGACCCATTCCGGAGTCCCGCAACCGCTTTGCTGCCGCTGCTTGGCAAACGGCGGTTCAGTAGTAAACTACAAGTGTGAAGGCCGTTCACGGTTGGTGTGCGCCCACGCCACGCTCCGGCAGAGGAACCCGCCGCACCGTTAAGCTCGCGGTATCCGCGCTCCTGCTGAGCTTGCCGGGTACGGGGCTGGCTCAGGTGCTGATGAAGACTTCGGCGGCTTCCGGCGTGGTGCGGATCCACAACACCGACATGGCGGTCCTGGAGGCGCAGGATCCCCGGAAGGACCTGCCTTGCGTGGTCACGTGGAACAAGCCGGTTCTAGGATTCGATCTTCGATTCCACACGAACTATGAAGTCGGGGTGCCGCTGCGCGAAATGGTGGGCAAGGAGAACCTGCTCACGATTCTGTTCCGCGTCACGCCTCAGAATCCCGCGGGCGAACGGCGTTATTTCATGCAGCGAGTACGCGTCCCCGAGATTGAAGAAAGCGCCCGTGGCGATGCGTTTCTCCAGGGTGGATTCGATATCGGCGAAGGCGTCTACAAGGTCGATTGGCTGATGCGCGACCGGACGGAGCGGGTCTGCTCGTCGTACTGGGATATGGAAGCCTCGTTGCCGGATCGAGACAAGCAGATCGATCTGGCGCTGACGGCGGGCGAGATCGCCGAGATGGAGTTCGAGCAGTTCAAGGAGGAACCGCCGGTGATTCGGGCCTCCGGCAAGGACTGCCTCAACGTCAAGGTCCTGGTCAACTTCGCGCCGCAGAATGCCCGCGCGGCAACCTTGCAGCCCGTCGATACGTCTGCATTAGTGTCCATACTTCGGACGATTTCCAGGGAGTCTCGAATCGGAAAGTTTTCGCTGGTGGCGTTCAATCTGCACGAGCAGAGGATCATTCAGCGGCAGGATCGCGTCACCCGGATCGACTTCCCGGCGCTCGGGTCGTCGCTGGAGAGCTTGAATCTCGGCACAATCGATCTGAGGCGTTTATCCGAAGAGGACGGCGAGGTACGATTTTTGACCGAGCTTCTGCGCCAGGAGTTGTTGGGGGACCGTCCCGACGCGGTGATTTTCGCCGGGCCGAAAGCGTTGCTCGAGAAGAGCCCGCCGCGGCAGGAACTGGAGGCGCTGGGCGAGATTCCCTTTCCCGTCTTCTATATGAACTACAACCTCTATCCGCGCGTGACGCCGTGGCGCGATGCGATCGGCAACGCGGTGAGGTATTTCAAGGGCGTGGAATACACGATCAGCCGTCCCCGAGATCTCTGGTACGCGGTCACCGAGATGGTTTCCCGCGTCACGAAATTCAAGGAGGAGCGGCAATTGCCGCCATCCAGCACGGAGTGATTATGCAGGTTCGGCCTCTGTTGCTTGCCGCCGCGGCGGCGTTGGTGGTCCAGGCGCCGTCGGCGGCCCAGGTCGGCGATTATTCCAAAAGCTTGGCGCCGTATGTGCCCACGCCGCACGAGGTGGTGCGAACGATGCTCGACGCGGCGGCGCTGAAAGCCGACGAAACCGTTTACGATCTCGGTTCCGGCGACGGCCGGGTCCTGATCATGGCCGCCAAGGACTTCAAAGCCAAGGCCGTTGGCGTGGAGCTTTCGCCAAAACTGGTCGAGGACGCCAGGGAGCGGATCCGCCAATCCGGTCTTGCGAACCGCTGCCGCGTTATCCAGGGCGATCTGCGCGAGGTGGACCTCAGCGATGCCGACGTGGTGGTGCTGTACCTGTTGACAAGCTCCAACGAACTGCTCCGGCCAAACCTGGAAAAGCACTTGAAAGCCGGCGCCCGCGTGGTATCGCACGATTTCGAGATGCGCGGCTGGAAACCGGCCCGCGTCGTGCAGGCGCCCGCTCACGGACGGACGCACCGCATATACGTCTACGAGATGCCGGCTTCCCGCTGATCCGCCGAATGCCCGGCCCGCCGCCCCTGGAGCCCGCATTCGACGTTGTCGGCGTAGGGCTGAACGCCACCGATACTCTCATCGTGGTTCCCCGTTTTCCCCCATACAGCGGAAAAGCGCCGTTTGAGGAGGACATCCTAAGCCCCGGCGGCCAGGTGGCGAGCGCGATGTGCGTCTGCGCCCGGCTCGGTCTGCGCGTCAAGTACATCGGAACGGTCGGCGATGACGAACGCGGCCGCATCCAGATGGAGAGCCTTCGCGGCTCCGGCATCAACCTCGATCATGTCCAGCTTCGCGCCAACTGCCCAAACCAGTCCGCTTACATCCTGATTGACCGGGCCACCGGAGAGCGAACCGTCTTCTGGAAGCGGCCGCCGTGTCTCCGCATCGAGCCGGGCGAGATCACTGCGGACCAGATCGCTTGCGCCCGTTTGCTGCACATCGACGGGCACGACACGCCCGCGGTCGAGCATGCCGCCCGCCTGGCCCGCGGCGCATCGATCCCCGTCAGCGTCGACGTGGACACCATCTACGCCGGGTTTGAGCGAGTCCTCCCGCTGGTGGATTACCTCATCGCGAGTTCGGAATTTCCGCGCAACTGGACGGCGGAGGAAGATCCGTTCCTGGCGCTCGAAACGATCCAGAACGAGTACGGCATGCGAATGGCGGCCATGACGCTGGGCGCGCACGGCGCGCTGGCGCGCATCGGCGGCCGGTTCGTCTACTCGCCGGGCTTTGTGGTGGACTGCGTCGACACCACCGGCGCCGGAGACGTCTTCCACGGCGCCTTTTGCTATGCTGTCTTGCAGGCAATGCCCATTGAGCAGGCGCTCGAATTCTCTAACGCCATGGCCGCTTTGAACTGCAAGGCCCTCGGCGCCCGCGGCGGCATCGCTTCGCGAGAGGAAGCCCTTGCGCTGATGCACAAGGCGGAGCGGCGTTCGCACCCCGAGTTCGCCGGGCGCTCCGGCGCGGTGAGCGGATGATTCCTCTCCGCGATTCACAGCCGAGCAACTCCACCCCGTTCGTAACCCTGCTGCTGATCGGCGTAAACGTGGTGGTGTTCCTGTACGAGGTTTCGCTCGACCATTTTTCGCTCAATCACTTCATCTCCGTCTGGGGCATGGTGCCCGCCGAACTTCAATATCGGACGCTGATCACCTCGATGTTCCTCCACGGTGGCTGGATGCACCTGATCGGCAACATGTGGTTTCTGTGGATCTACGGCGACAACGTCGAGGACATTCTTGGCGCGGGCAAGTACCTGGTCTTCTACTTTGCCTGCGGCATCGCCGCGGCGTTCGCGCATATCCTGACGAACCCCGGCTCCGCGATCCCGACCGTGGGCGCCAGCGGCGCGATCGCCGGCGTGATGGGCGCCTACCTCCTCAAGTTCCCCCACTCGAAGATCCTCACCTTGATCCCGATCTTCGTGGTTTTCACGACGATCGAGATTTCCGCCTGGATCATCCTCGTCTATTGGTTCGTTATCCAGATCTTCAGCGGCGTCGGGTCGGTAGCCTACTCAGAGGCGTCGGAGGGCGGCATCGCTTTCTTCGCGCACATTGGGGGCTTTGTGGCCGGCATCGCGCTCATCAAGCTGATTCCGACCCGTCAGCGATACCGCGCGCGGCGCGAACTGTACTGGTGAGGCCGCGTGCGGGACCCCTACTCCGATCCGCCTGACCTTCCGCCGCTGGATATCCTCGCCATCGCGGCGCATCCGGACGACATCGAGCAGACCTGCGGCGGCACGCTGATGGGCATGGCGGAGAAGGGCTACCGCGCCGGCGCGCTCGATCTCACGGCCGGCGATATGGGCACGCGGGGGTCGCCGGAGATTCGCTTGCGGGAAGCCGAGGCGGCCGCCCGGGTAATGCGGCTGCAGTTCCGCGGGAACCTCCGGTTTCCCGACGCGCGGCTGGAAAACACGATCGCGCCGCGCATGACGCTGGCCTCGGAAATCCGCCGCCTGCGCCCTCGCGTGGTGATTCTGCCCTATTGGGAAGCGAGGCACCCGGACCACTACCGCGCTTGCGAAATGGGATTCGAAGCCTGCTTTCTCGCCGGTTTGCGGAAGCTCGACGAGTACACCGAACCGCACAGGCCGTACAAGATCCTCTACTCCAGCCTCTACGCGGACGTCCGCCCCTCCTTCGTCGTAGACATCACCGCTCAGTTCGACCGCCGGATGGAAGCGCTGTTTTGTTACGAGTCGCAGTATGGCGGCTCGCCCGACGGCGCGGGCCTGTTTCCGTCGAAACAGGAGATTCGTGAACGGCTGGCCGCGATCGCCCGATTCTACGGACAGCAGATCGGCGTCCGCTATGGCGAGCCGTTTGTCGTTAAGGAAACCATCCGCATCGACGACGTCGTCGCGATGGGCGTGAGAACGTTCTAGTTTCGATCAATAGTCGGGCCGCTACTCGTCGTCAGTACGGCCGCCAAGAACCGGAGTCCGGACTCCACTACTTGCCATTCGCGCGACCTACCCATTGGAGGACGGCTACGATATAATACGAGGCCCGTCCAGGAACTCTTCGGTACGGGACGTCCACACTATGATCTACAGCCACGTATTGAATCATGGCGGTCGAGGGTTCCGCGGCCCACTCGATGGTTTCGAGAAGGCCGTCTCCAGTGACGGCAGGATCAGACCGGCACCCGGTCGGCCTAATCCAGAAAGGCAAATTCCGGGGATACGCCAGAAATGATTGCAAACACGATGGTCGCCGTCCCGGCTGACGGCGGCCTGCGGCGGGCATAGCGTACAGTCGTCGCTGTGTTGTGCGTGACGGCGCTTGTAGCGTTGGGTTTAATCGGCGGGTCCGCTGAAGGCCTCGGAGAGGCCGCTGCATTGCTAGGGACGCTATTGTTCGCACTGTGGGAATTTAGCCGTCTTAGAATCAGGCGGGCTCACCCAATCCGGCCGAAACCATCCATCTGAAGGTGAGATGTGAGACAAGGCGGCATACAAAACGATGGAGCCGACAAGCGGCGCGCATTGGGTTCGTCCGGACAAGACGGTGAAGTTCGCGCCGCTTCCGCTCATTGTTAAGTTATACGGTTAGGCGCCGCGAAGAGAAGGGAGGGATCCCGCGATGGTCAGTCGAACTTGGCTCTTCGGTCTCCTGCTCGCCGTCCCGCTCATCGGGTTCGGCATCGCCGAAGCCATCCAAGCACATTTCAATTCCCAGTTGCACTCGGTCTTACGAAAGGAGTACCCGGCTGCCACAGAACAGCAACTCGCTCAGGTCACGGTCGCCCGCCTCTGTGAGGACCCCTCTCCTGAACTACGTGGCCTCTGTGGCACGAACGCCAACTTGAACTTGATGAGCAGAGGCGCCCTTGGTGCCGGCGCTGTCGGCGTGGCGCTACTTCTATTCATTAGCTTGGCCGGTCGTTTTGCAAGAAACAGCCGCCGTCTGCTCGTTATCCTTTTCACGCCAGGACTCTATCTGGCGGCAGTCATCCTTATTGGACTAGTTCTCGTTCACGCTGCAGTCGCAATGGCGGCGATTTACTACGCCGAATCAGCTCTGATCGGTCGCATCCACGTTGGAGTCATCGCCACTATCGGTCTGGGAGCGGCGGTCGGTGTTTGGGCGATTGCGCGCGGCACGTTTTCGCTTGTCAGAAAAGCCCACACGCTAGTCATTGGGAAGGCTCTGACACGGCAAGAGGCGCCCCGCCTGTGGAAGGAAGTCGAAGGCTCAGCCCACCAACTCGATGCACTGCACCCAGACAATCTGGTTGTAGGGCTAGATCCGAACTTCTTCGTGACGGAAGCAGACGTCACCTGCTTGAGCGGCAAGCTCAACGGCCGAACTCTTTACTGCTCTCTGCCGCTGTGTAGGATTCTGAGCAAACAAGAACTGACTTCCATCATCGGCCACGAACTTGGACACTTCAAGGGCGAAGATACGAAGTTCAGCGAGCGCTTCTATCCGATCTATAGAGGGACGGCTTCGTCACTCGCTGCGCTTCAAGCTGTGGCAGGAGAGGGGTCTGGATCAATCCCGCTTCTTCCTGCGATTGCCGTTTTCAGCTACTTCCTTGAGTGCTTTTCGGTAGCCGAGAGTCGTCTCAGCAGAGACCGTGAACTTGCCGCTGACCGAGCAGGGTCGAGCATCACGAGTTCGCGGACGCTTGCGGCAGCGCTCGTCAAGCTCCATGCGTTCACCGGTGTTTGGCAGGGCTTGCAGGAAGCCTCCGCCAATTCGCTTCGGCAGGGCAAGGCCTTTGTAAATGCGAGCAGGACGTACGCCGAAGTGGTTGGCCAGAGCGCAGGTTCTGAGGCTCTCGAGGGAATCGCAGAAGTACACCTCAGTCACCCGACGGACTCTCATCCGCCCCTTTCACTGCGATTGCAGTCTCTTCAGGTCGGGCTAAACGACGTGGCCACTGACGCGCTGATGGTGACGCCCTTGCAAGGGGCCATCACGCTGATATCGGACGCCGAAAAGCTCGAGGAAGAGATAAGCGAGGCCTACCAAGTGCTCTTGGCGCGCCAGCTTGGTATTGACTTGGAAGAGGCCAGCAGGGCTGCGGAGGGGGGCGCCTAACAACCGGTTGGAGCGGACGGTCCGCTGCGCCGCCCGCCGCTGAACCGGAACGTCAGGCGGATGAGAGCGATGGCCCGGTCTGTGCCGTCGGTGGCCGCCTCCTATGCTGGAGCAGGATAACGTTCGCTTTTACCTGGATGATCCTGCGACTGGTCAACCACATATCTGGAGTCACGACGTCACGGAGGAAGAAGGGGAGGAGGCCCAGGATAGTGCGGGAGAGGACCGAACTGCAAGAGACGGCGCCCAGGTAGCGATCGGCCAGACCGCGGGCGGTCGCACCGCCCAGTTCGACCGCCGGATGGAAGCGTGTTCTGTTACGAGTCGCAGTATGGCGGCTCGCCCGACGGCGCCGGCCTTTTTTCCGTCGAAAGAGGAGATCCGCGAGCGACTGGCCGCGATCGCCCGATTCTACGGACAGCAGATCGGCGTCCGCTATGGCGAGCCGTTTGTCGTTAAGGAAACCATCCGCATCGACGACGTCGTTGCGATGGGCGTGAGAACGTTCTAGTTGCCGCCGCGGGCGGCGCCCTCTATTCTATCCAGAAGAGGAGAGCACCCTTGGGCTTGAACGAACGGCGGAAGATCAAGGAACTGCAGGAGGTGACGTTCCCGGCCGGGTAAAAGAGATCGAAGAAATCTGCGGGGCGGCGATCCCGTACGAGGTCGATTGGAACAGCCTGGCCGACGACGCCGAGGCGCTGAATTTCATCGACAACATCTCCTGTCACCGCGTGAACATGGCGCTGCGCGTGATATGCCAGGACGACATGGGGAAGGAAGCGGTGCGCGAGGGACTGAAGCTGATCCGCCTGAAGAACGTGAACGACAAGACGGCGATGCGCATCGGCTTCGACAATGGCGTGCTGGAAATGCACTGCGCTTACGCGCTGCGCACCGACGGGATGTACAGCGACAACGAAATCCGCCAGGTCCTGGAAAAAGAACTATAACCGCCGTCAATGCGCGCGGCCGGCCGGGGAAAGCAGCGTCTTGGGGGCGCCGCTCTCGCGGCCCTCGACGCGGTCGTAGAGGTGCGAATCGTTCACCGTACCGAGCGATTCGTTGTAGTAGCTGGCGAGACCCAGCGTTTCCCGCAGGTCCTCCAGAAAGGCGTGCAGGGACTTAAGCTGATTGGCGAGGGCGGGTTCCCGCGCGCCCGAGGCCGCGCGCCATTCCTTCTGATAGCCGAGATCGACGAGTTCCCCGATCTCGCGACCGACCAGCCACCCGGCGCGGACGATCCGCGGTTTGTCGCCGTCCTCGATCAGAGCGGCGCAGCCGCTGCGCACCGCGACGGCTTGGCGGGAGTCCAGGTCTTGCACGGCAAAGCCGCCCTGTTTGACCATCTCGAGGCGCTCGGCGAACGAGTATTGGCGCGGCTTCGCCCTGCGAAAGAACATCGCCTTCATTCTATAATGCCCGGGTGCAATACCTGCTCGCGCTCGATGAAGGAACCACCAGCGCACGCTCCGTTCTATACGACGAGAGCGGGCGCCGCCTGGCGATGGAATCCTGTCCGGTGGAGTGCGCGTATCCGCAGCCGGGTTGGGTAGAGCAGGACCCCGGCGCCATCTGGCGGGCGCAACGGGAATCCGCTCGGCGCCTGATGCGGGCGGCGGCCGTCCGGCCTTCGGAAATCGTCGCGCTCGGCATCACCAACCAGAGGGAAACCACGATCGTCTGGGACCGGCAGACCGGACAGCCCGTGGCGCCCGCAATCGTCTGGCAGTGCCGGCGGACCGCGGACTACTGCGCCGCCTTGGCTTCCTCGCCGGCGGGGGCGCCGATCACGGGGAAAACCGGGTTGGTGATCGACGCCTATTTCTCCGCCAGCAAGATCCGCTGGATTATCGAGGAGACGCCCGGCGCGCGGGAGCGGGCCGACGCCGGCGATCTGCTGTTCGGGAACGTCGACACATGGCTCGTCTGGCAGCTCACCAACGGCGCCGTGCACGCCACCGATTTCACCAACGCCTCGCGCACGATGCTGATGGACCTGGCCACCGGCGACTGGGACGACGAACTGCTGGGCATCTTCGACGTTCCGCGCTCGATGCTGCCGCGGATCGTCCCCTCGAGTTCCGTGATCGGGACGGCGATGGCCGAACACCTCGGCGCGGAGATTCCCATCGCCGGCATCGCCGGAGACCAGCAGGCGGCGCTGTTCGGACAGGCCTGCTTCCGGCCCGGACTTTCGAAGAACACCTATGGCACCGGTTGTTTCGCCCTGATTCACACCGGAAGCCGCCTACCGGCGTCGAACTCCGGGCTGGTGGCCACCCGCGCCGCCTCGGCGGATTCCGTGGCGCAGTTCGCAATGGAGGGCAGCGTCTTCATCGCCGGCGCCGCTCTACAGTGGCTCCGAGACGAGGTGGGGACGCTGCGCAGCGCGGAGGAATCCGAGCAGCTTGCCGCGTCGATTCCGGACAACGGCGGCGTCTACTTCGTTCCGGCCTTTGTCGGGCTCGGAGCGCCCTACTGGGATTCCTCGGCCCGCGGGCTGATCACCGGCATCACGCGTGGCGCGGGCCGGGCGCAACTGGCGCGAGCGGCTCTTGAGGCCATCGCCTACCAGACGCGGGAGTTGGTGGAGGCGCTGGAGGCGGGCAGCGGCCAGCGCATCACGGAACTCCGCGCCGACGGCGGGGCGGCGGTGAACAACTTCCTGATGCAATTCCAGGCGGACATCCTCGGCATCCCGGTGGTGCGTCCGGTGGACACGGAAACCACCGCGCTGGGCGCCGCCTATCTGGCGGGGCTGGCAACCCGCTTCTGGAAAGACCCCGCCGAACTCGAAGGCTTCTGGAAAGCCGAACGCGTGTTCGAGCCTTCCATAACGGCCCCCGCCCGCGATGCCCTCCTGGACGGCTGGCGCCGCGCCGTGCGCCGCTGCCGGTTGTGACCTGCGCGCGGATTCCCGGTACAGTCGTTCATTGTGGCGGCCAAGTCCAAGAGCGAGACTCTTCAGTCGTCGAGGGCGCCTTCGGTTCTTCGGCCAACGTTGGCAGAGCGAGATGATCCGCGCCTCCCCGGACGCGCGTATCCGATTCGGTGGATAATTCAGTAGTGCCGCGCGGTACGGAATAAAGGAATCGATCGGAAGGCGAATGCCATGAACAGAAGAGCTTTTCTTGGGAGCACGGGGGCGGTGGCCCTCGGCGCGCTGGCTCACGGCGCGCCCGGCGGGGGCCGGATGCGCCTGGCAATGGTTGGGACGGGTTCGCGGGGAACCGAGACGTGGGGCAGGGAGCTTGTGTCTACGCATAGCAGCCACATCGAGTTGGTGGGGTTTTGCGACATCAACCCGAAGCGCCTCGCCCGGGCGCCCGGTTACTGCGGCGTCAACGCGCCAACGTTTCCGGCGGCGGATTTCGACCGCATGGTGAAGGAGACCCGGCCGGACGCGGTGATCATCACCACCACCGACTGCTTTCACGCGCCGTACGTCGTGCGGACGCTGGAACTGGGCGCCAACGCCATCTGCGAGAAGCCGCTGGCAACCGAGGCCGCCCAATGCCAGGCGATTCTCGAAACCGAAGCCCGCACCGGCAAGAAGGTCATCACCACCTTCAACGCCCGGCACGGCAACGCCGACGGAGAGGTGAAGCGGGTGATCTTGTCGGGGGATCTCGGCCGCATCATTTCGGCCGAGTTCCACGAGTTTCTGGACGTCCGCCACGGCGCGGACTACTTCCGCCGGTGGCACGGCAAGAAGCGGTTTTCCGGTTCGCTGCTCTGCCACAAGGCCTCGCACCACTTCGACCAGATGAACTGGTGGCTGGACGCCGAGCCCGAGCAAGTGCACGGGTTCGGCCGGGTCGCCTTCTACGGGAAGAATCACTCCTTCCGCTCCACCCACTGCCGCAAGTGCCCCTTCACCAGCCAGTGCGAGTTCTACTGGGATATCACCAAGAGCCAGCGGCTGATGGATCTTTATGTCGACGCCGAGAGCGCCGACGGCTATCTCCGCGACGGCTGCGTCTGGGACAACGATATCGACACCTACGATTCGATGACGGTCGAGGTGAAGTACGCCAACGACGTCCTGATGAGCTACAGCCTGGACGCTTACATGCCCTATGAAGGCCAGACCATCGCCTTCAACGGCGAAAAGGGCCGGCTCGACGTGCGCATGTACCAGGCTCAGCCGTGGAAGGTGGACGCGGAGGCGGAATTTCGGCTGACGCAGAGCTTTAAGGGAACCAAAACGTGGAGCGTCAAATCCGATCCGGGCGAGCACGGCGGCGCGGACGTCAAACTCAAGGACCTTCTCTTCAGGCCGGGAACGCCCGATCCGCTGGGTAAGGCCGCAGGCAGCCGGGCGGGAGTGATGGCGAGCCTGATCGGCATTGGGGCCAGGCAGTCGATTGAAACGGGGAAGCGCGTGAAGGTCTCTGAATTGATAGAGTTTCCTCACATGTGGGCGTGGTAGAAGTGGGTGCGGTCGAACCTTTATAATAATGGACTAAAGAAATCTTGAATGCATAGCGCTAATATGTTAGACTGTCAGCAGGACGGTTTCTACCATGGACTTCAGCAAGTTCACGGAAAAGCTCCAGGAGGGGGTCCGGGCCGCGCAGTCGAAAGCGGTTCGGTATAGCCAGCAGCAAATCGACGTCGAGCACGTTGCCGCCGCCCTGCTCGAGCAGGAGGGCGGCCTCGCGCCTTCCATCCTGCTCAAGGCCGGAGTCGACGTGGAGGGCATACACCGCCGCCTCGAAGAGGAACTGGCGCGGCAGCCCAAGGTGACCTCGCCGGCCGGCAGCATGGACCAGGTGTACATCACGGGCCGGTTGCAGAAGGTACTGACGGCGGCCGAGGACGAAGCGCGGAAGCTTCGCGACGAATACACCTCGATTGAGCACGCGCTGCTCGCAATTGCCGACGAAAGCGGCGCGGCAGGACGCATTCTCAAGGAGTTCGGCGTCAATCGCGAGCGCCTAATGCGGGCGCTTCAGTCGGTGCGAGGCAGCCAGCGCGTCACGTCGGCCACGCCGGAGTCCACCTATCAGGCGCTGGAACGCTACGGACGCGATCTCACCAAGCAGGCGTCGCAGGGAAAGCTCGACCCGGTCATAGGCCGCGACGACGAGATCCGCCGGGTGATTCAGGTTCTTTCCCGCCGGACCAAGAACAACCCCGTGCTGATCGGCGAGCCGGGCGTCGGCAAGACGGCGATCGCCGAAGGTCTGGCGCAGCGCATCGTGCGGGGCGACGTCCCCGAGGGGCTGAAAGACAAGCGCGTAGTGGCGCTCGACATGGGGGCGCTGATCGCCGGCGCGAAGTACCGCGGAGAGTTCGAGGAGCGCCTCAAGGCGGTGCTGAAAGAGGTGCAGGATTCCGCGGGCCAGGTGATTCTGTTCATCGACGAGCTCCACACGGTGGTCGGCGCCGGGAAAGCCGAGGGCGCCATGGACGCCGGCAATCTGCTCAAGCCGATGCTGGCGCGCGGGGAACTGCACTGCATCGGGGCCACGACGCTGGACGAGTATCGCAAGCATGTCGAGAAAGACGCCGCGCTCGAGCGGCGTTTTCAGCCCGTGCTGGTGGACCAGCCTTCGGTGGAAGACACCATTTCCATCCTTCGCGGCTTGAAGGAGCGCTACGAACTGCACCACGGCGTCCGCATCAAGGACTCGGCGCTGGTGGCGGCCGCAGTGCTTTCCAACCGCTACATTTCCGACCGTTTCCTGCCGGACAAAGCCATCGACTTGGTGGACGAATCGGCGGCCAAGTTGCGAACCGAGATCGACTCGATGCCGGTCGAGCTGGACGAGATCCACCGCCGCTCGATGCAGCTCGAGATCGAGCGCGAGGCGCTGAAGAAAGAAACCGACGCGGCCTCGAAGGAGCGCCTCCAGAAGTTGGAAAAAGAGCTGGCGGAGCTGAAATCGGAAGGCGCGGCTTTGCAGGCCCGCTGGCAGGCCGAGAAGGAGAGCGTGCAGCGGCTGCGTTCTCTCCGCGAACAGATGGAACAGACGCGGCTGGAGATCGAACAGGCCGAGCGCGCCTACGATCTGAACCGGGCGGCCGAGCTGAAATACGGCCGGCTGTCCGAGCTGGATCGCCAACTCAAGGAGTTCGAAGGCAACCAGGCGCAGGGGAAGGGTCCGCGCCTGCTCAAGGAAGAGGTGGACGAAGAGGATATCGCGGAAGTGGTGAGCCGCTGGACCGGGGTGCCCGTGTCGAAGCTGCTCGAAGGCGAGATGCAGAAACTCCTCCATCTTGAGGACCAGTTGCACCGGCGCGTGATCGGACAGGACGAAGCCGTGAAATCGGTGGCCGAAGCCGTGATGCGGGCACGGGCCCGGTTGAAAGACCCGCAACGTCCGATCGGCAGCTTCATCTTCCTGGGTCCGACCGGCGTGGGCAAAACCGAACTGGCGCGCGCGCTGGCCGAGGCGCTGTTCGACGATGAACGCGCCATGATCCGCATCGACATGAGCGAATACCAGGAAAAGCACACCGTCGCCCGGCTCATCGGCGCGCCTCCCGGCTACGTCGGCTACGAGGAAGGCGGCCAGCTTACCGAGGCGGTGCGCCGGCGTCCGTACGCGGTGATCCTGTTCGATGAGATCGAGAAAGCGCACGCCGATGTTTTCAACGCGATGCTGCAGATTCTCGACGACGGCCGGCTGACCGACGGCCAGGGTCGCACGGTCGACTTCAAAAACGCGATCGTGATCATGACTTCGAACGTGGGCAGCACCCGCATTCTCGAGTATCGCGGCGATCTAGAGGGCGGCGAGTACGAGTTGATGAAGCTTGCCGTGCTCGACGAGATGCGACGCGTATTTCGGCCGGAATTCCTGAACCGGATCGACGAAATCATCGTCTTCCATTCGCTCGACGAAGAGCATCTCAAGCAGATCGTCGAAATCCAGCTCGCCGGCTTGCGGACGCGACTGGCGGAAAGCCATATTGCCGTCGAGCTCACCGATGCCGCCCGCGGGCATCTCGTCCGCGTGGGCCACGAGCCCGCATACGGCGCGCGGCCGCTCAAGCGCGCTGTCCAGCGGGAACTCGAGACGCCGCTCGCGCGGCTGCTGCTGGAGGGGAGGATCCGCGACGGCCAGACCGTGACCATTGAATTCGATCGGTCCACCGGCGCCCTCAATTTCCAGACACTCGAAGCCCCGGTGACGGGATAATAGTCCTGAGAGGATAAATGTCGGAAAAACCAACGCATTTGGCCATGTTCTACTCGGCTTTCGCCCAGCCGGCCAGGGAGATCACGTGGAGGCCCGCGGCGGATGTCTACCGGACCCGGGGCGGCTGGGTGCTGAAGTTCGAGCTGGCCGGCGTCCAGCTCGACGACATCAGCGTCAGCGTGCTGGGCTCCAGCGTCACGGTGAGCGGCGTGCGACGGGACCGGATGGTCGAGGAGGACTGCTGGCACTACTCGATGGAGATTTCCTACAGCAAGTTCGAACGTACGGTTCATCTGCCGTGCGAGGTGGGCGCCGACGACTGGAGCGTCGAATATAAGAACGGTCTGCTGCTCGTCCGCGTCAACCTGGAGGGGGAACGCAAATGAGTAATGAGTTAATCCAGACGCTGCCGCTGCTTCCGCTGAAGAACACAGCGTTGTTCCCGCACCTGCTGATGCCGCTGTCGGTCGGCCGGACCAAGTCCGTGGCCGGCGTGGAAGCGGCGCTGGCCACCGAGGAGAAGGAACTGGCGATCATCGCGCAGAAGGACGCCACGGTCGAGGTGCCGGGACACGACGATCTTTATACGTACGGCACCAAGGCCGTCGTGCGGAAAGTGGCCCGGCCCAACCAGAACTCGGTCGAGTTGCTGGTGCTCGGCGTCGAGCGCATCATGCTGCTGTCGGTCGAGGAACAGGGCGACTACCTGATGGCGAAGGTGCGCGTGTCTCCTCCGCCCTGCGAGGTAAGCCCGGAGAACGAGGCGCTCCAGCGATCGGTATTGGACCTGGCAGCCAAGGCGATCGCGATGGCGCAGCCGCAGGCCCAGATTGACGTCAGCCAGCTTGCGTCGAGTTCGGACGACCCGATGAAGCTGGTCTTCATGCTTGCTTCGATGATGGGCCTGGGTCTGGAAAAAGAGCAGGCTCTGCTGGAGGCGCAGAGCTGCACCGACGCGCTGAGGCTGCTGCACACCTACCTGTCGCACGAGCTGCAGGTGCTCGAACTGCGCTCGAAGATCGCCGACCAGGCCCGCAGCGAGATGAGCAAGGAGCAGCGCGAATATCTGCTCCGGCAACAAATGCGCGCCATCCAGCAGGAACTCGGCGAGAAGAATCCCGAACAGGCCGACGTCGAGATCCTGCGCGAACGGCTGGAGGAGGTGGACCTGCCGGACGAGGTGCGGCAGGAAGCCGAGCGGGAACTCAAGCGGCTGGAAAGGCTCCCAGCAGCCGCCCCGGACTACCACGTCGTGCGGACGTACCTGGAGTACGTGATCGATCTGCCGTGGCGGGTCTCCACCGAGGACAGCCTCGATATTTCCCGGGCTCGCCAAGTGCTCGACGAGGACCACTATGACCTGAAGGAAGTGAAGGAGCGCATACTCGAGCACCTGGGCGTCTTGAAAATGAACCCGAACGCGAAAGCGCCGATCCTGTGCTTCGTGGGGCCTCCCGGAACGGGGAAGACGTCGCTGGGACAGTCCATCGCCCGCGCGCTGGGCCGGAAGTTCGAGCGTTTCAGCCTGGGCGGCATGCACGATGAAGCGGAACTGCGGGGGCACCGGCGCACGTACATCGGCGCGATGCCGGGGCGGCTGATCCAGGCTGTCCGGCGGGCGGGGGCCAACAACCCGCTCATCATGCTGGACGAAGTGGACAAGCTGGGGCGCGATTTCCGGGGCGACCCGGCGTCGGCTCTACTCGAGATCCTGGATCCGGAGCAGAACAACACGTTCCGGGACAATTACCTGGATCTCCCGTTCGACCTCTCGAAGGTGTTTTTCGTAACCACGGCCAACGCTCTGGAGACGATCCCGCAACCGCTGCTGGACCGCATGGAAGTCCTGCGCCTGGCCGGGTACATCGAAGAAGAGAAGATGCAGATCGCGCGGCGATACCTGGTTCCCCGGCAGTTGAAGCAGGCGGGCCTGACCGAAGAGCAGTGCCGGATCACGGATGAGACCCTACAATCCTTGATCCGCAACTACACGCGCGAGGCCGGACTTCGAAGGCTGGAGCGCGCCATCGCCAGGTTGACTCGCAAGGCGGCGCTCAAGTACGCCGAAGGCAATACGGAGCCCGTCGTCATCCACCCGCAGGACCTTGTGGACTATCTTGGTCCGCAACCCTTCATGCCGGAGGAGGCGCGCAAATCGGTTCCACCGGGCGTGGCTACCGGGTTGGCCTGGACCCAGGTGGGGGGCGAAGTGCTGTACGTGGAAGCCACCCTGTTGCCCGAAGGAAAGGACCTTACCCTCACCGGCCAGCTTGGGGAAGTGATGCAGGAGTCCGTCAAGGCGGCGCTGAGCTATATTCGCGCCCATGCGGCCGAACTGGGCATCGATCCGTCGGCTTTCAACAAGAACGGCGTACACCTCCACGTGCCGGCGGGCGCCACGCCCAAGGACGGGCCGTCGGCCGGCATTACTGCCGCGGTGGCTCTCGCGTCCGCGTTCACACGTTGCGCCGCGCGGACCGACACGGCGATGACCGGAGAGATCACCCTGACCGGCCTGGTGCTGCCGATTGGCGGCGTGAAGGAGAAGGTGCTGGCCGCGCGCCGCGCCGGGATCCTTCGGGTCATCCTGCCGAAGGCCAATGAAAAGGACCTTCGGGAACTGCCGGACGAAGTCCGTCAGAGCACGCAGTTCATCTTCGTGGAGCGGATCGAGGAGGCGCTCGCCGAAGTCGTGCCGGAACTCGCCGAGCGGCTTGCCGTACTCGCGATGAAGTAGTACCCTCGGGACAAAGCCGGGACGCCGCGCGGTCCGCGGGATTCGCGCGGCGAGGCTTTGGCCCTGTAACTGCTTCCTTGCATCCGTGCTTCCGCACGGATACTGCGTTGAGGGAGACGTCATGTCTCGCATACGCTCGCCACGTGAGGCCGAACTGGCTTTTCTGGCTCTCCTGCTCCGGTCCGCCGACGTTCGACTGGGCAGCCACAATCCTCTTGAAGACGAAGAGATCCGGCATTTTTATCAGGCCATTGGTAAGTATTACCGGGCCTCCGAGGACGAGTTGTCGGAGGCGCGCGCCTCCGGTTGCCCGCTGGATGAAGTAGCGGTCGTCTTTCACATCGCCCGGAGCGCCGCCGTCGAGGCGGGCTTGGTGGCGCGTCTCCGTCGCGAAGGTCTTCGTTGGACCAATATCCTGGAAGATCTCCACGTATCCCACAACGCCTTCTACGTCCCGGTCGGCAGTCCTACCACGGTATTCCCCGGACGGCCCTACGAGGATCTATGGGACGAAGCCCGCCGCGCCTGGAGCGATCCGGGTCTCTCCGACGCCGACATCGTCAACCTGGTGAACCTGAAGTTCATCTCCGAATACTACCGCTGCCGCGCCGAACACGTGGTTGCGCTGCGTTCGGCCGGCTGGTCCTTTGCCGGCATACACGCCGACCTCGGACGGCCCGGCAGTACCCGCGAGAAGAAGAGCCGTTAGCGCCGGGCCGATCGCCGATCGGCCCGCAGGTTGCCTTCGGCCAACGCCACAACCGTAGCTTGGAATTGTGATCTTCGGACAGCCCCTAAGCGCCGTGGGCTGGCGTCACCGTCAAGCCGTCGGTTAGGCGGTCGTCGGGGTGAGGGATCACCTGCTCGCCGGGTTCGAGCCCGCCGAGCACTTCGGCCGTCAAGCCGCTGCGGCGTCCGATTTCGACCCTTCGCCGCCGCGCTACGCCATTCTCCACCACGAACACCGCCCACCCGTCCTCGAAGCGGAACAGCGCGCTGGCGGGTATTCGAAGCACGTCCTGCGATTCCCACAGAATGAACCGCGCTTCGACGCGATACTGATCGCCGAGCCTCTGCCACAGCTCGGGCGGAGAAACGATGTCGGCGATGACAAGCACCCGCTGCTCTTCCACCCCGAGGGCCGAGAGCTTGGTGAACGCCACCGGCTCGATGCGGCGAACGCGGCCTTCCAGCGGCGCTTCTCCTCCCCAGCGCTCGAACAGCACGCGGGTTCCCGGAGCGATTTTCACCGCGTCGGCGGACAGGACTTCCACCACCACTTCCAGGGAGGTGGCGTTGGCCAGCTCGATGAGAGGCTCGCCGGCGTTGACGACGCCCTCGCTCTCGCGAACGAGGCGCAGCACGCGGCCACTCACCGGCGCCCGAACGTCGGTGACGTCCGCCGGGTTGTGCGGGCGGGTTTCCGAAGTGACCCGGAGCAGGGCGCGAGCCGCCTCCAGTTCCGCTTCGGCCTGGCGCACGCTGTATTGCGCGGCGGACAGGGCGGCTTCGGCGCGCTGTTCCTCGTTGGACGCGCGGTCGTACTGCGCCCGGGCAATGTCGCCCGATTTCATCAACTGCTGGACGCGGGCCATCTCGCCCTTCCAGTAGGCCACGTCGGATTCCGCCGCTCGAACGCGTTCCCGCGCCGCCGCCAGCGCCGCTTGCGCCGCCTCCACCCGCGCCTGCGCTTCGGCCCTGGCCCGGGGATCGAGCGACGGCGCGCGCATGGGTTCGATGCGGGCCACCGTCTGTCCCTGTCGCACCGCGTCGCCGACGCGCAACTGGATGCGGCGCGCGAACCCAGTTACGGGCGCGTAGACCACGAACCGGTCAACCACCCGCGTTTTGCCTTCTTCCTCGACGGTCACCTGCATCGGTCCGCGCTCCGCCGTCGTCACGTCGACGAGTTGCGGCTGGGGTCGATAGGCCCAAACGATCAGCCCGACCACCACCGCGAGAATCACGATCCAGAGAACCCAGCGTTTCCAGCGCAAGCGCGATTACTCCCTCGTTTTGAGCACCGCCACCAAGTCGAGATGGTCGAGCCGGCGGCGGACGATGAGACCGGAAATCAATGCGGAGACCAGCACCGCCGTCGCCGCATAAGCATAGGAGGCCGGTTCCAAGATCAGGGGGAACCGGTACAGATCCGTCTGGAACGAGGCTACCATGTTCGCGCAGAGCGCCCATCCCACAAGGAAACCCAGAGGCAGCGCCGCGAGCGTGAGAATCGCCAGCTCGCCCAGCAGGATGTAGGAGATTTCGCCGCGGGTGAAGCCGAGCACGCGCAGGCTCGCCAGTTCCCGGCTGCGCTCCGACAGCGCGATGCGGGCCGTGTTGTACACCACGCCGAAAGCGATCGTGGACGCCAGCAGCGTACTGAAAAAGGCGAAGGTGAGCATTTGCCTAGCCATCGTTTCGTAGAAGCTTTCCAGCGCTTTTCGCTTCACGGTTACGCCGGCAATACGGGGAATTTCCTTCAATTCCCGATAAATCGCCTCTTCATAGCGGGAATCCGTTTCCAGCCAGGCGCCGGAAATGGCGTTTCCCTCGCGCATCAGGCGATTCAACGCCGCCAGTTGCATGTACGCGGACAGTCCCACAAACTCACGGACGGTTCCCGAAAGCGGCGCCTGCCGTACCGGCCGTCCGCCCTCCAGCACTTCCACGGTAATCAGGTCGCCGGGCCGCGCGCCAAGATAGTTCGCAAGGTAATCGGTGAGGACCAATCCATCGGGAGGCAGCGTTACACGCCGGAGCCGGTCGTCGAACAGACGGTTGAGATCGCTGTCCGGCGGCAGTCCTTGAATCGAAGTGCGGTACGACCGGTGTTGAAAACGCAATTCCGCCGGAACGCTGCGATATCCTTCGGCATATTCGACGCCCGGCAAGGAACGCAGCGAGTAAAGGGCGCGCTCGGAGGTCGGCTCGATGAAGGCGATCGCGATGTCGTCGCGCTGGGCCAGCTTGAACTGGAGATTGACCATGTAGTCCACGGAGTCGCCGAAGAAACCGCCCATCACCAGAATGGCGCAGGAGAAGGCGATGCCCAGCATCGCCAGGAACGCTTTCAACGGACGGCGTTCCAGGTTGCGGACGATCATTCGCGTTGGCTGCGTGAGACGCCGGGCGAACACGATCTTCTCCAGAACGCTTTCCCGATAGCGCGGAGGGGCCGGCGGCTGCATCGCTTCCGCCGGCGGCAGCCCGGCGGCCCGGATCACCGAGTAGACCGTTCCCAGCATCGCCGCGGCCGCGCTGATGAGGACGGCCGTCATCGCCACCGGCGGACGCAGAATGTATTCGAGAAACGGGAATCGGTAGAAGTCCATGTACATCCGGCTCATGCCCTGGCCCAGCCACGCGCCGAACACGATGCCGCCCGCGGCGCCCAGCGCCACCACCAGAACGATCAGCTTCAGGTAGTGGCGCACGACGTACGCCGTGCTGTAGCCGAAGGCTTTCAGAATGGCCACCTGGTCGCGTTGCGTTGCGATCAGCCGCGTCACCACCACGTTCAGCAGGAACGCCGCCACCCCCAGGAAGATGGCCGGGAACATGGTGGCCATGTTCTCAAGCTGCCGGAACTCCTCGGAGAGGTAGCGGTTCGACATCTGGTCCTTGCGGCCTAGCGCGCCCTGGCCGCCGTATCGCCGCAGGAGGGCGTCGAGCCGGTCGATGACGTCCTCGCGCTTGGCGCCGGCCGAGAGCCCCAGCGAGACGTCGTTGAACGCTCCTTCCATGTCGAACGCCGTCGCCAGCGGCGTGCGCGCCATCCAGAAGATGCCGTAGCTTTCGAAATCGGGAATAATGCTGCCCGGCGCGAGCTGGTAGACGAACTCCGGCGACAGGGCCACGCCGACGATGCGCAGTCCACGGCGGCGGCCATTGATGGTGGCGAACAGCCGGTCGCCCGGCCGGAACTTGTGGGCCTCGGCGAACGCGTCGCCGATCACGACTTCGTCGTCGCGGGACGCATCGGGCAGGCGGCCGCTCCGCAAATAAAGGCGGTTGAGAAGCGGTTGCCCATGATCGGGAATCGAAACGATGAGCGCGGTCGCGGGATCCGGATAGTTCTCCAGCGAGAGGTTGGCCGGCGCAACCACCCGGGTCTGGACAAACCGGACGCCAGGGATCTCCTCAATGCGCGTCCGCAGGCTTTCAGGGGCGCGCTTCAAGGTGGCGAAGACGTCCGCGAAATAGTATTCCTCGTAAAAGCGCGCCTGCGTCGTGGTGAGCGAGTCCAGCGTGCTGCGCGACATGATGAACGTCGCCACGCCGCTGGCGATCACCAGCGCGATGGCCAGCGCCTGGCCCTTCATGTGCCAGAGGTCGCGCAACAGCTTTTTATCCAGCGCTCGCATGATGCCGATCTTTGTGGCGGCGTTCGGGCTGCGCCGGGGCTACCACTTCAGTTCGTTTGGACTCTTCTTCCTTTCGTTCTTCATCACGCTGGCGATGTGGCCATCGCTGAGATGGATGACGCGGTCGGCCATGGCTGCGATATCCGCGTTGTGCGTGATCACCGCGGTGGTCGTCCCCAGTTCCCGGTTCACCTGGTCGATGGCTTCCAGCACCACGATGCCGGTGGAGGAATCCAGCGCGCCGGTCGGCTCGTCGCACAGCAGCACCGCCGGGCGCTTGGCGATGGCGCGGGCAATCGCCACGCGTTGCTGCTGGCCTCCGGAAAGCTGCGACGGGAAGTGATCCAGCCGATCGCTGAGACCCACCAGGGTGAGCGCCTCCTCCGGCCGCATGGGGTTTCGGGCGATCTCGGTGACCGCCGCGACGTTCTCGCGCGCCGTCAGGCTGGGGATCAGGTTGTAGAACTGGAACACGAAGCCGACGTGATGGCGCCGGTACTCCGTCAACTCTTTGTCGTTGGCGTTGACGAGCGACTTGTCCAGGTAGCGGACCTCGCCGGAGGTGGCGCGGTCGAGCCCGCCGAGTATATTCAGCAACGTGGACTTGCCGCTGCCGGAAGGCCCCAGCAGCACGACCAGTTCGCCCGCGTACAGATCCACGTCGACGCCGCGCAGCGCCTGGACCTGCACCTCGCCCATGTCGTAGACCTTGACGACGTCCCGTGCGTGGAAAACCGTGTTCCCGTCCATGTGGCGCCCGCTAGCGGCGCGCCGGCCCAGCCATCTTGCGCGGCGCGGCGGGCCTCAGCGCTGATCGATACGAAATGGCGTCCAGGGCCGCGACGGCATGTCGCGCAGGACGCCCTTCTGCCAGGCGAACTCGGGATGCTTCGCCAGGTGCTCCGCGGCATGGAAATCCCGGCCGCAGGCATGGCCGGCGGCCACGACAAGCGACATGCCCTCGGCGAGGCGCGAATCGATGGCTTTGTTCTGCACCGCGCCGGCGATTCCATAGGGAGGCTGCCAGTCCGGAACGCCGCGGGGCGAGAGGTCCACGTGGCCGCACAGGGTGCGCTCGCTGGGCGCCTCCTTGTTTTCGTAGCTGTCCCAGTGATCGGCCAGGAACCGCTGAGCGGCCTCGACGTCGATGCGTCCCTTGTTTTGTTCCATCAATTCGGTCCAGCGGACGCGCCGCGCGTTCGGGCTGAGGCTCATGTTGTCCAGGGGGAAGTCGGTCTCCTCCCGCGCTAGTTTTTCGTTGACCGGAAAGTTGGAGCCGACGAAATAGCCGTCCTTCGTGCGCCGTAGTTCCGTGTTCTTGAGGCCGAGCTCCAGGCTGCCGATCTCCCCGTTTTTGCGGTCCGCCACCAGCCAGTTGTTGGCGTAGCCGCCGTTGTTGCCCTCCCGCATGATTCGCGCGAAATCGTCGATGGAGGCGGAGTACTGCATCGCTTTTCGCGCCCGCACGAATTCGGGGACGCCCTTCGGATCGTAGCCGGAGAATTTCGAGATCGTCGTCTCGGTAATCATGATGCCCGCCGCGTTCACGCCGAAATCGTCCGCGCTGTGGATCAAACCGGGATAGCCGTCCATCAGGATGCGGTGACCGCTCCGCGGGGCGATGTCGAACACCATCGTCCAGCGTTGCCCGTCCATGTAGGACGTCCAGGCGTTATGCGCCATCACCACCCGGCCGTCCTTCGAGTAACTTCCGGTGGCCACAAACGCGCTGCACGATTCGCGCGGCGTTACGGTGGACGGCGGCTGCTTACCGTGCTCCTTGTCGTAGAGCTTCACGTAGCCGCCCCACTCCAGCCAGGCGTTCACCGCGGCGACGTCCCAGACGTCGAACTTCACGCCGCGAGCCTTCAGCCCGTCGGCGATGCCCTGCATCTCCTCGCGGTACTCGCGCTCGATGCGCGGCCAGTGGACCTCGCGGGCGGCGCGCCGGAAGAACTCCCAGTCCTTATCGGTGTCGTGCTCGGTTTCGAAGATGATGACCTTGTAGCCGTCCTCGATCTCTTTGGCCAGCAGGTAGCCGTGCTGGAAGCCGATTTCCGACGGCGCGCCTTCCAGGTGAACGAATGTCCAGCCGTTGCGCGGCTCGAGCTTATAGGCGCGGTCGAGCCGTGGGTCGATCTTTGGTTCGTACGATGCGAGCGTGAACCCAGCCGCGAGCAGAGTAAGAGAGGCGATGAGCGGACGCACAGGTATATTGTCTCGCAACGGGCTGGGCTTCCGGACGCGCCGCTTACGTTACGGCCAGTCGGGAGGCAAGGGCCAGGTCAACGCACCGCCGGCCACGGATTCGAGATCCGCGTCGGAAAGCTCGGTGGAGTTCTCGCGGCGCGCGACCACCACGCGAGGACGATTGGAGGCGTCCAGGGTCACCTTCACGTCGTATGCGGGGCGGATTTTGATATTGAACTCCGATTCGAGCGTCCGTCGCGGGTGGTTGACCAGTTCGCTGCGGAAAGCCTCGTCGGATCCGGTCCGGCTCGCCAGCCGGGCCTCCATCTGCTCGACAGTCAGATTCTCTGCGCCAGACACGTTCCCCTCCGGAATGTAGAGATACCCTCCGATTATATATCGGCTTCCGTCCGAAATGTCCCTCAGAATCTTTAGGCGCGAAGGCCATTTGATATACTCGAAGGACGCTAAATACCCTGACTGGGATTTCCGGGAACACTACGGTGCGCTGTACCTGGGCACTGACCGTTTGTCTCGCCGTCGCGGCGATACCGGCGCCGGCGGGCGATCCGGCGACGCAACCTCCGTATCGCGAGGGGCTTACCCTCGTCGAGGCCGTCCGGTCCGCCCTCTCGCGCAATCCTCTGATCACGATTCAGCAGCGCCAGGTGGATATCAGCCGCGGCGTCCGGCAGGAGGAAAGCGGCCGGTTCGACACGCTGCTCGACTGGTCGGCGGACCAAGGCCGACTCAATAATCCGCTCTCGTCGTTCGAGCGCTTGCAGGCCGAGCAGACCGGCGTCCTCACCGGCAACCGCGGGCTCAACCTGTATTCCTACAACGTCAACGCCATCAAGCGGCTGCGCTCCGGCGTCAGCTTCGGTCCGGTGCTCGAGATGACCCGCACGACGGACAACATTCTGAACCGCTTGGGCGTCAACCACTCGCGGTTCAGCTTCCAGGTAAACCTGCCCTTGTTGCGCGACCGCGGACGCGAGGCGGTAACCGCGCGGGAAACCGCGGCGGCGCACGTCGTCGACGCCAGCCTCTTCGATCTGAACCAGGTGGCGGCCGAAACGATTGCCGACACGGCCATCGCGTACTGGCGAGCGCTGGCGGCAAGCAAGAGCCTGGACGTGATCGCCGGTTCCGAACAGCGCGGCCGCCTGCTGCTGGACAATGTCAGGACGCTGATCGAGGCCGACAAGGTTCCGCGGAACGAGATCCACCAGATTGCGGCCAACCTCGCCGACCGCTCGGCGGGAAGAATCGCCGCCGAACAGCGCAGCATTGAAGCGAAGCAGGCGCTGGCGCTGGCCATCGGCCTTACCAGCGGGGAAATGGCGGCGATGCCCGGCCCAGTAGAAGACTTTCCCGACGGCGAATCGCAGCCGCTGCCTTCGCTGGCGCGCGAAACGGTGGAGTTCTACATTCGACAGGCGCTGGAGCGGCGGGCCGATCACCTGGCCTCGTTGAAGCGGCGGGAAGCCACCGCAACGTTGCGTGTTTCGGCCCGCAACCAGGTTATGCCGCAGGTGGACCTGAACCTCAGCACGGGCTTCTCCGGCCTGGAGGAAGGCCGGCGGCCCGACCGCCTGCTGGTTTCTCCCGTCACGCGCGTCCAGGGCATGGACGCTATCTTGAGCCTGCGCTACAACTTCGCGCCTTCCAACAACGTCGCGCGAGGACGCCTCGCGCAAGCCGAGGCCGCCTACGACCAGTCGGAATTGCGCATCAACGATATCGAGCGGACGATCGCCGCTTCCGTGGTGGCCGCCCTGAACGGCGTACACAACGGCATTATGCGGTTGAAGCAGGCGCGGGAGTCGGTGGGCGGCTACGAAATCGCGCTGGAAGGCGAGCGCGACAAACTGCGGCTGGGCGTCGGGTCGCTGGTGGATCTGCTAACGGTGGAGGACCGCCTCACCAACGCCCTCAACAACTTTGTGAGCGCGCAATTCGCCTATGCCGAGGCGCTCACCCGTTTCCGGTTCGCCACCGGCTCGCTGATCGATCCGGACCGCATCGCGCAGCCGGTGGACGGCTCCATCTTCCGCGTCATGCCATTTCAGGGAGAGGCGCCGAAGTAACGTGGACCGGCCGGGCGTATGAACACCGATATCTTCCGCAAAGTTTCGCTGGCCCGCCTCTCGTCGCCGGAACAGTTGGATCAGCTTCTGCGGGTCGTCACGATCCGGAGTTGGATCGCTCTGGCCGCGCTGATGATTCTGGTGGGCGTCGCGGTGGTCTGGGGCTACCAGGGCATCATCGCCACGCGGGCCTCCGGTCAGGGGGTCGTGATCCGGTCCGGTGGCGTGTTGAACGTCGCCAGCCTGGGCGCGGGGCAGGTAATGCAACTCTATCCCAAGGTCGGTGATCACGTGTCGGCCAACCAGGTGGTGGCCGTTGTCGCGCAGCCGTCGCTGGTGGAGCAGATCCGCATCGCCAAGGCCCGCCGGTCCGACGCCATCCGCGAGCGCGAGGAACTGCGGCGCGTCCGCGACGGGGCCGTGAAGCTCCAGCTTGAATCCATCGCCAAGCAGCGCGCCAATACCGAGCAGGAGATCCGCGACCTCGAGGAACAGGCCAAGCTGGCGCGCGAACAGATTCCCGTGGACGAACAGCTTTTCTCCAAGGGCCTGATTACGCGGCAGCAGGTGATCGTCGCCCGGCAGAAGCTGGTGCAGATCCAGAGCAGCATCGAGCGGCTCCGGACGCAGATCGTCCAACTGGAAGCCACGCGGTTTCAGACGGAGACGCACGGCCTGGAGGACGACGTTCGCCTCGAGGCGCGCATCATGGACCTTGAACGCAACCTCGAGGCACTCGAGAAGGAGACCACCGCCGCGTCCCGCATCGTGAGCCCGTATTCCGGCCAGGTCCTCGAACTCAAGGTCGGCGTGGGCAACCTGGTGGATGTCGGCACCGCGTTGCTCAGCGTGCAGCCCGACGTCCGCGAACTCGAGGTGGTGGCCTACATCCCCGCCGACATCGCCAAGCAGGTGCAGCCGGGAATGAAGGCGGAGATTTCGCCCTCGATGGTGCGCCGCGAAGAGCATGGCTACATCCGGGGCAGCGTCGTGCAGGTGGCCGACTATCCGGCCACCGAGGCCGCGCTGATGCGGATCTTCGAGAATGCACCCCTCGCGCGCGCGCTCGCCTCGGCTGGGCCCGTGACGGAACTGCGGCTCCGCATGGAAGAGGACCCGTCCACGCCCAGCGGTTTCCGGTGGTCGTCGCCGCAAGGAGCGCCGGTGAAGATCAGCGGCGGCACCATTTGTTCGGTGCGGATCGTGACCCGGGAGGATCCTCCCGTGAAGCTGGTCTTTCCGTTTCTCAAGGAGAAGCTGGGGTTGAGCTGACCCCGGCCGGCGCTATGGGCCACTCGTTCTGGAAAAAGCTGTCGCGGCCGGCCTCCCGCGTGCGAACCCCGACCCTGCTCCAGATGGAGGCCGTCGAATGCGGCGCGGCGGCGCTTGGCATCGTGCTCGGCTACTACGGCCGCATCGCGCCGCTGGAGGAACTGCGCGTCGCTTGCGGCGTGTCCCGCGACGGCAGCAAGGCGAGCAATATCGTCAAGGCCGCCCGCCAGTACGGCCTGCTGGCCAAAGGCTACAAGAAAGAGCCCGCCGACCTGCGCCGGCTTCCCCTGCCGATGATCGTCTTCTGGAACTTCAACCACTTCCTGGTGGTCGAAGGCTTCTCCCGGGGACGCGTCCACCTGAACGATCCGGCCAGCGGCCGGCGCACGGTCAGCGACGAGGAATTCGACCAGTCGTTTACCGGCGTCGCGCTTGTGTTTGAAAAGAGCCCGGACTTCCGGCGCGGCGGCGAGCGCCACACCGTTCGGCAGGCGCTGGGCCGGCGGCTGCCCGGGAGCCGCCTCGCCCTGCTCTATGTCGTACTCGCCACGCTGATCCTGGTAGCGCCCGGCATCCTCATCCCGGTTTTTTCCAAGATTTACGTCGATAATGTGCTGGTGCAGGGTCTGGATTCCTGGCTTAAGCCGTTGTTAATCGCCATGGCGCTGACCGCGATTGTCCGCGCCATTCTTACCTGGTTGCAGCAAAATTCGCTTTCGCGGCTGGAAACGAAGCTCGCGCTGAGTTCCTCCAGCCGCTTCTTCTGGCACGTTCTACGGCTGCCGATGGAGTTCTTCGCCCAACGCTATGGCGGCGAAATCGGCGCGCGAGTCGAGATTAACGACCGCCTTGCCGCGCTCCTGGCCGGCGACGTCGCGACCAACCTGGTGAACATCGCGGTGATCGGATTCTACGCCGCGCTGATGTTCCAGTACGACGCCGCGCTCACCGTCGTCGCCATCGCCATCGCCGCGGCCAATATGCTGGCGCTCCACTTCGTCTCGCGGAAACGGACGGACGACAACCGGAAGCTGCTTCAGGAAAAAGGCAAGCTGCTGGGGGCCTCGCTGGGCGGCCTGCAGATCATCGAGACGTTGAAGGCGATGGGTTCGGAGTCGGATTTCTTCGCCCGCTGGGCCGGCTACCAGGCCAAAGTGGTCAACGCGGAGCAATCGCTCGGCGCCGCCTCGCAGGCCCTGTCCGTTTTCCCGATTTTTCTCACTTCCTTGAACATGGTCGCCATCCTCGGCGTCGGCGGCCTGCGGGTGATGGACGGTTTTCTAACCATCGGGATGCTCGTGGCGTTTCAAGCATTAATGCTGAGTTTCCTTGAGCCGGTGAACAAACTGGTGGAACTCGGCGGTAAGCTCCAGCAGGCCGAAGGCGACATGAACCGCCTCGATGACGTCTTCCGCTACCCTGTCGATCCTCAGACAGCGCGCGAGGGGACCGCAGCAAGCCGCCTCGAAGGCGCTCTGGAACTGCGAAACGTGACGTTCGGCTACAGCCGCCTCGAGCCTCCCCTGATCGAAGGGTTCAATCTGACGGTGAAGCCGGGCCAACGAATCGCGCTGGTGGGCGGAACGGGGAGCGGGAAATCGACGGTAGCCAAGCTGGCTTCGGGTCTGTACGAGCCGTGGTCCGGCGAGGTGCTCTTCGACGGAAAGCCGGCCGGCGAGACGCCCCGCCCCGCGCTGACCAACTCCATTGCGCTGGTGGACCAGGACGTCCTGCTTTTCGAGGGCACGGTCCGCGAAAACCTTACGTTGTGGGACAGTTCCGTGGATGACCAGGCGATCGTTCAGGCGGGCAAGGACGCCTTAATTCATGACGACATTTCGGAACGCCCCGGCGGCTACGATTCGCTTGTGGAGGAAAATGGCCGTAATTTCAGCGGAGGGCAGCGCCAGCGTCTGGAAATAGCCCGAGCGTTAACCGGCAATCCGCGCCTGTTGATTCTGGACGAGGCCACCAGCGCCCTGGACGCCCGCACGGAGAAGATGGTAGACGACAATGTCCGCCGCCGGGGCTGCGCCTGTCTCATCGTCGCGCACCGCCTCAGTACGATCCGCGATTGCGACGAAATCATCGTGCTCTCGCGAGGCAAGGTGGTCCAGCGCGGCTCGCACGACGACATGATCGGACGCGACGGGCCGTACGCCCGCCTGATCAGGGCAGGATAGGGGGCCGCCGTCGTGCAAGCCATTCCGGCATCCAGCGAGAGCACGGCGGCTGTCCGCGCCGGCGCCGGCCGCGAGTTCCTTGTCCACGATCCGGAGAAGGCCTGGCTGGTGGAGGCCGGCAGCGTGGACCTGTTCGTCGTTCGGGCCGAAAACGGCGAACTCCGCGGCGCGCTGCGGCACACGTTGCGAGTGGGCGCAGGCGCGGCCATCTTCGGTCTGCCGGAACCGGAAACCGGCCGCCGGCTGCTGGCGCGGTTGTCGCCCGACGCGCGCGTGGTGGAGGCGTCCCAGGCCCGTTTGCGCGAGATGGCGGCCTCGGTGGAAACCGGCGGCGCCGCGGAACTGCTGGAAGGCTGGATCGTCGCCTTCGCCGGGGCCGCCTCGGGCGACTTGGCGCCGAAAGCTTTCGAGGCCCTGGAGCCCGGCAAGGAGATCGCGATCGGCAGGGACGCGGCCGCCGTCTTTCCGCGCGAGGGCGTCGTGTGGGTGGCGCATTCGGAAGGCGAGTCGCGCTTCCTTGGAGACGACCGTTCGCCGCTCGGGGCAGACGAGTACTTTCCGGTTTCGGCGCCTGGATGGCTGGAAGCGCGGCCCAAAGCCAGGCTTTCCGGCGTTTCGACCCGCCAGATGCTCGCGGCCGACCGGGACGCCGCCGGACTCCACCTGTTCCATCGCCTGATGATGGCTCGGCTCGAGGAGAACGCCGACCGCGAGGAAGCGGCCGAATCGGAGCGCCTCCGGCAAAAGGCGCGGTCTGACGCCTCGCGCCTCGATGCCGCACTCCGGCGATTGGGCGCGCCGCTTCGCGATCGCTCCGACGCCGCCCCGCTCGAGGATGAAGCAGGCAATCCTCTGCTCGCTGCTTGCCGCATCGTCGGCCGCCGCCTGGGCATCGCCATCGAGCTTCCTCCCGACGCGCGCCTGGGCGGCCCGGCGACGGTTGAGGACATCGCCCACGCTTCCGGAGTCCGGGTGCGGCGCGTGATACTGTCAGGACGCTGGTGGCGGACCGACAGCGGACCGCTGGTGGCGTTCTTCGAAGAGGGCAACCGCCCTATCGCGCTGATTCCGACGTCTTCAGGGCGGTACGCGCTGCACGATCCGGCGGAAGCCCGCCCTGGGAAAGTCGATTCGCGGATCGCGTCGAAGCTCGGTCCCTATGCGTTCGCCTTCTACCGCGCGTTTCCGGAAAGAAGACTGGGCGCCGGCGACCTGCTGGCGTTCGGCGTCCGGGGCTGCGGCAAGGATCTCCTCTGGATCGCGGTGTTCGGCGCCGCGATCGGTGTGGCGGGCCTGGTTGTTCCCGTCGCCACCGGCATCATCTTCGATTCCGTCATTCCGGGCGCCGAGCGCCAGCAGCTTTTTCAACTCTCCCTGTTCCTGCTGGCGATGGCGGTTTGCAGCGCGCTGTTTCACCTGGCGCGCGGGCTGGCCGCGCTGCGGCTGGAAGGCAAGATGGAAGCGTCCATTCAGGCCGCCGTCTGGGACCGCCTGATCGGCCTGCCCGTTCAGTTCTTCCGCGATTACTCCTCGGGCGACCTTGCCTCGCGCGGGCTGGGCATCGACCAGATGCGCCAGGCGCTCACCGGGCCGGCGCTCTCAGCTCTCCTGTCCGGCATCTTCTCCGTTCTGAATTTCGCGCTCCTCTTCTACTACAGTTGGCGGCTCGCATTCCTGGCTCTAGCGCTTGTGACGATCGCCGTTCTGGTCACGGCCCTCTGCGGTTACCTGCAGGTGCGCCGCCAGCGAGAGATTACCCGGATTCGCGGCCGCATCGCCAGCCTGGCGCTGCAACTCATCGGCGGCATCTCCAAGCTCCGCGTCGCGGGCGCGGAAAGCCGGGCGTTCGCGGTCTGGGCGGGCGAGTTCGCGGCCCAGAAACGGGAGGCCCTGAAGGCCCGCGGCGTGTCGAACGCGCTGGCGGTGTTCCATGCGGTCTTTCCGGTGGTCTGCGCGATGCTGGTTTTCTACGCCATGGCCGCGCTGGCGGAGGGACCCGGCCACGCGGCGCTGTCAACGGGGGAATTCCTCGCCTTCTACGTAGCCTTCGGGCAGTACCTGGCCGCGATGCTGCAACTGAGCGCGGCGGTTGTTTCGGTGGCCGCCATCGTTCCTTTGTACGAGCGGGCCAAGCCGATCCTGGAGACGCTGCCGGAGGTGGATCGCGCCAAGTGCAAGCCGGGCGCGCTCGCCGGCGACATCGAAGTGAAGCGCGTCTCGTTCCGCTATCGCCCGGATGCGCCACTCGTCTTGAAGGATCTGTCGCTGAGCGCGCCGGCCGGCAAGTTCGTGGCCATCGTGGGCGCCTCCAGCAGCGGAAAATCCACGGTATTCCGGCTTCTTTTGGGTTTCGATAAGCCGGAGTCCGGAGCCATTTACTACGACGGCCAGGATCTTGCCGGCCGCGATATCCGCGCAATCCGGCGGCAGATCGGCGTGGTGCTCCAAACCAGCAAGCTGATTACCGCCAATATTCTGCAGAACATCATCGGTTCGGCGCCGCTCACCATCGAAGACGCGTGGGAAGCGGCCCGGATGGTCGGATTCGACCAGGACATCAAGGCGATGCCCATGGGCATGCACACCGTCGTCAGCGAGGGCGGAGGCGGACTGTCCGGCGGGCAGCGCCAGCGCTTGCTGATCGCCCGGGCGATCGTCCACAAGCCGCGCATCCTGTTATTCGACGAAGCCACCAGCGCGTTGGACAACGAGACGCAGGCCGTCGTCAGCCGGAGCCTGGAAAAACTCCAGGCGACGCGCGTCGTGATCGCGCACCGGTTGAGTACAATTGTTCGCGCGGACCGCATCTTTGTCCTGGACAAGGGCGCGGTGGTCGAAAGCGGTACCTACAGCGAGCTGATGGCGGGAGGGGGCCTGTTCGCCGAACTGGCTACCAGGCAGCTTGCGTGACGCTCGCCCGTTAAGGGAAAAGGGAGGTTGCATGAGAAAGGCGCTGATTTTTCTGGGAATCCTCGATGACATGGACATCGAATGGATCATTCGCACAGGCCTGAAGCGCAGCGTGCCGGATGGCACGATCCTCATCGAGGAAAAGAAGGCCCTCGATTCTTTGTTTTTTGTTCTCGACGGCGAATTTGAAGTCTACATCGGCAACGGCAAAGGCATCGCGCTGTTACGCGCGGGCGAAGTGCTGGGAGAAATGTCGTTTGTGGATTCGCGCCCGCCGTCGGCCTCCGTCCGCGCCCGCCGCGAGTCGGTGGTTCTGGTCATCTCGCGGCACGAATTGCGGGCCAAGCTCGAGGAGGACACCGGTTTCGCCGCCCGTTTCTATCGCTCGATTGCGGCCTTTCTGACGGACCGCCTGCGCACCACCACCAGCCGGTTGGGATACGGCGAGAAGCTGCGCCTGGACGAGGAAGTGGAAGATCTCGATGAAGTAGCGCCCGATTTTCTCGACTCGATGGCTCTGGCCGGCACGCGCTTCGAGGAACTGTTGAGGCGGCTGTCCGGCGCCTCGCTGCAAACGCTCTGAGCGCCCCGGCGCGCCGGTTTCGGCAACCCGTATTATGAATTTCATGCGGAGGGATTTGGGGTGGGTCCTCGTGTGCTGTCTGTGCGCGCCCGCGGCGTACGCACAGACTACGCAGGCCCTGATTTCCGGCCGGGTATGGGATCTTCAGACGGGGCTGGGCGTGTCCGGGGCCGAGATCAGCTATTTCAGCGCCGGCACCAATGACAGCGGCGTGGCCGCGAGCGACCGCTCCGGCTACTATGCGCTGCCCCTGTTGCCGCCCGGCTTCTGCCGCATCCGCGTTACGGCGAAGGGCTACCAGCCTCAGGAACTGCACTCGCTGGAGCTGCCGGTGGCGGGCCGTCTCGATCTCGATTTTCGGCTCCGTCTGCTGTCCGACGTCTGGCAGGCCGGCCAGTACCGCAGCGTCTTCTTTCCGGACTCCGAGGCGGTCCTGACGTTTTTCGGACCCGACGTCGATCCCAGCCGCTACGGTTCGTTCGAGGGCAACAGCGGGCGCAAAGGGTCGCTCGAATCCACCGTGTCCTACGTCATCGATCCGGCCCAGGTCCGCTTTCTTCCGCTGGCGGGGCGCGACGTCTACACCATGCTCCTGGCGCAGCCCGGCGTCACGTCCGACGCCTCGACGGCCCGCGGCCTGGGCCTGTCGGTAAACGGGCAGCGGCCGTCGGCGTCCAATTTCCTGCTCGATGGACTGGAACTCAACAACTACACGATCACCGGCCCGCTGGTCGCGCTCGCGCCCGAGGCCATCCAGGAGTACCGCGTTTCCACCAACAACTTTTCGGCCGAGTACGGCCGCTCCGCCGGCTTCCTGGCCAACGCCGCCAGCCGCGGCGGCGGAACCGCCTGGCACGGCATCGGCTACTACTACGTCAAGAACGACGCGCTGAACGCCAACGCCTTTCAGGACAACCGCGCCGGGCTGCCGCGCCGGCCGCTGAAGGAACATCAAGGCGGGTTTCAGGCCGGCGGACCGCTGCCGTGGAAATCGCTGTTCACTTCCACCGCGGTGGAGCGGTTGCGCAACCGGAATTTCCTGCCTGAGACCGAGTGGCTCCTGCCCTCGACCCGCTTCGGCGACTTCACGGCCCCGGACAGCCTCGCCGCCGGGTTGCTCGCGCGCTTCGCGCCGCCGGCGGTCACCGACCGTAACCTTCCCTACGCGACGCTCCGGATCGCCCAGCCGGTCTCGCTGGATCGCACGCTGGTCCTGCAACGCTTCGACTATCAGCCCGCCAACAGCCGTCACCGCGCCATGGGCCGCCTGGCGCTATCGGGCCTCGACCGCCCCGATTTCTCCTGGTCGCCCTATCCGGATTTCGTTTCGGGCCTGTGGCAGGACTCGATCGGCGCCGCTGTGTCCGTCACCAGCTACTTCACGCCGCGCCTGGCGGGAGAGACTCGCGCGGGCTGGAGCCGCGACGACCTCGGCTGGGACCGGCCGCGCCCGGAGGTTCCGACGCTCGCCTCCTCCGACCGGACGGCGCTGCCGGGAAGCCCGCTGGCGTACGCCTACAGCAACAAGGGCGACGGCGTGGAAATCGTCCAGAACCTGACCTGGTCCGCGGGCCGGCACGTGGTCAAGGGCGGCTTCGGCGTGCTGGTCCGGCGTCTGGAAGGCTCGCTCACGGCCGGCCGCGATGGGCTGTTCGGCTTCTCCGATATCCTCGAATTCGCCTTCGATTCTCCCAACTTGTTCGCGGCCGCCGCGTCGCGTCAGACGCTGCCCAACCTGCAAACGCCGCAATTCGACCGGAATTACGCCTATAATCAATACAATTTCTTCATTCAGGACGCCTTCCGCGCCACGCGGCGGCTGGCGTTGAACTACGGGCTCCGATACGAAAATTTCGGCGCTCCCCGCAACACGGGCGCCGTCAAGGACGCGATGCTCGCCCTCCCGTCAGGCCGCCCCCTTGCCGAGGCGCTGGCCTCCGCAAGCCTCGAAACGCCATCCGGCGGCGATCAGAAGGTCTTTGACGGCGACGGCAACAACTTGGCCGCCCGGTTCGGAGTCTCCTACGACCTGTCCGGCGCCGGCCGCTCGACCCTTCGCGGGGGTTATGGGATATTTTACGACCGGCCCTTCGATAATCTCTGGGAAAATGTGCGGAACAACAACCTTGTTCTTGCGCTTTTTCCCATGAGCGTGTCGTCTTTCGACTATCTCCGGCCTATCTCCGAAAGTCTTGCGGACTTCCGAGGCCGCGCCTTCAGCCAGGATTTCCCGCCGGTTTCGCTCTTTCAGCCCGGCTTGCGCGACGCGTACGTCCAAAGCTATTTCGCCGGCCTGCAGCATCGGCTCACCGAGCAGGTGGCGCTGGAGGTGAACGGCTTGGGCTCGCTCGGACGGAAGCTGATCACCACGGATGAGGTGAATCGCCTGCTGAGCCGCCCCGTGGAAACCGGCAATCCCGGCGGACGTCTCAATCCCGCCCTTCCTCCCATCTCCTACCGCGCCAACCAGGGAAGCTCCAGCTATCACGCGCTGACGACGCTGGTCCGATATCGCGCCCGCCGGTCCCAACTTCAACTCGCCTATACCTGGAGCCACGCTATCGACAACCAGAGCGAGCCCCTGGCACGCGACTTTTTCGACCTCAGCTTCACCCGCGCCACCTCCGGCGCCGGCCGCGACGCGATCTCGAGCTTCGCGCGCCAGTTCGACAGCAGCGCGGACCGCGGCAACTCCGATTTCGACCAGCGCCATAACCTCGTCTTCTTCTCCATCTGGGACCTGCCCGGCTCCGGACGCCTGTTGCGCAACTGGCGGGTCTCGCAACTAGCCGCGTTCCGGTCCGGCTTTCCGTACTCGGTCCTTGTGCCCCAACGGTTCGCGGGCGCCGACGAGCTGATCGTCAACAATCGGGCGGACCTTGTCGGCGCGGTGGGAGGAGCGGTTCCCGTGCCGGGGGGCCAGCGTCTACTGAGCCGCGCGGCATTCCGCGAGCCCGCGCCGGGCCGCCTTGGCAACACGGGCCGGAACGCGTTTCGCGGACCGGGCCTGTACAATGTCGATCTCTCGCTCAGCCGCTCGTTCGCGCTGCCGTGGATCGGCGAAGCGGGACGGCTCAGCTTCCGGGCGGACGCCTACAATATCTTCAACCACGCAAACCTGAGAAACCCGGCGGCGTCGCTGTCGTCGGACGATTTCGGGATCGCTCTTTACGGCCGCCAGGGCAGGGAATCGACCTTTCCGGGGCTCGCCCCTCTGGTGGAAACCCCTCGCCAGGTACAGCTCATGCTGCGGGTGGAATTCTGATGGGCGCACCTGGCCGATACATCCTGCTGGCGGCGCTGACAACCGCCGTCGCCGCCTCGCAGCCGGCAGGGCTTGTGCTCTCGGCCACCGGAGGGCTGCTGTTGCGGTCCGGCGCCCAACTTCCGCTCCAGGCGCGCGCGGGAGATATTCTGTTTCCGGGCGACGTCGTGGCGGCGCAGGAATCGGCCAGCGTGCTCTTCTGTCCCGAGAAGGCGATTCTTTCGCTCCAGGCCAAGACGGAAGTGTTGGTCGAGCAGCGCCAGCTCCGGGTCCGCGCGGGCGCGCTGGCCCCTCCCAAGCCGGTCGGCTCCTGTTTTCTCCCCACGGTGGATCGGACCTCGATAGCTTCGCAGCAGCATTACGGCGCCTCGCTGGTGCGCGCCGTAGTGACGACCCAACCCGGCCTGAAGCTGCCGACGCTGCCCGAGGCCCAACAAAAAGCGATTCTAGCCGAACTGCCGCCCGAATCCGACGACCCGGTGGTTCGCATCGCGCGCGCCGCGGTCTTCGAGAAGCACGACCTGCGGCCCGACGCCGCGCAGGAGTACCGGAAACTGGCCCAGCTCTGGCCCGACGCCGCCTGGGTCCACAGCCGGTTGTTCGAGCTCGAAAATGAGCGTCCCGCCGCCGCCAACACGGAAGGCAAGACCTACGCCCTGCTGGTCGGCGTCTCGAAATACCGCTCCGAGCAGGTTCCGCCGCTGCGTTTCGCGCATCAGGACGCGGAGGTGTTCGAGCAGTTTCTCAAGAGCCCGCGCGGGGGCTCGATTCCGCCCGAGAACATCACCGTACTCACCAACGAAGCTGCCACGACGGCAGCCATCCGGAACGCGTTCGAGACGTTCCTCAAGGTTCGGGCGGGGCCGAATGACACCGTGATCCTCCTCCTGGCCGGCCACGGAGTCGCCGAGCCCGAGCGGGGCGCGTTCCTGGTTACCTACGACAGCGATCCGCAGGACCTCGCCGCGACGGCCCTGCCCATGGCCGACGTCAACAAGCTGGTGCGGGAGGACCTGGCCAACGTGGGACGCGTCATGGCATATGTCGATGCCTGCCGCTCCGCCACCATCGGAACCATCGCCAGCCGCACCAACAGTCTCAACAGCAGCGTCGAGCGCCTCCAGGAAGCCGAAGGGGAGCTGTTTCTGTTCACCGCCAGCCGGGCCAAAGAAGTTTCCTTCGAAGGCGAACAGTTCGGCGGCGGCCACGGGGCTTTCAGCTATTTCCTCCTCAGCGGGCTAAGCGGTGAAGCGGATCGGAACCAGGACCAGACGGTCGACCTCAATGAGCTGATCGAGTACGTGCGCGCCAAGGTGGCCGAAGGAACCATGGACCGGCAGCATCCACGGGACTTCGGCTCGATGGAGACCACGCACCCGCTGGCCGATGTCAACAAGGACGGCATCCAGATCGCCAAGTGGACCGGATTGCCGCAGGAGCCGCAGCTTCTGGCTCTGGCCGCCGCGCCAGGGGGGGCGCCCGGCATTGCGCGCGCCCTCGATCTGCCGGCGCGGGCCGGTATCGGGCTGGACGCCGCCATCGCCGCGGGCAAGATCCTGCCCCGGGATGCCGACGGCGCTTTCACCGTACTGGCGCGGCTTCGCGGCTCGCTGGCGCCGGACGCGTACCTGCTGGAGGAGAACAAGCTCCGCGTGGAGCTGGAAAACCGCGGCCAGCAGGTGCTGCTGCGCTACCTCACAGGCGACCAGATCCCGCAGTCGCGCTCCGATTTTGCCGCCGGCGCCGAGTGGTTCGACGCGGCCCTTCAGCTCACGCCCGAATCGATGCTGTTGCGGAGCCGCAAGCTGTTTTGCGACGGCCGCACGAAGCTGTTTGACAAGCAGTACGACGAGGCCAGCCAACTGCTGGAACGCGCCGTCCGCTTCGATCCCGCCGGCGCCTATTCGTATAACGCACTCGGCATTGCCTACCTGGAGCAGGCCGACTACGACCGCGCCATCGCCGCTTTCCGCGACGCGATTCGCCTGGCGCCCTATTGGGCTTATCCGATCCACAATCTCGCGCTCGCCCACGCCGAGCGCGGCAATTACGACGAAGCGGTGCGCGCCTATCAGCGGGCGATGAAGCTGGCGCCGCGCTATTCGTACCTGCCGTACAACCTCGGGCTCGTGTATCAACGGATGAATCGCCGCAAGGACGCCGAGGCGGCCTATAGGAAGGCCATCGATCTGACGCCCGACCGCCCCGAACCGTACAACGCCCTGGGCTTCCTGAAAGCCTCCGCGGGCCGGCGCGAGGAGGCAGAGCGTCTGTACCACGCGGCGCTCGAAAAGGACGCGGAGTTCCTTTCGGCGCGGCACAACCTCGCGGTGCTGCTGGCGGAAGAACCCGTCCGCGCGGCCGAGGCGATTCAGCTTTGGCGCGAAGCGCTCGCCAAAGAACCGGAGTACCTCCCCTCCATCCTCAGCCTTGCGCGCGCCCTCGCTCGTACCGGAGATACGACGGGGGCGGTGAGCCAGTTTGAAACGGCCGTGCGCCTGCGGCCGGACTACGTTGCCGCCCGTCTCGCGCTAGCCGAACTCTACCAGCAGGCGGGCCGGACAGACGCCGCGCTCGATCAACTCAACCAGGCGCTGAAGCGCCAGCCGCGCGGGTCGCGGATCTTCGAGGCGATCGGCGATCTACACGCGGCCAGGGGCAGCGAAACGGAAGCGGAGGCAGCGTACCGTTCCGCGATCGAGTATGCGCCCGACGGCGGAGAACGCAAGCGCATCGGACGGAAACTGAAGGGTCGAACCTGAAGGGCGTAGCCCGAAAGATTACGGTCGCAGTGCCGGCGGAGCTTCTTGCGAATGCGCGGAAGGCGAGCGGAACCGGCATCACGCAGAGCGTTCGGACCGGCCTTGAATTGGTTGCCGCGTCGCATGCGTACTCGCGGCTCCGGCAGCTTCGAGGCAAGGTCCGATTCCCGCGCGCGCTCGCTGACTTGAAGGCGGACCGGTGATTGCCGCGGACACGAGCACGTGGGTTGCGTTCCTGGCGGGAAACGGCGCCCAGGTCGTGGCGCCGCTGGACAGGGCCCTCCAGGACCAAGCCGGCATGAAAGCCGGCTCGCAAGCGTGGACGCTTGCCCCACCAGCAAATGTGGAAACTCCAGGCGGCGGTTGCCAACCGCCGCCTGGCCGATCGCCAATCGGTCCGCAGGTTGCCTTCGGTCAACCTGCCGCACAACCGCCGTTTGGAACGGTTGTTTTCTGACAAGCGCTCGATGGGGACCGCCGCGGACTGAAACCCAGCGCTCCAGCGCGCCGCCGGCCCGCTTATCGCAGACCAAACGCCACCACTTCGATCCCGCCGACAATGGCGCGGCCCGGCATCGCTACCAGCGGGATCTCCTCGTAGCGGGTGGCCAGCAGGTTGGTCATCTGAAACAGCGGGCGAACCCGTCCGCGGTTCCACGCGGCATAGACGTCCCACACCGCGTACGGATCGCGCCCAAAGCGCTGCGCCGCGCCGAAGCGCGTCCGCCCGGTGAGCGCCCCGCGCGCACCCTGCCAGGCCACGATTCCGCTGTGGACGGGGTAGTTGAAGACGTACTTCGACATGTAGCCACCGAGCGCGTCCTGCGCCCCTCGCAGCCCTGTGTAGTGAAGCTCCGCTGTGTGCGCGCCGGCGACGCGCAGCCGGACGGAAGCCTCCACCCCGGTGAATTGCAGGCGCTGGAAGTTGGTGGCGCGCCAGACGTCCGCCGCCGAAGCGCGCACGAAATCGATGCCGTCGGTTTCCCGCCGCTGAAATACCGTCAGCTCGGCGCGAGCCCGCCCGGTGGTCCATTCCACCCCGCCCTCGTAGCTCCACGCGCGCTCCGGCCGGAGATCCGGCGAGCCCCGATTGTCCGGACTCCAGTAATAGAGCTCCGTATACGTCGGCAGGCGGAAGGCGCGGCTCGCAACCCCGCGGACGCGGACCGTCTCGGTCAACCATGCCGCCGCGGTCACGGTCGGCGAAGCCTCATGGCGGAACGGCCCGAACACCTCGTCGCGCACGCCGGCGGAAAAGGAAAAGCGGCCGGCCGTTCGCACATCGAAAGCGACATACGCCGCGCCGCGCATCCGGTCGTGGTTGCCCAGATTGCTGCTCGCGATCGAATCTCCGTAGGCCTCCGCGCCGTAGTGCAGCTTGGCGTTGGACCGGATGACGTCGCGCCGCCGCAGCGCGAACTGGTAGCTCTCCACGGCATGCCGGTTGGTGAACAGCCCCGGCCGGCGGCGGTCGAACACGAACAGATCCGTGTGCCTGCGGAAAGCGAACGACGCCTCCGTCTTCGAGCCGAGTTCCTGGCGCGCCGATGCCCACCACGTCCGCGTTCTTTCCCAGGAACTGGACAGCCCGTAGAAGTTCTCCGCCCCGAACGGGGAATCCCGATGGAACAGCCGCGCGTTCGTCCAGCCGAGCGCCGACCGTACGCGCGTTGCCGACCCAAGCGACAGGTTGCGGTATTCGCGATTCGGCATGAAGCCGGACGAAAAATCCCGCGACCCGGTGAACTGCTGCGACGCGTTGGCCCCCGCGAGCGTCACCACCGCCTGCTGCTGGTTGACGCCGAGGTTGCCCGCCGCTGCCCGGACGCGCATCTCGGAATGCTCGGGGGCGCGGGTGATGAAGTTGACCACGCCGCCCACCGCGTCGGAGCCGTACAGCGTCGAGCCCGAACCTTTCAGCGTCTGCACTTCCTTCAGCGCTTCAAGCGGCGCGGGCACGTCGAGGTTGTGGTGCCCCGATTGCACGTCGTTCAGGCGAAGCCCATCCAGCAGGACCAGCGTCTGTCCGAATGTCGCGCCCCGAATTGAAAGATCCCCTTGCAGGCCGTTCGGCGACCTCTGGCGCAAATCGACGGAGGCGTCCAGCCGGAGCAGGTCCGCCCACGTGTTGGTCAACGGCCGCAGCGCCTCGGCGTCGATCACCGTCACCGGACGGTCCGCCTCCTCGAGCGGCACAGGCTCGTACGTCCCGGTGACGACAATCTGTTGCCTGAAAAGCGGCTGCTCGGGCGCCTCTTCCTCCGCCGCCGCATCGGAAGCGGCGAGGGCGCACGGCAGCAACACGAGTATCCCCGCCCGGCAGAACCTCAAGAGAACATCAGCCCCTACTGGTTGATCGTCGCATTCCGGCCCGCGCCCGGCAACTGGCGGCCGAGGGACCGGCGGATGTGCTACAAGGGTACTTACCGCGGAGGTCTCATCGTCAAGGTTTGCATTCTGGCCAGCAGCAGTTCCGGGAATTGCGCGTTTATCGGGACCCAAAGGACGCGCATCCTGGTGGACGCGGGACTGAGCCGTAAGGCGACCTTCGAGCGGCTGGCCGCCATCGGCGAAAGGCCGGCCGCGCTCGACGCCATCGTCGTCACGCACGAGCACACCGACCACGTCTCCGGCCTGGCCGTGATCGCCAAGGCGCACGGCATCCCCATCTACATGACGAGTCTCACCGCGCCGACGATCCCCTGGGCCGACTTCCAACCCAAAATCGTCGAGTTCCAGGCCGGAACCGGCTTCACCATCGGCGACATCCAGGCGCAAAGCTTCACCATTCCCCACGACGCCAGCGACCCCGTCGGATTCTGCTTCCAGGCGGATGGGGTGAAAGTCGGGCTGGTCACCGACCTTGGCTACGTTCCGGAATCGGTCAAGTTCCACCTTCGCGGCACGCAACTGCTCATCCTCGAATCCAACCATGACCTCGAAATGCTCAAGGTCGGGCCGTACCCCTGGTCGGTGAAGCAGCGGGTGATGGGGCGTCGCGGCCACCTCTCCAACGATGTCGCTTCGCATTTCGTCCGCGACGGGCTCGACGGGTCCACCCGCGTCCTGGTGCTGGGGCACCTGAGCGAGCATAACAACCATCCCGAGATCGCCCGCGTAACGGCCATGCAGGCGCTCGCCGACCGGGCATTGGACAGCCGTCTGGTCGTTGTCGAGCCCGGCCGCCAGACGGAAGTCTTCCAGTTCTGATTCGCATTCCATAGGAGCGCGCATGATCGAACGCTATACCCGAGCCGAAATGGGCCGGATCTGGAGCCTCGAGAACAAATTCCGCCAGTGGCTGGAGGTGGAACTCGCCGCCGCCGAGGCGCTGGCCGAACTCGGCGATGTGCCGGTTGAAGCGGCGCGGGCGCTGCGGCGGCACGCCGGTTTCTCCGTGGACCGTATCCTTCAGATCGAGCGCGAAGTGAAGCACGACGTGATCGCTTTCACTACCGCCGTGGCCGAAACCATGGCGGCGGCCGGAGCGGCCGGCGATTCGCGCTGGCTGCATTTCGGCCTGACCTCCAACGACGTGGTCGACACGGCGCAGGCGCTCCAGATCAAGCAGGCCTCGGATATCATCCTGACGGGGATCGCCGCCTTGTGCGACGCCCTGAAAGCGCGGGCCGAGGAATTCCGCCACGCCGTCCAGGTCGGCCGCACGCACGGCGTCCACGCCGAGCCGATCACGTTCGGCCTCAAGCTCGCCCTCTGGTACGACGAGATGCGGCGCAACCGGAAGCGCTTCCGCGCCGCCGCGGAGGAGATGCGCGTCGGCAAGATCTCCGGCGCCGTGGGCAACTTCGGTCACCTGGGGCCCGAAGCGGAAGAGCGGATCTGCCGCAAGCTCGGCCTCGATGCCGCGCCGATCACCAACCAGGTCATCTCGCGCGACCGCCATGCCAACTACTGCTCGGCGCTGGCCCTGATCTGCGCGGCGCTGGAGAAAATCGCGCTCGAAATCCGCCACCTGCAACGGACCGAAGTTCGCGAGGCGGAGGAGCCCTTCGCCGAAGGCCAGAAAGGCAGCTCGGCGATGCCCCACAAGCGAAATCCGATCGTCTGCGAGCAGATCTGCGGCCTGGCGCGCGTGGTCCGGTCGAACGTCCAGGCGGCCTTCGAGGACGTCGCGCTCTGGCACGAGCGCGATATCTCCCACTCCTCGGTTGAGCGCGTGATCCTTCCGGACTCGACGATTCTCACCGATTACCTGCTCGGCAAGACCGTCTGGCTGGTCAAGGGCATGCGCGTCTATCCGGAGCGCATGCGGCGGAACCTCGATTCCACCGGAGGCCTCATCTTCTCCGGCCAGGCGCTGCTCGATCTCGCGGCCGCCGGCATGCTCCGCGAGAAGGCGTACAAGCTCGTTCAGCAGCACGCCATGAAGGCGTGGCTCGAGGACGGCCACTTCCGCCAGGCGATCGAGGCGGACCCGGAAATCCGCGCCTGCCTCTCCGCCGAACAGATCGCCGGCAGCTTTTCTCTGGACCGGCAGCTCCGCCACGTCGACAGCATCTTTGAAAGGGTCTTTCGTGATAGTGAATCCTGAGATCGAGGCGTACATTGACGGCCTGCTGCCGGCTCGAGACCCGGTACTGGTCGAAATGGAAGCCTACGCCGCCGAGCGCGGCATTCCCATCATCGGCCCGCAAGTCGGACGTCTGCTCGCCCAAATGGTGATGGCCACCGATTCCAAAAGGATTTTCGAACTCGGGTCGGCCATCGGGTACTCAACTATCTGGCTCGCTCGCGCCGCCGGCGAGGGGGGCGAGGTCCATTACTCCGATGGCAGCGCCGAGAACGCCCGCCGGGCCAAAGCGTACTTCGAGCGGGCCGGCGTCGCGGACCGGATCCAGATTCACGTCGGCGACGCGCTTCAGGCCCTAGCGTCGACCACAGGCGTTTTCGACTTTGTTTTCAACGATGTTGACAAGGAAGGCTACATCGATGTCTTAGGCGCTGTCCCAAGCCGACTCCGCCCGGGCGGCATCTTCGCCACCGATAACGCTTTGTGGCACGAGCGCGTACTGCACCCCTCCGATTCCACTTCGAGTACAATCGTTGAATTCAACCGGAAACTAATGATGCACAAAGACTTTTTCTCCACGCTGATCCCGCTGCGAGACGGCGTGTTGATTGCCCTGAAGCGGCGCCCCTGACACCTTCGGGCTGGTACGCCGCGGCAGCCCGTGAGCACGGTGCTAGTACGCCGGTCTCATTTTCCGATATCCATTTTTGCGTCTTTCGGTTACACTATCCTTGGGTGAGGTCGGTGGGAAATAACCGGGGGATCAACGGTTATTAGAAGATGGCAAGTTGCGTAACTGAGCCTCGACGCGCAGCCGTCACGCTGGCGAGAGTTCTATTAGTAGATGACGATCCGGCTTCCCGCTTGGCTTTGCAGACGGTACTGCAAGCGGGAGGCTACGAGGTCGAATCCGCGGCTTCGGCCGCCGAAGCGTTTGGGAAGATGGAAGAGAGCGAGTACGAACTCGTTCTAAGCGATCTTTCCCTGGAATCGCCCGAAGCCGGGCGGCGTGTCCTGGCGCATGCCCAGATCACCCCTTACAAGCCTGCTACTGCACTCCTCACAACAACTTACAAGACAGGCGCGCCGGACGTTGACGGCATGATCTTGATCGCATCGCAGGATCTTCCCGACCTTTTGACCAAGGTTGCCGATCTGATCGGCGTTCGAGCTACCCGGCGGGCAGCCCGGGTGTTGCGGCAAGCCGGCGGCTGAGTTCGCCGTTCTCTGGGGCAAATTCTGAACAGGATTGTACTGTTTTCAGGCTCGCCTTGACTCCACTGCCGGGGTGTGCCATCGTCACTCATAGATGAGTACCCTCCCCTCTTCCGCGACGTCAGCGCGGCTTCGGGCGGCGGCGAACCGGCTTCGCTGGCCCGTCGTCGGGCTGTTGAGTCTGGGCATGATCATTGCCTATTTCGACCGGGTCAACCTGGGCGTTGCCAAGCTGGTCATGGGCAAGGAGTTCGGCTGGACGGAGACGCAGCTAGGCTGGGCTCTTTCGGCATTCTTCTGGTCCTACACGTTGCTCCAGATTCCATCCGGCGTGCTGGTGGACCGCTACGGCGTCCGCCTCCCTTACATCATTGGCTTTCTGCTCTGGAGCCTCTCCTCGGCGGCAATGGCCCTCACCAACACGCTGGCGATGCTGATTCTCCTGCGGATTCTTCTCGGCATCGGGGAAAGCGTGGTAACGCCCGCCAGCATGAGGTACATCCGGCTGCATTTCGACGAGGAAAACCGGGGGTTGGCGGTGGGCCTGTACATGGCCGGCACCAAAATCGGTCCGGCGCTGGGCCTGCCATTGGCGGCCTACCTGGTTGCCGCGTTCGGCTGGCGAATCATGTTTCTGCTGATCGGCGGCTTGAGTCTGGTTTGGCTCATCCCGTGGATGGCGTGGGTCAAGAAGGACGACATCGCCGCCTTGCCGCGTCCGGCCCAGGGCGCCGGCAAAGCTTCCGCCGACCAGCAGCGCATCTCGGCCGGACAGATTATGCGAAGCCCGGTGATGTGGGGCGTGATCGTGGGTACGTTCTGCTACATGTACTTCGTGTATTACTACATGAATTGGATCCCAACTTATTTTGAACGCGAACATAACATGTCCATCACCCAGACCGGCTGGTTCAGCGGGGCCTCCTTCGCCGGCATGGCCATCGTCGCCGCGGTCTCCGGGTGGGTGGCGGACCTCTTCATCAAGCGGGGCTACGACGCGATCAACGTGCGCAAGGCGTTTACGGTCGGCGGATTCGTTTGCGCCTCGGCCCAGACCCTGAGTCTTTTCACCGACTCCACCTCCATCGAGATCTTCCTGACCATCTTCTCCCTGTCCGGTCTCGGTCTCGCCACCGCGAACTACTGGGCCCTGACCCAGTCGCTGATTCCCGGCGGCTCAATCGCGATGGTGGTCGGGATTCAGAACACGGCGGCGAACCTGGCGGGCATCGTCGCCACGGCGCTCACCGGGTGGATGATCGACGCCACCGGCAGCTTCGACGCCCCGATCCGCAGCATCGGCATCTGGCTGGTGATCGGCACGGCCTGCTACCTGTTCCTGGTGCGCCGGAAGTACGCGCCGAAGGCGGTCACGGCGTAGAGAGCCGCTTCCGCGCTTCCGACATCGCCTGGGCCAGGCTGCGGGCGGAGTTGTTCACCATCGCGCCGTCGGAACCGCAGGCCAGAAACCGGAAACCAAGCCCGTAGTAGCGGTCGAAGTCGTCCTGCTTCGGCATCAGGATCCCGGTCGACCTGCCGTGCTTGCGCGCGGCGTTCGCCGTCGCCTCCAAAGCCTCGTTAAAGGCCGGGTGATCGAACTGCCCGAGAATCCCGAGGCTCATCGACAGGTCCAGCGGTCCGATGAACATAACGTCCGCCCCATCCACCGCCGCGATCTCCTCCACGTTGCGCACCGCTTCCGCCGTCTCAATCTGCAGCACGCCGAGAAGGGTGTCCTTCGATGAATCCACGTACTTCCGGAAACTGGCGCCGAACTCGCAGGCCCGGTTCATGGACGCCACGCCCCGCACGCCGTCGGGCGGATACCGGAGCGCGGCGACGCACTTCCTGGCTTCGTCCGCGGAGTTCACCCGAGGGAACATGATGCCCTCGGCCCCAAGATCCAGCACCCGGTGCGATCGCTGGCGTTCGTGGGATTCCACCCGGATCACCGCTCCCGCCCCGGTGTGTTCCAGCGCCTGTAGTTGATGCAGGATGTCGGTTTCCGTTCCCGAGCCGTGTTCGATGTCGATCACGACGAAATCCAGCCCGGACTTTCCGGCCATTTCGGCGGTGAGCGCCGAGCCGAGGTTGAGGAAGCATCCGTTCAGCGCCTCGCCCTCCCGCAGCCGTTTCTTCAGGTTCTTCATGAGCAGCCTTTCGTCAGATTGCCATTGTACTGAAGGAGCCGCCTGAACTCGCTCCCCTTGACATTCTACCCGTCGGGGCGTATGCTTCACCTAGAATGTCTACACGGCGTGAAGAGAACCGGATCGATCTCCTCCAGGGCACGCTCGACCTGCTGATCCTGCGCACCCTGCTGGCCCGCCCGGCTCACGGCCATGCCATCGCCAAAACCATCGAGCGCAACTCCGACGACGTCCTGCAGGTGGAACAAGGGTCGCTCTATCCCGCGCTGCACCGCCTTGTCCGACGCGGCTGGATCGCGGCGGAAGACGGCCTGTCGGAGAACAATCGTCGCGCCAAGTACTACCGCCTCACCTCGAAAGGCCGCAAACAGCTCCGGGCCGAAACCACCAAGTGGGAAAAGCTCGCCGGCGCCATCGCCCGCATTCTCCGCCCCGTCTCCGGCGAGGTGAAGCCGTGACCCGCCGCCGGATGCTCGATGGACTCGACGCCGAGATCCGCGATCATATCCGCCGAGAGACGGAGGAAAATATCGAGCGCGGCATGGCGCCCGAGGAAGCCCGCCGGGCGGCCCTTCGCAAGTTCGGCAGCGTCACCCGCGTGAACGAGGAAACCCGCGAGGTCTGGAGCTGGGTCTGGTTGGAGCAACTGCTGCGCGACGCGCGCGATGCCCTGCGGATGCAGTGGCGAAATCCCGGATTCACGCTCGTGATCGTTGTCACGCTTGCCCTTGGCATCGGCATGAACACGGCGATCTTCAGCGTTGCCCACGCCGTGCTGTTGAAGCCGTTGGACTATCCCAACCCGGACCGCCTGGTCTGGCTAGCCGACTACGATCCCAACATCAAGCGCGACATCGTCTCGTTGAACGATTTCTACGAATGGCGGGATCACGCACAGTCGTACGCTGCGATGGCCGCTTACGGCTATCAGCAAGCCACGCTCAGCGGGCCAGGTTATGGAAGTCAGGTGACCGGCGTCGCGGTCGCGGGCGATTTTTGGACCCTCGCCGGCGCGCAACCGGCGATGGGCCGGCTGTTCGCACCGGGCGAGCAGGATGCCGTCGTGCTCGCCTGGGATTTGTTCCAGCGCGAGTTCTCCGGGGATGCGCGGATCGTTGGAGGTTCGGTGTTCCTCGACGGACGCCAGGCTACCGTCGCGGGAGTGCTTCCTAAGAACTTCCGTTTCCAGTTCCCCATGTGGTGGGTTACTATCCAGCCCCAGCCACCGGCCGTCTATATCCCGATGCCGCCGCGGGACGCCGAACGCTGGCGCATTGCCAACGTCGTGGCGGCGTTGAGGCCCGGCATCGGACCCGGGCATGCGCTGGCGGAACTTCACGCACTGGAAGAGAGGGCCTTACGCGCGGGAGAACCCCGACCCCTCGGCGCACGGCCGGTGAAGCTTCGCGTCGAGCCGCTCCGGGAGAAGCTCGTTGCCGAAGCGCGGCCCACCCTTTTGGTGCTGCTGGCCGCCGGGGGATTCGTGCTGTTGATCGCTTGCGTGAACATCGCGAGTCTCCTGCTGGCGCGGTCCGCCGCCCGCCAGAGGGAGATCGCGATCCGCATGGCGGTGGGCGGGGGAGGCGCGCGCGTGGTCCGACAGCTACTGTTCGAGAGTCTCGCACTCGCCGTCGCGGGCGGGGTGGCCGGGGTCGCCTTTGCGGCCGGGGCGGTCAGGGCGCTCATTGGGCTCTCGCCGCACGCGGTCCCGAGGCTTGCCGAGGCCGGAATGGACGGCGACGCGCTGGCGTTCGCCGCCGCGGTCGCGATGGGGGCCGCGATGCTGTTCGGCGCCGGTCCGGCGTTGTCGCTCCGACGAACTCACCTGCAAAGCGCGCTGAAGGAAGGCGCCCGCGCGTCGGCCGGTTCCCAACGGATCCGCATGCGCCGGCTGCTGGTGGCCGTCGAACTCGCCCTATCCATCGTGCTCCTCGCTGCCGCCGGCCTGATGGTGAAAAGCTTCTGGCGCATGAATGCGCGTCCGCCGGGCTTTGCGCCGGAGAGCGTTCTGACGATGAAGATCCGCCTCGCCGGCCCGCAGTACGCCGACCGGGCCGCTTGCGAAGCGTACGTGCGCGAACTGCTCCTCCGCCTGGCGTCAACTCCCGGCGTACAGTCGGCGGGCCTGTCGAACTGGTTTCTCTTCTCCGGCGCGCCCGCGTTCCCCGCCGACCCCTCTCCGGACCAGACCCGCGTCATCCGCCTCAATGCGGCGTCGCCGAATTACTTGCAGGCCGTCGGCGCGCGCCTGGTTAAAGGCCGCTGGCTCACCGACGCCGATCCCGCCGGCGCCGTGCTTCTCAACGAGAGCATGGCCCGGCAGGCGTTCGGCGACGCCGACCCCATCGGCCGTTCCCTCCGGGTCCCTCAGCCTGTCACCGTGGTCGGCGTCGTTTCCGATCTCAAGTACGCGAAGCTCGATGCCGAGCCTCCGCCCGAGGTCTACGTCCGCTACCAGCAACTTCCGTTCCTGCGGGGCGCCGACGTCGCGGTGCGAATCGCCGGCGATCCATCGGTTCTGGCGCCCGTCATCCGAAAACGGATTTCCGACATCGACCCGAGCCAGCCCGTCTACGACATGAAGACGCTGGAGCAGGCGCTGGCCGATTCCATCGCGCCAAGGCGCTTTAACTTGTTCCTGCTGGGGACCTTCGCTTCGGCCGCCCTGCTGCTGGCGATCGTCGGCGTCTACGGCGTCATTGCCTATTCGGTGGCCGAGCGCACGCGCGAGATCGGCGTCCGCATGGCCCTCGGAGCGCGGCGCGGCCGCGTCGTCGGCATGGTGATGCGGGAGGGCATGCTCATTGCGGCGGCGGGCATCGCCGCCGGTCTCGCCGCGGCGCTTGTCTTGACGCGGCTGATGGCGAGCCTGCTGTATGACGTCCGGCCGCACGATCCTCTCACGTTCGCGGTTGTCGCGATCGTACTGGCGGCCACGGCCCTGGCCGCGTCGATGGGGCCCGCGCTGAAAGCGGCCCTGGTGGACCCCGTCGTCGCGCTGCGCCACGAGTAGCTCCCCCGCGGGTCGAATGAAAACTTACTTCGTCCCGGCCGGGCGGGGAGGCGCGGGCGGCGGTCCCTTGAACGCCGGGTCCATCGCCGCGTAATCCACGCGATAGCTGACGGTCTTTTCCGTCGGAAACGACACCGGGATTTTCTGCGTTACCTTTCCCGTCGCGGCCCATTCCGTCCCGCGCTGGAGGGTCGCGATGAAGCCGACGCAACTCATCGATGCGATGTCGTGGCCGAAAATCGTGTGGAAAATCCGCCCTTTGCCGAAGCTCAAAACCATCAGCGCCGGCTCGTCGCGGCCGGTGCCCTTGTTCGCCGGATCGGCGTACGCCGTGGCCAGCACGGTCATGTTCTCGCCTGGCCCGCGCATCGTGGCGTACAGCTCGTCGGCTGCGTGCATCCAGGCTTTCGGCAGACCCTTCATGATGGGGTGGTTTTCGTCGCGCGTCACGATCTGATAGGGCAGGCGCGCCCCATGCGATCCGGCGCTGCCCGGCGAAGGATCCGAGACCAGCTTGCCGTCCTTGAAATACCACAGCGGGCCCGCTTTTTCGTCTCTCCCCCGCCAGCCGCCGATGCCGATCATCAGGTTGTAGGCCCTCCAGTTCGGAAAGGCGTTGTCCGCCGCGTGCACGATGACCAGCCCGCCGCCCTCCTTGACGTACTGCTCGAAGCTCGCCATCAGGTCCGCCGGCCACTCGGGCGAATCGAGATTGGAAATAATGGCCTGGTATTTTTTGAAATCAGGATTGAAATTGCTGAAATTACCGCCCGATTCCGGGGCGGTCACGACGTCCACCTGGAACAGCCCGGCCTCCTCCAGTTGTTTCTTGAGCACCGGCGTCGTCAACTGCCAGGCGTGATACGGTCCTCCGCTCTGGCCATCGAGCAGCATCACCCGCAGCGGACCGGCGGCGCCCGCCGGTTGGGCCACCAACGAAAGAATGAGAAAACACAGGCTGTTCTTCATGTTTTGGCTCCGTGCGCGGCGGCGATCGGGTCCCGCGACGCGCTCGTACAATGTATACCGAATTTGCCGGCCCGTGGCGCGTCCCGCGGCGGACAGGTATGATCGAATAGCTCCAACCACATGTCGTCTTCGGATGCTCCCCACCCGCTCGGCGAACTCCGCCGCCTGAAAAATTCCTTTGGACACGACGAGGCGCGCCGCCTCCCCGATTTGATCGAGGAGACCGCAGGGGGTCCATTTTCCAGCCCTGCCGACCTCATCCAGTTCCACGAAATCCTGATGTTCCTGCGGGCCTGGCCGCCTTCGGAGACCGTCGCGGATGCGGCGGAGCAGGCTCTCCGGCGCTTACCGGAGCTGGTCTCGTCGTTGCCTCCGGAATCGGGCGCCGCGGAAGCGTTCGACGCGCCGGAAGTCTCAGGCATCGGAGGAACACTCTTCTCCGCGCTCTTCAGTTTGGGCGCCGTTCTGCGGCTGGCGCGGCTGTATCCGGGGGAACTCGACGTCGACTGGGACTGGTACGAGGATCCAAGCCCGATCGGTAGAATCCTTCCCCGTTTTCTCCCCCTGCTCGAAGACGATGCCTATGTCGAGGCCGATGCGCCATACCGGCAGTGGGTGGAATCCGCGGTCCCGCCGGGGCAGGGAACTCTGGGCTGGCTGGTGGAGCGGTTTTCGTCGCTCCAACTCCCCCTGGAGCGGAAAGTCGAGCTTTACGACTCGCTTCGCCTGATATTGAAATGGGACCTTGCCCGGTCGCGCGCCGCACGGTCCTTCCTGCGATTTCCCGCCGCTGTTCCTTACGTGCACGACGCACCCCTCATCCAACGGCGCGACGTCTCGCTCGAACGCGAACTGGCCGAGCCGCCGCTTCCGGTCGTCCGGCTGTCACGGCGCGAGGCCGAGCGCTACCTGGACCTCGCCGTCACCGCCTCCGCCGTCCGGTGTCGTGAGCTTCACGGCTTCACCTTCGGCGACTCCTCGGCGGTGTGGAAAGCGGACGCCGGCCGCGGCGTCGATATCTATCTATCTGGCGCGCTACCCCAATTCCGCCTGCCGCTGCGCGCCTGCCATTGCGGCGTGATTGTCAAAAACGCGGCGCCCGTGGGCTATTTTGAAGGCCTTTCGCTATTCGAACGCATGGAATTGGGCTTTAATATGTACTACACGTTCCGCAACGGCGAGACGGCATGGGTCTTCGCGCGCCTGTTGCGGCTGTGCCGGCAATTGCTTGGCATCCGCTGCTTCTCGATCGACCCTTACCAGATCGGCCGCGACAACGAGGAGGCCATCGAGGCCGGCGCGTTCTGGTTCTATCGGAAGATCGGTTTCCGGCCCGTCCAGCCGGAACAGGCCGGCCTCGCCGAGAAGGAGGAGAAAAAGCTCCGGGATCGCGCGGACTACCGGACGCCGGCCCGGACGCTGCGCAAACTCGCCGAAAGCGCCCTGGTCTTCGAGACCGATGCGGCCTCGCCCGGCGGTTGGGACCGGTTCGGCGCGCGAAACGTCGCGCTCGCGGTTCAGCGGCGGATGGCGGCCCGCTATGGCGGCGACGCGGTGAAGATGCGCCGGGCGGCGACCGCGTCACTGGCGCGAATACTGGGCGCGTCAAAGGCCGACGCGTCCCGGCCCGGCTTCCAGAACCTGGCTCTCGTCCTCAGCCTCGTTCGCGGCCTTGCCCGCTGGCCCGACCAGGACAAGCGGGCGCTGCTCCGCGTTATCCGCGCGAAGGACGGCCCCGACGAGGCGCGCTACCTCGCTCTGATGCAGCGCCACGAGCAACTCCGCAAGGTTTTCCAGGAGCTTGGCGCCGGCGCATCCTCGACGTCCGCCTGACTCACACGATCGAAACCGGTCCGCCGCTCTCGGCGCCGTCGCCGAGCGCCTCGCGGATTTGTTGGAGTTCACCCCACAGCGCCTTGCGGAACAGCAGGAAGTCCGTCGAGTGCAGGATCACGTTGCCGCCCCGCCTGGCCCACTCGATCTGCTGCGGGACGCTGTCCCAAAACGCGTGAACCCCGGCGCCCACCCGGTGCGCTCTCGACTTGGCGATGATTGTCCGGATCGCTTCCTCGAAGCGTGGATGTTGGTACTGCTCCGGAATGCCCAGGCTGCACGAAAGGTCGTGCGGTCCGACGATTACAGCGTCCACGCCGCCTTCGTCCAGGATGTCATCGAGCGCCTCGATGGCCGGCGTGCTCTCGATGTTGATCAACAGCGCGTTGCCGGCGTTCCTCTCGTGAAAATAGGCGGCGGATTCCGGCGGCAAGCGCGCGGCGTCGGCCAGCGCCTCTTCCAGCACCCGGCCCTTCAACGGCCGTAGTTTCACCGCGCCACGCAGAGCGCGGACCTGTTCGCGCGTCTCGATGTAGGGCGCCAGCACGCCTCCCGCCCCGCCGTCCAGAACCATCGCGGCCTGGTAGGGGTCGGGCGCGGGAATCCGCACCACCGGCGCGAGGTTGAGCGCGCGATAGGTCCGGCACATCCACGACAGGGTCGCGCGCTCGATCGGGATGTGCTCGGTGTCGATAAATACGAAGTCCAGCCCCGAGGTTCTCACGGCTTCGGGCCAGTGGGGCGAGGTGGATAGGATGGCCGTGCCGTATACGCGGCCGCCGCCGCGCAGCGCTTCAACGAATGGTTTATCGGTCATAGATTTACAGTTGCTGTAAGGTTATATCAACATTCACGCCCCCGGTAAACCCCTGACTTGGCAGTGGAATCCAAATTGCTTGTGTTCTCGGCAAGAGATGAACTTGGTGTACCCTGTGCGCTTTGGACAGGGGAATAAGCCCCATAGGGGGGATATGCCGCTCTACGAACACTTGAAAAACCATCCGTTCACCCTGGGCATGACGGAAGCGATGCTGCGAAAGCTTACGTCATTCGCTCACGAGACGACCTTCGAGCCTGAAGAAGTCGTTTTCCGCGCCCGCGACGGCTCGCGTCAGTTCTGCCTGATCACCGCCGGCAGCTTTCGCGTGGAACTGGGAACCCCGGTCTATGCGGTGCTGATACAGAGCCTTGGTGCAGGCGAGGTGTTCGGTTGGTCCACTTTGCTCGACTTCCGCTATCGTTTTTTTCAGGTCCGCTCCCAGGAGCGCTCGCGCGTCATCTGTCTCGACGGCGCCAGACTGGCCGAAGTCTGCGCCAGAGATCCGAAACTCGCCGCCTTGGTCTACCGGGGTGTTGCCCAGGTCGCCGGCAGACGAATCCTAGCTATCGAACTCCGCCTGGCGGAGTTCTGCGGCGCCAAAAGCCAGGCGGTGGCGGCTCATGAGATTGATCCGCCTGCTTCGAGTTCCGCTGCGTAGCCCCGCATGATCACCCGGCGCGGCTTCCTGCTGGCGGGCGCCGCAGGCGCGCAGGGCCCTTCGCTGCGGATCGTTCCGGGCGTCGTGAACGCCGTCGCCATCGCACATGGGAACCGCCGTCTGGCCATCTATGCCGACCCCTCCGGTGGAGCCGAAACCGTCCTCCTCACGCACTTCCGGCGAGACGTCTGCTGGGCCGCGGCCGGAGCGCGCGCGGTCGTCGCGCCGGCCCAGGAGCAAGCGCTGATCGGCGACCCGGGCGCATTCTGGAGCGCCTTCGAGCGACAGCGCTTTCACGACTACGCGATGCGCAACAGCAAAGTGCTGACCGAGCCGCTCCCGGTTGCCCGGACCGTGCGCGATGGCGACCGCATCGACTTCGAGGGCCTTCCCATTGATGTCCTTGGCACGCCCGGCTACACCTCCGGCGCCGTGTCGTACCTGATTGAGACCCGCGGTCGCCGCATCGCCTGCACCGGCGACCTGATCGCCGGAGACGGACAACTGCTCGACCTCTACAGTCTCCAGGACGCCGTGCCGGAAGCGAAACTGCGCGGCTATCACGGCTACGCGGCGCGCGCCGGCGAATTGATCGGCAGCCTTCGCCGGGTGGCCGAACGCGGCCCCGACATTCTCGTGCCCGTCCGCGGTCCGGTGATTCGACGACCCCGTGCAGCAATCGACCGCCTCATCGAACGGCTGAAAGCTTCCGTGCGCGAGCATTTCAAAACCGACGCGCTGCGCTGGTATTTTGGCGACGACAGCCTCCGCCTCCGCTCCGCCAAACTACTCGAGGGAGAGGTTCCCGAATGGATGCCGATGGCCGAAACCCGGATATTGCCGGACTGGGCCCTGGCGATCGGCAACTCCCGCCTGCTCGTGTCCGATACCGGATCGGCGTTTCTGATCGACTGCGGCTATGATGCCGTGATCGACAAAATAAAGGCTCTTCAGGCCGGCGGGCGTATTCGCGCGCTCGAAGGCGTGTTCATCACCCACTACCACGACGATCACACCGACCGCGCGCAAGCCTGCGCCGATCAATTCCGCTGTTCGGTATATTTTACCGGCGAACTCGATGAGATTCTCCGCAATCCCGCCGCTTACCGGATGCCTTGCCTGTCGCCGCATCCCATCTCCGCCGGCAAGCCGCAGGCGGACGGCGCCTCGATGCGGTGGCGCGAATTCGACCTGACGTTTTTCTATTTCCCCGGGCAGACCTTGCTCCATGATGCGCTGCTGGTGAAGCGCGATGGCGCCGAATCGATCTTCTTCTTAGGCGATTCGTTCACGCCTTCGGGGATCGACGATTACTGCCTGTGGAACCGCAACTGGCTGGCGGACGGCCACGGCTACCTGGGCTGCCTCCAGACGCTGCGCAGACTTCCGAAGGATGTCTGGCTGGCGAACCAGCACGTCGAGCCGCTGTTCCGTTTCTCGCCGGAACAGTTCGACTACATGGAGCAATCCCTGCGCCGCCGCATGGCCGCCATGGAAGAGCTGTTTCCCTGGCCCGACATCAACTTCGGCTTGGACGACAACTGGGCCCGTCTCGCGCCCTACGAATTCCGCGCCGAGCCCGGCCGCCCTTTCCAGTTGCGCGCCGTGGTATTCAACCACGCCCGGTCCGCGCAGCAGCTTATCGTGCGCCCGCACCTGCCTGCCGGCTGGACGTCCGATCGAAACGCGTACCGTTTGAGATTGAACTCGAAATCCGAGGGCGCCGCGTCGCTCGCCGTAACTCCCTCGGCAACGCCGGGCCGGTTTGTCATCACGGCCGACATCGACTTCGCGGGCATGCGCCTGGGCCGATGGGTCGAGGCGATCGCCCACGTTTCCTGACCGTCTTCCGCCCCTGGGCTACTACCTGCGCCGCGTGGTCTTGTCCGGCCCGAGCGTACTGGCTTTGTCCGTCGCGTAGTCCGTCTCGACGCCGCGGTCCGCCTCGCGAGTCGGGCCGGTGTTGGCCGCCCAATCCTGCGGGCGTTTCCGGCCGCGATTCGTCAGCCCAAGGCTTGGATCGGTAGCCTCGGTCACGGTCAAGTCGTCGAGTCCGCCGTCGCCCGCATCCTCGATTCCCAGTGCGTCGTTGACGCCAAAGTAGGGTTTGCCGGGACTCGATCCGCCCGCGCTGGGGTTGCCGGTCGCCCTTCCCGCCGGACCATCGTCCACGCCGCGCGCGCCGGACCCGCCCCGCGTAACCTCCTGCCGCTCCGCGGTTCCTTCGGGCGCGTACGCATCCCCGTCTTTCAGAGGCGCGCCCGTGGCATCCCCGGGTTCCGTCTCGTCCTCGTCGATGACCTCGAACTCGAAGACGACCTCGGACGCCCGCATCGCGGCCTCAAACTCGCCCTGGCTTCCATCCACAATGTCGTACTCCCACACTTCCGGAGTGGCCATCGCCAGAAACGCGTCGTCTTCGTCCAGGACTTCCTGGCTGTGCTGGGAGGCGGGCTCCAGCCGCTCGACGAACAGTTTCTCGGCCACCGTGCCATCCGGCAGAAGGAGATCGAGCTCCGCCGTTGGGTCCATTTGGGATTCGCGGCCTTCGGATTGAAACCTCTTTGTGAACGCTACCCGGTATCTCACTATTAGTAGACGCTCCTCCGGCGACGGTGTTTCCCAGGAACCCGTCACCCGAGCGCCTGAGCCAGAAGCAGCCGGGCCTTTTGCCAACCGCGTCGAACGGTCCGCTCCGTCAGGCCGAGCGCGGTGGCTATCTCCGTTTCCGTCATCCCGCCGAAGTACCGCATTTCCACGATCTGGGCCGAGCGCGAATCGATGGCCTCGAGTTGTTCGAGGGCCTGATGCACGGCGAGGATTTCCTCTTCGCCGGACGCGGGGAGGTGACTCGCCGCCTGATTCGTTCCCGTCTGCCTGAGGTCCCCGCCGTGACGGGCGGCGCCGCGGCGGCGAAGGGAATCGACAATAATGTTGCGCATCGCGCGGGACGCATAGCTGAGAAAGCGGGGCCACTCCTCGGCCCGGATGTTGCCGGATTCCACGAGCCGGATGTAGAACTCGTGGACGAGAGATGTGGTGTCGAGGAGCGAATCGCGGCCGGCGCGGAGCCGAGCGCGGGCGATGGATCGCAACTGTGGATAGAAGGAAGAAAAGAACGGATTCAAATCCCAAGCGGCAGGATCAGGCGCCCTCCGAACCGCTTCCATGGCGCCATTATATTTCACCGGCTGCGATCGGACGCCGGGATGGCGGCGGCCACTGGCGCGAAGTCGCTGCGCGGGTGGAGGGCGGCGAAGGCCGGGTCGGTGAGGACGGCGGCATCGCGAAAGCCCTGCTCGACCGCCCGGGCAAGAAGCTGCACGCTGCGCTGTTCGTCGCCGGCGCACGCGAGGTATTTCGCGTGAGCGAACAGGGTCACCGGCTCCAGGGTCGGAGCGGTTGTCGCGTGAAGGTGGAGGGCCTGGCGGCTCTCGGCGTCCGCCTCTTCGAAGGAACCGCTGCGAGCCAGTGCGCAGGCCGTCACCCAACGGGCTTCGGCCTCCAGGTGAGGATCGGTGGCGATGAGGGGATCGGCGAGCACGCCGCGGGCGAGCGCCAGCGACTCCTCGAAACGATTGGAAAGGCCATGAAATTCGGCGAGCATGAGCCGAGTGGTCAGGAGGGATTTCCTGGCGTCGACGCTTTCGGATGACACGGTGAGAAGCTCGTCCCATACCCGGCGAGCCTCAGCGCGCTGGCCAAGTCGAAACAGAGACAGGCCGCGCGTGTTCTCGGCCGTGACTCGCAAGGCGTGGGAGGGAGGGAGATGGCGGCGAAAGATCTCGAGAGCCTGCTCGGTCTGCGCGAGGGCTTCCTGCTCGTCTCCCATCCTGGCCGTGACGCGGGCCAGGTTCAGCCAGATGGCGCCGATGGCGGGGTGCGTGGGTCCCAGGACGCGGGAAGACAGATCGAGGTCTTGCCGGGAGAGTTCCAGGGCGCGCTCGTAGTTGCCGAGCTCTTTGTGGACAATGGCGAGGTTGCCCGCGACGCCGCCGACCCTGTGGTCGTTCTCGCCGTGAAACCAGATCACCAGCGGCAGAGCCTTTTCCAGGTTGTCTTGCGCCTCGCGCCACCGTCGCGCGCGCAGGTGGAGGGAGCCGATGTTGGAGAGCACGACGCCCGCCTCTCCGTTCGGCTCGCCGTGCTCGGCAACAAGCAGGTCGTAGGCGCGCCGGTATATCACAAGCGCCTCTTCGGGATCGCGGCTGCGCACGAGGATCGCCAGGCTGTTTAAGGCAGGCCCAAGGTCGGGGTGGCTGGGGCCGACGGCGCTCTCCAGGATGGCAATCGCCTCGCGGAATTCGGCTTCGGCGCGGGTGACATCGCCGGTGAGACGGTGCAGGTTCGCCTGCCGGTGCAGAGCGATAGCCAGCTCATGGCGGCCTCTATTCCCGAGGGAGCGGGCCAACTTTATGGCCTCTTCGAGGAAGGGGCCGGCCTGGGGATACAGTCCGAGGTTGGTGTAGACGTATCCGATCGTGCGGAGGAGGCGCGCCTTGACGAGCGGCTCGTCCGCCAGTTGATCGTGAACCCGGGCCGCGCCGCGCTCGAGGATCTCGCGGGCGGTCAGCTCCCGGCCCTTCGCCTCTTCGGGGGTGGAGGTCTGGAACAGATCCACGAGGAACGCCGACACGCGTTCAGCCGTGGCGGCCTCGGTGCGGGCTTCGGCCTCGGCTGCGCGCGCACGTAGCAGGCCCACGGTGGCGCCGAATAGGCCGCCGATCAGGGCGAGGGTGACGAGGACCGCCGAGGCCACGGCAAGGCGGTGGCGGCGGACGAACTTGGTCATGCGATAAGCGGCGCTTGGCGGGCCGGCTTCCACGGGCTCGTGCCGCAAGTAACGGACAAGGTCCGCTTGCAAGGCCGCGGCGGACGGATAGCGCTGCTCAGGTTCCTTGGCGAGCGATTTCAGGACGATCCAATCGAGGTCGCCGCGCAGGGACTTTCGAAAGGACGGTTCGGCCGCGGCTTCGCTCGGCCTCGGCGGCTCGGCATGAAGGATGGCGTCTTCAAGCGAGGCGCGCGAATCGCGCTTGAGCCGGTAGGGCCTTCCTTCGGTTACCAGCATGAAGAGCACGACGCCGAGCGAGTAGACGTCGGACGCCGCGCCAACCGGCTTGCCGGCGATCTGTTCCGGCGAGGCGAAATCGGGAGTGAGGGCGCGGCCCGACAGCTCGGTCAGTTCCGTCTCGCGCGCCTGCCCCTGTTCGAGCAGCTTGGCGATGCCGAAGTCAAGGAGCCGCGCCTGCCCGTCGTTGGTCACCAGGATGTTAGACGGCTTGATATCCCGGTGAACGACAAGCTGGGAGTGCGCATACGCGACGGCGGAGAGAACCTGCAGGAAGACCGAAAGGCGCCCTTTGACATCCAGGTTCGCTTGCCGGCAGTATTCGTCAATGCGTAGGCCGTCGACGTATTCCAGGGCGAGATACGGTTGGCCGTCGGCGGTGAGGCCGGCATCGTAGAGCCGGGCGATGTGAGGGTGATTCAAGCCGGCAAGGATCTCACGCTCGCGCGCCAGACGTTCCGCAAGCGCATTGCGGCGCCACGAGCCGCGAGGCAATTTTAGCGCGACGGGGCGGTTGATGAAGCCGTCGGGCCGGTGGGCAAGCCAGACCGTGCCCATGCCGCCTTCGCCGAGCTCGCGCTCGAGCCGGTACAGGCCGATGGCGTCGCCGGGAGCGTGCGCGGCCCGATCGGCGTCGCCGTTGACGGTGAATTCGTCGCCGATTTTGGGGATTGTATCCAGGATTCCGCCGGCGCCCTCCTGTTCAGCGCGCTGAAGTAGATCGCGAAGGCGCGGCTTCAGTTGTTCGTATTCGGGGCCGAGGCATTCGACCCAATCGGAACGTTCAGCGGCGGGCAGATCGAGTGCGATGTCGAGCAGACGATTCAGCGCGCCCCAGGCTACGGCATCGATTGCGAGTACCTGCATCCAGCCCCCTACAAAGTGATTTTCCAGGTCCCGCGGTTTCAGAGCGTCGTGACGATTATAACTCGGAATCGTCATCCGGCCGGCCGAGAATGCGTGTCCGGGTTTTCCGAGGTTTTCCGTTCTTGAGGATGGCGGCCGGCGCGCCGCCGGAGGAGGAGAAGAAGATGAGATTGAAACATTTCCTGCTGATTTGTGGACTGACGGCCGGACCCGGATCCACGTTCGTGAAAGGTCAGCCGTCTTCGAGACCGTCCGTTGCGATCTCCCAACCGGGGCACGGATTTGAACTCGCCGAGGGAGCGGCGTTTTACGACATCGCCAATCAGACGGTCCACGTCCTTGGAGTTGTGGAAGTTCCGCCGGGAAAGGCGAGTGATTATGTGGTGCTGGTGAACGGGTTTTCAGCCCCGATAGCGGGTGGCTGCTGTTTTGACGTTGAGATCCCAATTGGACCCGCGCCCCCGGCCGGCATGGGCTTCTGGCCGTCCTGGCTACCTTACGCGTCGTTCTTCACCGACCAACATCACATCCAGAAACCGATCCTGGCCGAACTGGTGCACGTACCGACCTGGACCACGGCGGCGCGTACGCGGATTGTGCTGTTCGACAAGCGGCAGGACGGGGAGATAGAAAGTCAGTATGGGGGAAAAGCAATCAGCCGCAGCCTGGGATTCGAACTCACCTGGAGCGGGCTGGATGCGCTCGAGCAAACGCACGTGTCGTCGCTGCCGCAGCCCAGCCTCGCCCGGTTCAACGAGGACCTCGCGGGCAATTTTTCGGGACAGGTAAGGGTCCACAATCCCGTAACGGAGTACGCGAATCCGGAGAAAGCATGTGTCGACCTCGCAAGCGTGAAGAATATCAGGGCGACCGCGGCATACCGCGACATCCTCGTGGAGGCCGGCTTGCTACACACCAGCTACCACGCCGCCAAGCAAATCTGCGAGGGAGCGGATCCCACGGACTTGATCAATCTCGTGCCGGGACTCGGGCTGGTCGCCAGTGGATTGGTAACGTTCGCCGCGTGCGAGTACGCCGATCAATCGTGTGTCAAGGAGCTTCCACGGGACAAACACTTCGAGGTGTGCGCGGCCGAGATTCGCGGCGTGAGCGAGGATCTCCGAATGGAGGGAATCGACTCGGTGGACCTTGCGCTCAATGACGACGCCGTCGTGGATGCTCGGACCCGGACGCTGCGGCTGGACGGAACCGTGGACGGAGCGCTGCGGCGCCTTCTCATCCGGTGGAGTGTGGATCACCAGGGATGTATGCTGCGGCCGCAGGCGCGCGTGAGCGACAACGAGGTAACGGGCACGCCTGGATTGAACACGTGGGCCAGTTGCCCGGCGCTGGAGGTCGACGCAATATTGGCGCGTACGGATGACCATCAGAGCTATGCTGTGAGGCCCGGCCGCATACCGGAGACACTGCGCGTGGAGGCCTCTTCGAGGCTGGATCCCGTGTTCAGCCTCGACGACGGCGAGCTTGTGAACACAGGCGCCGGAACGTGCGGTGAGGAGGCGTTCCGCGGCCACGTGGAAACCATGTTGAAAGAGTTCCATGACCCGATGCGTGCAGCGCTGGATGCGACCTGGGAACAAGGCTATCCGCGCACACAGCAGGCGCGGGCGCTGGACCTGCTGTTTTCGCGCTTCCAGACCGGAGTCTTTGGGGATTCCCTGACCGTGGACCTCCGTTACGAGATGCCTTTCGAAAACCTTGACGGCACGGCGGACCGGATCCAGGGAGCTCTTGGTTCGGATGTGAAGCTCAACACCGGGTTCGGGCAGTTCAAGCAGCCGACGTTCGTGTATTCCCCTCCCGTCATATTCCCGTGCGGGCCTGGTGCGATGCTGCCAGGGGGCGCAGCGTGTTCGGGGGACCGGGGATATTTCGGGAACCCTTTCCACGTCTCCTACAGCGTAACCACGGGCGCACTCAACCAGGTTCTGCGGGAGCGTTATCCAACCGCGCTGCTATTCAGCACGCTGGAGCCTGGGTGCAACGATCTGAATCTCCCGGCGGGCTGCGATCCGAATGACCGTCCGCCGCTGCATGCGTTGACGCTGGGCAACCTGCATCCGGCGTTCGGCTCGATATCGAGCCCGAACGTGTCGATCCTCATGCGGCCTACGATGCTCCCATTCACGTGGATACCGCCTGATCCGCAGCCCCAGCAGCCGCCGATCCAAGATGGGCGCGCGCCGCTGACCTATCAGATGAGCCAGTACGAGATCCAGTTCATCGGAGACACCAACGGTCCGGACGGGACCAACGTCTGGCTGCGCGTTCTGTTGGATTTCTACGATCCGGATTTCGAGATGAATATAGCGCCGGAACGGGACAACAATCGGCTGATTCCGGGTTACAGCGGGCGACCACAGTGGGATTTCACGATCGTGAGCTCCCAACTGGCCGGTTGTCCCTTGGTTCCGAAGACAATGCCTCCCCCCGGACCGCCGCCCAGTCCCTGTGAGGCCGGGGTGACTGCGGCAGTGCAAGGGCTGGTCAGGCCGTTGATGGAGGAGCGGATGCTGGCAATGCTCCAGGGTTTCCCCGCGCCGAAGCACTTTGATGCGATGGGGAAAGCCCCGTGGGACGTTCGCTTCAGCCAGGCTGACAAGTTTCAGTGGGGCCAGGTGATCACCTACTACGGTCGATTGGAACGTTGATTCGATTCTGTGAGGCAGAATGACGCTGCGAGGCGGGCGATGCCAACGCTCGCCCGCAGCGTTGTGCCGCGCCGCCGAAGGATCGGTCTGAAGAACTGCGATGGCGATTTCGCCGCTCTCCCCGACCATGCCGCGGTCTGTTATCCCTCAGCCGCTCGTCCGCGCCGCCGGCGACTACGTCCTGATCCTCACGGCGCGGACTCCTTCCGCCGTGCGCGTTGGCGCACTCGGCGAATTGGAGCTCCGCCGCGGCGTTTACGCCTACGTCGGAAGCGCCCGCGGCCCCGGCGGATTGGCGGCCCGGATTGCCCACCATCTGAAACCCGCCGCCCATCGCCACTGGCATCTGGATTACGTTGTTCCACTTCTACAACCCCGGGAGGTCTGGTGGCTCGCGGGCCGGGAGAACCGCGAACACCTCTGGGCCGCCCGCCTTGCGCAACTCGACGCCGCCTCCGTGCCGTTACGGCGTTTCGGAGCTTCCGATTGCCGCTGCCTCTCGCACCTGTTCTACTTCCGCCGCGCCCCTCGGCCAGCGGTACTGGCAGAGGTTCTAGTACGGGTGACGCCTGTTTCTGTTCTTCACGCGCGGTAACGCCGTCGCCAACGCATCTTTCGGAGCCGCCCGCGACCAGACCCGTGTGATAATGGCTTTGATCACCGATCATCGATGATTGGCCAGAAGCTGCTGCACTACCAGATCCTCGAGAAGTTGGGAGAAGGCGGGATGGGCGTGGTGTACAAAGCGCGCGACACCCACCTGGGCCGCTTCGTCGCGGTAAAGGTGTTGAGCAAGTCTCAACTGGCGAGCGCCGAGCAGCGGCAACGCTTTCTGAACGAAGCCAAGGCGGCCTCCGCGCTCAACCATCCGAACATCATTCACATTTACGGCGTTGGCAGCGACGCCGGCGTGGATTTCATCGCCATGGAGTATGTGAGCGGCAAGACGCTCATGGAACTCCTCCGAAAGAAGCCTTTTCCCGCATCCAAGGCGCTGAACTACGCGATCGAGATCGCGGACGCTTTGGCAAAGGCGCACGCCGCCGGCATTGTTCACCGCGATCTGAAACCCAGCAACGTGATGGTGAGCGACGAAGGCGTCGTCAAGCTCTTGGATTTCGGCCTCGCGAAGCTGATCGAGCCGGCCGCTTCGCTGGATGAGGCGCTAACCATTCCGCCTGGCGACTCGGCGACGCCGACGCGGGAGGGTGTGATCCTTGGTACAGTCGCCTACATGGCGCCGGAACAGGCCGAGGGCAAAGCCATTGACGGGCGCAGCGATATCTTCAGCCTCGGCGCTGTGCTCTACGAGATGGTCTCCGGGCAGCGTGCGTTTCCAGGCGATTCGCCGGCCTCGACTCTGGTCGCGGTGATGACGAAAGATCCTCCGTCCACCAGCGAGGCGCCGAAGCCTTTCGATCGCGTGATCCTCCGTTGCCTCCGCAAGAATCGCGCCGAGCGCTGGCAAAGCATGGTCGACCTGAAGATCGCTCTGGAAGACCTGTACCACGACCACTCGACGCCCGGTATGGAGGCGCCGCCGGCGCCGGAGCGAAGCCGCACGTTGGTCATGGCAGCCCTCGCTGCCGTGGCGCTCGTGGCGGCGGCGGTGATTATATTGGCCGCCTTACGCGTCACCCGCGGCGGCGACGAGGCCGATCTGAGCCCGCGGCCGCTTACGTCGCTGGCCGGAACGGAACGGCATCCTACCCTCTCCCCCGACGGAAGCCAGGTGGCGTTCGCCTGGGACGGCGAACGGCAGGACAACTTCGATATCTACGTGCGCCACATCCACTCTTCCACCCTCCTTCGTCTCACCGACGACCTGGCGGAGGAGGACCACCCTGCCTGGTCGCCCGATGGACGCTGGATTGCCTTTCATCGGCACCTTGCCATGCGGCAGGTGGCGCTTTATCTGATCTCACCGCTGGGCGGCCGTGCGCGGCGAATTGGTCAGGACGACTTGCATGGCGGCCTCTCGTGGACCCCGGATGGTAAGTGGCTGGTCTTGCCCGTTCGATTGGACGCTCAGGGTCAACGTGGCATTTTCCTCCATTCCATCGAGACCGGGGAGCGCCGCCGCGTGACGACCGCGCCGATGGAAACGCCCGGCGATGCCGACGCGGTCGTTTCGCCCGATGGTCGAGCCATGGTCTTTGTGCGGCTGATCGCCAACGAATCGTCCGAACTTTATGTCCTGCGGTTGGACGAAGACTTTCGGCCCAGGGGCGAACCGGTCAGAATGCCCATCCCAGGCTACTGGCGATGCCACAGTCCCGAGTGGAGCTCCGATAGCCGCGAGATTATCTTCTCCGGAGGGACTTCCGGCGGGCATGCACTGTGGCGGCTGCCGGCCGACGGGTCGCGGCCCCCCAGGCGGCTGGCCTTCGCCGGCGAGAGCGGCGTGGGGGAACTCACGTTGACCCGTCCCCCACTGAGCGCAACCACGCGTCTCGTCTACTCGCGCCGCGTCGAGGAGTCTAACGTTTGGAGACTCGGACTGCGCGGCGGTCTCGCCGACGCTCCGACTCCGATCGCAGCTTCTACTCGACCTGACGCGCACGCACAGTACTCCCCGGATGGATCGCGGATCGCATTCGAGTCTGCTCGCTCGGGTAACGTAAACGTCTGGGTCTGCGACGCCGCCGGAGGCAACCCGGTGGCATTGACCGCCACCGACGCGAATTGCGGCGCGCCCGCCTGGTCCCCGGACGGCCTTCGTGTCGCTTACGAAAGCAACAGCGAGGGGAACTGGAACATCTACACCATTGACGCGACGGGCGAGAATCCCCGGCGGATGACTCTCGGCCACGCTACCTATGCCGCCCCCGTTTGGTCTGGCGACGGCAAGTGGATCTATTTCGCTTCGCGCGAACACGAGATCTATCAGGTCTGGAAGATGCCGGCCGCCGGTGGCGACGCCGTGCAGGTGACCAACGACGGCGGCTATATGGCCATCGAATCCCGGGACGGCAAGTTCCTCTTCTTCACGAAGGACGCCGGTTACCGAACGGGCCTGTGGAAGCGGTCGCTCGAAACAGGCCAGGAAAGCAAACTGGTCTCGCCGGTCGTCCGCAACAGCTTCTTCCCGGTTGACGACGGCGTATATTTCATCGGCGATCCGCACTTGGGCACGCTGAACTTCCTCGACTTCCGCACCGGGGGGACTCACGTTATCCGAACCCTAGACCGGCCGCCCGCCGGCGGGCTCTCCTTGTCTCCCGATGGCGGCCATATTCTCTTTTCGCAATTCGACCGCTCCGAAAGCGACCTCATGTTGGTCGACAACTTCCGCTGAGCCGTGCTCTTTTTGTTGCGGTCGCCCCCCCGCATTCCGTGCCATAACATGCCATAATAGGACGCGACTTTCAGCATTAGTCAACGCCGAGCGAGGGAATATGGTCGGCACGACGCTACGGCATTACCGGATTCTCGAGAAGCTGGGGGAAGGGGGCATGGGCGAGGTGTACAAGGCCCGCGACGCCCACCTCGGCCGGCTCGTGGCGGTGAAAGTCCTCCATCCGGGACAGCCTTGCACTCCCGCGCAACGGCAGCGTTTTGTAAACGAAGCCCGCGCAGCCTCGGCGCTCAACCACCCCAACATCGTCCACATCTACGATATCGGCAACGACGCGGGCTTCGACTTCATCGTGATGGAGTACGTCAGCGGGTTGACCTTGAATGAAATCCTGCGCCGAAAAGGGATGACGTTGTCCAAATCCCTGGCGTGCGCCATTCAGGCGGCCGACGCGCTGACCAGAGCGCATGCGGCGGGCCTGGTTCACCGCGACCTGAAGCCGAGCAACATCATGGTGAACGACGAGGGGGTGGTAAAGCTTCTCGATTTCGGACTCGCCAAGCTGGTGGAACGCTCGGGCGCTTCCGACAATCTTCCCACTGTCACCGGCGAGGCGCTCATGCCGACGCGCGAAGGCATGATCGTCGGAACCGCCGCCTATATGGCCCCGGAGCAGGCGGAAGGCAAGCCGATCGACGCGCGCGCCGACATCTTCAGCTTCGGCGCGCTCCTGTACGAGATGGCGAGCGGCCGCCGGGCATTTCCCGGCGATTCGCCGGCCTCGATGCTGGTCGCGGTCATGACGCGCGACCCGCCTTCCCTGGACCGCATCCCGCGGCAGTTGGACCGCATTATTTGGCGGTGCCTCCGAAAGAATCCGGCGGAGCGCTGGCACAGCATGGCGGACGTCAAGCTCGCGCTCGAGGATGCCCGCCAGGACTTGTCCACCCATAGCGCCCACCTGACCCGAGTCCAGTTGCCCCGGCAGCGCCTCGGGTTGGCAGCGGGCCTGGGCCTGCTGGCGGCGCTGCTGGCGGCGGCGCTCCTGCTGGGAGACCGCTGGTTCCGCCGCGAGGAAGCGGTTCCGGACCTTGTTCCGCGCGCGCTGACAACGTTCCCGGGCCGGGAACGTAATCCGACCATCTCCCCGGATGGAACCCAGGTTGCGTTCACCTGGGATGGCCCCAGGCAGGATCAGTTCGACATCTATGTTCAGCACATCGACTCCGCTTTCCAGACCCAACGGACCAACGATCCCGCCGAGGACGACCACCCTGCCTGGTCGCCGGACGGACGATGGATCGCATTCCACAAGCACTTCGCCAACCATCGCGCCGCGCTTTGCCTGATGGCGCCGCTCGGCGGACCCGTGAAGAAGGTCCTGGAAGGGGACCTCGGATCGGGACTTTCCTGGTCTCCGGACGGGAAATGGCTGCTAACCTCGTTTCGCGAGTCCGAACAGGACCGGCGAGGGCTGTTCCTGCTATCGGGGGATAGCGGCGAACGGCGGCGTCTCACTTCGCCTCCGCCGGAGGCCAGCGGAGATTCCGATGGCGTCATCTCGCCCGACGGGCGAGCGCTCGTCTTCCTCCGCGGCAGGGCGGACTTCGTCAACGACCTCCTGGTTCTTCCGTTGAACAAGGACCTCCGGCCGGCCGGAGAGCCGAGGAAGATTGGCGCGCCGCCGCACTGGTACGCGCACAGCCCGGTTTTTACTGCCGGCGGCCAGTCGATCGTCTTCAGCGGCGGGCCGTTGGGAAACCATTCGCTCTGGCAGGCAGACGCGGCCAGGGCGCGCCCGCTGCGCCGGCTCGCCTTTGCCGGCGATGTCACTGTCGCGGACCTGACGATCTCCAGACCCAACCGCAACCTCGCGCCGAGGATGATCTACTCTCGCGCGATCGACGACGCCAACATCTGGAGTACCTCCCTCCGGGATGTCTCGAAACCGCCGGAGTTGCTGGTGTCCTCGACGCGCGACGACATGCGCCCGCGGTACTCCCCCGATGGCTCGCAGATTACTTTCGAATCGTCGCGGCGCGGAAGCATCAACGTCTGGGTAAGCAACGCCGACGGCTCAAACCCGGTGGCGCTGACGGCGACATCCGCGTACAGCGGCTCGCCAAATTGGTCGCCGGACGGCCGCTACATCGCCTACCACAGCAACGAAGGAGGCTCCTGGAATATCCATGTCGTCGATCCGAGCGGCGAAAACCCGCGTCAGTTGACGCGCGGCAGCGAGATGGACAACGTTCCCTTCTGGTCGCGCGACGGTGAGTGGATTTACTTCGCCCGGCGCGGCGACGGGCCCTTCCAGATCTGGAGAATGCCCTCCCGGGGAGGCGCCCCCATCCAGGTGACCCAGGCTGGCGGCTACATGGGAATGGAATCTCCCGACGGCAGATTCCTGATCTACGCCAAGGACGGCGGTAACCCGACGGCGCTGTGGAGACTGGCCTTCGCGACCGGGGAGGAGACCCGGATCGCGGCTCTCCTCAACCGGGATAGTTTCTGCGTCACCCGTCTGGGCCTCTATTGGATCGGCGATAGGGAGCTCCGGACGCTCCGGTTCCTCCGATGGGGTGACCGCGAATCCACTCTCCTCCGCAAATTCGACAGGAGCGCCGCCCCGGGACTTGCCGTGTCGCCCGACGGCGCCCACCTGCTCTTTTCGCAGTACGACCAATCCGGCAGCGACCTGATGTTGGTGGACAATTTCCGCTAGCGCCGCCCATTGGAATCAGGCCCCGCGGCGCTCGACATCTTCCGCCTGACCCGCGCCGCGGGGCGACTCGAGCGACAATGATTGCGTGAATCAGCGCTCCGAACACGCAGCCCCGCGCATCGGCCTCTTCGGAATCGGATTGGACGCCTACTGGCCCCAGTTCCCCGGCCTGGAGGACCGCCTCAAAGGCTATCTGCAACGCGTCGCCGGCCGGCTTGCCGCGCTCGGCGCGCAGGTCGTGAACGCCGGCTTGATCGATGAGCCCCGGAAAGCTCTCGATGCCGGCCACGGATTCCGCCGCTCCGATGTCGACCTGATCTTTCTTTACGTCACCACCTATGCGCTGTCGTCCACCGTGCTGCCCGTCGTGCGGCGCGCCAGGGCTCCGGTAATCGTTCTCAATCTCGCTCCGGCCGCGGCGATCGATTACGAAGCCTTCAACCGGATGGGCGACCGCGCCCGCATGACCGGCGAATGGCTGGCCTTCTGCCAGGCCTGTCCGATGCCCGAGATCGCCAACGTGTTTCAGCGCTGCCGCATCCCGTTCTTCCAGGTGACCGGCATGCTGGAGGACGATCCCGCCGCCTGGCGCGAAATCGAGGAGTGGATCGCGGCGGCCCGCGTGGCGCGGGTGATGGAGCATAACCGGCTCGGACTGATGGGCCACTACTACGGCGGCATGCTCGACATCTACTGCGACCTCACGCAGCAGTGCGCGTATTTCGGAGGGCACGTCGAAATGATCGAGGTGGATGAGCTGGCCGGTCTCCGCGCACGGGTCTCGGCCGGAGAGATCGACGCACGCATCGCGCATTTTCACGAGGCATTCGACATCCAGCCGGACTGCTCGCGCGAGGAACTGGCTCGCGCTGCCCGCACGTCGGTCGCGCTCGACAGGCTGGCGGCGTCGCGCGACCTGGGTTCGCTCGCGTATTTCTACAGCGGGACCGGCAACGCGGCCAACGAAGAGACCATCAGCTCCATCATTCTCGGCAACAGCCTGTTGACAGCTCGCGGCATCCCCGTCGCCGGCGAGTACGAAGTCAAGAACGCCCAGGCGATGAAGATCATGGACGCCTTCGGCGCCGGCGGTTCGTTCACCGAATTCTACGCCATGGACTTCAACGACGACGTGGTCCTGATGGGACACGACGGCCCCGGTCACATCGCGATCGCCGAGGGCAAAACCAAGGTCCGCCCTCTCGCGTCCTTTCACGGAAAGGTGGGAAGCGGCCTATCGGTCGAAATGGCGGTGAAACACGGGCCGGTCACCTTGCTGTCGGTCGTCCAGTCCGCCGGCGGCGAACTGAAACTCCTCGCCGCGCACGCCGAATCGGTCCCCGGACCCATCCTCGAAATCGGCAACACGAACAGCCGTTACCGCTTCGCTATCGGCGCCCGGCGGTTCGTCCACGACTGGACCGCGCACGGCCCCGCCCACCACTGCGCCGTCGGACTCGGCCATCTCGGCCCCCGGCTTTCGAAACTCGCTTCCCTCCTCGGCCTGCCATATGACCAGGTCTGCTGAGCGCGCCTGTGGCCGCAGCGCCGCAAACCTTGCAGCCAGTCCCCCGCGGATCGCGCAGACGGTGCACCCCCGCGGCGCCTTCGAGCCGATAAGTGCTTTAGTTTCATAAGTTTTTGTTTGGTCTCCGTGTTGCCCCACCATTCAGCGAAGCCTGAAAGGAGGCCAGACTAGCGATGATGAAAAAGTTGATGCTTTCGGGACTGTTGGCGGCCGTGTTTGCCGCCACGGCGCCGGCTCAGCTCATTCCCTCGACGGAGAACGTTCAGCGAGGCTACGGGCCGGGCAACGGCGCCGGCAACCAGGGATCGAGGCCGCAGGATGGAAGCGGCTATGGCGCCAAGGGCCAGCGTAAGGGGAAGAACAACGGGACGTGCGACAACACCGGACCGCGGGGCCAACAGCGAGGCGCCCAGAACCGCGGACGCGGCCGTTAACCCCAACCTTCCGGCAGAGGAACTCGCTTGCGGCGGAAGCAGGGCGAGTTCCTCACTCAATTCCGAGCGCCGCCGCGCCGGCGCGCGGAGCGCAGCCGGTGACTACGCGGTTTGAGGAGGGGCCCCGTAGCGCAGCCGGCGGATAACGAGCACCGTGACGAACAACCCCGCAAGCGCCGCCGCGGCGGGGATGAGATAAACGAACACGCGATTGTAGCCCTCGGGCTCGGCAAGCACCCGCTGGCCGTACCGGCCGATGAAATGGTCGAGGATTTCCCGGTCGGACTTCCCTACCTTGACCATGGTTTCGATTTCCGCCCGCATTGCCGCGGCTGTCTCGCTGCGGTGGAGGGCCACCGATTCGGACCAGCAGCACGGGGCAATCAACATCTCCTCCAACTTCCGGGCGCGGGGGTCGGAAGCCGCCATTGCCACGCATGCGGCCAATACGCAGAGCGCCAGGCCCGAGATGTGTTTCATCTTCCTCTTCCTCGCCTCCGCGGTCCGCGCCGCCACAGGGGGGTCCCGTCGTCGGCGCGGAGCTTCAACACGATCTTCTCGGCAGGAATCTCGATCTCCTGGGCGACAATCTCGTCGCCGAGCCGGAATCCTTTGACGACGGCGGTCGCGCCAGCCTTTGGGTTGAAGTCGTTTTCCATCAGGTACCGCATCGATCCTAGAAGCACGCGCCGGGTCTCTTCCTCCGTCTTCAATTCCAGCGACGGCATGCCCTGGCCAGGGGCGATCGCTACCTTGGCGATCACACCCTTCACCACCACTTTCGGACTGTCCGCTAACCGGGTCTGACCGGACAAGGCGCCGGAGGCGAGCAGGATCAGAAAAAGGCATCGCCGCATGGCGGGCATCTCCGTTTCGGCTGGCTCTACTTCTGCTCGGCGGGCGGCGCCGGTTTCTCCGCCGGGGCCTGCTGCCAGCGGCCGCAACCGCGCCCGCCGCGAGCCTCCCGGGCGCAGCAACCGCCCCGGCCCTGCCGGTTCCCTCTCATCGCCGGCCGGCACTGGCCGGGTTCGCGCCCGCAGACGTCGCACTTGCCGTCTTTGTTCTCGTCCTTGAAAAACCGACCTGTACCGCTGGGCGGCTGCGCCATCGCTCCGCCCGCCAGGATCAGCGCTAGGATTGCCGATCCGATGAATTTCATAATTACCTCCGCGAAACAGCGCTGCACGGAGTCTGCCGCAATCCAAACTGTCACCATTACAGCAGTTTTGGATCTTATAGTGAAGATAGTGCGCAAGACTTGCGCGCCGTGCCCGGTCTGAGCTGCAAACTTTGCGCGTTTGCGGCGCGTGTCACGCGGCCCGCGGCGTGCAACGCAGGAACGATGACTCGGCGCTCCGCCATATCGCGATGGCTGCTGCCGCTTCTGGCGGTAGCATTGTCGGCCATTCTGCTGCTTGGCGCCTTGCGAACCGTGCGGAAGATTGAACAGGAAAAGGAGGCCTATCTTCGCAGCCGCGCCGCCGGCGTCGCGGCCCGGCTGGAGACGCTCCGCGCGCCTTCCGAATTGGAGCATATCCGCGAGGCCCTGGCCGACGAGGATCCCGCTGTCGTCGGCGTCGAACTGTTCGCCTACGACGACCCGTCGTCGGAGGCGCCCGCCGCTCTCCGCGAGGGCCGCGAGTTATTCCGCGTGGAGCGCGCCAGAGTGGACGGCGAGGATGTGTTTCGAGCCTGGCTGCCCTGCCACGTGGGACAGCAGGTTTTCCTTGCGCGGGTGGATCTCTCCGACGAAACCGTCGCCGGGCTGATCCGGCCCGCCCAGCAGAACGTATGGGCCGCGTGCGCGGCGTCGCTGGTCGTGATCGCGCTCTCGTTCGGGTTGGCATGGAACGCTCGCCGCGCCGCGCGCGCCGAACAACGGCAAGCGGAATTGGAACACCTGGCGCGCATCGGACAGCTTTCGGCGGTCCTGGCGCACGAGATCCGCAACCCGCTCGGGACCATTAAAGGATTCGCCCAGTTGCTCGGTGAACGTCTGCGTGGCGCGCACGACGACCTGCTGGCGCCGGTCCTGTTGGAAACCACGCGGCTCGAACAGCTTGTCAAGGATCTGCTTCTATACGGCCGGCCGCCGCGCGTGCAGCTTCAGACGGTCGATCTCGGCGCGCTCAGCGACAGGCTCCGCGGTCATGCGGCCCGTTGGATGGCCGGCGCCGCGGCCGAGTTCAGCGTGGACGCGCCGGCCGTTCGACTGGTGAGCGATCCGGCGCTGCTCGAACAGGCGCTGCTGAACCTGGTGCGGAACGCCATCGAGGCGGTCGAGGACCGGCCGGACGCGCGCGTTCGTTTGTCGATCGCGGCGCCGGCCCGTTCGGACGTGGTGATCGCGGTGACGGACAACGGTCCTGGACTGTCCCCGGACGTCGAGCGGCGCTTGTTCGAGCCTTTCCTGACAACGAAGGCTTCGGGAACCGGCCTGGGCCTGGCCATTTCGAGAAACCTCGTCACGCTGCTTGGCGGCAAGTTGGAAATCGCGAATCGAGACGAAGGAGGAGTGACGGCGACCGTCCGGTTGCCGCAGACGCCGAATGGACGCGCAACAGATTTTGGTGGTTGACGACGATCCCGGCTTTCGCAAGCTGCTGGAGACCATCCTGAAGGGCGAAGGCTACCAGGTAACGGCCGCTTCCGGCAAACAAGTGGCCCTCCACCTGTGCGACCGCAAGCAGTACGACCTGGTGATCACGGACCTCAGACTGCCGGATGGCGATGGGATCGAGATCCTGCGCTGGCTGCGCGAGCATGCGCCGCAAACCCCGGTCATCCTCATCACCGGCTACGGCACCGTCACATCGGCCGTCGAGGCGATGAAGCTGGGCGCCTTCGACTTTCTCGGCAAGCCGCTGGGCAATCCGGACGAATTGCGGCTGCTGGCGCGGAAGGTGTTTGAATCGGTGACCTCCCAACACGAAAGCGCGCTGTTTCGCGAGGACCAGTCGGCGCGCTTCAACTGCGGCCACATCATCGCCGAGGATCACCGGATGAGGAAGGTCCTCGATCTGGCCCGCAAGGTGGCGCCGACCAATGCGGCGGTGCTGCTGACGGGCGAGAGCGGGACAGGCAAGGAACTGGTCGCCCGGTGCATTCACAATCACAGCCTGCGGACTGCCCGCGTGTTCGTCGCCGTCAACTGCGCCGCCCTGTCCCCCACCCTGATCGAAAGCGAGCTGTTCGGCCATGAGAAGGGGGCGTTCACCGGGGCGGTGGCGCAGCACGTCGGCCGGTTCGAGCGCGCGCACGGCGGAACGCTGTTCCTGGACGAAATCGGCGAGCTGGACGGCAATCTTCAGGCAAAGCTGCTGCGCGTGCTTCAGGAGCGCCGGTTCGAGCGGGTCGGCGGAACGCGCGAGATCGCCGCCGACGCGCGGGTCATCGCCGCCACCAATCGCAACCTCAAGCGGCAGGTGGAGGACGGCAAGTTCCGCGAAGACCTCTACTACCGCCTCAACATGTTTCCCATCGAGATCCCGCCGCTGCGCGATCGTGGCGAGGATGCCCTGCGCCTTGCTCGCTTCTTCCTCGAGCGCGCCGCCCGCTCCCTGGGCAAGCGCCCCCTTCGCATAGCGCCGGAGGCCGAGGACGTTCTCCGGCGCTACGACTGGCCGGGCAACGTCCGGGAGCTGGAGAATCTCATGGAGCGGATGGCTATTCTCTCCGAGGACGCGATCGAGGCGGCCGACCTGCCCCTGGCAGCCGCCGCCGAACGCCCGGTGCAGCTCCGCGATATCGAGCGCCAGGTCATCCTGGACGCGCTCGCCGCCAATGCGGGGAACCGGACGCGCACCGCCGCCCAACTCGGCATCAGCGTGCGCACCCTGCAATACCGGCTGAAGGAGTACGGGCTGGCCGGCGCCGCGGACCAGGCAGACGCCTAACCTGCAGTTCAGCCGCCGGCCGATTGCCAATCGGCCGCAGGTTGCCTTCGGCCTACCTGCCCCACAACCGTCGCTAACCTTCGCGGCCGTTCGCGGTCCTTCGAGACTCGCGTCGTTACAACAGGTCTGCGCCAGGCGGCCCCCTTGACATGATTGGATCGACGGATTCTAATCGGAGGGACGGGAGCGGCAGGGTGGCGCGTTGGACAATCACCAAGGATGGTGCTCTCCGCTACGACGATCCGGAAGAGCACGTCTCTTCGATTCTGCGGGTGCTGCGGATCGACGCTGAGACCTGGCGCAGCGTCACTCGGGAATACGGGCGGCTGTGGAACCCCGAGTGCCGCGATGTCGGCCTGCGCGTCCGGACCCTGGGCGCGGCGTTTGACCGTTATTCCCCGTACAATCTCCAGGTTCCCGCAGAAGCTTCCAATTCGGCGGAGACCTGGGAGCGCTGCCGCATCTGCGGCGACGGCGCCGCGGAGCCGAAGTACGCCCGCCGGATCGGGAACGAAAAACCACCGCTTATCTACGGACGGTGTGCGGGGTGCGGTCACGGTTCTTTGCTGGTGGGGATGGCCGCTCCGGACGTGTATGCGGCCGCCTCTTACTATACAAGCCAAGGCATGGACGGGGCCGGGTATTCCGATTACAGCGGCGAACGCGAGTATCGGGAAAGGCGGGGCGCGGAGGTCATTCGCTGGATCGCCGCGAGACTCGGACGGGCGCCGAAACGGATACTGGAGGTTGGCAGCGGCTTTGGCTACACGCGGAGGGCAGCCGAAAATCTCGGCTGTATCACCTTCGGGGTCGATCTGAACCCACATGCCGTTGAGATGGCCAGGCGTCTGTACGGCATGTCGACCTTCGCCGGGACACTGCGCGAAGCTCTTGCCGCCGGGGCGGTGTCGCCCGGTTCGCAGGATTTGGCGCTCTACCAATTCGTGCTTGAGCATGTCGATGATCCGGCAGCCGAGATCGGCGGCGCGCGTGAAGTTCTGGCCCCTGGCGGCCTGTTGGCGCTGATGCTCCCCAGCATGGACGCGCTTGAAATTCGTGCGTTCGGCGGCTCATACCGCTCGTTTCGCAGTGATCACCTGCATCTGTTTTCGCGGCGGTCGCTGGAAGTTCTGCTGACGAACGCCGGATTCCGGATCGTGGCGGCGAAAACGGAATGCAGCGTACAGCTTCTGGCCGGCTTCCTGACGCGGGAAGAACTGGTCTGGGTGGACGACACGCTGCAAGGTCCGGATCTGATCGTTCTTGCGGAGAAGAAGCCATGAAGTTCCCATTTGTCCTGATCGAAGAGTTGACTCCCAGGCAACAGGATCGATTCCACCGGCATATGAACAGCGACCGCTCCGGCTGGCATCGGAAATGGACTGAGTCGATCTGGCGCCGCCACCAGGATCCCGCCAATGCCGCGCTTTCAGGGTGGAAACATCCCGGCGACAGGCGGCGCAGGCTCATCCACTTCTACGACGAGTACGACCTCGACGGACGCTCGTTCGTCCTTCGCAACGCATACCTTTCACTGAACCTGACCAGCGTTGACGAGGAGGTTGGTCCCTACTGGGAGGCGATCCACGCCAGTCTGGCTTTCGGCGGATGGAAAATGTCCGGATGGAAGTCGGGCTTCGAGGAATGGCGTCGCGGAGACCTCGTCGCCGCGATGCGGCTCTGGCCTACGCACCCTGAGGATGAGCGAAGAGGCAACGCGTTACCGCCGACGCACCAACACCTTGAGTTTCGCGTGCAGACGGCGGCCTACGAGTTGCCCGACGGTCTGATCGAGCGGCCTTGGCGGTGGTTCTATGATGTCGGTCTTCGAGCGATCCTGCCGAAAGGCTCGCCGACGATGGTCGAGCCGGAGCAGATTGTCGAGCATCTGCCGGCGCAATTGGAGCTGGGATGCGGGCCTTCGACGGAGGCGGGCATACCCCACTTGTCGACGCTGCACAAGATCTACGGAGTCTCGAAAGCGGACTTCTCGTTCGTGTTCCGTGCGGAGGAGGACTCGATCCTCGGCCTGTTCTCAACGCCGGAGGAGAAATACCGGGAGATGACCGCGATTTACCGGGCATGCATCGTCGCTGAGCCGACGCCGTTCTACCGCCAGGCCCACGACCTCTGGCGTCGGCGATGGTTCGTGGGACCGTTCATCACCAACAACTTCGACTGTCTGTGCGCAGAGGCCGGGGTGGACGAGATGTCGCTTCGGCGCTACGACACAGAACCCTATTTCACTTGCATGAAGGACTCCCTTCTGCGTCAGATCGAATTCGACCCGCGCGCAAAGTCGCTCCTGGTGATCGGGGTGCACGCGGACCGGAGGCTCGCCCAGATCCGGGCGCGGGAGCTCGGACTTCGGGTGATTTTCATCGATCCCGAACGTTATATAGCTCCGGACGGATCGGCCATTCCCTATCCGGTCGAGGCGCCGCAGAACCAGGATTTGTTCGTACGGCTTCCGGCGGGCGAGGCGATGGCGCGTCTTCACGCCGCCCTCGGCCAGGATGCCGCTCCCGTCGCAGCCAACGTTGCCGCGCCTGTGACATGACCACCGGCTCAACCGGCATCGAATGGCCGGTTTCGGTAATCCTGATCTCGTATTTCTTTCCGCCTGTCGTGGGCGGCGCCGAGATTCACGGCCAGAGACTCGCCGGAGCCTTGCTCGCCCATGGGCATTCCGTGCGCGTGTTGTGTTCCGGAGGGGATCCGATGCCTGCAGCCGAGCGCTGGATCGACGCTCGTGGAACACCGGTTCGGGCCTTCGGATCGAGATGGCCCTCCTCGTGGCGCGGGCGGGTTTTCGCGCTCAACGTGGCTTGGACGCTGTTGAAGGACCGGCGCACGTACGACATCGCTCATTTCCTGCTCGGCGGCTTGCAGGTGCTGATCGGTTTGCCGCTGGCTCGCTTCCTCGGCAAGGGGACCGTCACGATGTTTGGCGGCAGCGGGGACTTGCGGGAACTGGAAGCGACGGCTGTCGGTCGGCTCGAACTGCGCGTGCTGCGCCGGTTCTCCAGCCGGGTAATCGCGCTGAACCCCGCCATGGTGCGGGAGTTTACTGAGCTGGGCGTTTCCCCCGACAGAATCGTCACGCTCCCGTGCGAGGTGGATCCGGCGGATTTCCGCCCCTGCGACGCCGAGGAACGGCGGCGCCTTCGCCGGGAACTCGGCTTGGCGGCCGATGCCGGCGTTGTGGTGTTCACTGGACGCTTCGTACCGAGCAAGAGGCTGTCGCTGCTTGTGGCGGGTTTCGCCCGGCTCGCGCCACGGCGGCCCTCGGCAAAGCTGATCCTGGTCGGCGACGGACCGGCCCGCCCCGAGGTGGTGGAGCGCATCCGTGAGGCCGGTCTGGAAAGCAGGGTCGTACTTGCGGGAATGGCGGGAACGGAGCGGGTTCGACAATGGCTTCAGGCGAGCGATGTCTTCGCCCTGGTTTCCTCGGAGGAGGGCATCCCGTGCTCGCTCATTGAGGCAATGGCGGTGGGTCTTCCCTCGCTGGTAACCGATATTCCGGCGATGAGTCAGTTGATAGAGCACGGCGTGAACGGCATTCGCGTGCCCGTGGACGACGAGCAGGCAGTCGCGCGAGAACTTAACCGCCTCTTGGAGGACCCGGCTTGGCGCGCGAAGTTGGGCGCGGCCGGCCGCGAGAGCGTTCGGGAGGAATACTCGATCGAGCACGTAGCGCGGCGCTATGAGATGCTGTACCGCCAATTGCGGGACGAATCGCTCGACTGATCATTCCGGCCCGCCCTCTTCCGCCGCAATCTCTCTAACTACTTCCTGGCGCAAAAATCGCCAGGAAGTAACTACCTCTCGCTCCGCGGCCGTTCCCGGTCCAGCCTCGCTCGCCGCCGCTCCGCTCGGCGCACCTGCCCTTCGTCCATTCCGAAGTAGTGCGCCACCTCGTGCCATACTGTATCTTCGACGAGTTTTTCGAGGTGATGCCGGTCTCGGGCGAGGCGCTCATGCGGCTTCTGGTAGATCGTGATCTGGTCCGGAAGCTGAAAGCTCTCGACGACGCTGCGATGCGTCAGCGGCCGGCCGTGGTAAAGGCCGAGCAGCCTCGGGTCCGGGCCCTCCGGCTCGACCAGAAAGACGACGTTGTGAAGCCGGCTGCGGAAGCGGCGCGGAATTTTGCGCACGGCGCGCTCCACAATTTCGTCGAATTCCCGGGCCGTCATCTCACTAACATTGTAGGGACCCAATGGCCGAATGAATCAGGACAACGCCCCGGCCGAGCCGGCGCTTCCCGAATCGGCGGATGAATCCACCTCGGACCCGGCGCCGTCAACCTCTGGCGCCCCGAACTCCGAACTGGCGCGTCTCGCCTCCTCGCTCGGCGTCGGCCGGCTCCGCCGCCACATCTTCCTCTGCGCGGACCAGACCAAGCCGGAATGCGCCTCCAAGGAAGTTAACCTACCCGCCTGGGACTACCTGAAGAAGCGCCTGCAACAACTTGGCCTCACCGCCGGCGACGATTGCGTCTACCGCACGAAAGCCAACTGCCTCCGTATCTGCCGCAATGGTCCCATCGCCGTCGTCTATCCCGATGGCATCTGGTATCACTCGGCTACGCCCGAGGTTCTCGAGCGCATCATCCAGGAACACTTGATTGGCGGCAGGCCCGTAGCGGACTATATGTTTGCTGTGAATCCTCTGACGGCTGTCCGGCGCCCGGTTATCGCCATCGACGGTCCCGCCGGCGCCGGTAAAAGCACGATTGCGCGCCGCCTCGCCGCGCGTTTGGGCTTTCTCTACATCGATACCGGCGCGATGTACCGCGCGGTGGGCCTGCTGGTCTTGCGGACTGCCGCGCCGCTCGGTGACGCGGAGGTGGAGCGCCTCGCGCGCGACGCCGGCATCGAGCTCCGAACCGCCCCGGACCAGGTGCTCCTCGACGGCCAGGACGTCACTCAGGCTATCCGCGCTCACGAAGTCTCGGACCTCGCGTCACGGGTCTCCGCCATTCCCGGCGTCCGCCGCGCCCTGGTCGAAAAGCAGCGCCGCATGGGCGCCGCCGGCGGCGTGGTGATGGAGGGGCGCGACATCGGATCGGTCGTGTTCCCCGATGCCGAAGTCAAGGTCTACCTTGACGCCGACCCCGACACCCGCGCCCGCCGACGCCTCCGCGAACTCCACGAGCGGGGGCGGGATATGACGCTCGACCAGGTCGCGCGCGACATGCGCGAACGCGACGCGCGCGACAGCGGCCGCTCCGATTCTCCCCTCGTCCGAGCCCCGAACGCCGCGTATCTCGATACGACCGGCCTGTCCCTCGACGAGGTTGAGGAAGCCATTGTTACCCTCGTGCGCCAGCGCACGTGAAAGGACCTAATCCGTTGAACGATTTGCTAGTGATGAAATTCGGCGGGACCAGCATGGGTTCGGCCGACCGGATCCGGGCGGCCGCCCGAATCTCCGCCGACGCGCGAAAAACTCGGCCCGTTGTGGTCGTCGTTTCCGCCATGTCGGGGGTAACCGACCTTCTGATCGACACCCTCAAGCGCGCCGAAGTCGGCGATCGCGAGGGCATGGAGGCGAAACTCCGCGCCCTCGAGACGAAGCACGTCGATACCTGCTGCGCTCTGCTGCCGCCCGGCGCCCAGCAGGCCGCGCTCGACGCGATGCAGGCCGCTATCGGCCGCTTTCAGCGCATCGCTTTCGGGATGCTCATGCTGGGCGAGAGGCCGCCGCGTTCGGTGGACGAAGGGATCGCGGTCGGCGAGCACCTGTCCTCGGTTCTGATGGCGGCGTACCTGGAATCGGAGGGCGTCCCCGCCGAGGCCGTCAACTGCGAGGAGGTCATCGTCACCGATGCGGTTTTCGGCAGCGCCTCCCCGGTGATGGACCCCACGCGCGAGAAGGCGCGCGGCCGGCTCCTGCCCGCTGTCGAGGCAGGCCGCATCCCCATCGCGACCGGCTTCAACGGCGCCACCGTCGACGGCCACCCTACGACGCTCGGCCGCGGCGGCTCCGACTTCACCGCCTCCATCCTGGCTTTCGCCCTCGACGCCTCCGAGCTCTGGATCTGGACCGACGTCGACGGCATCATGACGGCGGACCCAAGGCTGGTACCCGACGCCGCCGTGCTCGACGAAGTGACCTACCGGGAAGCGGCCGAACTGGCCTATAACGGCGCCAAGGTTCTGCATCCCCGTACGCTCGCCCCGCTCATCGACAAACAGATCCCTGTCTGGAGCAAGAACAGCTTCGCGCCCGAAAAGCCCGGAACCCGCATCGCCGCCCTCACGGTGGCCGCGCCCGGCGCCCGCGCCGTAACGTCCATGAACAAAGTCGCGCTGGTCTCCGTCGACCCCGCCAGCGCCGCCGTCTCGGGCGCTCGCGTCATGGCCCGGGCGCTGGAAGCGCTCGCCGGCACGAATACCGAGGTCCTGGCCTTCTCCAGCTCCAGCTATCAACAAAGCTTCTGCTTCCTGGTCCGCAAAGAGGAATTGGAAACGGCCGTCGAGGCCCTGGAAGCGGGTCTTTCGCTGGAACTCATCCACGGCTACCTCAAGCCCATCGAAGTGGACGAGAACGTCGGACTGCTGGCCGTCGTCGGCGAAGGCATGCAGGGAACGCCCGGCATCGCCGGCGGCGTCTTCAACGCCATCTCCAAGCAGAGCGTCAACATCATCGCTATTGCGCAGGGCTCCAGCGAGTTGACCATCGCCATCGTCGTGCGCCGCGACGGCCTCGAGAAGGCCGTGCAGGCCGTTCACGCAGAATGCCGCATGGCCGAAAAGGTCAACGTGCGCCCCGCCTGACCCCCATGCTTGCCTACATCCTCGACATGGACGGCGTGGTGATTCACTCCACGCCGCTGCACAATCAGGCGTGGCTCGAATATCTTCGCCGCCACGGCATTCACCGCGACCTCAAAGCCGTCGAAGCGGCGATGCTCGGCAAGCACAACGCCGACATCGTCCGCGGATTCTTCGGCGACGGCCTGACCGACGACGAGATCTTCCGTCACGGCGCCGCCAAGGAAGTGCTTTACCGCGGACTGATGGCGCCGCGCCTGGCGGAATTTCTGGTGCCCGGCGTGGTCGACTTCTGCCGCCGGACGCGCCACGTCCCCATCGGCCTCGCGTCCAACGCCGAACCCGCCAACGTGCGCTTCATCCTCGAAGGCGCGGGCCTGCTTCCGTACTTCAAGGCGGTTCTGGACGCCGCCCAGGTCAGCCACCCCAAGCCCGATCCGGAGATCTATCTGCGAACCGCCGAAGCCCTCGGCGCGACCCCCTCGGAATGCGTGATTTTCGAAGACTCCGATGTCGGCGTCCGCGCCGCGCGCGCCGCCGGCGCCGGGGCGGTGATCGGCGTCTCGACCACCACTCCCCGGCTCGACGGCGCCGATTTCCAGATCGCCAACTTCCTCGACGCTCGCCTCGACGTCTGGCTTGGCCGCCTGGCGCGCGGATAGAATCGAATCATGGGGAAACTCTGGATCGCTTTCTCGGCCGGGCTGTTGCTGTTGGCGCCCGCCGCCCTCCCGCAGGAATACGACGGCCCCCGTCCGCCTAAGCCCGACATCCCGTATTTGTTGCACGCCGGGGACTTGGTGGAACTGGAAGCCGGCGAGGCCCGCGTCGAGGACCGCAAGAGGGAAACCGCGAACCTCCTGGCCGGCGCCGCTTCCCCCGTCAAAACCCCTCTCGCCGAGCCCATCTTCATCTTCGAGTCCGACAAGATCCCGGCCCAGAAGCTTGCCCTCTACCAGCTCGACGTCGTCAAGGGCCAGCGGGAGATCGCCTTTCCCAAGGATGCCCGCGAGCAGTTCCGCAAGGGACCCCACCCCAAGCACCTGATGGTCCGCAAGCTCGCCGGCAAGCTCTTCTGGCTGGAAGCCAACGAAGTCCTCGACAACGGCCAGTACTGTCTTTCGCCCGAGGGCTCCCAGGCCGTCTTCTGCTTCGAGATCTTCTGAACTGTTACAATCCGGCTATGTTCCAAGGACTTGAGCACACGGCTCTCGCTTCGCCCGATCCGCGGAAGCTGGCGCAATGGTACGTCGATGTCCTCGGTTTCAAGATCAACTATACCTACGCCGGCAATTATTTCGTCAAAGCGCCGAACGGCACGGTGCTGGAGATCATTCCATCGGAAGGCGAGCGGGTGGAACTCACCATGAAGACGCCCGGCATCCGCCACCTGGCTATCATCCCCGACGACTTCGATGCCGCCTACGAGCAGCTCAAAGCCGGCGGCGTGAAATTCCACACCGAGCCCTTCGAAACGGGCGGCAACCGGCTCGTCTTTTTCGCCGATTTGGACGGAAACTACCTCCATTTGATTCACCGGCAGCAGCCCCTTCCCTGAACGGCAGTACGTTTGATCACCCGCGTCTTCAGGGCTTTTCAATACCGCGATTTCCGCCTCATGTGGCTGGGCGCCTGCACGTCCAGCGTCGGCACCTGGATGCAGAAGCTGGCCCAGAGCTGGCTTGTCCTCCAGCTCTCGAATTCCCCCTTCATGCTGGGCCTGGACGCCTTTCTCGGCGAGATCCCCATCTTCCTCTTCTCGCTGGTGGGCGGCGTCGTGGCCGACCGCATGGACCGGCGCACCCTGCTGATCGTGGGCCAGGTGATCCAGATGAGCTGCGCCTTCACTCTGGCCACCCTGTTCGCTCTCGACGTGGTTCGGGTTTGGCATATCCTGTGTCTCTCGTTCATCGTCGGTTTCGCTCAAGCGTTCGGCGGACCCGCTTACGCCGCGCTCCTGCCGACGTTGGTGAAGCCGGCGGACCTGCCCAACGCGATCGCGATGAACTCCATCCAGTTCAACCTCGCCCGCGTGATCGGCCCGATGCTCGGAGGCCTCGCGCTCACCTACTTCGGCGCCGTCTGGTGCTTTACCCTCAACGGCCTCTCCTTCCTGGCCGTGATCGCCTCCCTGGCGGTTGTCACCACGCGCTTTGTGCCGTGCCACACCGGCGAGTCGATTCTCGCCAGCATGAAGCATGGCATCTCCTTCATCCGGCGGCAGGGAGGCATGGAGGCGCTGATCGTGCTCGCTTTCTGCATGACGGCCCTGGGCATCCCGCTGGTGGTTTTCCTCCCGGTCTTCGCCCGCGACGTCTTTCGCCAGGGGCCCAACATCTACACATTGTTTCTTTCCATCTCCGGCGCGGGATCTGTTTGCGGCGCCCTACTGGTCGCGGTCCTCGGGTATCACAAGCGGAAAGGCCTCTTCGCGCTCGCCGGCCTGATCCTGTTCGGGATCGCCATGACCGGCTTCGCCGCGTCGAAAAACCTCACGCTGAGCTGCGTGCTTCTGTTCGTCGCCGGCGGGGCGCTCATCGCGGTCTTCGCCCTGGTAACCTCGCTCGTCCAACTCATCACCACCGACGCGGTCCGGGGCCGCGTCATGAGCGTCTACAACGTGGCCTTCCGCGGCGGCGTACCCATCGGGAGCCTGCTGACCGGCGCCCTGGTTCCCATCTTCACCGCGCCCCTGGTCCTCGGCGTGGCGGGCGTCCTCATGGTCTTTCTCGGGCTCTATTTCCTCCTGGTCCACCGCCGGATCGCGGCCCTCTGATGACATGAAGGCGCCCGCGGGAACGGCATTCGGCCTGAAGATGGCGGCGGCGGTGGCGCTGCTGGCCGCCCTCAGCTACCTTGTCTTCCCCGGCCACACCTACCTGCGCCAGGACAGCCAGATCTATGTCCCCATCCTCGAGCATCTGTGGGACCCCGGAGCGCTGGCGCAGGACCCGGTCGCCGTCCGGCACCACGTAACCTTCACCGTCTGGGACGAACTCGCCCTCGCCGGCCGCTGGATCTCCGGCCTCGATTTCGAGCAGGTCCTCGCGGCCGAGCACCTGTTTCACCGCGCCCTCGGCATCTTAGGCGTCTTCCTCATCGCCTCCGCCGCGGGACTGTCCACCCGCCCGGCGTTGCTCGTCGCGGGCGTCTACGCCCTTGGGGCGCAGATCCTCGGCCCCGCCGTGCTGACCGTGGAGTACGAACCGAAGCCTCGAGCCTCGGCCGTCCCCCTGATCCTGCTCGCTGTCGGCTGCGCCGCCCACGGCCGCTATCTCGCCTCCGGCGCTTTCGGATCGCTCGCGTTTCTCTACCACCCTCCCACCGTCTACCCTTTCTGGCTGGTCTTCTTCGCGATGGACCTGTGGCCCACGCGCCCGGACGTGATGAAGAAACGCATCTACGGGCTGGCGCCCCTCGCTCTGGCCGCCGTGGCGTTGTTTGTCCTTTCCCGTCTTCAGTTCGGCGTCGCCGAATCCCACCCCCCGCTCGGCCGCATCGATCCGGACCTCGAACAGCTTCAGCGCATGCGGGCTTCCTATAGCTGGGCTTCGGCCTGGGTCGGCGACTGGATCGGACATTACCTCTTTGTCTGGGCGGTCTCCATCGCCGCATTTCTCCGCCTGCGCAAGCAGATGCCGGCCGGCCTGCAGTTCTTCGCCGCCGGACTCCCGCTTATCGGCATGCTCAGCATGCCCGCTAGCTACCTGCTCCTCGACCGCTGGAAATGGGCGCTGATGCCGAAGTTCCAGCCCATGCGCGCACTGTTGTTCGTCACCGCCTTCGCCATCGTTCTGGCGATCACCGCGGCGCTTAAAGCCGCCTCGCTCCGGCGCCTCCCGGAAGCTTTGTTGTGGGGCATGTTTGCTTTCGCCGCCGTGATCCAGCCGCGCGTCTCGATGCTGCTCCTGCCGGACCTAAACGATCCTCTGACCCGGCGGCGGTTCGCGCTCGCGCTTGTCCTCGCGGCCTTGGCGGCCGCCGCTGCGTGGCTCGATGAGCGCCGCCCGGCGCTATCCTGGCCCGCCTGGAGCGCCGCGCTGGTCTTACCTTTTTTCCTTCTGCCTTATCACGCCAAAGTCGTCGCCGCCGAGCCCTCCATCGAAACGCCCGAATTGCGCGAACTCTGCGCCTGGGCCCGCTCCCAGACGCCCCGCGACGCTGTCTTCCTGTTCCCCGACGCCGGCCGCGGCCCGCATCCCGGCGTGTTTCGGAGCCGCGCGCTCCGCGCCATCTACGTGGACTGGAAAAGCGGTGGCCAAGTGAACATGGTGAAGGAGTTCGCGCACGAGTGGTGGCGCCGCTGGCAGGATACTGTCGCCCCCGGCTTCAAGACCGAACACCTCCCCAGGTACAAGGAGCGCGGCATCCGCTACGTCGTCGTCGGACCCGAAAACAAGGTCAAGGACCGCCGCCCTGTGTTCGAGAACCGCCAGTTTGTTGTTTACGACCTTGGCTGAGGCTTCAGGGGCCGGTTTCTCTTGCCGCTCGCGACAGGAAGACGTCCACCTCGCCCCGCGATGGAATCGATGCCTGCGCGCCCAGCCGCGTCACCGAAATCGCCGCCGCCGCGTTCGCGAACCTTAGCACCTCCGGCATGTCCTTGCCTTCCGCCAGCGCCACCGCCAGCGCTCCGTTGAACGTGTCGCCGGCGGCCGTCGCATCGCGCGCCTCTACCTGGAACGCCGGACTCACCAGCGTCCGCGAGCCGTCCGAATACACGCATCCCAGGTCGCCCAACTTCAGTACGGCTGCTTTCGGACCCGCCGCCAGCAGTTGCGCGATGATGGCCGGCGCATCGTCCACGGTCACCCGGCCCGGCGGCCGTCCCAACAGCAGACAGGCTTCCGTCTCGTTCGGCGTGAGAATGTCCACCAATCGCAGCAGGCTCTCGGATAGCCGCTGCGCCGGCGCCGGATCCAGAATCGTCAGCGCGCCTTCTTCTCGCGCGATCTTCAGCCCCGCCTCCACCGTGTCCAGCGGGCTCTCCAGTTGGAACAGCGCCGCCTTCGCCCCGCGGAAACTCGGCCGCGTTGCTTCGGCATCCGCCGCCGCCAGCGCCAGGTTCGCTCCGGAGGCCACCACGATCGAGTTCTGCCCCGTGCGCTCCACCCAGATCAGCGCAACGCCCGTCGGCTGCGATTTCGTCGCGTGTACGCCGCTGACGTCCACCCCGGCCGCCGCCAGGCTCGCCTTCAGGTGATCGGCGAAAAGGTCGTAACCCACTCGCCCGATCATCCGCGTCCCGGTTGAACCCGCCCCAAGCCGGCCCGCCGCGCACGCCTGGTTCGCCCCTTTTCCGCCGGGAATCATCTGGAACTGCCCGCCGAGGACGGTCTCGCCCGGAGCGGGCAGACGCTCCACCGTGACCACAAAGTCCATGTTGAGACTGCCGACGACTACAATCGGGAAGGTCATGGAGCGAGGTCGATGCCGAGCTTCTTCAGTTCTTCGGCGTAGTATCGCCGGTGGAGCAGGTCCCACTCCTCGCTGCCTTCCGGTATCTCGCGCTTCTGCGAACGAATCTTCGCCCGCGCCGCCCGGTCCACCTTTTCTTCCGCCATCAGCAGGTCCGTGATCTCGCGGACGATCTCCAGGCGCACGTCGTTGGGGTCCATCTTGAGCCGGAAGCTGCGGCCCTTGCGCATCGTCGTGACGAGTTTGTGCGACAGGTCGTTGATCTTGTCGCGCGACAGCTTCATCGGGTCGCCGGTGTCGCGGCCGGCGGCGCGGATCACCTTTCGCTGCCCGATCAGGGTGTTCTTGATCTTCCGGAACATCTCTTGGTAGGAGATGCCCTCCTGACGCATATAATCGCTGTACTGGCTCAGAATCTCCCGTACTTCGTCGTTCAGCCGGTCCTCGGTGAGGAGGTCTTCCTCGATCACCTTGGCGACGGTAGCGATGGCGGTCGGGGGGTTGTTGGCTTCGAAAACTTTAGGAGCGAGTCTCTTTACAATTTCACGCGCGAGGTAGCCGATAAACTCCCTGGATAGTAGCATTACTGGCTCATTTGAGGCAGAGCGACATTTCAGTGTAGCGACGCTGAAACAGACGTGTCAAACGCCTACTCTCACGGTTCCCGCTGGTGTGCGCCCCGCCCGGGCTTCTGGCGTTCCTCGGCTTCTCGGTTAGTCCCGTGCGAAGCGCACGGTGAAGTCGCGGAAGTTAGCAGCGAGGTGAAGCAGCAGCCCGCGCAGGAAGATCACGATTGCCGTCATCTCCAGCGCCTCCTCCAGCGTTGCGACAAGCTCGTACACGAAAGTCGTCTGCCCCGGGCTGTCCACCAGCGTCCAGGCCACGGTCTCCACGCCGGCGGCGCCGGCGACGTAGAGCAACGCGCCAAGCGCGAAGTGGGCCTGCGTCGCTCTGGGCAACGTAAAGAAGAACCGGCAGTACGCGATGCCGAGAACCGCGCCAACGATCACGGCCAGCGCCACCCACTCGGCGCTGAAAGTGCGCTCGACAAACCCGAGGCGCCCCATGACCGGAGATGCCAGCTCGTGAATCTGCGCCCCTTCGTCAATCGACAGCCCCAAAAAGATCGCCGATATCCCAGCCCACTCGAGCATTCGTCGCCCGCCGGTCCGTCTCACCTGCAGGGTGATAATCGCCGCCAACACCGCGCAACAGGCAAGGCCGGCCGAGGAAAACCACGTGGGAACATTGGCTTCCGCGTCCAGATGGAACAGCCGGACCAGCCCGAGCAGGTGATCATGCCCGAAGTAGTACTTCGCTACTTGTCCGGCCAGCGACGCGGCCACCAACAATACGATCAGCCCGAACAACCAGTTGACGATCCGCCGAGGGCCAACCACCGCGTCCGCGACCGGCGACCTGACCTCGACCCGTGGCAGCGGCAACGGCTGCAGAACAGGTGTCATCTTGCTGAAACATTAACAGACCTGAAGCCTATATGCAACCTGATTGCAACCAATCACGGGAACTCCCGGGCCACGCCGCTCGGCCCCGTCGTCGCGCCTCGGGCGGTCGTGGATGCTTACTTGAGCGGCAACAGAATCTCGTTGCTCTCCCGGCCGTTGATCCGTACCTTCAGATCCACGGTCGCCGCCGCCGGCAGTTCGTCCGTGATCCGGAGGTGCAGAACGTCCGCGCCCGCATAGCCGGCCGCGCCGCCCGCCCATTCATGTTTGACGGGCCTTCCCGCGACGAACAGTTCCAGCGGATCGGCCAGGGTGAACCGTGGCGAGCCCGGCAAGTTGAACCCGTACGGCGCCGCCCGATCGTACGGCCCGAAACCGGTCCCGTAGATGCGGATCGTTTCTCCCCGCGCCGCCGGACTCTCCAGCGTCACCGCCGAGCCGTCCTCGTGCGACGCCATGACGAACAGCCTTTCGTCGAACAGGCGCGTGAACAGGCCGGGCGAGTTCCGCAGGACCTTAAATTCTCCCGTCACGTCCGCGAGGCTGTCCCGATGGACCGTCAACCTGTGCGTCCCCTCCGGCAGATCGTACGGCAACACCGCGTTGATCTGCGCCGGCGAGACGAACAGCAGCGCCAACAGCCGCGATGCCACCTCCACTGTGACGCCGGCAATCGTCTGTGGCAGCGGGTTCTGCCCGCCGCCTGCCAGGTAAGGCGCCAGCCCGCCGCCATAGATCGAGATAATCGAACCGGGCGCCACTTCCTCGTTCGGCGTCAGTCCGGCCGCGTTGCGGACCCCGGCAGGCGGGATGTACGGGACCTCGTCCAGCAGGGCGATCAGCGAGTGCGGAACCGTCATCTGGAGCGTCGCCACGTCATACGTGTGATCCAGATCGCCGCCCCAGCGCCGGAAACGGTAGCCGTCGTGGGCTTTCGCCGCAACCGTCACCCAGGCGTCCTTCGCATAAAAGGCGTCCGCCGAGGCCGGGGTCAGCGCGAAGCTCGCGCCGCCCGCCGGCTGCGAGGCCGTCTCCAGCCGGTAATACGTCGTGTAGTTCGCGGTCAGCCGCAGCGGCTCCCGGCCCGAGATCTTGAGGGTTCTCTCCCTGGGCCCTCCATCCGACCATGCCGCGAACTCGAGGCGGTGTACGTGGGAGATCGATCGCCGCGCCGGCGCGGCCAGCCGCACCTCCGTCCCGTCCGGCTTGTCGATTGCGCACGGGGTGTCGCACGTCGCGCCGTCCACTTCCACCGGCGTTCCCGCCGGCTCGGTCGAGATCAGCGTCCGGCCCAGCATCTCGTAGGTCGCGGTGATCCGGAATCCGCGCTCCACCGCATCGGCGGGAACCGTCACCTCCTGCGTCGCCTCCCCGCCGTTGGACCAGCCTCGGAACACGTACGTGCGCCCGTCCGGTCCGGTCTGTCGCGCCGGCGCCGTCACCGTGTACTTGTCGCCCGCCGCCGCCACAAAATTATAGGAAGGCCAGTTGTCCCGCCCGTTCACCGTCAGCTTCAGCCCCGTCGGCGTCGTCAGGAAACTCACCTGCGCCCCCTGGACGAACTTCGCGGTAATCGTCTCCGGCAGTAGCGACCGCACCGTGTACAGCGCGTGATTCTCCATCCCGTTGTTGAACGCCTTGAAGACCCAGTATTTCCCGATCCTGTCCTTCTGCGGAGACGTTGCTCCGATGACGTGCTGCGAGTTCAGCGCCCAATCCACCTCCCCGATGCACATCGCCGGAATGCCCGGAGGCGCGCTCCGCGGCAGCGTCTGGTTCTCGGCGCACGGCAGGACCGCCGGCGTCGGCGTGGCTGTCCGGTCGAGCAGCACCTGCAATCCCAGTGGTTCCGTGATGAACTTGAGACGTTTGGCCGGGCGGAAGTAGACGGCCACCACCAGCGGCGTCCGCACGTCGAGCGTCCGCAGAAACGCGTTGGGACCGCCGTCGTTGATGCTCCACCCGGTGAACGCGAACCCCGGATACGGAAACGCCGCCAGGTTGTACGTTCCCGCCACCATCCACAGTTCCGCGTCCTGGGAAAGGCACGCGTCGCCGATCAACACCACGCCGGGCCGGAAGCTGCTGATCGGGGCGCCGTCCGGAGGGCCGCACACCGCCGGCGGCACGCCTCCTGCCCCGGTTGCCTCGCCCTTCCAGAAGTTCACTTTCACCCGGTATTCGGCCTCCAGCCGCAGCTTGTAGTACTTGATGGCCGCGTTCGCTACCACCACCTGCACCGTGTTGTCCGGATTCGGCAGCAGCCCGGTCGAGTCTTCCCAGCCCTGGAACCCGAAGCGGCTCGCGCCGCCGGCGGCGTACTGATATCCTTCCGTCGAGGGAAACTCCAGCACGTGCGTCGTGCCTTCCGGCCACGAGAACGTCGCCTTCCCGTAGTAGTTTCTGCCGTCCACTTTGAACAGCGCCAGCGAGTAGTCCGTCAGGACGGAGAACTGGGCCACCTTGTCCTGAGCCGGCAGGAGCGCCGCCGCCAGTCCCCACGCGGCGATTAGGGCGAAGCTCCGTCGAGCGGTCATAGCGAGGGTCTCCTTGACATCACACGAATTCCCAACCAATAATCGGCAACGATTGGCATCTTCTTTAACCGGCCTCGCCGGCCACGGAAGAATCCGCTCCAACGACGCTTGAACGAAGGAGATAAACGCATGCGCCGCAGAAGCTTTCTAGCCCACGCCCCGGCCGCCGTCGCCGCGGCCGGAGCCTCATTAAGCGCCCAGCCGCGCCCCGCCGCCGCCAGCGGCATGAAAATCACCTCCGTCCGCCTGGTGAATGTCCGCCAGCGCCGCCCCGTGCCCGACTACAAGCCCGCCGCCGGCTCTTGGTCCACCGGCGGCGTCGAAGTGGCCAATCCCATGTCGATCTACGAGGAATACAAGCCCATGCGGTCGCTGTTTCAGCCCGACCCCGGAAAGCTGCCCAGTTTCTGGGTCGAAATCGCCACCGACAAAGGGCTAAAGGGTTACGGAACCGGCGGTCCCGCCGGCGGCGCCATCGTCGAAGGCCACCTCACCAAGCTCCTGCTCGGCAAAGACCCCTTCGACGTCGAGCGCATCTGGGACATCCTCTGGCGCTCCACTATGTCCTATGGCCGCGCCGGCGCCGTCATCAACGCCATCAGCGGCGTCGACCTCGCCGTCTGGGACCTCATCGGCAAGGCCGCCGGCATGCCCGTCTACAAACTCCTCGGCGGCAAAACCAAGCCGCGCATCCCCGCCTACTGCACCGGCAACGACATCGAGCAGCACATCGAGTTCGGCTACAAGCGCCTCAAGCTCGCCATGCCTCACGGCCCCGCCGACGGCCGCGACGGCCAGAAAAAGAACACGGAACTCGTCAAGCGGACCCGGGAGGCTCTCGGCCCCGACGGCGACATCATGCTCGACTGCTGGATGGCCTGGACCGAGCGCTACACCATCGAAATGGCCGAATTGCTCGAGCCCTACCGCGTCTACTGGATGGAGGAAGTGCTGCAGCCCCACGACTACGAGGGCTTCGGCCGCCTGCGCCAGATCATCAAGTCCACCCGCATCGTCACCGGCGAGCACGAATATACCCGCTACGGCTTCCGCCAGCTTTTGGCTCACAATGCCGCCGAGATATGGCAGCCCGACATCCACTGGTGCGGGGGCCTCACCGAGCTGCGGCGCATCGCCGCCCTCGCCTCGGCCTACGACATCCCGGTGATTCCGCACGGCGGCGGCAGCCGCGACTCGATGCACTTCATCATGGCCACCGTCAACAGCCCCTGGGCGGAACTCTTCATGCCCGCGCCCGGCGGCCCGCCCGAGGTCTATAAGCGCTACGAGGAGGACAACCGCATCACCCGCGGCCCCGAAGGCATCTACGCCGAGCCTTCCGACGAGCCCGGCTTCGGCTGGGATATCGAGGCAAGCTGACGCGGCCGCCCGCGCCGCCCGCTGGCGTCTCTCGCCGCGCGCGAAACGAGGAATAATGAAACGAGAATTACGCAGCAGCCGCTGGTTTTTTGAAAACGAATATTACGCCTTCGCCCGCCGCGCCTATCTCCGCTCCGAAGGTCTTAATGCCGACATTTTTGAAGATAAGCCCGTCATCGGCATCTGCAATTCCTGGAGCGAGCTGAACCACTGCAACCGCCACCTGCGCGAAGTCGCCGAAGCCGTCAAGCGCGGCGTCTGGAAAGCCGGCGGTGTTCCGCTCGAATTCCCCACCATTTCCCTCGGCGAGCCCTTCGTCAAGCCCACCGCGATGCTCCTGCGGAACCTCATGGCCATGGACGTCGAGGAATGCATCCGCGGCTATCCCATGGACGGCGTCGTCCTGCTGTGCGGCTGCGACAAAACCACCCCCGCCCAACTCATGGGCGCGGCCAGCGCGGACCTGCCCGCCATCGTCGTCCCCGGCGGCCCCGCCCTCAGCAGCGTCTGGAAGAACCGCAAGCTTGGCTCCGGCACCGACGGCCGCAAGCTCTACGACCTCCATCGCATCGGCGAAGTCGGCGACGAGGAGTGGTGCGAGATCGAAGGCGCCATCGCGCGCAGCGCCGGCCACTGCATGGTGATGGGCACCGCCTCCACCATGACCAGCATCGCCGAAGCGCTCGGCATGACCTTGCCCGGCTGCGCCAGCATCCCGGCGCCCGACTCCCGACGCCTCGCCATCGCCGAACGCAGCGGCCGCCGCATCGTCGAAATGGTCTCCGAAGATCTCCGCCCTTCCCGCATCATGAGCCGCGAGGCATTTGAAAACGCCATCGTCGTCGACATGGCCCTCGGCGGTTCCACCAACGCCGTCGTTCACCTCATCGCCATCGCCGGCCGCCTCGGCATCCGCCTCGCGCTCGACGATTTCGACCGCCTCTCCCGCCGCAGCCCTTACATCACCAACGTCAAGCCCTCGGGCGAGTTCCTCATGGAGGACTTCTTCTATGCCGGCGGCCTTCCCGTCGTGATGCGCGAGGCGCTCCCGCTCCTCCACGGCGCCTGTCTCACCGTGAACGGCAGGACCATCGCCGAGAACGTCGCCTCCGCCGAGTGCCACAACCGCGCCGTCATCCGCACGCTCGACGCGCCCTTGCATCCCGAAGGCGGTACGGCCATCCTCTACGGCAATCTCTGTCCGGATGGCGCCGTCATCAAGCCGACCGCTGCGTCGCCTCACCTGCTGGTCCATCGCGGCAAGGCATTCGTGTTCGACCGCTACGAACAGATGAAACAGCAGGTGGAAAGCGAGGACCTCCCCGTCGACGAGCACTCCGTCCTGGTGATGAAGAACGCCGGCCCCAAGGGCGGCCCCGGCTTCCCCGAATGGGGCCACATGCCCATGCCCAAGGTCCTGCTCAAGCGCGGCGTCACGGACGTGGTGCGCATTTCCGACGCCCGGATGAGCGGAACCAGCTTCGGTACGGTTGTCCTCCACGTCGCGCCCGAATCCGCCATCGGAGGGCCCCTGGCGGTCGTCGAAACCGGAGACGAGATCGAACTCGACGCGCCCAACCGCCGCCTCAACCTGCGCGTTCCCGCCGCTGAGATCGAGCGCCGCCTCGCCGCCTTCACGCCCCCGCCGCCTCACTACGACCGCGGCTACGGACGCCTGTTCCTCGAACACGTCACCCAGGCCAACCTCGGTTGCGACTTCGACTTCCTGACCCTGGCGTCCGCACTCGGACGCTCGCGTGTCGAAAGCGGACAGCCGCCCTCGCCTGCCGTCCCCTAACCGATTGAACGCGCGGACTTCCGCTCTGGTCGCCGGCCTGCTCATTCTCAGGACATTTGGCGAGCGTTTTATCGATACGCGGAGCGCGTTGGCTCGGCTGGAGCCGCGCGCCCGGCGCCTTAGTACTCGACGCCGATGAGGAAGAGACCGTTCGGCGGAACGGTCGGTCCCGCTTTGACGCCGGCATCGCCGCGCAGCAGGACCGTGAGTTCCTTGACGCCCAGGTTCTCCTTGCCTGCCTCGATCAGCGTGCCGGCGATGTTTCTAACCATGTGCTTGAGAAAGCCGCCGCCGCGCACGCGATAAACGATGCGGTCCGCAAAGCACTCGATGCTCGACGAGAAGATGGCCCGAACCTTCGACCGTCCCAGCTCGTCGCTCTTGTCGGAGGCCGCGAACGACGTGAAGTCGTGCTCGCCTTCGAACAGCGGCGCTGCTTCGGCCATGCGATCCACGTTCAGAGGATAGGGATAGTGATGCAGGTAGCGCCGCTCGAACGGCGGACAGACCTCGGCGCGGAATATCCGGTACTCGTACGTTTTCGCGATCGCGTCTCTCATGGGATGGAACTCCGGCGCCGTTTCTTCCGCCGCCAGAATGCGGATCTCGGCCGGCAGCAGCCGGTTCATCGCCCGGCGGAGATTGTCCGTCGGAATGGGATTGCGAAGCGAGAACGCCGCCACCTGCGCCAGCGCGTGGACGCCCGCGTCGGTACGCCCGGACCCGGTGACCCGCACCGGAGCGCCCTCGATCTCCGCGACGACGCGCTCCACCGCCTCCTGGATCGTCGGCAGCCCGGGCTGGATCTGCCACCCATGAAAGTCCGTCCCGTCGTAACTCAGGGTGACTTTGATACGCCTCATCGGTTTGGCGTCGGCCGCGGCCGCGCCGGGCAGGCTCTTCTCACCGGAGGCCTCCGCCTTGCCCGCGCGCAAAAGCCTACTATAACATTGAGGTTTAAAGGAACAACACCGCCTCCCGGTCGCGTATATATTCCAGTAGGCATTGATTCCAACGAGCAGGAAGTAAATTCATGAAAACCGTGCAGTCGATTGCAGCAATCTTGTGCGCCCTGTTGATGGCGGCGCCGGCGGGCCTGGCCCAGCAGTATTCCTGGCAGCACCCGGAGCATTCCTGGGTCACGGATCCCTATCGCGCCAAGACGATTTCGCCCGTGAATCTCACCAACACCGAGCGCCTTGAAAGGCTGGTCCGCGCCGGCCGGCTCTACCTGTCGCTGAACGATGCCATCGCGCTCGCGCTCGAAAACAACCTCGACATCGAGATCCAGCGCTACGGACCGCAGATCGCGCGCGCGGACCTGATGCGCGCCGAGGCGGGCGGACTCCTCCGCGGCGTCCCGCAATCGGTTACCCAGGGCGCCGCCAGCGTCGAAGCCCAGGTCACCGGAACCGCCGCCGGTACCAGCGCCGGCGTGCGCACTTCCGGCAGCGGCGGGGGAGGTCAGGATACAGGAACCACCGCCACCGAAGCCGGCGGCGCCATCATCACGCAAACCGGCGTCGCCACCCCCGTGCTGGACCCGCGGTTCTTCTTCCGCTACGCCTTCAGCCACCGCTCCACCCCCCAGAGCAATACCATCACCACCGGCGGCGTCAGTTCCTTCGTTTTCGACAACCACGCCGGCAACATGGGCTTTGAACAGAACTGGCTCACCGGCACCACCGCCAGTTTCGGGTGGAACAGCAACTATTCCCAAAGCAACAACCTCGCCAGCGCGCTCAACCCCTTCTTCTCCTCGAACTGGCAGTTGCAGATCAGTCAGCGCCTCCTCCAGGGTTTCGGCCGGGCCGTGAACAACCGCAACATCCGCATCGCCAAGAACAATCTCCACGTCACCGACCTGGTGTTCGAGCAGCAGGTGATCGCCACCGTGGCCTCGGTCGTCAAGCTCTATTGGGACCTGGTGAGTTTCACCGAGGACGTTAAGGTCAAGCAGCAGGCGCTGGCGCTGGCCGAGAAGCTTTACAACGACAACAAGAAGCAGGTGGAGATCGGTACCCTGGCGCCCATCGAAATCGTCAGCGCCCAAGCCCAGGTCGCCCGGCGCCAACAGGAACTCACCGCCTCGGAAACCCGCCTCCTTCAGCAGGAAACCGTGCTCAAGAACTCGCTCTCGAAAAACGGCGTCGAAAGCCCGATGCTTTCCTCCGCCCGCGTTATCGCCACCGACCGCATCAACATCCCGCCGCAGGAGCCCCTCCAGCCGATCGCAGACCTGGTCGATACTGCCATGGTGAACCGCCGAGAGGTCGAGCAGACCCAGGTCAACATCGAAAACACCCGCATCGGCATGGCCGGCAGCAGGAGCGCGCTGCTGCCTTCGCTGGATGCCATCGCCTTCTTCAACAACAACGCCCTCGCTGGCGAGCCGAACTTCCTGCACCGCCCCGGCATCACCCAGCCCGCCGACCCCTACTTCGTCGGCGGCTTCGGCAGCAATCTCGGCCAGCTTCTCCGCCGCAACTTCCCCGACTACGGCATCGCGTTCCAGTTGAGCATCCCCATCCGCAACCGCTCCGCCCAGTCCGACTACATTCGCGATTCGCTCCAGCTTCGCCAGCAGGAACTCCGCGAGCGCTCGCTGAAAAACAACATCCGCGTCCAGGTGCAGAACGCGCAGATCGCCGTGATGCAGGCGCGCGCCCTTTACGACGCCGCCGTGCAGGAACGCATCCTGCAGGAGCAGACCCTCGAAGCCGAACAGAAGAAATACGCGCTCGGCGCCTCAACCGTTTTCTTCGTGATTCAGTATCAGCGCGACCTCGCCCAGGCCCAGTCCAACGAGGTGGCCGCCCTCGCCACGTACGCCAAGGCCCGCGTGGATCTCGACCAGTCCCTTGGCCTCACGCTCCGGACCCACAACATCCAGATCGACGAGGCGAAAGCGGGCAGAGTCTCCCGGCCTCCCGATCCGATCCCCGCGCTCCAGCAGTAGCCGCGTCGCCACGAGTGGCGCCGCCCTTTCACAACGCAGCGAAAATCTGGTCCACCTCGACCGTGCCGCCGAGCACTGTCGACGAAACGGCTTGGCCCGCCGCGCCCCCGAGACTGGTCACGTGAACAGTCCGCGCCCCCGGGTCCACCACCCAGAACTCCTGTGTTCCCGCCGACAGAGCGATGATCCGCTGCCGGTTCACTTTGGCGGAGGTGTTCGAGGGTGAAAGGACCTCCACGTGAAGTTCATATCGCTTGCCCGCCCGGGGGCTCCGGCAACCGGAGGAATTCCGCCCACGTCACCAACGACTGCGCGACACTGCTCATGCACGCTCCTGCCAACATCCTATTGGAGCGAACCGGTCACGGCAACCGCGCGCCGTCCCTGAGCCGGGAGCGGTCCCTCAATCCGCCGCGCCGCTCACGATCACCCGGTGCGCGATCACCTCGGAATGGTACGAGCTGCCCGCCACGGCGTCCAGTTTCAACAGCAGCTCGAAATGACGGGCCGGACCCTTGGGGTCCACCCCAATCTTCCGCAGCGCATCGCTGATCCGCTCCCGGCTTGACACGAAGTCGCCGGCCTCCTGCGTTCCTTCCGTGTTGGTCCCCGCCAGCAGCAACACGTGGCCGTTCTCCCGCGGTCCGGGCAAAAGGCTGACCAGGGCATACGCCACCCCCGTGGTGCCCGTCGGCCCCGCGGGCGCGTACTTGCGCGCTTCGCCGGCCTTGGGCGAGCGATTCGTGCACACGTGCATGCCCGCGCTCGTCTCGAACTCGATCCGGAAGTTCGCCTGCGGCGCCACCAGCCGTTCCCACAGATTGGAATAGCCGCCGCCCAGCAGGATCGCGTTGCTTTCCTTAAGGTCTTCGATCCGCAGGTTCCGCCCGAAACGTACGGCGATCCGCCGGTTCAACTGGGGGTGCAGTTGAAGAAACCGCGCTGCCAGCGCCGCGTCCGTGGCCGACGTGTACGGCCGGCTCGCCATCCTCCGCGCCAGTTCCATGGACTCCTTGCCGACCGGCCCCGGCGATTCGAGATAACTGTGCCGCATGTAGTCGGTCAACGACAGCGGCCGCCCCAGCAGTTCCTGCGACGTGCCTGCCGCGACATCCGCCAGCACGACGAAGACCGGCCTTTCCGTTCCTTCCGCCAGGGCCGACCAGGGCAGTGTCTTCGGCAGGTCTCTGTCCCCGCCGACCCAGCCCTCCCGCACCAGCGTCTCCGTCCGCCGCCACCACCAGGCGTTCGATGCCAGGATGGCAAGGATGGCGAGAACGAGCGCCGCCGCCCACCAACGCGTCGCCGTTGCTTTCGCTGGAGCCGTCTCGCGTTTTGGCTGTTCGGTTTCGATGGCCTCTGCCCGCGCCGGAGGTTCAGCCTCCGGAACCCGGATCTGCGCGGCTTCCGGCCCCGCGCGCTCCGCCGTCAGGTGGAACTCCGGAATGTAGGACCCCACCGGCAGTTCGATGCGCACAGGGCTTCCGCCGCTGTCTTCCATGGAAAACTGGGCCAGGCGCTTGCGGACTTCGTTCGCCGTGACCCGTACCACCGAATCGACCGAAGTGTCGTACTCGGCCGGCCGGCCGAACACCTCCATCCCGATGATCCGCTCCTTCAGCGAGTCGAACCTCTCCGTCAACGCGTTCTCCACCACGTACTGAAGCAGATCGTGACTCCGTTTCGAGCCGCGGAATGCGGGATTCGCCAGAACCTTCATCAGGTGTTCCCGGACCCGGGACCGGCTGGAAATCGGGAGAACCGAGATTCTTTCGCACAACAGCGCATCCCGGTTCGACTTCGCGAGAGCGTTGCTCGTCAAGACGGACTAAGTATATCACACATACGGAGGTTAATAACGTGGAATTAACGTCCCTCCCGCCGAAATTTCAATATGTTGGAGGCCACGTGTCGAACGTCCGCCCGCGACGACCCCGCTCCGAGCCCGAACGGGCTGGCGGCGCCGTCCGTACGTTCTTAACGCTCTTCCCTGGAAGCGCCTTTTCCCGCGCTTCTTATCAGTAACTTGCAAAAAGAGTTAAGAACGCGTTTCACGTTGTCCCTTTGGCGAGCAAGAGCTAAACTCCTCATAGACCACAGCTTCACGGGTAAACGATTGAGTTCGAATACTCGCTTTTTGCAGGCAAGGGTCCGAAGCAACGAAAGGAACGAACAACCAGAAGTGTGAGGCACTATGAGGCATAAAGCCATTTGTGTGTGGGCATTCCTGGCGGCGGCGCTGTTACTGTTTCCGGCCGCCGGCGCGGCGCAGAATTATCGCGCCCGCATCTCCGGGATCGTTACCGACCAGTCCCAGGCGGTTGTCGCCGGCGCCACCGTCACCCTGTTGAACGTCAACACCGGGATCAAGGTCGTCCGCCAAACAAGTGAAACAGGTCTGTATCTCTTTGATTTGGTGGACCCCGGCACGTACACCGTCACGGTGGAATTCGCCGGTTTCTCCCGCTTTATCCAGGAGAACGTCGTTGCCCAGATGCGCGGCGACATCACCGTCAACGCCACCCTCCAACCCGGCGCGGTTCAGGAAAGCATCACCGTTAGCGAGTCGCCGGTCTCGGTGCAGTTCAATTCGGCCAACAAGGACTTCACCGTCGACTCCCGCCTCGCTGCGGAAATCCCCCGCATCGACCGCAACCCCTTCAAACTAACGCTGTTGGCCCCCTCGGCCGTCAACACGCGGAGCGAGATGCAGCCGTTCCACTCCTGGGCCGCCAACAGCGTGGACCTCGGCGGCGGCACCAACCTGAAAAACGATCTCCAGATCGACGGCAGCCCGATCGGGATCGGCCACAAGAACAGCTATCCCCCCAACACCGACGCCGTGCAGGAAGTCGTCGTCTCCCAGAACCCCGTCGACGCCGAATCCGGACACAGCGCCGGAGGCTTGATCAGCATGACGCTGAAGTCCGGCACCAACGAGTGGCACGGCTCCACATTCTATCTGGGCCGCTACCCCTGGCTGAACGCCCGGGCGGACCGTACCCGGAATACCATCAACGCGACGCGCCAGCACATGATGGGCGGCACCCTCGGCAACCCGATCATCAAGAACAAGCTGTTCAGCTTCCTCTCGCTGGAATACTGGAAAGTGAACGAGCCCGCCAGCTTCGTTACCACGGTGCCGACTCCTCTCGAACGCGGCGGCGACTTCTCCCAATCGCTGAACGCCGACGGCGGCCTCCGCGCCATTTACGATCCCTGGACCACCCACCTCGATCCCGCCTCCGGGAAATTCCTCCGCACTCCGTTCGCCGGCAACGTCGTCCCCCAGAGCCGCTTCGACCCCTTCTCCGCCGCCCTGCTGAAGGAATTCTGGGATCCCAATAATCCCGGCGTCGGATTTAACAAGGTGGACAACTTCAGGATCGGCCTGACGAACAAATGGACTTACTACAACTTCTCCGAGCGGGTGGACTACAACATCAACGACAATTGGAAAGTCTACGGGCGCGTCAGCCGTTACCACACCGACAACACCCAGAACGATCCCACACCCAACAACTCTGCGTTGTACGTGCCCACGGGCAGCGTGAGAGACGCAAACCAGGTTTCGGGCGATGTGATCTGGACCGTCAACCCCAGCACGGTGGTGAACTTCCGCGGAAGCTGGGACAACGTCATCGATGCCTACGTCTCCGAGGAATTCGGTAGCGAGGGCTGGGCGTCGCTGTGGCCCAGCAACTCCTGGTACAAATCCAACCATGAGGTCTCCAAGGGCGTTCCCATTTACTTCCCGCTCCTCAACATCGGGGGCCGGGGTTTCGGCGGCCGCGGCTTCTACTGGAACCAGAAACCGCAGGGCATGAAGTACAACGCCAAGATCGCCCAGCAGCGCGGCTCCCATTACCTCAAAGTCGGCCTCGAACACCGGCGCGGCTACGGCACTACCTTTGTCGGCAACACGTCCCAATTTCAGTTTCCCGTCGGCCTGACGGCGGAGACGTTCGTCAGTCCCAACACCCGGCAAAACGGCGACGGGTTCGCCACCTTCCTGCTCGGCGCCCTCGATGACACCACCCAGATGATCGGTGGCCCGGCCCCGGATCCTCACGTCGAATTCTGGGGCATGTTCATTCAGGACGACTGGAAGGTGAACCGCAACATCACCCTCAGCCTGGGTCTCCGCAACGAATACGAGTCCGCCTGGCACGACCCGGGCTACAACTTCTCCCGCGGCCTCGACCTCTCCGTGCCCGTCCAGGAAATGCAGAACAATCCTCCCCAGATGCCGGCCGAGGCCCTCGCCTTGGTGGGTAGCGGCTTCTACAAATGGAATGGCCAGTGGCTTTGGACAGACAGCAACAACAAGGGCATGTGGAACCCGCAGAAGCTGGCGCTGTCGCCGCGCGCTGGAGTCGCGATTCGTCTCGACGATAAAACCGCCCTGCGCATCGGCTACGCCCGGTTCTTGCTTCCTTACGAGATGGTCTTGAGCCAAGCCCCGGTCTCGGGCTTCGAAACCGTCAGCTTCCTCGAACCGCCCTTCTTCGGGATGCGCGGCTACCAGAACACGGCCGCGCTCGTCGAGGGCGTGCCGCAGCAGAAAATCTCCGATCCCTTCCCGGCTTCCGTCAATCCGCTCCTGCCCGTGAAAGGCAAAGGATACGGAGGCGACCTCGGCCGCGGCGGCGCTCCGCTGTTGTGGTATCCGCGCGACCCGCTGAAGAAGGCTCGCAACGACCGCTTCAATTTCAACTTCCAGCGCCAGTTGCCCGGCGAAATCGTGGCTTCGGCCACCTGGTTCTTCAACATCGGCAACCAGCACTACACACGCATGAACATCAACCAGGTCGACCCGCGCCTCCGCGAAGCGCAGCAGAACGCCATCAACGTCAACGTGGCAAACCCCTTCTATCAGTACCTGACCCCGGAGCTGTTTCCGGGCGCGCTGCGCAATCAGAAGACGGTCTCCCTGGCTTCCTTGCTGAATCCGTACCCGCACTACGGCGGCCTTTACGAAGTCGGCACGCTGGGCGCCGCCGAGCGCTATCACTCGTTCGAACTCAAGGCGCAGAAGGCGTTTACCAGGGGCTGGAACTTCATCTTCGCCTACGTGCACATTCGCGAGAAGACGCAGCAGTTCCTCAACGAACTCGACGAATTCAACAACAACCTGAACTATCTGAACAGCAACCAGCCCCGTCACCGCGTCACCACAGCCGGCAGTTGGGAAATTCCATTCGGTAAGGGACGGCCTTACCTGAACTCGATGCCCAGGGCGGCCGAGGCCATCGTCGGCGGCTGGAAGGTGACCGGACTGGTGACCTACTTCTCCGGCGCATACCTGCGATTTGGAAAGCTCATCGCATCCGGCGATCCGACCATCGACGATCCGACGCCTCAGCGCTGGTTCGATACCAGCAAGTTGAAGCCTCTCCCCTCCGGCACCTACGTCATCCGAAACAATCCGTTCCAGTATGACGGCCTTACCGGCCCCAACTACATGCTGGTGGACGCCACTCTCGCCAAGACGTTCGACCTTACCGAACGGTTTAAGGCGCAGCTCGAAATGAAGGCGTTTAACGCCACCAACAAGTTGAACCGGGGCAACCCCGATCTGAATCCCGCCAGCTCGTTGTTCGGCCAGGCCCTCTACCAGGGCTCGCCCGCCGCAACCTTCGGCCCGCAGACGATGCAACTGGGCAGCGTCACCGGCCGCCAAGTCGAAATTGGCATGAGGATCATCTTCTAAGCACTAGCCGTGCGGCCTCCGGCCGAACGGCGAACCTCAATCCCAATCCGCACGCGGCGGCGGGACCTCCCGCCGCCGCTTCCGTCTATACTCGAATTTGATCGGACTCCGCCGGGCCCTGTCATGAGTCGTATTCCCCGACGCGCCGTCATAGGCCTGCTCGCCGCGCCGGCCGCCCGCCTCTTCGGACAGCATCCTTCAGAGCGCGCCCAGGGCATGGCATCCCGCGGCGTCAAGCCCGCGCCCCGCGCCAAGCCATCCGGACTCCCGTTCCACGCCCGTTTCACCGATGTCGCCCCCCAGGCCGGCCTGACCGGAATCGCCGTGGGCGGCCGCCCCGACGGGACCGACTACATCATCGAGACCATGAGCTGCGGCGCCGCCTTCTTCGACTACGACAACGACGGCTGGCTCGATGTCCTCGTGCTCTCCGGCTCACGCTTTCGCGATCCGCCCCGCGACGCCACCAACCGGCTCTACCGGAACAACCGCGACGGGACCTTCACCGACGTCACCGAGCAAGCCGGCCTGTTCCGGACCGGCTACGCCTACGGCGTCACCGTGGGCGACTACAATAACGACGGCTTCGAGGATCTCTTCATCACCTACTGGGGCCGCAACGTCCTGTACCGCAACAACGGCGACGGCACGTTCACCGACGTCACCAAGGAAGCCGGACTGCTGACCCGCGCCGTCCGCTGGGGATCCGGCTGCGCCTTTGTCGATTACGACCGCGACGGCAAACTCGACCTGTTCGTCTCCAACTACGTCGATTTCGACATGAGATCCATCCCGCGCCCCGACGAAACCGGCTACTGCAACTACATGGGCGTGCCGGTAAACTGCGGGCCGCAGGGCCTCCCGTACGGCCATCACCTGCTCTACCGCAACAACGGCGACGGCACGTTCACCGACGTCACCGATGCGTCCGGCATCGGCAAGCTCGAAGGCGGTTACGGCCTCACCGTCGCCGCCGCCGACTTCGACAACGACGGCTGGCCAGACATCTACGTCGCCTGCGATTCCACGCCGAGCCTGCTCTTGCTCAACAACCGCGACGGCACGTTCAGCGAACAGGGCCTGGAACGCGGCGTCGCCCTCAGCGAGGACGGGATGTTGCAGGCAGGCATGGGCCTTGCCGTCGGCGACCTCAACCTCGACGGCAGCCTCGATATCGTCAAAATGCACTTCCGCGACGACACCCCCGCCGTCTATCTCAACGATGGCGAAGCCAACTTCCGCGACGTCACCATCCGCTCCGGACTCGGCGTCGAGACCCGTTTCGTAAGCTGGGGAACCGGCATCGTCGACCTGGATAACGACGGATACCCGGATATTTTCTGGGTAACTGGAAGTATTTATCCCGAAGCGGAAGACAAACTTGCGGATTTCCCCCACCGCACCCCTCGCGTTATTTTTCGCAACCTCGGCAATGGCAAATTCGAGGAGCTGATCGGCGAGGCCGGCCCCGGCGTCGAGGCCGCCCACTCCAGCCGCGGCTGCGCTTTCGGCGACTTTGACAACGACGGCGACCTCGATATCCTGATCGTCAACCAGAACGAGCCGCCCTCGCTGCTCCGCAACGACGTCTCGGGCGCGCATCATTGGCTCAAAATCAAGCTCGCCGGCGTCGAATCGAACCGCAGCGCCATCGGCGCGCGCGTCACGGTCCGCTACGGCGGCAAGGTCCAGGCGCAGGAAATCCTCAGCCAGTCCTCGTATCTTTCGGTGAACGACCGCCGCCTGCACTTCGGCCTTGGCGACGCCGCGGCGGCCGACGTGGAAATCCGCTGGCCCCTCGGCCGCGTCGAGAAGTTGACCTCCATCGGGGTGAACCAACTCGTCCACGTTACCGAAGGCCGCGGCGTCACCCTCGCGGAGAAGTTCAAATGAGACTTGCCGCGCTCCTCGCGCTGGCCTGCGCCGCCTGGGTCCACGCGCAGCCGCCCCCCGTCCCCCCGCAGCGGTCTCCAATAGAAGAAGCGTGGGAACTCCTCGCCCAGGGCGCGCGCGGCGAAGCCCTCGGCCTCCTGCGCAAAATCGTGCAGCGCGACCCTCGCGACGCCGACGCGCGCCTCATGCTCGGCAGCATCCTTGCCGAAGACGGAGAGCACGACCAAGCCATCGCCCAGCTCACCGAGGCCGTCCGCCTCCGCCCGTCCGCCGAGGCGCACAACGCGCTCGGCGAAGCCTACGCCGGCCAGGGAGACGCCGGCGCTGCCCGCGCCCAGTTCGAAAAAGCCATCGCGGCCGACTCTTCCCTTGTCCCCGCCTACGTCAGCCTGGCGCTGATTCATCTCGAAGCCGGCGAGTTCCCCCTCGCCGCCTCCCGCCTCGACCGCGCCCTCGCTATCATGGACGACGACGAGGAGGCGGCCTTTCCCCACTACCTCCGCGCCAAGGTCTACACGGAAGCCAACGAAATCGAAAAAGCCGCGGCCGAGCTGCGCAAGGCCGTCTCGCTCCGCCCGGACTTCGGCGAAGCCTGGTCCGACCTCGGCCAGGCCCGCAAGACCCTCTTCGACGAAGCCGGCGCTCTCGCCGCCTTCGAGCGCAGCGTCCAGGAGGATCCCGAGAATGCCGTCGCTCAGTACCGGCTTGGATCCGAATACCTCGGCCAGGGCAAAGTCAAGCCCGCCGTCCGCCACCTCGAAGCCGCCTTCCGCCTCGATCCGGAGGACCAGTCGACGTTGTACAATCTTCAGCTCGCCCTCCGCCAGGACGGCCAGACCGAGCGCGCGAAATTGATTAAGGACAAACTCGCCGAATTGCTGCGGGCGCGCGACCGCGAGCACCAGAATGCCATGGTCGCGGTGAAACTGAACAACGAAGGCGCCGCCATAGAGAAAACCGGGGATCTGAAGGCCGCGCTCGAAAAATACCGCGCCGCCGTGGCTCTCGACCCCGAGCACGTCGGCATTCGTACCAACCTCGCCGCCGCGCTCCTGCGCCTCGGCCAATGGGGCCCGGGCATCGCCGAACTCCGCGAAGCGCTCCGGCGCGATCCCTCCAACGCCGCGCTCAAGCAAGCACTCGAGGCCGCCCTCGCGCAAGCCCCGCCCGGCCAGCGCGACTGAACCCCTTACACGTCGCAGATCGACAGCGCGTCGTCCAGCGATTTCAGTGGATCCCCAAGCGGCGAATACTCGTGCGCCACGTACCCGGTGAACTTGAGATCCGCGATCGCCTTCGCGATCCCGTGGTAGTTCAGCTCCTGCGTATTGTCGAACTCGTGCCGCCCCGGATTCCCCGCCGTATGGAAGTGGCCGATCCACTGTATGTTGTCCCGGATCGTCCGTATCACATCGCCTTCCATGATTTGCATGTGATAGATGTCGTACAGCAGCTTCACCCGCGGCGAATTCACCCGCTTGCACACCTCGGCGCCCCACGACGTGTGGTCGCACATGTAGTCCGGATGATCCACCTTGCTGTTGAGCAGCTCCAGACAGATGGTGACCTTCTTGTCCTCGGCGAAGCTCTTGACCTTATTCAGAAACAGGACGCTGTTCTCCATGCCCTCCTCGTCGGACATGCCCTTGCGCTCGCCCGACATTGCAATCACATTCGGCGCGCCCGCGTCCGCCGCCGCTTGAATCGCCGCCCGCATCCGCTGATCGATCGCGCTGTGATTCTCTTTCCGGTTGATGCCGTCCCGAATGCTGCCGCCGCCCGGGACCATGGTGGGGATGAGACCGTGCTTCCTCAACACCGGGAACTGATCCGGGCCGATCAGGTCGAAACCGACCGCGCCCAGCCGGGCCGCCTCCCGGCACATGTCGTCCAGCTCGAACTTGCCGCCGCGGAAGCAGCCGCGCGTCACCGCCTGTTTCAGCCGCCCTTTGCGGGTGGTTTTCTGAGCGTTGGCGGGAATCAATCCGGAAGCGGCCAGGGTAGGAATAAAGGTTCTGCGGTTCATGGCTCTTATCCTATGCCGAAAACCGCCTTCCCTCCAAAAAACGAAATACGCCGCTTCTCCGGAGCGCCGCCCCTACCAGGCCTTCATGGCTTCCTCGAAGATCTTCGCCAGGTCGTCCTCGCCCGCCGGCCGCGGCGACAGTTTCGTCACCCGGTGTTGCGGCATTGTGCCGTTAACAAGCTGCGGAATGTCGTCGCTCGCGTACCCCACCGCCCGCAGCCCGTTCGGCAGCTTCAGCCGCTGCATGAATTCCGTCACCGCATCCGCCAGGATCTCCCCCGCGTCTTCGAGCTTCGCCCGGCCCACGTCCACCCCGAGAATCTCGGCCGCCTTCAAGTGCCTTTCCGGGCACGCGGCGGACGTAAACCGGAACACCGCCGGCGAGCTGAGAATCACCGAATACCCGTGCGGGATCATCGGATGGTCCACCTCGTAGCCCTCGGGCTGGAATTTACGCACCATTCCCGACACCGGGTACGACATTCCGTGCGGCAGGTGCACGCCGGCGTTGCCGAAGCCCATGCCCGCGTACGACGACGCCAGCAGCATCTGCCCGCGCGCCTCGTCGTCGCCCGGGTCCTCCACGGCGCGCGCCAGGTACCGCGCCACCATCCGCAGCGCCTCCAGCGCCCACACGTCGCTGATCGGGTTCGATCCCTGGTACGCCGGCCGCAGAATCGGCCGCTCCGGTTTGGGCCTCTTCTCGAATGGAATCGCGGTGTACGATTCGATCGCGTGGCTCAGCACGTCCAGGCCCGTCGAGGCCGCCACCTGCGCCGGCAGCGTCCGCGTGTTCTCCGGATCCAGCAGGCCTAGCGTCGGCTTCAGCCGCCGGTGCGCGATTCCCGTCTTGATCCGCTTCTCCACCATGTCGAAGATCGAGATGCCCGTCGTCTCGCTCCCGGTCCCCGCCGTCGTCGGAATCGCCACCAGCGGCTTCAGCGGGCCCGGCACGGGCATGCCCTTTCCCAGCGGCGCGTTGACGTAATCGAAGAAGTCCTCCGGCGGATACGTCGCGTACAGGTTCGCCGCTTTCGCCGTGTCGATGGTCGACCCGCCGCCCACCGCCACGAATCCATCGAACCCTCCGTCGGACGCGAACCGGATCGCCTCCAGAAACGAATCCCGCGACGGCTCCACCCGCACCCGGTCGAACACCGCGTACTCGATGCCGCTGTTCTCCAGCGATTCCTTCACCGCCGCCAGCGGCGGCAGCTTCGCGATCCCCGGATCGGTCAAAACCATCGCCCGCCGGACCCCCAGGTCGCCCAGGTCCATGCCGGCCTCGCGCGTCACGCCCGGCCCGAAGCGAATATTGGAAGTCGCGAGTTCAAAAGCACTTTCCGTCGTCATTTCTTTAACCAGTAAACCATGTCCCGGTCCGCCCGCCGCCGGGGTCTTCGGCGCTGGTTGGAAGACTGCTCGCGAACGTTACATCGCGGGTGATCGGTCCCGTCTTCAAGGCAACCTTCCGGAAGCAGTTTCACAGGCCTCAGCTTCTATGTCGCGACGATCCACCGATGGGAGCAGTATGGCGTCAGAGGATCTCAGCCTGCTACTCATCTCTGAGCACAATATTCGGGTCCACCCGCGATGCGCGCCACGCCGGCAGACTGGCGACCACCGCCACCGCCGTAATCGTCGCAATCACAGAGGCAATCGTCACGGTATCTGTCGGCTGAACGCCAAACAGCAGCGACGCAATCAGCCGATTTACGGCAAGCGCGCCTGCCAGGCCAGTGGTGACGCCGCTCGTCGTGACCTGAAGCCCTTGCTTCATGATCTCGGTGAGCAAGGGATACGTAGAGTCTCAATTCCGGCCGGGCGCTCCACCCCGCGCTGCCGGACGTCCTTGGCTACTCAGATCACCGTATGCCATCATCGCTGGCGCCAAACAACCCACCCGGAGGCCGCAGACGCTGGCCAATCGGATTCTGCCCCTTCCAGATCCTTTTCGCCACAGTCCGATTGACGATGGCTACCTTGCCATTGGACGCATTGTCGGTTCGCTCGAAGCTGCGGCCGCCAACAGGCGACCCGTCCACCCTCCAGACTTGGTAAGCGGTTCATGTCCGGCTCTATTCCCACCACAGGCCGGTGACGGCATCGGAAGTTTCTGCTTGCACCCGAGGTAGCGCTCGTTGGCCCGGTGGCAGCCTGCAAGCCGCTTGACGTGCAGATAGCGGTTGCACCACCCTGGTGCTCTCGACTTGGTCCGTGCAATCTGCAGGAGCGCGGAGGCTCAACTTCCGCTTTGACCCCAAACAGAAACCTTGCTCAACGCTTCGCCGTTACCGGGAACTGATAGATGTGAGTGTTGATTCTATCCAAATAGATACTGTACTAACAAGCAATGCATTACAACGACAAATCGACAATAAGCGTTGACTTCCCGTCAATGTAGTGCTAAAATTCTGCCAGGCTACCATATTACGTAGTTTCTAAATGGGACTGCGGCTGCTGGTGTGTTTGAGGTATTCTAAGAAGAGGAGGGATCTTAACGTGCGACGTGGATTGTTAGTTGGTACAGTGGCCGTCCTTCTTGGCTTTCTCAGCTTAACTGTTACGAGAGCCTTTCAGCCGCAGGCCTTGCCTCGGCGCGCGTTCACAATGGTCGTGGCTCACCAAAGCCCACCGGCGAAAACCCTGCCAGGTTCTTCCAATACAGTCTCGCTGTTGCGAAGAATGGCGTTTAGATCTGATGGTTCGAGTGCGAGTGTGACTTTGCCAGGGGAGTTGCACAGCGATGGGAGACCATTTTTTGGCGATCGTGCAGTGACGCTAGTCCAAGAGCGGCGGTACATCTATGTGCTTGATCGGTTCAAGCTAAGGACGACTTATATTATTCCTGGCCGTCCAAAGGCCCTTCCCGAGATTGATCCGACGTGCGCAGACAATAGCAACCGGCGGGTATTTATCGGAAAGCAGTCGTACAACGGATATGAGACTTACGTCTACCAAGAAACAAAAACGACGCCAGAGAAGGGGCAGGTTACTGAGACTCGGTGGCGCGCGCCTCTGTTGAATTGTATGGACATCTATGGCGAACTTGAGGTCAAGAGCGCCCAGGGAGAAGTTAAGGTTTACCGGAACAAGGTTACCGACGTGGTGCTTGGCGACCCGGACCCTGCGCTCTTTGACGTCCCAGGCGATTACCGGGAGGTACCTCCATCAGAAATGGAAAAGGAGCGAATGGCAGTTCTTGGTTACAAAAATCCGCTGCCCACTCTCATGGAACATCTGAAAGCAAGAGACGAACGATACTTCAAGGAAAGGTAACGGGCTGTCAGAGTAAGTCGGATGCCGATGGGACGATAGTGTGTGGTTTCTTCTGCCAGGCGATCGGTCCTGTCTTCAACAGCACGTTCCGGCAGCGCTTTCACAGGCCGCAGCCTCCGTGTAGGCGATCCGCCCAGGAAAACAACAGATGGCGTAAGAGCGTCTCAACCGCTACTCATCCCTGAGCACAACATTCGGGTCCACGCGCGATGCGCGCCACGCCGGCAGCCAACTGGCGAGCGCCGCCACGGCCGTAATCGCCGCAATCACAAAGGCGATCGTCACAATATCTGTCGGCTGAACGCCAAACAGCAGCGACGCAATCAGCCGATTTACGGCAAGCGTGCCTACAAGGCCAATGGTGACGCCCAACGCCGTGACCTGAAGCCCTTGCTTCATGATCTCGGTGAGCACGCGAGAGCGAGCTGCGCCAAGGGCTACCCGAATGCCGATCTCGCGCCGGCGCTCCGTCACCATGTAGGAGAGCACGCCGTACGTGCCGATGGCTGCCAGTAGCAGCGCCAGTCCGGCAAAGGCGCCCAATAGCTGCGCCAGCAGTCTCGGCCGGCGAATCGACTCGGCGAATACGGAATCCATGTCGCGAAGCCGAACGACGGGAACCGCGGCGTCCACTTCCGACACCGCCCGCTCGATCGTCGCTGAGAGCGCGACCGGCGGCAGCGTCGTCCGCATCACCACATTCATACTTGGCGGAGAGACACTGTGCTGGTCAAGGGATACGTAGAGTTCAGTTCCTGCCGGGCGCTCCACTCCGCGCTGCCGGACGTCCTTGGCTACTCCGATCACCGTATGCCAGACATTATCGCCGGCGCCAAATGAACCACCCGGAGGCCGCAGACGCCGGCCAATCGGATCTTGGCCCTTCCAGATCCTGTTCGCCAAAGCCTCGTTGACAATGGCCACCTTGCCTTCGGACGCGTTGTCGGTTCGCTCGAAGCCGCGGCCGGCGACGATCGGAATGCCCATGGTCCCGAAATAGTCGCCCATGACGAATTGGTAATAGTCGATAATTTCAAAGGGCCTGCCATCGCCGCGGGTGTAATTCTCGATGGGAGTAGCGATCGCATCGGCGGTTCGATTCGGCGGCAGACCCGACATGGCAGTCGTTCCCAGCACGCCCGGTACGGTGCGAAGTCTCTCGAGGACGCGTTGATATGCCTGCGCGCGTGTGTCGGGTTCTGAATTCGCCATTGGCAAGGTCAGGGAGAATGTTACCAGCCGCGACCGGTCAAATCCTGCATCGATCTTTGTGAGGTTGTAAACTGTCTGAACCAGCAAACCCGCTCCGATGACCAGCATGACCGCCAAAGCGACTTGGACGATCACAAGTCCACGATGGGCGGAATGACGCCAGGCGCCGCTGGCGCCCCTTGCGCCTTTCTTGAGCGCGGTCGCCATGCTGCTCGATCTCCGGCGCCCGAGGGACACGAATCCGAAAAGCAGGGCAGTCCCAGTCGAGAGGCCGAGCGCAACCAGCAGAACGGGCAAATCAATCGTAAGCTCACTGGTTCGTGGGATGCTCGTCGGGTAAGCGTGGATCAGCGCCCGCACGCCGGCGCTGGCTAACCACACGCCCAGAATGCCACCGGCTCCGGACAACATGGCGCCTTCGGTTACTGACTGCCGGAGCAGCCGGCCGCGGCTGGCGCCGAGAGCGGCGCGCAGCACGAACTCACGTCGGCGTGAACCGGCGCGAGCCATTACCAGGTTTGCAAGATTCGCGCAGACGATAAGCAGCACGAATCCTACGGCGGCCTGTAGAACCCAGATTGGACGGCTGGCATTCCCAACAATCGCGTCCTGTAGCGGCCTCAATTGGAGGGTGTGGTCCACGGGCCGCAGGGGACGGTTCGTGGGCACATGCTCTGTCGCGCCGACGCGATCGCCCCAGTTTTCGAGGAGCGCGCTCAACTCCGTCCGCGCCGCTTCGAAGGCGACGCCGTCTTTCCGTCGCGCAACGACGTATAGGACGTGGGCCTCGCGTTGCGAGGCCATATTCGGGTGGAGCCAGAGGGGCAACCAAATCTGCGTATGGTTATCCATGACGTCGGCGCCGGGTGGCATAATGCCGACGATTTCGTGGGGGCGGCCCTCGATTTCCACCTTTTGTCCAACGATCGGTCGTCCTCCAAATGCTGTTCGCCACAGTTCGTGCGAGAGAATTGCGATCGGCGGCGGCAGCGTCCCGGTCCAACGCGCGGTTTCTTCGTCACGAAAGAGTCGTCCCCGCTCCGGCTGAATACGGAGCGCTTTGAGCAAATGGGCATCGACCGAGACCGAGCGCGCCCGCAGAGGCCGATCCCCGACCGTGAGGTTGACCTCGCCGGTTGTGTACGCCGAGCCGCCGGTCGAGTAAGCGCCAACTTCCGCGAACGACTGGGTCATGTGGCGGAACTCGATGTACTCCCGCGCGGAGAGCGGATTTCCGGCGCTCCCAATGGCCGGGGCTTCTGCCGTCAGATACATGAGCCGATCGGGCTTTGGATAGTCGAGCGGCCGTAGCAGCGCTCCGTGCACGATCGTAAAGATGGCGATGTTCGCTCCAATCCCAAGTGCCAACGTAGCGACGACAACTCCGGTGAATCCTGGACTCTTGGCTAACGATCGAATGGTGTAACGTACGTCCTGTACAAGATCCTCGACAAATCTAACGCGGCGCATCTCTCGGCACTCCTCCGTGTATTGCGCGACGCCGCCGATCTTGCGGTGCGCGGCCCGGCGGGCCTCGTCGGGCGGCATGCCGGATGAAACGTTCTCTTCAATGAGCCTATCGAGGTGGAAACGAAGTTCGGCTTCGAGTTCGAAGTCGACATCCGGGCGGCGGAACAGCGACCGAAGCCGCAAACGGGCTTTGTCCAATATCCGCATGGCTAAGCCCCCTGGACCACGATGTTGATGGCCGTCGACAGACGAACCCAATTCGCTAATTCCCTTTCCAGTTGCTTCCGTCCCGAACGCGTAAGCGAGTAGAACTTTGCCATTCGCCCGGTCTCGGTCGGGCGCCACTCGGCCTTGATCCAGGCCTGCTGCTCCAGACGGTGTAGCGCCGGGTACAGGGAGCCCTGCTGGATCTGGAGAGCTTCCCGTGAAACCTGCTGGATGCGCTTGGCGATCGCCCAGCCGTGTTTAGGTTCGAGCGAGATGGTCTTGAGGATCAGGAGATCCAGAGTGCCTTGAACGAGATCAGTTGGCTTTGCCATATGCCTAGATGATCAACAATTGTAGACGATCAAAGCGTTGTTGCGCAAGCCCGTCCGCCTTGGCTGGCCAAAGGCCCGGCATCAGGCGCTCCGCTTCTTGTTCGCTGAACACGGCTGCCGACCGCTACGGAGACCATCGAGCTTGCCCTGGATCTCGTCGTGTTCCAGCGAGCCCTTGTCCGCGGCACACGAGCCATGCTGGGAGTCACGATCGCTCCTTCGGACGCGGAACAGTGAGGGCAGGGTCAAAAACGTTTCCGACACGCCGGCGCCACCTTCCATGGATCGCCTGCCCGTTCGGTCGGAGCGCGGAATACGGGAACCGGGTGGCCCAATTTCGGCGACTGTCTCCGGGATTATGGTCCGGCAATGGTATAAGTAATTCTGGCGCGAGGGGCGCATCCAGTCCGCGGCAAGGCACGCGCCGGCCCATCTGCGGCAGGCACTCCGGGCGCGCTGTGAAACGAGACTTGGATGTCCGACGCGCTTCCCATTCCGCCCCGCCCCGATCTCGACCAATATACGAAGCTCGCCAAAGACCTCCAGCTCGCCTGCCGGTCGGGCAGCCCTGCCCGCATTCGCGATTGGGCTGAGAGTTGGTTAGAGATGCTGGACCTCTTGCGCGGCGAGATGATCGCGCCGGACGTGATTGGGAGATGCGCCGAACGACTCGTCCGTCAATGGGAAAGTCTTCGTCAATCGAATGACGGCGTTGCCCGGTGCGCGTTGGCCGGCGCTCGCTTGTTCATCGCGCAAAGCCACGGTTTCGCGACCTGGGCGTCGTTTACCAGGCACTTGGAAGCTCTCATCCGCGTCGGCTCGTCTGTGGCGGCATTCGAACGGGCCGCGGACGCGATCGTGAGCGGTGATCTCGCCACGCTTGAAAAGCTGCTACGGGAGGATCCCGGCCTCGTGCGAGCGCGCTCCACCCGGGCGCATCGTTCGACGCTGCTCCATTACGTCTCCGCGAACGGCATCGAGGACTTCCGCCAGAAGACGCCCCCGAACATTGTCGGCATCGCCAGGCTGTTGCTCGATGCCGGCGCGGACGTCAACGCCGACTCGAACGCCTATGGCGGCCGGTGCACAACTTTGGGATTGACCGCCACCAGTTGCCACCCGGAAGCAGCCGGCGTCCAGATCCCGCTGATGCAGCTACTTATTTGCCGGGGAGCGGCAATCGATGCCCCGGATGGTGGAAGCGCGGTCGTTGCCTGTCTCCGTAACGGTCGCGGCGTCGCTGCCGAGTTCCTGGCAAACCGCGGCGCCCGGCTGGACCTCGAGGCGGCAGCGGGTGTCGGAAGGCTCGATATCGTGAGAGGCCTCATGCGCGGCGGCAGCCGGAAGCCGTCCGCCACGCCGGTGCAGGTGCGGGACGGATTCGCGTGGGCCTGTGAGTTCGGCCGAACGGCTGTCGCCGATTTCCTGTTGCGGCGCGGCATGGACGTGGACCGGAAACTCCCCCATGACGGACAGACGGGACTGCATTGGGCTGCTTACGGCGGACATGCGGATACGGTGAAACTTCTGTTGGAACGCGGCGCGCCCGTCCACGCCAGGGATGATAGTTACCACGCGTCGCCGCTTGAATGGGCGCTGTACGCGTGGGGCAACGCTCCGGATACGGCCGACCGCGGACGCTATTATGATGTGGTCGCGTTGCTGGTTCGGGCCGGGGCCACCCTGGACTCGTCTTGGTCTAAGGAGAACGCTGGAGACCGCGGCGGCGCCGTGCAAAAACTGTGGTCCGACCCCCGCATGCAAGCGGAGCTCGGCCCCGCAATGCTCCGCTGACTTCAGCCGAATCCAGAGATTCTTGCGGTTCGAATTCGTTGCGCCCTGGCCGTGACGGCGACCGTGTCGCGCTGACGTGACTGCGCTCTGGTCTGGGACCGCGGCAGCCAAGCATTACGTCCTGCTTGGGCTTTCCTTATTCCAGGCGGTCGATTTCGCTGCCGGCCAAGAGGTAGGCGCCCGTGCCCCAGGTGAAGGTTCCGACGGGGCGCTCGCGGTAGTGCTTGCTGCCTTGGGGGCCGGTGCCGGCGGAGACGCCAGTGACGACGCCGTCCTTGATGTAAAGGTCGTTCACGACGGACCAGGCGCGGCGGGCCATTGGGATGTACGATCTCGGCAGCACGCCCAGCCGCACCAACTTGAGCACGCCGTAGCAGGCCATCGAGGTGGCGGAGGACTCGGGGTAGCTCTCCGGGTCGTCCATGACGGTGCGCCACAGGCCGTCCTTCTGTTGCGATGCCTGGAGGCCCTTCGCCAGCCGCTCGGCGATGTTCTTCAGATCGGCGTACAGGCGGTGACCGCGGTCCATCGCCTCGAAGGAGTCGGCCAGAGACATGATCACCCAGCCGTTGCCGCGGGCCCAGGGTTCATTCGTCCTTTCGCGCTTACTCCAGTCCCACATGTGGTAGAAGAGGCCGGTTTTGGGCTCCTGCAAGTGGCGGGCGAACACGACGATCTGGTTGCCGGCGTCCTCAACGTACTCCGGCTTGCGCTGAAGCTTACCGAGCCCGGCGAGCAGCGGGCAGGCCATGTAGAGCGTATCCACCCAGTACTGGTTGCTGCCTTGCCAGTGGCCCAGCCCGCCCTCGGGGCTTCGTTCGGCGCCCTCGCGGATGAAGTCGTTCACCTTTTCGGCCAGGGCGAGATGCTCCGGTTTGCCGCGCGCCTGGTAGAGGTACAGGATGGCGGTTGCCGGGCTCCAGTGGCCGCAGTAGCCGGAGCGGCCGCCTTTGGCCGCCGGTCCGGCGTTCAACAACTCGTTGACGTCCCGGGGCAGGAAGAGTCCGGCCCATTTCTCGACGTAATCGGCGTAGCGCTCGTCGCGGGCGCGCTCGTGGATTTTCATCAGGCCGATGGCCTGAACACCCTCGCCCCAATCGAAGGGGTAGGAGTCGACGGGAGTCTGGATGAGGCGGTCGGCGACGGAGCGCCAACGGGCGGCGTGCGGGTCGGCCCCGGGCAGGAGGCAGGCGACGCAGATGAATACGACGAGGATTCGCAAAAAAGAGGCCATGCGGCAAATCGTATCACCGCAGGCGGGCGACTGAAACCGGAGTAACGGGCCCGTTGTGCTATATTCCCGACCAGGAGGTCTGGAATGAACAACCGGCCGTCTCGCCGCCGTTTTCTCGTCAGCGCCGCCGGAGCGGGTCTGCTCGCGCCGCTCTACGCGCGGATTGGCGCGTCCGGTATCCGCCCGGCGGGTCCTGGAGCGAAGTATCAGCCCCGGGTGAAAGCGGCGTTCGTGCGCCGCCAGGGGGATTACGGCATGCTGTGGCCGGGCCAGATCTACGACGGCCAGACGGCGCTGCTCAATTACCGCCGGCAGCTCCAGGCGGCGGCCGGTGAGTTGGGCATGCGCATCGACATCCGGTCCGAGCCGGTTTGCTCGGAAGCGGAGGCGGAAGCCTGGATCGCCGGGGCGATCGCCGAGAAGGCCGATGGGCTGTTTGTGGCGCTGCTCGACCGGCAGGAACACGCGTGGCCCACGGCGGCCAAGGCGGCGGCGAGCGGCGTGCCGACGATTGTCTTCGCTCCCATCGGCGCGGCGTTCACCACCAACACGGCGCCGCTGGCGCGGCGGAGTGGCCTGTTCATCGCCTCTACGGACGACTTCCGGCAAGCCGCGTTCGGCTTGAAGATGATCAAGGCCGGCGCGCGGCTTCGCGAGATGCGCTTTATCGTGTTGGCAGGGGCCGAGCGGCGAGACGATCGGCTGGCCGACACCGGCACGCGCCTACGCTACGTTCCCGCTGCGACGTTCCTCGAAGAGTATGAGCGAACACCGGTGAGCGAGGAGGTCCGGGCGATGGCGGCGCGCTACATCGGGGGAGCGACGGCGATCCATGGTCCGGGCGAGGAGGACGTGATCAAGGGCGTGAAGAGCTACATGGTGGCGCGGTCGATCCTGGAGCGGGAAGAAGGCGACGGCATCACGATGGACTGTCTCGGGGCGCTCGGCCACACGAAGGTGAGCCTGCCGTGCATTTCGTGGTCGTCAATGCTGGACGACGGGATTCCCGCGGCGTGCGAGGCGGACCTGGGCGCGGCGGTGACGCACGCGCTGGTTCAATACCTGTTCGATCGGCCGGGATTCCAGCAGGACCCTGTGCCGGAGACCGCGCGGAACTGCCTGCTCGGGGCGCACTGCACCTGTCCGACGCGGTTGCGCGGCTGGTCGCAGCCGCCCGAGCCGTACTTCCTTTCGTATCACCACGGCAAGCGCGATGCCGTGCCCGTGCCGCGGTGGTCTATCGGGGAGCGGGTGACGGTGGCCGATCTTCTACTACGCCAGGAGGGGGCGCCAAAGCCGAGGATGGTCATCTCGACTGGGTCCGTGGTGGACAACGTTTCGGTTCCGCCGGCCGGTGGCTGCGTAGTTTCGGTGATGGTGGAACTCGACGGACGGCCGGAGTTGCTCGACTACCCGGGGTTCCACCAGATCTTCTTCTACGGCGATTGCAAGAGCGAGTTGAAGGCGTACTGCCGGCTGTACGGGATCGAACCGGTAATCGCTTAAGCCGCGGCGCGGTTCTCGTTTGCACTACGCTGTCGTCAGGAGCGCATCGATGGGCGGGAACCGGAGCGAGGAGATCGAAAGCCGGGTGATCCGGGCGGCGGAGGAGGCGCTGGCGCGGCAGCAGTTCGTGAGCGCGATCGACATCCTGACCGGCGCGCGGCTCCTGGCGCCGGTCCACGTCGAATCCTGGCGGCGCGGCCGGATCGACTACCTGGAAAGCGTGATTCAAGGAAGCCTGGCGAAGATCTCGCGGGCGATGGAGGCGTTCCAGGGGTGGGCACGGGAAAAGGGGCTGAACCCGAGCGAAACGCGGTACGTGCGCCACACGCGCGGCGGGACCGTGGACCTCCAATTCAGCAAAAGCGGAGATCCGGACCTGGAGCGAAACTACCGCACGCATTACGTCTCACCCGCCCTGACGGAGCGCAAGCGCGAGCGGCTCGCGGAGAAGGCAAGCAAGCCCTCGGCGCCAGTGGTGTTCCAGATCCTGCGCGACTCCGAGTGTTCCGAGTGCGGCGTCAAACTCGAATCGGGAAGCCTGCTTTTCATGGACGGGGAGCAGCCGCTGTGCCTGGCCTGCGCGAAGATGGACGAGTTGGAGTACCTTCCGGCCGGCGACGCGGCGCTGACGCGGCGGGCAACGAAGTACAGCGAGCGGACGGCGGTGGTGGTGCGCTTCAGCCGGTCCCGCGGGCGGTACGAAAGGCAGGGCATCCTGGTGGCGCCGGCGGCGCTCGAGCGGGCGGAACAGGATTGCTTCGAGGACGCCGATCAACGAGCGAAAGCGAGGCAGGCAGGCGCGGCGCGGCGGCGCCGGGAGGACATGGAGCTGATCGAGCGGATGACCGTGGAGATACGGCGCCTGTTTCCACGCTGCCCGCCGGCGGAAGCGGCGGCGATCGCCGGACATACAGCATTGCGGGGCAGCGGCCGGGTGGGGCGGACCGCGGCGGGACGGAGCCTGGAGGAGGGGGCGCTGGAGGCGGCGGTGAGGGCCGCCGTCCGCCACAAGTACACGCCGTACGATACGCTCTTGGCGGCGGGTGCGGAGAGGCCGCTGGCGCGGGCGGAGGTCGCCGAGCGGGTGGACGGGATTCTGGCGGCATGGGCCGGGTGAAGGCGGCGCGGGCGGCGGCTATCCCGAGTTGACTCGATCGGTTATCGGGCGACGACGAGCCAGGCGGGAGAGGCCTCACCTCCCACGCTGAGCACCAGTGGCGTAGCGCCGCTCGGGATCTCGGCGGGCAACAGCGCATTGATCTGAAAGACGCCGACCATCCCCGGCGCCAGTCCCGCGAACAAAACCTGCGCCGGCCGGCCGCCGATCGTCAACTCCGGCCGATCAACCATCACCGATGGGAATTCGCCGGGGGCTTCGCCGTCGAGCGGCATCGGGTCTACCTGCCCCAATCCGGTGGCGAACAGAACGATCGCTTCGCCGGCTTCAACCGGCCGGGCCATTGTGATCAAACCGTAGTCCGCTGCGTGGACGGCCACGAAGATCCCGGGAACCGCCGGCGCCACCGTCGTCTCGATGGTATTGCTCGGCATGCCGTAGAGCGATAGCCGGACGGTCGCCTTGCCTTGCGGCGTCGTCCACGGGACCTGGAAGTTCACCTGGGTCGGCGACACGAAGAGCAGGGGCGCCGGGATGCCGTTCACGGTTACGCTGACGCCGAAGTGCGTGTTGGGAAGGGGCAGGGAAGTCGCCTCGGCAGGCTTTTCGGCAAGGGACGCTCCGTACAGCGTGGCCAGCGATCCGGGAACCAGCGCCGGAACGCTGGAGCCGGCGGTCAGCGCGCCGTTCTCGCTCAAGCGCGGACCATCAAGACGCAACAGCCGTCCGGTTTCTTCCACCACGTATTGGTGGCGCTCCGCGGCGAAAGCCAGCATTCGGACGACTTCCGCTTCGAAATCCTCCGCGTTGCAGGCCCGCGGCAGTTCGCCGAACTCCCGGCACACCTTGTGAGGGTCCCGGCGCGCATCCTCGGCGATCAGGTCGTACTGGCGCCGGAGTTCCTCCTGCATCCACCCGCCTTCGCCTCCGGCCAACGACGCCGCCTGGAGCATGGCCTCGAGGTAGAGGTTGCGCAACTCCGGAACCTCAAAGGCGCGCCTCGCCAGCACATTCTCGGCGATGCCTTGCAGAACGGGCCGCCTCGCGTAGCTGAACGTCAGGTCCGGGTCCCACCGTAGGAAGGTTGCGACGTTGCTGTCCTCGGGCCGGTAGAGATAGAAGTTGTTCATGCCGAATACGTCGCTCAACGCGCCATCCACGTCCGCCAGGTAGTTGTCCACCGCGATGAGCGTCAGGAACGTTTTCAAGTCCACGTACTCCGAGACCGCGGCCTGAAATTCAGCGTCGGGCGCGAAATTGATTGTATGGATCATCTGCACGAGCGTTTCCATCTGGGGCTTGCTTTCGTGCGTCTTCGGCTCGAAAAACGAGTACTGCGCCGGATCGTCGCCGAGATATTCGAAATAGTAGTACTGGCGAGCGCTGAATTCGTACAAATACCCGCCGTTTTCCTGAAAAACGCGCGTAAGAAAATCCTTGTTGATCGGTTCGACAATCGCGTAAAGACCAAAGAATTCACCGTTGACGAACAGGCGCGCGTGCGCCTCGCGCGGCGCGGGCAGTCCCATGCGCGCGAGCAGCAGCATGCTGACGGTTTCGCGCATCATCGAGGCGTCCTGGTTATTGGCCTTGAGGTTGATCGTCTTGCGGCCCAGGAACCGCTGATTTTGTACGTACTGGTCGAAGCTGACCGCCAGGTTCGGCTTCTCCGGGCTGCGGCTCCCGGAACCGCGCGAGCGGATCCCGATGTTGCCGACGGTGATGTCGTTCCAGCCGAAGTCGCATGGATAGTACGTGTTCAGCAGGTAGTTGTCGCGCAGGGCCTGCCAGTCGCCGGGCTGGAGCGTCAGCCGGATCTCGTGGACGACGGTGTTGTCGAAAAAGTCCTCGTCAGTTTGGCTGAGCGCGCCCGCCGGAGCGAACAGGCACACAACAAGCGGCGCTATCCAAAGTCGAGTCATCTGTCTCGCTGATGCCTCCGAGGTACTAGCTTTGCACATCTTCTCTAACGGCCGGGCAATCGCGCCGCCAGCACCCGCGGCAGACCGGCCAGATCGTCGCTCACCCGGACTTCAGTCCAATCCGTTCCCAGCATCTCGCGAATCGGCTGCAACTGGCGAATGCCCATTTCCACCATCAGCCAGCCGCCGGGCCGCAGAATGCGAGCGCCCTCGGCGGCCAGCCGCCGGTAGAAGTCAAGCCCCTCGGGCCCCCCGAACAACGCCACCGGCGGTTCCCAGTCCCGGACCTCCCGTTGGAGCGCGTCTTTCTCCGTCAGCGGAACGTACGGCGGGTTCGAGACCAGCAGATCGACGCTCGCGTCCGCGACCGCGCTCACCAGGTCGCACCGCAGGAAGTCGATCGCCGCGGCCAGGCGCCGCGCGTTTTCCGATGCCACCGCCAAAGCCTCGGCGGAGATATCCGTCGCCAGGACGCGGGTTCGCAATTCGAGCTGAAGCGTCACCGCGATCGCGCCGGAGCCGCAGCCCGCGTCGACAACGGTGGCCGCGCGCCGCCCAAGCCGGATGGCCGTTTCGACAAGGTGTTCGGTTTCCGGCCTCGGGATCATGACGGCCTGCGTAACGCGGAACGGGCGGCCGTAGAACTCCTGGCGACAGGTGATGTACTGGCTCGGTTTCCCTCTTAATCGCTCGTGCAGGTAGCGCCCAAAGTGCAGCCATTGAATCTGTGTGAGTTCCTGCTCGGGATGGCCGTAGAAATAAGCGCGACCGCAGCCCATGGCGTGGGCCAGAAGAACCTCCGCCGTCAGCCGGGGTGCGGCGACGCCGCCTTCGGCAAGGAGCTGCTCCCCTTGCCGGAGCGCCGTCGCGATCGTCACTCTCTCTCGTCCTGCTGCTTGAGCTTCTCCGCTTGGTAATGCGTGGTAAGGGCGTCGACAAGCGGGTCGAGGCGGCCGTCCATCACCTGGTCGAGTTGGTGAAGGGTGAAGCCGATGCGGTGGTCGGTCACGCGATTCTGGGGAAAGTTGTAGGTCCGGATCTTCTCGCTGCGGTCGCCGGAGCCCACCATACTGCGGCGCTCGGCGCCGATCTGCGCCTGCTGTTTCGCCAACTCGATTTCGTAGAGGCGCGACCGCAGGACGCGTTCGGCCGCGGCCCGGTTCTTGATTTGCGACTTCTCGTCCTGGCAGGAGACTACCAGTCCCGTCGGCAGGTGCGTGATGCGTACGGCGGAATACGTGGTGTTCACGCTCTGGCCACCCGGCCCCGACGAGCAGAAGGTGTCAATGCGGAGATCCTTAGGATCGATCTTGACCTCCACCTCATCGGCTTCCGGCAGAACCGCGACCGTGACGGCGGAGGTATGTACGCGCCCTTGAGCTTCCGTAGCCGGGACGCGCTGCACGCGATGAACGCCGCTTTCGTACTTCATGCGGCTATAGACCTTGTCGCCGTTCACCAGCGCGATCACTTCCTTCACCCCGCCGACCGACGATTCGCTGGCGGAGGTGACCTCCATTTTCCAGCCCTCCGTTTCGGCGTACCGGGAGTACATCCGAAAGACCTCAGCGGCAAACAGCGTGGCTTCATCTCCGCCAGTGCCTGCCCGGATCTCCAGGACGACGTTCTTATCGTCATTGGGATCCCTGGGCAGCAGCAGTACCTTCAATTCCTCCTCGATGCGCTCCAGTTCCGGCGCCAGGCGCTCGACATCCTCGGCGGCCATTTGGCGCAACTCTTCGTCGTCTTCGACGAGCATCTGGCGCGCGCCGTCAAGGTCCGCGCGAAGCTTCTTCCACTCCCGATACTTGACGACGACGGGCTCCAAATCGCGGTGGGCCTTGGCAGCCTTGCGGTAGGCCTGCGGATCGTTGATGACGCGCGCGTCCGCAAGCTCCGCCGTCACTTTCTCAAGACGGTCTTCGATTTCTTCGAGTTTTTTCCGGTATTTCATGGGCGCGGATGCCGCGGCAGGAAAGCGCCCGCGGGTACAGCTAAGCGATCGTCAACTGGCCGCCCTGGACCTCTTCGATGGCCATCGCGCCATCGAGGGCCCGGATTGCCACGGCCGTCTGATCGTCTGTCGGAGGCTGGGTCGTAATTCGTTGCAGCCACAGACCGGGGGCCGTTAAGGCTGCGAGCACGCTTGCCCGGCGCCGTGCGGCGTATCGAATCACTTCGTAGCTCACGCCCGCGATCAAGGGCAACAGGACGATTCGCGAGGCGAACATTCCGGCGAAGCTCTGGAACGGAACCAGCGTGTAGACGATGATCGCCGTCATCATCACCACCAGCAGGAAACTGGTACCGCAGCGGGGATGCCACGTCGGAAACTCACGCGCGTTCCCAACCGTCACCGGTTGCCCCGATTCAAAATTAAACACTACTTTGTGTTCGGCGCCGTGGTACTGAAAGACCCGGCGGATCTCCTTCCAGCGCGAGACGCCCCACAGAAACAGCAGGAAGATCCCGAGCCGGATCACGCCGTCAGTCAGGTTAAACGCCACCCGGCCGTGCAGCGCGGGCGCCGCCTCGCTCAACCGCGTCGCCAGCCACAGCGGCACAAGCTTGTACAGAAAGATGAAAAAGCCAAGCGAAAACGCGAGGTTCAGGCCCATCACCCAGCCCGACATTTCTCGTCCTTTCCGCTTCGGCTCGATGTCCTCCATCGCGGCATTCGCCGAGAATCGCAGCGCTTTCATCCCGAGGTACATCGCCTGGCCAAGGACCCCCACGCCTCGGAGCAGCGGGTACTTGAAGATGCGGTACTTCTCGGAAACCTTGCCGATCGGACCCTGCTCGGTCGCGATCTCGCCATTGGCCCGACGCACGGCGACGCAATAGCTGTGTGGGGCGCGCATCATCACGCCTTCCATCACCGCTTGGCCCCCTACCAGCGTCTCCTCCCCGCTCTCAAGAACGGGAAGCATCTGCGCATGCGCCGCCAGGCGCAGGAAACTGCGGATTGACAATCGGAGAACCTCTCCCCTCAGTATAGCGCAGGAATCGGGCGAGGTCGTCCAACTGATAAACTAAGATTTCTCGGGATTACCATGCCTGTTGGGGAGCGCCGCAAGAGCGCCATTGTGGAAGTGGGAGGGGTCAAGATCGGCGGCCTCCATCCCATCGTCGTCCAGTCGATGACCAATACCGATACCGCCGATGTCGCCGCCACCGTTAACCAGGTAATGGACTTGGCCCGCGCCGGTTCCGAGTTGGTCCGGGTGACCGTTAACACGGAGGACGCGGCGGCGGCCGTACCGCGCATCGCCGACGCCCTCGACAAGTTCGGCGTCCGTGTTCCACTGGTCGGCGATTTCCACTATAACGGCCACATCCTCCTGCGGAAATATCCGGCCTGCGCCCGCGCTCTAGCCAAGTACCGCATCAATCCCGGCAACGTCAACATCGGCAAGAAGCACGACGACAACTTCCGCACCATGATCGAGGCCGCCATCGAATACCATCGTCCGGTGCGGATCGGCGTCAACTGGGGCTCGCTCGACCAGGCGCTGCTCACCCGCCTGATGGACGAAAACGCCGCCTCCCCGCGGCCGCTTGACGCCTCCGCCGTGACCATGAAGGCGCTCGTCGTCAGCGCCATCGAGTCCGCTCGCGCCGCCGAGCAATACGGCTTGCCGCACGACCGCATCATCCTCAGCGCGAAAGTCAGCGGCGTTCAGGACCTGGTATCGGTGTACCGCGCGCTGGCGGCCGAGGGAGACTACCCGCTGCACGTCGGCCTCACCGAAGCCGGGCTCGGATCCAAAGGCATCGTTGCCACCACTGCGGGTCTGGCGATTCTTCTCCAGGAGGGTATTGGAGACACCATTCGCGCCTCCCTCACGCCGTTGCCCAACGGCGACCGGACCGAAGAGGTCATCGTCTGCCAGCAGATTTTGCAGGCGCTCGGCTTGCGCTCGTTCACGCCGCAGGTCACGGCCTGTCCCGGTTGCGGTCGCACCACCAGCACGTTCTTTCAGGAAATGGCCGACCAGATCCAGACCTACCTCCGCGAGCGCATGCCCGTCTGGAAGGAGCGCCACCCGGGCGTCGAGGAGATGAGGGTCGCCGTGATGGGCTGCATCGTCAACGGTCCGGGCGAATCCAAGCACGCCAACATCGGCATCTCGCTGCCCGGCACGTTCGAAGAGCCGAAGGCGCCTGTGTTTGTCGACGGCCGCTTGCTGAAAACGTTGAAAGGCGACCGCATCGTCGAGGAGTTCATCGCCATCCTCGACGAGTATGTCGCCGCTCGCTACGGAGCCGAGCCGGCGTAAGCCCGGCCGCCCGGAACGCTCTGGCTCTACTTCTTCTGGCGAGGGAAGAGGGTAATTGCGCGATCGGCATCCTCGATGGTTGGCGTCTTGCTCCGGTTCTCCGCCCACTTGACGGCTAAGTTGCCTGCGACGCCGCCGACCCCGAGAGCCAGGCCAATCGTTCCAGGACGGAGTCCGGCTTCCGCAAGCAGTGCCACGACGAGGACGGTGCCCATCCCACAGACGGCGCCGACCAGGAAGTAGGTGTTTCGGCTGTGCATCGGTTTGTCCTCGACGGAGGCGGAGCATTCGAAGGGCGACGGTTCAAGGTTATTTCTTCTCGGCGATTTGCAGGCCCCAACCGCACGCGCGAAGGCGGGACTTATCCGAACGGGTAAGAACCCCTATCAAAACGGATAGTCTTGCGCCGTCTACGTCCCTTCGGACGCCACAGCCTGGTTGAGTTCGGCCACCAGGTCCTGAGACCGGAGGCCGTGCTTGCGCGCGACCTGTTCGATCGAACAATCGTCGCAGGCGTCGCGGAATCCGTGGTTGTCGAAGACGCGAATGGTCTCCGGATGTTCGACTTTCACGTCCCGCACAATCATCGAGGACCGGATCAGCTCATCGAAACGCATTGCTATTGCGCGTCCCGCAAGACAGCCGCCGCGGCCTGTTCACTCTCAGCGGACAGGAGTTGGCTGAAGATGCGTTTCAGCCGGTCGACCTCGACGATGTCGTCGAGAGCGGCGGGAACCGGCATCGCGGGAAAGCGTCGCGCGAGAACTTCCCGGATGGAACCGCGCGCTTCTTCGACGCGCCCCTCGACGCGCCCTCGTTCCAGCGCGGCCTCAGCGGCCTCCTTTCTGTTCTGTTCCACCAGCCACCGCACCGCGTCGGAATCCATCAACATCTGTTCGGTGAAAATCGGCATTCCAAGCCTCCCAAGCAATGCCTTCAACTGCTTAATATCGTAGCGCATTGTCCCAAACAGGCCAAAGCAGGAGGCAAGCGTGCGGTCGTTGCGTTCCAGAAGCGCTCGCGCCGCCCGCTCCACGTCCCGCTCGGTGGCGTTCATCGCTGGTACCCAGGGCAGCAGCTCCGGCACTCCGGAGGCAAACACGATTTCGGGCCCCAGTTCCCAGATACGGACCACCCGGTAATCGAGTCTGACTCCCAACCCGCCCCACTGGCGGTAATGCGCCTCCGGAATATTCCTCGGTGCGTGGACCTCCTTCAGCAACACCAGGGTGATTCCAGAGGCAGCCCGTATTTCAGCGCCGCTGCCATGGCATAGGACAGCATCCGGTCGGGCATCTCGGTCTCGTAGCGGGTCTGGAATTCCAGGTGATGCAGCCTTACCCGCCCTTCGATTTCCACCCGGTACAGTTGGTCAGCCGCGAACGCCGGAAGGGTCAGATCCCGGCCGACCAGTTCCACCTCCGCGGGCACGTCGAGAGGCAGTCGGGCGAACAGATACAGCAAACCCCGCGGATGCTCTTCGGCCAGGACTTTGAAGGCGCGGTCGTAAGGTTGTGGCACAACCAGTCCCGCGGCCGGCTACTTACGGGCAACCAGAACGCGCGATGGATAGCCCGTCTGCCGGACGCACCGTTCGCTGACGATCTGGAAATCGCTCGCAAGGATCACGTCGCGCGCGCGTCCCGCCACCTGCCGGCCCCAGAAAGCCGGCGCCATGCGCCCGCAAAACCGGTAGATTCGGTTGAACGCCCGGAGATTCTGGTCGATCAGGATGAGCGTCAAGGTGGCGCGCGGCCGCAGGACGCGATGCAGTTCCCCCACGGTCCGAACGATGTCTTCCGCCGAAAGCAGTTCCAGCAGATAGCAGCACACCACGGCGTCGAACGAGGCGTCCGGAAACGGCATGAAGCGCGCGTCGACGGCGTTGCAGTGCGCCGCGCTCTTGGGATATTCCTTGCGCACGCGCCGCAGCGTTCTTGCCGCCATGTTGGGACTGAGGTCAAAACCCAGCGTCGTTCCACTGCGGTTCACGCGGACCAGCCGCCGGAACATCTCTCCGGACCCGGTGGCGACCTCCAGGACCCGCATCCCGTCCCGGATGCCGGAGTCGCGCAGCGCCGCGCGATGCGCTCGCGAGTGAAACAGGTGCGTCGAAATGGGATAAAACGCGGCCACTCGGTCGTAGACGCGGCGTGTCCGCGTGGCGATGGTCTGCGGCATGCCGTCCAGCCGGTAGCCGAGCAGTGCGAGGTCGTAATTACTCAACCGGAACTCCTTTTCAGGGCATGAGAGTATCAGTGGAGGAGACGTCAAGAAGCGGCGGCCACGTTCGTCTGGAGGTCGGGAATCTCGATTCGGGTCCGGGCGCCTTCGCCGGGTTTACTATCAATCCACATTTTATAATCGTTGCCAAACATGACCTTCAGACGCTCGTTCACGTTGCTGATGCCGATGCCTTGCTCGAACAATTTTGCCATTGCCGCCTCCGGAATGCCAGCGCCGTCATCTTCAACGATCAGATGCAGCCTGCCGCCTTCCAGGTGGCTATGAATCCGGATGGTACCACCATTCAGCTTGCTGCTGAGACCGTGGCGCAGGCTGTTCTCCACCAGCGGCTGCAATACCATGCTCGGCACCAGCCGGTCCAGCGTGTCGGGGTCCACTTCCTTAACGAAGCGCAGGCTATCGCCGAACCGGACCATCTCGATCGATAGGTAGTCCTCGATGAACGCCAGTTCGTCGCGCAGGGTCGTGAGGTTATCGTGCTTCCGAAGCAGGCTCCGAAGAATGTTCGACAGCTTCAAAACCACCACCCGGGCCTGTTCCGGATTGATGCGGATCAGCGACGAAACCGTGTTCAGCGTATTGAACAGAAAGTGCGGATTGATCTGGCTGGTTAGCGCCGCCAGCCGCGCTTCGCTCAGCAGGCGCTTCTGCGATTCCAGCTTCTGCTCCGTCCGCATGTTGTTCCAGATCTTCAGCGGAACCGTCACGCAGAAAAGCGTAGCCAGGTAGACTCCGATCTGGCTGAACGGATGCGGGGTGTCCCAGACCGGGTGCAGTGAAAACACCGCCGGCTTGCCCGCCGTCCCGATCTTGCTCAAGCTGAAACGCAAAAATTCGGCGAAAACGATCGCGGTCAGAAAAATGAGGTGAAACAGGGGGCGCCGGTGGTCCGACCACCGCCGGAACAGCCGGTAGAGGCGAAAGTCCAGCAGGGGAGAGAATCGCCACACCTCCTCCGGCTCAGGCGCGCAGGCGCGCAACAGGCCTCCCAGCACACCGACGCCGGCGAACAGCGGCATCGTCAGGTACTCCCCGGCGAACATCGCGGGCAGCGAAATCAGAATGCCGGAAACCATCCCGGAGACGTATCCGCCCACCACGCCGGCGATGAGACTTCCTTCCAGCCCGAGGTCCACCGCCCGGTAGGACTTCAGGAGCAGCCTCGTTCCCACTCCGGCCGCGAAAATTCCCGAGAATCCCAACGCCAGCTTCAGCCGCTGGTGGAGCGTGCGCTGTTCGCGCATCAGGATCTTCTGAAACGCCCCGAACCGCGCCATGATGCTCGCCAGAGACGCCGCTACCGCCAGTTTGACGAGTAGCACGACGGCGTTGTTGTCCACCATGACAGCCTTGTGGAACATTATAATGAAAGGAAGTTTTTATTCGTTTGCTGCACCCGCAGAAGATGATGGCCGCAACTCCCGTAGTGACGCTGTTCAAGGTAGCCGAGGCGGATTTCCCTAGCAGGTACGGCCATTTTCGCATCTTCGGCTTCGAGGGGCGGAACGGCTCCTCCACCGACGAAGCTGTCGTTCTGCGCGCCGGCGACCTGCGGGGCGATCCGCCGCCGCTGGTCCGCATCCACTCCCAATGTCTCACCGGCGATGTTTTTCACAGCCTGCGCTGCGACTGCCGGGCGCAGTTGGAACGGTCGCTGGCCATGATTGCCGACGAGGGCCGCGGGCTGCTCATTTACGAGCACAAGGAAGGGAGAGGGATCGGCCTGCTCAACAAGCTTCGGGCCTACGCCCTCCAGGATGACGGCGCCGATACGGTCGAGGCGAACGAGATTCTCGGATTTCAGGCTGACCTCCGGGACTATGGCTTGCCCGCTGAGATCCTCCATTACTTCGGCCTGACCTCGGTCCGCCTCCTGTCAAACAACCCGGACAAGATCCGGGCACTGGAGCGCGCCGGCATCGCCGTGACGGAGCGAATTCCGTGCCAGGTTTCCTCCGTTGCGACCGCCGAAGAGTACCTGCGGACCAAGAAGGAGAAGATGGGGCACCTGCTCGAGGGTTTCTAATCGCGATCTCGCGTCAGCCGCTGCAGCCTTTGCGATAATTGGAGAAGAGCCCCTGCCGGAGCCGGACTGGCCAGTCCGTCGGAGATGAGCCGGCGGTGTTCGCCGCGGCGGCTCAGCGTCGGGGGCTAAGTTCCTTGGAAAAGAGGCGCGCGTTGGGATCCCATCGTCAAGGACATCTGTTCGACCTGTTGGCTCGCGTCAGGCGTCGCAATTTGCTGCAGTTGGCCGTCGAAGAGGGGTGCGCGGCCGCCGCGATCGCTCTCGGCGCCGTTATCCTCTTGCTGCTGCTCGGCACGCAGATCCTGGAATGGTACTGGCCGGCCGCCGTGCTCATCGCTGCGCTGGCGGCGGCTCTCCTCCGGATCCGCAAGCGCCTTCCCGAACCCTACCGTCTCCTCCAGCGGGTCGACCGGCGCCTGTCACTTCACGACAGCTTGTCGACGGCGTTCTTCTTCTCCTCCCCGGCTGGGGGCCGAGGGTTCCCCGAACACGTCTGTCAGGCCCAACGCCAGGTGGCTGACCGGCTCTCAGAGGCGACCGATCCGCGCGCGGCGGCGCCTTTCCGCTTTCCCTCCGCCGCGTACGCCGCGATTCTCACGTTCATTGCCGCCGGAACGTTGCTCGCCATTCGCTATGGCGTACAGCATAGTCTCGACCTGCGCCCGCCGATCGTCGCGGGCGTGGTTGGTTTCTTCCGCCCTGTCGCCGAAATCGCCGATCTGAAGGAGCAGCCGAAACCGTCCGTTCCCGAGGAACCCACGGCGCTACCGGTCCGGGATGAGCGGCGACAGGGAGACCGAGACAAAGAACCTCCGGTGGACGTTGACGAGCTACAGTCGCCCGCCCACGCGCTCGATGAGCACGGGCAGCCCCTGCGCGAAGGTCAGAGTCCCGAAAACGCCGATGCGCGGGAGGAAGCGGCGAAAGAGGGTCGCGAAGGCGCCGGGGAAAAAGGCGACGAGAACGCCCCGCCCGCGAAGTCCGCCGAGCAGTCCAGAAGCGGCGCGGAGGAAAGACGTCAGCCGCCTCCTCAACAGAAGGACTCCGATCTGCTCCGGAAGATGCAGGATGCCTTCGCCAACCTGATGGCCAAACTGAAGATTCCTCCGCGGGCCGGCGAAGGAAGCCGCGTTTCCGAACGAGGTCAAGACGAGGGCGCGCAATCGGCTCGCAAGGAAGGCCAGCAGCAGGGTCGCGAAATGCCGTCCACCGCCGATGCCCAAGGAACGCCCGCCTCCGACCCGCAAGGCGCGCGCAGCCAGGAAGCGGGTCAGCAGGCGCGCGAAGGCAAAGGGCAGGGCGGCGACCAGGCGTCGGACCGTCCCGGGCAGGAGCAGGCCCGCAGCGGCGCCGGTTCCAAGGATGGCGCCAAGGACTTGAGGCAGCAGGAACAGCTTGAAGCGATGGGCAAGCTCAGCGAGATCCTCGGCAAACGGGCCGAAAACATCACCGGCGAAGTGATGATCGAGGTCTCCTCGGGCGATCAGCGCCTCCGTACGGCCTATTCCGATTCCAAGGCGGGTCACCGGGCCGCCGGCGGCGAGATTCACCGGGACGAGGTGCCCCTGCTGCTACAGCCCTACGTCCAACGCTACTTCGAAGAAGTCCGCAAAGACGAGGCGCGGCAGAACGGGCAAGCCCAGTAGGGTCCGAGCCTCGGTCCCTTTACCGCCCGTCGGCGCCGGAGCGCTGGACGATCGCCAGCGCGAAGTAATTCACGACGCGAGCATCGTTGCGCGCCACTTCGTAGTAGGCGGCCCGCAGGAGTTGGTCTTTACGGTTGCGGAGATTGTCCCGAATGGTTTGCTGCACCCGGGGATCTTCCAACTCACGCTGGCCCGCCGGTTCGCGCGAGATCACTTTCAGAATCCGGTATCCTTCCGCCGTTCGGATGATGCCGGAAATCTGCCCCGGCTGAAGCGCCATCACCACCTTGCGCAGTTCAATATTGGCCTGCTCGAGCGACGATTCGGGAATGAAGCCCAGGTCGCCGCCGTTGGGAGCGGTATTGGCATCCTCGGAGAACGCCTGAGCCACCATCGCGAAATCCTCTCCCCGTCGCAGCCTCGCTTCGATCGCGCTGATCTTGGCTTTCGCCTGCTCCTCGTTCTGCGCCTTGTCGCTTCGCAGGTTGCGGACATTGGGATCGGGGTGCGGGGTCACCAGGACCTGCGCCAGGTGAATTTGCGGTTCCACCAGGTTAAAGCTCGCCTTGTTATTGTTGTAGAAATCGGCGACGTCCTGATCCGTAATGGTGATATGCGACGTGATTTCCTTGTTGAATAGCTTCTGAATGCTTAGATCGCGCCGCAATTGCGCCCGAAGGTCATCCTGGGTCATGTTGCGGCTCTTGAGCTGCTTTTCGAACTCCTCCTGGGTGTATGGAGCGCGCAATTCCGTGAATTTGGACTCGACGTCGGACTCCACCGCCATCAGGTTCAGCTTTTCCGCGCGCTGCAGCATGATCTCGTTGTCGATCAGGCTGCGGACGATTTCCAGCTTGCGGATCGCGACTTCGTCTTCGCTGACGCTGTCGTTGTCTGACGAGAAAAGCACCTTGTACTGCTTTTCCAGTTCTTCGTTGCTGATCGGCCGGCTGTTCACGGAAGCGGCGACATTCTCCGGAGGGGCATTTCGGCACGCGGACGCGCCAAGTGCAGCCAGCAGGCATGCCAGAAGCGAGAGTGGGCGGGACATTCGGTAAACCAATATTCTACCGGAGCGGCGGGCGGCCGATACAATAGTGGGTCGGGTCACCGCATGTCGAGCGTCGGCGCACCCTTTTACTCCGTTCGCGCGTACGAGGCCGGGGACGCGCCCGGGCTCTTTTCGATGTACCAGGGTTTCGAGCCGCGCGGATCGGCGATGGGACTGCCGCCGATGCGAGCCGAGAGAACGCACGACTGGCTGGAGCACCTCGGCTCGAGCGCCCACAACCTTATCGCCCTCGTTAACGACCGGATCATCGGACACGCCATTCTGGCCAAAAGCGACACGGACGTCGCGGAACTGGCAGTGTTCGTGCGCCAGGAGTATCGCCGGCGAGGCGTCGGAACGGCGCTATCGCGGGCGGCCGCCGCGCAGGCGCGAACGCTCGGTTATCGGCGTTTGTGGGCAGCCGGCTCGGCGGACAATGCGCCTGCTATTCGCATGGTGATGAAGTGCGGGTTCCACCGAGCTTCCGGGGCCGCCGGAGAGATGGAACTGGACCTATAGCGGCTTTTCTTCGTCCCGCTCGCCCGCCGCCAGTTGCTCTTCCTCTTTCTTGATCTCGATCCGCTGACTCTTTATGTCCAGCCGAAGACGCCCGAAAAGGCTCATATAGAGGTTCGCCAACCACACCAGGGAGAATCCGCCGATCAGATAGCCGCGCCAGCCCTCCAGCAGCAGCGTGAAACCGGTGAGCAGGAGAAATAGCGCCGCAACGTAATGGCTGAGGCAATATTCGCAGGTCAGCGCGTAGAAGAACTTGCGCTGCGCCATCCAGCGGCAGGATCGGCTTCGGCGCGCGCAGTACTCGCGCGGCTCGCGGAAGATCTCTTCGTGCGTGAACGTCCACGTGATGCACGCCACCGGTATGGCAAGCACGAACAGCCAGGAAATCTGCATCCCCAGCGTCATTCCATTTTCAGGGTATACGATCCCCGCTCCGCGGCTTGATGACGGGCCTTGCGGCTTTAGGCTGAAAAGCCTTACATTGTCTACAAGCAGGTGGAGGGAGGGTGATTCGCAAAACGCCGCTTGATCGCCGCACACTGTTGCGCCTGGCTGCGCTGGCCGCGGCGGACCACCTATCCGCCCAGCCTCCGAAGCAAGATCCGGGGGCCGCCGGACGAAAAGCGGTACTGGTGACTTTGGGAGGCATCCGGCGCCAGGAAACCTTCTCGCTGGAGGGCGTCGTCAACATCCCCCGCTTGGCCAACGACCTGGCGCCGCATGGCCTGTTCTTCCCTAACGTCATGAACGACGGCGTCACCGCGCACGTCAACACCATCTCCAGCATCGTCACCGGCGCCTGGCAGCAGCTTGACGATTGGGGCCGCCACGCGCCCCGCCACCCGACGCTGTTCACTTATCTGCAGAAGCAGCGCCACCTGGGCGCCGCCGACACCTGGGTGGTCACCAGCAATAAGGCGGTGACGCGCAATATCGGCGTGGGCGCCAACGTCATCCTCTCCAAGCAGCTCATGGTCGAAGCCGTCGAGCGGATCATCCTCGGCCAGTCGCCGCGCCGCATCCTGGTCCGCGACGCTGTACGCGATGAGATGAAGGCGATCATGCTCGCCGAATACGAGCGGATCGGCTGGACGATGCCGTCGGCCAGCCGCAACGTGACTGACGCGCTGGTCGGAGGGCTGACAGACTTCTTCGACGGTCCGGAAGGTCTCACCGGCGGCGATGAGTTCACCTTTGTCATGGCGCGCGAAGTGCTGCGGCGCCTGAAACCCGCGCTGATGGTGATCAATTTCTCGGGCGTCGAGGTGGCGCATTCCGGCACGTATTCGCTGCACCTGGCCGGCATCCGCAGTGTCGACATGCTCTGCTACAGGCTGTGGCAGTTTTTGGATTCGGAGCCTTCCTTTAAGGGAAGGACGACCATGGTGGTGATGCCGGAGTTCGGCCGCGATCCCGACGGCTCCACCACCAACGGATTCTTCAATCACCGCACCGACACCAAAATATGCCGGCTGACCTGGATGCTGGCGTTGGGCGATGCCGTCCGCGAGCCCCGCGTCGAAGAGCGCACGATCAGCCACATCGACGTTGCGCCAACCATCGGCGGCCTGTTTGGCGTCGACTGTAAGCAGGCCGACGGCAAGAGGATTGACGGATTTGCCATCTAGCGCCCGAGTCGAGGTCGCCAAAGAACTGCTGGACAAGCTCCCGCGGACCTTCCTGCCCGTCCTCAATCAGCAGCTCAAGGACTGGGACCTGCTGTTTCCCGCCGAGCAGCGGCCCATCCGAGCCACGCTCGATTATCTGGGGCGACTCGACGACAGCGAACGGGAGGCGCTGCTTTCACCGGTGAAGGCGCTGGAGAAGCGCATGAACCTGCCCGGCTGGACCGCCGCCAAGGACCACCTGGGGATTGAGGACACCTCCGTGCTCGCTCGCTCGCCGCTCTACCCGGAGTGGCGCGTCGAAGTCGAGAAGCTCTTCGACAACATCAACGCCTCCGTCGAGCTGCCGAAATCGAACAAGGTCGTCGTCAGCGTCTTGCCCGCGGGCCTGCCGCTGGAGTCCGCACCGCTTTGGCCAAACCTCGCCCGGCGCGGCCGCTGGATTCAGCTCGATCGGAGTTTCCGATCCGGCCTGGACGCCATGGTGACTTCGCTGGCCCGCCGTCCGGCGGCGCCGGATAGCGAACCGGTGGAGCACACCTGGGTGCTGGAGAGCGTCTCGCATTTCAGCGAGCTGGCCGATTCGCCGAATTGGACCGTACTCTCGTATGAAGCCCTGGCCGCGGCCCGCAACGAATTTCGCCGCCGCATGAACGAAATCGAAAAGGACCTTCGATCGGCCGACGAGACCTTCGACGCGCTGCGACACGTCAAGATCGAAATGCTGCTCGGCCCGCATCTGGAGGCGGACCGCCGGATCCGCGAATTCATTCGCGCCCTCTTCCTCAGCGGCAATGGCGCGGTCCTGTTCAACAACTCGTTCGTTCAATGGGGCGCTTCGGAGATCCTTCGCCGCGCGGAACCGCAGGCGCTGGTCTGCTGCTTCGGCATCCGTCCGAAGCTGAAGCCGTTCAGCAGTCTCGTATTGTTCGAAGACCAGGAGCGCGCGAACCCGGTAAAGGAAGAGCCGGACCCGGCGGGCTCGCTCGTCGATATCCAGTTGCTTTGCGACTACGTGTTCCTGACCACCGAGCGGTTGTCGAATTACGAAGGACGGACGCTACACATCTTCGCCGCCGCCGATTCCGATGTCATCCTCGTTGTCGCGCCGCCGAGCTTTCCGTCCCTTCCGAGCCACGACGCGACGGTAGCGAACATTACCGATATGGCGATCTCCTGGCTGGCGGCATAGCGGCGCCGCCTATACCGAGATCCAATCGGCCCAATCGCCCTCGCGTTGCCACTGCTTGACGCCCGCGTCATCCAGGTCCACGCCGAGTCCGGGCGCCTCGGGCTTGGTCGCCATGCCGCCTTTGATCGCCGGCGGATTCCTGGCCATTACCAGAATGTCCTGGCGCCCGCCCATACGCGCCTCGCTGGTGAGGAAATCGTGGATCGAGAGACCAAAGTGAATGGACGACATCGTGAGCAGAATGCCGCCGACATTGTGGGTCGCGACAGGGATGCGGTACAGCGCGGCCAGGTTGGCGATCTTCATGATCGCCGTGATACCGCCGCAGAAGGCGATGTCGGGATAGATGAAATCGACGGCCTGCTCCTTGAGGAAAGGATAGAACCCGTTGGGCATCTCGAGCTTCTCACCGGTCAGCAGCGGCACCCGGCACTCGCGCTTCAGCGCCACCCAGCTATCCGAAAACGGCGGCGGCAGCGGATCCTCGAGCCACTTCGGCTGGATCGGCTCCACCATTCGAGCGATGCCCTTCGAGGTGGGCAGGTCGAACTCGTTGTGGCAATGGGCCATGATCTCGTAGTCGGGCCCCAGCGCCTCGCGGATGTTCTGAAACGCGGCGCCGATCTTGCCGAGTTCCATCGCCGTCAGCGTGGGGATGTAACGGCCCGCGCGCATGCCCAGCGCTCCGGTGGTGTTCACCTTGACCGCGCGAAAGCCCTGGCCCTGCGCCTTGAACTCGTCGGCCCAGGCTCGGACGGCGCCCTTGTCGTGCATGTTGCGCGGCTCGGAGTTGATGAAGATGGTCACCTCGTCGCGGAAAGGTCCTCCGAGCAGCTTGTACACAGGCTCTCCGCGCAGCTTTCCGGCCAGGTCCCACAGCGCCATGTCGATCCCGCTGAGCGCCGGCGCGCTGGCCATGTACGTGTGCATGAGGGTCGACATGCGGAAGAAGTGGTACTGGATGGCGAGCGGGTCCTGCTGGATCAGCAGAGGCTTATAGCGTTCCAGCCAGGCCTTCATCATGGCCCCCGTGACGCCGGACTCGCCGTAGCCCGAAACGCCGGCGTCGGTATCGATGCGCACCAGCGTGTGGCCGACCCCGGAAATGGGCTTGATCTTGATATCCGTGATGCTGACCTTGCCGCGGTCGGCGGCGGTGAGTTGATGGAACCGCGTCCACAATCCAGCGGACGGCAGCGCGAGAGCGCACTGCAGCAGATCGCGTCGAAGCATTCGACCATCTTCCCTCAGCGGCGCAAGCTGTCGCTTGACGCGAGAGCCTGCTTCTAGCCTGCTTTCAGCCGCCGTTTACATCGGCGGCGCCTTCTGGTAGATTCAGTGGCGTGAACCTTCGGCCACGCGAGATTCTCATTAGCCTCGCTTTCTCTCTTGCGTGTTCCTTATTCGCGCAAACGCCGACGTTTACATTCACACTCTTGCCGCCGGGGCCCGTGGGATTCAACCCGCCGCTAGCTACCTCTACAAATGAAGCGGGCAATATCGTGGGGATCTACAGGGATGCCCGAGGGACCCATGGATTCTTGCTTGAGAGCGTTTCCTCTGAGTACAAAATCCTCGATTATCCCGAAAGTGGCTACACGGCTGCCTTTGGAATCAACGACCGAGGCGACATCGTCGGGCACTACGGGACCTCGTGGACGGCGTCGTCGGCGCAGGCCGGCGACCATGGCTTCTTGCTTACGGATGGCAGCTACGCCGCGATTGACTTCCCCGAGGCCGAGGGTACGAGACTTTCGCTATCAATAACTCGGGCGAGATCGTGGGGACCGCGACAAACGCGCCGGGCTTCGTCTACCACAACGGCGAGTTTCGAGAGATTACGTGTCCCTCGGGGAAGCTGAACCGGCTCGTCAGCATTAACAATAAGAGCGTGGTGCTCGGCCACTGCGATGATCGTTCGGGTCGCTCATTTTTGTTCGAGGATGGCCGGGCGGAGCGCATCGACCTCTATTCGCCCGTCCCTGACAAGGACGTCCTGCCTACAGCCATCAACGACAAAGGTGAAATCGTCGGCGCGTACTTCGATCAAGGCCGGCATGGGTTCCTCTTGACCGGCAGGCCGGTTGAACCGCGATTCGTCACGCTCGATCCCGTTCCCACCGCGCTGGTCAAGGGCATCAACAGCAAGGGTGACATTGTTGGGTTCGGCGGCAGGTCGTTCCTCGGCGTGCGATCCTCCGATTTGAACCAGCGCGTCCTGTCTCGTTGACCGGTTGAGGGCGATCACGCCGCCGGTGAAACGCACACAGGCGGCCGATTCCCTGGCAGCCCCTTCCCGACCAAATCTACTGCGCGAGAGGCGCCGCAGAGGCTAATAGACAATCCGTTTCCACTCGACCCTGGGTTTCTGGAAGTTAACCAACAGCGCCACGCGAAGCCCTGAAGCTCTCAGGTAGTTGATGCATGCGCCGTATGTTCCCTGGCAAAATGCTCTGCGCATTTCAGTTCCACAACAACCTGGCGTTCCACGACGATATCGGCAACGTAATTGCCGATCGACTGTCCTTTGTAGGCAACATGGAACGGGACTTCCGACTCGACCTGGATACTTCGTAATCGAAGTTCATGAAGCAGCGCGCGCTGATAGACCTTTTCATTTCAGAAAGCCCGCCCCGAGAATGCTGGAAGCCTCGAAAACGGAGCCCAGTACCTGTGCCGTCAGTGGGTCCAGATAATCTGGTGGACGTGACCGTTCATCCCTGCTCATGGTTCGATGTCCTACCGCAATGGTGGGCACCGCCATCGGTCGCTCTCTGAAGAGTTGGAGCCACCGATGAACACCGATAAACACCGATCGAAATAGATCAGAATCAGAGGTTTATCGGTGTTAATCGGTGTTCATCGGTGGCTGATTTCCCGGCTTCCCCGGCTTCCCGATCGAACTCTACTGCACCGGCGCGCCGTACGGAACCACGGTCTCGGCGCGCGCCGCCGGATCGAGCTGCGCAATCCGCCAGACGCCGCCGATCCGCCGCAGCCGCATCGTCTGCGCTTCGGTGCGGTCCTTATAGACGAATTCCACGCGCACGCTCGCTTCGTCCGCCGAGAGCGTCTCGGGCTCGGTAATGGCGATGCCTTTGATCGGCGCATGGCTTTCCCGAAGATAACGCGCAAAGTCGTTGCGCGACGCTTCGGCGGCGGCACGTTTCAGCGCCGTCCGCAATTCGTCCGAATAGTACGAAAGATACCGCCCGACATCGCCGCCCCGCGCGGCTTCCAGCATGCCGTATACGACGTCCTGGGGCGAAGATTCCCCTCGACGTTCGCCCGCCGGCCGCCAGCCCAATTGACGCAGCGCGACCACGCCGGCCAGCGTCGCGAGGACGGCGAGCGTCACGACCCGTGCCCGCCCGGCCCGGGTCATTCTTCGCCCGCGCCCCGCCGGATGATCGTCAGATCCAGGTTGCCGCTCTTGTCAATGATCAGCTTGCGGATCTTCGGCAACACTTGCTCCATGGCCTCGACGTACAACCGGTGGCCGTTCACGTCGCTCGCCTTTGCATACTCGGCGGCCACCTGCGTGAAGCGCGCCGCGTCGCCCTGCGCCTGGTTGATCTTGCGGAGGCGGTACGCTTCGGCGGCTTCGCGCAACTGCTGCGCCTCGCCGCGAGCGCGCGGGATCAGGTCGTTGGCGTAACCGAGCGCCTGGTTGACGATGCGGGCCGAATCCGCTCGCGCCCCCGCCACGTCGCGAAACGCGTCGGACGCTTCCGGCGGCGGAACGACGCTCTCGATGTTGACGCTCGCCAGAGCCACCCCTACGCCGTAGTCGTCCATGAGTTTCTGCGCCGCGCCCCGCACGTCTTCCTGTATTAGCGCCTTCTCCGTGGTGAGCACCGCATCGACGCCGCGATTGGCCACCCGGTGAGCCAGTTCCGCCTCCACTGCGGCCGCCACGGCGCGCGCCACGTCCACCGCGCGGAAAAGGTAGTCGGCCGGAACGCCCACCGAGTACTGCACAACCACCCGCATGTGGATCAGGTTCTGGTCTCCGGTGAGGAACTGCGACGCAGCCGGATCGGACCGCCCGACCAGAACGTCGGCGACGTCGCCGCCGATCACCAGGCGCCGCAGTTGCTGCGCCTTCAACTTCACAACCCGGTCGATCGGCCACGGGAGCGACAGGTGGATGCCCGGCGCCACGCGCGGTTCCACTACCTTGCCGAACCGCGTCACTACCGCCTGCTGGTCCGCGGCCACAATGTAGACGCCACTCAACAGCCACAGTCCCAGCAGAATCGCCGCGAACTTTCGCGGCAGCGGCCACGGTTCGGGCGGCGTCGATTCCTTTTCTCGCGGACGCGGCCGCTCTAGCTCGATCAGGCTCATTGCGCGCCGCGTTCTCCCTGCATCATCACCTTCAGCAGTTCCGAATCGGAGCTGAGAATAGCGGTGGTGTTGTCGTTGAAAATCCTCTTGTACGATTCCAGCGTTCGCAGCAATTTGTACAAACGCGGATTGCGTGCATACGCCTGGCTGTAGATGCGGGTCGATTCGGCGTCGCCCTCGCCCTTCACTTTCTCGGCCTCCTTGTACGCGGCGGAAAGCAGTTCTTCCTTTTGCCGGTCGGCGTCCGCGCGGATGCGGAGCGCCTCCTCCTCGCCCTCTGCGCGGTACTGGCGCGCGATGCGCTCGCGTTCGGCCCGCATGCGCGCATATACGCTCTGCTTGTTTTGCTCGGGGAGGTTCAGCCGCTTGATGCGCACGTCCACCACGCGGATGCCGTAGCGTTCCAGAGAGGCGCGGTCGGTCATCTCGGTCAGGCTGTCCAGCAGGTCGCCCGTCTTCACGCCCTCGGCGGATGCGGCGATCATCGCGTCCAGATCCTGGTTGCCCACCGAAGCCGACAGCGACGACCAGATAATGTCATGCAGGCGCATCTCGGCGGCCGCGGGATCGCCAACGCTTTGCACGAACCGCTTCGGGTCTTCGATGCGCCAGGCGGCGTACGATTCGATTACCAGGTTTTTTTTGTCGCGCGTGAGGAACTCGCTCGGACGCGGATTGTAAATGCGCAGCCGCCGGTCGAAATAGCTGGCCTGCTGGAAAAACCACTTGGCGTGAAGGCCGGCGTCGGAGACGGTGTACAGCGGCTCGCCGAATTGCGTCACCAGAACGAACTCCGTCTCCCGGACGGTGTAGAAAGTCAGCCACGCCAATAGCAGCGCGGCCACAATTGCGGCTGCCGGATAGTATTTCCTGTACTTCTCAAATCTCATTGCTGCTCCCGTCCTCGCGGCGCCGGCGGCTCCATCGCCAGCGGCAGAAAGCCGAGGCCGTCGTCCATCAGCGCCAGGCGCCTCCGGCCTTTCGAATCCACGATCATCTTCGGCCGGCCCGCCAACGCCTCCTCCATGGTTTCCAGGTACATTCGCGTCTCGTTCAATCCCGGACCCTGCCGGAAGGCCTCCTCCGTCCGGATGAAGCGGCCCGAGTCGCCTTCGGCGCGATTCTTCCGGCCCAGCGAATAGCCCCGGGCGGAAACGCGGTTCGCGTCCGCGTTGCCACGCGCTAGCGCAACCTGTTCGTTGCGGTAGCCTTCCGCTTCGTTCACCAGCCGGTTCTTTTCCTCGAATGCTCCGGAGACGTCGCGAAACGCGTCCACCACCTCCAGCGACGGGTGAACGTCCAACAGCCGTACGCCGAGGACCTCGATGCCCGCGCGGTACTTGTCCAGCCGCGTCTGTAACTCTTGGCCCGTGCGCTGCTCGATCGCCCGGCGCCGCGCCGTCAGAACATCGTCGAGCGGCGTCGTTGTCACCACCGCCTGCAACGCCGACTCTGCCGCGGCGCGCAGCGTGGTCTCGCCATCCAGCAGGCGCAACAGGTAGTCGTCCGGCCGCGCCAGCCGGTAATGCACCGTTGCGGTGACCTCGAGCATGTTCATGTCCCCGCTCACCATCAGCGACTCCTCCGGCATGCGCTGGAACCGGCCGGACCGGTGCTGGACGTTCCACTCGTACGCCGCCGGCTCGGCTTCTCCGTGCGTCTGCCCGGATCGGAAGCCGATCTCGATGGTTCGGACGCGCGAGGCCTGGATTCTCGTCAGCCGCTCCACCGGCCACGGCAGCTTGTAGTGAAGGCCCGGCTCGCGAATCGGCAGCAGCCTCCTTCCGAAGCGTTCCACGACCCCCGCTTCATCCGGGCCCAGCACGTACGCGCCGCTCAACACGTACAACGCGCCGGCGCCGATCGCCAGCGGCTTTGCCAGCCGCCTCCGGTGCTCGACGACATAGTTGAACGCGTCCTTGGGATCCGCGCCCGCCGCGAACGCCTTGACGCGCTGCCAAGCCTCCGGCAGGGGCGTGTGCTCCAGCCTGTGATGAAGCCAGTGACGGAAAGCGGACCGCCGGCGCTCCACGCGCAGCAGCCGCAGCGAATTCACCATCACCAGGAACGAAGCCGCCTGGTGAAACACGGCCGCCCCAAGCGGTCCGATCGCGCCGGCCGACGCGAAGCCCACCGCCAGCGCGTTCACAATCCCCGCGAATACGATGATGTTCTGCCACGCGATGCCCACCGCCCGCCGGCTCACTTCGAACAGCTTCGGCAGCTTGTCGAGCGAGTGGCCCATGTAGACGACATCCGCCGCTTCGGCCGTGATGTCGCTTGCGCCCGATACCGCGATCCCGACGTGGGCCGCGGCCAGGGCCGGAGCGTCGTTGACGCCGTCGCCCGCCATCGCCACCACGCGGCCTTCGGAAATAAGCTGACGGACGCGCTCTACCTTCTGCTCGGGGAGCAGTTCCGCCTCCACCGCGGGAATACCAATCTCGCGCGCGATGGCCTCGGCGGCGCGCCGCCGGTCGCCGGTGAGCATCACCTGCCGGGTAATTTCAAGATGCTCGAGCTGGTGGACGGCCTCCCTGGCGCCGTCGCGAACGCGATCGCGCAGCAGGATCGCGCCGGCCAGCCGCGTGTCTTCGGCCACCAGCACCGCCGTGGCGCCCAATCGGTCCGCTTCCGCGAGCAGAGGCTTGGCGCCGCCGATCCCGTGTTCTTCCAGAAACGCAGCGCTGCCCGCTCGCAGCATACGCCCGTCCACCGAGCATTCCGCGCCGCGGCCGGCCAGAATGCGCGCGTCCTCGCCTGCGGGCACGGCCAGCCCGCGCCGCTGGGCTTCCTCTGCGATCACCCGGGCCAGTACGTGGTCGGAGCCGCGCTCGGCCGCGGCGGCCAGCCGCAGCACATCCGCTTCATCCGCCCGCGCGGCAACGATGGCGATAATTTCGAACCGGCCTTCGGTTACCGTGCCGGTCTTGTCGAACACGATGGCGTCCACTTTGGCGGCTTTTTGCAGGGCGCTGCCGCCTCGAACGAGAATGCCGCGCCGCGCCAGTCCTCCGATTGCCGCTACCATCGCCGCCGGCGTGGCGAGAATCAGCGCGCAGGGGCACCCGATGATCAGCACCGCCACCGTGCGCAGCCAGTCCCGGGTGAAGTAGAACGTCGCGCCCGCGGCGATCAGTAGCGCCGGCAGGAAGTACCGCGCGTACCGGTCCGCGAGCCGTTCGACGGGCGCCTTACGATTCCTGGATTCCTCGACCAGTTTGACCACCCGCGCGAGCGTCGTGTCTGAACCGGCCCGGCTGACGCGGATGCGCAACAGTCCATGGCCGTTCAGGGTTCCCGAGAAGACCTCGTCTCCGGCTTCCTTGTCGCGCGGCAGCGACTCGCCGGTGATCGTGCTTTCGTTGATGGCCGACGCCCCCTGTACGATCGCGCCGTCGGCCGGGATGCGCTCTCCGGCGCGCACGAGAATCACATCGCCTTCCACCAGCGCTCCGGCGGAGACTTCGACTTCCTCCCCTTCGCGAACCAGGCGCGCCCGGAGCGGCATCTGCTCGACGAATCGTTGGATGGCGGATGACGTCCGTTTAGAGGCGTAGCCCTCCAGGCCCTCGCCCACCAGCATGATGAACATCGCTTCGGCGGCCGCCAGGTACTCGCCGGCCGCTAGCGCCGCGATCACCGCGATGCAGATGGCGAGATCGGCGGAAATCACCTTCTCGAGCAGCAGCGAGATCGCGTTGTAGAACGTGCGGTAGCCGGCCACGACGGCCAGAATGGCGGCCGTGTCGATGCCGAAGACGTTCGTAAAGACGCCCGCGACGTTCAACAGCAGCAGCAGGCCCACCACGCCCGCGAAGCCGAAGTAGCGCAATCGCTCCTTCCCCTCGTCGTGGGCGTGAGGCGAAATCTCCAGCTTATGCTGATGCATTTACCAGGACGCCGCGAAACGTTTTCCCATTATGCCACTTGGCGCGCGGCTTACTTCAGGTGCGTCCGCAGAAAGTCCATTGTCCGCGTCCATGCCAGTTCGGCGGCGGCCCGGTCGAAGGCCTCCGGCCGGTCTTTCTCGAAGAACCAGTGCCGTGTTCCCGCATACGTCTGAAACGAGAATTCGCGCCCGGCGCTCTTCAGGCTCTTCTGCATTTTGGCGATGCTGGAGGTCGGGACCCAGGGGTCGGTTTCCGCGAAGTGGGCCAGGAAGGCGGATCGGCTCTTCCGGAAGTCGCCGCCCCGAGCGGCATAGAACGTTACGGTGGTCGATACCGGCAGGCTCGGATGCGCCGCCAGCCGGAGCGCCCAGTCTCCGCCCATGGAGAACCCCAGCACGCCGATACCGACCGTAGTCACCCCGTCGTGTTTAGCCAGTTCGTGAAGCCCCCGGACAATCAACTTCAGAGCCGGCTCCTTTCGCTTTGCGTGCCGCAACTTACGCGCCTCCTCTTCCGTCGCCGCCGTGCGGCCCTCGTAGAGGTCCGGCGCCAGTGCCACGAAATCCTCAAGGGCGAGCCGATCGCACAGCTCCCGGTAAAACGGCGTCAAACCCCAACACGCGTGCAGGACTAGGACCCCCGCGCCGCTGCCGGACCGGGGGAACGCGATGTAGCGGCTCATGCAGCTTACAGGCTACTGCGCAGCGCCAATCGCGTCAACCGCGCAAGTACCGCCAGACCTCCAGGTACCTTCAGCACAGGCGGCCTTGGGCCTGATGGTGTAGTATCGACACGAAAGGAGAAGCTATGGCTGCAAGTCCGCAGATGAGCGGTCCGCCGAAGAAGGGATTGAGCCCGCTGGTCATCATCTTGATCGTGATCGGCGTCATCGTCGTCCTCGGCGGGGTGTTGACGGTGGCGGGCGGTTTGTTTCTGGTTCACAAAGTCAGACAGGCCGGCGTGGATCCGGACCTGATGCAGAGGAACCCGGCGCTCGCGGTCACCAAGATGCTCGCGGCCGTGAACCCCGACGTGGAAGTGGTTCGAGTGGATGAAGGCTCGGGAAAAATCACGCTGCGAGATAAAAAGAGCGGCAAGGTGGTGGCCTTCGATTTCGAGCAGATCAAGCAGGGGAAGATCTCGTTTGAAGGCGAAGAGGGAAAAGTCACCATCGAAGGTTCGGCGGAAGGCGAGCAGGCCACGCTCCGGATGCACGGGCCCGAAGGCTCTTACCAATTCGGGGCGGGAAAACTGCCGGCTTGGGCGCCCGCCTATCCCGGAGCGGCTGAGATCCAAACCAGCTCTTCCCAGACGCCGGAGGGACAAGGGGCAACCGTCCAATGCGCAACCGACGATTCCGTCGAGCAGGTGATGAAGTTCTACAAGGAACGCCTCGAAGGCAGCGGCTTCCAGGTTCACACCGCCTTGCACGGCGGCGAGGGCGCGGGTGGCATGGTGACCGGCCGGAGTTCGGATGAGAAGCGCAACGCTACCGTGTTGATTACCACCCAGGAAGGCCGCACCGCCATAGCCGCTTCATTCTTCGAGAACAAGTAGCGAGCATGCGGCGCAACGCGCGGCCGTCAAGACGCGCAGGCGCGGGCGAAAAAAGGAAGAGGAGCCAACCCCTCCTCAGGTCCGATGCAAGTCGGCCTGCTATGGCTCCTCTCCTGAAAGTCCCGTTCACTGGACTATGCGATTTGTGGTTGCAACTGCCCTGCCATTTCCCAGCCGCCCTAGGCGGACGAGAGCGGGGCGTCGGAGACCGTTCGGACTGCGGGATGCCCCTGAAGTAGCGCTCAACTAGCGCGCCCGCTGTCCGAATTCCACTTGTGGCCGGAGCGGGGCGGCCGGAGCGGCGTAGTCGTCCCGCGCAAGTACTGATATTCTCGTATGTGAGTTTTTTTCGGCTGTGAGTTTTCTGCAATGAGCGGCGGCGAGGCGTTCGACCGGCGATGAACCCCAGGCTGGTGGCGATGGACGGCCCGTTGCAGGGAGAAGTCCTGTCCTGCGTTGCCGACGTTATTTCCGTAGGACGCCATTCCGCGAACACCATCGCGGTGGCCGACCCGTCCGTGTCCCGCCAGCACTGTCTTCTGCGAAAGCGTGAAGAACACCAGTACGAACTCGTCGACCGGGCCAGCCGGAACGGTACGTTCGTCAACAGCCTTCCGGTTCGCGAGCGGATTCTGGAACATGGCGACGACATCCGCATCGGCAATTGCCGCTTCGTTTACCTCGTGCGCCAGGAGGACGAAGAACCAACGCCGAGCGCCACCCTGAGTCAAGGCGACAGCTTGGCCACTCGGACCATCGTCCAGTTGCCCCGCCGTAAAGCCCTCTACCTGGACCCGGATCGAGCCGCTTCTTCCAGTTCCATCCCGCTTGCCCGTCTGGCTCTGAACCTGAAAGCGATGCTGAAAGCCAGCACCACGGTTCGCGCCACCCGAGGGATGGACGCGCTGGCCAAGGACCTGATGGAGCTCATCCTGGACGCGATACCCGCCGCTGAGGCCGCCATTCTGTTGTTCGAACGGGGCGGCGAGGAGCCCGACTGGACGTTCGTCTGGAAACGTGGCGGCGCGAAAGCCGAGGCCATCGAGGCGCACCGCGAACTCGTCCGGCGCAGCTTCTCCGAGGACGTCGCCATCCTGAGCAACGACCTGAGTTCCGCGGGAACCCCGGGCAGCGCCGTTTCCCTCCTGGTGGCCCCACTAGCCGGCGCCGAGAAACCGCTGGGCGTTCTGTACCTGGTCTCGCGCGACCCCCGCGTGGAGTTCGACGAGGAGCACCTGCAGTTGCTGACGGCGATTGCCTCGGTTTCCGGGCTGGCGCTGGAGAACGCCAGGTACTACGAACAACTCAGCGCGGAAAATCGACGACTCCGCCAGGAAATCGACCTCGATCACGACATGGTGGGCGAGTCGGCCGCCATGGAGGAGGTGTACCGGTTCATCTCCAAGGTTGCGCCGACGGAATCCACCGTTCTCCTTTATGGGGAAAGCGGCACGGGCAAAGAGCTGGTGGCCCGGGCGATTCATCGCAACAGCGACCGCTCGGCCAGTGCTTTCGTCGCGATCAACTGCGCCGCGCTGCCCGAAACGCTGCTGGAGAGCGAGCTGTTCGGCCACGAGAAAGGCTCGTTCACCGGCGCTCTGGCCATGAAGAGAGGCAAGTTTGAGGTCGCCGACGGCGGCACCATTTTCCTCGACGAGATCGGCGAGGTGCCTTCCAACCTCCAGGTGAAGCTGTTGCGCGTGATCCAGGAGCGCGAATTCGAGCGGGTCGGCGGGACCAGGCCGGTGAAGGTGGACGTGCGGGTGATCGCGGCTACCAACCGAGACCTGCGGGCCGCAATCAAGGCAGGGCAGTTTCGAGACGACCTTTACTACCGCCTCAACGTTCTGGCTTTGGAGATGCCTCCGTTGCGCGACCGGCGCGCGGATATCCCGTTGCTGGCCGCCTACTTCGCCGACAAGTTCGCCCGCCAGGCGGGCCGGCGGAACCCCGGGCTCTCGGCCGAGGTGCGGGCCATTCTCATGAATTACGATTGGCCGGGCAACGTACGCGAGCTGGAGAACGTCGTCGAGCGGGCCGTGGTGCTCGGCGTCGGGGAGCGCATCGTGGTCGAGGACCTGCCCGAAACGCTGGTGGAGAGCGTCCCGATTCAGCTCGGCGCTACCAGCGGATTCCACCAGGCCATCCAACAGGAAAAGCGGCGGCTGATTGTGCAGGCCATCCGCGACGCCAGCGGCAGCCACAACGAGGCGGCCAAGGCGCTGGGCATCCAACCGACGTATCTTTCCCGCTTGATCCGCAGCCTGAATCTCAAGGACGACATCAAGCGCAGCGTTCGCGCATGACTGCTCCGAACCTGCCGCGGCCCCCTGCTTTCACCGCGGGGACCATCTACAATAAAGGACTCATGAAGGCTCGCGTTTACGTTTCATTCAAGGACACGGTGCTCGATCCGCAGGGCAAGACCGTCTGCGCGGCTCTGCAAGGCCTGGGATACGAAGAGATCACGGACGTGCGGCAGGGCAAGTATTTCGAGATCTCGATCCGGCCGGGCGCCGATCCGCGGCGGGTGGAGCAGCGGATCACGGAAGCGGCGCAGGACGTTCTGGCCAACCCGGTGATCGAAGACTTTCGCGTCGTTGTCGAACCATGACAGCGCGGGTCGCCTGGGTTGAAACGGTTTAAAACGACGAGGCCTTCGAAGGTGCGCGCATGTGTGGAATTGTAGGTTACGTCGGCCGCCGCAAGGCGGCGCCGATCCTGTTGGACGGGCTTCGACGAATGGAGTACCGCGGCTACGATTCGGCGGGCCTCGCGGTGGTGAACGACAAGGGCGAACTGGTTGTCCGAAGAGCCAGCGGCAAGCTGCGGAACCTCGAGGAAGCGCTCCGCGAAAACCCCGTGGACGGCATCTTCGGCATTGGTCACACGCGCTGGGCTACGCACGGCAGACCAACGGAAGAGAACGCTCATCCGCATCGCAGCGGCAACGGCGACGTGGTGGTGGTCCACAACGGCATCATCGAGAACTATCTCGCATTAAAGGAGCAACTGTCGGCCGAAGGCCACAAGTTCCGTTCGGAAACCGATACCGAGGTCATCGCGCACCTGGTCGAGAAGCACTATCGGGGCAAGCTCGAAGAAGCGGTGATCAAGGCGGTTCACGACATGGAGGGCGTATTCGCCCTCGGCATCATCTCGCGCCAGGAGCCGGAGAAGATCGTGGGTGTGCGTTCCGGTCCGCCGGCGGTGGTGGGGCTTGGCGAGAACGAGTATTTTCTCGCCTCCGACGTTCCGGCCATCCTGGCGCACACGCGGGCGATGATCTTCCTGGACGACGGTGACATCGCCGTGATCACGCCGGAAGGCGTCACGCTGCTGGATTTCGAAGGCCGCCCGGTCAAACGGGACGTGACGAACATCCTGTGGGACCCGATCATGGCCGAAAAGGGCGGGTTCAAGCACTTCATGCTCAAAGAGATCTACGAGCAGCCGCGGGCCGTGCGGGACACGCTCATTGGGCGGGTGGGCCAGGAATCCGGCCGCATTTTCACGGCCCAGATCGACGCCGGCGCGGAAGACCTGGGCCGCTTCGAGCGAGTGAAGATCGTTGCCTGCGGTACCAGTTGGCACGCCGGACTGGCGGGCAAGTTCATGATCGAGCAGCTCGCGCGCCTTCCCGTCGAGGTGGATTACGGCAGCGAGTTTCGCTATCGGAATCCGATTTTGACCGGCGCCGACCTGACGGTGCTGGTATCGCAATCGGGCGAAACCGCCGACACGCTCGCGGCCCAGCGCGAGGTGAAGCGGCGCGGGGGTAAGACAATCGCTATCTGCAACGTGGTCGGATCGATGCTGACCCGCGAAGCCGACGGCGTTCTGATGACGCATGCGGGGCCGGAAATCGGCGTCGCCTCCACAAAAGCATTCACTTCCCAACTCACCGCGCTGTTTCTGCTGGCGATGCGGTTGGGACAGGCGCGCGGGACGCTGGGCGAAGCCGAATCGCGAAAGCTGGTTCAGGAACTGCTTTTGCTGCCGGGCAAGCTGGAAACCATCCTCTCCGACGACGAGTTGTACGACGCGCTGACGCCGCACCTGTTCCGCGCCCGCGACTTTCTCTTCCTCGGCCGCGGCATCCACTACCCCAGCGCGCTCGAGGGGGCGCTGAAACTGAAGGAGATTTCCTACATTCACGCCGAAGGGTATCCGGCGGGCGAAATGAAGCACGGTCCCAACGCCTTGATCGACGAAGAACTGCCGGTGGTGGTGATCGCAACGCGCGACGAATCGGAGGAAAGCAGGATCCGCTACGAAAAGACGATTTCCAATATTCAGGAAGTGAAGGCGCGCGGAGGGATCGTGGTAGCCGTGGCGAATCAGGGAGACGAGCTGCTTCGCCGGCAGGCCCGGCACGTGATCGAAGTCCCACCCTCGCACGAACTGCTGCTGCCAATCCTGGAAATCGTCCCGCTGCAATTGCTGGCGTATCATATCGCCGTCCGCCGCGGCTGCGACGTCGACCAGCCCCGCAATCTGGCCAAGAGCGTCACCGTGGAATGAAGCAGGCCACGCACCGGCTTTCGATTTCGACCTCCGGGCAGGGGCTCTACGAATTCACGGGCGAGATCGCGCGTTGGCTTGCCCGCCAGGCGTTTTCGACGGGCCTGCTGACCGTATTCGTGCGGCACACCTCGGCCTCGTTGGTCATTCAGGAGAACGCCGATCCCGACGTCGCGCGGGACCTCAAGGACTTCTTCAGCCGGATCGCGCCCGAAGACAACCGCCTCTACCGGCACACGATGGAAGGCGCCGACGACATGCCGGCCCATATCCGCGCCGCGCTCACCCGCGAGCAGCTTTCGATCCCAATCGTCGAAGGCCACCTCGCGCTGGGAACCTGGCAGGGGGTCTACCTGTTTGAGCACCGAGCTATCCCGCACCAACGCAATATCGTGCTTCACGCGATCGGGGAGTAGCCGCGCCGGACGCGTCCTCGACGTTGTTCTAACAGCGGAAGCAGGGATTCGGTTGGCCGGAGCCCGATAGGATATTGTGATGCATCATCGTCTTTCGTACATTTCATTCCCGGCGCTCCTGCTTACGCCCTGCCTGTTTGCCGCCCCGCCGCCGGGCGAGGGAAGTCTTGAAGCCGCGCAGGCGGCGTTGTTCGATGCGTACGGCCGGCGGGACGCCGCGGCCGTGGTGGCGCTGCTCCACGACAACTACCTGGGCTTCAGCCTGGAAAGCGATTCCCCGATGGACTGGGCGGGCAAGCCGGGTGAGGAAAGGCGTAAGTATTTCGCCGATCTGTTCGCCGGCTATGGGGAATGGAATGTGGCCCTGGACGAGCCGCATTACCGGGTCACCGGAGAGGCAGGGATCGTATCGGGCATCGAGCGGGGGGCGCGCTCTTCGGCCGCGCGAGGGCAGGAGTTGTTCCGGTGGCCGGCGTCGTTTACGTGGTTGAAGACGAGTGTCGGGTGGCGACTGCTGGCATCGCACCGGTCGACGTTTCCGGCGGTTGCTCCCGGCAGTCCGCCGCTGGCCAAGACGGCGGAGGAGAAACAACTGATCGACGTTGCCCTGGCTTCGCCGCGCTGGGCCAACGTTCCCCTGGGCGACGCGCGCCTGCTGCGTCTGTTGACGGAAGCGATGGGCGCCAGGCACGCGCTGGAGATCGGAACGTCGACGGGTTTGTCGGGCCTGTGGCTGCTGAATGCGCTTCGGACGACGGGCGGCAGGCTGACGACGCTCGAATTGGACGCCGGCCGGGTGGCGATCGCGCGCCGTCAGTTCGAACGGGCCGGCGTGGCGGAACGGGCGACGGTGATCCAGGGAGACGCGCATCAGACCATCCTCGGGGTCGAGGGTCCGGTGGACCTGGTGTTCATCGACGCCGAGAAGCCGGGATATCCCGACTACTTTCGAAAGGCGCTTGGGCTGGTGCGGCCGGGCGGGCTGATTATCGGCCACAATGTGCGGTGGCCGGCGCCGAGCCCCGAGTTCATCGAGGCGATCACCACCAACCCGGATCTGGAGACCGTGTTCGTCAACATGGACGACCAGGGGCTCAGCCTGACGCTGAAGAAGCGCTGACCCGAAGATATTTTGAAGCGGCGCATCCTGCCGGCAGGTCTAATGATTGATGCGTTGGATACTCGCATGTCTTTCGTGCGCGGCCGCGGCCGGCGCGGCGCCGCCACAAACCGTCTCCTCGGTGGACCTGTCTCGATACCAGGGCGTGTGGTACGAGATCGCGCGATACCCGAACCGTTTCCAGCGTGACTGCGCCGGCGAGGTGACGGCGACGTATGAACTGCGGGACGACGGGAAAGTCCGGGTGGTGAATCGCTGCCGCAAGCAGAACGGGGCGCTGTCGGAGGCCGAGGGCGTGGCGCGGCCGGCCAAGGACGGGTCGAACGCGAAGCTGCAGGTGCGGTTCGCGCCGGCCATCCTGTCGTTTCTACCCCAGGTGTGGGGCGACTACTGGGTCATCGAGCTGGCGCCGGATTACAGCCACGCCGTAGTGGGTCACCCGGCGCGGGAGTATCTTTGGATCTTGGGGCGGTCGCCGAATATGGACGAAGAGACGTATGGAGAACTGGTTCGGCGCATCGAGCAGAAGCACGGCTACGACCCCGCGCGGCTGATTCGGACCCGCCAGCAATGAGCCAATGCCCGCTATTAGCGACAAGGCGGCGATTCGATCGCTGCTGAGGACCGACGCCGGCTGGTCGTTGTACGCGCTCGGGGACCTGGCGCCGGGATTCTTCGAGCGGTCGAAGTGGTTCGCTCCCTCGGACGGCGAGAAAGCGCTGGCGCTGGTGTACCGCGCGTTTGAGACGCCGGTGTTGTTCACGCTGGGAGAGCCGGAGGCCATTGCCGGGCTGTTGCCGGACATCGCCGAGCCGAGGGTGTATATGCACGTGCGGCCGGAGATTCCGCCGGTGCTCGAAACCCGGTATCCGAGCGTCACGGTGAAGGAGATGTGGCGGATGACGCTGGATCCGGCGGCGTACCGGCCGCAGCGGCATGGCGGCGCTGAAAGGCTGGGCCCATCCGACGCCGCCGAGTTGCTGGAGTTATTCGCCGACGGGCAGGAAACCGGCGAGGCGCCGGACTTCTTTTCGGTCGAGATGCTGGAATCCGGCGTGTTTTTCGGCATTCGAGAGGCCGGACGGCTCGCATCGGCGGCGGGGACGCACCTGGTAGCCGAGGAGGAAGGGGTCGCGGCGGTGGGGTGCGTGTACACGCGACGGGAGCGGCGAGGGCGGGGGCTGGCGGCGCAGGTCACTTCGGCGGTTGTGGAGGAGCTGGCGCGGCGGGGCATCCCGACGATCGGGTTAAACGTACACCAGCGGAATCAGCCGGCGATTCGCATATACGAGCGGCTGGGTTTCCGGAAACACTGCGAATACCGCGAAGGGCTGGCGGGCGGCTGAACAAGGCGCCAGCAGACGAGACTCACTTCCGGGTAGGCTCCGTATCCCCGGACCGCTCGTCTCCAATGAATGTGCTGCGCTCGGCTTTCAAGAACGCCTCGCCCCCACCGAACTCGCGGTACATCTCCGCCGCAACCCCGCGAAGTTCCAAAAACAGGTGATGCTTCTCCGCCCGAGATGCCTGACGGTCCGGCAGACCGTAGGTATAGACGACAGTCGTGCTTTGTCCTGAGGCTGGACCGGCGGTCCGTTCCAGCGAGAGGCCGTTCTCTCTAAGAAATCTCTTGGACCTCAGCGCCGAACAAACGAGCGGAGCCCTGTTGTGCAAACGCAGCGCTCGATGGACCTCGCCAACCGCAACTTGGACGGTCTTCTCGCCTCGCCGGCGCGCCGGTTCGATGTATCGATCGAGGACGTATTGCCGGATCGAATCGCTGTCGCGGCGTTTGATAGCAGGCATACGAAATCTTCTTCCCTATCAGCACAGCACAAAAAACGTCCATGCGTGCATCCCACTCCGTTCACGACGGTGGGGTATATAGAAAGCACGCTTGGGTCCATTCGCGGGTTCACTCGCGACGACGCTCTCCAGGCGATAATGGTAGTCATGAGTTCTCCCGACGCCGCTTCGCCGGCGCCTAAACGATTGACGAAAACGGTTCGCTCGCGAGCCGACCGCGAGATCGGGCAGATCGTCGAAGGCTGCACGATCCTCGAAAAGCGGGTAATTATTCCGCCGAATCCGCGAGAGCGCCGGATGGGCGTCTACGACTATCTCGTGGAAGTACCGCCCCAGGTGGTGAAGCCGCAGGGGACGAAAAAGCGGCCGCCCGCCCCGGCGCCGGCGCAGCCGTCGTTTACGCGCGCGACGCCCGAGGAGATGCGCGGAGGACTCATCCGGCGGCTGCCGTCGCGTTAGGAGCAAGAACCGGACGCAACGTGGCGCAAACACTCGTGTTTGCCGCGTCGCCACTCATGGCGACGCCTGGCCGCGGTTCCAAGAGACCGCCCACCCACTGTAGCCTCGACAAAATCGGACTCGCCGATCCTTGAATTCGGTCGCCCCGGGACGTACAATTGGCTTCGACTATGGCAGGCGTCATTGGTCGAAGAACGTTTCTGCGCCGATCCGCCAGCGGCGCGTTGATTGCCGCGGCGCCCTCACGAGCGGCCGCCGGGGAAGGCGGGCGGTCGCCCAGCGATCGCATCCGGGTGGGATTGATCGGCGTCGGCGTGCGCGGGCGCGACCACCATCTTCGCTTCCTGCTCGGGAACCCGCGGGCGGAAATCGGCGCGATATGCGACGTGGACCGCCGCCATGCGGACCTCGCGGCCCGGATCGCCGTGGACGCAGGCAGGAAAAAGCCCCTTATTTTCTACGATTTTCGTCGCATTTTAGAAAGAAAAGACATCGATGCGGTCGTGGTCTCGACGCCCGATCATTGGCATTCGATCATTTTGATTCAGGCGATCGAGGCGGGCAAGGACGTTTACTGCGAAAAGCCGCTGACGCTGTTCATCGCCGAGGGCCGCCGGATGGCGGAGGTCGCCAGGCAATACGGTGCCGTGGTCCAGGTTGGCAGCCAGCAGCGCTCCGACTGGCGCTTCCGGCAGGCGGTGGCGCTGGTCCGCAACCAGCGGATCGGGCGCCTGCGGAAGATCACGACGCATCTGGGAAACCCCGGCACGACGTCGGGCGCGTTCATCCACCCTGGCGTCTGGGAGCCGGCGCGGACGCCGCCCGAAGGGTTGGACTTCGACATGTGGCTGGGACCGGCCCCTTATCACGACTACTCGCCGAATCGCTGCCACTTCGAGTTCCGCTACCACCTGGACCACTCCGGCGGCCGCATCACCGATTGGGGCGCGCACCACAACGACATCGCGCAGTGGGCGCTGGGGGCGGACCAATCGGGCCCCACGCGCATCGAGGGCCGCGGCGGCTTCAACAAAGCAGGCCCGTACGATTACGCGAATTTCATGGAAGTGCGCTACCGGTATGCCAACGGCGTCGAGGTGATTTGCGAGAACGAAGGCGGCAACGGCGTGCGGTTCCATGGCGCGGACGGATGGATCTTTGTCAGCCGGTTGCGGCTGGACGCATCGGATCCCGAGATTCTGAAAGAGCCGGTTGCTGCGCCGGATGCCGCCGCCTACGACCGGCGCAACGAGCGCGAGGAAATACCCGGCACGGACGAGCACCACAACAACTGGCTGGACTGCATCAAGAGCCGGAGGCGATGCGCGGCCGATATCGAGATGGGGCATCGTTCGGCGACTGTCTGCCACCTGGGGAATATCGCCATGCGATTGGGGCGGCCGCTCGAGTGGGATCCGGCGCGCGAAGAGTTCATCGGCGACGCCGGGGCGAACATCCTGAAGGACAAGCCCTTTCGGGCGCCGTGGCGGCTCTGAGGGAGGAGCGTATGAACCCCGCGCTACTGCAATGGATCGACCAGATGGGCGACCAGGACCAGGTGGTCGCCTATTACGCTTATCAGTGTCTTCTCGAAGAGGCGCTTCGCGCCGGAGCGCCCGGCCAGGAGGCGAAGCAGGCGGCGCTTGCCGAGGTTTTGGGCAAGGCGCTGGTGGCGCGCGCCGAGCCCAAGACGGGCGGTGGCCGGCCGGGCTCGTTTGAGAGCAACCCCTTCCTTACCGCTGTGGCGGCGCGCACGGCGGCGTACGAACATCCGGCGCAGGTAAGACGAAACCTCGCGCGGCTGCTCGGCTATCTGCCGCATGAAGCGGTGGTTCCCTATCTCCGCGAAGCATTGGATGACCTGGAGGCGCGCGAGACGGCGCGGCAGTCGCTTGAACTCCACCCGTCGGACAATGCAACGGCGGCGCTGGTTCAAGCTCTGGACAGCGCCGGCGCCGTGTTCTGCGCTGGGGTGGTGAACAGCCTGGCGAAGCGGCGTGGCCCGGAGGCCGCCGCGGCGGTGCGGAGGGCCGCGGGCGATCCGCAGCCGGAAGTCCGGATCGCCGCGCTGTACGCGCTGGCCGAGACGCCGGATGCGTCGCACGACGCGATTCTTGCGAAGATGACCGAGGCCTCGTCGCCGGAGGAAGCCGCGGCCGCTCATGTCGCGCGCGCGAGGCTGGCGGATACGTTATGGCGGAGCGGCGGCCGGGCGGCTGCCGAACGGATCTATCGCTCCATCCTGGAAAGCGGCGCCGGCGAGCCCCAGAAAGTGGCGGCTCGGCTTGCCCTCGGCGGCTGAGCCCAGACAAGGACTCAATTCATGGAAAAACTCGATCTGCCCTTCGTTGTAAGATGGAGGCCCATGCGATGGGCTGCGCTTTTCTTCCTGGCGCCTCTGGCCTGCTTCGTTCCCCTGGCCGGACAATCGTCGGACTTTGTCTCGCTGATCCCGACCGGCTCTCTCGCGGAACTGTGGACCATTGAGGGCGCGCCGCCCGAGACCTGGTCTTTGCAGGATGGCGTGATTGCCTGTAAAGGAAAGCCGAATGGGTTCCTGCGCAGCAGGAAGGTCTACCGAAATTACATATTCCGTGCGGAGTGGCGTTTTGAGACGAACGGTTGGGTACGCGGTCCCAAGGCGACCACCGACGATTGGCCCAACGCCGGGTTTTTCATCCACGCCGGCGCGGTCGATCGAATGTGGCCGAAATCGTTAGAAGTCCAGGGGCACTACGGAGAGGCGGGTAGCCTGTTCGGTGTCCGCGGGGGAAACATTGTCGGGGCGAAACGGGGACCGATTGTCAAAGACCGGATTCCTTTTGGCGAATGGGACCGGTACGAGATCACCTCGCTCAACGGGACAGTGAAAGTGGTGCTGAACGGAGCGCTGGTGAACGAGGGCCACAATGCCGAACCCTCCGAAGGCAACATCTGCCTCCAGTCCGAGGGCTGGCCCGTGTTCTACCGCCGCTTGCAGATCAAAGAGCTTCCCTAAGTCCTCTGTTTCATAAATATGCATGTCGGGGATCCGAGGAACGTAGATCTGGACCACAGCCTCTATGCGCTCGTATTCGACCAACATCGACCTCTATCTCGCCTTGTTTCCGTGGGCCAAGTTTCGCCAGCGCAAAGGCGCGGTGAAGATGCACACGCTGCTTGACCCTCGCGGGCGGCCCGGCGACGCGGATCAAGTGCTGGGCGAAATCGGCGAAGATGCGCCAGTCGTGAGTTTCGTTGGCGTCCGCCAAGGAGCGGCCGTTCAGCCCATTCGGGGCCAGTTGCAGTTCAAGTCGGTTTCTTAGCGCGCACCGCAGTCTCGCGCAGGGGCCCCCGGCGCTTGCCCTCGACGGCGGTGGAAACGATGGGCTGCGCGCGCTGGCACGGCCGCTCATGGCAAAGGAACTGCGGCGTAGCTGGCGACCGCTCGATCGAAGGCAGCTTTCGCCGCCCTGGAGGAATTCGCCCCCACTACAAGTTTCATCAAGGAAGTGCGCGTCCACAGGCCGTAGATCGCTGAAAGCTCAGCGCTATTTGAGCGCTGAAAGCTTTATTCTCTCCGCATTCCGCCGCATCACCGACAGATAGTCGCCCTCGGACGGCCGCGTCGCGCAAGGGTAGAACACAATCGCGGTGACCCCCAGTTCCTTCAGCCGCTTCTCCGTCTCCGGCTGCGGCGGAGCTTCCCAGAGCATCACCTTCGCCGGGTGCTTCCTCAGGGCGCGGCGGAGCTTCTCCCATTCCGCCGCCGAAGGCGGTTCGTCCGGCTCCCAGTGGAAGCTGACCAGGTTCCAGTGGTAGCGCCGGGCGGCGTACTGATACACCGGGTGCGAAGCCAGCATCGGCCCGCTTCCCCCCGCGCCCTGAAGTTCCCGGTCCAGCGCCTCCAGGTCCTGCGCCAGCGAAGCGAAGTTGCCCTCCAGCGCCGCCGCCTCCGCCGGAAGCGCCGTTTTCAGCGCGCCGAGAATCGCATTCGCCTGCTCGCGCGCCAGCGCTGGATCCAGCCACGTCGTGAACGCAGTGCCTCCGTGCGAATGCTGGCCCTCCGGACCGTGACTGTGCGTGACCGCTTCCTCCAGCGGAATGTAGCGGTCCCGAAAACCAGCGGACGTGTCGATCACCTTCGACGGCGGCAACGAAACCCGATCCACCCACTTTTCATACGTGGCGCCATTCAGCAGGATGAGATCGGCTTTCTGGTACGACTCGATCGTCTCGGGATCCGGCGCCCAAAACGCGGGATCGGCATGCCCTTCCATCGGAAAGCGGACGTCGATCAGTTCGCCGCCGATCCGTCCGGCGAAATAATCGAGCGGGTAGTTCGTCGTCATCACCAGAGGCTTGGACTTGCCCCCATCCGCCGGCGCGTCGCCCGCAGGCCCGCCGCATGACAGAAACGCCAATAAGGTGAACGACAGGACGAGGCTCGACAGTCGCATGGCTAACGCGCAACCAGGTTCCGGATTATCTCAGACCCGAACGACCCCGTGATCCAGGTCAGCGCCGCGGCCAGCATGGCGCTCGCCCCGACGACGGCCGCCACTTCCGATACCACTACCGCCGCCACCCTCGCCCGCGAGCCGCCGATCTTCACCAGCGTGGCGATCTCGCGCCGCCGCAGCCTCAGCGACAACAGAAACACCAGGCCCGCCGTGGCGAGCGTCGCCACCCCCGTAACGATTAGCGCCGTCAGCACGAAGCTCTGCACGGCGAACACCGCGCTCATCAGTTCCCGGATCACCTCCAGCGGCTGCACAATCTGCTGTGGCCGGTCCGCCGCCTGGTAACGGCCCATCAGCAGCGTGGCCGACTTCGTGTCGCGCGGCGCGGCGATGATGGCCGTGATGGGGAACGTCGCCGCGTCGCCGTGAAAGTGAAACGAACGGATGTTCTCGTCCGTGACCTCGTTGTACTGCGTCACCGAGGCGTTGGCGGTGATTGCTCCGCCCTCCCGCTTCAGGACGCCCGGCGCGGCCTCAGGCTTTGTAAGGTCCTGGTGACCGTGCGCCAGTCCTTCGATCAGCCACGTCGTCTTCACGTCCGTGAAGATCGCGTCGTCGTCCGGACTGTCCGAGTACGCCAGCACCCCCGTCACCCGCATCTTGAGCGGGTAGACCCCGGCCAGGTCGAACGCGTTCTCCGGAGACGAAATCACCCATCCTCCCGGCGCCGTTCCGCGCCGGCGGGCCGCCGAGGCGCCAAGTACGCAGTCGCCCAGCCGCGCCATCTGGCGCCCTGCCGCAACCCGGAGTCCGCGAAACTCGAAGTAGTCCAGCGTCGTGCCGACGATGGGATCCTGCTGCGCGTGGAACCGGACGTAGAGCGGAATCGCCCGCGCCAGCCCGGTGGCCGTCACCTCGTCCACCGCCGCGTAGGTCAGCGGCGCGGGGACCTCGGCCCGCGCGTACAGCGAGTTCAACACCAGTTCCAGCGGGCTCCCTTTGGCCCCGATCAGCAGCGGCGTGGCGGCGGCGCGCGAGGTGAGCTGCCGTTCGCTCAGCCGCACCAATGCCCGCAATCCGGCGGGTACGTAGAGAATGAGCGTGATCGCCAGGACCAGAATGGCCGTCTTGTACTTGTGGTGCGTAAGATAGCGCCACGCCAGGTACGCGACGCCGTTCATCGAGCCACGCTCCCGGTTATCGCCGGCCGCAGGTCGCGCACGTCGAGCACGCGGTCGAACCACGACAGCGATTCGCGATCGTGCGTCGCCGCCACTACCGTCGCCCCGGTCCGCGCGGCGTACTCCGCCAGGATCGCAAAGACGCGCTCCTTGTTCGCCGCGTCCAGGCTCCCGGTCGGCTCGTCGGCCAGCACCAGCGGCGGCTCGGTGACCAGCGCCCGGCAAATCCCGACCCTCTGCCGCTCTCCATGCGACAGCCGCTCCACTCCGCGCCGCAGTTTCTCTCCCAGGCCGACCCGTTCCGCCAGGCCGCTCGCCCGCTCGCGCGTCTCCCCCGTCAGCCGTAGCGCGTCGCCGATCCGGTACGGCAGCAGGATGTTGTCGATGACGCTCAGGTACTCCAGCAGCTCGAATTCCTGGAACACCAGCCCGATGTTCCGAATGCGAAACCGGCGCCTCGCCGCATCCGGCTCGCTGCTCATTTCGAACTCGCCCACTTGAATCCGCCCTCGCTGCGGAACGGCAATTCCGCAGATCAGGCTCAGGAGCGTCGTCTTGCCCGAGCCGCTTTGACCGGTGATCGCCGCGCGCGCGCCGGCCTCAATCGACGCGCACGGCGCCTGGAGAACGAAGCCTCCGTCTCCGTACTGGAATTCGACGTCCGTCAGTTGGATCGTGGCAGGCACGCCTAACCGCGAAGGCTCACTCCGCCGCCTCGAAGCGCGCCAGCGTCTTCTCGCCGTCGGACAGTTCGAGCCTTTTCCCCGAAACTTTGTACCTGGTGGTGGCGCTCAAGGCGTCCATCAGCGCGCGCTCGCGCTCGTTCATCGCCTCGTCCGCGCACGCCCGCAGCGTCGCAACGATGTCCTGGAACCGCAGGTGTTCGCCTTCCAGCTTGTAAGTCCCTCCAAAGCCGTTGCAGCCGCCGAACCCCTCCACACGCGCGTCCTGCGCCAACAACCGAATATGCGGCTGCCGCGCTTCGCCCTCCACCTCCGCCGGCTTACCGCCGACTTCGATGAGCCGCCAGTGCGTGTCCACTAATGCCGCCGCGTCCATGCACGCCAACGCCGCCGTGAAAAACGCGACATTGATAAGGAGCTTCCCCACTCGATCACTCTCCCTCCGGCGTCCCGGCGCCGCCTCCGTCACGCCTGGCCGGCGAGCTGGCGGAGCACGAACTTCAGAATCCCGCCGTGACGATAGTAGTCGGCTTCCGTCGGCGTATCGATGCGGACCTTCGCCCGGAACGTCTTCACCGAACCATCGGCGCAAGTGGCGCGAACCGTCGCCGTCTTGTCGCCCTGGATAGCCAACTCGACGCCCTCCACCGAGAACACTTCCTCGCCCGTCAGCCCGAGACTCTCCAGGCTTTCTCCGGCCTGGAACTCCAGGGGCAGCACCCCCATTCCGACCAGGTTCGACCGGTGTATCCTCTCGAAGCTCTCGGCGAGTACCGCCTTCACGCCCAGCAGCGCCACCCCCTTCGCCGCCCAGTCGCGCGACGAACCGGTGCCGTATTCCTTGCCCGCGATGATGATCAGCCCCACGCCGTCGTCCTTGTAACGCATCGCCGCGTCGTAGATGCTCATCACCTCGCCGGACGGCTGATGGCGCGTCCAGCCCCCTTCCGTCCCCGGCGCAAGCAGGTTGCGGATGCGTATGTTGGCCAGCGTGCCCCGCATCATCACCTCGTGATTGCCCCGCCGGGCGCCGAACGAATTGAATTCCGCCGGCGGCACGCCCTTTCCGATCAGGTACCGGCCGGCCGGTCCGTCAGCCGGAATCGAGCCCGCGGGCGAGATGTGGTCCGTCGTTACCGAGTCCCCCATCACCGCCAGCGCCCGCAGACCGCTGAAGTCGGGCGCCGCCGTGCCCGGCGCCGACATGTCCTCGAAATACGGCGGGTGCTTCACGTAGGTCGACGAGTCTTCCCACGCGAACAGGTCGCCTTCCGGAACCTGCATCGCGTTCCACTGCGCGCTGCCGCGAAACACTTCCGAATACGTCGACTGGAACATGTCCGCCCGCACGCTCCGCTCGAGCGTCTCCCGCACCTCCGCCGGCGACGGCCAGATCTCGCGCAGATACACCGGCTTTCCATCCGCGCCCGCGCCCAGCGGTTCCTTCTTCAAGTCGATGTCCACCCGGCCGGCCAGCGCATACGCCACCACCAGCGGCGGCGAGGCCAGGTAATTCGACCGCACCAGCGGGCTGATGCGCCCTTCGAAATTCCGGTTCCCGCTCAGCACCGCCGCCACGTTCAGCTTGTTCTTCTGCACCGCTTCGGCCACCGGCTCCGGCAGCGGGCCGCTATTGCCGATGCATGTCGTGCAGCCGTAACCGACCAGGTGAAACTTCAGCGCCTCGAGCGGCTCCAGCAACCCGGCGTCCTTCAAGTACGCGGTAACCACTTGCGAGCCGGGAGCGAGGCTGGTCTTCACCCACGACTTCACTTGCAGCCCCCGCTCCACAGCCTTCTTGGCCAGCAGTCCCGCCGCCACCATCACCGACGGATTCGACGTATTCGTGCAGCTTGTGATCGCCGCGATCACCACTGAGCCTTCCCGCAGCGATCCGTCGCCGTTCATCGATAGCGGCGCTTCCCTGGGCGAAGCCCCGAGCGATTTCAGGAAATTCGATTTCACGTCCGGCAAATCGATCCGGTCCTGCGGCCGCTTGGGACCCGCCAGTGACGGAACCACCGTCGACAGGTCCAGCTCGATCTGATCCGAATACACCGGGTCCGGCGAACCGGTGGTGCGGAACAGTCCCTGCTCCTTCGCGTAGACTTCCACCAGTTCCACCAGGTCGGCCGGCCGGTTCGTGAGACGCAGGTAGTCGAGCGTAATCCCGTCCACCGGGAAGAAGCCGATTGTCGCGCCGTACTCCGGGGCCATGTTGGCGATGGTGGCGCGGTCGGCCAGCGACAGCGAATCCAGTCCCGGACCGTAGTACTCGACGAACTTGCCAACGACGCCCTTCTTCCGCAGCATCTGCGTTACGGTAAGCACGACGTCCGTAGCCGTCGCCCCTTCCGGCAACTCGCCGTGCAGCTTGAACCCAACCACCGGGGGCAGCAGCATGCTGATCGGCTGGCCCAGCATACAAGCCTCGGCTTCAATGCCGCCCACGCCCCAGCCCACCACGCCCAGCCCGTTGATCATCGTGGTGTGCGAGTCCGTGCCCACCAGCGTGTCCGGATACACCGTGCTGACCCCGTCCTCGTTTCGAGTAAAAACCACCGACGCCAGGTACTCGAGGTTCACTTGGTGCACGATGCCCGTGTCCGGCGGAACCACCCGGAAGTTGTGGAACGCCTTCTGTCCCCAACGGAGGAACGCATAACGCTCCTGGTTGCGTTGGAACTCGATCATCGCGTTCAGATCCAGCGCCTGCGGCGAGCCGAAAGTGTCCACTTGTACGGAATGGTCGATCACCAGGTCCACCGGCAGCAGCGGATTCGCCTTCCTCGGATCCGCGCCCATCATTCTTAATGCGTCCCGCATCGCCGCCAGGTCCACCACGGCCGGAACGCCGGTGAAATCCTGCAACAGCACCCGGGTCGGCATGAAGCTGATCTCTTTCTCCTTCGGCTTTCCGGTCCACTTGGCGACGAATTCGATATCGGCGGCCTGCGTCGTGCGGCCGTCTTCATGGCGCAGCAGGTTCTCGAGCAGGATCCTGATCGAGTAAGGCAGCCGCGACGTATTCCCGATGCCCGTTTTGTCAAGGGTGTCGAGGCGATAAAACGTGTACGCGCGCCCCCCAGACGTGAGCGTTGAAGCGGTTCCGAAGCTGTTCTTTCCAGGCATGTGGGTCTCAGTCACGATTCTACGACACGCAAGCCCCGGCCTCGCCTGCCGCGAATTCACGGCCGCCTGTTGCAGATTCGAAAGCTGATCGCCGGTCGCTGTAGAGCTGAACGCTCTAACGATCTATCACGCCGCTTCGTCCGTGCGGCGGCGGCTCGCCGTCCACGCCGGAGGTGGAACCAGCGCGCCCTCCGGCTGCTCCGCCGGCGCGGTCTCTTCCCGGCGCCCGGTCGCGCCCAGTTCCGGACACGTGTCGCAGATCCCGAGCCGCTTACAGCGTTGCTTCCAGCACTGGATGGGTCCGAACTGCGCGTGGTAGAGGCGGCTCAGGTGGTCCGTGGTGCGCCCGCGCAGCAAAACCAGGTCGCCCGCGCGAAGGTCGGCGCGGAGAAAATCGGACGCGGCCTCCAACGTCAGGAACGCGTGGACGTTCTTCGGATCCATCCCGGCGGACTTGGCGTATTTCACGCCATAGTGGCCCCGCTCGCCGACAAACACCACGGCGTCAAGCGCTTCAGCGGCGAAATGCGCGAAGTACCGCTGGCGCTTCTGATCGTTCTTCGGAAAGTCCGAGCAATCGCTGATGACCAGCATCTTCCGCGTCGCCGCCGCGTTGCGCATCACTTCAAACGCGGCGTCTAGCGATTGAAGCGTGCCGTTGGTCTCGTCGCGTAGCATCACCGCCCCGCTCGGCAGCGGAGCCGGTTGCAGCCTTGCGCTGTAAGGATGGACCGTCAGCAGCGCTTCCTCTGCCTTGGCCAGGCTCACCCCGCATACGTGCGCGGCGGCAATGGCGCCAAGCGCGGAAGGCAGCCAATGGATTCCGACAAGCTGCGTTTGTATCGGCCTCGATTCGGTAGGAGTCGAAGCCACGAACCCCAACCGTTCCGGCCAGTTCGAACTCGCTTCCGATGCCCTCACCTCGTGCCCGGCGCCCAACCCGTACTTCACTACCCGGCAGCGCAAACGATCGCCCATTGCCGACACCAGCGGATCGTCCCCGTTCAGGACCGCTACGCCCCGCTTGCCCAGGAACGCGAGAAGCTGCGATTTCTCATGGGCTGTCTGCTCCAGCGTCAGAAGCTTCGAGGTGTGCGCCCGGCCTACCGCCGTGATCACCGCGACGTCCGGCCGGATCAGAAACGCCTGCCGGCGCATCATGCCAGGCCGGTCGATGGCCACCTCGATTACCACGAACCTGGTCCAGGGCCTCGCTCGCAGAATGGCGCCGAGAACGCCTCCGCGTGTGTTATTACTCCGGGGAGTGGCGACAGTACGGCCTTCGAGCGACAGAATGGCGTGCAGGCAGTCCTTCGCGGTGGTCTTTCCAAAACTCCCGGAAATAGCGACAAACGTCGTCCGGAACAGCAAGGTCCGCCAAACGAATGCTGCGACGGCCTCAACCACGTTGTAGCCACAGCGGGCTACGTCGCCCAGAACGCGTCCAACTCGGGCCACCCTCCGCAGCCGTCCAATCCTTTTCGGACCTCCCATGGGCAAACTGCGTCTCTTCCCTACCGTACCAGAAAACAGGTATCTTTGTAGCTCCTGCTACCTCCGGTCGGCGGATCCGGCCGCCTTGCTTCCGTGCCGAACGAGCCCGAATTCAAAATCAAGCTTCATTACGAGCGAATGCACGTGTTATCCTTGGTTCAACTGGTCTTTCCCCGGGAGATTCAAGCGATGAAGAGTGTTGTCCGGCTAGACCGCAACTACGACGTTGAGCGGCTTCGCGCCGACCTGGAGATCGCCGAACGCGTCGGCGAACGGCACCTCCATTTCACCAACAACCACGATGGCGGCTGGAGCGGCATCGCGCTGATGTCGATTGACGGCAAGACCGGCGCGGAATCCATCAAGTACGGCGCTGGGCGCTACATGCCGACCCCCGTCCTCCAGCAGTGTTCCTATTTCCAGGAAGTGCTGAACAGCTTTCGGTGCCCCAAAAGGCAGGTCCGGCTACTGCGCCTTGAGGCCGGCAAGAAAGTTCTCGAGCACCGCGACCGCGTCCTGGGCTGGGCTCACGGGCAGGCCCGCCTCCACATCCCGATCGTCACCCACGAAGAGGTCCATTTCTTCCTCAACCATCAACGGGTGATCATGCGAGCCGGCGAACTCTGGTACTGCGACTTCGGCCTCCCTCACAGCGTCGAGAACCGCAGTCCCGTCGCGCGAGTCCACCTGGTCTGCGACCTGCAAATCAACCGCTGGCTGCGCGGCCTCTTCCCCCCGGAGTCCTTACTCGAGCGGGCGAGCAATTTCCGGCAGGCGGTCGGCTTCCGCGCCGCCGCGACGTTCCGCCGCGCCGTTCAAGCCTCCGGCCTGAAGTCTTCCGCAAAGCAGCGCGCCCGCGGCGCCGGAGCCGGCCACTAACCCGAATATCCCACCAGCCAGGCGACGCCAGGAGCGGCGACGCGGCCACGTCTAATACGCAAACCTGTCGTCCGCGCCGGCCTCGCTCGCCAATCGCGGGTCGCCGCCCGTGGAACGCAACAGCCGCGCCAGACGGCTCTGGAGGTCCTCCACAAGCGAACGCGTTTCCGGATCCTTCACGTGGTTGACGTAGCGGCCGCGCATGCGGGGACCCAGCCGCGCCCCGGCCAGCAGATTCTGGACCTGGTCCGGATCTTTAGCGTTGTTGTACAGCTCTGGAATGTCCCAAATGCCTGGATAGTTCATCAGGCTGTGCGTCTCGGTTCGGAGCCCAACCACGCTCGGCGTGTACGGGAAATCCTGCTCCCAGGCGTACTCGTAGAGGAATTCCGTTCGCCAGTCGTCCGGCCGGCGTCCGCCCGCCAGAGGCAGCAGCGACCGCCCCTGCATCGACGGCGGCGCCTTCAATCCGGCGGCATCCAGAATCGTCGGAGCGATGTCCAGATTTAAGGCCATGGCGTCCACCGCCCGAGGCGACTCGCCGAACAGCGACGGACAATGCGCGATCAGCGGGGCGCGAATCGACGCCTCGTACATCGCCCGCTTGTCGATCAGACCGTGCTCGCCCCACATGTAACCGTTGTCGCCCATGTAGATCACGAGCGTCTCGTCCAGCAGCCGGCTCGACGCAAGCTGCTCCACCACCTCGCCCACGCTGTCGTCGATACCCGCCAGGCACTGGCAATACCGCCGGTAGTGAACGTCGAATGACTCGTCGCTGTCCAGCATCCCGTCCACCCCATGACGCGTGAAGCGGCGCCGCCGCACCCACTCCGGCCATTGGCGGTAGAACTCTTCCTTGAAAAGCATGGTCGGCGGGCGCGGAACCGTCAGCCCTTGGAACAGGCCCGCGTGGCGCTCGGGCGGACGGAACGGAGCATGCACCGCTTTGTGCGACAGGTACAGGCAAAATGGCCGGCTCGCGTTCTCACGGATGAAGTTCCTGGCGGCGCCGGTCAGGATGTCCGTCATGTTTCCCTTGGCGCGCTCGCGACGGCCGTTGATGTTGATCTCGGGGTCCTCGTACTCGCCTTGTCCCCGGAAACTGAGCCAGTCATCGAACCCCGGCTGCGGCTGATCGGAGGAACCGCCCATGTGCCACTTACCGAAAAATCCCGTGCGATATCCGTTGGCTTGGAGCAGTTGCGCGAACGTCGGGAGCTTCGGGTCCAACTGCGAGAAGTTGTCCTGGATCCCGTGGGAGTGCATGTGCAAGCCCGTCAGCAGCGTCGCGCGGCTTGGCGAGCAAAGCGAACTCGTGACGAAAGCGTTCCGAAAGAGCACGCCCCGCCCGGCCATGCCATCGAGATTCGGCGTGTGGCCTTTGAGCCAGGGATGGTTACGCGCCCCGATGAAGTTGTAGCGGTGGTCGTCGGTCAGAATGAAGACGATGTTGCGGCGTCGCGGTTGCGTCCGGACGGCCGGCGCGGACGCCAGCGCCGTGGAAACGGTGGTAAGGAATCGGCGGCGGAGCATCGGCATCCACCAAGGATACTGCCGGCTGGCCTGACCTGGGATGCCGGCATTGCCACCGGCATCCCCGATTTGCGCGGGGTCCTAATGCCCGCGAATGCCCGCTCAGAATATGTACTTCAGCGCAAAGGACATCTAACGCTGTCGATTCATTAACTTACTGATTCTAATAGGGACTCAATCGGAAGAAAAGACCGAAATTCCCGTCGAATGTACAAATTCCGCACACGACCTTCAGGCCGCCTTCCGCGGCACATCCCGTAGGCGAATGACTTTGAGGGGCGTCTTTCGCTGCTCGTCAGCATGCGTCGAGCACAGCCGAGCATGGACCCGAGTGGCTACCGATTCGGGGATCGAAAGCGACACGTAGGAGCGGCGCCCTGGCGCGGGCTGCGAGAGCCGAAGGATGCCCGGCTCGTGGCTGAACATGCGTCGCAGGGTCTTCGTGGAGAAGCCCCAAAGGGCGGCAAGCTCGGCTATCCTGTAATGCCGGCTGAAAGGCGTGGTAGTCACGCCCCTGGCTAGTATGCGACACCTACGCCGCAACCCGCATTGCCTCCGGCTCGACGGCCTGCTCCGGCATCGGCAGGACCTTCGCCGGCCGCTTCGGCCGCCGGGCCTGCGAGGCCAGCTTGTGCTGTCGGCGCCGAGTCTCGAAATCCTCAGCCGCCTCCGCGTCGCGGACGACCGCAACCGCGTAAAGGCGACACCGCCGCATGGGTGCGATTGTGGAGCACCACTTCGGCGCGATCATTATGGTGCGGACGCCGTCCGGGTAGTCCGTGAAAACCTCGTCGATCAGGCTGCCGGGCCACTTGCGGGCACGCGTCAACTCGCTGCGCGAGATCCAGCCAGTCCGCGCCGCGACGTCCGACAAGGGCTTGACCTGGCGGCGGCGGGTAGGCCGGGGCAGACGATACTGCGACTCGCGGCCGCGCTTGCGCGACTCGACTGCGCCGGACGGGACAACCCTCTCCAGTAACCGCCGGGCGGCGGCAGCGGCCATACCGCAGTGAGCTGCGATCTTCGACGTCGGCGTCCAGGAGCGGCCGTCCAGGAAGCGCAACACGGCATCCCTGGAGGGCGTCGTTCCGGGCCTTCGACCACGCGAAACACGCGACATTAATTCACCCCTATTTAATGTCGCGTTTCCTCCCTGCTCGTTGGCTGCAAGCTCTTGATTCTCCTGCTGGTTACGCTGATTTCCGGGGTCACGAAAAAGAGTGCAACCATCAAACATGGGTGGTGTGTGTGTGTACGGGGCGCATTCTGACCCGTACGCCGTACCTGGTCCGCGGCCCGAGTCAGCGACCGCCGAAGATACTGCTGGGTCCAACGATGAGCGGCGCAAGCCGCGATCGGCGAGGACAGAAGAACCGCCATCGCAACAGAGGTATCGCCGCCGCAGACAGCAACCGTCCGCACGAACAAGGCGAAGTCCGCATCTGAACCGGAACCATAACCAGAAACATCGCCCGACCAGATACGGCGCATCCGATCCGTACCCAGGACCCGCGAGACAATCCGCTCTCGCTCGGCAGGATCGAGGACGGCCGGAATAATAGCGACCGGAGCCGCAGCGACGGGAGCGGCGATCTGAGTGGACTCTGGGTCGAAGTACTCGTCGAGGAGCCATGAGATTAGCATCCGGCGCCGCAGCAACATCGGCAGGGCTACCGGGAAGTCGCCGACCCGTCACCGTGGAGTAGAGCGTCTGGAGCACCTCGATCTGACCGTCGCCGACGCGAACCACCCGCTTACCGGCGCCGATCGGCGCCGTCCCGGAGCAGAAAATCCTGGTTTTCGTTCGACAACCTTATTCGTTTCAGCGATTTGTAGCCATCGTAAATTCAGGCGGTTCTGGAACTGGACTGGAAGAGCGACGTTCAGGCGTGGTGGCTCGGCCAGGAGATTCCCGAACGTGTTCGCGCCTTCTCATTAGGTCAGAGCGGCGAATGAGATCCCGTACGGAGGCTTTTCTTCTCTGTTGGGCGGCGGTTCGGCAGGCTCCGGGCTACGAGAAATGCTTTCTGTCCGACAGGAGGTGTGATCGTGCGGGTCGAAGTGAAGCTCAAGAGCCGTCCAACCCTGAAACCCCTACAGCCGGACGCTGATCCAGGTTACCGAGGGCAGTCAAAACAGTCAGTAGCACAACAGCTATCAACCTGAGAGTCGCGTCATGCACGACGCGCGGCATCGAACAGAGACGCTATTCAGCCGCGTGTGATTCTCGCGCGAAGGATGCGCGGCAGCACGCAATCGTCGTTCGCGGGCGACGATGCTCAGGGCACAAGTTGGTGAGCGCCCGGCAAGGAGCCGTTCCCTCGATCTAGCCTCCCGATGTGCGCAAGATGGAGAACGATCTCGGCGCGATCATCCATGTTTGACGCGGAGGGCCCGGCGGCGCAAGCGTGGATACATACGAGGCGGCCGTCTCCACTTTGGCTGCCACTTTGCCGTAGTTGGCGAGCACCAGATACGTTTCCAAATTGGCAAAGCAGGAAGCGACAACCTCCGCCGGAAGCGGCGCGCGAAAAAAATCCGACTCACTGATCTCCAGGTACGCCCAGGTCCCTTCTTCCACCAGCGGAAGATAGTGGCTGAGCCAATGCGCGTGGGTTTCCCGGACCTTCGGCCGAGGCGGGAAGGAATCCCAATGGCCGTAGGCGAACGGGCCTTCGGGATGGGCCTGGTAGTACTTCCACATCGCCCGCCACCGCCGCAGCAGCCAGTCCTGCTCTTCGGTCAGATACTGAACGCCGGGGATAGCGGCGCGTTCGCCGGTGAAAGGCTGCCCGCCCAATAGCAGCGGGAACTGCATGTATGGAATCGTGTGGAGGTACATTTCGTCCTCGTTTTCCAGCTTGTCCCGCGACAGATCGAAACAGGGAATAACGTAGGGCGGGTGATTTTTCGTCTCCAGCCGGACCTTATCGCTGCTGGCGATGCCCTCTCCCACCCACAGATAGTCGTAGAGCTGCAGCCGCGTCAGCGGCCGGTTATTGCGGTCGGCGTGCATTTTGTAGATGCCGCCCCGGCGCTTCACTTCGGAATAGATGAGCCCCAGCAGGTCCTCCAGCGCCGCGTCGTGCCCCGCGGTTTCCTCGAACGCCAGCACCTCGTCCTTCGTAGGCGGATTCGCGTTGTTATACAGCGGACGATAGCCCCAGTCGTTGTACAGCCCGTCGACGCCGTACTCATCCAGGATGCCGAGCGTCCGCGGCAGCATATACGCGCGCCAGCCGGCGCTGGCCGGAGAGCAGCGCACCAGCCGCCAGTGCGCGGACTGACCTACCTTGCCGGGGAGGCCCCGGACCCACTCGTCTTTCAAGTCCGGATCGCCGTACTGAAAATATCCGGTCGACGCGTATAGCAGGATCTTCATCCGGCGTTTGTGGACCATGGATACAAAGCGCTTCAGCCCGGCCGGGTTCACTGCGGTGAATTTGTCGCCGCCGAACAGGCGGAGCAAATCGTTCCAATCCTCCATGATGTGGATGAGGCGGATGCCGCCCCTGTACAGGCGGTCGAGTTCGCGCTCATCCGCCTCGCCGGGATCATACGGCTTGCGGCAGGGATATTCGGCTAAATTGTAGGCGGCCTGGCCGGGAATGTAGCCGGTAATTAAATGCCGGCGCAGACACTTGTGGATGCCGCGCTCGCACCGGGCGATGTTCTGAAGGCGCCGGCGGTGATCTTCCGCCGTATACGATTTCATGATGCGCGCGGCGCCAAGGTCGCCCCCCGGCGCGGCCGGGGCCATCGAATGGGCGGAGTGCGCCAGCATTGGAACCCCCGCCGATTTCAACAAATCGCGTCTGAGCATCCTGTGCCTCCGTCTAACCGGCCTTCTTGAGGATGACAAGGGAACGTGGGGCCAGGGTCCTCCGGGTCCCAGGGGCCTCGCCGGCTTGCGCGTACGTCCTGGCCGTGACCACCGGGGCCGGAGTTTGGCCATAGTTCGCCAGGACGAGGTATGTCTCGAGGTTGGCGAACACGGACGCCGTCACGCGGGCCGGCAGCGGCTGCGAGAACAGATCCGAGTCAGTGACCTCGAGATAGGCCAACGTGCCTTCTTCCACCAGCGGCAGATATTTTTTTAGCCACCGCGCATGGGTCTCGTGTACATTGGGCCGGGGCGGGAATGAGTCCCACGGGCCGTAAGCGAACGGACCGTCCGGGTGTTCCTGGTAATACTTCCAGATCTTGCGGCAGTGGCGGAGATACAGGTCTTTCTCTTCCGGAAGGTACCTGATGCCCGGGATCAGGCCGCGCTCCCCGGTGAACGGACGGCCCGCGAGCAGCAGCGGAAACTGCATGTAGGGGATGGTGTGCAGGTACATCTCGTCCTCGTTTTCCAGCTTGCTGTGCGAAAGGTCGAAGCAGGGAACGATGTAGGGCGGATGATCCTTGGATTGCTCCCGCACCTTGTCGCTGCGGTCCACGCCCTCGCCCACCCAGAGGTAATCGTAGAGCTTCATCCGGGTGCGCGGGCGATTGTTGCTGTCGGCGTGCATTTTGTAAATGCCGCCGCGGCGTTTCACCTCGGAATAGACAAGCGCCACCAGGTCCTCCAGCGCGGCATCGTGGTCAGCGGCCTCCTCGAATGCCGTCACTTCATCCTTCGTCGGAGGGTAGCGGTGGTTGTAGAGCTGGATGTATCCCCAGTCATTAAACAGCCCGTCCACGCCGTACTCCTCAAGGATGCCGAGCGTCCGCGGAAGAAGGTAGGCGCGCCACGAAGGACTGGCCGGCGAGCAGCGCGCCAGGTCCCAGTGGATCGTTCGCACCGATCGCGGCCGCGCCCATTCCTCGCGGAAATCGGGATCGCCTCGCTGGAAATACCCGGTCGAGGCATATAGCAGGATCTTCATGCCTCGCTGGTGGACCATATTGATGAACCGGCGCAAGCCGGCCGGATTGACGGCCGTGAACTTGTTGCCGCCGAACAACCGCAGCAGGTCGTTCCAGTCCTCCATGATCTGGATCAGGCGGATGCCCCCGTCCCGGAGCCGGTCCAGTTCCCGCTCGTCGTACTCGCCGGGATCGTACGGCGTGCGACCCGGATACTCGCCCATGTTATAGGAGACTTGGCCGGGTATGTATCCGGTCACGAGGTGCTTGCGCATCGACTGGCGAATGCCGCGCTCGCACCGGGCGACATTGGCCAGCCGCCGCCGGTGGTCCTCCGGCGTGTAAGAGCGCAGGATCCGCGCGGGGCCGAGATCGGGCACCGCCGCGCCTTCGGCCGCCTCCATCGCCGGCAGGGCGCCCGCCACACCCGCCGCCGCGCCGTACTGGATAAATCGCCTTCTCTGCATCTGAGCCTCCGCTTACGCTCCCACCGCCGCCGGCGCCGCGGTCTTGATGTGGGCTTCCCGTTCCCGCCAACAGATGGCCGTCTTTCGCACCAGTTCATCGAGAGCCGCCGGATCCGGCTGTCCGAACATGGCCGGGTACGGATCCCCGCCGGGTCCGAGCGGCTCGGCGGTGGCGAACCGCGGGCCGTCCGCATAGCCGATCGTGTAGAGCGCCATCAGAATCGCATCCACATCCATCGATCCTTCGCCAAGGGCGCAGCGATTGGAATCCGCCAGGTGCAGGTTGATCAGCCGGTCGCCGGCACCGCCGATCGTCTCCGCCACGTTCGCTTCTTCCACCTGCATGTGATAGATGTCGCCGTTGATGTGCTGAATGCCGGGCGATCCGACCGCGTCGAGGTACCGCCGGACGTCCTCGAACGTGTGGACCAGGCTCACTTCCGCCGAACGGATCGGCTCGACGGCACCCCGAACGCCCGCCGCCACGAATTCGTCGGCTACCAGCCGCAACGTCTCCACCGATCTGCCGAACTCGCTCACGTCGTAGGGCGCCGGACGGCCGACCGCGCCCGGGACCACCAGCAGGTACGAGCCGTTCACTTCACGGCACAGCTCGAGCTGGCGCCGTATATAGTCGATGGCCGCCTGCCGCACCAGCCCGGACGGCGAGGAGAGATCGTTTTCCCGGCTGAACATCCCGCAGATCCCGGAAACTTCAATGCCGTGCCGCCCCAAAATGCCGAGCACTTCTTTGGGCCGGTAACCAAGATCCTTGCCGTAGTGGTTGCCGTGCAGTTCAATCCACCGGATGCCGTTGCGCTCCAGCCGGCGGGCGGACGCCTCCAGCGGCTCCATCCCGAAGCCCCAGTTGCTCCAGGAGAGCTTGATTTCCGCCTGGTGGAGCCCGGGCTCCGCGGCCAGGCGCCGGCAGAACGTCTCGGTGATGCGTTGCCGTTTTTCTTCAAAGCTTTGCAGGGACACGTAACCTACCTCCCGGGCGGCGGGGCCGGCCCTTGCGGAAACCGGTTCCCGGCGCAGGGATATTATATTATAATAATGTGAATCCGGGGCGCCGCCCCGGAGCCCGGAAGGAGCGATCTTCATGGCGGCCATACCTACATCCGAGTTCGTCGAGCGCATCGCGCGTCTGCAAGCGGCGATGGAGCAAAACGGCCTCGACGGCCTGATGGTGTACGGAGACGAATACCGGCGCGAGAACCTCCGCTACGTGAGCAACTTCTGGCCTATTTTCGAGCGCGGCGCGTGCTTCATCCCCCGCCGTGGCGACCCGATCCTGGCCGGCGCCCCCGAGGGTGAGCGCTACGCCCGCGAGATGTGCCCCTGGCATGATATCCGAAACATCAAGGAGTTCGCCTGCGTGTCGGTCCCCGAAGAGATCGACTATCCCCTGGCGACGTTCTCGTCGCTCAAAGAGATCCTCGGCGATGCGCTGAACGGCGGCAATCGGCTGGGAGTTGCCGGCAGGTGGGATATGCCCGCTCCCGTCTACGAGCGCGTGTGCCGCGCCCTGCCCGGCGTGCAACTGGCCGAAGCGGACCAATTGCTGCGCGAAGCTCGCCTGATTAAGAGCGAAAACGAGATCGCGTGCCTCCGCGAGGCGGGCCGTTGCGCCTGCATCGGCTACGAGAAATTGATGGCGGCGGCGATTCCCGGCAACACCGAATTGATGGCGGCGGGCGCGGCCGAGGGAGCGGCGCGGATGGCGGGCGCCGAATCCATCACCTTTACCGTGTTCGGCAGCGGCCCGCGAACCAATACCATCATCGGTCGCGCCGTGAACCGGGTCATCCAGGACGGCGACATGATCATGGCGGCCTTTGCCGTGCAGTACCAGGGCTACATCGCCACGGCCGAATATCCCTTCGTTGCCGGCGCCGCTTCGGACGGGCAGAAGGCCTTTCTCGGGGCCTTGTTCGAAGCGGCGAACGTGCAACTGGGCTACCTGCGGGACGGCGCGATCTCCGGCGATATGGTGCGCGCGGTGAAGGCGGTCTTCCACGAGCATGGCCTGAGCCGGTATGACGTCTACCCCCCCATGCACGGGATTGGCCTGGCGGAGGCCGAATCGCCTTACCCCGATGAGCGCGCAACCTATCCGCTGCGCGCCGGCATGTGCGTCAATTCCGATATCAGCCTGTTCGGGCATCCCGCCGGATCCAACCGCATCGAGGAGGGGTTCGTGATCCGTGAATCCGGCTGCGAGTCGCTCACGCCCGCGATCCGTGAACGCTGCGCCCGAGTCATTTAGATTGTTTTCTGCCAAAATAGGAGAATCTATGGGAGAATCTGGCGCTAAAATCTGGTATTTTCCCGACGGTTATCTGCCGGAGAAGAGGGGCGGCGGCCCCCTCGAGGCGCATGAGGCGCTGATGCTGCTGAATCCCAACGCCGCGCCAGCCACGATCAGGCTGGATATCTACTTCGAAGACCGCGACCCGGTGAAAGACATCCCGGTGACGGTGGGTGCCGAACGGGTGAAGACCCTCCGGCTGGACCACCCCGAAGACATCGGCGGGCTGAGCATCCCGCCCCTGACGCAGTACTCCATCCGCGTCCGTTCCGACGTGCCGGTGGTGGCGCAATTCGGCCGGGTCGATACGACGCAAGTGAACCTTGCTTACTACGGATGCATGGGCTATTGGGCCGGCCTGTAACCGCGCCGCGCGCTCCAGCCGCGGTGAAGGGAGGACAAGATGATTTTCTGCGCGACTGTCGATGACGTTTGCTACGAGGGCTACTCGACCGAAGCCCACCTAACGAACCTGTTGGCGCTATTTCAGGAATTGGGCTTGCCGGCGACGCTTTTCACCGTACCGTTGGCGCAGGGCATCCCGCTCGGCGAACGCTCCGGTTACGTTGACATCCTCAAACAGGCCGCCTCCGGCGGGCACGAGGTGGCCCAGCACGGACTCGAGCACGACCGGTTTGAGTGCGGCGTTCCCCCGCGCATGATTATGGACCTTCCCCACGAAGGACCGGCCCGCGAGCGCCTGGCCCGCGAACGCGATGCCATCGAAGCGGCGCTGACGACTCCGGCCATCCGGCAGCGCCTTGCCCAGGGCCGCCGCATCATCGAGGATGCGCTGGAGATACGCATCGCCGGCTTCCGCGCGCCGTGCCTGTCCATCTGCGACAACCTCTTCCACGCCCTGGACCAGGAAGGCTACCTCTACGACAGCTCGCGCCACCTTCAAGAAGCCGGCTGGGATCTGCTGAACGGCGTCCGCCCCGCCATACCCCGGCCGATTACGCGCGAGATCTATGACCGTCTCCAATATCCCGGCAGGCTGCGGACGCTGCCGCTGACGGCCGAATACACGTGGTACCTCACCTGGGAGAACTTTGACGTCACCATGGATCTGGCCCAGCACGACTTCAGGGCCTGTCTGGACGCCGGCATCCCGTTCGTGCCGATCTGCCACGTCTCGCCGATACAGCAGGGCGAAGACGAATGCGGATTCGAATTCTACCGGCGGCTGGCCGACTTCGCGCGAGCCGAGGCGGGCAGGCGCGGAGAGGACCTCGAGGCGCTGACGCTCGCCGCCGCCGCCGCGAAAGCGCCGTCAGCGACCCGCGCGGAGGCGAGTGTCCAATGAGCGAATTCACGCTGTCGTTCGAGGCGGCCGAAGACGACGTCTTCGGCGACCTTCTGAGCGAGCGTCCGGCGCCACGGGAACGCGTCACCATTGGCCTGCTCGGCGTCGCCTATTTCGAGTATTGGCGGATGTTTTCGCCGCAGTTCAAGAACGACGTCGTCGCGGACTTGCAGACCGTCGCCGACCGCCTGGCGCGGGATTTCGAACTCGTTTTTCCGGGCGTTGTGGATACGCTCGATGCGGCCGAGAAGGCGGGGCGGATCTTCGCCGCGTCCAGCCTGGACCTGCTCATCGTCGTCGAAGGCACGTACACGCCGGACTACATTTCGATGCAGGCCATCGATCACGTTCCTCACGTCCCGGTAGTCATGTTTACCACGCAGGCCGCCGAGGACATCACGCCGCAGGATGACTACGAAACGATCATGCGCAATAGCGCCCTGATCGGCACGGCGCAGCTCTCCGGCACGTTCGTCAAGATGGGACGCAAGTTTGACATCGTCGCCGGATCGATCGGCGACGAGCGGCCGTACCGCGAGATCCGTCGGCTGGCTGACGTGAAGCGCTCGGCGGCCCGGTTGCGCCAACTGAATATCGGCGTAATTGGCCACGTATTCCGCGGAATGTACGACCTGGAGAACGACAAAACCAAGATCCGCGGCGCGCTCGGCCCAAACGTGATCTACATCGAACTGTCCCACCTGTTGAAGCTCTGGGATGCGGTTGCCGACGAAGACACAAAAGCGCTCGCCGCCTGCCTCGCCGCCCGCTTTCGCCTGCTCGGTCCCCGCGAAGAGGACCTGTACCGTTCGTGCCGCGTCGCCATCGCGATGGAGCGCCTGGTGGACCGGCTGCGGCTGGATGCGCTTTGCTTTCTCGGCCAGCACTATATCGAGAAGCACACCGGGGCTCCGGCGCGAATCGGCGGCTCGCTGATGCTGGAAAAAGGACGGCATCTCGTGGCGTCCGAAGGCGACCTGGCGGGACTCGTAATTATGCATGCCATGTCGTGGTTTAGCGGCAATTCGCCGTTGCAGGCGGAGTGGGGACAGTACGATGCCACCCACAACGCCCTGCTCATGGTGGGCCACGGCGTGGCGTCCCCCGCGCTGGCAGGCGGCGACGACCGCGTTACCCTCACCGGCGCCCCCGAGGAATGGGGGTTTCAGGGCAGCGGCGTGAACATGCAGTTCATTCTGAAGCCTGGACGCGTCACCATGGGGCACCTGCTGGATGCCGCCGGTGGCTGGCAGATGCTGATATCCGGCGGCGAGTGCCTCGATTACCCTTGCCTGCCGTGCGCCGAGATCCACGCCCTGGTCCAGGTGGATCGCCCCGTGAAGGACTACGTGGTCCACATACAGCGGCAGGGCGTTTCACACCACGCGATCATCGTCCACGGCGACGTGCGGACGGAATTGGAGATGCTGGCGGCGGAACTCGGCATCCGTTCGTTTACGGTCTAGCGGAGGCGATGATGAATCTCCTGGTGCTCGGCGCTCACCTCGACGACAGCGTGCTGGCGGTCGGCGGCATCATTCGCAAGGTGGTTAACGCGGGGGGCGAAGTAAATGTCGTTTGTTTTGGCAACAGCGACGAGGATTTCGCTGACGTGGCGGATAAAGACACCGCGGCGGCAAGGATCACCGCGCAGGCCCGCCGGGCGCACGACGTGCTCGGGGCAAACAGTTTCACCTGCTTCAATTACTCCGACTACGCCGTCCAGGAAAGCCGCGAGACATACCGGCTGTGCATCGAAAGTATCCGGCGGTACCGGCCGGATGTTATCCTCTCGCACTACTGGGCGGAGTATTTTCAGCATCACGCGATGGCGCGCCTGGCCTGCGACTCCTGGTGGCAGGCGGGCTGGTCGTGCAGCGCGGACCTTGGGCCGCCCTGGATGGCGTCCTCTCTCTATCACTTCGAAGTCATCCAGCTTCTTCCCAATCCGACCGACATCGTGGATATCTCCGAGACGTTCGCCGTCAAGATGGAGGCCTGGCGGTGCTTCCAGTCGAGTTCGGAATTCGTGGAAACCGACGGGGAAACCGCGGAGCGGCGCGCGTATGGCGCCACCCTCGGCGGATCGCTCACCGAACAGTTGGAGACCCGCGCCCGCTACTACGGCAGCCTCATCGGCGCGCGTTACGGCGAAGCTCTGAAGAAGTCCGATTACCTGCCCAGGGTAGTCCGGGACATCAACCTGCTCTAAAAAGAGATGACCGGGCTATACAAACGGGATCCCGCCGGCGCCATGGACCGGCTGGTAAAGTTCTGGCGGCGCGAGGCCCGCGAGCGGATTCTGATCACGACGCTGCCGCCGAACCCATACTGGGACCGCTATCTCCAAGATCGCGGCTATACGGCCCGGTACCGGATTTCCGCGCCGGGCTACGCCCTCACCTACTTTCCGGAAGACGTTTCCAGCTTCCCTGCCCAGTGCCTTGCGGTGGAGGATCCCGGCCGGGTCATCGAGATGATCGATATCCAGCAGCGCCTCTGCTTGGACCTGGAAGACGATTCGCTGCCGGTGGGCTATCCCAGCCTGCATTTCGGCGAAGGAGTGTTCGGCGCCTTTGCCGGCGCGGCCGTCGAGTTCTCGAGTAACGGGTTGTACACTTGGTCGGCCACTTCCGCTCCGCCCGTGCGTGAGTGGGACGACATGGAAGGCGTCTTGGCGGCGCCCCTGCGAGAACCCTGGCGCTCGCGTTTTGAGAGCATGGCAAAATACGCGGCGGCGCACGCCGCGGGCGGATACGGGCTGCGCACTTTCATCACCATCGACACGCTGAACCTGGCCGTTGAGTGGCGGGGTAGCACGGCGGCTTACACGGACGTGATCGACGCGCCCGAGAAGCTTGAGCGCATCTTCGACCACGGCGTCGCACTTAACCAGGAAGTAATCGCCCTGGAGACCGCCCACCTGGATCCGTATAACCACCGCGTTTTCGAAAACCCCGCCTTTTGCGCGCTCGCCCCGGCTATCGGCAAGCCCGTGCTGAGCATCGATGCGTTTACGTTGGTCGCGCCGCGCCTCTATCGCGAACTCGGACTGCCATATCAACAGCGGCTCATCGATCAGTTCGGCGGCGCACACATGCACTTGCACGGTACCAAACTCTACAAACTTCTGCCCGCGGTGGCCCAGCTTCGCGGCCTGCTCTCGATCGAGCTCGGCGATGACGGGCTGGGCCCGGCGGATCCCAGCCCGATCGAAAACCTGCGGCGCATCCAGGACGAGATCACCGGCGACGCGCCGCTCTTCGTGCACTGCGATGGGCGGCAGTTCTCCCGGGGACTCCAGGCGCGGACCCTCGCCGGCGGCGTGCACTATTGCGTTAGAGACGTCGGCGGCATCGCCGAAGCGAACGCGCTCGCCGCGCGGGCTCACGACTACGTCGCGCCGGCCTGAACGTCCGATCCTATGGCGTGTGTGACCAAATCTCCTCCACTGCCCGGATGCGCCTGAGCTGAGCGGCCTCCGCCGTCATCTCCGCGGCCTGCTTCAGCAGCGCGAGGCACTCGGCTCTGCGCGCAGGATACTGTTCACGCGCCTCCTGGAGCGTCAGCCAGTGGTCCATCATCGGACGCGCCGCATTGCCGTAGGCTCGCCGGGAGTAGTCCGCCACAATGCTGTTTGCCGACAACTCCGGACGCCACTGGAGCCGCGGGTACGCGTACATATTCAATTCGTTCCAATCCCACTCCTCGGTGGAGATGTTGTTCATGCCAATCTCGTGATAGTACGAGATCTCCTTCGCCATGGCGTCCGTGAAGACGTGGAACCTCATCTTGCTCCGATCGAGCAGGCTAGCCTCCAGATCCTGCGGCATGGTGTCCAACCCGATCATGCGCCGCGCCGTCGTGGCATGCGAATAGTACTCGTAGGTGAAAAAGCGTTCCGGCCGGACGATTTTAAGCCATTTCTCGATCTCGGCGAGCCGCGTGCGATTGATTTCGTGGCCCGGCATGTAAATCGGATAGTAATAACCCGTGCGGCGGCCGTCCGCCGACGGCATCCGCATGATCGGCGCAAATCCGACCATTACGTTCTCCGCCGGCTTCACGTCCGGCGCGTCGATCACCATGAAATAGGCGAGGGTTTGCAGCAAGACCTTCGGGTGGCGCCTGGCGAGTTCCCCGGCCACGGCGTTAACGAACTTGATGTTCGAGTTGGTGCGGGTCTCAAATCCCTTGCCCTCGCCGAAAACGCTCTTGCGCTGCCGCCCCTCCATCCGCCGGCACCCCTCGCATTCGCACCATTTCGTTACGTCGTTCAGCCAGAGGTCTACCATTTCGATTTCCGGATTCCGGTCCAGAAATGCCGAGATGTTTTCCGCCGTCACCCGCGCGACTTCCGGATTCGATACGCATAGCTGCGCCGGATCCCGCTTGCCGTTCACCAGGCTGAAGTAATCCGGATGGTCTTTGTAGTATTTCTTCGGTGAAACCCAGGTGTTAAACGTGTGACCGCCGTAGTTAAGATGAATTCCGCGCTTCTTCAATTCCGGGATCAGCGTACGGCGGCTGTCGAAGTCCTCCCACAGCGTTGAGCTGTTGGTGCAGGCATGAACCCAGTTCAGCCGGCTTTTCGCCGCCCAGTCCGCGTTGCGCAGGTTCCGATCGGCGATAAAGGGGTACAGGTTCAGATTGCGGTAATCGAACTTTGGCTCCTCGACCTCCTGCAGGTAATCGGGCAGGCGTATTTCCGCGCGTTGCGGTACGACTTCATCTCCCGGTTGTAGCCAACTGCAGCCGGCGTGGTTCTCCAGCAGGTGATAAACAGCATAGAGCGTGCCCGCCGGCGTGTTGCCCGTCAGGTAGAGGTCGGCGCCGTCCCGAAGCACCGCGTAGGAATCGGGGCGGCGGTCTTCGAGCAACGCGCGCGCCGCGCCGTTCGGCCTGCCGATGAAGATGGCCGGACTTTTGGCGTTGGCATCGATGGCCAGTTCCACTCCGGTGACACGCTTGACGTACTTCTGCAACTCTTGGGCGGCGAACTCCTCCGGCGCGGCGGGATTCGGCGGCGGCGCGATGGTGTAACCTGACCCGCCGTTCCGAGCCAGGTAGCCTTCCGCCGCCTCCCGGCGACAGCCGGTAATAACCAGCGCCAGGACAGCCAGTGAGCAGATGAAACGATTAGCTCGCATCGCGATCCTCCTTACTTCACCCGTAACCACATCTCTTCGACCACGCGAATCCGGCGCAACTCGTTCGCGTCCTTTGTCATCGCCGTGGCCTGTTTCACGAGAGCCATGCACTCGGCTTTCCACGCGGGATATCGCTCTTTCGTCTCCTGTAGGATCAGCCAGTGCTTCCGCATCGGCGCGGCGGCTTGGCCGTAAGCCCGCGCACAGTAGTCCGAGATGATGGCGTTGGACGAGAATTCCGGATGCCACAGCAGGCGCGGATAGGCATACATATTCAGCTCGTTCCAATCCCACTCTTCGGTGGAGATGTTCTTCATCCCGATCTGCACGTAGTAGGCAATATCTTTGGCCATCGCATCGGTAAATACCCGGAACATCTTGCGGCTCGGGTCCAGGAGTCTCGTTTCCAGGTCTCGCGCCTCGGTGTTGATGTTGATCATCGATCGAGCCGTGTTCCACTGCGAGTAGTACTCGTATGTGAAGAAGCGATCGGCGGGCAGGATCCGGAGCCATTTTTCCAACTCCGTCTTGTGCCTCCGGTTCACGTCATGATCGGCAAGATAGAGCGGGTACCAATAGCCCGCCGGTTCCTGCTTGAACTCCGCCGCCGATTGTGGAGGCACGCGGTCGATCGGCGCGAAGCCAACGACGATGTTCTTCTCCGGCGCAACCTCCGGCGCATCGATCACCATGAAGTAAGCCAGCGTCTGGAGTAGGACCTTCGGATGTCGTTTGCCGACTTCCCGCGCCACCGCGTTCACGAATTTGATATTCGAGTTCGTGCGGGTCTGAAAGCTGTTGCCGTCGCGCAGTATGCTCTTCCGCTCCTTCCCTTCCATCTGCCGGCAGCCGTCGCATTCGCACCACCTGGTTACGTCGTTCAGCCACAGGTCCACCATCTCGACCTCGGGATTCCGATCGAGAAATGAGGAGATGTTTTCCGCCGCAACGCGCGCCACCGCCGGGTTCGACACGCATAGTTGCGCCGGATCGCGCTTGCCGTTCACCAGACTGAAGTAGTCCGGATGGTCCTTGTAGTACGTCTTTGGCGAAACCCAGGTGTTGAACGTATGGCCGCCATAGTTGAGATGGATGCCGCGCTTCGCCAATTCCGGCGCGAGCGTCCGGCGGCTGTCGAAGTCCTCCCACAGCGTCGAGCTGTTGGTGCAGGCATGAACCCAGTTCAGCCGGCTTTTCGCCGCCCAATCGGCGTTGCGCAGGTTCCGGTCGGCGATAAACGGGTACAGATTCAGATTGCGGTAGTCAAACTTCGGCTCCTCCACTTCCTGCAAATAGTCGGGCAGCCCGAGTTCGGCGCGCCGCGGCACGACTTCATCGCCCGGCTGAAGCCAGCTACAGCCGGCGTACTTCTCGAGGAGGTGGTAGACAGCGTAAAGCGTCCCGGCCGGCGTGTTGCCCGCCAGGTGGAGGTCGCGGCCCTCGCGCCGCAACGCGTAAGAATCGGGCCGGCGGTTTTCCAGAAGCTTGCGGACGGCGTCATTCGGTTTCCCGAGCAAAATGGCGGGGCTCCTGCCGGCGGTATCAATCGGCAATTCGGCGCCGGTGACCTTCCGCACGTACTTCTGCAATTCCTGCGCGGCGAAAGCTTCGGGGGGCGCCGGCTTGGCGGGCGTAACTATTGTGTAGCTCGATCGGCCGTTTTCGACAATATAAGACTGTGACGCCGCGCCCCCCGCGAGCGCAATGGCCCAGGAAAGAATCCAAAAAGAGTGTCGCATATTACTCCTTTTCGCTCGGGACCGCCTTCCCGGCTTGCCGCCGGCCCAGTGGTGGCCGCCTACAAACCCGCCGCTTTGCGGGCGGTGCCGATCGATTCCACAAGACGGTCCAGTTCGCGGCGCAACGTGCCGATCTCGCCGCCCGCCGGGTCCAGCGGCCGCGGGAACGCTCGCCGGGCCGCCTCCCGCGCTTGTTGAGCTTTCGCCGCGGCGGCGTCCAGGCTTGCGTTGACCGACCCCGATGGCGTGCTGCCGGAAAAGCGGGCGCGCAGCGCGGCGTGGTACGCGGCCAGCCCTTCAGTAAGCGGCTGATAAACGTCAAAGAGGCTCTTCAGAAACTTGAGATCTTCCACCGCATCGGAGTCCGCGCCGGCCGCCAGCGCCCGCTCGACATATTTCGCGCCCTTCGCATTCAGTTCGGCGCCCAACTGCCATCGCCGCGCCAGCCGCCGGTGCAGTTCCGGTCGGTCGATCTTTAAGCGGGAAAAGCCACGCTTATACGCCTCGTTGTTCATCTCGGCGCCCCAGGTCTTCGAGTCGAGCGCGAGGTGCCGCCAGTGCGATGGCAGGACATTCAGCCGGTTCCACGTGCCGGGGAGATAGCCGGCGCCCGATTCTTTCGTCCGGCCGGTCAGTTCGACGTCCGGCAGGTACGCCGATTCCCGGTAATACGAAGCCATGATCGGTCCCGCTTTGGACCCATAGAGCAATTGGCACGCGCGGGCGTACACCCCGTCCGGGCCAAACACTTCCTTCGGCTCGTCCGGTTCATACGTGTAGCGGCGGTCGAGCGCCGTGGCCTCGTCAAACCGCATCGGGTCCCTCCAGCCGGGCGCGCGGGCGTTCCAGGAATACTCGGCGGCGACGACCTCCATCGGCTCGCGGTAAAAGTCGCCGGTCGAGTTATAGACGCCCCGGGCGCCGAGAAACATCGCGTTCAGAGAGGGAGTTCCCGTCAGCGGGTAATCGCTCTGGAAATTATCGGCGCCGCCCGCGTAAAACAGAAAACTTCCCACATTCAGTCCCGCACGCCGCATCACCGCCTCGAATTCCTTCGTGAACTTCGCGTTGCCGTGCTTTTGCGGGAATACTTCACGAAAGCCGACCTGCAAGTTTCGCGAGGCCGGCAATTCGAGGCCGATATTCTGCCATAGCTCGAGCGTCTCCGCCCAATCCTCAGAGGCGGGCGAATCCGGCACGTAGACCGGCGACACCAGGATGATCTCGCAGTCGCGCGACGCGTCGTACCCCGAGGCCGGATTTCTGACGCCGTTGACGGCCTTTACCAGCGCCGCGTAGCCGTTGGCGAACCCGCCGGCCCCGCCGTCCTTCGCCACGAGCGCGTCGCTCGGCCAGCGCGCGCGGCAGCGGGCGCAGCGCTTCTGCCAGATCTGCTCGGTACCCTGGAAATCACCGAAATCTTCGTGGTGGATGTACAGCGCTCCAGGCTCGACGGCGGCGACAAACTGGCGCAACTCTTCCGCCTTCTGCCGGTTCAGGTCTTCGTTGGCGCGGCAACTACCCAGAACGCTTGGGTCCACGCCGCGGTCGCCGTAGGTAAACCCCATGCACTGATACTTCGGTCCGTCTGGATAACTCTCGCGATTTTCGAAGATTTTGCCGAGGTAAGGAGCGTCTTCGTAAAGCGGACCGCCCTGGTAGGCCAGTCCGTAGCTAGCGCCATACCCGCCGTAGTAAAGGTATATCCCGCGGGCGCGCGCGTAGCGGTTCAGCCGGCGCATCAGTTCGGCATAGCCTTCAAACCGCTGCTCGAGACCCCAGCCGAAGCCGTCCATCAAGACCATGTTGATTTTGAACCGCAGTGCCCGGTCGAGTTTGCGCTCGCACTCCCGCGCGAACGCCTCCGCCCCCTGCCCGCGGTCGAGCGCCCACCGGTTGATCTCGACATTAAGCAGCCAGTCGGAAGCGGCGCGGAACTGAAAATGCGGATAATCGCGGACGTAGGCCGTTTGGATCTCGATGCCCGAGGGCGCCCTCGCCAGCAACTGAAGCGCGGTCATGGCGCCGAGCAGCGCGCCCTGGTCGGAGCCCCCGATCACCCACAGCGCGTTCGCCTCGGGCTTGATGACGTAACTCTGGCCGTAACGGTCCGCTCCGGTCAGCGTCTGCCGGTCCAGCAGGTTGAGCGCGGCAGGAACCCTCGCGTCGGCCGAATAATCCCACAGATGAACCGACGGTCCGTTCCCGCCGCCGGCAACGACTTTCACCGAAGGATCGAGAACGGTGATTCGGCGCCGCAGGAACTCGGCTGCCAGCAGGAGCTTGTCGTTTGACTCGGTGGCGGCCGGCCCGATGACGATGCGCGCCATCCCTCCCGGCGCTATGCGCAGCGCGGTCTCGCCGGGCTCCAGGTACTGCGGCGTCGGGGTGACGCGAACGGCGCCCGCCGCGCCCACGGCAAGCGGGACCAGCAGACTCGCGGCCAGCAACCAACGCCCTGCTAAAAGATGGTTCATTTCACACTCCCATGGCTGGCGCTCCGCATCGCCTGAAGGTAGCTGCGGAGGCGATCCAACGATTCGATCCAGCTCGACAAATCGCCGCCTTTCGGATCGACATGGTCGAACTGGAATTCCCTCTCGACCCAGGCGGCCACCGCGGCGCGCTCCTCGAGCGTGGACTTCAGTTTGGCCTCGAAGCCCGGACCACCCGCCGCGCCGGCCAGCAATTCGTGGTAGGCCGCCAGGAGATTGGCGAAACGCTCGCCCACGTCGAGGCAGCGCGCCAGGTGGCGCACATCGCCGTCCGCGTCCGGGCGCAGGCCGAGGGAGCGCTCCGCTTCGGCGGCGAATACAGCCGCTTTGCGGTTCACTCCTGCCGTCTGCCGCCACACTGCCGCCAGCCGCCGGTGGAATTCCTCGCGATCGGCGCCGAGGCCTTTGAGCGCTGCTTCCTCGCTGGGGTCGGGCTTGGGGTTCCAATAAAGGCTGTCGCCCTGCAGATACCGCCACAACACAACCAAAGGGTAGATGCGGCGGGGGTAGAAGCGGGGCAGCGGCCCGGCCGCGGCGGGTTCCGAATAGCGGAAGAACCGGCTCATCGCCTCGCCGGCCTTTTCCCCGTAAACGCGGCGGCAGGCGAGGTCGAACAGCCGGCCCTCTCCAAAGATGTCCGGCGGAAGCCGCTCGTTATCCATCAGGGCGTTCCATGCCGAGAGCCCTTCCTGGAACGTCTTCGGCGCGTAGCTCCCCGGCGCCCGCGCGTTCCACCCGTATTCGGCGTTCAGCAGTTGCTGCGGCTCCTGGTGCAGTCCGCCGTTAAAGTTGTAGATCGCCTCGGCGCCCAGATACAGCGCGTTCATCGCCGAATTTCCGGTAAAAGGGTAACCAAAGGATCCCGCCGAGTACTGGTCCGCGCCGCCCAGGAAGAACAGGAACACGTTTGGGTTCAGCTTGCGCTCAGCCATGCGGCGCCGGTACGCCTCAATCCAGCCTTCGCCGGTCTTGGAATTCGGAAAGATTTCCCGAAAACCGATCTCGAGGTTCTCGCCGGCCGGCATGAGCGAGAGCACATTAGACCAGAATTCGAGCGTCTTATTCCAGTTCACCTGCTCGTCGGCGGCCGCGTTGCCCAGCCCCGAGCGTCCCGAGTCGATCCCATAGGGCGGGGAGATGAAGACGACCGTGCAATCGCGCGCCGCGTCGTAGCCAGTATCGGGATTCTTCACCCCCCGGATGGCTCGGAAGATGTTGGCGTAACCATGGGCCATCGCGCCGGCCCCGCCGTCCGCCGCGGCGAAATCCGGGTTCGGCCACTTTCGTTGGCAACGCTCGCAGCGCGCCGCCCAGCGTATCTGCGTCGAGTCGAAGTGGCCGGTGTCCTCGTGATGGATGTAGAGCGCTCCGGGTTCCACCGCCCGGACGAAGGTCTCGAATTCCCGGGCGATTTCCGCGTTCAGGCCCTCGTTGGACCGGCAGGTGCCATAGGTGGGGCTCTCGGCTGTGCGCGTCTCGCCGAAACAGGAGTAGACGCGGCCGTGCGGGTAGCTCTCCCGGTTCAAGTGCGCCTTGCCGATGTTGAATTCCGGCTCCACCTTCGGCGGATCGAAATTCGCTCCGAAGCCCGTGTACATCAGCTTGATGCCGCGCGCGCGGGCGTAAGCGCCGAGTTCGCGCATCATTGCCGCATGGCCCGGCCTCTTCTCCGCCGTCCAGCCGAAACCGTCGAACAGGGCCATGTTGATCTTGAAACGCGCGCAGAAATCGAGCTTCCGCTTGATGCGCGCGATGTAGTTGCGCCGCCCGTCGCCCCAGTCGTACGCCCACCGGTTCAATTCCGCGCGCAGGAGCCAGTCGGCGGCGGCGCGATAGCGGAAGTCGGGATAGTCGCGGATGCGGCAGCCGGGGACTGCCAGCCCCTCCGGGACGCGCTCGAACAACTGCGCGAGCGTCGCCGCCCCATGGAGCACGCCCTGGCTCGTGCTGCCGGCGATCCACACCTGCCGCGGCGCCCGCGTTTCCAGCAGGTAGCTCTGGCCGAAATGCTTCGCCGGATCGAGCAGTTCGCGGTCTTCTCCGGCCAGCGGCCACGGCGGCTCGCCGGAGGCGCCGTAATCCCACAGCACGATGCCGGGGGCGTTGCCGGCTTTGGAGACGATTCTCGCCCGCGCCGCGAAACGCCGGTCGGCGAGAGCGAGTTCGCTTGCCAGCAACTCGGAGGCCACCCGGACCTGCGGCGAAGCCGCCTCGCCGATGACGATTTCAACCCCGTCGTCCGCGGGCAGCGTCAAGCGGCCTTCGCGCGCTTCGAACTGCTGGGGCGTAGGAACGACCCGCGGCGCCGCGGACAACAGGACGCTCCCAAGGGCCGCCGCCCCCAGCCGGATTATTAGGATATTCTTCTTGAGATTCACAGCAGTTTCTCGATGGCGTCGGCCAGGCGGCCGGCGTAAGCCTGAAGCGATCCCACATCGGCGCCCATCGGATCCACCGGCTGGGGAAAGCTCTCCGCCGCCAGTTGCCGCGCCCGCCGGGCGCCCGCCAACGCCTGTTCCAGCTTCCTCCGCGCGTCTTCGAGGTTTTTGCCGGCGAGGCGCAGTTCCATCGCCTCGTGAAACTGCGCCAGCGCATCGAGCAGCGGCTGATACGCGCGAAATGCCGCTTTCAGGAAGCGGAGGTCTTCCACGCTCGCCGACAGCGGACTCGCGGCCAGCGCCCCAACGATATACGCGGCCCCTTTCCGGTTGAGCTCCGCGGCCATCTCCCACCGCCTCGCGAGACGGCGGCGCAACTCGCGCGGCTCGATGCCGAGCGCGGCCATGCGCTGGCGATACCTCGGGTCTTCAATCTTCTCCGCCCATGTCGAGGAGTCGGCCCGCAGGTGCAGCCAGTGCTGCGGGGCGGCGTAAATGCGGTCGAACATCATCGGCAGATAGCTCGTGTGGCGGCGCTGGGACCCCGCCGGGCTCGGACCTGGTCCCCGGTCGGGCGTCCACGCCGACTCGCGGTAGTAGGCTGCCATGATCGGCCCCGCCGCCGCCCCGTACAGCAGCTCGCATGCCCGTTCGTACAGCCCGCCGGGGCCGAAAATTTCGGCAGGCCGATTTTCCTCATAAATGAATCGGAAACGCAGGTCCGTCGCTTCCTGGTACCGTGCGGGAATGCGGTAATATCCCGTCGATTTGCTGTTCCAGGAGTACTCCGCGTTCAGAACCTCCATCGGTTCCTGGTAGAAATCGCCGGTCGCGTTATAAATCGACTTCGCGCCGAGGAACATCGCGTTCATCGCCGGGGCGCCGGTGAGCGGGTAATCGCTGAGAAAATTGTCGGCGCCACCGATAAAGAACAAAAACGGACGAAAAGGCCGCCTGGCCTGCTCCATCGCCCAGTTAAATTTCTGGACGAAACTGCCCGAGCCGCCCGCCTGCGGGAAGATTTCCCGCAGGCAGATCTGCAAATTGTCCGCTGACGGTAGTTGTTTCGCAATGTTCTCCCAGAGCGCGAGCATATTCGACCAGTCCGGTGAGGAGGGAGAATTCGGCTGGTAGACCGGCGAAACCAGGATGATCTCGGTGTCTCGCGCGGCGTCGTATCCGTCCGGCTTCTTCACTTGGTTGATCGCGCTCACCAGGGTCGAATAGCCGTGCGCGAACGCTCCCGCCCCGCCGTCAGCCGCACTGAAATCGTCGTTGGGCCAGCGCCGGCGACAGCGGGGGCAGCGTCCCGGCCAGGCTTTGGCGAACTCAGTGAACGCGCAGCAGTCCTCATGGTGGATGTACAGCGCCCCGGGTTCCACCGTTTCGACGAACCGCCGCAATTCGACCGTCTTCAGCCGGTTCAGCTCCTCGTTGCTCCGGCAGCTTCCCTCGCCTTGGTGAGGGTCGCCAAAGCAGCGGTATTTCTCTCCATCCGGATACGATTCGCGATTTTCAAAGACCTCGCCAAGGTACTCGCCGGGCTGGCGGGCCAGGTCGTAGGCGGCGCCGTAGCCGCCATAGATCAGCTTGATGCCGCGCTCTCGCGCGTAGCGATTGAGCCGCCGCATCATTTCGCCGTAGCCCGGGAGGCGCCGCTCGAGCGACCAGCCGAACCCGTCGATCAGGACCATGTTGATCTTGAACCGCAGCGCCCGGTCCAGCTTCTGTTCGCACAGCCGCTCGAACCCCTCCGGACCTTGTCCCCGGTCGAGCGCCCAATGACTGAGTTCTATCCGCAGCAGCCAGTCCGATGCGGCCCGCCACTCGAAATCGGGATAATCGCGAATATAAACGCCGGGAATTTCCACCCCATTGGTCGTCTTCCGCAGTAATTGGAGCAGGCTCATCGCGCCGTAGAGAACGCCCTGCTCCGATGCGCCGATCACCGTCACGCGGGCCGGCGCCGCGGTCCGGATGACGTAACCCTGCCCACGGTACGCCACATTCGAAAGCGCTTCGCGGTCCAGAAAGTTGAGGGCGATTGGGGAGCGGCGGTCGGCGCCGAGGTCCCAGAGCTCGATCGAAGCGCCGTCGCGCCTCGCGGCGGCATCGATCTTCATCTTCGGGTCCAGGGCCAGCAGTTCGCGCCGCAGAAACTCGGCGGCGAGCGCCGCCTTTCTGCTCGCTGCCGCGCCAGCCGGACCGGCAGTGATCGAGACCGGCGTCCCGCGGCCGATCACCACGCTATCTTCCAGCGCCTCGTAGTACTGCGGCGTCGGAATCGGCGCCGCGCCGCCGGCCGCCCCCGAAATCAGGATCGGCCCGAAAAGGAACAGGCCCAGCCGCCGCACGCGTCACCTCCTGTTGGAAATTGCGTTCATGGCAAAGCGGTCGTGGCTCAAACGCATTGAGCCGCGACCGCGAAGGCCCTAGAACGAGTACTTCAAAGCGAGTTGAATCTGCCGCGCCGTGCCCGCACCGAGAATCCGCCCGAAGGCGGGCGACACCAGCGAAGCGTTGGGATTGCTGAAGTTCGCCCGGTTGAACAGGTTGAAAAACTCCCCGCGCAACTGGAACTTGTGCGACTCGTGCACGTGGAAGTTCTTGAACAGCCCCAGGTCCACGGTCGCCAAGCCGGGGCCGATCAGGATATTCCGCCCGGCGTTGCCGTACGTCCCCGGCACGTTCGGTTTGAAGACCGAGGTGTCGAAATACCGCGCGATCAACTCCGCCCGCGAACGGTCGGTGGAGAGCTTCGGATCGCCGGTAAGATCCGGCCGGTCCGCGCCGACGGCAGTCAGAGAATTGTCGCGGCCCGCCGTCACCGTGAAGGGTAAGCCGCTCTGAAGCGTTACAAAGCCGCCCAGTTGCCAGCCGCCCAGAATCAGTTGCGTGGCCTTCGGGGAATTTGCGAATCGCGGCAGGTCCCAAACCCAAGACGCCGAGAAGACGTGCGACCGGTGCCAGTTCGATACCGCCCGGTCCGCCCGGCGATTATCGGGATTCTGGTAAGCGTTGTACCCGTTGACGCTCTGCGAATCATCGATTGAGCGCATCCAGGTGTAGTTGAGGTCCAGCAGATACGAATTCGAGAACCGCTTCCTCAGCACCGTGGCGAGGCCGTTAAACGAACTGTTGCCACCCGCCGTATTCCGGTACATCGAGCCGACTTGGCCGGGATAGTAGCGCCGGCGTTGCTCCGTATTTCCCAGCGTCGCGCCGGGACGGTAAGCGGCTGGGTTGAACTGGAAGCCTTGCGAAAGCTTACGGCCGCCGTTGCCGATGTAGCTAACCTCCAGCGCCATGTTTTGCGGCAACTGGCGCTGGATAGACACGCTGTATTGCTGCACGTAGGCGTTCGGGAAGTTCGGATCGATCGACCAGCCGGTGGCGGGCAGCAGAAACACCGCCTGCCCGGTGGACGGATTGTACATCTCGATCGGATCGTTCGGCACGATGCCGAAGCCCAGCGTGCGGCCCCGGAACGGATCCGAAAACGACGGCACCGTATCCAGGTTGAACACCGGCAGGAACGGCAGGTTCAGGCTGATGAACTGCGACAGGCCGTTCGGATACGGAACGGTGAAAATCCCGAAACCCGCGCGCACGCTGGTACGTCCGTCGCCGAACAGGTCCCAGGCGAACCCGACGCGCGGATTGAAATTGTTCTTGTCCGCGTTGAAGATCCCCTTCGGAATCCCCGGATCGCCGGCATACACCAAGCCCGGCGGCGCGTTGGGAATCCGCTGCGACTGCATGCCCGGGATGAAGTTCGCCGACAGATTGTCCGCCTGGTACGTCGGTTCTTCGTAGTGGTAGCGCACGCCCACGTTCAGCGTGAACCGGCTGTTGATCCGGACGTCGTTATGCGCGAAGATTCCGAGAAAAGACGTTCGGTGATTCTCACGCTCGCGAAGCAATTGCAGGAAACTGGGTCTGCCGATCAGGAAATCGGCCATGGCGTTTTTCGAATATTGGCCATTGAATGTAAAGTTGCCGTTATCGAATGCGGCCAGCCCAGGTCCGAATCGGATCGGGTGGTACTCACCCCCGAACTTCCAAGTGCGGCGTCCCTTGATCCAAGTCACGGTGTCCGCATAGTCCCACGTGTTGTCGAGGCGCAACGGCACCCCCGCGATGCGCGGTGACACTGACATGCGGCCCGTTACGCCGACAAACGGAGGATACGGAGTCACCTGCGGGTCCGGAAGATTCACCCCCGCTTCTTTCGGCGTGTTGAAGATCATATTCTGGTTCGTGCTGGTTTCGAACTTCCGGTTCCAACCGATCGAAAAGACGTTGATCAGGGTCGGCCCGAACGTGTGCGTGTCGGTCACGCCCAGGTTCTGGAAATGCAGCGTATACAGGCCCTCCCCCGCCGGCAGGTTGCCCAGCGGCGAAACCAGCTTCCCGTAATGCCGCCAGTAACGCGCTGACACCAGGTTGTTCCTGAACAAGTTGTGGTCGACTTTCACGGATATCTGCGTGCCATCTTCCTTGCGCGGCCGCAGGATCTCAAAGCGCCCGTCGGCCCGGTTCGGCCCCGGCAGCTTCGATAGGTAGTTCACCGCCGCCGGATCCCACCTCGATTGCGGAATCTGGGCGCCGGCGAACGGCTGGTTGTTGTTGTCCGGATCCAGCGGGGCGCCGCCGCGGGACGCGGAGAAATCGCCGCCCCGCTCCGCCTCGCTCGCCGGATAGGCATCGTTGCTCAGCACCGCCTCCCTGATTCGCGTGCCCTGATAGCCGAAGAAAAAGAATGTGCTGTTCTTCTTAATCGGTCCGCCGATGGTGCCGCCGAACTGGTTCTGCACTAGGAACGGCGTCCGCGGCGCGAAGAAGTTCCGCGCCGTCAGCGCGTTGTCCCGGTGAAACTCGAACAGGCTTCCATGAAGCTGGTTGGTGCCCGATTTGGTGATCACCTGGATGCTGGTGGAGCCCAGCCCCTTTTCCGCGTCGTAAGCGTTGGTAGTCACCTTGAACTCGGAAAGGAAATCAGGCGGCGGCAGCGGATTTCCCTGGCCGTATTGCACGGAGTTATAGCGGGTGTTATCGAGGAGAAAATTGTTGTTGTTCTCTCGGTTCCCGGCTACATTTACGTTCACCGAGTAGCTCGTCGGCCGGTCGCCTGGACTGAGATTGCTGACCGTCGGAATCAGGCGCAACAAGGAAGCCGGCGTCCTCCCGCTTAGCGGGAGTTCCAGCATCCTTTCCGACTCCATCAGCGCCCCGACCGACGATTGGCGCGTGTCCACCAGAGGAGCCTCGCCGCTCACCGTTACTTGATCGGACACCGATCCGACGGGCAGTCTCAGATCCACTCGGACCGCTTCCTGTACCGACAGCCGCACGCCAGTCCGGCGCATCGTTTTAAACCCCTGCGCCGAGCCTTCGACGGCGTATGTACCCACCGGCAGCAACGGGGCGACGTAGCTTCCGTCTTCGCCAGTCTCGACGTCGCGCGAATAGCCGGTCAACTCGTTGATCACCTTCACGCCGGCGTTTAGAATGACACCGCCGCTTTCGTCCGTGACGACCCCCACGATTGTAGCCGTCGTTTGCGAATGGAGGGACGGCGCACCCATGAACAGGGCAGTTGCCAGGAAGACCAGGACTTTGGTCAAGCAAGACATGGGATGTACTCCTTGGGCATATTGTATTATCATATAACCATGCCGTCAAGGCGTTTGCGCGACTTACGCTCCGTCCTGACCGGACCTACAACCCGCCTCGGCTCCGTCATCTCCCTTCGGTCGCCATCTGCGCCATGGGCTATCCAGCGCTAATCCTCGCCTTGCTCAGCCTGGGCGGGCTGGGTCTGCTGAGCAAGGTCGCCGACCGCCTGGGCTGCCGGCCCGCTCCAGTCAACCTTTTTCTCTTCCTTTGGGCCGGTCTTCTGGTCCTGTTGGTATCACTCGTCTATAACGGTGTAGCGGGCACCGCCGCCGTTCCCGGGACCATCGCCGGCGTGGCGATTGTATTCGGCATCCTGGCCTCGGTGGCCGTACTTGCCTTCCTTCACGCGGTCCATTACGGCAAGATCTCGACAAGCTGGCTGGTTATCAATCTGTCGGCCGCCCTGCCGACAGTACTTTCCGTCCTGTTGTACCGGGAGGAGGTCACGCTGAGGCGGGGTGCGAGCCTGCTCCTCGTTCTGGTGGCGCTGGCGTTGCTGTGGATGGACCGCCGTGCGGAGGAGGCGCGCAGCAAAGAGTAGGCCGATGTATTTCCGCTACATGCTCGTCGCGTTTCTCACCAACGGATTGGGCGCCTTCGGCCTGCGCGTGCTTGTCGGCATGGGGCAGGCGGAACTGTATAAGCTCCAATATCTGGCGGTTTGGTACCTGGCAGGCGCCGCACTGGCCGCCGCCGCCTACCTGCTTCGTCGCACGCGGCCGCAGAGCCGCGAGATGCTCGTCGCGCTCGCCATGGGATTGTGCAGCCTGCTCGGGCAACTGGGAATGGCGCTCGCGCTCGCCGGCGGCGTCCCCGGCTTTGTTGTCTTTCCCGTTGCCACCGGAGGCGGGTTGCTGCTGGTTGCGTTGGCCGGCGTGCTGATCTTCCGGGAACGAATTACCATGTGGGGTTATCTGGGGGTCGCGGTCGGCTCGGCCGCGCTAGCGCTTCTCTCGCTTCCCTGACCCGCGCGGTCGGAGGAAGTGGCCTCGTCGGTCGCGTGGCTTACCGCCGCCACCCTGCGGAAGCGTTCCACTGTGCCCAGGTGTGCTTTCATCGCGCTCTGCGCTTTGTGCGCGTTGTGCTGCTGAACGGCTTTCAGAATCTTTTTGTGTTCGCGGATGGTGGATTCGTGTTCGTCGGGCAGATCGGCCACTTCTCGCAGCCCCTCCGCTAGGTAGGGCGACATCATCTCGTACACTTCCACCAGCAGCGGGTTCTTGGCGGCGGCCACAAGCGCTCTATGAAACGACATGTCCGTCTCGAACGACACTTCGCCGCGCTCGGCTTCCTGCATATAGTTGTCGAGTGCGCGCTCCATTTTCGCGATATCTTTGTCGTCCGCGCGCTCTGCCGCCAAGCTGGCGACGCCCAACTCCACCACCTGCCGCAGCTCCAGCAGGTGATCGGCGTGCTGGCCGTTGCCCGCCAGCAACTCCGCGTTCAGCAGTGTCCGCGGCTGCGACTTCAGAAGGACGGCGCCCACGCGCGGGCGAATGGAAATCATGCCCAGCGACTCCAGGGACTTCATCGCCTCCCGCACGCACGTCCGGCTGACGCCTAGTCTCGCGGTGAGTTCCTTTTCAGTGGGGAGCTTCGATTCGGGCTTCAGATCGCCGTTCTTAATGGAATCCAACAGGTATTCCATAACCTGCCGGGTGAGCGTTCGACGTTTTAGCATGCTCGACGGCTTTATTCAATCATAGCATATTACAATTTGTCCTCTGAAAACCCGCATTTCCCAGACCGCTTACGACTCTCCCAAGATGGTCTCAATGGCGGCCGGCAGCGCGTCGGCGTAGCGGCGTATTGCCCCTACGTCCCCTCCGACAGGATCCACCGGGTGCGGAAACGCCTCGGCCGCCGCCTTCTGCGCCGCTTGCGCCTTCTCCAGCGCCCGCGCTAAAACCGCCTTCGCTCCGGGCCGGTTTCCGCCGGAGAAATAGCCTTCGAGCCCAGCGTGGTATTCCGCCAGCGCTTCCATCAGCGGTCGGCATACCCGCAATGCCGCGGCCAGGAACCGGAGATCGTCCACAGCCTCGGCCCGCGGCCCGGCCGCCAGCGCCTTCTCAATAGTGGCGGCGCCCCGCTCGTTCAGTTCCTCGCCCAGCCGCCAGCGCCGCGCCAGACGGCGGTGCAGCTCAGCGCGGTCCAGGTTCAGGCGGCGCATCACTTCCAGGTAGCGATCGTTGGTGATGGCGGGTCCCCACGTCTTTGCGTCCAGCGCCAGATGGCGCCAGTGCGACGGCGTCGCGTAGATGCGGTTCCAGCTCATCGGCAGGTAACCCGTGCCGAGTTCCGCTTGCGCCTCCGTCAGCGGAGTATCCGGCAAGTACGCTGATGCTCTGTAGTAGTCGGCCATAATCGGGCCCGCCTCCGGCCCATACAGCCGCTTGCATGTCAGCTCGTACAAGCCGCCCGCGCCGAAGACTTCCTCGGGTTGGTTCTCTCTGAAGATATACCGTCGCCATGTCGGAACCGTCTCCTGGTGCGTGGCCGGGTCCGCAAAAAAGCCTGCTGAGCGCGTGTTCCAACTGTACTCCGCGCTGATAATTTCCATCGGCTCTTTGTAGAAATCGCCCGTACCGTTGTAGATTGTCGTTGCGCCTCGGAACATCGCGTTCATTGCCGGCACGCCGGTCAGCGGATAGTCGGTAACCCAATCATCGGAGCCCCCGGCGAAGTACAGGAACAGCCCAAGGTCTAGACCCGCGTTCATCATCGCCTGGTTGAAATGGTCCGACCACCGCACGCGCCCGTACCTCTGCGGAAACACCTCGCGAAATCCTACTTGCACGTTCGCCGACCGAGGAAGCTGTTCCCCGATGTTCTTCCACAGCTCCAGCGCGTTGCTCCAGTCCTCGGAATCCGGCGAGTCCGGCGAGTACACAGGCGAAATCAGTACGATCTCGCAGTCCCGCGCCGCATCGTATCCCGTCGCGGCGCTCTGCACGCTGTTCACCGCCCGGATCAACGCTGCGTACCCGTTGGCCAGCCCGCCCGCGCCTCCGTCGGCCGCGGCCAGCGCATCGTTCGGCCATCGCGCGCGGCACCGCGCACAGCGCTTCTGCCACACCTTCTCCATGCGGCGGAAATTGCCGAAGTCCTCGTGGTGGATGTAGAGCGCGCCCGGCTCCACCGCCTCCACGAAGCGCCTCAGTTCTTCAGCCTTCAGAGCGTTCAACCGCTCGTTGCCCCGGCAACTGCCGAGAATGCTCGCGTCCACCCCGGTCTTCCCGCGATCAAATCCCAGGCACTGGTAGGTGGGACCGTCCGGGTACGATTCGCGATTCCTGAAGACTTCGCCGAGGTATGCCCCTTCTTCATAGATCGGACCCGTCTGGTACGCGATGCCGTAGCTGGCGCCGTAGCCGCCGAACATCAGGCGTATGCCGCGCGCCCGCGCGTAGCGGTTGAGGTCTAGCATCAGCTCGCTGTAGCCTTCAAACCGCTCTTTCAGCCCCCATCCGAACCCGTCCACCAGCGCCATGTTCACCTTATAGCGAAGCGATCGGTCGATCCTTTGCTTCATCAGCTTGCGGAACGCTTCCGGCCCCTGGGCCCGGTCCAGCGACCAGCGGTTAACCTCACCATTCATCAGCCAGTCCGACGCCAGGCGGAACTCAAAATCGGGGTAGTCGCGAATGTAGGCGCCCTCGATCCGGATACCGTCCGCGGCCGGCCGTATCAACTGGAGCAGGCTCATCGTCCCTAGTAGCGCGCCCTGCTCCGAGGCGCCGATTACCCACACCGAGTCATCCGACGTCGTGATCACGTAGCCCTGCCCGAAGTAGCCGGGCTCCGTCAGCGTCCGCCGGTCGAGCAGGTTCAGCCGAGCGCCCGGCTTTCCCGCCGCGTAGTTCCAGATGTGGATCGCCGGGGCGCCGCCCCCGGCCCCCGCCCCAATGCCGTACTTCTTTAACTCGGCCGCTACAATCGCCCCTGCCAGCTTCATCTTGGGGCCGGCGGCGCCCGCGGGTCCGAAGACGATGCGGACCGACGAGCCTGCCCCCGCCGCCACGCCGCCGGTCAATGCTTCGAAGTACTGCGGCTGAGGAATTATGCGCGGCTCGGCGCCCGACAACGCCGGGACGGAAACCAGGATCGCGAGCAACGTTCGGATGACGAGCATGGCAGTTCCTCCTACGAAACAGAATCTATTCCCTAGCCGATTGCGCGAAAAACCTCCGCGTCCGAGTCGTACAGCGGACGAAAGCGCACCGGAAGCGAACCGGCAAGGTGCGCTGCGCCGCCCCTTACCGTCAGCCGCGGCACGATCTTTCGGTCGCCTTTGCGGACCTTCAGATGCGTGTCAGTGAAAGCAAAGTCGCCGGATTCCACATCAAACACGAACACATCGGCCCGCGAGCCCGGCCTCAGCGAGCCGATCTCCTCGTCGCGTTTGAGGATTCGCGCCGGGGTCAGAGTCGTCTTGAGGATCGTGTCCTCCAGACTCATTCCGAGGCACAGCATCTTCGACATAACGGCGGGGAGCGTCACGCAGAGCGGTTCCGGGGCCGCGTACCGGTGCAAGTCGGTGCTGATGGCATCGGGGTAAAAATGATGTTCAAAGGCGCGGCGGGCAGCGTCCCACGAGAAACTGCCGCAGCCGTGCCCGACGTCGAACCAGACGCCGCGTTCGCGCGCTTCGAGCGCCTCAGGGATGACGGCTTCCGTGATCATCCGGTTGTCGCGCCCGTGAAAACAGTGGGTCAGAATATCGCCGGAGCGTAAGCGGCACAGGATTTCCGCTTCGGGCGCGCCGCGGCTGATGTGAACCATGATGGGAACCGAGGCGTCGCGGGCCGCTGCCAGCGCCTGTTCCAGCGCAGCTATGCCGTGGTTGCCGGTCATACTCCCGACGCGGACCTTGACGCCGACCGCGCGGCCGGGATGGGCAGCGATTACCTGGGCCGTTTCGACCGGCCGCGCGTACCGCAGGTCTAGCAGTTCTTCGGCATAGGGCGCATGCAACCCCATGAAGGAGATGTGCACAAAGGCGAGAACTTCGGCCGGCGCGGAATCAAGCACCGTGCGGCTAAACTCGGGGAAGTTGGCGTACCCTGTGCTGCCGGCATCCACGGCCGTGGTGACGCCGGTATTGATGCAAAGGGCCGGATCGATCCCGTAAAGATTGCCCTCATACCAGTGACCGTGAAGGTCCACGAGCCCGGCGCAGACGCAAAGGCCGCTGACCTCGCGAACATCAGGGCAACCGGCAGTGTCCAGGCGCGGCCCGAGTTGCGCGATGCGGTCGCCGGCAATGCCTATGTCCATTTCGGCATTCAGCCCCTGCGTGGGATCGATGACGCGCCCTCCTGTCAGCACGAGGTCAAACGGCATGCAGATCTCCAATCTCGATCAGCCGTCCGGTAGCGGCGGATTCGTAGTACGCCAGGATGGCCTGCACGGCGCGCGTGCTCTCTTCCGCGGACGGCCACGGGGTGCGGCCTTCGACGATGCTGGCGCGAAACTCCTCCACCTCTCCGGCGATGCCCGCCTGTACTTTGGCGGGATGCGGTTCCTGGGTATAGAAAACCTTGCGCTGACGTCCGGAGTTGTTCCAAAGCTCATAGGACTGCCATGTGTGGACGGTGAGGCTTCCACGCGTGCCAATTACCTGGAGGTCGCAGACCAGCGGATGCTCCTCGCGCATAAACGCAAAGGTGATCTGCGCGGAAAGGCCGGAGCGGAAGTAGAGAAACATCTGGCCGCTGTCTTCCACGTCCGCGCCAAAGTAGGAATTACCCGCTCGTCCGGCGACCGCGCGCACATCATCGCCAAGAAACCAACGCAACCGGTCCACGAGGTGCACGCCGGAAGTGAGAGCCGCTCCGCCTCCGGCGAATTTCTTCTCGAGGTACCATTGGGGGACGTTCAGAAAACCCAAGTGCTCCAGAACGCAATCATTAGCCGCTACGATCTCGCCGATGGCGCCGGCATCGATCTGCGCCTTGGCCTCGCGCAACTCGGGATAGAAACGGTGGGTCATCCCGACATAGAACGTCAGACCCTTGGCTTTTGCCGCCATCAGCATGCGACGTGCGTCGCGCAAGTTGTCCGCGATCGGCTTTTCCAGGAGTACATGTTTGCCACGAGCTAGCGCCTCGAGCGTTGCCTCCGCATGCAGATGCGTCGGCAGGCAGATGCTGACGGCATCGAGATCGTCCGCCAGCAGTTGCTCATACGCGGAGTAGCCGCGCACGCCCGCTGGCAAGCCCGCTAGGCGGCTGGCGTCGGAATCGGCGACCGCCGTCAGCGCCGCGTGGGGATTCGCCAACCAGGCGGACGCGTGGAGCTTGCCGGTGTAACCGTGCCCGATGACCCCCGCCCGGAGCTCCGTCATCGGCTGTCACCGCGCGCGATCCGGGCAAGGTCGCCAATCCAGCGCAGGCGGGCCTCCCCGAGAAACCCGTAGTTAAAGAAGGAGAAGCGGCGGACGCCCTGCCGCAGGGCATACTCCACCTTGGCCGCGGCTTGAGAGAAACTCGTGGTGAGCGGCAGGCCGAGGTTGAGCGTGAGGTTCACCCGGGCCGGGTCGCTCGTCAACGCTAAGAAGAATACGAGTTCCGAGTTCACTTGCGCAACATCCGGAGCATACGCGAGCAGGTGAAAGCATTCGACCAGTTCCCCTACGTCGGTGGGAGAAACGCCTTCCATCCAGATGTTGGAGGGCGAACCGACGAAACTTGACGTGAAGGCGGCCAGTTTGGCCGAGCCGGCTTCTACAGACAGGCGCTTCACCAGCGCGGTGACCGTCTCCATCCGCAATCGAATCAGCGCGGCGAGAGCCGGGCACGCGACCAGGAGGGTTGCGACGTGTTCGGCTTCTTCGTCCTGCCCGCCGGAGGCGTCGTCGCTTTGCATCCTCCGGTCCAGCAACCCGCGAACCGCCGCCGCTAGACTTTCCGCATCGACGCCGGCGCTTCCGCAGGCGGCGCGGCAGGCCGGACAAAAGCATAGCGACAGCAGAAATTTCTCGGCCATTCCGAGCGGAATCGCGGTTACTTCATGGTGATGGCCGTGGAAATAACCCAGATATCCAATCGTTTCGAGATCGACGCCGGAGAAAATCCCTAGCGCGGCTACCGACCGGCAGAGGGCCGCCGCGTGATCGCGCACCGCTTCGTGGCTCGGGCAGAGCGCGAAAGGGTAAACATCGCCAAAGGCGTTTTGCACTGCCAGGTCCGGGTACGCCGCACCCAGCGCCGAGTTGTGGAAGAATACCGCCCAGGCGGACAGTTCGATGGACCGCTCCGCCGCGCCGCGGGCAAGGCGCTCCAGCCAGCCGCTCCCGGCAAGCCGGCTTACAGGTTGAGCCAGTCCGCCCGCCCAGGCGGCGGCATCCGGCTGGAAATAGAGCGCGCCGGGCTCGGGGAAGTACACGCGGACGGATCGGTTGCGGGGCAACAGGAACTTTCCGCTGTGATAGCTGACGGTGACGTGCGCCCGGGTGACGCCGAGAGCGACGCAGTGGTCAAGAAAACGTTCCGGAGTGGCCTCCAGAATGTCCCAGGGATAGGCAAACAGCTCGACAGAGATCGCAGCCATGGGTTTCAGGCACAATTGTAGTATGATATTGAAGTTCCCGCAACGGCCGCGCCGCTGCCGCCCCGAGGCGGGAACCGGAGGCCGGTTTCTTGCACAGGCTCCGAACCGGCAGGCAGGAATGATCGATGGCCATTATCACGGTCCGCGGACCCATCCCGGCCGAAGATGCCGGGTACACCCTTTCTCACGAGCATCTGCTGTGCGATCTCTGGGCATTCATCCAAAGCTATGACGTGATCCTCGATGATGAGGCGCTCGCCGTCCGGGAAGTCGAACTTTACCGGGCGGCCGGCGGCGCGACCATCATCGACGCCACCAATTGCGGTCTGGGACGCAATCCGCGCGCCTTGCGCCGCATCTCGGAGGCGACCGGCGTCCACGTTGTCATGGGATCCGGCTGGTACCGGGAACGCGTCTATCCGGCCGACGTGTACGAACGCGACGCCAATGCGCTGGCGGACCGCATTGTCAATGAGCTCACCCAAGGCGCGGACGGCACCGGCATCCGGGCCGGCATCATCGGGGAGATTGGCACGGAGCGAAAACACATTAGTCCGGCACAGGAACGGGTCTTTCGAGCGGCGGCGCGCGCGCAGCGCCGGACGGGCGCCTGCATCATGACTCACACGACGCACTTCGGGGAGCTGGCGCTGGAACAGATCGCGTTGTTGCGCGAAGAGGGCGTTCCGGCCGCTCGCATCGTGATCAGCCATCTCGGCGACCGGCATGACACGGCAGGGCTGGTGCAAATCGCGCGCAAAGGCGTGTATCTCAGCGTGGACAACATAGGTTATGCCCACAACGGGTATCCCGGCGACGACGTTCGGGCAAGGAATGTGTGTCTGCTAGCGGCCGAGGGGCACCTCCCGCAAATCGTGCTGAGCGGCGACGTTTGTCAGAAGAGCCACTTGACCGCATACGGGGGCAAGGGTTACGCGCATGTCCTGCGCTGTTTTCTCCCCTTACTGAATTCCTATGGCGTGGATTCCAGCGCCATCTACGAAATGACAGTCGCGAATCCGGCGCGGATGCTGGACATCCACGGCGAGACGGCGCGCCGAGAAACCTGGATCGAGACGGTATCACGCAGTGACATCTGACATCGGAGGCATATATCGAAGGTTCGGCGTGAGGCCCTTGATCAACGGCAGGAGCTTCAGCACCAAAGCGGGCGGTTGCGCCCTGCCGGCCGAAGTTGTCGCGGCGATGTGCGAAGCGGCGCGGTGCTGCGTGCGGATGGACGAACTGCAAGCCGCGGCGAGCGAAGTGATTTCGCGGGCTTCCGGCGCGGAGGCGGGCATTGTTACCAGCGGGGCGGCCGCGGCGCTCACCCTTGGCACGGCGGCCTGCCTGTGCCGCTTCGATGTCAATGCGATGAACCAACTGCCCGACACGTCCGGCCTGGCGAACGAGTTCGTGGTGCACCGTTGCCATCGCAACGACTACGACCACGCGGTCCGCGCCGCCGGCGCCAGATTCGTGGAAGTGGGCTATGGTTACGGTACGTTTTCGTACGAGGTGGAAGCGGCTATCGGGCCGCGCACGGCCGGTCTCTTCTACCAGGCTGGAGTCGGCGACGGCGTTCTGCCGCTCGATCAGTACGTCGGCATCGGGCACCGGAAAGGCCTTCCCGTCATTGTCGACGCGGCCGCCGAGATGCCTCCCGCGGGGAACCTGCGGCAATTCATCGCGGTGGGCGCAGACCTAGTAGCCTACAGCGGAGGCAAGCACATCCAGGGGCCCCAGGCGACGGGCATACTCTGCGGCCGGCGGCATCTGATCCTCTCGGCGGCGCTGCAGCACCAGGACATGGACGTCTTCCCTGAGACCTGGCCGCTGCGGGAACTCATCGCCAATGGAACCGTGGCCGGGCCGCCGCACCACGGCATTGGCCGCGGCTACAAGGTAGGCAAAGAGGAGATCGTCGGATTATTGATAGCTCTGGAATCGTATCAGCAGCGGGATTTCATCCAGGAACGAAAGCGATGGATCGCGGACATGCAGTGCATTGCCGCGGCCGTCGACGGCCTGCCCGGCGTTTTCGCAGAGGTCGTATTCCCGCAGGGCAATGGGCGGGAAACGCCGAGCGCTGTCGTCAGCTTCGATCCCTCGTTCACCGGGATCGATGCGGTCGCGGTCATTGACGCGCTGCAATCGGGTGATCCCCCGATCTGCGTCTTTGAGAAGCACGCGCGGGCCGGCCGAATTGTGGTATTTCCCGAAGCATTGCTCGACGGCGAAGCGGACATCATCGGACAGAGACTTCGGTCCATTCTGCTCGCGGTGGCCGAGCCGACAACGGAGATCGGGCCCCATCTAGCCCGACCGGATTGACCGGGTCTGTTCCGGGGGCGCAACGCCGTGGGTGAGCTTGGCCGCCTCACTCGTTCCAGCCGCGCCGCGTGCGTCCGGTTCACCGGAGGACTCCAGTGCCAACCGCCAGATCCGGTCGGCATTCTCCAGGTGCACCCGCATCTCCCGCCGGGCCCTTCTAGCGTTTCCTTCTTTGATTGCCTGGAAGATCTTCAGGTGCTCACGATAGCTGTCCTCGGCGACATTCGGCAGGACAACGGTTCGGCTAAGAATCTCCGCCAGCCGGGAAGACAGCATCTGCCAGACCATAACCGCAATCGGATTCTTCGACGCCGCGGCAAGAACCGAATGGAACGACATGTCGGTGAGGCAGTCCGCCTGGTTGTCGTCCAACTCGCGCCGGTACTTTGCCAGCGCTTCCGACATTACCGCCAGATCTTCCGACGTACGGTTTTCGGCTGCGAGCGAGGCGAGGCCCACTTCCATAATCATCCGGAACTGCAGCAGCATGTTCGTCTGCTGCTTTTGCAGCGCGATGGAGAAATGCTCGGCGTGCAACAGGTCCGCCGCGGACGGCTGGAGGACGGTCGCGCCGACTCGCGGACGGATCTGCACGATCCGCAGCGATTCGAGTGACTTCATCGCCTCCCTCACGCAGGTGCGGCTGACGCCGAGGCTGGCGCTGAGTTGGTACTCGGTCGGGAGCCGCTCACCCGGCTGCACCTTCCCGGTCTTGATGAGGCTGAGGACGTAATCGACGACCTGAGAGGTGACGGTTTGACGGCGAAACGACGTATCGAGCTCCCGCGGTAGAAGCTTATGATACTACAAACAACTGAATCCGCAAAGAATAAAATTCTTGCATTTAGGCCGTTTTCGGCTTATCATACTACAATTACTGGCGGGACCTGGACAAAGGTCCCCTCAGCGCAGGAGCATCCGAAATGGCAACCCTTTTCAGCCCAAAGGTCTGGGTGATCGCGCTGTTTTGCGCGGCCGCTGGTCTCAATGCGCAAACCACGACGGCGATGCTTCGGGGGACGGTGTTCGATCCAACGATGGCGCCGGTCCCCCAAGCAGAGGTGAAGGCGGCGAACAGCGCAACCGGATTCACGCGGTCCGTGGCGACAAACGATGCCGGAGATTACGTTATTGCGGATCTACCGTATGGAAACTATACCGTCAGCGTCACCAAGGAGGGCTTCCAACAACTGCATCGAAGCGGCATCACTTTGAACGTTGGGCAGAGGCTGACGCTGGATCTCAGTCTGGTGGTGGGCGAGGTAGCGCAGTCGGTAACGGTGACAGCCGAAGCCCCTACGTTGCGTGAGGCAGACGCGTCGCTGGGGCAGGTGATCGAAAACAAGCGGATCCAGGAGATTCCCGTCGTCGGACGCAGTTTCACTCATATGCTCTACACCGTCCCCGGCGCGCAGTTCTCTCCGACGGGACAGTACGCCGCGAACTCGTTTATGAGCGCCGGAACCGCGATCGGCGTCGGCTTCAACGGCATGCGCGCCGAAATGAACGAGTATCAACTGGATGGAACGCGCCTGAACGATCCTGTTTTTGGCACTCCGGCCTTCTATCCCAGCATCGAGATGGTTCAGGAGTTTCGCGTCGAAACGCAGAATTTCTCGTCCGAGTTGAGCCGCGTAGCCGGGGGACATGTTCTGCTCAGCACCAAGTCGGGCACGAACCAGTTCCACGGCTCCGTGTATGAGTATCTACGGAACTCGGTGCTGGAAGCCAGGAACCCGTTTGCCCTTCGCCGGCCGGTCACCCGGTCGAACCAGTTCGGCGCGACGCTGGGCGGTCCGATCATCCGCGACAGCACGTTTTTCTTTGTCGGCTATGAAGGTTTTCGGGCCGTCACACCGGGTACGAACAACACCACCGTGCCGACCGAAAACGACCGGCAGGGAATCCTGACCGATCCAACCCTGCATCCGAAGCCGATCATGGACCCGATGACCGGTGAGCCATTCCCCGGCAACATCATTCCATCGAACCGGATAGACCCGATTGCTTCGAACGTCCTGAGAATCACTCCCACTCCGAACCAGCCCGGATTTCCGAATTACACGAAGAATGTGCCAACGACGCGCCCATTCGACCAGATCAACACGAGGGGCGACCATTACATCCGCTCCGTCGCCCGGTTGTTCGGCCGCTGGAGTTACCAGCCAACCGATGTCATGACGCCTTCGTTTGTGACCGTGGACGACAATATTTTGCGCGGCTCTGTCCAGAACGTGGTGATCGGGTTCGACGCGAACACGCCCACCTTCTTCAACAGCCTTCGCTTCGGGCACACGAGGTACGGAAACTACACCCGGAACACGGCGCCGGAGGGTCTTACTCCCCAAAGCCTGGGATTTCCGCTGGATCAGTATCAGGCGCGGCCCACTAGCCGGTTTTTCGGAATTCCGAATTTCCGTATTGCCAACTATATTGGGTTCGACGGCATGGGACAGCGCCCCGGCACGCCCGGCGGGAGCGATTTCCGGCACTTCGAAATTGGCGATACGATGACGCTGGTCCGCGGATCGCACACGTTGAAGTGGGGCGGCAATTACACACGGACGATCATCATCCAGCTCACGTCGAATAATGAACGCGGCCGGTACTCCTTCGACGGGACGTACAGCGGCGATGCGATGGCGGATTTCCTCCTGGGTCTGCCGCGCGATCTGAGCCGGACAACGCAGACCGCAAACCCCATCGAGCACGAAAACCACGTCTATACGCATTTCGGCGATACCTGGAAGGTCCGGCAGGGGCTGACGATCGACTTTGGCCTCGCCTATTCCTATAACGGTCAACCCTACGAGGTGGCGAACCGGATCCAGTCGTTTTTCGTCACCAACGTGAACGGCGTCCCGCGGCTGGAATTTGTTCGCGGCGGGGATCCACGCTTCCCGCGTTCGCTCATGTACCGCAATGCGCTGAACTTCGATCCGCGGCTCGGAATCGCCTGGCGGCCATTCGGCTCGCAGAAAACCGTCATCCGGATCGCGGCGGGCCGGTTCCACAGCCTGCTTACCTGGAACAATCGCTTCAACAATGCCTTCGGCCCGCCGTTCCAGGTTGAGGAAGGATTTCAGAACCCGAACCCGCCCATCGCCACGCTGCGCCGCGGGTTCCTTCCCGAACTAATCACGGGAGAGAGTTCCACGACGTCCGGCGCAGCCGCGCCAATGGATTTCAAGGACGCCGCCGTGACGCAGTGGAACTTCAATATCCAGCGCGAGATCGGCCCGGGGATGCTGGCCCAGCTCGGTTATGTCGGCAACACCGCCATTCACCTGGATATGCTGGACTACTTTAACGCGGCCGTACCCGGACCGGGACCGTTCGCCCCCCGGCGGCCCTTCCCGCTCGACCCGGGACCGATCTTCTACGGCGAGACGGTGGGAACTTCGACCTATCATGCGTTCCGCGCGCAGGTCGAGAAACGGTTCTCCGCAGGCTGGACGATCCTCGGCTACTACACGTTCTCCAAGCATCTGGACATGGCCTCCGCGCTGGCGGACGGCTTCGGAGGGCAGTTCTTCGCGCAGGACCCGTACAACCTGGCGGCCGAAAAGGGACGAGCCTCCGACGATGCGCGTCATCGCTTCGTGACCAGCTATGTCTGGGACCTGCCGTTCGGCAGAGGCAGGAAGTTTCTTGCGGGCGCCCCGCGCTCGGCCGACTACGTTCTTGGCGGGTGGCAACTGGCCGGGGTGGTGACGCTGATGTCCGGCATGCCGATCAGCGCCCTAGAACCGACGAACAGGGCTAATACCGATTCCGGCGCCAGACGTCCCGATCGCATCTGCGACGGCAACCTGGGCGACGCTCGGACCTTGTCACGGTGGTTTGACACCGCGTGCTATGTTCCACAGCCGCTGTATCAGCACGGCAACGCGGGACGCAACACCATCGAGGGTCCGGGGCAGGTCCATTTAGATTTGAACGTGGCCAAGGACTTCTCTATCAAGGAGGGAGTGCGGCTGCAGTTCCGGTCCGAATTTTTCAACCTTACCAACACGCCGTACTTCGGCAAGCCAAACACGAGTGTGGGCGGACCAACCTTCGGGATGATTACCAGTCTCGCTAGGGGAGGGACTGCCAATACCCGCATCGTGCAGTTTGCTTTGAAGGTTGTGTTTTGATTTAGTGTAGGCGTAGGACTTTGCAGAAGACGCTACTACTCATCTTTGCCGTTGCGGTGGCGAACGGGTTTTCAGAACAGGGCGGTTCGCGGCTGACTCTGGCCTCCCACGGTCGTTCCGAGTATGTGATTGTAACGGGCGCCGCCCCCGAGACGCCGGAGAGATTCGCGGCGCAGGAGCTCCAGAAATACATCCGGTTGATTTCGGGCTCGACGCTCCCGATCCAGAACCAGGGCGGTGGGCTGAAGCGCATTCTCATTGGCAGCGCCGCGGGAAGCATCGCCGGCCTCGACAAAGGCGGCGTCGACAGCTTTGTGGTGCGGATCAACGACGGTCGGATCGTGCTGGCGGGCGCGTCGCCGCGGGGCACGCTGTTCAGCGTCTATTACTTCCTCGAGAAGTACCTGGGGTGCGGATGGCTTGTGCCGGGGGACGAGTACGTTCCGCGCGCGGACGAAGTCACCGTGCCGGCAAAGGTTGAGGATTCAGAGAGTCCCGCCTTCGCGTACCGCGCGATTTCCCTGTTTCCCTATGCGGACTCGCAGATCGGGGACCGCTTGCGCTCCAATGCGCTCTTCACGTACGCCTTGCTCCAGGTCACCAAAGACCGTATCGATTGGGCCGCAAAGAACCGGCTGAACTACGTACACCCGTGCGTCAATGAAGCCGGACCGGCGCTGTGGGAGAAGGTGAACTCGCGCGAACAGATCGTGCCGGAAGTCACCAAACGCGGGTTGGGGCTCCATTACGGCGGGCATTCCTATTTCGCATGGCTGCCTCCGGAAAAGTACTTCGCCTCACATCCCGAGTATTACACCGCTGTGCAGAACGGCAAGCCGCAGTCGTTGAACCTCGCCAATCCGGAAGTGGCGGAAGTGATGGCGAAGAACATCGCGGAATTTCTGGAGAAGAATCCGGAAATCTCCATCGTTACCGTCTGGATGAACGACGCGCCCGCCGTCTGTACCACGCCGGGCTGCCTGGAGATGGAGGGTACGCTGCGGCTGAGCGTCAGCAATCCGCCGGATAGTTATCCTCCGATGCTCAGTTTTTCCAACGCTTCGCTGAAGTTTACCAACGCGGTGGCGAAGATTCTGTCGAAGACGCATCCGGAAGTGGTGGTGAATCATCTCGCCTACAACGAGCTGATCGACGCTCCGACAAACGTGAGGCCGGAGCCGAACGTGCTGGTAGCCTTTGCCCCCATTCAGCGCGCGCAGTTTCGCATCGGCGCAGAGGCGGGATACTTCCGGCCCCTGAAAGACCCCGAGAACGAAGTAAACCGCCAGTACCTTGCCGAGATACGCAAGTGGATGGCCCTGTCGAGGAACTTCTATGTCTGGGATTACTACTCGCTTTGGTGGACGCTCGGCGACAACCGGCCGCGCTGGCAATTTCCAGTTATGGAAACCATCGAAGCGGACCTGAAGTTCTACCGGGACGAACTGCGTTTGAAGCATGTCTCTTCGGAAATAGCCGACTGGCATGAGGAGAACATGTACGTCTATACGAAGCTGGCGTGGAATCCGGACCTCTCGTGGCGGGAGGCGCTTGCCGACTTCTGCCGGCGCAGTTACGGTCCCGCGGCGGACGAGATGCGAGAGCACTGGCTGGTGCTGCAGTCGGCGAAGGGCGACTGGTTCCACCGCCGCGCCGAGTGCGAAGGACTCCTTCGGAAAGCACTAGCCAAAGCGGAGACGACCGACATCCGGCGCCGCATCAACCGGATTGCGGAACTCTGGCAGGAGTCGGAGTGCCACAAGGAAGGCGACCCCGTCGGCGCGTGCAAGAAGTGAGCCTGCGCACCAGCCTCGGTTCCGCTCTAGGCCTTGCCGTGGCATGCCTGGCTGGGTCGGCGGCGCCGCCGCCGGAAGCGGCCGAGGCCCTGCGCGACGCCGCCGTCGTCCAGTCGTTCGCATGGGGAGAGATCGACCGCAACGTACCTCCGCTCATCGGTAACGGCGACATTGGCGGCGTGTTCGATCCGTTTGGCGGCACGCATTACGATGAACTGCGGTACGGTACGGGCGCCCGGCGCGATGTCAGAACGCTGAAGCTGACGCAGATCACCATGCCGGACTACTGGGTACTGGAGGATCAATCCGCGCGATACCTCGATCCGAAGTACTTCCGCCCCAAAGTGCCGCGGAAATACCTGGCGTACGGCTCGCCGTTCGATTTTCTGCTTCGTCCCTCCGGCGATGAGTTCCCGGAGAAAATTCTCGACCACAAGCAGGCGCTCGCGCTGGAGGAAGCAATCCTCCGTACCGAATACCGCCTGGGCGGGCAGAAGGTCGCGCTGAAAACCTTCTTTTATCCTTACGAAAGTCTGCTGGTGTACCACCTGGCGGCCACCACGCCCATGGAATTTCGAGTAACGGCCATTTCCATGCCCGGAGACGAACGCAAGGGGCCTGCTTCGGATGAGTCCGCCGGCGACATCGTCATCCTTAAACAGGTTTCAAACGTATACTGTCCCGCCTGGGTGGCCATCAGCGCGCCTGGAGCGGAGCGCCGCGGAGACGCCTTCCACATTCCGTCCGGTGAACACGCGATCTTCATTGCCTTTGGCCACCAGTCCCTCCGCCAGGGTGAAGAGCACACGGTGCGTACCGTCAAGGAGGCCGCCCGGCGGGGTTACAGCCAACTGGAAGCCGATCACATTGGATGGTGGCGCGATTTCTGGAGCCGTTCCTACGTTGTGCTGCCTGACAGGCGCATTCAGCAGATGTGGTACCGAAGCATCTATTACCTGGCTTCATCCCTGCCGCGGCGCCTGCCTTCTTTCTCGCCGGAGGGCGGCTACGGAGTGTTCCCCGCTTTTGCCGGCTTTCACCCGCAGGATTCGATGTACCACCTGTTCGCCGCTTTAAGTTCCAATCACCCGGAACTGGGGCGCGCGCAAGCCGAGTATATCCTCCAGACTCTGCCGGTCGCCAAGGCCGCCGCGCAAAATGTCTACTATCTCGATGGAGCGCGGTATCCGTGGCACTCCACGCCGGGTCTCCTTCCATATCTGCCCGGGCACCTGAACGAGGGTGACTACCTGCACGAACATGCGGTCAACGGGTGGATCGTCGAGTTTCTCCGGCGGTATCTGGCGGCGCACGGCAATCCCCCTTCTCTCGTGCGGCGCTACTATCCGGTTTTGCGTGAGATCGCGATGTTTTTCTCCAGCATGCTGACTCCGCGCGGAGATGCGCTGGAAATCGCCTACGTCCCCTCCACCGGCCAGGAGGAGTCCGGGGTCGAGGTGAACCGGAAGAACATCTTCGACATCGTCGTAGCCGCGAAGTGGAGCTTGAAAGTGGCCGCCGACGCCGCTGAACTCTTGGGCGCCGGCGAAGCGGAGCGGAGTCTCTGGCGAGAGCAGAACGAGAGACTGAGCTTGGATTACTCGCGGCGAAGCGACGGTTCCTATGGCTCGTTCGAAGGCGATACGGGGCACGGCCAAAAGGCCCCCAGCCAGCTCATCGGAGTCGTGATGACGACCCTCTTCGAGGGGCGCGAGGAGAACTTCCTCAAGACGTTCGAACATCTCGAAAAGGTGGTCAAGCTGGCTGCCTGCGCATGGAGCCCCGGATATTACGCCATTGCCGCGGCCCGGCTGCGGAAGCCGCATGACGCGCTCCGCAGCCTCCAAGCGAGCTTCGATTTTTCGCAGCCGCCATGGACGATGTTCATCGAGAATACGTTCCATGTCCCCGGCCGGATGCCCTACTACCTGGCAGGGCACGCGCTCTACGTGCAGGGAGTGAACGAGATGCTTCTTCAGGATTGGTCGGGAGAGCCGGAGCCGTTCCCGGCCTACCCTTTTCAAACCGGCGCATTCAAATTGCGGGCCAGCAACCGAGTGATCGAAGCCCGGAAAGCGAATGGAAAAGTGGAGATATTGTCGGACTCGCGCGCTGATGTTCCACTCCCTTAGCCGAACAGCAGTGTTCCTGGCTGCGTTACTGCCGGCGGCGGCCCAGACCGTCGAGCACAAAACCCGCTTCGATCCCGAAATGCTTCCGGGCGTCCGCGGGCTGGCAGTGGCGTTTCCTCTTTCCAACAGCCGGCAGATCGCGCGCGCGCCTGGTGGCGCGTGGCTGCTTGCCTTCGATGTCCCGGACAAAGGACTGTTCCTGGCGCAGGGGCCGCCCGGATGCGCCGAAGGCGGCCGGTTCGACCAGTTTTTGCTCATCGTGGGAGACGGCGCGGCGGGGATTCTGGGAACCGCATCCAAGCCGGCGGGCATCAGCATCAATGTGGCAGGCGATTCGCTGACCCTTGCCTGGTCCGACGCCAAGGGCGTCTGGCTGGCGAGAGCGACTCTGCCGGGGCGCCTTGCGCCGGCGTCGCTCGAACCGGCGCTACGGGCCGCCTCACGCCCGGCGTTAATCGTTCCGGGAGCGGCGCTCGGCGATCTCGCCGCGGATGGGCAGGGCCGGATTGCGCTTGCCTATGCGACCAGGGACGGCGTCTTCGTCGCCCGCGAATCGGCCCGCGGATGGACGCCTGAGAAAGTCTCGGATGCCGGCAGCGAGCCGGTACTCGATATTGACAGCCGGCAGCGCCTTCACCTGGCATTTCGCAGCCAGAGAGAAACGCCCTTCTTCGGCGATGGACGCAAGGCCTTGGATCCCCGGATCGCCTATGCAATGCGCGACTCGGACGGCTGGCGGACGCCGGAGATCGCCGCCCACGGCCTCAGCTTTCACCCCGCGATAGCGGCGGCGGGCGATGAGCCGGTAATCGCCTTTCAGCACGAAGGTATGAAGCGCGTGGCGAAAGCCGGAGAGAAGTATCTCGAAGATCGCGAAGGAGGCGGCTCCAGCATTGGTTACGCCGCCGGCAAAGCCTCGGGCTGGAATACCGGTTTCGTCTCGCAGGCGCAGGAAATGCTGGTTCGGGACGGCTCGGTGGCGGACGGCTCCGTGGGACGGCTGTACCCGATGGTGGAGCAGAAGTGGCGTCCGCGCATGGCCGTCGACAAACACGGCGTCGTCTGGACGCTTTGGCCCGATACCACGCGGCGCCACACCTATTTCGCGCGCTGGCTGGGATCGGCCTTCTCGGATCCCTACGAGGTCCGCGGCGGCTACTATGCGCCGTCGGAATATATCAGCGTCGAAAAGCACATGCCGGCCGACGCCGCCGAGATCGGCTTCGCCTATGCCGCCGCAGGCCGGCTTTACTTCGGGACCATTCCGTTGCCCGGCGCGTCAACCGCGGATTCGCGCCACCTTCTTTTTTTGGATCTGCTCGAGATCGCCGAAGCGCAAGGCGTTCGCCAAAACCTCAACCGGTTCGCAAAACATCCTGAAAATCCCGTGTTCAGGCCCGCCGAACCTGGCTCGTGGGACGACTACGGAGTCACCTTTCCCAATGTGCGGTTCGATGGCTCGAAGTTCACGATGGAATACTTTGGCCATGGCGCGGGCGGAACTGCGGGCGCCTGGAGCCAAGGGTACGCCGAAAGCGCCGACGGAATTCGCTGGAGCCGGCCCAATCTCGGCCTGATCGAGCACAACGGCAGCCGGGCCAACAACCTGATTCCATGGGTGCCGAATTTCTATGATCACAGAGAACCGGATCCGGCGAAAAAATACAAAGGCGTCCTGGTGGAAGGTCACTGGATCACGAATTTCAAACGCCCGATTGCCTACTCTGCGGACGGCATCCACTGGCGTTACGGGCAGGACACCGTAGACCTGACGTCGATGCTGGAAGGAGGAGGACCTGCGTTTCGCGATGAGCTGGATACGCCGGAGCGGCGCTACAAGTCCGTCGGCCGCACTATTTCGCAAAACCATCGATCGCTCGGCATGATGTGGAGCCCCGACCTGATCCATTGGTATGGTGAGGAGGCCATCCTGGACGTCGAAGATCCCTATGGCAAACCTGCCATGCAGTGGCGCGGCCGCTACGTTGCCGGACGAATTCTCGACCCGAGCGGGGACCAGGCCGGCGACCAGATCTACTGGGGTACGGTCTGGATCGAGCACGGCCTCTACCTTTGCCTCTATGCCCCATACCGCTACGATGGAGGCTACCAGGCGGCGCTGGCGATGAGCCGGGACGGTTACAATTATGTTCGCGTCCGCAATGGCGAATTCATCCTGCCCCGAGGTACTGCGGGAACGTGGGACAGCGGTTTCGTTGCCGTCGGGTACGGCTTCAACGTCCCGTTTCGCGTGGGCGACAAGATGCGCGTGTACTACGGCGGCGTACCCTCGCACCATGGCACGGACCCGTGGCGGGCTTCGGCGGCCATCGGCATGGCGGAACTGCCGGTCGATGGCTGGACCTTCCTGTCGCCCGAGCTGAATACAGCCGAAAGCTACGTGACGACCATACCCATCCTCGTTGCGCCTGGCGCGCGGCGGCTCTACGTGAAGGCGGGGATGCGCCCCGGCGCCGGATCGCTGGAGGCGGAGCTACTGGATGCGGAGACAGGCCGGCCGCTCCCCGGATACTCGCGCGCGCAGTGCCGCGCGTTGCGCGATGCCAACGGCGAATCGGTGTTTGCCTGGGCCGGCGCTGACGCGATTCCGACAAGCAGCCGTAAAATACGAGTGCGCTTCTATCTCAGCGGCGCCGAGACGCGGCTGTATAGCTTCTGGTTCGAGTGATGGAGACTGCGTGAACCGGAGAGCCTTTCTCACGGGGCTTACGGCCGCCTCGTCCGCGGCGGCGGACGCGGATGTCACCTTGAAATCCGCGCGGCCGCTGCACCCGCGGGTCCAAGTCGCCGTGCACGACCTCCTCGACGCCATCAGGCGCCTGCCCGCACCCGGCGCATCGCAACAACTGAACGTCGAGTTCACTCAAGGTTTCGCGCCCGAAGAATGGGAAGTCGCCACCGGTCCGGACGGGATCGCTGTCCGGGGCGACGACCGCGGTCTCGCCTATGCGCTCGCCTGGTTGCGCCGGACGGTGACGGACAAGCAGGCTGTGCCCGCGCGTCTGTCCCTGCGCCGCGCCCCGCATTTCAAAGTGCGCCGCTGGTCCACCGCCGTCAGTCACGCCTTTGGCGCTCCATGGGACGAACGGATCCACCTGGCGGACCGTTTTGCGTACATCAAAGCTGACGTTATCCGGCGCGCGGCCGATTACGGGATGAATGGGATCGAGATCAACGGGCGGCCCGCCGACGGCTGGGACATCGACTGGGTGATCAGCTTTAAAAAATACCCCGACCTCGCGCGGCTGTTTCCTCCCGGGGAGCGGAAGCGGCGTCTGGAACTGGTGGAAGACCTGGCCCGTGACGCGAAGCGAAACCTGCTGGAGTTCATGGTCTGGAGTCACGAGCTCCACCTGCCGCCCGGCTTCACGGAACTCTATCCGCAGGCGGCCGGAACCGGCTATCCCGTCTGTCTATCAAACGATCTTCTGACGCAGTTCATCGGTGACAAGTACGTCGAGTTTTTCACCGCCTGTCCCTCCGTAGACGGCGTAGTCGTATCGGTTAATGAGTCCGGCGAGTTCAGCCTGATTACGGATGAGGGTTGCCGGTGCGAGCGCTGTTCGAGGCTGTCGCAGCATGGCCGGCTGATGGCCGTCCTGAACCCGGTGATCGCCGTGGCCGCCCGCCTCAACAAACAGGTTGTCCTGCGGACCTTCCAGAGTTCATGGAAGCGTGACCTCTATAGCCACCCGGAACTGGAGACCATTCGCAAGGCCTACGCCGGCTTGCCGTCGCAGGCGCAGATCATGTCGAAGTATTGCCCCTTGGATTTCTATGGGACGGAGATCGCGGATGAACCGTTGATAGGGGCGTTTCCCAACCCGCACCTGGTGGAACTGAGCCTCGACGTCGAGTGGCAGGGCCGCACCTTTGTTCCCGCGCTGACTCCGGACAACTTTCGCCGGCGCATCGGCCATGCCGTCGAGAAGAAATGCGTGGGAATTGTCGCGCGGGTGGACTTCCCGTTTCCGTCGATGGAGCCCGGGCCGATCTTCGGGCATCCCAACGAATTCAACGCCTGGTATGTCGGCGAGTTGCTCTGGGATCCGAAGACCGATCTCGACGATTCGCTCTACCGGTGGACGCGGCAGCGTTATGGTGAACCGGCTGCGCCAAAGCTGGCGCCGGCGCTGAAGAGAACCGAGTGGATCACTCAGAAGACTTTCTTCTGTCTCGGCCAGACGCTCATCAATTACCACAACATGATTGCCGGCGTCTCGTTCAGCGACGAGGGCCTTTGGAGCCGCGCGCTAAGCAAATGGGATCCTTCGAAGAGGAAGCTGTCGGAAACCTTCTTTGAGCCCGATGACGAACTGATCGCGGCCGCGGCGCGGGAAAAACGGGAAGCCCTCGCAGCCGCGAACCAGACGCTGGCCGACGTGCTGGCGGTGAAAGGCGCGCTGCCCGAGCTGGACTTCGAGCGCCTGCGCGCATGGTCGGAGAAGCTGCGGGATTCGGCGGAACTTTGGGGATGCCTCACGGATCTCTACCTGCGCCACCGGCAACTTGCGTCGTCGCCCGCAAAGCCGGAACGAGTGCGGCTGGCCTTGTCGCAAGCGGACGCGTTGAACCGCCTGTTGCTGGCCGCGCGCCTGGCCTTGCGCCAAAGTCTGGCCATGGAGCGCGTACACGGGGCCAGCTCCTGGCCCGTCTCATCGCCCGATCGCGGTATTACCGCGTATGAGTTCGTGCACCAGGCGCTGCGGAGCTACATCGCGGCCGTGACCGGCGAACCGGCTCGCGACGCCGTGAAATGGCGCTACGCGAACGATGTTGTCGTTACGGAACCCGTTGTGGAGCCGGGATCCCTGGAATACCTGTGGCGCAGGTTGGTGGAAGCGGCCCGCCCGCGAGTCGAGATCGGAAGCGCGGAACGGGTGAAGCTCCGCTGGCCCGCGAAGTTGCAGGAGGTGCGCGTTTCGGGTGACTCCGTGACGCTGATAGCCGCGGATGGCGGAACGCTTGAACTGCCGCTCCCGTTTCCCGTGCGAGACGTATCCTTGCGGCGCGAAACCACGCTGATGGTCCGCAAACACGTCCACGGCCTTGACGTGGAGCCGCAACCGGCGGCATGAACAAACCGGCGACGATAGCTGCCCGTTGCCTCTCGGCTGCCTTTCTCGCGCTTTGCGGGGAGCCGGTGTTCGCCCAGCCGTGGCTGGACTTCCTCAAGCAGCCGGTCCTTTCCGAAGAAGACCGGCGCTCGATGATGTACAGCTACGTGGACGCGAATCTCCCTCCCATCGAGCTACCGTCCACAAGACGAGCATGGGAAGAGCGGAAAGGGCCGCTGCGCGCCCGCATCCTGAAACTGGTCGGATTGGAACGCCTGGACGAGCGCGCGCCGGTGCGGTGGGTTGCCAAAGGGCGCATCGAGCGTGATTCCTACACGATCGAGAAGATCCTGTTCGAAAGCTATCCGGGCATGATGGTAAGCGCCCTCGTGTACGTGCCGAAGCGGATCGTCTCACGCGCCCCGGCCATGGTCAGCATCCCCGGCCATGTTTACTGCGAAGGGAAAGGCAGCGAAAGCGTGCAGGCGCGGTGCGTCAACCTGGCCTTGCGCGGCATCATTGCGCTGACGTTCGATTACCTCGGCACGGGGGAACGCAACACCGGCGCGGACGCTTGCGGGGGGATGCCGTACGGTGGCGGCAACGACCACGCTCTGAGGGGTTTCTCCTATACCGCGTTCAATCCCACCGGCGTGGACATCCTGGATGGAATTCGGGCCGTCGACTACCTGCTGACGCGCGGCGACGTCGACCCGGAGCGCATCGGCTTCACCGGGGAGTCCGGCGGTGGCAATACGACCTATTGGATCAGCGCTCTGGACGAGCGGGTCGCCCTCGCCGCGCCGGTCTGCTCGGTTACGAGCTTCGATTACTGGATTCGCAACGACCGCAACTGGGATTGGCACCAGCGGCCGCCCGGTATACGCGCCGTGGCGGACATCTCTACGCTCCTCGCGCTCGCGGCGCCACGTCCTTTGCTGGTGATCGGCGCTCTGCGCGGCACGGACGCCGAGGAATTCCCGTTCGACCAGACTCAGGAAGCGGTCCGCATCGCCCGCCAAGTCTATCGGTTGTACGGCGCGGAGGCCAACCTCGAGATCTGGGAGTCGCAGACCGGTCACGGCTACCAGCGCGACAAGAGGGAACGCATGTATGGGTTTGTCGAGAAGCGCCTGTCGGGGCGGCAGAATCCCGATTCCAAGGAGGCGCCCTTCCTGCTAGAGCCGCTGCCGGACCTCTCCTGCGGCGCGCCACCAGACAACAAGACGCTCGCCCAACTTTATGCGGAGTGGCTCGGACAGGCAACACGGGCGCCTGCGCTCCCGGATGGACGGAGGGCCGCGGAAGAGCTGAGTACAAACATGCGAGAGGAACTGACGCGGCTGCTCGGGTTTCAGACTGGACCTGCCCATGCTCGCACGACGGTTCAGGTAACAACGAGCCGCGGGGACGTGCTTATCCGGCGCTCGACCGTCGAAACCGAACCCGGCATCCGGCTTCCGCTGGTGGAGATAAGTCCCCGCGCAAGCGACGCGGGCGGGCTGGTCCTGATGCCAGGCAAGTCCGACATGCCGCCCGCAGCGGTTGCCGCTCTCCTTGACGCCGGCTTGTCCGTTGCGGTGGTTGATCTCCGCGGGGCGGGAGAGATCTACTCCGGTGGAGGACGCACCAGCAATTGGGCTTGGTTCATGGGACGCCCCTGGCCGGGCATGTGGGCGTTCGACGTGACCACTCTTGTTGAGACGCTCTCGGCGGAACGGCCAGCGCGCAAGGTGGCGGTCGTTGCCCGGGGTTCATTCTCACGCGCCGCTCTTTTCGCGACGGCTTTGTCGGAGCGGATCCACGCCGCCGCAGTCCACCTCGACACGCCAACGTACCGTACTGAGCCCGCTTCGGGCGAGCTTTCGGATGTGCCGCGAATCCTTGCCCACATGGATTTGCCGGCAATATCAGCGCTAGCGGCGCCGCGGCCTTTGTACATAGACTTTCCGCCAAGTGAGGAAGAGACGTTTCGACAGGCTTATGATTGGCCGCGACAATTCTACAGGCGCGGATTCAACATTGATCGTCTGCAGCTTCAACCCTCGTCTGAAGCGTGGTGGCAACCGGTTTCCCGCTGGCTTGCTGAGAATCTGAGGTAAGTTCGATGGTTTCGGCTCAAGGCACGCGACAATTACTCCGTTTCGCTTGCGTCGCAGCGTTCGTTTCCACTGTGACGGCGGCGCATACGCTCCCGATCCTGCCCACCCCACAGTACATCGAGCCCCTGCCGCACACACTTTCCGTCGATCGCGGCGGCGTCCTGAAAATTGTGCCAGGACCTGCGGCCGCGGTACGCGGAAAGATGGAGCTCGCGGTCACATTCCTCCAGAGGGAATTTGCGCAGGCGGACCCAACGCTAAAGGTGCGAATAACGACAACGGCCGATTCGCATGATTCACCGGCCATTTTCCTGTGGGACCACTCCAACGGGAGCGCTACGCTTCCACTGAATCTGCTTGACCTGGAGACGCTCACCAATCCGAGCCATTACGGGCAAGGATACGTGATTACAAGTCCCGACCCCAAATCTCTGTGGATTATCGGGGCAACGGGGCAGGGAGTGCTGTTCGGGGCTATGACCCTCTTGCAGCTAATAGCTCTGCGACCGCAAGCCACGGACATCCGAGCGGCGTATATTCGCGATTATCCCGACTTCGAGTTTCGCGAAGCCGCGCATTGGCTGTTGAATGCGGAAATTAATCGCTGGGCGCTCGACCGCGGCCAAGGCCTGGAGACATTTGCGCGCACATGCGAGCAGAAGTTGGACCAGGCGCTGCGGTTTAAGATCAACATGGTCCTGGCGGACGGCTTTGGCTGGGGTCTAGACGAAGCGCGCTTTTCAGGATATTCGATGCTGATGCGGCGGCTGAACCGCTATGCCCGCGCCCGTGGGATCCACCTGGTGTTCGGCGGGTACGGAGCGGGCTATGGACTCATGTACCAGGGTCTTGGCACCGGCGAGCAGGAACGCCAGCGTAAAACATCGCACCTGGGCCGTGTCTTCGAAAACCGCCACCGCTATCCTGATGGCGCCCTATACCGGTGTATGGGATTCCTTGCCGGCTACGACACGCATGGCATGGATCCCGCCGTGCTCGGCACATGTCGGAGCAACGATGAGGTGAACAGAATGAAGGCCGACGATCTGCGGAGGTTTGTGGAAGCGGTGGAGCCTGGCGCGCTGTATATTCATCATGAGGACATCGCGAATCTGCCCCTGGCGGAGAAGGTCTGGCCCGATCGTTGTCCGCGCTGCCGCGAGCGTTGGCCGAACGAGGACTTTGTGGCTCAGGATGGCGGCGCGGGCGCTTATGCTCACGGCTACTCAACGCTGGTAAATGCCGTAAACAGCGTGAAGCACTCGGTATCCGGCTACGACGCCGCCCGGGACTGCCAGATTCTTTTGATCTCGCCCGTCTACTCCGCAGACGATCCATGGATGGCGGGCCGCGCCGCATGGACCGAGGAATCGCCCGACTCGGAAGACTGGGCGCGCGTGCTCGAACTTTGGCAGAACATCGCCGTCCAACTTCCAAAAGCGGCGAACGTTCAACTCGGATTCCGGGAAATGTTCCCGCAGAAACATGGCGGCAAGAAGTGGACGGAATTGCTTGCCGGCGCGTTTAAGCGCGCCGAGTTGCCGTTCGGGCTTTACGTGTACTATGCGTCGGGAGCTGACGGCCTGTTCAGTGATTATCCGCTTTCGGGCGCGCCGGCGCTGAACGTCGCGTTTAAAGGCGCCCGCACCGTCTACAACACCAGTGGCAACTTCTACTCAGCTCCAGCGGAATTGGTGAATGCCGAATATAGCTGGAATGCGCGTTCCACGGGGTTCTACCACGACCCGATTACCGGCAGCGATGCCTGGATAACATGGGCCCGGTACATCCATCACTGGAATACGCTCAGCGAGATCTTCGGTCCCGGCAAGCTTTACGCGCGCGCGTGCGACCTCCTTTACGGGGAGAAAGCCGGACCTGTCATGGCGCGATACTACCGTGAATCCTCTTGGCTCCCGGACATTGAAATCAAAAAACCGGATGGGTGGAACCAATACACGAACCGGTTCAGCTATCTTCCCGACACGTGGAATCGCCTATACGCGATGCCGCTCCACTACGCTCACTTAACGAGAGATTCAGCTACGTGGGACCCCAAAGGTCAGGCTTCCGCCAGCGTAGCAGGCGCCACAATCGCGCCACAGGAATTGCACCGTCGCCTGTCCCGCCGCTGGAGCCTGGCGGCGGAACTCAATGCGAAGGGAGCTGCGCTCGTGCGGGAAGCGATCGCCGCCGGTCCGCGCGCCGACGCCGTGGAGGACTTGCATTTTCTTGCCGCGGCGCTTGACGCATATGGGCCTTGGATTGGGGCCCTGGCGGACTTCCATGCCGGCATCGAAGCGCACGTCGGCGAGAACAAGGAAAGGGCGCGGGAGCGCTTCACGTCAGCGCGATACAAACTTCAGCAAGGGCAACAGTGGATGAGCCGGGATTTCGTGGAACCCGTTGACGTAGTGGGTGGCGAGCTGGGCGCAGTCCGGTTCTACCTAGAAAAACTCAATCGGATCATAGAACAGGCGCTTGGGCAATAGGCGCTCGGGCCCAGCGTAGCGGCAAGCGGCACGCGGCCCCGTTTATCAGATCCGGAGGCAATACCGGAATAAAGAGGTGCGCGAGTTGATCCTGCCGACTACCGCGGCGTGATGGTCAATGATCGCGGCAAGAGCCACGATGCCGAGGCTTCCGACGCGGTCCAGCAACGGAAGTGCCTGGATCACGTGAAGCAAAACATTAAGGCGGTGCTGGAAACCAACCAGGGAAAGGCGTTGTTCGTTCGGGCGCAGGCTCGAGGACCTGTTGCAGCAAGCCCGCCAAGTGTGGCGCGACTATCGCCACGGCAAGGCGGCGGATTTTGCCGCCGATGCTCACCGCATCGAGCGGCAAATCACGCACCATCTCCGACCTCGGTTTCTGTCCGACCCGGACAATCAGCGCCGGTTGGATGGCATCGGCCTTCAACATGATCGCGGCCGGCTACTGCTGTTCTTGCATCCGCCGGATCTGGTGGAGCCGACCAACAACCGCAGCGGGTGCGCCTTGGGATCCTTGGTTATCGCCCGCAAGGTTTCCCACTGCTCGAAGAATCAGCCGATGCGCTCCTCCGCCTAGCGCTCCCTCCTCCGCTCACCATCTCCCCGTAATCCGCTTATCAACTACCTGAAGCCGCTAATCAACTACTGCTGTCCGGGACTATGCCCTCCCACATCTAATAACTCCGCAAACGCAAGCCACGGACATCCGAGCGGCGTATGTTCGCGGCTACTCGACTTCTAGGAGTCCGTCCGAGAAATTGCGCAAGACCGAGGGAACACATGGAACAGAATCGGTACATAAGTTTTATGCCGAAAGGCTATCGCCCGTACCTGCCCCATCAGGACTTCCTGATGCCGCCAAGCTTGCGCGAATGGCTGCCGGAAGACCATCTGGTGTACTTCGTCAGTGATGTGGTGGAACAACTGGACCTGTCGGCGATTCACGCTCATTACGGAGACGAGAAGCGGGGGCAGCCGCCGTACGATCCGCTGCTGATGACCAAGCTGTTGGTGTACGGCTACTGCACGGGCGTGTTCAGTTCGCGCAGGATCCAGAAGCGGATCCAGGAAGACATTCGGGTTCAAGATCTTGGCGGCGGGCAACGAGCCGGATTTCCGGACGATATCGGATTTCCGCAGGATGCACGTGGAGGCGCTCCAGGGGCTGTTCGAGCAGGTGCTGGAGATGGCGTTGGAGAGCGGGGCGGTGAAACCGGGGCGGGTTTCGCTGGATGGGACGAAGGTGAAGGCCAACGCCAGCAAGCACAAGGCGATGAGCTACGGGCGGATGAAGGAAAAGCAACGGCAACTGCGAGAGGAAGTGAAGGAGTTGCTGGCGCAGGCCGAGGCCGCCGACGAAGAAGAAGACCGGCGGCACGGAGACAAGCGTGGCGACGAGTTGCCGGAAGAGTTGCGGCGCCGGGAGACGCGGTTGGCCAGGATCAAGCAGGCTAAGAAGGCGGTCGAGGAGCGGGCGCGGGAGAAGGCTGCCGCCGCCGACAAGAGCGCCGAAGAGGTGAAAAAGGCGAAGCCGGCCGATAAAGACCAGTACAACTTCACGGATCCGGAATCGCGCATCATGAAAGGCGCGGACGGATTTGTGCAGGCCTACAACGCGCAGGCGGCGGTGGAGCCGGAGTTCGGGCTGATCGTAGGGCAGTTGGTAACGCAGGCGGCCAACGATAAAGAGCAACTGCAGCCGATGGTGGAGGCGATCGAAGAGCAA
>JAHCHE010000049.1 GCA_026129905.1 Bryobacteraceae bacterium | reverse complement strand
GAAAGAGGATGGCCTCCCGGTAACAGGGTAGCACGGGAGGGCAAGGAATCCGGCGCTGGTTTTGAGGTAAATGGTTGCAATGATTGAACTTTTTTGCCTTGAAGCGGTTGTGACCCCAACTTTGGAGCCCCGCGGGGCCGGCAGCCCAGGACCTTCCCGTTCTTGTTCTCCGGCCGGAGTAATCTGCCCGCGGGCGCCGGCTTCGCCGGGGCGGGTTGCGTAACGGCGACCGACCTGAGGCAAACAAATCGGCGATCATCTGCGGAGCGTGTATGCGGCCCTGCCGCCGGGCGTAACGCAGATCTATGGCCGGGTCGATTCCGGTTTCTACTGCTGGGATGCGGTGGAGGCTTACGAGGAATTCCACGCCCAGTTTGTGATCGGTGCGCGCAAGACATCCCGGCTGGTGGAGGAACTGCGCCAGGCCGAGTGGGAGCCATCGCCCAACACGGATGCCGAGGCGGAATGCGAATTCGTTTACCGGCCGCAAGGGATGGAGCAAGCCCTACCGGTTCGTGGCTCTGCGCCGCGAAAAGAAGCGCCAGGAACGGGAAGCGGAGCAACCCAAGCAATACCAGTTGTTCGAGACCAGCCAGTTCCAATACCGCGTCTTGTTGACCACCATGCGCGATCCGATCTGCTTCGTGGTCTGGTTTTGCGGCCAGCGCGGCGGCGCGGAAAACCTGATCAAAGAGGCGACCGCCGATGCCGAGTTGGCGGCGCATCCGTAGCACCGGGTTTGACGTGAACAGCAATCATTTCCAGTTGGCCATGCGGGCCTACAACCTCAACTGCTGGCTGACGCTGTTCCACCGCGAGCCGCAGGCCGACGCCACCGCACTGCGGCACACGACGCTGGCGACCTCGCGGCTCCGCTTCCTATTCGTGGCGGCCAAGATCTGGCGCCACGCCGGTGCCATCAACCGAGCGCGGCTGACGCTCGGGAGGCTAGCGAATACCGCGAGTTTGGCCTCGCCGCGCCCCGTGGCCCTACGGAATGAAGCCGATCTGCCTCAGGCTGGCCTGCGGCTCGTCGCCTTCGAAAACCGTCATCGCGGCCACCTGCTGTCCGTGCTCCAGCGCCACGGCGTAGGGCGGGTCGCCGAACCTGAACGTCTCCCGCAGTTTTGCCGCATCGGTGGTATAGGGCGCGTTCAGTCCCGTGTCTTGCATGAACTGCGGCGCGAACTGAGCGCGCTCGGTCGGAACGCCGATCACCTTCACTTCGTTCCATTTGTACGTGCCCATCTCCCGCGCGGCCAGGTAGCAGTGCGTGCATTCCGGGTCGAAGAAGTACAGCAGCACGCGTCCTTCGTCCAGCGCCACCTGCCGCCCTTCCACCGCGATCGATTTGGGCGCCCGCACCACGCCCTGCTGCGTCACGTTCACGCCATAGGAGACCCCAGCGAACACGCACACCGCCGCCAGCACCAAGGCCGCGCCGCGCATGCCTTCCGAACGCCGCGCCCATACGCCCGCCAGGGCCGCGAGCCCCAGCATCACCAGGTCGCCGATGAAAAACGCCGGCCCAACCGCGCGCTGGATCCACGGAAAGCAGTTGCATTCCTCGCCTTGCAGCGCGCTGTAGTTGATCCCGATGTAGATCAGGAACGCCACCAGCAGCAATGCGCTCAGCCATGCGCCCCATCGCCGGAAGCGCGGGACCACCAGCAGCACGCCCGCGAACGTCTCCGCGATGCCCAGCGCCAGAGCGCCCGGCAAGCTTAGCCAGGCGGGCACCAAAGCCTGGTGCAGCCGCGTCGCCGCGCCCACCGGATCGGTGGTTTTCCACACGCCGGCCACCAGCATCAGCGCCGCCAGCAGAAAGGCGGCGCCGGCGCTGACCATCGTCTTCCAAGCCGGCGCTTCCCAGACCCGGGTGGGTCCGGAGGGATGTGCAATACTGTCATCCATGCTGCCTCTTATTGTAGCCCTCGCAATGGGCTTCACAACGGCGGCGGCGAGGTCGCAGACGGCGGATCTTATTGCAGTTGTTGGTTCGGTCTATACGGTCGATCCGGCCGTTCCTTCCGCGACGGCGGTCGCCGTCCGGCAGGGGCGCATCCTCGCCGTCGGCGACGAGGCTTCCGTATCGCGATATGCCGGGCCGAAGACCACCCGCCTCGATCGTCCTGGCGCCACCATCGTCCCCGGCTTCATCGATTCGCACGCGCACCTGGAGGGCCTCGGCGAAAGCCTCGAGGCGCTCGATCTCGGCGCCGCCCGGTCCGCCGGCGAAGCGGTGACGGCGGTGACCAAAGCAGCCGCGGCCGCCCGAAAGGGCGCCTGGATTCAAGGCCGCGGCTGGGATCAGACGCGGTGGCCCGGCAAGGAGTTCCCCGACGCGGACCAACTCTCGAAAGCCGTGCCCGGCCACCCGGTCCTGCTGCGGCGCGTGGACGGGCATGCCGCGTGGGTGAACCGAAAAGCGCTCGAATTGTCGGGGATTTCCGCTTCCACGCCCGATCCTGCGGGCGGGAAAATACTCCGCGATGCGAAGGGTAATCCGACCGGAATTCTCATCGATACCGCGCAGGCGCTCGTTTCAAAGCATGTTCCTCGTTCCACGCCGGAGCAGGTCCGCGAGCGGTTGGCGCGGGCGGCCGCCGAATGCGCCCGCCTGGGGTTGACGTCGGTACACGACGCCGGGGTCGGTCCGGAGGATCTCGCCGCGTTCCGCGAACTCATCGCACAGGGGCGTCTGCCTTTGCGCGTCTACGCCATGATCGGCGGCGCAGGGCCGCTGTGGCGGGAATATCTCGAGAAGGGCCCCGAAATCGGCGAGAAACTCACCGTCCGCAGCATCAAGCTCATGGGCGACGGCGCGCTCGGCTCGCGCGGCGCGGCGCTGTTCGCGCCGTACGCCGACGATCCGGGCAACAAGGGTCTGCTGATCCTATCGGCCGATGAGATCGAGCGCGTGGCGCGGGATGCCCGCCGGCGCGGCTTCCAGGTAAACACGCACGCCATCGGCGATCGCGCCAACCGCGCCGTGCTTGAGGCCTACGCGGCCGCGCTCGGCGGTGAGAACGACGCCCGCTTCCGCGTCGAGCACGCGCAGGTGATCACCCCCGAAGATTTCGATCTTTTCCTCAAATACTCCGTCATCGCCTCGATGCAGGCGACGCACGCCACCAGCGACATGCGGTGGGCCGAACAGCGGCTGGGTCCCGCGCGCGTGCGGGGCGCCTACGCCTGGCGGCGATTTCTCTCCCTGGGCGTGCATGTCGCCAACGGATCGGACTTCCCGGTGGAAAGCGCCAATCCGTTGTACGGGTTCTACGCCGCGATCACGCGTCAGGACCACGCCGGCTCGCCGCCGGGCGGCTGGATGCCGGACCAGCGGATGACGCGCGAGGAAGCGCTCCGAAGCTGGACCCTGGAAGGCGCGTACGCCGCGTTCGAGGAGAAGGAGAAGGGCTCCCTTACGCCCGGCAAGCTCGCCGACTTTGTCGTTCTCTCTCATGACATTATGAAAGTGGAGCCATCGACGATCCTGGATACCCGTGTGCTGGCCACCGTGCTTGGCGGCGAGATCGTATACGCTGCGAAGGACAAATGATACTGCTCGCTCTCGTGTTAGCTACCGCCTCGGGCCGTCTGCTGATTGTCGACGAAACGGTTCGCGTCGCGCCGGGCGAATACGTGACGGTGAGCCTCGGACTGCAGCAGCGCGCAGCCGTTGTGGACCTGTCGTTTCGGACCGAAACGCCGAGTCCCGGCATCTCCGTGGCCCTTCTCGGCCCAACCGAATCGCGCGCCCGCGACGGCGTCCGGCGCGAGTTCCTTCGCGTCGTCTACGACCAGCGCGACGGCGCGTTCCGTTTCCCTGCGCGCCGGCTCGGCGACTATGAAATCCTGGTGGACAATCGCGGCAACAAAGAGAAGGAAGCGGTGGTTGCGCTTAGGGTGGCGCTCGGGTTCAACGACGCGGGCATCATGCGTCCGGAAACGCTGTCGCCGGAGCGCCGCGTGGCCGTCGTCGCGTTGAGCCTGTTGTTTCTGACCGTGGTCGCCCTGTGGTCCGGCCGCAAGCTGCTGGACGCTATCGCGCGGCGAAAGCTCGATGAGCAGCTTCCACTGTTCTAGCGATGTCCTGCTCCGTGTGCGCCGTGGATACGAAACCCGCCTCGAACTGCGAAGGCGCCAGGTAGATTCCCTGCTCCAGCATCGCCCGGTGAAATTGGGCGAAAGCTTTCGTGTCGCTGGTTTTTGCCGAGGCGTAATCCGTCACCGCGGTCTTCGTGAAGAAGAACGTGAACATCGAACCTACCCGGTTCACCGTGGTCTCCGCCGGCGGGGCGGCCGTCAATTGCGCCGTCCGGCGCTCGAGTTGATCGTAGATCTCGGGATGGCTTCGCAGTCGCCGCAGCACCGCGATGCCCGCGCGCACCGCGAGCGGATTGCCGGATAGCGTTCCTGCCTGGTAAATCGGGCCCGACGGCGCCACTTGCGACATGATGTCGCGGCGCCCGCCGTACGCCGCGATCGGCAACCCGCCGCCGATGACCTTGCCGATGGTCGTCAGGTCCGGGCGGATGCCGTAAAGCTGCTGCGCTCCTCCCAGCGCCAGACGGAACCCCGTCATCACTTCGTCGAAAATCAATAGCGCGCCGCGCTTTTCCGTCTCGTGGCGGAGACACTCGAGAAAACCCGGCCGGGGCGGCACGCAACCCATGTTGCCCGCCACCGGCTCGACGATCACCGCGGCGATCCGGTCGCCGCGCGCGCGGAACGTCTGCTCCACCGCGTCGATCGAGTTGTACGGCAGCGCGATCGTGGTGTCGGCGAAAGCGGCCGGCACGCCGGCGGTGTCCGGTATTCCCAGCGTCGCCACGCCCGATCCCGCCTTCACCAACAGGGAATCGACGTGGCCGTGATAGCAGCCCTCGAACTTCACCGCGAGGTCGCGCCCGGTGAAGCCTCGGGCCACCCGCAGCGCGCTCATGGTCGCTTCCGTGCCGGAGCTTACCAGCCGCGTCATCTCCATCGAGGGCATGGATTCGCGGATCAACTCCGCCAGCTCCACTTCCGCTTCCGTCGGGGCGCCGAAGCTCGTGCCGATGTCCAGCACCTCGCGCAGCGCTTCGATCACCTCCGGGCGCCGGTGTCCCAGCAGCAGCGGCCCCCACGAGCCGACGTAGTCGATGTACTCGTTGCCGTCGGCGTCCCAGATGCGGCAACCTTCGCCCCGTACAATGAACGGAGGAGCGCCGCCGACGCTCCGAAAGGCTCGAACCGGCGAGTTGACGCCGCCGGGAATGGTTTTTTGGGCGCGTTCAAACAGCGCTTGGGAACGCGATTGATTCATGGCAGGTTCGCACTCGGGAGAATGCCCGAAGGTATAATGTAGTATCCCACAGAGCGGGATGGCGGGTGGAAGCTACTTCGAAATGTCATGACGTGATTGTGGTGGGCGGCGGACCGGCGGGTTCGCTCACCGCGTACCACCTGGCGAAAGCCGGGCTCGAGGTCGCCATTCTCGACGCCAAGCGGTTCCCCAGAGACAAACCATGCGGCGGCGGGGTGCAGCAGCGAGCCTCGCAGCGGATTCCCTTCGACTGGAAATCCGTCGTGCGCGGCGCTATGGACGCCGTCGAATTCAGCTTCGGCTTCGAGCAGCGTTTCCGGAAAACGTCCCCGCAGCCCCTGGTTTATAGCGTCCTTCGCACGGAGTTCGACGAATTGCTCCTGCAGGCCGCCATCGGGGCGGGGGCGGAACTCTCCGCCGGCGAGCGCGTACTTTCCGTCGGCTACGAAAGCCCGGACGTCGTCGTCGTGCAGACGGATCGCCGGGGGTTGCGCGCGCGGTTCGTTGTCGGGGCCGACGGCGCCAACAGTATGGTCGGCAAGAATCTCAACGCGCGCGGCAACTTCTTCTGGCAGGTGGCCCTCTACAGCGAAATCCCGGACCGGCACGTCAACGGCGCCGCGTCCGAAAACAGCCGCATGCGCATCGACTGGGGGAGCCTGCCCAGCGGCTACGCCTGGGTCTTTCCCAAGCATGGCTCCGTCAATGTCGGCGTGGGCTGTCCGGTCGCCATCGGCCGTTACCTGCGGCCCTATCTTTCGGCCTTCCTCCAGAAGGAAAAGATCCTCAAGCCCGGCGCCGAATCGAACCTGCGCTTTTCCGGCCACCAGTTACCCACCCTGACCGGCAGGACGAAGCTGGCCACGGGGCGCATTCTGCTGGTGGGCGACGCCGCGGGGCTCGTGGACCCTTTTACCGGCGACGGCATTTCCCAGGCTTGCCATAGCGCCGAAGTTGCCGCCGATACCTTGGTGCGCAACTGGGACGCCTCGGATCCCGTGCCCGCCATCTATTCCGAGCGCGTTTGGAGCGAGATCGGCTCCGACCTGCTCTGGGCGCGCCGACTGCTCAGCTACGCCGTCAGCTTCCCGCACCTGATTTACCGTCTCGTCCGCGGCAACGACAGCATCTGGCAGGCGTTTTGCGGCGTGCTGATGGGAGAGGTGTCGTTCAAAGCGTTCAAGAAGAAGGTACTCGGGCCGCTGGAGGTCTTCTGGATGCCGATTCAGTATTTCGTCGAGTCGTACGAGGCGAGAAAACTCGCCGATCCGGGTCTGTTGCGGAAGCTGTTTCTGGAGCAGGCCGGCCACTCCGGAACGCCATTCGACGCGGGTATCATCTCAGCCTCGTAGGCGGGGCCCCGGCAGAAAGCTCGCGCCGATCTGGGCCAGCGTTCGGGCCAGGTTGCGATACAGCCTCGGCTTCAGATCAAGATAAGGCTGGTTGCCGGCCAACAGGTCCTGCATCACGTCCGCGAACATCGGGCTGCGCGCGCTGAACTGCACCATCCGCTTGATCACAGGTCCGCCGAGAAAGCGCCCGAAGTAGAACCGGCGCGCGATCGCGGCGGCGGTCGCGAGATCCGCGCCGAAGTCGCGGGTCACCGCCTCCTGGTACGAGCGTCCCCATCGCTCGGGGCAGCCATCGCCGGCGATCGCCGCGCCGGCAGCCAGTTCAGCCGATCGCAGCGCATAGTACAACCCTTCTCCGGTGATGGGATCCACCAGCCCCGCCGCATCGCCGACGGCCAGCCAGCCGTCGCCTGCGATCCGGTTTGTTGTCCAGGCTTCGGGCGTCAGCGACGGGATCGGGTGCGCGTAGAAGGCCGCGCCTTGCCGGGAAATTCCGGCCCGGTCCATGTAGCGCTCTACCTCCCGGCGGAGCGCTTGCGACGGCGCGCCCTTGCCGCAGATGCCGACGGACGTGTGGTTGTGCCGCGGAAAGATCCAGATGTAGCCTTCCATCTCGAGAGGAAACTCGATGTGCATCGCCTGATGGCGCGTGTCCGGGACGTAGTAGCCCAGCGCCATCATTACATCCGGCGGCGCGAGCTTCGCTCCGAAGCGCCGCAGCGAGTTTCGCGCTCCGGTCGCCACGACGCAGTAGCCCGCGGTCGCGCTCCCCTTCGAGGTCGTCAGCTTCCAGCCCGAGGCCGAACGTTCAACCGCAAGCACGCGCGCCTGCTCGATCTCCGCGCCGGCCGCTTCCGCGCGCTCGAGCATCATCCGGTTCAGATCCTCCCGCGCGTAGACCACCATCGGCTCGCGTAGCCGCAGCCGCGTTTGAGGTCCGCCGGAGACGCCGAACGTGATCTGGTTTGGCCTTGCCTTTGGCTTGGCGTTATCCAGAAGAAATGGATAACGGCCCTGCGCTTTCACCGGGAGGGCGCCGCCGCATGGTTTCTCCCACGCCAGCCGCTCGTCGAAAACCATGGTGCGGAGGCCCGCCCTGGCCAGCAATTCCGCGCAGAATGCGCCTCCCGGCCCGCCGCCGAGTACGGCTACGCTATCGCTTTTCACCGGCCGGAGGTTCGCCGCCGAGAGGAGGATGGCCTGGAGGCATCGTTCCGCCTTCACCAGGCTCCGGCATGCCGCCGTGAGGATCGCCGGCCGTTCCCGACTTGCTCTTCACTACCCACTGGTTGCCCTTGCGCTCCAGCGTGTAGGTCATCGACATGCTGGAAGCCGGATCGGTGGCGCCTTTGGGGCGGAAGGAGACCGTGGCCTCAGCCTCGTTGTCGCGAAACATCACCGAACTGACCTCGACGTCCATCGACCCGACGTCCAATCCCGCCTTGCCTGCCAGGTGCTGGATCACTCCCTGGCGCACGGCTTCCTTGCTTTGGATGTCCTTCTTGCAACCGCACAGAAACACGATCGCCAGCGTGAGGAGAACCCCAGTGATCTTCACAGTCCGATTATAGCTGCCGCCGTGGCGCGAACACTCGTGGCTGCGCGTCGCCACAAGGTGGGGCAAGCGTCCACGCATGGATTGCGCCGGGATAAACCGGCATGGAGTAGCGAATGAAAGAGTCATACAGGGAAGGCGTAGCGAACCTCCTGTTTGCGCCTTGCGTAGCGCCGCCGGGGAAGCAAAGGTCTCCGTGGTGGTCTTGCCTGCCACCCGCCGCGTTTGGCTTTCTCCAAGTGCAGCAGCAGTTTCTGTTCGGGCGTGGGATTTCACGGGTCCGATCCGCCATCTGCCCCGTTAGTCAACGAGATAAATTCGGAGAGTTTTCGAAGGAACCGGTCATGAGAGGCGAGACGGCGGAGAGACGCTCATGTTGGACATCTTCCGCGCAACGAGCATGGCGAGTTCGAGAGCCTGTTCGTAGTTCAGCCTCGGGTCGACCTCGGACTTGTAGGCGCGATGCAGGTCCTCCTCGGCAAGCCCGCGGGCGCCACCGACGCACTCGGTGACGTTATCGCCGGTCAGTTCGAAGTGAACGCCGCCAAGGCGCGTTCCGCAGGCGGCGTGGATGTCGAAGGCCTGCTCGAGTTCGCCCATGATGTCGGAGAAGCGCCGGGTCTTCACGCCGGCGGCGGTCACGCGCGTATTGCCATGCATCGGGTCTGCGCACCAGAGCACGGTTTTGCCGCTGGCGCGGACGGCGTCGATCAACGGCGGCAGCAAGTCGGCAATGCGTCCGCAGCCGAAGCGATGGATGAGCGTGAGACGGCCTGGCTCGTCATCGGGGTGCAGAACGTCCATGAGCGCACGAAGGTCGTTCGGAGCGAGGGATGAGCCGACCTTCAGCCCGATGGGGTTGGCGATGCCTCGGAAGTATTCGACGTGGGCGCCGTCCGCGCGGCAAGTGCGGGCTCCGATCCAGGGAAAGTGGGTCGACAGGTTATACCAGCAGCCGTCGGGTCCCGCCCGGCGCGTCTGCGCCTCTTCGTACGGCAGGTGCAATCCTTCATGGCTGGTATAGAACTCGACGCGCTCGATCTCGCCGGCGCGAACGCCGAGCACGTTTTCGAGAAAGCGCAGCGAATCGTTAATGGCGGCGACGACTCGGTGATACTCGGCGGCCGACGGTGAATGGCGCGCCCAATCGAGGTCCCAATATTCCGGGTGATGGAGGTCGGCGAAGCCGCTCTTGACCATGGCGCGGATGAAGTTGAGGGTGAGCGCGGACCGGCCGTAGGCCCGGAGCAGGTTCCGGGGATCGGGGGCGCGGGCGGCAGCGGTAAAGGCGGGCGCGTTCACGATATCGCCGCGATAGCTGGGCAGGGCAACGCCGTCGCGGACCTCGAACTCCTCCGAACGCGGCTTGGCGTACTGACCCGCCAGGCGGCCGACGCGGATTACCGGGCGCTTGCTGCCCTGAACGAGCACGAGACTCATCTGGAGAAGAATCTTGAGCTGATTGGTGATCGCGGCGGCATTGCAGTCGGCGAAACGCTCTGCGCAATCGCCGCCTTGGAGCAGGAAGCTTTCGCCGCGCGCCGCTCCGGCCAGTTGAGTCTTCAGCGCCGAGACTTCCCACGGCGTGACGAGCGGCGGGAGAGCCGCTAACTCACCGAGGACGCCTTCGAGTTGTTGCGGCGAAGAATAGACAGGCTGTTGCAGCGCGGGCTTTTCGCGCCAGGAGCGCGGTGACCATTCCGTCATGAGATACCCAGCAGCAATATCTTCGCAGATCGGGCGCCGATGATTACGGGGCGAGGCTTGATAAGATGACTCGATTGCAGAGCGTGTTCCACCTTGCGGCGCCCGCGCCGTTTCACTTTGAAGGCACGGCTTACTCCCACGGCTGGGTTGTGCTCGCGCCCAACGCGTGGGACGCGTCGCGCGCAACGATGACGCGGGTGGAGCGGCTCGGCGGGGGCAAGATTGCGCTGCTTGAGATTACGGGCGCAGGTACGCCGCGCAAGCCGGCGATAAGGATCGGGGCGACGCATCGCGGCAGGCTTTCCGGCGAGGACGGCCTGGAGATCCAGCGCCGGGTGAGCCGTATGTTTCGCGTCGACGAACGGCTGGAGGATTTCTACGCGGAATGCCGCGCACGCGGGGGCGGATGGGTGAAGGTCACGGCCGGATACGGGAGGCTGCTGCGGTCGCCCACGGTATTTGAAGACGTGGTGAAGATCATCTGCACCACAAATACGCAGTGGGGCGGAACCAAAAGGATGGTGTCGGGGCTGGTGGAGGCGTACGGCGAGCCCTATCCGGGCGACGGGATGCGGAAGGCTTTTCCGGCGCCGGAAGCGATCGCGGCCGCGGGCCTGGACGAGTTCGCCGCCCGCGTTCGCATGGGCTACCGGGCGCCGTACGTGCACGAACTCGCGGTTCGGGTGACGCGCGGGGAACTGGACATGGAAGGCTTTCGCAACAAGGGCGCGCCGACGGCGGAACTGAGAAAACAGGCGCTCGGCATCAAGGGGATCGGGAATTACGCGGCGGCCACGCTACTGATGCTGCTGGGACGGTACGACTGCCTGGCGGTGGATTCCGTATGCCGCGAGTTCGCGAAGAAGAAATACTTCGCCGGCCGGGCGCCGGACGACGCCGAGATCCACGCCATCTACGAAGATTGGGGCGAATGGCGCTATCTCGCCTACTGGTTCGATCTTTGGCAGGACTTTAACGGAGAGCTATGACAATGAACCGACGAACGTTCTTGAGACATGCCGGATTGGGGTCGCTGGCGGCCGCGTGCCCGAGCATCATGCGGGCGGTCGATAACACGCAGCCGATGAAGATCACGCAGATCGATGCGGTCACGTTCCGCAAGGACATTCGCATCGGCGGCGGATCGGGCGGATCGGACGGCGCGGAATTCATGTGGGTGCGCCTCCACACCGACGCGGGCATCATCGGCACCGGAGAAACGTATCCGTTCGCACAGGGCGAAGTCGGGGCGCTGAGGGACTACGCGCGCGTCATCCTGCGGCACGATCCCCGGGATATCGACGGTCTCTGGCGCAACTATTACCACGCCATGGCCATGCGAAACGCCGGCGGCGCGGACATGCGGATTCTGAGCGCCGTCAACATGGCGCAGTTGGACATCCTGGGACAGGCGTCGGGGCTGCCGCTGTACCGGCTACTAGGCGGCAAGACGCGCCAGCGGGTGCGGGTCTACAACACGACAACCGACTACTGGGCGATCAACGAAATGAAGATGGGCCCGGACACGACGAAGATCGTCCGATTTCTGCTCGACCGCGGCATCACGGCGATGAAGATCTACCCGTTCAACGCGCCGGACAACTATCTTTCCAATGACGCGCTGGAAAAGGGGATGCGGTGGATCAAGGAAATCCGCGATGTCGCCGGCCAGGAGATGGACATCTGCGTGGACCTCTGGTCGCGCTTCAATCTCACCAGCGCGCAGCGGATCGCCAAGGCGCTGGAGCCGTACAACATCATGTACCTGGAAGACGCGATGCTGATGAACACGCCGAAGGCGTACGCCCAACTGGCGCAGGAGACCAGCGTGCCGATCTGCATCAGCGAGACGCTGGCCAGCCGCTACGAATACCGGGAGTATTTCGAAATCGGCGCCTGCGACGTGATCATGTACGACGTGACGTGGTGCGGCGGCGTGGGAGAGGCGAAGAAGATCTCCGACATGGCCGACACGTACCTGATCCCGACTTCGCCGCACACCTGCGGGGGGCCGCTGCTGTACCTCTGCTCGGCGCACGTATGCGCCGCAATCGCGAATTTCCTGATCATGGAGACCAATTACTGGAAATACGCGCATCAATACCCGTATTTCATCAACAACACGCCGGTTCCGGAGCAGGGCCATGTCAAACCGCTCGAAGCGCCGGGCATCGGCGCGGAGATCAAGCCGGAGTTGTTCCGCAACGGAGACGCGATCGTGGAGACGATCGCCAGGGCTTGAGCCGGCTCACGCTTCGGCGGACCGCTGCCGCTCTAGACGAGGCGGGTGGTAACGGCGCGCCGGCTGCTTCGCCAGGGTGAAATTGAAAGTGCTTCCCTGCCCAAGGACCGATTCGACCCAGATCTCGCCATCGTGGCGCTCGACAATCCGTTTGCAGATGGCCAGACCGACGCCGGAGCCGGGTACGGCAGTGTTCGCCCGCCGAAATAGCCGGAAGATCTCCTCCTGGCTGGACGCATCGATGCCGATGCCGTTGTCGGTCACCGACACACGCCAGTGGTTGTCGTTTGAGAAGGCCTTGATGTGGATCTCGGGAGGCTCGGCGGACCGGTACTTGAGCGCGTTGTCCAGAAGATTCTGGAAGAGCTGCACGAGTTGGACATGGTCAGCGACAATGGAGGGCAGATCGTCGCAGCGGATGACGGCCCTGGCATTGCGAATGCGCTCCTCCAGGTTCCGCTCAGCCCAGTTGACGGCATCCGCGAGGCGGACAGGCGCCATCGTTCCGCCGAGATCGATCGTTCGGGAGAACGTCAGCAAATCCCGAACCATCTGGGACATGCGAACAGCGCTTTCGTTGATGTAGGTGAGGTAGGTATCGGCGTCGGCATCCAGACGGCCCTGGTACCTGCGGCAGAGAAGCTCCGAGAAGGTTGACATGGCGCGGAGAGGTTCCTGGAGATCGTGGCTGATGGTGTGCGCGTAGCTGCCCAGGTCCTCATTCGAGCGGGCGAGCCGCTGCGCCGTCTGCCTGAGGGCATCCTCCATGGACTTGCGTTCCGACATGTCCCGAAAAACGAGCACGGCGCCCATAATCTGACGTTCACGGTTCCGGATTGGGGCGCCGCTGTCGTCGATGGGAATCTCCTCGCCGGAGCGGGATCGCAGGATCGTATGATTCGCGAGCCCGATAACGATCCCTTCCTGCAGGATGCGCCGGACAGGGTTAATAGCCGGCTTGCGAGTACCTTCGTTCAGGATGACAAAAACCTCCGACACGGGCTTCCCGGTAGCCTCCTCGAGCGGCCATCCGGTCATCTTTTCGGCGACGGGGTTCAGGAACGTGACGCGGCTGTCGAGGTCGGTGCAGATGAGCGCGTCGCCTACGCTGGACAGGACATCCAAGGCCCAGCGTCGGGCATCGGCCTCGCGGCGTTCCGCCTGTTCCCGCTCGGCGCTTTCCTGGCAAAGCTGATCGAGCCGCTCGTTTGCCAGGCGCAGGTTCGCCTCGGCCTGTCTGGCGGAGCGCATCGAGCGGTGGTTAAGCAGGCAGATGAACACGGAAATGGCGATAAAGAGTAGGAGCGCCACGACGTCCGACAGCGAAGAAATTGCGAGCGAGAACACGGGCTGGTGGAAGAAGAATTGGCTCGCGATAGCGCTGAGACCGGTCACGATCAGACCCGGTCCCAGTCCCCCGTACCAGGCGCTGAACATTACCGCCGGGAAGAACGTGATATACGGAACGGAGAGCTCGAATACCGGCATCATCGCGGCGCGGACGGCGAGGGCTACAGCGAACGCAAGGATCGCCACGCCCTATGGAGCGGGCCTCGAATAATCTGGCAGGTGGCCGCTTGTCACGGTTTCTCCGGCAGGGTGATTATACCTCGGCGCGTCGCGGCCACCTCGCGGAACTCCATCAATCCTGGGGGTTTTCCGGGGTCGGGACGCGTGCTGACGCGTGCTGACGGCGAGACCCACTCAACGGGAGGGGCGGGTGGTATGATGAAGTACCTGCATGCCTTCAGGTAGTTCCCTCGCGGACACGCCGGGCGCAGCCGGCGCCTCCGAATCACTTCCGCATGGCCCCTTTGTCCGCCAGGTCCTGGGACGGAGCGATTACGCCATCATCGGACAGTTGGTGAAGCCGAACAGCAAAGTGCTCGACCTGGGGTGCGGCGATGGAGCGCTGCTGCGGTGGCTGGCGGATAACAAAGGCGTGGACGGCCGCGGCATCGAACTGGACCGGGCGCGCGTCATGCAGGCGATCGGACGCGGGGTTACGGTGTACCAGGGCGACATCGACCAGGGTTTGCGCGACTATCCCGAACAGGCGTTCGATTACGTGATCCTGAGCCAGACGCTGCAGGAAACGCTGCGCCCGCTGCACGTGCTGCGGGAAATGCTTCGGGTTGGCCGGCATGCAATCGTGGCGTTTCCCAACTTCGGGCACTGGAAAGTCCGGCTGTCGCACCTGTTCACCGGACGGGCGCCGCGAACGGCGTTGTTTCCGCACGCCTGGTACAATTCGCCGAACGTCCATTTTCTGACGGTGCAGGATTTCGAGGACCTGGTGGGGCAAGAGGACTGGCGGGTGGAACGGCGGATTTTCCTGGCCGGGAAGCATACCATCGCCTTCTGCGCAAACCTGTTCGCGGAAGTGGCGGTGTTTCTGGTCCGCCGGCGCTAGCTCTGCCCGGGATATATCAACAACAGGCTTGGATTCCGCGTCATACTAGAGAAGGAGGCTAGTGCCCACGTGCGCGTCAACACACCCACACGGCGTCGCGGTTTCTCGCTGATCGAGCTGCTGATCGTGATCGCGATCATCCTGATCATCGCCGCGATCGCGGTCCCGAAGCTGGACAAGGCCAGGATGCATACGCAGGAAATGGCGGCCATCCGGCAAGTGACGACGATCCACACGGCCCAAACGCAATATTTTTCGCAGTTCGGGCGTTATGCCAAGACGCTCGAGGAACTGGGCCCGCCGGCGAGCGGGCAGGCCGGGCCTACGGCGGCCGACCTGATTCCGGGCGACCTCTCCAGGGGAGACAAGAGCGGGTATCGCTTCATCGTTCAGCCGAGTCCGACAGGATATACGGTCAACGCGAACCCGGTCGCCTATAACTCCACAGGCCGGCGCACGTTCTTCTCGGACCAGAGCCTGGTGATCCGGGAGAACTGGGGACAAGAGCCAGCCGACGTTAACAGTCCCGAGATCAAGTAACGGCCGGAGAAGTCCACCCGCCCGTTTTTCCAGGGGCCCTCCTGCCCGAATTGCGGATGTCCTGACGGCGCCTCCTGGCGCATTCTGGAGCCAGGAGGATCGATGACCAGCACATTAGCCTCGCTATCCGACGACCTGGTGAAGGCGGTTGAGACGGCTAGCCGGTTCGTGGTAAGCATCGGCGCGCGCCCCCGCGGCGCCAGCGGTTCTTACTGGCGCGACGGCGCAATCATTACGGTGGAGCATGCCCTAAAGCACGACGAGACGGCCTCCGTGACGCTTCCTTCGGGCGCTGTCCTCAAGGCCACCGTCGCCGGACGTGATCCCGGCACGGACATCGCCGTACTGCAACTTCCCGCCGGAACCTCACCGGCCGAGTTGAAAGCGCTAACCCACGGAAGTCCGGAGTTCGCGCCCGACACGGTGTTCAAACCGGGCAGCCTCGTGCTTGCGGTGGGCCGGTCCGGCGAAATCGGCATCAACGCGACCATGGGCGTGATCAGCGCCGTGGGAGGGTCGTGGCGGACCTGGCGCGGAGGCATGATCGACCGGTTTGTCCGGTTGGACGCATCGCTGTACCCTGGGTCGTCCGGGAGCGCTGTCGTGGATCCCGCCGGCCGGTTGCTCGGGCTTGCGACGCGGGGCCTTTCCCGGGTCTCCGGAGTCGCCGTTCCGATGTCAACGGTCACCCGCGTCGCAGAGGAACTGCTCTCCAAAGGGCGCGTCTCAAGGGGCTACCTGGGCGTCGGCCTGCAACCCGTCGCGTTGCCCGAGCATCTGGTGAAGCAGTCCGGACTGTCGCAGGGCAGGGCCATGGTCGTCCTATCCGTGGAGCCGGAGTCGCCGGCGGGCAAGGCGGGAGTACTACTGGGAGACGTCCTCGCGCTGCTGGGGGGCGAACCCACGACCGACATCGACGACGTGCAGGCGGCGTTGGAAAAAGCGACGATCGGCGAGGCGATTAGCGCGACGATTCTGCGCGGCGGCGAGCGGAGAGATATCGGAATCACGGTGGGAGAACGGCCACGGAGGGGCGATTGACGTGAGCGCGCCAGGATTTGGAGAGGTGGCCGAGAGCCTGCGGCGGGCGACGGTCGAGGTGCGTTCCGCGGAGCGGCGGGCAGGCGGCGGCTCGGGTGTGATCTGGAGACCGGACGGATTGATCGTAACGAACGCACACGTAGCGCGCGATTCGCAGCCCGTGGTGCAGTTCTGGGACGGCCGGCGCTTCCCGGCGCGAGTAACGGCGCGGGATGCTCGGCGCGATCTGGCGGCGCTGCGCGTGGACACGAAGAACCTCCCGGCCGCGACAGCCGCGGACTCCGATGCGGTGCGAGTCGGTGAACTGGTGATCGCGGTCGGCAATCCGCTCGGCTTCAGCGGCGCCCTCACTACCGGCGTGGTCCATGCCCTGGGGCGGCTGACGGGTTTGAGCCGCCAGAAATGGATCCAGGCGAATGTGCGGCTGGCGCCCGGCAATTCCGGAGGTCCGCTCGCCAATGCCCGCGGCGAAATCATCGGCATCAATACGATGGTGGCGGGTGAGTTGGGGCTCGCGGTCCCCAGCAACTCGGTCAGCGATTTCCTGAGGCGAGGCGCGTCCACGCCCATGCTGGGGGTCGTCGTTCGCCCCGTGCCCGCTGGCCAGAGCGTCGGATTGCTGGTTCTGGAGGTGGAGCGGAACAGCCCGGCCGAGGCGGCGTCGTTGCAAACTGGCGACCTCCTGATCGCCGCTGAGGGCCGGTACTTTGTGGAGACCGACGATCTGAGCGCCACGTTGGAGCGCGCGAAGGAAATCGTGCGAGTGCGGTTTCTGCGAGGAGACCGCGCTCATCCGAGGGAGGTTGCCGTCCGCTTGCCGGAGCGGGTTTCGGAGGCGGCTTGATCCGCGTCTTGATCGTGGCGGCGTCCGGCCTGACGCGCGCAGGGCTGGAGGCGCTGCTTCGCGCGGACGACTCGATCGTGGTGGTGGCCGGCGTCGATTCCCCAGCAGCCGTTGCGGCCTCGGTAGTGGAGCACGGGCCGGATGTGATCGTGGCCTCAACGCTGGACGAACCGCCGGAGGAACTGATGGAGGCGGCGGCCAGCCCCGACGCTCCGGCCGTGATATTGCTGCTCGCCGGCCCGGGCGCCGATGCGGCCAGGGAGACAATTCGCACGGGCGTACGCGGCGTTCTGCCGGCCGAGCCAACCGCGGCGGAACTCGGGGCTGCGGTGCGCGCGGCGGCGGCCGGACTGATTGTTCTTCATCCGCAGGAGGTGGATGCGTTGACGCCCGTCGAGTCGCCGGCCGCATCTTCGCTCCCGGCGGAGACGCTAACATCCCGCGAAATCGAGGTGTTGCGGATGTTGGCGGACGGCCACGCCAACAAAAGCATCGCCTGGCGACTCGGCATCTCCGAGCACACGGCGAAATTTCACGTCGCTTCCATCATGGGCAAGTTGCGGGCCGGCAGCCGGACGGAAGCGGTCGCCATCGGACTGCGCCGCGGCCTGATCCCGATCTGAAGGCGCCGGATCAGGCCCGGGCCGCCTGTACGGCCGGGACTTCCTCGGCTGCGATGGCGCGATAGGCGATTGCGCCGAGAACGGCGCCGATAACCGGAGCGACCCAGAACAACCACAATTGCTGGAGCGCCCATCCGCCGGCAAACACCGCGGGGCCAGTGCTGCGGGCAGGGTTCACAGAGACGTTGCTGACCGGGATTCCGATCAGGTGAATCAACGTGAGGCCGAGGCCAATGGCAACCGGCGCCAGGGCCTGCGGCGCGCGCCTGTCTGTCGATCCGAGAATGATGACAAGGAAGAACATGGTCAACACGATTTCTGCGACGAGACAAGCCAACAGGCTGTAGCCTCCCGGTGAGTGAGCGCCGTAGCCGTTGGAAGCAAACCCCGCTGTCACGTCGAAGCCCGCCTTGCCGCTGGCAATGACGTACAAGACCCCTCCCGCTACGATGGCGCCCACCACCTGGGCAACGATGTAAGCGGGCAACTCGGAAGCGGGAAATCGCTTCGCGGCGGCGAGTCCGACGGAAACCGCCGGGTTCAAGTGACAACCGGAGATGTGACCGATGGCATAAGCCATGGTGAGAACCGTGAGGCCGAAGGCGAGCGCGACTCCGGCAAAGCCGATGCCGAGTTCGGGGAACGCGGCGGCCAGTACGGCGCTGCCGCAGCCGCCGAAAACAAGCCAGAACGTGCCGAGAAACTCGGCCGCGGAACGTTTGGTGAGTGACATGCTTGTGTCTCCTTTCTAACGGAGGTGGGAACATTATCCTCCATCCGGACCGCGCCCGCTTAAGCGACGTTCAGGTCGCCCGGCGACTTTCGCACTAGCGGAGCGGGGGGGGCGCATGACGGTAGCATGGAAGTATGCACTCGGAGGTTGGCGTATTCAAAACGTGGGAGGCGGCGCAGCGGGCCGCCGATTCGCTGGGTTTGGCGAAGGATCAGTTCAGCGTGATTGCGGCGGACCAGCGGGAACCGGAAGAAACGGGCATCGGCGGGCCGCTAGGCGGCGCGGTGGGTGGCGCAATCGGCGCCGCCACCGGCTCGACCCTCGGCGTGTTAGCGGCAAGCATGGCCGTGCCAGGCGTCGGTCCGGTGGTAGCAACAGGCGTTGTTGCCGCATTGGTTCTTGGCGCCGGAGGAGCGGCCGTTGGCGCGGTAGCCGGCGATAAGGCCGAGCAGGCAGCCGAGGTTCGACCATCCACGCGCGATTCCTTCTTCATGGCCGAAGCGTTGCGGCGCGGGCGGGTTGTCGTCATCGCGCTGGCCAAGAGCCCGGAACAGGCCGCCGCGATTCGCTCCGAACTGGCCGCTCACGGCGCCGAGGACCTGGACAAGATCCGCGAAGCCTGGTGGCGCAGTCTGCGTCAGGCGGAAAGCGGCGCGTACGGGAGCGGCTTCGACCGCGACGAAGCGGCGTACCGCGAGGGCTTCGAGGCGGCGCTCGAACCGGCGAATCGGGGAAAACCGCTCGACGAAGGCGCTGAGGTCCCGGCTGCCTACCGCCGCGGGTATGATCGCGGTCTTCAGTACTACGAAAAGGTGGTCGACGCTTCCCGCCTTTGACGGCCCGGTCAGGGCGCGACAAACACGGTGACGTGACCGGCGACGAAGCCAGCGCCCGGCGTCCGCACAAACAGCGGGACCACTCCGCTTGGAAAGCGCGGGTTATCTGGTACGTCCTCGGGCAATCGCGCGTTGATCTGCGTCACGCCGGAAACCAGGCCGGGTGCGGCGCCGGCATACTCAACCGTGGCTCGCAGCGTGTTGTCGATCCAGATCTCGGGTTCAACCTCCAGCGGCCGCGCCTCCAGCGGCGTAATCTCCCCGGCGATGCTCGCCGGAACAGTCGCCCCGCCGCCTGTCCCGAACAGGACGACAACCGATCCTTTCATGGCCGGGTTTTCCGGGCCGTTCAACGATCCATCCTGGTTCAGGGCGGCAGCCGGACGCAGAGGCGAATCCCCGGCGCGGAACAGCGATATGGCGGCCCGCTGCACATAAGGCGTTGACAGCGCATTGCTCTCTTCGCCGTCCGTCACCACCTGAATCGCAGGTCGCGAGCCGGCTTCAAGAGAATACGGCAAAATCGCGTTTACCTGATTCCAGGAGACATAAAGCAGCGGTACGGCTTCTCCGTTCACCAGCACCCGGACGCGGCCGAGCGAGGTGGGCGCCCGTCCATTCTCGAATTGGAACGCGGCCCCCTCGCGCGGACCTATACCGCTGCCAAATAAGGTCACGATTTCGCCGGGAGAAACCGAGTCGGAGTTAACAAAGCTGGCGGCGTCCACAACGCACCCAAGGAACACGCCCATGCTCTTTCCCTCGACCACCTGGAATCTCTCCACGCCCTCGGGTCCGTATGTTCGAAGCGCCGGCAACCCGAGATCGCTGGTCCCGTCGAAGTCGTAATCGGCGCCGGCTGGCAGGTAGGTCGCGAATATCTGCTCGCCGCCGGGCCCAAGCTTCAGATAAGCGCCTTCCCAGGCGGTGCACGAGTTCGCGAGCGGAGCTTCCGGGGAGGCCTGGAATCTCCCGGATGCCGTTGCGATCAGATTGCCCTCGGAATCCACAACGATGTCTCCCACTGCGATGCCGAGGTCGGCCAGCAGGCGCTCGCCCAGGGCATCGAGATGCACCAACCGGTCGTCGATGTCGACGCAGCACTCCACGAACGAACTCACGCTTGCCCAGACGCTGCCGTCCGGAGAAACGGCTATTCTCAGGATCCAGTCGGTTTTCGGAGTCCCGGCATACGTAGCGAAAACCAGCGTGGCGCCCTGTGAGTCGAGCCTGGCGATGATCGCGTCCTGGCCGCCCGCGGGCGCCCGCTGCCATGCGTTGGGCGTCGGCGCGAAGCCTGCGCCGTCCCGACCCGCATAGTACACGCTGCCGTCGGAGTGCAATTTCGCAGTGGCTTGGACGACGCCCGGCAGATAAGTTCCGTACAGCATGCGCTCCAGATTCGGGCTGAGCCGCGCGGCGTATCCGTTCTGACAACCGTCTCCCGCACATTGGACTTGCAGGGCGCCCGGTGAGACCGGCATCCCGGCGCTGGGTGGCGTCAGCCACTTCGGAAGAAAATAGAGCGTTCCATCGGCGCCGATCTCCGCCGCACCCATCTGGTCGTGGTTTGGGCCGCCCAGGAAAGTTCCGGCAATCTGGACGCCCGTCTCCGGATCCAGGAGGGCAGCGAAATAATCGCCCGCAACGTCGATGCCGGAGCCCGTTACGCCCGGCGCGGGGCCGGCGTACTCGGGCTGGAGCGTTCCGCGCGTGGCCGGGAAATCGGGCGATTCCGTACTACCCGCCACGACGACAGTTCCCCCGGGAGACAACCCAACGAAGCGAGCCGCCTCGCGGCGTCCTCCCGAAAGATAAGTGACGAACGCGAGCTGGCCGTCCGGACGGTACTTGTAGAGAACGACGTCGGAGCACGCGACCGGCCTTCCGATCAGGGATCCGCATGCCCCCTGCCCCGAAGCGGCTTCCCGGCCTGGCGCATCGGCCAAGATATCCGCGGCGAATACGTTCCCAGCGGTATCCCGAACGAAGGTGCGTGTTTGCTCCGCCGGCGTCACCATGTCGGGAAACGGCAAACGGAACTCGATCGCGAGCGGGTGGCCGGCATCGGGCGCGTCGACGCGAAGAGAAATCCTGCCTGTTCCCTGCACGTCAAACCGCGCTCGCCGCGCGATGCGGGTATTCCCGGAAGTCTGCCAGGCGTCCGGGGCGCCGAACACAAGCGCCGGATCGATTCTGGAATAACCGAGCCCGGCGCGTAGCGAGCCGTCGTTGAGCAGATCCAGCGTGAGGCTGTTCGTCAGTTCGAATTGCGCGACGGCGGGATCCACGCCGGGCCGGAACAGTAGCGTCAGGGTGAGACCCGCCGTGGAAGTTGTGTATCGCGCGTCGACCCCCTGCCAGACTCCCGTGAAATGAGCCGTTTCATAACGCCGGTATCCTGCGGCCCAGTTTCGCGTGTCCGCGGTGGTGAAAGAGTTCACCAGCCCGGGCAGTGGGTCGATAAAGCTCACCGGCGGGTCGGAATTACCCGCTGTGAATCTCAACGCCACGCCATGGATGGAGTACAGAATCGCGTTTCCCGCGATGCCGATTCCGTCGCGCGTCAGCGCGAGCACACCGCCGGTAGCAGCCTGTCCGTGCGTGGGTTCCAGGCCCGCGAGCGGTGGGGCCGGCGCGCCCGGTACAGGCTCAAAAGCCGCGCCCCACGCGAGCGAGCAAACAACCGGCACTGCCGCAATCATCGATCTCAGAGCCGGCACGACAGTGAGCAGGCAACCCAACAGCCAGAATCGAGTTGAAGGTATGGGAACGGCTTGGACCTTGGATGGAGGGGCTTCCCGTCGAACGGCTCCTATAATGGGACGGATGTCGTTTCAAGGCATGCGAGTGCTGGCGCTCGAAACCCGCCGCGGCCGCGAGATGGCTGAACTCATCCGCAAGCACGGCGGCGAGCCGTTCGTCGCCCCATCGATGCGGGAAGCGCCGCTCGAAGGCAACGAGCAGGCATTCGCGGCGGTGGAGCGCCTGTTCGCCGGCGAGTTCGATATGTTCGTTTTTCTCACCGGCGTAGGGGCGCGAGCCCTGCACCGATTGATCGCAACGCGGCATCCGGGGGAGCGCTTTCCCGAAGCGCTGCGCAGGATCACGGTCGTGGCTCGGGGGCCGAAGCCGGTCGCGGCGCTGCGCGAAATGGACGTACCGGCGCATATTCAGGCGCCGGAGCCGAATACCTGGCGGGAAGTTGTGGAAGCCGTGAAGCCCGTCACAGGAAGGCGCATCGCGGTGCAGGAGTACGGGCGGTCCAACCCGGAACTGATCCAGGCGCTAGGGGCGCTGGGCGCGGCGGTTACTCCCATCCGCATCTATCAGTGGCAATTGCCGGAAGATACCGGGCCGCTCCGCCAGGCAGCGCGCGAACTGGGAGAGGGACGATTTCAGGCGGCGCTGTTCACGACGCCGTTTCAGCTTGTGCACCTGTTCCGGATCGCGGAGGAGGAGGGAATTTCGGAGCAGGCGCGGACGGCGCTCCGGCGGGCCTTCGTAGGTTCCATCGGCCCGGCGACGACAGAAATGCTGGCCTCCTATGATCTCGCGGCCGACATGGAGCCGAGCCATCCGAAGATGGGCCTGCTGGTGAGGGAGGCGGCGGAACGGGCGCCGCGAGTGCTCGAACAGAAGCGGGCGGGTTAGAATCCGATAGAAGTGCCTGAGCCCAGCTCCTCCAACCCATGGCGTCAGGTGGGACGGTACATGTCCCTGGCGTTCGTGCTTCCCTCGTGCGTGCTGGCGGGCTACGTCGTCGGCTACCTGCTGGACAAGGCCTTCGGCACGTCCTTTCTGTACATCGTATTTCTGATCGCGGGGATCGCCGCGGGATTCGTCGAACTGGTGCGGGAGGTTCAGCGGGACTCCCGTGAGTGAATCCATTGACCGCGACGAAGTCTTCTATCACAACGCCCTCCGGCGGATCTACGTTCACATCGTCTGGCTGAGCGTGGCGGGGTTCGCGTTGACGGCCTGGCAGCTCGGGTGGCCCTGGGCGGTCGGCTTCTTCTTAGGCGCGACGGTATCGGCGTTGAACTTCCGCTGGCTGCACGGGCTTGTGGACGCCTTGTCACCCGGGAAGCCGAAGCCGAAGAAGAGCTTCGCGATCCTGTTGCCGCTTCGCTACGCCCTGTTTCTGGCGGCCGGCTATGTTATAGTGAAGTACCTTAGGGTCAATGTTATGGCGGCCCTGGTCGGCCTCTTTGTCGCGGTGGCCGCCGTCCTTCTCGAAATGATCTACGAATTAATCTATGCCCGAACATGAACTGTGGGTCACCGCGCTTTTCAACAAGTATCTAGCCGGACCCGGCAACGCGGCGCTCGCGCTGGTGGGCATGCACGCGGAAAACCCGGACAAGCCCTGGGCCAACTTCGTGACGCTGCAAATCGTGGTGTTTCTGGTGTTGGTCACCCTGTTGACGGTGCTGCGGCCGCGGTTGTCGATGGAAAGGCCCGGGGGGGTGCAGCACTTCTTTGAGATCGTTTACGGCTTCCTGCGCGACCAGACCGACGAGATGGTCGGCCATCACGGCCGCAAGTTCCTGCATGTGTTCGCGACGCTGTTCCTGTTCATCCTGTTCGCGAACGAACTTGGGATCATTCCTACGTTCGAGTCGCCGACGATGTTCGCGCCGGTCCCGCTGGGCTGCGCGATGTTCGCGTTTCTGTATTACCACTTCATGGGCATCCTGGAGCAGGGCCCGTTGAAGTACCTGGCGCATTTCGCGGGTCCGATCTGGTGGCTGGCGCCGATCATGTTTCCGATCGAGATCGTGAGCCACCTGGGACGGCCGCTGTCGCTCACGGTGCGTCTTTACGCGAACATGTTCGCCGGCGAGAGCGTCTTCCTGGTATTTTTGGGCCTGACCTACGTCGGCTCCGTCATTTTCATGGGCCTGCACGTGTTCGTGGGCGCGCTGCAGGCTTATATTTTCGTACTGCTCACGATGGTCTACGTCCAGGGCGCCGTGGCGCACGACCATTGATTCATACCGGCATCATGCCGCTTCCAGCGTGAGCCCGTCTGTAAGAGGATGATGGGAACCACCTCCTGGAGGCGATCTTACGTACGAAGGAGAGAGACTCACGCGATGAACGCGAAGTTGTTCTTGATTCTGCTGGCGACGCTGGTTTTCGCCAGCCCTATGCTGGCCCAGGAGACGGGCGGGTCGGCCACCAATTGGGTGGCCATCACGTCGGGATTTTCGATGGCCATCGCTTCGGCGGTGTGCGGACTGGCGCAAGCCAAAGCAGCGGCGGCCTGCGCCGAGGGCATGGCGCGGAATCCAAGCGCGGCCGGGGCCATCCGGCTGGCGCTGATTCTCAGCCTGGCGCTAATCGAGTCGCTGGCGCTGTACACGCTGCTGATCGTCTTCGTCAAAGTGGTATAAAGGCGAACCGCGGACAAGCGGCGAGGTCCCGCTTCCCAAGGGCGGGACCTTCTCCCTTTCAATGAAACTCCACGGCATTTTTCCCCCGATCGCGACCCCATTCGATTACGAAGGAAATCTGTACAAAGCGAAGGTCCGGCATAACGTCGAGAAGTGGAACCAGACCGGGCTGGCCGGTTACGTGGTGACCGGGTCCACCGGCGAAAGCGTCTACCTCACAACGGAGGAAAAGACGCTGCTGTGGGAGTGGGTGGCCGAGTTCGCCGCGCCGGAAAAGCTGTTGATAGCGGGAACCGGCATGGAAAGCGTCCGCGAGACCGTGGACCTGACCAACCGCGCCGCCGCCATCGGCTACAAAGCCGCTATGGTGCGCACGCCGCATTACTACAAGAACCTGCTCGACAATCCGGCCGCCCAGATGCTGTACTTCCGGGCGGTGGCCGACCAGACCGGGATTCCGTTAATGATCTACAACTGGCCGCAGGCCACCGGAGTGGACATCGCCGCCGAGGCGGTGGCCGCCCTCTCCGAGCACCCGAACATCGTCGCCATAAAGGAAAGTTCGGGAAAACTCGAGAAGGTGATGAAGATGATCCGGGAGGTGAAACCGGGCTTTCAGGTGCTGGTGGGATCGGCGCCGACGCTGTGGCCTTCGTTCGCCGTGGGCGCGGTTGGCGCGGTGCTGGCCTATGCGAATGCCGCGCCGTACTCGACAATCACGATTTGGGAGGCGCACCGGACGCGCGATTACGACGCGGCGCGGGATTGGCAGAACCGGATCTCGCACGCGGCGTACCTGGTGACGACGCGGTACGGAGTTCCGGGCTTGAAGCACGCGATGGACCTGAACGGCTACTATGGCGGCCCGCCGAGGCTCCCGTTGACGACGCTGACGCCGGAGGCGAAGCGGGAGATCGAGGACGCGTTTCGGGACTTGAAGGGCTGAGCGCGCCGGGCGTCGCGGCTGCGGGTCCGAACTCCAACCCACTGATTTCTATGCGGTTGTAAGTTCCTGTTGTCACTCTATGGCCGAGTGTGCTAATAGTGTAAGGTTGGGCTGCGCCTTTAGGGACAGCCCATTTCCAGCCAGAGAAAAATTTCAGACATCATGGAGGACTCCGCCGATGAACATCCGTCCGCTCTATGACCGGGTGGTGATCAAGAGGATTGAAGAAAAGGAGCAGGTGAAGGGGGGTATCATCATCCCCGATTCCGCGAAAGAAAAACCCCAGAACGGCGAGGTGCTCGCTGTCGGGAAGGGCAAGAGGCTTGAAGATGGAAGCTTGGTTCCGCTCGAAGTGAAGGTAGGGGACAAGATTCTCTTCGGGAAATACTCGGGGAATGAGGTCAAAATCGAGGACGAGGAATGCCTGATCATGCGGGAAGACGAAATTCTCGCGATCGTCGAAGGATAGTCTCGCCGTTTCGTTCTATTTAAGTCAGGAGTTAAACAACATGCCAGCAAAACAAATCGTATACAGCGAAGAATCCCGGCAGGCGATCCTGCGGGGCGTAAACCAGTTGGCCAACGCGGTGAAGGTGACCTTGGGTCCGAAGGGGCGCAACGTCATTCTGGAGAAGAAGTTCGGCGGCCCGACGGTGACCAAGGACGGGGTCACGGTGGCCAAGGAGATCGAGCTGAAGGACCCGCTGGAAAACATGGGCGCGCAGATGGTGCGCGAGGTGGCGTCGAAGACCTCCGACGTGGCCGGCGACGGCACGACGACGGCGACGCTGTTGGCGCAGTCGATCTTCCGGGAAGGCGTCAAGAGCGTGGCCGCCGGGGCCAACCCGATGGCGCTGAAGCGGGGCATCGAGAAGGCGGTGGAGAAGGTAATCGCCCAGGTGCAGCAGGCGAGCAAGCCGGTGTCGGGCGAAGCGATCGCGCAGGTGGGGACGATCTCGGCCAACGGGGATACCACCATCGGCAACACCATCGCCGAGGCGATGAAGAAGGTGGGCAAGGACGGCGTGATCACCGTGGAAGAGTCCAAGACGATGACCACGGACCTGGAGACGGTGGACGGGATGCAGTTCGACCGGGGCTACCTGTCGCCGTACTTCATCACCGATCCGGAGCGGATGGAGGTGGTGCTGGAAGACCCCTACATTCTGATCCACGAGAAGAAGATCTCGAACATGAAGGACCTGCTGCCGGTGCTGGAGCAGATCGCGCGGGTGGGCAAGCCGCTGCTGATCGTGGCCGAGGAAGTGGAAGGCGAGGCGCTGGCGACGCTGGTGGTGAACAAGCTGCGGGGGACGCTGGCGGCAGCCGCGGTGAAGGCGCCGGGATTCGGCGACCGGCGCAAGGCGATGCTGGAGGACATTTCGATCCTGACCGGCGGCAAAGCGATCATGGAAGAGACCGGGATCAAGCTGGAAGGCGTACGGCTGGAGGATCTGGGCCGGGCCAAGCGGATTACGGTGGACAAGGACAACACGACGATCGTGGACGGGGCCGGGAGCCAGAAGCAGATTGAAGGCCGGATCAAGCAGTTGCGGGCGCAGATCGAGGAGACGACGTCGGACTACGACCGGGAAAAGCTCCAGGAGCGGCTGGCGAAGCTGGCCGGCGGGGTGGCGGTGATCCGGGTGGGCGCGGCCACCGAGACGGAGATGAAGGAGAAGAAGGCCCGGGTGGAGGACGCGCTGCACGCGACGCGGGCGGCGGTGGAGGAAGGCATCGTGCCGGGCGGCGGGGTGGTGCTGCTGCGGGCGGCGAAGGTGCTGGACGAGTTGAAGCTGGGCGGCGACGAGCAGATCGGCGTGGATATTGTGCGCCGGGCGTGCCAGGAGCCGGTGCGGCAGATCGCCAACAACGCGGGGTTCGAGGGGGCGATCGTGGTGGAGCGGATCGGCGGCGAGCCGAACGCGAACTTCGGGCTGAACGCGGACAACGGGCAGTACGAGGACCTGGTGGCGGCGGGGGTGATCGACCCGACGAAGGTGACGCGGACGGCGTTGCAGAACGCGGCGTCGATCGCGGCGCTGGCGCTGACCACCGAGGCGATGGTGTGCGAGATTCCGGAGAAGAAACCGGAACCCGCGGGTCCGCCGCATGGGGGCGGGATGGATTACTAAGGAAGCGGTCGGTCAGTTTTCAGCTTGAGGAGAGGCCACCCGAAAGGGTGGCCTTTTTGTTTCGATGGGCGCCGCTCCCGGCGTCAGACGGTCAGGCGCGCCGGCGCGGAATGCAGATTCTTCCGTGTCGGCAGAATCGACAGCGCTACAATTTCCTGGAGCGCCGATACCAAGAGTCACAGACATTTCACTCTTATTTTTCCTTTCATTTCAGTGAATAACGGCAAGAGCCAGGAGGCTCCCGCGCGACGATCCGTTAAGCTGTAACAGAAAGCCCTTCTTGCGGCTCCTCAAGTTGGGCGAGCAAAACGAACCTTTGTTTGGTGATCCCCGGTCCCCTCCCGGCCCACCGCTCCTGGTGAATGAAAATGAGAATCCACATGAGTTGTTTTTTGTTAACAGTGGCCCTATCCACGGGGGCTTCGGCGCAGTCGGATCCGTTTGAGCAGCCTCCGCGGCCCTCAAGCGTTCACGACCAAGTACAGTGGCTGAACGCGCAGGCCGAGGCGCGGCGGGCGGCGTTCGATCGGGAAAAGCGTGAGGCGGAAGAATTCCGGCAACAGATGTTTGTGAAGAAAGCCCGCGAATTTGTGGACTCCTGGAACGCGTTCGCCGATGAGTACCAACAGGGAAAGTTCGACATCCGGAAAGCCCGGGAATTATCCAAACAATTCCACCAGCTAGAGAAACGGGGAGGGTGGTCGAAGACGAAGGAAGGCGACAAGATCGATCTGGGCGCCTGCCCCTTGCCGCGCGACGAGGCGACGCAGATCGGTTCACGCAAGTAAGCCCCGTCCGGCGTCGTTCGCCGGGAACCCGCCGCGTCTGTAGTATGCTGACCGTTCGGAACGCCTCGCCGTTCCGAACGGAAAGGACCACGGAATGCGTTTGGGTGCGATCATCCCGGTAATCGTCTGTAGCGCTTTGCATGGCCAGGCGCCGCCTCTCGAGGAACTTAAGCAAGCGGCGGCGGAGATGGTTGAAGGCCGTCAGCGTTTCACCCAACAGATCGTCGATTCGCTCTTCAGTTTCGCGGAGCTCGGCTACGAGGAAACGGAGTCCTCGTCATACCTGACGGCTCTTCTCGAAAAGGAAGGCTTCCAGGTGAAACGCGGCGTTGCCGGTATGCCGACCGCATTCGAAGCAAGTTGGGGAAGCGGCAAGCCCGTCATTGGCTTCATCGCGGATATCGACGGGCTGCCCGAGACTTCGCAGAAGCCCGGCGTGGCTTTCCATGCGCCTCTGATAGAGGGCGGGCCCGGTCACGGGGAGGGTCATAACGCGGGGCAGGCCGTCAATGTAACCGCCGCGCTCGTGGTCAAGCAGTTGATGACCAGGTATAACATCCCCGGCACGCTGCGGATCTACCCGGGAGTCGCCGAAGAACTGCTCGGCAGCCGGACGTACATGGTGAACGCGGGGCTGTTCCGCGATGTCGACGCGATGCTCAGCTCCCACGTGAGCTCCGAATTCACCACCGGCGCCGGCGGCCCGATCGGCTCGGGTCTGGTTTCGACTCAATACAGCTTCCACGGCCGGAGTGCGCACGGCGCCGGCTCTCCCTGGATGGGTCGCAGCGCGCTCGATGCGGTCGAACTGATGAACGTCGGCTGGAACTACCGCCGCGAGCATCTCCGCCCGGAGCACCGATCCCACTACGTTATCGTCCATGGAGGCAACCAACCAAACGTTGTGCCGTCGGAAGCGACGGTCTGGTATTTCTTCCGCGAATGGGAATACGCGCGCATCGAGGAACTGCACGCAATCGGTACGAAGATCGCCCGCGCCGCCGCGGAGATGACCGACACGACGATGACGGAGCGGGTCCTCGCCGCGACCTGGCCGGGCCACTACAACCGGCCGCTCGCCGAGGCGCTTTTCTCGAACATTCAGAAAGTCGGCATGCCGGCGTGGGCGGAGGAAGACCAGACGCTGGCGCGGGCCGCCCAGACCGAGATGGACCGCAAAACGACCGGCCTGGCCACCGAGATCGGGAAGATGAGGGAGGGCGCCGTCGGCGGCTCGGCGGGTTCCGACGATATCGCAGAGGTCTCCTGGAATCTGCCGACGGTCGTGCTGCAATATCCCTCGAATATTCCGGGGATGATCGGACATCACTGGTCGAGCGCGATCGCCATGGCGACGCCCATTGCGCACAAGGGCGCCACGGCGGGGGCGAAGGCGCACGCGATGACGGCGCTGGATCTGCTGCTGTCGCCCGGACTCCTGAAATCGGCGGGCGACTACTTCGCCGAACAGACGAAGGAAACAACGTGGAAATCGCTGATTCCCGAGGGCACGGAACCGCCCATCGAGATCAACCGCGAAAAGATGGACCGCGCCCGGCCGGCCCTGCGAAAGCTCTACTACGACGCCGAGCGGCACGGTACGTACATGGAGCAGTTAGGGATCGAGTACCCAACGGTTCGGTAAAGATTCCCCGCTCGGCCAGCAGGCGCTGTTCCCGCCACGATCGCGTTCGTCGCTTCAGACCCGCTCTGAGGGGCTTCTTCAGCCCACCGTTGCCTGTCCACGCTGCCCGCGCCTGATCCCACGTAAGACCTGCCTCGGAAGCGAGACAAGGAGTAAGGACGCGCCGATGGAGAAGAAGGTTTTGTGCACTCCACTGCTGAAGTGTGGCTGCAAAGAGAAAACTTCTGTTTGCACTGTTGAGATCCAATTTTCGACCGATTAACGGGTAGGTGCGAGTACTTCAGCGTGACTCGCAGAGCGGAAGCTATGCTCGACAACACGAAAACGGCGGCGCCAACCACGATCAGCCAGGACGGAAGTAAGTGGTACGCCCTTACGGTGAAGTCTCGCCACGAGAAAACCGTTGCGAAGGCCTTGTCGTACAAACGAATCGCCGAGTTCGTTCCTGTATATCAGGACCGGCGCCGCTGGTCGGACCGATGGAAGTCGGTCGAGACGCCGTTGTTCCCGGGCTATGTTTTCTGTTTCTTTTCGCTCGAGCGGCGCGCGGCGGTTCTGAGCACGCCCGGCGTGACGTCGATCGTCAGTTTCGGAGGCCGCGCCGGAGCGATTCCGGACACTGAGATCGCGGCGCTCCGGGCGATCGCGGGCTCGGGCCTGCCGGCAAGGCCATGGCCGCACTGGCTCCAAGGCGAGCGGGTCATGATCGTCGGCGGTCCCTTGCGCGGAGTCGTCGGCCGCGTCTCTTGCGCCGGCCAATCGCGCCACATCGTGTTGAGCGTGGATCTCTTGCAGCGTTCCGTAGCCGTGCCTGTGGACCACAGTCTGATTGTCGCGATCGAGAGGACAGCCGGTCCGGCGGGCTGCGTGCGGAGCGCAGTGAACCAACCAGAAGCATTCCAATGAGCGTGATCAACCCCAGAAACAAGTTAGTGAATTTTCGTCTGAGCGAATCCGAATTCGATCGACTGAGAAGCGCGTGCCTGAGGCAGGGCGCGCGAAGCGTCTCGGAGTACGCTCGGGCGTCCGTGCTGCGCGGGCTGGAGGAACCGGCTAGCGCGGTTCCTGCGGCTTACGGCCGTCTGTCCATGCTCGACCAAAAAGTCGCCGAACTGGAGATCCGCATGGAACAGTTGCTGCGGCTTATTGGAGCCGCCGGGCGGACCCTGATGACCCAGGTCGTAGCGCTGCCGCTGGCGGGCGACGCTGCCGACCTCGCCTCCAGGTTCGGCAAGGAGCAGCAGGCGTCCCGGTGAACGACCGGTCCAAACGAGGACGCCAGGATCGCGAAAGGAGAATCACCCCCATGTCAAGGTTCCTTCTACTGTTGCTTTGCGGCCTGCTGGCGCACGCGCAGCAATCCGCGGCGCCGGCGCTCGCGGGGGCCAATCTTCCCGCCCAACGGATCGGTCCCAACGACCTTGTGGCCGTGTCCGTCTACGACGCTCCGGAGTTCACGCGCACGATCCGGGTAGGCGATGACGGCATGATCCGTCTGCCGATGGTGCAGCGCCGCATCTCGGCGAAAGGACTATTGCCGTCCGAACTCGAGGATTCGATTGGAGGAGCGCTGGAGGACGAACAGATCCTGGTCTCGCCGGTCGTCACCGTGACGATTGTGGAGTACCACAGCCGGCCGATCAGCGTCGCCGGCGCCGTCTATCGGCCAACGACGTTTCAGGCCGATACCGCAGTCAGCTTGCTGGATGCGCTGACCCGAGCCGACGGCCTGCGACCGGAGGCGGGCCCGGAAATCCTCATCAGCCGTTCGCAGCCGGGTCCAAACGGAGACCCGATGACATTGATCCAACGCGTTCCCGCCAAGGAACTGCTCAGCGGCGCGGACCCGGAGTGGAACGTCATGCTCCAGGGGGGCGAAGAGGTCCGGGTACCGGAGGCGGGAAAAGTGTTCGTGGTGGGCAATGTCAAGAAACCAGGCGCTTTCCGCGTCGACGACACGGCGGGGACCAGCGTTCTCAAGATGCTGGCGCTCTCGGAAGGCCTGATGCCGTTCGCCAGCAAATTGGCTTACGTCTATCGGAAAGAAGCGGGCAGCGGCTCTAAGAACGAGATCGAGATTCCCTTGCGCGACATCATGGAGCGCAAAGCCGCCGATGTCACCCTTCAGGAGAACGATATTTTGTATGTCCCGGACAATCGCAGCAAGCGGGCCAAGATCACCGCTCTGGAAAAGATCATCGGCTTCGGGTCGGCGACGGCGTCCGGAGTGCTGATTTGGGGAGTCGCCAGGTAACAGGAGGTCGGTATACCTATGTCTCATGATCAGAACGAACGGCGTTTGACTGTGCTTCCGGATGCGACGCGCGCCGCCATTCCGTTGCCGTACGGCTTCCCGCAAGAGGCGGAGCCCGAGGGGTCTGCTCTTCCGCTATCGCACTACCTGTGGATCCTGAGGCGGCGCCTGTGGCGCATCGCGGCTTTCGTCGCCACCTGCGTCATCGCGACGCTGATCGTCTCCCTCCGCATTCAGCCGATCTATGAATCGACGGCGACCGTCGATATCGACCGCCAGACGCCGCAGGGGGTAATCGGGCAGGAAGCGATGCGCTCCACTCTCAACGACGCCGACCAGTTCCTGGCCACGCAGATTAAGATGATTCAGTCGGATTCCGTCCTCAGGCCGGTCGCCGAGAAGTACAAGCTTCGCGAGCTGGAAGGACAGGCCGATGACGTCGCCGCCGTCAACCAGGTGGAGCCCGGCGAAGCTCCGGTAGCGCTCAGGAACCTGAATGTAACGAGGCCGCCGAACACCTATCTTCTTCGCATCAGCTACCGCTCCCCCGACGCAAGGCTGGCGGCCGACGTCGCGAACGCGGTGGCCGAGTCGTATCTGGAGCACGCCTACAGCATCCGGATCCGCTCCTCGCAGAGCCTTTCGGCGTTCATGGAGAGCCAACTCGCTGAACTCAAGGCGAAGATGGAGCGCTCCAGCCGGGCCTTGTCGGAGTTTGAACGGGAGTTGAACGTCATCAATCCGGAGGAGAAGACGAGCATCTTATCAGCCCGCTTGCTTCAGTTGAACACCGAGTACACAAACGCACAGGCGGACCGCGTCCGCAAGGAAGCCGGCTGGGATTCGGTACGGCGGGGATCGCTCGAATCGGCGCAGGCTTCCGATCAGTCTCAGGATCTGCGGAACCTGGTCGCCCGGAACAACGCGGCCCGGGAACGGTTCGCCGAAGTGAAAGCCCACTTTGGAGCGAACCATCCGGAGTATCGCAAGGCGGCGGCGCAGATGGCTGAAGTGTCGGGACTGATCGACCAGGCGCGTCGCGACATCGCCGCCCGCGTCGAAGTGGAATACCGCGAAGCAGTCAACCGGGAGCAGATGTTAAAGCAGGCGGTTACGCAGACCAAGGCGGAGTTCGACCGGATCAATGCGCGGTCCTTCGAGTATCAGACTCTCAAGCGCGAAGCCGAAAGCGACAAGGCGCTATACGAAGAACTGATCCGGAAGATCAAGGAAGCCGGCATCAACGCCGGTTTCCAGAACAGCAACATCCGAATCGCGGATTCGGGTCGTCCCGCTATCAACCCCGTATCGCCCAATGTAAGACTGAATGTCCTGCTGGCGTTCCTCTTGTCAAGCTTGCTCGCGGTTGGGGCCGCCGTGGTCACCGATATGCTGGACGCCACCATCCGCGATCCCGAGCAAGTAGCGCGTTCGATGAAAGCGGAAGTCCTCGGCAGCCTGCCGTCCGTGAAGACCTGGCGCGGAAGGCTCGGCCAGGTGCGGACCGGCGGAAACGCCTTGGCGTTGATCAAGACCAGTGAAAACGGCAGTCAGGCCATCTCGTGCTATGAAGAAGCGATCCGGACCCTGCGAAACTCGATCCTGTTGACCGATTTCGACCGGAGCGTGCGGTCGATGCTGGTTACGAGCGCGACGCCGGCCGAGGGCAAGTCGACGGCCGCGGTCCATCTGGCGGTAGCCCACGCGGAACAAAATCACCGGACGCTGCTAATTGACGGCGACTTGCGCCGCCCGAGCGTGCACCGCCGCTTCAATATCGCCGGCGCAACGGGCCTCTCGAATGTTCTCGTCTCGGAAGCAAACTGGCGCGACGTCCTTTACACGCCCGCGGAATTGCCGATGCTGTCGGTGCTGCCGGCCGGACCGCCCTCGCGGCGAGCGTCCGATCTGATTGGGCAGGGCATGGCCGACCTGCTCGACGAGGCGGCTCGCGAATTCGACCTCATCATTGTGGACGCGCCCCCGCTGCTCGGATTCGCCGAACCACTCCAACTTGCATCGGTGGTCGATGGCGTTCTCATCGTCGCCCGCGCCGGGCAGACCGATCGGAAAGCCGTCGCGACCGTGGTAGGCACGCTTCGCCGCTTGCGGGCGAATGTGCTCGGCGTCGTGCTGAACGAAGTACACCAAGCCATCAGCCAGAACTACTATTACTACGGCCATTACGGCAAGTACTATCGGCCGGCTACGCAATCGTAAGCTTCCAAGGGAACGCCGTGTCGAGCGCACCTGTTCCATTCAGGCCGTTCATCAGACCTTTCGACCGTTACCTCCGAGCGGCGCCGGAAGGCTCTCTCCGCCGCAGGTTTGCCAGTGGAGCCTTATGGTACCTGACCGGGACCGCAGGTTATCACGGGTTGAAGTTGCTGGGTTTGATCGTCGCGGCGCGAATACTCGGGAAGCAGCCCTATGGCGAACTGGGAGCGTTTCAAAGCACGGTCCTGATGTTCGCGCTCTTCGCGGGCATGGGCCTGGGACTTTCGGCGACCAAACACGTCGCTCAATTCCGGGTGACGGACCCGGCGCGAGCCGGACGAATCATCGGCACGTCGTTTGTCCTAGCCGCGTTGTCCGGAGGGCTGTTCTCGCTGGCGCTGTTCGCCGGCGCCCCGGCGCTCACGGCGTCCGTTCTGGGCGCCCCGCACCTTGAGCCACTGTTCAAGCTCGGAGCCGCACTGGTGTTCTTTCATGCAATCCTCGGAGCGCAGACCGGTGCGCTGGCGGGTCTTGAAGCCTTCCCGGCGGTGGCCGGGTCCAACCTGCTTCACGGCGTATGTTCTTTCGCCATCCTGATCCTGGCCGTGCGCTACGGAGGCCTTTATGGAGCCGTGCTCGGCCTCGTCGGCGCGGCCGCAGTGGGAGCCGCCATTACCCAATTGTTCGTCTTCGCCGAGTGCCGACGAGCTGGCGTTCGAACGGCTTATCTCCCCAACGCGGAAGATTGGAAGCTCTTCGCGAGTTTCTCGCTGCCGGCGGTTTTGCGGGGAGGCGGAAATTCCGCGGTGAACTGGGCCGCCGCCGCGATACTTGTTAACCAGCGGAACGGCTTCGCCGAAATGGCCGTTTTCAGCGCCGCCAATCAATGGCGGATGTTGATGCTGCTGATGCCCAGCATTCTGGAGCGAATCTCTCTTCCCATCCTTGCGAATCTTCGCAGCGAAGGGAATGAGCAGCGATACCGTCAGGCGGTTCGCCGTCAGACGCTCGTCTCGCTGTTCTCGGCCGCCTGTCTTGCGATTCCCGTTTCCCTGGCCGCGCCCGTGGTGATCGGGCTTTACGGCGAGTCATTCCGGTCCGGATGGATGACCATTCCCCTGCTCGCCTCGTCCGCGCTGCTTGCGTCGGTGAACAACGCGACGGCGATTGCGTTTATGAGCCGGGGCGCCGCCTGGTTCTCCTTTCGGTTCGACGCCGCGTGGGCGGTTTCCCTGGTTGCGTTTGCGGCGCTGCTCGCCCCCGCCTATGGAGCGATCGGCTTGGCGGCGGCGTATCCCGGGGCGGGCCTTGTTCACAGCCTTCTCCTGCTCGCCTGCGGAAACTGCTTCGCAACCTCAAAAGGAGCCGCGCGATGACGTTTGCGCCCTGGTCCACGGCCTATATTGTGCCGTTTCTCGCATACGGGTACTACGTTGCTGTTCACCGACGCACCGTTCTGGACCCGCTGCTCATCGGCGGCGGCTACTTGACGGTCATGTTCCTGATGCACGAAAGGTATCAGCAGGCATTTCCTACGCACACGCTGTGGCTTCTCCATCTGCTCGCGTCCGCCTCGTACTGGACAGCCGGCCTCTTCGCGCAGCGCCAAGCCAGCGTTTGGCATCCCGTCCAGCGTTGCGCGCCGCGGTTCGTACTACGACGCACGGCGTGGGTCTGGCTGGCTCTTGTGGCGCTGGCAATCTCCGGTTTCATCTTCGGAATCATGTTCCAAGCGTCGCCAGACCTGATGCTGCACATGCGCAACAGGCCGGAACTGATGCTGGGTTCGGTAGTGTCCGATGTCAGTACGCTCGAACGCCTGGCGCAGTACCTACGCGGATACCTCTGCGCGGCGGCCGCGTTCACTGTCTTCTTGTGGTGCCGTCGGGTAGACCGGCGGCCCCTGAGCATCCTGCTGCTGATGGTTTCCCTGGCGTCGGCATCCGCGATCCTGGCCGCAGGCGGATCACGCGGCTTTGTCGTTTTCCTTGGCGTCCATTGCTATTTCGCGTTGCACTATGCCATTCGGGGGAGGCAAAACACCCGCTTCGTGGCGAAGATCTTCGCGCTTGCCTGCATACCCTTGGTCGCTTTCACGATCCTGACCCAGACCCTCTATCGGGACACAGGGATAACGGATGACCAACAGGTCCAGTTACTGCGCGAGCGCTCCAAGGAGGCCGTCCTGGCAATTCTGGAGCATGTTTCCTTTAATGACGAAGTCCAGTTTGTCCTTGCGAACTACCCAAGTTCGTACGCCTTCACCGAGGGTCATTCGCTGATTACTCCATTCGTCGTCTGGGTTCCGCGACCGATGTGGCCGGAAAAACCGATTCCCTGGGGACGAGACCTCGCCTGGCAGTACGGTTACCGCTACGAAACGACGGTTTCGCTGGCGGCGACGATCATCGGTGAGGGCTACGCGAATTTTGGGCTCCTTGGCTGGATGCTTTTTCCGGCGGTGTTCGGGGGCGCCATAGGCTGGATGTTCCATTTCTTGCGACACAGCCGCGATGACTTCGACATGCTGTTTGGCCTCTGGGCCGTCTACTGGGCGCTTGCGCTCCGGGGCGACTATCACACCGTGATTTCAGCCTCGATCTTTCCCGCCGGCGTCCTGATCGCGAGCCTGAGGTGCCTGGCTTTCAAACGAGTGTCGGATGTCCCGGCGAGTTTCTACCTACATGATCGAGACACTCTTGATTCCACCGGAAGATCCGCGCCGCTCCGCGGCTTGGCAGTGAGGAGCCTCCCATGACTACCGATGTTCTCTTCGAGCGATACTATTATTCGAAGCCGGCTTTTCGGGACGGTACGTCGATATTCCACGCGCTCTGCCGTTCACACATTCACTTGGGCGCAAGGATCCTGGAGATCGGGCCCGGTCCGCGTAACAAGACATCCAGCTTTCTGAGTTCCTTTGCGACCGTCATCGGTGTTGACATCGACACCGGCCTGCAAGCGAATTCGGCACTTACCCAGAGCCACCTTTATGACGGGCTGCGCCTTCCCTTTGAAGGCAGTTCCTTCGATGCCTGCGTCTCGAACTACGTCATGGAACATATCGAACGTCCCGAGATGCACTTCCGCGAAGTCGCTCGCGTCCTCAGACCCGGAGGCGTCTATTGCTTTCGGACGCCGAATCTGTGGCACTACGTGACGCTGTCGTCCCGGTGCCTGCCCTATCGAGCGCACCTGTCTTGGGCCAATCGGTTAAGGATGTTGGACGACGAGGCGCACGATCCCTACCCGACTTTCTACAGAGCGAACACCGGGCCCAGGATTCGGAAATACAGCGCCATGGCCGGACTGACGCCACTCCACCTCGCTTACGTGGAAGCCGAACCCACGTACGGCCGCCGCCATGCCGCTCTGTTCTATCCCATGATGCTCTACGAAAGGATCGTCAACGGCTTCGACCTGTTTCGGATTTTTCGGATGAATCTTGTCGCGGTCTTGGCGCGCGCAGACCAAGCCTGAACCAACGCAATTGGTCTACGCAGCCGCCGAGATCGTTTGGCTCGGATTTCACTGGCAGGAGTAGAGGAAAACATGATCGCACAACGGACAGCCTTGTTGTCCATCGTCACAGTCAACTACTTCAGCGAGCAGAAGCTCGCCCGTTGTCTGCGCTCGCTTGAGCAGCAGCCCGAGCCAGTAGAGGTGATCGTCGCGGATAACGGCTCGGACCCGGCTCAGAGCAGCAGCATCCGGTCGGCTTATCCGTCGGTGGCGTGGCGTTCGATGGGCCGGAATTGCGGCTTCTCGGCAGCCTGCAACGCCGGGGCGCAACTCGCACAATCGGACAAACTCCTGTTCCTGAACCCGGATACTATCGTCAAGCCCGGGGCGTTGCTGGCGCTGGCGCTGGCGCTTGATTCGAGCGAATACGCGAATTCCATCCTGGGCTGTGCGATTCGGGACGCGGATGGCGCCATGCAGCTTTCGTGCCGGCGGTTTCCGGACTGGAAGACGTTTGTCGCCGGCCGGTTTTCTTTGCTCACCCGCCTCGCGCCGGGGAATTCCTGGAGTTCCGAGTACTTGATGTCCGACTTCGACCACCAGTCGATCCGGGCGGTGGATTGGGTCTCGGGCGCGGCAATGGCCATGAGCCGGCGGACATTCGGCCGGCTCGGCGGATTCGACGAACGGTTCTTTCTCTACTTCGAGGATGTGGACATTTGCAAGCGAGGCGCCGCTCTGGGTATCGGAACGTATTACTTCCCTGATGCCGAAGTGGAACATCTGATCGGCGGCAGCAGCGAAAGAATTCCCGTGCGCGCGCTCACATACCGCCACCAGAGCATGTGGAAGTACTACAAGCGCCATTGCCGGACCGGGTGGCTGGATCCGCTCGCGTATGCATTAGTCTTCGCGAGGCTGGCGGCCATGGCGAGTCTTCACTGGACAGCGGGCTGGGCCGCGCCCGCTCTGCGCCCCGAACTGGGGACTCAAAAGACGACGAAATAGGAGGAACCGTGCGAATCGCCGTGAATGCAATGCCCAGCTCCGGGTACGGGGGAATCACGTATCTTCGCAACATACTGCCGGTGCTCGAGCAGAGCGAGGATGACCACGTGTGGTTTGTCTATGCGCAAACGGAAACGCTGGCGAAGATCGCGTTTCCGGCTCACAAAATCGTGTTTCGCGAGATCCCATCCAGCGGCATCGTGGGACGGCTGATCGCCGAACAGTTCCGCCTGCCTGCTCTGATGAGACGGGACCGTATCGATCTGGTTTATACGGCCAATAACCCCGATCTGTTTTTGGCGCCCAGGCCTCGCGTGATTGCCATACGTTACACGGAGCCATTCGTTTACCGCAGCTTCTACAACAGTTTCTCAAAACGGGTGAGGTGCGCGGCCCTGTACGCGCTGACAAAGCTTTCCCTGCGAACCAGCGACCACGTCGTCTGCGTCTCCGAATACGCCAGGCGCATCGCCGGCGCGGATCGTCCCGCGCTGGCGGGCAAGACATCGATCGTCCATCACGGCCTTGGTAGACCGTTTCGTCCCGGGGGGCGGCGGCCAGACTGGGCGCCGGAGGAGTATCTCTTCACGTCCGCCAAAATGATCGGATACTCGAATCTCATTGCGCTGGTGGAAGCGTACGCCGTCTGCCGGAGCGCCGGACTGGACGATCCGTTGTTCATCGCGGGCGGACCGCACGATCGCAACTACGAGAGCGAGTTGAAGCAGCGGGTGAGAGAGCTTGGACTCGAGCAATACGTGACGTTTCTCGGCTACATCAGCGCCGAGTCCATGGCGGCCGGCATGGCCAACGCCAAGGTTTTCGTCTTCGGCTCTCTGCTCGAGGCGTGCCCGAATACGCTGCTGGAAGCTCTCGGCTGCGGCGCCGCGACCGTCGCCAGTGATACGGCGCCGAATCGGGAGGTCGCGGGAGAGGCCGTGGCCTGGTGCGACGGAAGGAACCCGGCCAGCATCGCGGCGGCGATACTGCGGACGGCTCGGAATGAGACCTACCGGCGCTTGCTCAAGGCGAGAGCCTTAGTACAATCGTCGCAATACTCCTGGCGAAAAACCGCAGATAACCTCATCGCAGTACTGGAGCGAGTAAGGCAAACCGCCGATAGTACGGTTTGGGCCGGTTCGGAACCGCCGACCGTTGAGTTGAGCAAAGCCGGCCCGTCCACGTAGCTGGACGGGATGTTGATGGCCCGGAGAGGCCTATGTACTCCGTACTGCTGACCGCTGTCGTTTCGTTTGCGTGCTGCCTGCTGTTGACGCCGCTGGTGCGCGACGCGTTTTTCCGGTGGGGGATTGTCGATCGTCCGGACGGCGTCCGAAAGCTGCATGCGCGGGCCGTGCCGCGCGCCGGCGGAGCGCCCATCGTGATTTCTTACGTTGGGGCATACCTCGTGCTGCTGGCGTCGCCCCTGCGCGGCGGAGACTACCTCGAACACGCTCTGCCGTTGGTATGGAGTTTGCTGCCGGCGGCCGGGTTGGCGTTCGCGACGGGCTTGCTCGACGACGTCAAGTGCCTCAGGCCCCTCGAAAAGCTGGGCGGGCAGCTAGTTGCGGCGGGCCTGGCGTATTCGGCCGGCGTAAGAATCGAGAGCGTCGCCGGCCATCCCTTGAGCGAATGGGTGGGGCTTCCCTTGACGCTCCTCTGGATCATCGGCTGCACGAACGCGTTCAACCTGATCGACGGCGTCGACGGCCTCGCGACGGGGGTCGGACTGCTCGCCACCGTGACGATCCTGCTTGCGGCGCTGCTCCACCAGAACACGCCGCTGGCGCTGGCAACGGCGCCTCTGGCGGGCTGTCTGTTGGGCTTTTTGCGGTACAACTTCAACCCGGCGTCCGTATTTATGGGCGATTCCGGCAGCCTCCTGGTCGGCTTTCTCCTTGGTTGTTACGGGGTGATCTGGACGCAGAAATCCGTCACGATTCTTGGGATGGCCGCGCCCCTCATGGCGCTCTCGCTCCCACTGATGGACACCGGGCTTGCGGTCGTCCGCCGATTCCTGCGCGGGCGGCCGATTTTCGGCGCCGACCGGGGCCATGTCCATCATCGCCTTTTGGATCGGGGATTCACGCCGAGGCGGGTTGCCCTCCTGCTATACGGGGCCTGCGGAGTCGCCGCGGCGTTCTCGCTCCTACAGAGTGTGCTCTACCCGCGCTACGCGGGGCTCGTGGTGGTCATATTTCTGGCGGCGGCGTGGATTGGAATCCAGAAACTGGATTACGACGAGTTCGGCGCGGCGCGGCGGCTTTTCTTCGGCGGCGGATTGCAGAGCATCCTGGACACCCAGATCACGCTGGACCGCCTTCGGAGGTCGATCGCGCAGGCCTCGACGGTGGAACAGTGCTGGGCAGCGCTGCGCGACGGTTGCCACGAACTCGGATTCGCCGGCGTCGAACTGCACTTCGGCGGCCAGGTGCATGGGCGTCAAGGACGGAGGCAATCGGCTTCATGGTACGTCTACGTCCCGCTCACGCAAGCAGACTATCTCCTGCTTGGCAGAACCGGAGACGAGGAAATCCGGCCGGGCGTCGCGGGCAAACTGGCGGATTTCGTGCGCACGGAAGCCCGAACCAAGTTGCTGACGCTCAGCGAATGCGACGCGACGTCGATCGGATTTGCGACTGAAACCGAATCGTTGCTTCGCCTGATCGAATCGGTTCAAAGCTATGACGAGTATCGCGATGTGGACCGGCCCACGGCGGTCGGGAGCAAAAACAGAATCTAGAGCCGGGAAACTCGATGTTTGCCTGGCGGCCGCGCTGCTTGTCTTGCTGGCGTACGGAACCTCCACGATCTGGGTGAGTTCACGCTGGGCGCTCAGCGCGTTGGAGGCGGGACTCCTTGCGTTAGCCGCGGCAGCGGCGCTCCGAGCGGCCATAACGGGTCAGCGAGTACTCACAACCTTCGCCTTGGCGCCGATTGGGATGGCCGTCATAGTGGGCCTGACGCAGCACGTCACTGGAGCGACGGCTTACGAATTCCAGACGCGTTCGGAGATCGTCTACTGGCTTGTCGCGTTCGCATGCGTATTCCTGGCGAGACAGCTATTCGAATATCGAGGGATCCGGAACCTCTTCCTCCAGGTCTTTCTCTACTTCGGCGTGGCGATTTCCCTGGTCGCCGTCCTTCAGTACCACACCTCTGACGGCCGGGTTTTCTGGTTGTTCCCGGCGCGCTATGAGGACATGCTCGGCCCTTTCCAAAACAGGAACAACTTCACGGCATTTCTCGAACTGCTCGTCCCGCTGGCGCTGTACAAGGCGCTGGCCGACCGAAAGCGGCGGACCTGGTATCTGGTGATGGCGGCCATCCTGGTGGCGGCCGCGGTGGCGTCTCTCTCCCGAACGGGAACGCTCCTCATCGTGGCGGAGACCGTTGTCATCTTCCTGATTGCGGCGAAGACGGGGCTGCTCCCGAAAGGGGATCTGATCAGAGTCGGCGCCTGCGCGATTGCCGCCGCCGGCGTGCTGATATTCGCCGTGGGCTGGGAACCTCTCTGGGGCCGGCTGCAGAGCGCCGACCCGCTGATCTACCGCCGGGAGATCATGCAATCGACCGTAGCGATGATTCGTGAGCGGCCTTGGTCGGGATTCGGACTCGGCGCGTACCAGACCGTCTATCCCGCCTTTGCTCTGTTCGATGTCGGGCTGATCGTCAACCACGCGCACAACGAGTGGCTGGAGTGGGCCGCCGAAGGCGGTCTGCCGCTTTCGGCGGCATTGCTCTCGGTCGCCGTGTGGGTTATCGGTCCCGCGTACCGCTCGGTCTGGGGTCTCGGCCTCGTCGCCATATTCGTTCACGCAATGATCGACTACCCGTTGCAACGCTTGGGCGTGAGCGCCTGGGTATACGTCTTGCTCGCGGCGCTGGCGGCGGAAGCGGAGCAAGAACCTGGACGGCCGCTGACAGCGGATGAACCTAGCCCTTGATGACGCCCATCGGCCGAAGGCGGGCGACTTTTCTGGCCAACCCGGCTCGGTGGACGACCTCGATGACTTCGTCCACGTCTTTGTAAGCTTCGGGGATCTCCTCAAGAATCCCGTCGCGGGTCTCGCTGCGCACGATGATGCCCTGCGCCTCAAGCGCAGCTTCCACCTGTTTGGCATTACGGCCCTTGCGAGCGGCGGTGCGGCTCAGCAGGCGGCCGGCGCCATGACAGACGCTGCCGAAAGTTTCCTGCATTGCGCCATCCGAACCGACCAGAATCCAGGACGCGGTACCCATGCTGCCGGGAATCAGTACCGGCTGGCCGACGTGGCGGTAGATCGCCGGAACCTCCCGGTGTCCAGGCGGAAAAGCCCGCGTCGCGCCTTTCCGATGAACGAGCACGTCCCGCTTGCGACCCTCGACCTCGTGACGCTCCTTCTTTGCGATGTTGTGGCAGACGTCGTAGATGGTCGTGAGCCTGGTCTGCGCACCGAACACCCGGCGAAACGAATCCCGCAGAAAATGGAGAATCGCCTGGCGGTTGGCCCAGGCGAAGTTGGCGGCGGCGCGCATGGCGGCAAGGTACGCCTGGCCCTCTGGGGACTGGATCGGGACGCAGGCGAGTTGGCGGTCGGGTATCGAGATGTCGTAACGCTTCATCGCCGCGCCCATCTCAGCCAGGAAATCCGTGCAGACCTGGTGGCCAAGACCCCGCGATCCGCAGTGCAGAAGCACCACCACCTGTCCCGTTTGGATGTTCATGGCCCGGGCCGCTTCCGGATGATGGATCTGCTCGACCACCTGGATCTCAAGAAAGTGGTTCCCGCTGCCGAGCGTGCCTAACTGCGGCCGCCCGCGTTCCTTCGCCCGGGACGAGACCTGGTCCGGATCGGCGTCTTCGAGCCGCCCGCCCTCTTCGGCGCACTCATAATCGCGCTCGTCCCCGTAGCCCTGCTCTACCACCCAGCGCGCGCCCTTGGCCAGGACCTCTCGCAGTTCGCGATCGGAAAGCTCCAGGCGCCCCTGCCCGCCGGCGCCGCACGGCACGTCGCGAAAAACCTGGTTCACCAACTCCCGCAGTCTGGGCCGGACCTCGTCGCTGTGGAGGTTCGAGCTGACGAACTTCACGCCGCAGTTTATGTCGAAGCCGACGCCTCCGGGAGAAACGACGCCCTCTTCCCAGTCGGTCGCGGCCACGCCGCCAATCGGAAATCCATAACCCTGATGGATGTCCGGCATCGCGAGACTCGGACCGACGATGCCCGGAAGAGCGGCGACGTTCATCGCCTGCTGGAGCGAGAGATCCTTCCGGATCTGCCCGAGCAACGCTTCCGTGGCGTACACCACCACGTCCGCGCGCATGCCGGGGACTCTCTGACGCGGTATGCGGTGCCGCAACCCGTCGTTGGTTTCCAGTTCGACCATGCTCAAACGTCCAGGAAGACCTGGGCCGACCAGCGGCCTTCCTCTTCCTTAATTGCGAGCTGATGGTAGGTGACGCCTTTTACGACCAGTTTCGGGGCGTGGCGCGCGGGATCCCGCTGCTCGCCCCAGCCTTTTCCGCTCACCCGCTCGGGCGAGATCTGGTCGATCTGAAAGCGGCTCATAACAACCCGCTCCCCATCCAAATAGTACAGCAGCTCGTTCAGCCAGTTCACCAGCAGCGTCTCGTAATCGCCGCCGGCCGCGGCGATCGGATAGATGAATCGCTCGTTGACGACGGTGGCTTCCACCGCGATGGATTGCAGCGCCAGGGCGGCATTTGCGAAAAGCTCCGCCGGCGCATCTCCCCAAGCCCGGAAGCCGATATCGGCCGTGTGCTCCAGAATTTCGAACACTTTTACCATGTCATCCGCCTGGCGCGCGGGAGGTCTATGCGGTGACGCTGGTTCGATCTCGCGCCAGTTGCGCGTCGGGATTCACCACGAGCCAGGTCACGGATCCGAGGATGCACAGCGCCGCTGCCGTCAGAAACGAGGCGGTCCAGCCAAACTGCTGGGCAATCCACGGCGTCAGCGACGCGGTCACCGCGCCCCCAATCTGGCCGCCCATGTTCATCAACCCCGACACCGATCCCGCCGACGGGCCGGCGATATCGGCGGTAACAGCCCAAAAGGAACTCTGCGACAAGTACAGCGCGCCGGCGCCGCCGGCGAGGACCAGGCTTGCCAGCCGGGCGCTTTCCACCTGCGTCGCCAAGGCAATGAAGACGCCCGCCAGGGCGATGCCGACAACCGCGATGCCGCAACGGCCTATCCGGCGGCCATACTGCTTCGTTAATCGGTCCGAAATCCAACCCCCAAGAGGAGAACACGTCGCCATCGCCAGGAATGGGAGCATGGCGTACGCCGCGCTGGACTTCAGGTCAAGGCCTCGGACATCATTCAGATACTTAAAGAACCATGTGAAGAAAATATAGGCGACATAGCCGTAGGTGAAATAGCTTGCGCCAATCGCAAGGACGTCTTTGCTGCCGAAGATCGCGGACCAGGGCACCCTCTGGCCGCCTTTTATCGCGGCGCTCTGCGGCAGTCCCCGCGCGATCAATTCCCGCTCTTCCGGCGTGACCGAAGGATGTTCCTTGGGATCGTCGCGCGCGAGGATCCACCAGACTATGCCGGCCAGGGTGCCCAAAATGGCGCAGACGAAGAAGGACCAGCGCCACCCGTAATGGATCAGCACATACGTTATGATCGGCGGCGTGACGCCGGCGCCGAAGCCGACGCCGGCAAAAATCAACCCGTTGGCGACGCCGCGCTCATGCGACGGAATCCAGGTCGCGACCAGCCGGTTCGAGGACGGGTACACCACCGCTTCGCCGACCCCAAGTACAAAGCGGACGGCGATCATCAACCCCAGCGCGCCGGCAATGCCCGCAGGTACGAGAGCCGTGATCGTGGTAAAAACGCCCCACCAGAGCACGCCGAAAGTCAGGACCTTCCGAGGGCCGAACCGGTCCGCCAGCCACCCGCCCGGGGCCTGAAACAAGGCGTAGCCAATGACAAACGCGCTGAACACCGGACCAAACTGGAGATCCGTAAACCCGAATTCCTTCTGAATGGCGCTCACCGCGATCGACACGTTGACCCGGTCGAGGTAAGCGATGGCGCTGATGATGAACATCCAGAAGATCAGCACCCATCGCACCCTGTAACGCATGCCTGTAATCCTCCTCTTCCGAACGCCGTCACGTCCGCTTCGCGGCAGGCTCGCTCTAAAGGCCGCCGTTGCCGGGATGTTTCACCACCCGTCGGCCCGCCGCGGGCCCGGAGTATACTCGCGAACAGCGCTGCCAATGCAGGGGGACCCGGCGTCGCCTCTGCGCTGGCGGTGGTTTCGCAAGCGGCAAGTATGTCACGATTCCAATAAACCCTGCAACGGGACCGCGGCGCGCTCAAAGCGGCGGGTACAGAAGACGCCCCTGCCGGTCCGTCCTCGCGCGGAACAGATGTCCGTCAATTGAGGTGACGTAGAGCGTGCTGAGCCCCTCTTCGGCGAACGAGCAGTTGGTCGGCTTTTTGCACGGCACGGGATGCATTTCCAGCGCCTCCCCGGAGGGCGAGAAGACGTAGATCATCGGCCCGGGGCCGCCCTCGCTGGTCCCCGCCGTCGCGACGATGTTTCCTTCCGTATCGAGGGTCATCCCGTCGATGCCGCGCCACTCGCCGAAGTCGTGCAGCGTGTCGGGCGAGCCAAGCGTTCCGTCCTCGCGAACCGGATAGGCCCTCAACTGTCGCTTCTCTTCGGCCAGCCGTCCGCTCTGCGCGACGTAGAGCGTCTTGTAATCCAGAGAGAAGAGGATGCCGTTCGGCCGGGTGGTGTCAAAGGTCACCCTGGCGATGTCCCAGCGGCCCGCCGGTTTGGGATCGAGCCGGTAGACGGAATCGTGATCGAGTTCCTTCAGAGACCGGTCGTTGCTCCAATCACCGGCGGCGCCCTCGTACCACGGATCGGTGAACCAGATCCGGCCCTGAAGATCGATCGCCAGGTCGTTAGGCAAGTTCAATCGCTTGCCTTCGTAACGATCCGCCAGCACGGTGGTCTCTCCGTCGCCCTCGAAGCGCACGATGGCGCGGCCGCCCCCTTGGCATCCGTAGAGTTTCCCCTCCGGATCGAACATGAGGCCGTTGGCGTAGTTGGTATTCTCCCGGAACACGGCGCACCCACCGGATGCCGGGTCGTAGCGCATGATCCGGCAGGCGTGGATCTGAGTGAACAGAAGACCCGTTCCATCCCAGGCTGGGCCTTCGGCCACGCCGCCGTAGGGTTCGACCACCAACTCGAATCGCCAGCTCATTCCATCCTCCTTGATGCTGTAAACTTCCTTATTTGAGAGCTCGCGCACAGCGAGGCCAGCCCCGGCGGCCGGAGTCCAGGGCTGCCATACCATGCGAACCATGCGCCGGAGCGCTTGCAGGGAACATTCCCCGAGCAGCGGCGCCTAGCCGGAATGGTAGCACGGGGACCGGCGGCAGCGGCCTCGCCGGGCCGGACAGTGATATCTCCGGGAGCGACTAGCGATGGAGCGCAGATCATTCATAGCAATGGCAGGAGGAAGCGTCATGGCATCGGCGGCATCCAGCCCCCCGCCCGAGGGGCAGCGAACCAGGTTCTACATCCTTCATCAGTATTTCCTTAAGAACGGCTCGCAACTCGGACGTCTGCACGATTACGTCGGCAAAACATTGCTCCCCGCCGTCCAGGGAATGCACAAAGGACCTGTTATAGCCATGCAGGCGCTGGTCGCGCCTCATATGCCGCAGCTTGTCCTGATCGCCGGCGTCCCTTCGGTTGACGATTACCTAAGCATCCGCGAAAAGCTGAGGGAAAGCGAGAGCTATCGAAAAGGGCTGGATGCCTGGGAGAAAGGACAGGAGCCGCCGACGGAAGAATACACGTCATGGTTGCTGGCCGCCACCGACTATTCGCCGGAAATCAAGGCGCTCACCAATCCGCCGGAGACGCCGCGAATATTCGAGCTGCGCACCTATCATTCACCCAGCGACTGGCAACTGCGGGCCCTGCATGAACGGTTCGCGGGCCCGGAAATCAAGATCTTCCATCACTGCTGTCCAAATTAGCCCGCCGGCCTGAATGCCGCCGCTGCATCGAA
>JAHCHE010000048.1 GCA_026129905.1 Bryobacteraceae bacterium | reverse complement strand
GGAGGGTGGAAGGAAAGCGTGAAGTGGACATGATGGAAAGGACTCCTTTTTAGTTATCAAGGCCTGAATTTCAGGCTTTGTGAAATATTTTAAGGGGCGGGGGTGGCGGATCGGCGGGGCGGGAAGAGGGAAATGGTTCAGGATTAAGAAGATAATGGGTTGAAATGGGTTGTGACTGGCGGTAAAGGCGGCTGGTGAAACTGGGGCGAACCTTGTTTGACGATCTCGGTCCACGCCGATGTGGAGCAGGGTCGAGGGCGTCAGGCCGTGTTGGCGGGACTGGGAGTCCCGCGCAGCCTACGAGGCGCCTAAGAGGCTGCCCCACCGCGCACAACGACGACCTACTGCTCTTGATGACCTGGTCCAGAATACTGGCAAGGCTTTCGCGCAGGTGGTGTAGGTAGTATCCGCTGGCGCCCGGTTGTGCTCGGGTCCATTGCAGAGGATTCCTGTACGACGCGAAGCCGCACAGCAGTGGTTCGCGCCGGTGCGAGGACCAGGTTTTCCATGGCACGACCGCGCTTGACTGATCCTGAAACTCCCTGCAGCGCCTGCTTATCTCAGCGTAGGCGAATACACGTCAAAGTGGATTACTTCCGAATGGCCGACGATGCGCCCGGAACGGCCGAACCCGCTTCGAGGCTGGCGTTCCTACCTTGGCTGCTGGAGGAAAGGGCTGTTCTCGTCAGCTATCTGTGGCCCTGCGCGGACGGTGGAGTTCTGCCATAATTCTTGCAGGCAGTGGCAGAGGCATAAAAGAATTCGCGTCATGGCCCGCTCCGCCCTAGCAGAACGTCGCTCACCGTTGAGGTGCTTTCCTGGTGAGCCGACTCCCCGGCTATACGACCGGGTGGTGGAGGTTCTGCGGGCCCGGCATTACAGCCCACGCACTGAAGAGGCCTACGTCCACTGGATTCGCCGCTTCACTTTGTTTCACGCCGGTGCGCATCCTCGTGAACTGGGCGAAGGCCATGTCAACACTTTCCTGACACATCTGGCCGTCAAGGAAGACGTGGCGGCGTCCACTCAGAACCAGGCGCTGGCGGCGTTGCTGTTCCTCTACCAGCACGTACTGGAGCAGCCGCTGAACCGGATCGAGGGAGTAATTGGGGCCCGCAAGCCAAAGCGGCTGCCGGTCGTGCTGACGAGTGACGAGGTTGAGGCGGTTCTGGCCCACCTGAATGGCGTCCCAAGTTTGGTGTGCACACTGTTATACGTTCTGGGCTGAGACTCCTCGAAGGCCTGCAACTGCGGGTCAAGGACCTGGACTTTGGCCGCAGTGAAATCACCGTCCGAGACGGCAAAGGTCAGAAAGATAGGGTTGGCAAGGGGATTGGGCCGGGCGCCACTGCCGAACGCCTTGACTCGGAAGTACCCGAACGCCGACCGCGAGTGGGTCTGGCAGTGGGTGTTTCCGGCTCCGTCGTATTATACCGACGGAGAGACGGGCGCCAGGCATCGACACCACCTGCACGAATCGGTTGTTCAGAAAGCGGTCCGCGACGCGACCCGTCTGGCCGGTGTTGCTAAGCCCGCTACAAGCCATTTATACAGGTCAGCCTAAACACGAGTTAGGCCGCTTATTGTGGGAGGATCAAATGCTCTGGAGCGAGTTCTCAACTTACCAAGCGCGAGCGAGGGAGCCGTTCGAGCGGGTACTAGGCCATCTCGATACGCTTCGCCGTCATGTTGACCGATGCCATCGTGAACTGAAAGAAGAAATCAAGCAGTCCGACGAGGTACGCGCTAAACTGAAACGCCTTGAGAGCGGCCCATACAAAGCCGCAGCGTCGATGCTCAGAGCCGAGTCGTTGCTTGCCGAGTGGGCAGCGCGAAATGTGGCGGAAACATTGAGAGACACCATAATATATTCGGCCAGCCAACTGAGACCGGCCGCAGACGTCTTTACTCTTGGTGGCAATGTTGCCGAAGAGATGAATCCAGAGGCCGTTGCCGCCGTAGTCTCTTGGAGCGCACTCCTCGTCTCAGTCGGTGGCGTCGTAATTGGCGGCCCAGTTGGTACTGCGATCGGCCTCCTCGTAGGCGGTGCGGATGCACTGAACAGCTTGCGACTCTGGTTCAAACGGACTGACGAAGCGAGGAAACGCGAGATGCAGCACCGGCGCGACGAGAATCTCCGGGAATTGCTCGACTCGGCAATCAAAATGCTGGAAGACTTGGCCGGCACGCTGAATGATCTCTGCACTCGCTTCCAGACTGGTTGCGAGCCTGTCCTTCACGTCATGCGAGACAACCGCGAAAGAGCCGAGAACCTGCTGCGTGCGGCGACCTAACCAGCGGTTGCAGCCGACTGCGGCTGGTGCAATCGGGAGCCGCCGCGGCTGAACTGTGATCGTTAGGCACACCGGAGAGTAAACGTGGACACAGCGCTCGGCAATCGGCTGATCGAACTTCGAGCGGGGATCGTAGCCGGGTTCGATGCTGGCAACTGGGAAGAGGTCGGCCTGCTGACCGGCACGTCCGATATGATCAATGGTCACCCGCGCCTGCTTCGTAGCCTGTCTTGGGGGGACGAGGACTACGCGGGGAACGTCTTGACTGTGTTGCGTCGGATTGTGGAGCGGGATCCACGAACCCTGCCGATTATCGAGGCCTACCTCGACAAGAACTTCCCGACCGAATCGACCTACGTCTCTGCAAAGCCGTCGGAACGCCGCATCACCTTCGCTCCGAACGCTTCTCAGGTGCCCGACGGCTACGTTGAGCTTGATCTGGTGGCTGTCATGATGCCGTTGTCGATGGAGTTCTCCAGTGTCTATCAGGCCGTCAAGCAATCCACCGCGGAGTGCGGTCTTCGATGCCTTCGTGCCGACGACATTTGGGAGGACAGCACCATCATTCAGGATATTTTTACTCTCATCTTTCGTGCACAGGTCGTGGTCGTCGATTTCACCGGGAAGAACCCGAATGTGATGTACGAGACAGGGATCGCGCACACGCTTGGCAAGCACGTCATCCCGATTCCGCAGCATCTCGGAGACGTTCCGTTCGACATGCAGCATCATCGTGTACTCAGGTACATGCCGAACGCCGAAGGGCTGACGAAGCTCTCTTCCGAGCTGGCCGCCAAACTCCGGCAGGTTAGCGTCGGTAGCTCAGCATCGCCGTTCCCGCCAATCGAGACCGACGATGACATGCCATTCTGAACCGAAGGTGCCTAACATCCGCTTGCAGCCGACGGCGGCTGGCGCGACCGAGCGCCGCTCGCGGCTGAGCGGCAAGTCGTTAGGGACCTGCTGAGCCGGTCCTGAGGCGAGCCGGGAGGAACCTGATCGCCTGTTCGCGCTAAACTGAAGTCGTGCCCGCCCTGTTGAGGGTCCGCGGTTATCGGTTCTTTTTCTTCAGCTTGGAGGGCCGTGAGCCACCACACATGCACGTGGCTCATGCGGGCAGGTACGCGAAGTATTGGCTTGAGCCTGTGGAACTGGCGAACAATCGCGGTTTTCGCGGCCACGAGCTCACTACAATTCGAGAGATCGTCATTGAGAATAGAGAGTTCTTCCTGGAGATGTGGCTTGAATACTTTAGTGGAAAGCGGTGAAGTGACGGCGGTCGAGGTTTCGTGCACAGCCGATGCCCTGAAAGTCGTTCTCACGGATGGGCGGGTGGTCTCCGTTCCGCTCGCTTGGTTTCCGAGACTTCTTGCCGCCACTCCGAAGCAAAGGGCAGAGTGGGAGTTGATCGGCGGAGGTATCGGCATTCACTGGGAAACCATCGACGAGGACATCCTGGTCGCCAGCCTACTGCAGCCTGAGAATTTCATGCGCCTGCCTAACGAGGCGTTGCAGCGGACGGCGCAAAAACGGCGCCGCCGCTGAACGTCAAGCGTTAAGCATTGAGTTGAGAGCCTGTTTTGTTTTACTGAGCGGACCCCGTGTGGTCAACATAACTGTTGCGAAATCCCCTTCTTACCGGAAACCGCGGAACGCTTCCTAGCGCCACAGGCATTTTCCGGGCGTGTCACGCGCTACCCGGAAGTTAACGGGCGGGGTCAAGTTGACGGGAAACACCCTATTGTTCCTTCTGCCCGGTGATCGATGTGGAGATCTTGTTCCATCAGCAACATGCCGGCAGGCAAAGGGAGCGGCTTTCCTTCTTGATCGCTTGGGCCAAGGCATCGAGAGCAATGGCAATCATCAGTCTCAGTCCCGTCGAAGCCCTGCGTCACCGCGCGGCGCACGTAGTGGAGACGCTCGGCCCGACGTTTCGCCCGCGGGAAGTCCGGCCGGCGCCGGAGCTGCCGAAGACGCAAAGCGGCAAGGTGGTGCGCCGGCTGATCCGCCAGCGCTACTTGCAGGAACCGCTGGGGGACCTTTCGACGGTGGCGAACCCGGAGGCGGCTGGAGGCGTTCGGAGGGGGATAGCCGTCTGCCGTTCGGGCGCTTACTCTCCGGCAGCGACACGAGACGTTCGAGCTAGACTGATGGACCGTGTCGGCAACCGTTAAGACTGCGGTGTCGTTAGACCGGAACTTGTTCGAGCGAGCGGAAGCGCTGGCGGGAGCGTTGCGCACGACGCGGAGCCGGCTGGTGGCGCTGGCGCTGGAGGAGTTCATCGGGCGGCGTCATGAGAACCACCGTCTGCTCGAGCGGCTCAATGCGGCGTATGCGGCGCCGGACAACGAGGAGGACCGCGTCGGCCGGAAGGGCACGAGGGACCGTCAGCGACGGCTGGTGGATGGCGAATGGCGATCTGCCAGGGCGGCGTGCGCCGTCTCGGAAAAGTACGTTGCCGGTCATTTCCCGCCGGCAGGGCGTGCCCGTCCAGGCCGGGGGGCCCGCCGCCGGCTTCCTTCGGCGAAGACCATGTCGTGGGGCGCGTCCGCGTGCGACTCTCGATACTCCAGGTACAGCCGGCCGTAGCTGGCGGTGATGTAATCCTCCTCGGCGAAACCCAGCGCCGCCGCGGCCGCGTCAATCCATGGCGCCGATCCCTCCAGTTCGAGAAACACCCCGATGGGCGTCTCGTCAAGCGTGGCCACGCCTTCGCCGCCGGGCTGACAATACTCGGTGCGGTACTTGTCGTAGCGGAAGACGGGCGCCATGCCCAGGCGGATCAGAATCTCGCCCATCGTCCCCGCGTCGGACACCGAGAGTTCCAGTTCTTCGCGGCTCTTGTGCCTGCCCGGGGCCGCCGGTCCTTTGAAGGTGAGCGTCCGCTTCTCGCCGGCCTCGCGCAAGCGCAAGAGCTCGCCGCGGCCGCGAAGGCTGCCGGCCGACGTGTCGTAGACGGTATTGGATTCGAACACGCGGCGGACGGTGACACGGAAGCCCGCCCGGCGCAACGCCCGCCGTCCCGCCTCGACGCTGCCGGCGCGGAGCTTGATCTCGATTTCCCGGTTGGAACCGTGCGCCGTCACGACAGCAGCCGCGCGGCCTCTTTGGCGAAATAGGTGAGAATGATGCGCGCGCCGGCCCGGCGGATGCCCGTGAGCGACTCGAGGATGACGCGGTCGCGCTCCAGCCAACCGCGCTCGATGGCCGCCATCAGCATGCTGTATTCGCCGCTCACCTGGTAGGCGGCGATGGGAACGTCGTACCGGTCGCGGGCCAGCCGGATCAGGTCGAGGTAGGGCATGGCCGGTTTCACCATGATCATGTCCGCCCCTTCTTCGATATCCAGCTCGATCTCGCGCATCGCTTCGCGGGCGTTCGCCGGGTCCATCTGGTAGCTCCGGCGGTCGCCAAACTTTGGAGCGGACTCCGCGGCTTCGCGGAAGGGACCGTAGAATCCGGAGGCGAATTTCGCCGCGTAGGACAGGATGGGCGTCATCGGGAAGCCGGCGTCGTCCAGCGCCTTGCGGATCGCCGCCACCCGCCCGTCCATCATGTCGGACGGCGCGACGATGTCGGCGCCGGCCCGGGCGTGCGATACCGCCGCGGCGGCCAGCCATGCGAGCGTGGCGTCGTTGTCCACGTCGCCGTCCACAACCTTTCCGCAATGGCCGTGGCTGGTGTACTCGCAATTGCAGACGTCGGTGATTACCAGCAGGCCGGGAACCTCGTGCTTGATCGCGCGGACCGCGCCCTGCACAATGCCGTTGTCGTCGTAGGCGCCGGAGGCGTGCTCGTCCTTGGCCTCCGGGATGCCGAACAAGATAATGCCGCCGATTCCCAGCCCGCGAACCTCGCCGCATTCGGCCACGAGCTGGTCGATCGAGAGTTGGTAGTTGCCCGGCATCGATCCGATTTCGCGCCGGATCTCTTCTCCGGGACATACGAACAGCGGAAGAACGAAATTGGACGGTTCGAGGGCGGTCTCGCGGACCAGGCGGCGCATTGCCTCCGACCCGCGCAGCCGCCTCATGCGGTGTTGCGGGAACGCCATACCAACACGATAGTAGCAATGGTAAACTCGCAGGTTCAGAGGGCCGCGCCAGGCGCGCCCGTTCACCGATGGCCAGAATCGCGCGCCGGTACTTTGTTCGGGGAACCGTGCAGGGCGTCGGCTTCCGTTATTTCGTTGAGCGCGCCGCGCAGGAACTGGGCCTGACGGGATGGGTCAGGAACCTGGACGACGGGCGCGTGGAAGTTTACGCCGTCGGCGACGCGGCGCGTTTGTCGGAGTTGTGCGGCTTGCTCTGGCGCGGACCGCGGTGGTCGCACGTCCGCAGCGTCGAGGAGCAGGAAGCGGCCATCGAAAAGCGCAGCGGCTTTCACATCGCCGGCTGAGAAATGCAGCAACGTATGGACAACCTGAAAACACTGATTCGCGAAGTGCCCGATTTCCCCAAACCCGGCATCCTGTTTTATGACATCACGACGCTGTTGAAGGACCCCGCGGGTCTGAAAGCCGTGGTCGACGCGCTCAGGGACGCCGTCGCCGGGATCGACTTCGATCTCGTGATCGGCATCGAGTCCCGGGGGCTGATTTTCGGACCGATGGTAGCGTACCAGGCCGGGGCCGGTTTCGTCCCGGTACGAAAGCCGGGGAAGCTTCCCGCCGCCACCGAAAAGGTGGAGTACGCGCTCGAATATGGGAGCGACTCGCTGGAGATCCACCGCGACGCCGTTTCCCACGGCGCCAAGGTCCTGATTGTGGACGACCTGCTGGCCACCGGAGGTACCGCCGCCGGGGTGGCGAGGCTTGTCGAACGGCTCGGCGGAAAAGTGGCGGGGTTGGCGTTCGTGGTGGAACTCGATTTCCTCAACGGCCGCCGTAAGCTGCCCGGCTACGACGTGCGGTCGCTGTTGCACTACGACCAATGAAGGCGGCCCGGCCGCGCCGCGCGCGCGTCAAGGCGCTGGCGAAGATCAACCTCAGCCTGAAAGTCCTTGGAAAACGGCTCGACGGATTCCACGAGCTGCGAACCATCTTTCAGACGATTTCCCTCGGTGACGAGATCGAACTCGAGTACTGTCGTTCCTCTTCCACCGGCATCGACCTATCGTCGAATCTGGACATAGACGATAACCTCGCGGTTCGCGCCGCCGCCGCGGTGATGGATGCCAGCGGACGGTCCGGCCATATCCGGATCGCGCTGAAAAAGCGCATTCCGGTGGGCGGGGGCATGGGCGGCGGCTCCAGCGACGCGGCCGCGGTGTTGCTGGCCCTGCCGGTTCTGGCGGGCGCCGCGCTGCCGCTCGATCGGCTGGCGGAACTCGCCGCCGCGCTCGGCAGCGACGTCCCGTTCTTTCTCCATGGCGGCGCCGCGCTCGGGATCGGCCGGGGCGCCGAACTTTATCCGCTGCCGGACGCGCCGCGGTTCCACGGGCTCGCGGTGTTTCCGCCGGTGGCCATCTCCACCGCCGAGGCATACCGGGGGCTTTCCCGGGAATTGACAGCGGATTTCGAGTCGTTTACCATGTCTAAGTTCCAGGCTCTGTCCTGGGCCTTGGCCTCGGGATTGACGGCCGAGGCGTGGGAGGAGTTGTCCGAGAACGATTTCGAGGAGTGGGCCTGGAGCCGGCGTCCGGAACTGGCCGCCGTTCGGCGCAAGCTCGCGCGGCTTGGAGCCAAGCCGGTTATGCTAAGTGGCAGTGGGTCTTCCTTGTTTGGCATTTTTCCGGATCGCGGCGAACTCGAGCGAGCGCTGGCGAGGTTCCAAGGAGACAAGATAGAGATGTTCCACCTGGTGAGCCGGAGGCATTACCGGCGGATGTGGTGGCGAAGTCTGCGAGCGTTTATTGACGGTGAAACATGGCCGCCCCGAAGCCGGTACGCAGGATGAGTTACGACCATTTCAGGATTTTCTCCGGGAACGCCAACCGGACGCTGGCCAAGGCCATCTGCCGCTGTCTTGGCGTGGAGTTGGGCGAGGCTGACATCAAGACGTTCTCCGACGGCGAGATCTACCTCCAGATCCAGGAGAACGTCCGCGGCTCGGACGTCTTCGCGGTCCAGCCCACCTGCACCCCGGTGGACCGCAACCTGATGGAACTGCTGTTGATGATCGACGCGTTGAAACGGGCGTCCGCCGACCGGATCACCGCGGTGCTTCCCTATTACGGCTACGCGCGCCAGGACCGCAAGGACCGGCCGCGCGTGCCCATTTCCGCTAAGCTCATTGCCTCCCTGCTGGAACGGGCGGGCGCCGATCGCGTGCTCGCTCTCGACCTCCACGCGGCGCAGATCCAGGGCTTTTTCGACGTTCCGGTCGACCACCTGTTCGCCTCGCCGGTGGCCCTCGAATACTTCAACGACTATCGGGACAACCTGACCGTGGTCTCGCCCGACGCGGGCGGCGTCGAGCGCGCGCGCGCCATGGCGAAACGTCTCGACGCGCCGCTGGCGATCATCGATAAGCGCCGCCAGGACGTAAACGTCGCCGAGGTGCTGCACATCATCGGCGACGTGGACGGGCGCGATTGCCTGATGGTAGACGACCTCATCGACACCGCCGGCACGCTGGTGAAAGGGGTCGAAGCGCTGATCCGGCACGGGGCGCGCCGCGTCTCCGCGTTCGCCACCCATCCGGTCCTGTCCGGCCCGGCCGTCGCCCGCATCGAGGAATCGGGCCTGGATGAAGTGGTGGTCACGGATTCGATACCATTAAGGGAGGACGCGAAGCGGTGCGGCCGGTTCCGTGTGCTTTCGGTCGCGCCGCTGCTCGCGCAGGCAATCCAGTCTATTCACGAAGAGACCTCAGTCAGCAAATTGTTCGTCTGAGACGAACGCGGCCGCTCCGGCGCCGTCCAGCGCCGGCGGGCCTTCGAAGGAGTACGAATGAAAAAGGACATCACAATCGTCGCCGAACCGCGCGCTGAGCGGGGCAAGAACGCAGCCCGCCGTCTGCGCGCGAGGGGCCGGGTCCCGGCCGTCCTCTACGGAGCCGGCCAGGATGCGACGGCTGTTTCCGTGGACCCGAAAGAGATCGACAGAATTCTTCACAGCGCCTCCGGGCACAACACGATCTTCAGCGTGCAGGTGGACGGCCAGGGCGCCACGCCGTCGATGATCATCGACTGGCAGCACGATCCGGTCAAGGGCAACCTGTTGCACGCCGACCTGGAGCGGATCGACCTGACGCGCAAGATCCGCGTCAAGGTGCCTGTCCACACCGACGGCGAACCTCGCGGCGTCAAGCAGCAGGGCGGCTTGATGGAAGTGGTGGCGCGCGAGATCGAGATCGAGTGCCTGCCGGAGAATATCCCCGAGCATTTCACCGTCGACGTTCGCCCGTTGTTGATCGGAAACAATCTCCGCGCCTCCGACGTGGCTCTAGGCGAGGGCGTCGAGTTGAAGAGCGCCCCGGATGCGGTGATCTGTCACGTCGTCGCGCTTCGCGCCTCGGAGACCGCCGCGGCCGAACCGGGCGCCGCCCCCGCTCCCGCCGAACCCGAAGTAATCAAGAAGGGCAAAGGCGAAGAGAAAGAGGAGTAGCCGCGACGGGAGCCGAACTTGGAAGAGCCTCCACAGCAGCAGACTGCGTGGCTGGCGGTTGGGCTCGGGAATCCCGGAAGGCGCTACGCGCTCACTCCGCATAACCTGGGATTTCTGGTGCTCGACCGCGTAGCCGAAAGGAATCGCATCCCGATCGATCGGGAAATGACGTTGGCGCTGGTCGGAAACGGCGAGATCGGCCCGGCGCGCGTGACGCTGGCGAAGCCGCAGACTTTCATGAACCGCAGCGGCCAATCGGTGAAACCGCTGCTGGATCGTTTGGCGCTGGCGCCGTCCAACCTGCTCGTCGTATTCGACGACCTGGACCTGCCCTGGACCGGGGTCCGGATCCGCGCCCGCGGCTCCGCCGGCGGCCATCATGGCGTCGAGTCGGTGATTCACGGGCTGGGATCGGCGGACTTCATCCGGGTCCGGCTCGGCGTCAACCCCGGCGAACCGGTCGCCGATGGCGCGAAGTTCGTGCTTGCCCCGCTTTCGCGGACGCAGGTGAAGGAATTGGATGAACTGCTGGACTACGGAGCCCAGGCGGTAGAGTCCATAATTGTCGAGGGCGTCGAAAAGGCCATGGCGAAATTCAATCGTCGCGCCCGCGACTTACAGAAAGAGGAACAATGAGAATTTACGAGGAGTTGTTTATCGTCGATCCGAACGCCTCCGATGAGGACATCGAAGCGGTCGCCAACCAGGTGCAGGCCGTGGTTACGGACGGCGGCGGAACGGTGGATAAGGTCGATAAGTGGGGGGTTCGGAGACTCGCCTACCGCGTCAAGAAACGGGATGAAGGCTTTTACATCCTGGTGCAGTTCTCCGCCGGTCCCGACGTGGTCAAGGAGATCGAGCGCCGCCTTCGCGTGCACGATCTCGTCTTGAAGTACATCACGGTGCGCATCGACGAGAAGCTCCAGTGGCTGGACAAGCGCAAGAAAGCCCGGGAAAAACGGGCGCTCAAGAAACCCGCCCCCGTACCGGTGGGCGCGCCGGGACCGAAGATGCCGGGCGAGCCGGTGGAGGCCGAATCATCCGGACAGGAAGAGCAAGCATAAAGGAGCTATGAGTTATGGCGGAAACTAGAGGCGGACGGCCGATCAGCGCTTCGCAGCGTCCCACCGGCGGCGACAAGGCCGTTGTCACCAGAAAACAGTATTTCCGGCGGAAGAAAGTCTGCCGCTTTTGCGTGGAAAAGATCGACAATATCGATTACAAAGACGTGAAGCTGTTATCCGCGTTTATTTCCGAACGCGGCCGCATCACCCCGCGGCGTATCTCCGGGGTCTGCACGCCCTGCCAGCGCCGTCTTTGCGTGGCCGTCAAGCAGGCTCGCAACATTGCGCTGCTGCCGTTCAGCACGCCTCTGTGAACTGTTGGGGAGCGCGCCGGAAGGCGCTCCCGCGAGGCGATAGGATACCGATAGCGACCGCAAGGAGTACAGCGATGGAAGTGATTCTCAGGGAAGATGTGGACAAGCTCGGAAACCGCGGGCAGGTGGTGAAAGTAGCCGACGGCTACGCCCGCAACTACCTCCTGCCCAAACGCCTGGCTGTGGTGGCCACCGGCGCCAACAAGAAAATGATCGAGCAGGAGCGGCAGGCGCACGTTCGCCGCGAGGCGCGGGAGATGGGCGAAGCCGAGGACCTGTCGAAGCTGCTGACCGGCGTCGTCCTGACCTTCGCCCGGAAAGCGGGCGAGCAGGAGCAACTGTTCGGCTCGGTCACGGCGCAGGACATTTCCGATGCCCTGGCGGCAAAGAACTTCACCATCGACCGGCGCAAGGTCCATCTCGACGACGCAATCAAGCAGTTGGGCGAACATCACGTCACGATCCGGTTGCACAAGGAGGTCACCGTCCCCATTCAGGTGAATGTTGTCCGGGAAGAAGAGTAAACTCTCCTCTGATGGACAACTTCGACCTGAAAGGACAAACGGCGGTTGTAACCGGAGCGGCCACCGGCATCGGCGAGGCGATTGCCCGGCGGCTAGCCGCCGCTGGCGCCGGCGTGGTTGTGGCCGACGTAAACAAGGACGCGGCGGGGGAAGTCGCCGCCTCCATCTCCTCCCACGGGGGCGACGCGTTCGCTCTCCATCTCGACATCACCGATCCTCAGTCGGTTTCGCGCGCCGTCTCGGACGTGCTGGCGCGCTCCGGACGCATCGACATTTGGGTGAACAACGCCGGCATCGCCGGCAAAGCCGCTCCCATCTGGGAGCAGTCCGACGAAGACTGGGGCCGCGTCATCAACGTGAATCTCACCGGCGCGTTCTATTGCTGCCGCGCCGTCATCCCTCATATGCGCGAACGCAAGTACGGGCGGATCGTCAATGTCGCCTCGATCGCCGGCAAGGAAGGCAATCCGAACATGGTGGCCTATTCGTCCAGCAAAGCCGGGGTCATCGCGCTGACGAAGTCGCTCGCCAAGGAAGTGGCGCTCGATGGCATCTGCGTCAACTCGATCGCCCCCGCGGTTGTCCGAACGCACATTCTGGACCAGCTCACCCAGGAGCAGATCGACTACATGACGCAGCGGATTCCGATGCGCCGCACCGGCACGCCTCAGGAGATCGCCGCCGTCGTGCATTTCCTCGCCAGCCCCGAGTGTTCCTTCATGACCGGCCATTGCCAGGACGCCAGCGGCGGCCGCGCGACCTACTAAACGAAGAAGCCAGGCTGGAAGGTGGAAGGCGGACGCAAGCCCCGCTATCTCCTTTTTTGCTCTCCCGCCGTTCGTACTAGAGCTTTTGGTATAGACGGCGTTCGAATTTGACGATAAGGTAGACGTAGGAGTTAAAGACCCAATTTGCCAGTGCTTGCGCGCCAATGATCCTAGCAAAGCCGGTCCGTCTCGGCCTCGTCGGCTGCGGCGAGGTAACCCTCTACAAGCACCTGCCCGCGTTACGGCGCGTCAGGGGCATCCAGATTGCCGCGGTCGCCGATCTCGACCTTCGAAAAGCAAGCGACGCCGCGAAACGTTTCGGGGTTCGGGATTGTTACTCCGACCTGGAATCGCTGCTGGCCGGCGTGGAAGTGGATGCCATCGGAGTGTGCGTCCCGCCGGGGCAGCACCTCCGCGTGGCTGCCGCGGCGCTCGACGCCGGCAAGCACGTTTGGATCGACAAGCCGCTCGCGTTGACAGGCGAGGAATGTTCCGCGCTGGTTGCCCTGGCGAACCGGACGCGCGCGCTGGCGATGACCGGATTCCACATGCGCTGGCACCGCCTGGTCCGTCAGGCTCGCGACGTTCTGCGGTCCGGCGAGCTGGGCGAGATCGAATCCATCCGCTCGGTGTGGAACAGCCCTCGATCCGATGAAGGTCTGCCCGACTGGCGGGCGCGGCGCGAATCCGGCGGCGGCGCGCTGATCGAAATCGGCGTGCACCACTTTGATCTCTGGCGGTTTCTGACCGGTGCGGAGGTTCGGCGGGTGTTCGCGGCCGCCCGGGACGGCGTCCGGGACGACGAATCGGCCATTGTCGCGGCGACGCTGGACAACGGCGTCCTCGCCACGGCGGTTCTCTCGGAACGGACCAGCCACGATATCGAAATCGAGGTCTGCGGCAGCGCCGGCCGGCTGCGTGTTTCCCTCCTGCGGTTCGAAGGACTCGAGCTGTTCGGCGCCAAGGACGTTCCCGGCGCCTTGCCGGTCAGGTTGCGCCGGCTGGTCCATCTCGCGCGCGAATTGCCGGCCGGGCTCGCCTCGATGGCCCGAGGCGGGGAATACCGGGAATCCTATCGCCTGGCATGGCAGCATTTCGTCGATGCGGTGGCCTCGGGGCGGCCTCCGGAGTCAACCCTCGTCGATGGTTGGCGGGCGACGGAGATCGCCCTGGCGGCGGTGGAGTCGCGCGGCGCGGGTCTTCCCCTGGACGTCGATCCAGCGCCGCCGCTTGCGCCTCCGGCCGAACCCGACGGCGTCGCCGCGGCCATGCCGCTCGACTCGGGACACTCGCCCGGCGCCGAGCCGGTATTCTCGGTGGTGGTTCCGACTTTCAACCGTCCGCGGCAGGTCGCGGGGTTTCTGGAGTCGCTCTGCCGGCTGGATTACCCTCGGGACCGGTTTGAGGTCATCCTCGTCGATGACGGCAGCGATCGTCCGCTCGACGACGTGGTTGCGCCATACCGGCCGCGATTGAACGTCAGCCTGCTGGTCCAGGCGAACGCCGGTTGCGCCAACGCCCGCCAGCGGGGCGCCGAACTCGCGCGCGGCCGTTACCTGGCCTTCACCGATGACGACTGCCGGCCCGCGCCCGACTGGTTGTCGAGACTCGAACGGTTGTGCGCCGCCAATCCCGGCTGCGCCGTGGCCGGGAAAACCGTGAACGCCCTGGACCACAACCCGTTCTCCAGCGCCAGCCAGCTCCTGATGACGCATCTCGTCGAGCACTACAACAGGGAAGGCGGCCCGACGCGTTTCTACCCCACCTCCAATATCGTTTTCCCCCGCGACCGGTTTCAGCCCGCCGGCGGTTTGGATGCGCGCTGGTCCGTTTCCGGCGGGGAAGATCGGGACCTGTGCTATCGCTGGCTCAGCCGGGACTTTCAGGTAATCTACAGCGGAGACGCGGTGGTGCATCACTACCACCGGCTGACGCCGGCGGGATTCTACCGCCAGCATTTTCGCTACGGTCGAGGGGCGTTTCGGCACCATTACCTGGTCGGCTCGGGAAATTGGCTGAAGGGCCGCTATGAACGCTGGACCTTCTACCTCGGCGTGCCGGCGCAGCCGTTTAAGAGAGTCCCCCTTCGCCGAGCGCCGCTGCAGTCCGTTCTGCTCGCTGTTTCCCAGGCGGCCAATGCTACGGGCTTCTTCTGGGAGGCATTCCGGACGCTCGTCCTGCGCTCAAACTCCGATCTCCGGCACAGACCGGAACTCCGGAAGGTTCGCGGCCCGGCGCGGCCGATCCCGGAATTGCGGCGGCCGTGACGCGACAGCCAGAATGGGACTACATCGTCGTCGGCGGGGGCACGGCCGGGTGCGTTCTCGCGGGCAGACTCGCTGAGCGCGGCGGCGCCCGGGTTCTGGTTCTGGAGGCCGGCGGCGCCTACGCGCCGTTGCTGCTGTCGACGCCCTTGCCGAGCCTGCGGCAGATCACCGCCTTCTCCTGGAGATACTTCACCACCCAGCAGGCGGGGCTGGCGCGCCGGAGAGTCTCGATGCCGGTAGCGAAGGTCCTCGGCGGAGGCTCCTCCACCAACGCCATGATGTATCAGCGGGGCAGCCCGGCCTGCTACGACGCCTGGGCAGCGCTCGGCAACCCCGGCTGGTCGTTTCGCGAATTGCTGCCCTATTTCAAGAAATTCGAAAACTATCGGCCGGCCGGGCCGCCCGATCACGGCGACAGCGGACCGGTGCACATCTCGCGCCCGCGTTATATCGCGCCGTTTTCCCGGGCATTTGTGGAAGCGTGCGCGGAAATCGGCGTTCCCGCCGCCGGAGATCTCGATTGCGCCGGGGGACAGGCGGCCGGCTATTTCCGGGTGACCCAGTCCGCGGGCCGGCGCGTCAGTTCCGCCACTGCCTACCTGCGCTCCGGAACAGGGCGGCCGGGGATCGCCGCGATCACCGGAGCGCACGCTTCCCGCCTCGTGCTCGACGGCGCGCGGGCGGCGGGCGTCGAATACGTTCGGGACGGACGCCGCGAGGTGGCGCGCGCGGCCGGGGAAATCATCCTATGCGCGGGCAGCATCAACTCTCCGAAGTTCCTGATGCTGTCCGGCATTGGACCCGCCGATCATCTCGCTTCCGTCGGGATCGCGACCGCGGTCGACCTGCCCGGCGTCGGCGAAAACCTTCAGGATCACCCTCGCGCGCCGGTGCTGTTCGAGTCCGGACGCGGCTCGCCGGGCGACATGAAGCACTGGATTCCGCACGCTTTACTGTACGCCGCGGCGCGCAAGGGCGTGATGGCCTCCAACTGCTGCGAATCCGGCGCCCTGATGAAATCCTGCGCCTCGAAGCCCTCGCCCGACCTTCAGTTCGTCACCCATTTTCAGAGTTCGCTCTACCCTGGCGCCGTCGACATGGAACTCTGCCTGATGACGCCCCAAAGCCGCGGCGCGGTCCGGCTCCAATCGGCCGATCCAATGGACCCGCCGCTCATCGATCCCGGCTATCTCCGCGAGGAATCCGACGTCCGAGCCCTGGTTTCAGGCGTACGCATCGCCCGAAAGATCGCCCACACGAATACGATGCGCGGATTCCCTCTTCGCCGCGAACTGCTCCCGGGCGCCGAGATCGCCACGGATCGCGAAATCGCCGACTACATTCGAACATCCGTGGAAACCTGCTTTCACCCGACCGGAACGTGCAAAATGGGCTCTGACCGGTTGGCGGTAGTCGACGCGGACTTGAAGGTACGGGGCGTGGAAGGCTTGCGCGTGGCCGACGCCTCCATCATGCCGGAAATCGTCGACGGGAATACGTGCGCTGCCGCCCTGCTGATTGCGGAAAAAGCCGCGGATTTGGTGAAATCCGCCGGAGTTCCTCCTCCAAAGCTGAAAGCTGAGCACTGAAAGCTGGCCGCTTCTATCTACCCGCCGGTCGCTTTCACGCGATTGAAGTGGGATCGCTTGATTTTTTCGAATTGGATTCGCCGGCCGTCCGGCAGCGGGACCTCCGGCGGCAGCATGCAGCGCCGAAGTTCGGCCTCGGCGACCTCGATCGTGAATAAGTGCGGGTGGCGGCGACCGTGCGCCATTTCACCTAAGTCGTATCCCGTATGCGGGAACGTGAAGGCCATGGCCACAGGGCAACTGAAGACGGAAATCGTCATCTCCGCGGCCGGCAAGAAGTCGATGTCGGCGCTGATGACGATCGCGGCGTGACATGGCGCCGGGTGCGGGCGCGTGTTCGACCGATGATGCGGAGCCGCCTGAACGGATAGGGGCGCCGGAGATCCCGAACGGCCCAACGCGGCATCGGTGACGAGCGAACACGCCAACATCACATCCGTCTGCTTCTCTTCGTGAATCCTCAGCGTGGGGTGAAACGTCGCGCTGGCCGGATTCACAAGCTTCCAATCCACTGCGATCCCGCAACGCGCCAGGTTCTCCAACTCGTCGCGTTCGATATAGAAGCGATGTCTGCGGGCGCGGAACGTACCGTGGATCACCTCCACTTTTCCAGCCGTATGATAGTGGAGCGCATCCAGCCAGGAGTACTTGCGCTCGATGCCGCTCCGGTCTTTCGGCATGTTTTCCGGGATCGTGGCGGTGAAGTATTTGACCGCGCCGAGCGCGCAGGTCCCGAACTCGGTCGGATGTTCCGCGGCGAGCCGTTTGGTAAGAACGCGCGCCAACGAAAGGAAATCGCACCAGGACAATTCATACCGGCTCCGGTCCATGCCGCTCAGGGGCACGTAGAAGTTGTACCCGTCGATGTACACGTTTACCCGAGGGTCGGCGGAAGGCTTGCCCGGCATCGGGGACCTGCCCGGCTGGGAATCCATACCTGGATTATCGGATAGCGATTGACAGTCCCCGCGGGAGGCGCCTCGGCGAACCTCCCATGGCGGCGGTTTTCGCTTCTGTTCCTCCGCGATCCTGATACATAATAGTAGTGAAATGTTTTGTGGACGTTTTGTGGAAAACCTGGACTGTGACGCGGAGCCGCTGGAGTTTCCAGGGCAAAACGTCCACAGAGCGGCGGCTCTACGGAGGCGGCGAAATTTCAGAGCCTAACCCGCTCGGTTCGCTAGGCTGTTTTTTTTCTTGTAACGCCCTTCGCCTCCAGGTATTGTAGGCAAACAATGGCAACCGGGGATATCGCGCTGGAGCGGGGCCTGCCCGCGAATGTCGAGGCGGAGCGCCTGATTCTTGGCGCAATCCTTACCGACGAGTCGGCTTTCCTGCAAGCCGCCGCTACCATCGACGTCGAGGACTTCAGCCTCGAAAAGCATCGCCGCATTTTCGCGCGCATGCGCGACCTCAACGAGCGCGGAAGGAAGATCGAGCGCCTCGCCCTGATCGAAGAGCTGAAGAAGAACGGCCAGCTCGAATCCGTGGACGGCATCGGCTACATCGTTTCTCTCGACGAGGGCATGCCGCCGTTGTTCAACCTGGAAGGCTATGTCCGGATCGTCAAGGACAAGGCGACCCTACGGCAGATGATCGCCTCGGCGCAGAGCTTGATCGATCGCTGCATCCTGGGCATGGAGGATGCCGACGAGATCCTCGCCACCGCCGAGGAATCCCTGCTGAAGCTCGGCGACGACCGCGACCGCTCCGCGCTCTCCAACCCCCGCCAGATCATCGAGGAGTTCCAGGGAGGACTCAACGCCTTTCTCGACCCCAGCCGGCGCTTGAAAGGCGTCAGCACCGGCTTTGTGAAGTTCGACGAAATGACCAGTGGCCTGCACGAAGGAGAGCTGATCATTCTCGCGGCCCGGCCGTCAATGGGAAAGACCGCGCTGGCCCTCAACATGGCGCAGCACATTGCTACCCACCCCAGCCTCCGCAAGACCGTTGCGGTCTTTTCGCTCGAAATGTCCAAGGAGGCCCTGCTTACCAGGATGATCTGCGCGGCCGCCCGCGTCGACCAGCAGAAATTCCGCGCCGGCTTTCTGAATAAAGATGAGCGCCGCCGTCTGCAAATGGCCGCCGCCGACCTGGTGGAAGCGCCGCTGTTCATCGACGACACGGCCGGCATCAACCTGATGGACATCCATGCCAAGCTGCGCCGGCTGAAGGCCGAGCATGGCCTCGGGCTGGTGGTGATCGACTACCTTCAGCTCATGAGCGGCCGGGGCCGCTTCGAGAATCGCGTTCAGGAAGTGAGTCATCTCTCGCGCGGGCTCAAGATGCTGGCCAAGGAGTTGAGCGTGCCGATGTTGGTGCTGTCGCAGTTGAGCCGCGCGCCGGAGACGCGCCCCGGCGATCACGTTCCGCAGCTCAGCGACCTGCGCGAATCGGGCTCCATCGAGCAGGACGCCGACCTGGTCGGCTTCATCTACCGCGAGGAGTACTACAAGCCGGACCGCGAAGACCTGCGCGGGCTGGCCGACCTCATCGTCGCCAAGCAGCGCAACGGCCCCATCGGAAAGGTGAAGCTGGTGTTCCTGAAAGAGTTCACCAAGTTCGAGAACATGGCCGCCGATCTGGGCCAAGAGTCCGTCGAGGATCCCGCGATCTGATCCCGCTGCGGCCGGCCGGCATTGTGTAAACTGGTCCGTCCGGTGCTCCTCGCCCTTCGTCGCATCGAAAAGAGATTTGGCGGCGTCGTCGCGCTGCGCGACGGCAACCTGGCCGTCGAGGCCGGCAAGGTCCATCTTCTGCTCGGAGAAAACGGCGCGGGTAAATCCACGCTGATGAAGATTGTCGCCGGCATGATCCAGCCCGACGGAGGCGAAGTGATCTGGCAGGGCCGGCCGGTCCGTTTCCGCCGGCCCTCGGAAGCCGCGGCGGCCGGCATCGCGATGGTGCACCAGGAGTCCCTGCTGGCGCCGCACCTGACGGTGGCGGAGAACATCTTTCTCGGGCGGGCGCCCGCCGCCGCAATGGGGTTCGTCCGGCGCCGCCGGATGCTCGAAATGGCCGAGTCGCTGATCGAGGAGCACCGGTTTCCGCTCCAGGCGTCCTGGCGCGTCGAGCGCCTCAGCCCGGCGGGCAAGCAGCTCGTCGAGATCTGCCGCGCCATTCAGCGCGGCTCCAGTCTCCTCGTTTTCGACGAGCCCACGTCGTCGCTCTCCGAGGCCGAGACCCGGGAAGTGTTCCGCATCGTGCGGGCGCTGCGCGACCGCGGCGTGGGAACCGTCTATATCACCCACCGCATGGAGGAGTTGCGCGCCGTGGGCGACCAGGTGACGATTCTCCGCGACGGCGCCACCGTGCATTCCGGCGACCTGGCGGCCATCTCCAACGACGAGATCATCCGCCACATGGTGGGGCGCGAGGTCACGGCCATCTACAGCCGGACGCCATACCCTCCCGGCGAAGAGCTGCTCCGCGTGGAGGGATTGAACGCCGGCGTCCTGCTGCGCGATATCGGCTTTCACGTTCGCGCGGGCGAGATCGTCGGGCTCGCCGGCCTCGTCGGCGCGGGCCGGACGGAACTCTGCCGCGCGCTGTTCGGACTCGATCCCATCCATTCGGGCGAGATCCGGATTCGGGGCCGCCAGGCCCGGATCCGCTCCCCTCGCGACGCCGTGAAGGCCGGGCTTGCGCTGATTCCGGAAGACCGGCAGAAACACGGGCTCGCGACCCTGCTGCCGGTGGCGCAGAACCTGACCATGGCGAACCTGCCCGCCGTCAGTCCCAACGGAATTCTCCAGCGGTCCGCCGAGAGAAGAGCCTTCGCGCAATATGCCGAACGGCTGCGCATTCGGGCCGAGTCGCCGCGCCAGATCGCGGCGCGCCTGAGCGGAGGCACCCAGCAGAAAGTGGTGATTGCAAAGTGGCTCTTCCGCGGCGCCCGCGTCCTCCTGTTCGACGAGCCCACGCGAGGCATTGACGTCGGCGCCAAGCGCGAGGTCTTCGAACTGATGGACGGGCTGGCCGCCGACGGCGCGGGCATCCTGATGGTGAGTTCGGAAATCCCGGAGTTGCTCCAGGTGGCCGACCGGCTCGTCGTCATGCGCCAGGGCCGCATCAGCGGCGAACTGCCCCGGGGCGCGAACCAGGAAGATCTGTTGCGTCACGCGATGGTGGGCGAGTCCGCGCCATGATTCAGCGCCTGCTCCCGTTTCTCACCCTGATCGCGCTGTTTGTCGGCCTCTCCATCGCCTCGCCTCACTTCCTCACCGTAGTCAATCTTTCGAGCGTGGTCCGCCAGACCGCCGTCATCAACATCATGGCCCTGGGAATGACGCTGGTGATTGTCGCCGGCGGCATCGACCTTTCGGTCGGCTCGATCCTGGCCATGGCCGGTCTGCTCGGCACGATGGCGATGGCGAACGGCTACTCGATCCTGACCGGCATCGCCGTCGGGCTCGCCGCGGGCGCGTTCTGGGGCTTCGTCAACGGGTTTCTTATCACCCGGCTCCGGATCGCGCCGTTCATCGTCACGCTTGGAACGATGGGCATCGTCAGGGGGCTGGCGCTGATTATCTCGAACGGCCTGCCCGTGCACGACGTCCCGCGCGGCTTCTCGTTTCTTGGCGACGGCGAGCTGTTCCACGTGCCGTTCGCCCTTCTGCTGGTGTTGGGCGCGGCCCTGGTGGTCCACGTGATCCTGGAGCACACCCGGCTGGGGCGGTACGCCTTCGCCATCGGCTCGAACCCCGACGCCGCTCTCTACGCCGGCGTGCCGATTGTCTTCCACATGACGGCGGTTTACACCATCGGCGGCCTGCTGACCGGGCTGGCCGGGATGATCGAAGCCTCCCGGCTGATGACGGGCCAGCCGACGGCGGGCATGACGTACGAACTGCTGGCGATCGCGGCGGTGGTCATCGGCGGAGGGAGCCTCCGCGGCGGCGAAGGCAGCGTCATCGGCACGCTGATCGGCGGCTTCATCATGGGTCTGCTCTCCAACGGCAGCGACCTGCTGGGCATCAGCCCGTATCTCCAGCAGGCGATCATCGGCGCCGTGATCATTCTCGCCGTCGCCGTGGACGAGTTCCGAAAGAGAAAAATAGGATAGAGATAACCGGAGAAACGCCCCGGAATTAGCGTCAGTCAGGAAATAACCATTCCAGTTCAGCCACGGCGCGTGGGGCGGGATCTCATCCTGCGCGGCGGTTCCCAACCGCCGCCGGGCCGATCGCCGGTCCGCCCGCAGGTTGCCTTCGGCACTTCGCGCCGTACATGACTATAATGGGCCGCGGAAGCGGGTGTTAGGCATCCGAGGAAAGCGGAGCATGACCACGGGACGCCACATCTATTGGCTGCGGCAGGTGGCGCTAGGCGCCATCGTCCGCCGCGTGAAGCCGGCCATTTATTTCGTCGCATTCCTCTGGCGGAGGCTGCTGTTCCGTACGACGTTCATCGCGATCACGGGCAGCCTGGGAAAGACCACCGCTAAGGAATGCCTGGCGGGCATACTCTCCAGCGTGGGTCCAACTTATCGCACGTACCGCAACCAGAACGGCCCCAAAGAAGGCGTTCCGCTGAACATCCTCAAGGTTCGGCCCTGGCACCGGTTCGCCGTGCTGGAAGTTGGCGTCGGGGAGCCCAACACGATGGGCCGAGTGGCGCGATTGGTGCGGCCGGATGTCGCCATCGTGCTTAATGTGAAACGCGCCCACACGAATACCTTCGTTGACCTGGAACAATACGCGGCCGAGAAAAGCGTGCTGTTACGCAGTCTGCCCCGGGGCGGGTTGGCCATCCTCTGCCGCGACGACCAGCGCGTGGCGCGGATGGGCGAAGGGTTTAACGGCCGAATCCGCTATTTCGGCCAGGCGCCGGAAGCCGACTACTCGGCGGCGCAGGTTTGTGGCGCTTGGCCCGGTCGACTCAGCTTTGCGTTCAAGACGCCCGCGGCAGTACAACCGGTCAAGACGCAGTTCGTTGGACTTCATTGGCTGAATTCCGCCCTGGCCGCGCTCGCGGCCGCTGATTCCCTGGGAGTGCACCCGCATCGCGCGGCTGCTGCCCTCGCAGATGTCGAACCCTTCCCAGGCAGGTTGCTGCCGGTTCGGCTGCCCAACGGAGCCATCGTTCTCCGGGACGATTTCAGCGCCTCCATCGATTCCGTGGAAGAGGCTTTCTGTGTTCTCGAGAGCGCCTCAGCTACGCGCCGGATCGCTGTCGTCACCGATGTGTCCGATACCGGGATGAACCGCCGGCAGCGCCTGAGGCGCCTTGCCGGAAGGAGCGCTCGCGCCGCGGAGGTCGCAGTGTTCATCGGCAGAAACGCCGAGTTCGGCAAGCGCCAGGCCATTCAGGCGGGCATGCAAGCCGGCAACGTTCATGCATTCGCCCGGTTGAGAGAAGCTGCTGACTTCCTTCGCGCCGAACTGCGCTCCGGCGATCTGATGCTCCTGAAGGGCAGGTCCACCGAGCATGTCTCCCGGATCTTCTGGGCTCAACTGGGATCCATCCGTTGCTGGAAGGAGTACTGCCCAAAGCGGATGCTGTGCGATATCTGCTGGGAGTTGGATGTTACTCCGGAACAGCGCCGGCTGGCGTCGGCGATCGTTGCTCCGGAAATCGAGCCGGGGCAAATTCGCGATTCCCTTGGTCCGCATCGTTCAGCGACTCGCCTCGGAGAACAACCGCTTGAGGGGGACCAGCGCTCCTCCGTTCATCCTTCGCGGAAGCTCACTCCGTAGCGCTCGCGCAGCATCCGCCGGGCTGCCGGGCGCCGCCAGACTGGCCGATTGCCGCCCTACGGCCGGAACAGTCGCAGCGGCTCTGGAACGCGCCTGACTCTCAACTGTTAAAGGGCAAACGTGACCGCTGACTCTTGGCGAAACTGCTCGCCTGCGGCCTTCGACGGCATCCACTGGGCGATCGGCGACCTGAAGGGCAAAGCCGACCGCAGAGGACAATACCGATGCCTGGCTGGGTCAGGCATTGCTCGATGAGGCCCCAGGACTGTGGCCGGGATGATCGAGGCCTCTCGCCTGATGACCGGCCAGCCGACGGCGGGCATGACGTACGAACTGCTCGCCATCGCCGCGGTGGTGATTGGCGGCGGCAGCCTCCGCGGCGGCGAAGGCAGCGTCATCGGCACGCTGATCGGCGGCTTCATCATGGGTCTGCTCTCCAACGGCAGCGACCTGCTGGGCATCAGCCCGGATCTCCAGCAAGTGATCATCGGCGCCGTCATCATCCTCGCCGTCGCCGTGGACGAGTTCAGAAAGAGAAAAATAGGATAGAGATAACCGAAGGGCGCCGGAATACTCCCGGCTATAGGTCTTCGCGTCGCAGCCCGGTTTTCTTCGCCAGCACCCTCATTGCGGCAGGTCCGAGAGTGACGCGGTCATGATAGGCGAACAAGAAATCCGGCCATCCCGGGCGCGCCAGGATCCGATGGGAACCGCCTCTCCGTGCTCCAGCCGATCGGCGATCAGCCGTAGCGCGAGCGCCTGTACGGCCGCCGTCGCCTGCTTCCTGGTCCGCCCGTATGCGGTGACGCCGGGAAGCGCCGGGATATCCGCAAGCCAACGGCCATCCTCTTCCCGGTAGTACTCGATAGGAAGCGAAGATCGATTCGCGGACTGCGTCTTCGCCATTTCCATATCATCCCACCAGCAACCGTCACTCTTGAAGAGTCCTCGCACGCGCCGGCCGCCGCTAGACTGGCCGTTTGCCGCCCTGCGGCCGGGACGGTCGCAGCGGCTCTGAACGCGCCTGACTCTCAACTGTTGAAGGGCAAACGGGACCGCTGACTCTTGGCGGTCCTGCTCGCCTGCGGCCTTCGACGGCATGAGCCTAACGACCGCGTTTCAGCCGCGGCGACTCATGGTCGCGCCGCCGCCGGCTGCAAACGGTCTTAGACCGCGCGATCGTTCGACAAACTCCAGAGGTCAAAGCGCGTCACCAGCTGTGGGACAGCGTGCCGCGTTGCGATAACGCGAGCATGTTTAATGAAGGATCTGAGAGAGTCTTCATCGCTCACAGTTGCTTCGAGCACAGCCAGTTCAGCAAGTTCGCTCTTGCTCGCGAGACCTTGTATTCGCAATGTGAAGCGCTCAATCTCCGATGCGAACTTTGCCCGCATGGCGATGAACGGCATCCAGACGAACAGGACGAAGATGCCGGACGCAACAAGAGAAGCACTTAGGAGTTGCCCTAATAGCACATTTCGAGCCACGGGGTGCCTGAGAGAATCTGCTCTTTCAAGCAACACCTTCAGTTGAGTTTCTAATGCCTCTGGGGATGCGGGCTCTTTACCACTGAACACCTCCCCGCTCTGCACGAGGTCCCGATATACGGTCTCAAACTCGAGCTGGAGGGTCGCGCCTGCCGACCACACCGCGAATGCGACGGCGAATGGGATGATGGCGACCAAGAAGGCCAACATGCTGCTGTCTACTGCTGCCGCGTTTCCACGTACCCCGCCTACGAACGCTCGCACGGATCTACGCCGCACCCAACCCTGACGCTGCGTAGCCAGGTACCCTCTTATTCTTTCTTCACGCTGTGCGATGAACGCGCCATACACGAGCGCGACGACGGCGCTCGCTACGAATCCAATCAGAAAACCCCGCATATCTGGGTTTTAGCGCCCTAACGTTCCAATCACCCGCGTGCGTCCCCGCGCGTCGCGCGCATGCGTTTGTTATGCATTCTTTCGGTCCGCGATGTGCCACAGCACGCCCGTGGGATCCGAGACATACAGGACACGAATGCCCCAAGGCTGCATCGCAGGCGGCTTGAGCATGATGTGCGGATACTTCTCCCGAAGTCCGATGCGCTCGAAGTGCTCCCACCAGCGATCCGCATCTTCCACCATCAAGCTCATCATGAAGTTCTCAGAATGCTGCTGGACGTGAAACTTCTGTAGCAGGAAGCTGAAGGAGGCGATCTTGAAACTCGCGATGTTGTCATTTGACCAGGCGAGATCAAAACCGATGTCCGAATAAAACTGCTTGGATAGATCGAAATCCTTGGCGGGCACGAAGGCATTCAGCTCCAGCACTGGGCTAGGATCCATTCATTTCTCCTCAAGCATAACTCTCGTCCAGTTCGGTGAGGATGGCCTGGGCCTCGTCACGAGTCAGCGCCACCGGCAGCCGCTTCGGCTTGCTCTCACGCCGGGAGCCAAGCGCCGCCACACTGGCCGCTCGCCGCCCTACGGCTTCGGCGCGTTTGGCTTGTTTTCTTCCGGCTTCTGCTCGGCGCCGCCTTCCACGGCGTCTCCGAAGGTGATCCTCACGTCGCTGCCGAACCGCTTGTAGTCGTCGTATCTCACCACCATCTTGATCGGCTGCGGTCCTGTCTTGAACATCAGGGTGTCGTTGGCGATGGTGTAGGTGGGGAACCAGTACTTGCCGTCGATCTGCTGCCGGTAGGTCTCGAACTTCGGAAACTGGTTGTCGTAGCCCTTCCGCTGCAAGCCGACGCCGCGGCCGTAGGTTTTGACGATCTGAAGGTCGCGGTCGTCCACCCAGACGATGCCGGAAAAGTAGCGCTCGCCTTTCAGCATCTCTTTCGGCTTCACCGCGAACGCGTAGCAGGGGATCTCGTCCAGCGTCTCCTTGCCCAGGTAGCGGACGTGGTATTTCGGAATGTCCTTCGTGGTCAGCACGAAGGGCTGGACGTTACGCAGGTCCTGTTCGTCCTCGGGCGTCAACTGGATGCGCTGTAAGGTCGCCACGGGCGCATGCACTACGCGCTCGGTCCGCCGCCCTTCGGGACTGAAGATGATGTCGGTGACCACCTCGTACTTGCCGCGAACGCGGCTGGACTCGTCCAGCTCCTGCACCCGCACCGACTGGCGATAGGTGTAGTTGGCCCGCGCCTCGGAGAATTCCGCTTCCTTGGCCGCGAACTGCTGGATGATCTCCTGGATTTTGGCCTCGCTGAGTTGTTCCTCGCGCGCCCCCCATGCCGAAACGGCGAAAAGCGCCGCCAAACCTACGGACACAACCGGCCTGCGCATTCGTCCCTCCTATTCAATATCTTAGGATGTCCGCGCGGCGCGGGTGGTTACCGCGAGTTCGCGCCCGCCGCGGCGGCCTTGAAGGAAAAGTAGCCGCTCACGTTTTCCCACAGCAGCCGCGGAAACGACTTGTCCAGGTAGGAACGAATCGAGACGTAGCACTGATCGCAGGTATTCGTCCTGGTGAACTCCTCGATCATGCGCTCCCGGTCCTCCAGCGCATAGCGGCGGAACTGCATCGAACACGGCTGCAGTTCGCCGCGGCACGTCACCACCAGGAACCGCAGGCCCGCCGAACAGCCGGGGCTGCCGCCGTTCTCGAAGTAGCGACGGGTTTCGTCCAGGGTCGAGGTCGAGTTGACGATCCAGTTCGTCTCGTCCCGCCGCGCTTCCACCCGGTCAAGCTCGCGGTTCATGATCGCCAGTTGCTCCGCCGAATTGAGGAAGTAGTCGCGGCAACCCGTCCGTCGCGCCGAGTACGCGCTGTAGCAGATGTTGACGCCCCATTCCCGCGCCCGGTCTGCCATGGCGTTGATCTCGGCGACGTTCTCGCTGGTGATGCAGGAGTTCAAGACGATATCGTCGTGGCCCAGCGCGGCCAGGCGCGGGATGAGGTCCCGCAGGTGGTCGTAAAGGCCCGGATAGACGCGGAAGACATCGTGGCGGTCGTCCGGAAAGTCGAGGCTGACGGAAAACTGGTCCACGCCCGCCTCCCGCAGTTCGAGGTACCGCCGCTCGGTCATCTCGGACCAGTTCGAGACCAGGATCGTGTACGGGGGCCCGGAATCCTGCTTGATGTTCCTGACGACGTCGGCGATGTCGGGCCGCATCAGCGGCTCGCCGCCCGAAACCTGCACCACGCAGGGACGCAGCGCATCGACGTACCGCCGGTAGTCCGCGGGTTTCAAAATGCCGCTTTCGTCCCGCGGGCCGCCGTGATCGCAGTGCTTGCAGTAGCAGGTGCACGAGTCGGTCACCTCGAACGAGACGACGATCGGCCGCCGTTGCGCCCAATTTACGGACCCCCGCCCGATGATTCGAATCGATTCGACAAGGGGAACCTTCCGCATAGTGGATTCCGGCCGCCCGAAGCGGGATCAGCAGACCCGATAGTAGCAAAGCCCTCCCGCGCCCGCAAGATAGCGGGGCCTGACGGCGGAATACCGGGGTCGAACGGCGCCGGACGTTTCGCGATACGATCTTCAGCGATGGGCATTCTTGCCGGCATTCACCCTGTACGGGAGGCGCTCGTCTCCGGCCAGGCGCTCGACCGCGTACTGGTGGCGCGGGGCGCCGGAGGCGCCAGAATTCAGGAGATCGTCGACCTGTGCCGCGAGCGCTCCGTGCCGGTGCGATTTGAAGAACGGAAGGCGCTCGATCGCGTCGCCGGAAGCGCCTCGCACCAGGGCGTCGTGGCGCTGGGCGCCTCGGCCCGGTACGCCGACGCGGGCATTTTCGAAAAGGCGCGGATGCTGGTGGTGCTCGATGGAATCGAGGATCCCCACAACCTCGGCGCGATCATTCGCACCGCCCACGCCGCGGGCGTCGACGCGGTGGTGGTTCCGGAGCGGCGCGCGGCGGGCCTCACCGACACCGTGGCCAAAGCCGCCGCGGGCGCCCTGGCGCACATGCCGGTGGTCCGCGCTGGCAACATCAGCCGCACGCTGGAGGCCCTCAAAGAACGGGGCTACTGGATCTACGGACTCGACGAGCGGGGCGCCGAACTCTACGACCAGGTCGAATACGCGGCCCCCGCCGCCCTCGTGCTCGGCGCCGAGGGCAAAGGGCTGCACGAGCATGTCAGGAAACATTGCGATTTCCTCGTCCGCATTCCGTTATCCGGGAAAATCTCCTCCCTCAACGTTTCCGTCGCCGCCGGCATCGCCCTGTTCGCGTGGAAACGGAGCCGCGAAACGGCGGCGCGCTGAAGCCGGACCTCCGCGGCCGGTGCTGTAAGCTAATATCTATGCTTCGCCTCGGGGGCCGCGCGCTGGCGGTCGGCTTGAGTCTGCTCGCGGCCGCGGCCAACGCCGCGCACCCGGTCGCGGCGAAGCGCGCGATGGTGGTGGCGCAGGAACCGCTGGCCACCGACGTGGGCGTCGAGATCCTTCGCTCGGGCGGCAACGCCGTCGACGCGGCCGTCGCCGTGGGTTTCGCGCTGGCGGTGACGCTCCCCTCGGCCGGCAATCTCGGAGGGGGCGGATTCCTGCTGGCGCGTTTCGCCGACGGGCGCGCGGCATTCATCGATTTCCGGGAGCGGGCGCCGGAAAAGGCCACCCGCGACATGTACCTCGACGACCATGGGCGGCTCACCGAGGACAGCCTCACCGGGTGGCGCGCCGCCGCCGTTCCCGGTTCGGTCCGCGGCCTCGAACACGCGCACCGCAAGTTCGGACGCAAACCGTGGACGGAATTGCTGACGCCGGCCATCCGGCTGGCTAGGCAGGGGTTCCCCGTTTCCTATGCGCTTGCGGACTCGCTCCGAACCTCGGCGCGCCTGGCGAAATTCTCCGAATCCCGCCGCATTTTCCTGAAAAACGGCGAATACTTCAGCCCGGGCGAGACCATCGTCCAGGCCGACCTGGCGGGCACGCTGGAGCGAATCGCCAAGAGCGGCTCGGCGGAGTTCTACGGGGGCGAGACGGCGCGCCGCCTTGTCGCGGAAATGAGCGCCAACGGTGGCCTGTTCACGCTCGCCGACTTGAAGGGCTACAAAGTGGTCGAGCGGGCGCCGCTGACCGGCGGCTATCGCGGATACGAGCTGATTACCGCCCCGCCCCCAAGCTCGGGCGGCGTCGGGGTGTTGCAGATGCTGGGCATGCTTGAAGGATCGGGCTACGACCGGGAAGGTCCCGGCTCGGCGTCGGCGATTCACTACGTCGCCGAGGTCATGCGCCGCTACTATGCCGACCGGAGCGAGCACCTGGCCGACCCCGATTTCCATCGCGTGCCGGTCGCCGGTCTGCTGGCCCGGCCGTATCTGGAGCAGCGGCGAAATACGATCGACCCGGCGCGCGCTTCCTCCAGTGACGCGATCCGTCCCGGCGACCCCGCCCCCGCCGAGCGCGCCGAGACCACGCACCTGTCCATCGTCGACGCCGAGGGCAACGCCGTCGCGCTCACCTATACGCTGAACGGCGGATATGGCAGCGGCGTCACCGTCCCGGGCCTCGGCTTTCTGCTCAACAACGAAATGGACGATTTCTCCGCCAAGCCGGGCGAGCCGAACATGTTCGCCCTGGTGCAGGGCGAGGCCAACGCCATCCAGCCGGGCAAGCGGCCGCTGTCGTCCATGACGCCGACCATCGTGCTGCGCGACGGCCGGCTGTTTATGACGCTGGGCGCGCCCGGTGGTTCCCGCATCATCACCGGCGTCATGCAGGTCCTGCTGAACGCGCTCGACTTCGGAATGAATGTGCAGGACGCCGTGAACCGTCCGCGATTCCACCACCAGTGGAAACCGGACGAGCTGTACATGGAGGAAGGCTTCTCTCCCGATACGATTGCTCTTCTTCGCGGCCGCGGCCACAAGGTGGCGTCTACCGCCGGCGTTGCGCTGGTGGAGGCGATCCAGGTGAAAGCGGACCGGCTGGAAGGCGCAACCGATCCCCGCGGTCACGGAAAGGCGGCCGGCTACTGACTCGTATGAAACACGTTCTCTCTTCCCACTTGTTCATCAACCACAGGCTTACCGTCGTCTGGCTGGATCGCGTTCTGGACGCCGGCATCTCCGCCGTGGAGATCTTCTGCGCGCGCCAGAGCCTCGACTATCGCGACCGCGCCCAGATCAACGAGCTGGCGCACTGGTTCCGCGACAGCGAACTTGAGCTGTGGTCCTTGCACGCCCCGATGTACACCGATGACGTCTGGGGGAAGTCCGGGCCGCACTCCGTCGTCTCCATCACGGAAACGTCCAAGCCCCGGCGCGTCGCCAACGTCGACGAGATCAAGCGGGCGATCGAGATCGCCGAGAAGATCCCCTTCCGTTACCTGGTCCAGCATCTCGGCGTCTCGGGCGAGGAGTGGGACGACGCCAAGGTGGACGCGGCGTTCACCTGCCTGGAGGATCTGAAAGTTTTCGCCGGCGTGCGCGGCGTGGAGGTGCTGCTGGAGAACATCCCGAACGCCTTTTCCTCCTCCGACCGGCTCCGCTACATCCTGGGAATCACCCACCTCGACATCAACTTCTGCTTCGATGTCGGCCACGCCAACATGATGGAAGGCATCGAGCCTGCCTACGAGCGGATGAAGGATCGAATCCGCTCCACCCACATCCACAACAACGACGGCGTAAAAGACCTCCACCTTTTTCCCTACCTCGCCGACGGCGGCAACATCGACTGGAACAAGACCATGAAGCTGCTGCGCTCGCGCCCGGATCAATACCCGCTGCTGCTCGAGTTGCGGGAAGTTCCCGACATGGCGGAACCGTTCGCCCGCGCCAATGAGGTTTTCGACAGGCTGGAGAACGAACAGTAAATGACCCGCATTACCATCGCCGACGCCGGCCGGCACGTCGGAGAGACGGTCCAGATTCCCGGCTGGCTCTACAACCTGCGCCGCTCGGGCAAAATTCTGTTCCCGCAGGTGCGCGACGGCACGGGCATCATGCAGTGCGTCGCCCAGAAGAACGCGCTGCCGGAGGAGACGTTCAACGCCCTGCGCCACCTTACGCAGGAGTCGTCTCTCATCGTGACCGGAAGGATTCGCGAGGAGCAGCGCGCGCCCGGCGGGTACGAGATGGACGTCGAGGGCGTCGAGGTGCTTCAGCGCGTGGCGGAGGAAGAGCCGTATCCGATTACCCCAAAGGAGCACGGCATCGAGTTCCTGATGGACCAGCGCCATCTCTGGATCCGCAGCCGCCGCCAGCACGCCATCCTGCGCGTCCGCCACGAGGTGATCCGGGCCATCCGCGATTACCTCGATTCCCACGGCTTCACGCTGGTGGACACGCCCATCTTCACGCCGGCCGCCTGCGAGGGCACCACCACGCTGTTCGAGACGAAGTACTTCGACGACGACCTGGTCTACCTGACGCAGTCCGGGCAGCTTTATAACGAAGCCACCGCGATGGCCTTCGGCAAGGTCTACTGCTTCGGACCAACTTTCCGCGCGGAGCGTTCGAAAACCCGCCGCCACCTCACCGAGTTCTGGATGGTGGAGCCCGAGATGGCCTACGCCACCCTCGACGACGTCAAGCAGGTGGCCGAGGAATTGATCGTCTACGTGGTGGGCCGCGTAGTGGAAAACCGCCGCCAGGACCTGGCGACGCTCGAGCGCGACCTCTCGAAGCTCGAATCCGTGCAGTCGCCTTTCCCCCGCATCAGCTACGACGAGGCCGTGAAGTTCCTCCAGGAAAAGGGCAGTGAAATCCAGTGGGGCGGCGACTTCGGCGGCCCGGATGAAACGCTTCTCGGCGAAGCGCACGACCGCCCCCTGATCGTAGACCGCTTCCCCGCGGCGATCAAGGCGTTCTACTTCCAACCCGACCCCGAACGCCCCGAAGTTGCGCTCGGCGCCGACTTCATCGCGCCGGAAGGCTACGGCGAGATCGTCGGCGGCGGCCAACGCATCCACGACCCGGACCTGCTGCTGAAGCGGATCGAGGAACACAACCTCCCACGCGAGGCGTTCAACTGGTACATCGACCTGCGCAGGTACGGCTCGGTTCCCCACGCCGGTTTCGGCATGGGCGTCGAGCGCGTTGTCGCGTGGCTATGCGGGCTCGAACACGTGCGGGAGACTATCGCTTTCCCCCGCATGCTGTATCGCACGAGGCCCTGACCGCCGTGGAGCCCGCGGTGGGTATTCGGGTGGCGGGTCCGCGGCCCGGCGGCGTCCGCATCATCGGCGCGCCGCTCGACCTGGGCGCGGGCCGCCGCGGCGTCGACATGGGGCCTTCGGCCATTCGCGTCGCCAACCTTGGCCACCGGTTGGCCGATCTCGGCTACGAAGTCGAGGACGAAGGCAACGTCCTGGTGGACCAGCCCGAGGCGACGCCGGTGGGAACGCAATCCGCCCGCTACCTGCCGCAGATCGCCGCCACCTGCCTGCGCATCGCGAAACAGGTGGAGGCCGCCGCCGGCGCCGGACAGCTTCCGGTGGTGCTGGGCGGCGATCACTCCGTCGCCATCGGCTCGGTGGCGGGCATGGCCCGCTGGCTGCGGCGGCGCAAACAGAAACTCGGGATCGTCTGGGTGGACGCGCACGCCGACATGAACACCCCGGAAACCAGCCCGAGCGGGAACGTGCACGGCATGCCGCTGGCCTGCTGCATCGGCCTGGGACCGCCGGAGCTGTCGCGCCTGCTGGGCTTCGCGCCGAAGGCGTCGCCCGGCAACGTCGCGCTGGTCGGCATTCGCGACGTGGATCAGCTCGAGAAGCCCCACGTGCGCAACTCCGGCGTCCGCGCCTTCACCATGCGCCACATTGACGAGCGCGGGCTGCCCGCGGTGATCCGCGACGCCATCGAAATCGCGGGCGCGGGCACGGCCGGCATCCACGTCTCGTTCGACATGGACGCAATCGAGCCGGGCGAGGCCCCCGGCGTGGGAACCCCCGTCCGGGGCGGCCTCACCTACCGCGAAGCGCACGTGCTGATGGAAACCCTCTGCGATTCCCGCGCGGTGGTTTCCGTCGAGGTGGTGGAAGTGAACCCCGTCCTCGACGAAGCCAACCGCACGGCGGCCCTCGCGGTGGAACTGATTACGTCGGTAATGGGGAAACGAATCCTATGAAGCAGACAGTCGCCGTCATCTATGGCGGCCGCAGCGGCGAGCACGAGATCTCGATCCGGTCCGCCACCTCGATCATGCTCGCCATCGACCGGGACCGGTACGACGTCGTCGAGTACTTCATCACGAAGGAAGGCAAGTGGCAGCCGCGCCCGATCCTGCCCGAGCCCGGCGGCAATCCCGGCATCGACGTCGCCTTTCCGGTCCTGCACGGCACCTACGGCGAGGACGGCACCGTTCAGGGCCTGCTCGAGCTGGCCGCGCTGCCTTACGTCGGCGCGGGCGTGCTCGCGTCCTCCGCGTCGATGGACAAAGACGTCATGAAGCGCCTCTGCCGCGAACGAGGCCTGCCGGTTGTCGAATCGACCGTCCTGCTGCGCGATAGCCTCGACGGCGCCGATCCGGCCGTGCTCTTCCCCTACCCGATGTTTGTCAAGCCCGCCAACCTGGGCTCCTCGGTCGGCATTTCGAAGGTCCGCGACGCCCAACAACTGAGCGCCGCCCTGGAACTCGCCGCCAGGTACGACCGCAAGATCATCGTCGAGCGCGCCATCGACGCCCGCGAGTTCGAGTGTTCCGTGCTCGGCAACGACCGCCCGGAAGCCTCGCTGCCCTGCGAGATCCTGCCCTCCCGCGAGTTCTACGACTACGAGGATAAGTACCTGCTCGACGAGGCAGGCTTCCGCGTGCCCGCCGAACTGAGCGCGGAGCGGATGGCGGAACTGCGCCGCCTGGCGATCGAGTGCTATCGCGCCGTGGAGTGCGAGGGCATGGCGCGGGTCGACTTCCTGCTCGAGAAGCCCACCGGCCGGCTCTACATCAACGAGATCAACACCATCCCCGGGTTCACGTCCATCAGCATGTACCCCAGGATGTGGGAGCACTGCGGCGTGAGCTTCTCCGAGCTGGTACACCGCCTCATCCAGCTTGCCCTCGACCGCCACGCCGACCGGCAGAAGACGGTCTATTCGCGGTAGCGGCGCGAGATCGCGCTCCGCGTCAGCGGCCCGGCGACGGTATCGGACGGCCGAGAAACCGGGGGGCGGGCGTGCGAGGGCCGTTGTAGCGCGGCACGTCGCCGAACTGTTCGCCGCGTTCCCATGCCTGGCGGGCGGCGGCGATTTCCTCGGCGGTCCTGGCGACGAAGTTCCACCACATCAGAACCGTCTCGCCGAAGGGAGCGCCGCCGATCAGCAGCAGCCGCGCGCCCTCACGGCTGGAAAGATCCAACTCGGAGCGGCCCGCGCCCAGGTAGTACAGGGTGTTGCGTTGCAGGGGAACTCGAAGCGCCTGGGCGTCGCCGCGAGCCAGCAGCGCTCCGTACTCGAATGCCGGATCGAGCGGCAGGTTCATGGTTTCGCCCGCGCGCACCGCGATGTCCGCGCCCACGCCGGGGCTGAACTGTACTCCGGCCGACGCGGCGCCGGCGAACTCTCCGAGAATCGTTGTCACGACGCCGCCCCGGTGGTCTCGCGCCGGCTGTTCCGGCGTGCACAGGTACTGGGGCGCGACCGAGCGGCTGTGTTCCGGCAGCGCCACCCATAGCTGCGCGCCGTCCAGCTTGCCCGAGTTGTCGCCCGGCGTCTCCTCGGCGTGCGCGATACCCCGTCCGGCGGTCATCAGGCTCAACTGCCCGGCGCGGACCAGGCACTCGCTCCCCAGGCTGTCCTTGTGCACCACTTCGCCGTCGAGCAGCCAGGTAACCGTCTGAAGGCCGATGTGAGGGTGCGGCCCAACGTCCATCGCTTTGTCCTGGCGGAACGTCACGGGGCCGAACCGGTCGAAGAAACACCACGGACCGATGAGGCGCCGGCCGCGAACCGGCAGGACGCGGTGAACCTCGAGCGCGCCAAGCTGAACGGTTCGATCCGGCAGAGGCTCGATGGGCGACAGCAAGCGGGGCGCCGGCCCGCACTCCTCCGCTTCGGTGGTTGGCAAAAGGTTGCTCATGAGGTTGTCTCCCATTGTAGGCGGCGACTGGTTGGGGAAGCCGCCGCCGACCGGGCGCGGCGCGCCGCCGCAAGTGCGTCGAGATCCGGCCGCTGTGGGTTCGAAAAGCGGAATTCGCCGAGCAACTGCTGCCTACGTCGACCCCCGCGCCGTCGTAGTCAGAGACCTAACGCGAAGGGCTGCGGGAAAGTAGCCCGCAGGACACCAGGCCAAACCCCTGCACGCAACCGGCATCAGCTCTTGTTGGGAATCTTGCCCCCGATGTACCCTGAATGGCTGATGCCAACGAGCCAAAGCACCTGCTCCGGCAAGACAGGAAAACCGTGGGATCGTAAAGTCAATACCACATAAGCAAGTCCAGCAACGATGGTGAATGCGAAATTCTGGAACTTTGTGATATTGATGGCGGCGTCGGCCTGCTTGCCTTCCTCCTCCAAGAATACTTGACTGATCTTGGGTTCAATCGGGGCTTTCGTGCCATCGGGGCGGTCAACCTGCATTCCGCGCCGTGCCACCAACGCGGTGGACCCAGGTAAGTCCTTCGAACTCTTGACCGCGCCTGCCAGCGTCGCCGAGCCAACGCTGATACCCATCAATATTAGTAATTCCTGCGGGATGCGGAGCGACTCCGGGTCCAAACCGCTTACGAGGAATGCGGCGCACAACGTCGACAACACCAACAGCGTCCACATCAGCAACTGAAGATGATTGAGGCTAAAACGGCCCCGGTCGTCGATGAGGAGTCCAAGCCAGTTCTTCAGGCAAGCGTATCCCATCAAACCTGCCAGAAAGATCAATACAACAAAGGAACCAATCCAGAACCATGTGAACACAGGCGCCTCCACCTTTAGGGGAGTCATTCCCGGTAATCGAAGCGTCGACACGCGAACGCCTCGGACTTATACGATTCGTAGAGCCAGACCAACAAGAAGCGGGCGGCTCCGGAGCCACGCGGAACGCGGACCGCGACCTCTCCTGCCACGACCTCCAGGGCAGGCTTGGCCGTCGCCACCGCCGCCGTCGGATGGTAACCACCGCTTAGGGAGGCGCCGTTCTGATCGAGGAGGTATGAACCAAGCCAAACCTGACCGTGAGCGACATGATGGCGGAAACGCACGGAAACCAGTAGTTCCGCATCCTGGCGATTGAGCACACGAAAGCTGTCGATCGCATCTCCCTGGAGCGCACCCGAGCCACAGAGCAGTCCCTGTTCGGCGCCACAGGGCTGAACGGTTGGAGGCACGGGAGAAGGTCCCTCGCTCGGCAAGGCAAACGTGATCCACTCGAAGCTGACGTAATCGCCACGGCTTTCGTGAACGAGCACTTTGGCCAGGCGACTTTCGTTCGTGCGTACGGCCAAAACGGTGCCCGCGGGGAGGAGATTCCGTTCGTCGCGGTTCGCGCAGATTCCCTGACTGGTGAACGGAGCGCGAGCCAAGGACTCCGGCGTGACACGGTTGAAATCACGGGGACCAATAACCGCCATTGCGGCGCCACCCCACGGGTCCAGCGAGCGCTCGATGTTCGTCTTCGCTTGAAGGAACAGATCTGCTTGTGCGCTCCCGGGTCTCGAATCGCCGCGATCAAGGTCGAACAGGGAAGCCTGTTGAATGCAGCCGCTGCCAGCAGAGCGTTGAACGGCCGGCGGAAGAGCTTTGTCGGGGTCACGGTAAGCGAAGACGAGAGTTGGCTCGTTGCCGGCCAACCTGTCCAGATCGGACTGCCGGACGCCGGCTGCGACCCACTGGATTTCGTTCAGCGGAATCGCCCAACCTATTCCGAGGGCGCCGTCGCCGAGGCCGCCGCTCGCCACTCCGAGGACTCGGCCCGTGGAATCTACGATGGGCGCACCGGAGTGACCCGGCTGAAGATCGCCGTTCACCATCAGCACCTTCACATCCACGCTTGGACTCTGCCGCCTCTGCACGGCGGGCATCAGACCTGGCGGCAGCGCGAAGGATAGTGGGCGGAGCGACAGCGAGGGAACCTTCAGTTCCATATCCAACGTGCCGGGGATGGCCTCAGGGTGCCCAATGACCGTCACTGTGCTACCTGCCAGGACGGTGGCGGGGCGCGGCTTCAGCAAGGGCCCGGGCGGGAGCGACGGCCCGGCAAGAACCGCGACGTCGCGTTCCACATCGACGCTGCGGATGCTCAGGTTCGGGTACGGCAGGTTGCGGTCTGGCTGCCGTGCGGAGATGTTTCCGCAACCGACAACGCCATGCAGCGCCGTGACCAAGCCAGGCACTCCTTCAAGCAGAAACCCTGTCTGCGTTCGCAGCTCGGGAAGGCTCACACAACGGGACGCTTCAACCATGAAGACCGCGCGATAGTCCACGTCCGCGGTCCCCGCAGCCGGCACAAGCAGCGCCGACAACATTACTGAAAGGCCCACGGTCATTTCTCGCATAAGCACTCCACTACCCGACGCATGATTGCCACGTCGGTAAACCGCTCGGCGACACGCGGCGCCCACGGCAAGCTGGAGGTTCGCAGGGCGCTTGGAAGAGAGGCGTCCGGGCTGCCGAGCAGGCGCTCGCAGTCCCTTCCCTGTGCGGAATACAGCACTCCAAGCGCGGCTTTCTGCAGCAACTCCTGGTTGACAACCACGGCTGACGTCTCCGGCGGGCGCGCCGCCGCCCGGCCGAAGAGGTCGCGACTGCGCGCGACAACGCCCATGGGGCTTCCGATGCTGACGCCAAGCACCAGGATCGCGATGGGCCACGCGTTCACGCGCTTCGGAACTGCTTTGTCGTCGAGCGCGGCCAGACCGGCTGCGCCACCTGCGACAATGCCAATGATGGAAGAAAGAACCGTTGCGACAACAGGGGAAACCGATAGACCGGTGATCCAGCCCACACCCAGCCCCGCGAGCAGGACGGCGCCCCACTGGCCTTTTGCGTGGTGAACCGGCGGTCCGTCTGCGGCGCTCATGGAATATCCCTCCCGAGAACGGACTATCTGACACTTATTTTTCACCCGTATTGCGGCTATGTCAAGGAGATTTAGGTCCTTTTATCCAGCGACGCGTGGCGAAGACGCCGGGTGGCCGTATACGGCGCCCGCTCCGGCCCGGCCAGCACGCCCTCTCGCTGCTACCCTGCGGTAACCAATACTCCGCCGTTACGGTCTAACAGGTTGAGGGGCTGTGGGCATGCGGATTCGGGGCTGGTTTACTCGTGACGGCGTTCTCCGGGAGGCATTGGGCGTCGGCGCCCTGGTTGGGCTCGCGCACGCGGTCGCCGAGACCACCTTGTTCGCCCACTACGGCGTCCGGGCGACCGCTCTGGACCTGGCCCTCCTGATCGCGCTGCCGCTGGCCGCGGGGATCGGGTTGGCGGCCCTGGCTGCCGCCGTTGTCGCGCTGAGCCCGCGTCTGCGGCGAACGCTGGCAACCCCCGGCGGCCTGCCGCGCCTCCGGAGCGCGGTGTGGACGCTGCTCATCGCCGTCTACGCCGCGGTGTTCCTGAAGATCGTTGGGAGCGTCTCGGGCGCCTCGGCGGCGATCATGTGGTTCGCGGCGGCGATACCGATCCTGATCGGGGCCTCGATGGCCGTGTTCCGGCGGCGGGGCGGCGAACTCGGCCTGGTATGGGCCACGGTCTGCGTCGCCGCAACCTTCTGCGCTCTCCAGATCCTCCACAGCGGCTGGACGCTCCTTCCGGAGGAGAAGCGCACGAGCTTCGCGTTGAGCCTGGCCGCCGCCATCGCCATCTGCTACGCGGCGTTGATCGTGGTGGCCCGGCGCGCGCCGCGGAGCGAATCCTTCGAGCCCATCGCGCGGCCCCTGCGGCTGGCGACGGCTTGCGCGGTTGCCTGGGTGTTCCTCTGGGGGCTGGCGTACTCGCCTCGGTCGTTCCAACTGGTCCGCGCGGGCAACCAGCCGGCCGGGGCCGGCTCGGCGGGCCCGAACGTCGTGCTGGCGGTGCTTGACACCGTTCGGGCGGACCACCTCGACCTGTTCGGCTACCACCGCGAGACCATGCCGCTGCTGCGCCGCTTCGCTCAAGAGGAATGCCAGGCCGCCAACCGCCTGTTCACTACAGGTTCGTGGACCGTTCCGTCGCACGCCTCCATGTTCACGGGCCTCTATCCTTCCGCCCACGGCGCCGACACGCCTCGCCTGAATGAAGCCAACCCGGACGTCTACTCCTTTCCGATCCGCGACGACGCGCCCACGCTGGCCGAGTATCTGAACGAACGCGGCTACCAGACCGCCGCGATCGGCGCGAACTACGGGACGCTGCGCAGCCTGGACCTGATGCGCGGATTCGAGTACCAGGACGTCGCGGGCGGCTCGGCCTACCTGGCAGGCGAGATTGCCTGGCTCCACCGCTTCCAGGTAGGCGCCGCGCCTTCTCCCGGAACGTGGCTGCGCACGGCGATGTCGCTGGACATGGCCCGCCACTCCCGCATATTCAGCCGCCTGGAACCGCCCTACCGCCGGGCGGACTCGATCACGGACCGAGCCCTCAGGTGGCTCGAACGCCGCGGCGACCAGCCGTTCTTCCTTTTCCTGAACTACTTCGACGCGCACCAGCCGTACTTGCCCGCGCCCGAGGATAGCGAGCATTTCGCCCGCCGCCCCGCCGGGACGGAATGGCTCGATTTCCCGACCGAACGCTTCAACGCCGCCCGCTGGGGGCAGGCGCAATTCGAACCGCATGAAGCGGAGTTCCTGATCGGCCAGTATGACGCGGAACTCCGCACGCTCGACCGCGAGTTCGCCCGCCTGCTGGACTACATGAGGGAAGACGGCCTGTTCGACAACACGCTGCTGCTGATCACCACCGACCACGGCGAGTCGTTCTTCGAGCATGGCTTCGTCGAGCACGGCAACGCGCTTTACCAGCCCGAGATCGGCGGCTTCCTGTTGATCAAGGCGCCGCCGTCGATGGGCGCCATCCAGCCGTCGCCGCACATGCAGTTTGTGGACTTTTTCCCGACCATCGCGGCCGCCCTGAACGAGCCCGCGCCGCCGAACCTCCAGGGATCGGCGTGGGGCCAGGGGCGCGACTACGCGCTGGCGGAACAGTCCTGCCGGATCTGCGGCGCGGGCGCCGATTTCGGGCAGTGGCCGGAATCCATCCGGCGCGAGCTGATTGCCGTGATCGCCGGAGACCACAAGCTGATCCGATCGACGCGCGACCCGGATGAAGTCTACGACCTCCGGGCCGACCCGTCCGAGTCGCGCCCGCTGACGAAGCCGGATCCGAAGTTCCTCGCGCGGGCCGAGCAGATCATCGCCGAGCGCAACCAGCGCGTCCTGAAGCGGCGCGGCCCGCAGCCGGCGGTCGATTCCGACGACCTCGAACGTCTCCGCAGCCTGGGCTACGTGCAGTAGGACGCGAGCCCATCGGACCGTTGGCGGTCCGCCGCCGGCTCAGCTTTTCGCGGCCCCGGCGGAAGGGCGATTCAGACTCCAGTGGACGGCCAGGACGATGAACGGCGCCTGGGGCGGCGCATGCCGGTTCCGGCAATCGGCCGCCGGGGTATCCCGTTGCTCGATGGTGAGGCGGGCTTTCGATCCAGGAAAGCGTCGCTCGGACCGAAGTGGAGCGCCGGCGCATCCGAAGGCGCTCGCAACCGGGCTGGTCTGAAGACTCGTCATACCGGAACAACCTCCTCTGGAGCTTATAGCCACAACGGGGAAGAAAACCCGCCAACCAACCGTCGCGCCGATCGGACCTCCTATTCGACAGATTTCGACACCCTGTAGCGGAGAGTGACGCATCCGCGAAGTTTACTTCAGGAAACATGCGCTCGCGAAAGTTCTTTCAGAGCAGTGATATACGAAGACTGGAGGGCGCGGTGACGCATCCGCCGCGATAGGATGCGTCACCTTTTCCATCACGTTTTGCGGACCTGTCGAAAGTGTAGAAAAGTGTAGAACGGCCGGAGACCGGCACGTCAAAGCAGACGCTGCTCTCGGGACAGGAATTGCCACCGGAGGAGATCGCCGACCTGGCCAAGCGGCGTCTGCGCCAGCGGATCCCGGAGTTGACTGCGGCACTTCAGCGGCACCGGATGACCGACCACCACCGCTGGCTGATCAACCAAAGCGTCGAACACATCGTGCTGCTGGACCGCCAATTGGAGGAGTTGGAAACCGCGATCCAGAAGCGGATCAAAGCCTGGCCGGAGCAGAATGCGCTGCTGCAGAGCATTCCCGGCATCAAGGAAATGAGCGCCGCCAGTATCCTGGCCGAGATCGGCCCCGACATCGGCCAGTTCTCCGCACCGGGGAGCCTGTGCAAATGGGCCGGCATCTGCCCGGGCAACAACCGCTCGGCGGGCAAGAACAAGCACGGGCGCATCCAGAAGGCCAACAAATTCCTGATCACCGCGCTGGTGGAGGCGGCCTGGGCGGCGGCGCGCACCCGCGACTCGCTGTTCCAGCGCCGCTTCCACCGCTGGATGCAAAAGCTCGGCAAGCCTAAAGCCAACGTCGCCCTGGCCCACAGCCTGCTCCGGCTCATCTGGGCGGTGCTCTGGTCCAAGCAACCGTTCCGCGAACCTGACCCGGCTCAAATGCACGCCAAAGAGCGCACGCGGTTGCTGCACCATCACAGTCAGCGGCTGCGTCAATTGGGCGCCGATCCAGACTTGCTCGAGCAATTGGAGCAGAGTCTGGCTCAGGCTCCCGCCGCCACGCCGCCCACGGCCCTACAGACCCCACGCTTGCGCAAAGCCTGTTCCGCCAACGTGCGACGCGGCGCTCTCGGCTTCCGCGCTCGCCAAACGCGCCAGCAATTCTATTCAGTTGAGAAAGATCCGTCGGACGATCACCCTCGCCGGGGCGCCCGCAAGAACAAAACCCGCACGTCTCCACCTGCTGCCACGTAGAGTATTTTCGAGGCAAGACCGCCGGCCAGCGGAAGAAGCGCCGCCAAAGAGATTCTACCGCCCGATAGGCGGACAGGCGCGGGCGGAGGCAGGCCGGATTGCAGGCCAAGTGCTTGTAAGCAGGACCGTTAGGGCACCTGAGGAGTCGGGAGGACGCAATGTGACCGGCGATATCGTCCGCGGCGGGTGCTCCCACCGCCCAACAAACCGGCAAGGGAACGTGCTCCACGAGCGGCGGCCCATTCCGAGCTGTACGCGCGGATGCTGCCGTAGCGGGGCGCGACGCATCGCGGAAAATTTCGCGAAAATTGGCCGGTTGGAGAACCTTCTTAATTTCTGCAAGATAGCGGCTACACGGGCGGCCGCGACGCATCTGTGGCCGCCGATGCGTCGCGCCGCAACGTGTAGAATGTGTCGAATTGTGATGAATGGGCGAGCGATGCCCTGGGCTCTGGTTGGCTTTTCTCGGTTGTCAAGGACGGCCGGCCAGCAGAGGAGGCGCCGCCAAAGAGATTCTACCGCCCGGTGGGCGGACAGGCGCGGGCGGAGGGAGGCCAGCTTAAAGGCCAAATGCTTGTAAGCAGGGTCGTTAGGACAGTTGAGGCGTCAGGTGGACGTAATGTGACCGGCGATACCGCCCGCGCCGGCTGGCACTCAGGCCGGCGGCCGAACCCAGATGCCAAAGCCGCGCGCGGCCGCGCTCCGGTAGTGCTCCTGCAAGCTCCGCAGGTCCTCGAGGACGATCTCGTTAAAGGATTCGCCGCCGGCGGCGAGATTGGGATCGACGTACAGCTCGACATAATCGATCAGGGCGGCGATGTCGCCCTCCGGATACCGGGCGGGATCGATCGCGTCCAGCCGGGACGCCAATTCGAGGACAGCGGCGGCGGGGTGGACGGTGTCGCGCGGTTGGTGCGGCGGCTCGTCCCTGCCCAAGGCTTCCAGGAGAGCGCGCGGACCGTCGAATTCCGGGATCTCGCCGGACATCTCCGCGCCGACGACGTAGCGCCGATAGGATTCCGAGAAGAAGGCGAGGAACGCGTCCGTCTCCGTTAACGCCACGTGGTCGCGAGCGGCGCGGCTCAACAGACGGAGCAACCAGTCCACGACCGGCTCCGCCGCGTACCGGTATCGTTCGATGAACTCGTCGCGGCAGAGGCGAGGATCGCGCTGCAATACGGCGAGCAGGCGAGCGTCCGGAGATGTCACGGCGGGTTGCTCGGGCTCCTCGGGGTCGCCGACATGGTACGGACGCGCCTCATTGACGACCATGGACCAGAATGGCGCCAAGTCCCCCGAGGAGGCCGCCATACGATACGCGGCGCTCCAGTTGGAGAACGCCTGCCAGTCGATCGGAGTCAGCCGCAGATAATCGGACATATTAATGGCGTCCCGTTCAACTGAGCTTCCACGGCGCCGTCAGCGCCGGGGCGTCGCCGGAGCCCACCACGAAGCGGATCTCGTCCCAGAATTCGCCATACTTCTCTCTACGCAGTACGTCGTTTGTCTTGAATACCTGACTCAATTCGGTTTTCGCCCCATCGACGAGTTTGTCGAGCGCGGCGCCCTTTGCCGAACCGACTCCAGGATAGGCTTGCCTGAGATCCACCACCAGGACATTCTTGACGTCGGGGGGCAGGTGTTTCTGCCGGAGCCACTTCTGGTAGACCAGGTCGTTCGCGAAGTTGTTGAATCGATCGAAAACAGGCGAGACCGACCAGGGGTAGCGCACGGGCGTCTTGGCTTCCATGGCGACCAGGGCGCCGGTGCTCACTTCCCGAGCCAGCGCGTCGGGATAGGTCTGTCTGCCGACATCGGTGAGCCGGTCCAGTTGCTTCTCCAGCGCGGCTACGCGGTCGAAGTCCCGCGCCGCCTTGGCGTCGTTGAGCGCCTTTCGCGTCTGGCGAATTTCGCGCGTCACGTCGTGCCGCGTCGTATCCAGCAGTGTCCCGTCTTTTGCCATCCGCTCGCCGATCTGTCCGGGAACCCGCTCATATTCCTTCGTGCCTCGCTCGATCATCTTTTCTAGCGACGCCTGGGTGGCCGCTTCGTGGCAGTCGTTGTGAACCAGGAGTTCGAGCGGGCCGATGAAATAGGTGCGGTCTTCAGGCACGGCGAGGTTGAAAACGTCAACGGCGCCGGCGCGTTCTGACACGGCTGTCACGGTGACGGCGCGGCCACCGGCCGCCGCGAGCGTCACGCCAGGCCGGAGGCTGCCGGCCGGCCGATAGCCGTCGGTGGTGGCAAACAGGTGTGCAGGCGTGGCGCTCACCTGGTGGTGGGCGCCGTCGCTGAACACGGTGAGTTCGACAAGCAGACTCGCGCGGCGGCGCGTCGTCGCCCGCACGGGCTGGGAGCGGATGGCGGATACGGCCGGGAAGCGGGATGCGCCGGCAGCGGTCGTCACGCGATCACCCTCCCGGATCCGTGAAATGTCCCGAAGGGCGCCACTTGCCAGGCGAACCATGATGCCCGCCGGAAAGCAGCGGACTTTGCCGATCTCGATGGCTTCATCGGCGCTTCTGGCGGCGTCCGACGCGCGATCAGCGCCGCGCGCCGCGTCGGCCCCGCGATCGCCAACACGCAGGGCGTCGGCGCCACGGTCGGCCGCGCGCGCGAAATCGGCGCCGTGGTCCACCGCGCGCAGGGCATCCGCGCCGCGGTCGACGGCTCTGGCCGCATCTCCGGCGCGGTCTACGCCTCGCGCCGCGTCGGCGGCCCGGTCGATCCCACGGGCGATGTCCCCAATATCGTCCAGATGGCGGAAAGCCGCGGCCGTGCCGGCCAAGCCAGCCACTCCCGGCAGTATTCCGACAGCGCGTTCCCACCACGCCAGCTTCTGGCCGGTGACCAGATCCTGTCCGGTCCAGGCCTCGTAGACGCCTTTAACCGTACCGATAACCGGCATGAAATCAAGCCCAATGCTCGCCACGACGCCGGCTAGCGCGAATGCCGCGGCCAACGCGGCCCGAATGTTGTTGAAGCAATCCTGAAGGTCGCTGCAATTGTGCGCGGCCAGCGGAGCGGCCGAAAGGACGAAGCAGCAGATCAGCAGCGCGGCTTTCGCGTAGCTCATGACGGCGGGCCCTGCTCCGGCGCCCGAGGCGCCGCACCCCTCGGCGGATACAACAACAGAAAGAGGACCGAGGAGACGACGATCACAAGCAGCAACGGCCGAAACGAATTCGCCGACCATTGCGCCTCCAGCCGCCACGAGGCAATTTCGCGAACGATCAAAAGGCCGACCACGAGGCGGAGCAGCAGCGGGTACTTCTCGACGAATCTGCGCCAGGGTTCTAGGGGAATGGGAACGGCGCCCCGGCGGAGCGCGTGGACCAGCGCCAGCACCAGGAACAGAGCCACCGCCTGCCACAGACTTTCCAGGACGCCGGCGAAAAGCAGGGTGGCCGATCCGGCCCAGATCGCGATGCCGGCTGCAAGCGGGATCCGCTCGAGCGCGGGCGGGGGCGCCGGCGTCACCAGCGCCTCTTCGATCGGGCGAATGCGGCCGCTCAGCTCCTCGTCGGACGCGGTTCGAGCTTGCAGGAAGCTGCGGATCAGGGAAGCGGCAACGGCGCACAGGATCACGATCCACCAGCCCTTCTGGACGGGCTGGATCGCCTCAGGCCTGAGACTTCCGCCTTGCCAGGTGAATACCGGCCGGATGAGCAGCGGCACAGAGTTCGTCCAGACGTAGATCAGCAGAGCGGTGGTGGCCGCGGAAGCGCAGGCGCCGATCAGGAACTGGACGCGCCTGCTGAGTTGAGGCCAGAAAAGCTGAAAGACCAGGTACTTGGTCAACAGCGGCGCGCCGACGGCGAGCATCGCCACCAGCGCGTACTGAATCATCAGCGGCAGCCGGACGCGCCACAAGCCGCTCCAGACCGCCGACGCCGAGCCGCCCCATTCCGGGCGGCCTAGGATGAAATCGCCCAACAGGAACCCGGCGACAAACGCGCTCCCGGCGCAGCCGCCGGTGACGCCGAGGACGGCGATCAGGCATATCAACACGAGCGATTCGGTGAATACGAAGTTATAGGCAAGCGCGGACGACTGCCGCTGCAGGAGGCCGATCGCGAACACTACCGCCGCCAGCCGCACTCCCCAGCCGCGCAGTGCGGCGGCGCCGCCCAACGCGCTGAGAATCCACGAGACCCCAAGCGCCGCCACCGCTCCCGCCCAGACTAATTGGAATGACGCAGGCCGCCAGCCAACCATCAAGCCAAGCGACAGAGCGAATGTAGGCAGGTAGACCGCCGGAATACGCCAGGCGGTGAGATAGTGGCCGTCGGCCATGCCCAGAAAAGCCGTCCTGGAAAAGGCCAGCCCCGCGCGGGGCCAGCCAACCCACCAAGCCTCGATCGCCGTCATACGGTCCGCCTCACTGCAGCAATCGCTTTGTTGTCCAACCCAGGGTCGCGCCGTAGGCGACATGGCCGAAGGCGGAAACCGGAAGAAACTCGTCCAGGGCCTTGATGCTGAGCCAACCGGGATAGATCGCCACCATGAAGGCTTCGAGCACGAGCGCCCAGAGGATGCCGGCCGCGACTCCGCGGTCGCCGAACCACACCGCGAAGGCGGCCGCAAACCCGACGCCGTTCAACACGTGGTAGGAAACACCCGCGACAATGACGATGGATCTCGGCGCTCCTTCGCCGACCAGCGCCTTTCCGAAGATCTCAAAGATGTCAAACGGCCAGAAGCGGAAACCCGCCACCAACACGAGAGCCAAGCGGAACAGGTCGTACGCCGCGGTCGCGGCCAGCCCGGCCAGCAGGCCGGCTCGCGTCCTCCGAGCCGTCAGCGACCGCTGCGCCGTCGACATCCGCCGCCACACGCGCGGGGCCACCGCCGCAGCGCCCACCAGGGCGGCCAGCAATGTGAGTGACAGTGATATGCCGGTGAGAACGTAGGCCACCAGCGCTGCGCCGGATGCGGTGCAGACTGCTCCCAGCACTCGGCGTTGCCCAGACGCGGCGTGCAGAACTCCCAGTGGCACTGTTTCGCGTATGGAGTCTATCATGGCCGGCCTGATGGTTCAACCGCGGGGGATTCTCCGGGGTCTCCGGCGCGCTGTGGTTTCGGCGTTTATGCCGCATGAATAGGCGAAAAAACAGCGACATTTAGGGCGGTTTTCCTATTCTCCAAATGACCGTCCCGATGGACAATGGCTTCGGAGCGCCGTGGGCGTCGAAGCAGAAACCTTTGTCTTTCAGGGCATGGAGGCGCTGGTGGCCAGCAAGCCGCTGCGCCAGCTCATGGAGTACGTCCGCCGCATTGCCGCCATCGACGCCGCGGTTCTCATCACGGGCGAAAGCGGCGCCGGCAAGGAAGTAATCGCGCGCGCGCTGCATCATTACTCCCGGCGCGCGGCGCAACCGTGGGTGGACGTGAGCTGCGCCGCGCTGGCGGAGAACCTCATCGAAAGCGAGTTGTTCGGACATGAGAAGGGGGCTTTCAGCGGCGCCGATTCCAGCAAGCCGGGTCTGTTTGAGCTGGCGCACCGCGGAACGCTTTTTCTGGACGAGATCGGCGAACTCGACCCGAAGATGCAGGTGAAGTTGCTTCGGATTCTGGACGGCGTCCCGTACTACCGCCTGGGCGGGGTAAGAAAAGTGTCGGTGGATGTCCGCATCGTCGCGGCGACGAACCAGAATCTCGACGCGCTGGCGCGGGCGGGCCGGTTCCGCGCGGATCTGTACCACCGGCTTACGCAGTTCCACGTGCAGACGCCGGCGCTGCGGGAGCGTAAGGACGATATCCTTCCTCTCGCCGCGTTATTCCTGCGCGAAGCGTTTCCCGCCACTCGGTTCGACGATGAGGCGGAGCGGGCTCTGCTGGCCTATTCGTGGCCGGGCAACATCAGAGAACTCCGGAACACGGTACTGCAAAGCGCGGTGGCGGCCAGGGGATCCGTGATCCGAAAGCCGGACCTGCCGGAACGCGTTCGATCGAAGGCGGTTGGGCCGGACATCCATCCCGTTGCCGATCCGGGCGACTGTTCGCTGGACCGGCAGGAGCGCCGAATGATCCTGGAGGCTTTGCTGCATACCGGCGGGCACCAGCAGCGCGCCGCCAACCTGCTGGGCATCTCGCGCCGCACGCTCAGCCGCAAGCTCAAGCTATACGCGCTTCAGGAAGCTTCAAGCCGGCTCACCTCCCCGCGCGTGCAGTAGCAGCGCAGCGCCGGGGAGGCCGCGGGCGCACGCCACCTCGCCGAGGTTGCCCCAATACCGTTGCGTTAACCCTGGGCTAGCAGGAGGTATTACTGACGGCGATCATTGCGGGGCGGCGTCGCGAATAGCGGCGAGGTCCCGTTCCAGATCATCCATCGTGTCGCTCGAGCGACATCGCCGGGGATCTGAATTGCGAGGTCCCTTTGTTCGCTCCTGCCCAAGCTCGGCGCTTTGCACACTACTTAGAGACTGTTAGAAACAACAACTCCAAACCGCGGTTGTGGGGCGAAGGCAACCTGCGGGCCGATCGGCGATCGGCCGGGAGGCGGTTGGGAACCGCCGCGCAGGATGAGATCCTGCCCATGCCGAGCAGGATGGCGTCGAAGGGCTGGAGCAGCTCCAGCGCATTCGGCGGCATCATCTTGCCGTGCGCGAAGAAGTGTTCGGCGCCCCAATCGAACTCCTTGAACTCGAAGCGGAGCCGGTGTTTTTCCCCGGCGCAAGCCAGCACGCGCCTGGCGGCGCGGACAACATCGGGGCCGATGCCATCGCCCGGGATGACGGCGATCGCGAGCACTCTCATGGCGGAGTATTCCGGAAGCCAGCCATCTTAGCAGAGGCGGCGGCTGGATGAGGGGACCGTAGCCGACTATCGGGAATCTAGCTGGGACATCAAGCTTCAATGGGCTCACCGCGGAGACACGGAGAGCGCAGAGACCGGAAGAAGAAGAGAATTGGAGGGGGTTTAGCGGGTCATAAGGATGGGCGCGGGCGCCGGATCAAGACCGTTGGGGTCGGAGGCGGGGGGAAGTTCGGGGTTTTTGCGGGTAATTGTGATCATTTCCTCGATCGGCCAGGCTATATCGGCAGTTCGTTTG
>JAHCHE010000047.1 GCA_026129905.1 Bryobacteraceae bacterium | reverse complement strand
CGTGTACGCCTCTAACGGATGGGTGCACACACCAGCCGGGTTTGGATATGGCGCGGATGAAAACAACACTCTGGATACCGTTTATCTACTGGTGACGCCGGATGCGAGCGAAGAGATGACGTTCACCGCCACCGGTCTTCGCTATGGCGGAAGGCTGACCTATCTGTATATCTACCGCTTTGGAGGGCTGAAGGTTACCGAGTAGGCTGCTGGCGTTGGGTTGGAGGTGTCTCTACTGGTGTCACCGCTCGATGGTCTCCGACGTCCACCGGACGCTGTTCAAGGGAGGCGTGTTCCTGTACCCGCCCACCGACCGCGATCCCGGCGGCAAACTCCGGCTGCTCTACGAGGCCAACCCCATCGCCTACATCGTCGAGCAGGCCGGCGGCCGCGCCACCGACGGCGAACGCCGGATCCTGGACATTCAGCCCGAGCACATCCACCAGCGCACGCCGCTGGCGCTCGGCGGCAGGGCGGAAATGGAGGAGTTCGATAAGGTGCGCGGCGGCGTTGGGGAGCCGGCGCGCCGCTGACCGCCGCTACCGCTTCTCGGGTCTGAGGCAGAATATCCTCATGAGGGGAATCGCACTGGGATTGTTTCTGTCCGTTGCCGCCGGCGGGCGATTGGCCTCAATGGCGCGGACCCCACGCCAACGGCGTATCCGAGGAAACCGGCCTGGCCGTGGAATGGTCGTCGAGTCACAACATCGCCTGGCGCACGCCATTACCAGGGCTGGGCACCTCGACGCCCATCGTGTGGGAGGGCCGCGTCTTCGTCACGTCGCAAGTCGGCGACGGTCCGTTCGAGCAGCGCGGGCGCGATTTCGAGAGCGCGGTGGACGCCCGGTCGGGTCGTTTACGATCCTCCGGCTCATCGATATTGAATCGCAGCATGCCGATTTCCCATTCCTTTCCGTTTATTGAAGGACTTTGCCTTTCTAGTTAATATTAAACCCAAAGAATTATCTTGCATTTCACATCGCGTTCAGTTTAAGATCTTATTGCGCGGAACTGCCGTCAGGACCGTACCTTGATCCTTGCAAGTGGTCGTTGGCGCAAAGGACAACTGTATCGCCAGGACCGTGGCGAACATCGTTCTCAAGAAAGGCGTGGCGTTGAAAGTACGGGTTAGCGACCCTGCGGGCTTGCTTCCGCCTCTGAAGGACGACCTGTTGGGACCGCTGAGTATCATCATCGGAGTGGTGTTTGGGGAGGGCGCATTTCTACCCACCACGAACACCGCCGTCGATGGAGCCGGGCGCGACTACCAGATGAGCGTTCCAGTGGAGACACCGCTGAACTTATGGGTGTTCAGCCGCCATGTCACAGTGGCGGATTCCAGGGGGCTTCCGGTTGATACTGCCGGCGCGAAAATTCTGTTTCAGGCAGCCGTCGGCCGGGATCAAGTATTTACTCTGACCGTGTCCGGGCGGGCTGTCGAAGCGCCTTAGGAGGTGAACGGGTGCGTCTGTTGATTGTGCTATTGGGACTGGCCGTCGCGTATGGCCAAAAGCCCGTCGTTTGGTCCGGCGGCGTGGTTAATGCGGCAAGTTACGCTACCGGCGGGCCGACAGGCGTAGGAGTCACGCCAGGCTCCCTTGTTTCTATCTTCGGAGCCAATCTCGCACTGGCAACGGAGTCTGCCAGCGGCTTCCCACTGCCAACGGCGCTGGCTGGCTCCTCCGTTTCCGTGAACGGCATCCCCGCGCCACTCTTGTACGTCTCCCCAGCCCAAATTAACCTCCAACTCCCTTCCCAGACAACGTACCCATTGCCATTCACGGGTCTGCAAGTGGTCGTTTCAACTCCGGCAGGCGCTAGTGAACCTGCGCCTGTAGACGTCTCGGAGACCTTCGGCATCTTCACGGCGGACGGCGAAGGTTGCGGCCAAGCAGCGGCGCTCAATGTCGCGAGCAATGGCGCTCTGTCCGTCAATTCTTCGGAGAGTCCCGCTTCACCTGGAGATTTCATCTCAGTATTCGGCACGGGCATCGGGGGGTTTTTGAACCCACCGCCGGACGGCAGCCCCGCGCTGACGGATCCGTTGTCACCGGCGCTCTCAGGGGCGGTGGCAATCTTCGACTTGGCGCAGCCCCCGGAGGGGACTCCTCTAATACTCAACGTCTCCTGGGTGGGGCGCGCACCCGGGTTCGCTGGCGTGGACCAGGTAAATGTGCGCATACCTGACACCATCCGTGAGGGGTGTGCCGTTCCCCTTGCGATCATCGCTGGCGGAGGAAGCAGCCAGCCGGCCACGATCAGCATTCACGATGGAGGCGGCCCCTGCGTAGACCCACCGATCGCCGGCTTCGGTGAGCTTACCTGGGAGAGGGTTGTGACGAGCGGAACCGGCCTGGGCGGCGAGAGCGAAACGTTCACTGCGGCATTCCCGGCCTCGCCCGGAAAACAGGCGCCGCCATCGATTCTAGTGCAGGAAGGCGGAAACTTGGCAAACGTCAACCGGTATTTCGGCCCCTCGTGTCCGATGCCGGGCTACAGGAATCTGGAGGCCGGCAAGCTAACCATCCAGGGACCGGAGTTCGGTCCGATGGAGGCGGCTCCGTCATTGGTTGAGGACCAGCGGGTGTATCGCGCCGTGCTTCCGAACGGCACGATTAGGCCCGGCTCATTCAGCGTCACGGCGGGGGCAGGGAGCAATGTGGGACCATTCGAATCGAATGTGCGAATCGGCTCGGGGATCAACGTAACTTCGTCGTTTCCTCCAGGAACAAACATCTCATCGAGGCAGCCGCTCGTGATGAACTGGACCGGCGGGGATCCGGACACGTGGGTAACGATGAGGGTTGTGAGGCATATTAAGACGCGCGACAACTATTCCTCCGTGCAAGTCCGCACATCGAGTGGCACTGCAATCCTGGGGACGGTGGGAGGTAACCCTGGCTTTCTGCCAGGGGGCCCAGGGCCCGTTGATTCGGAAATCATCCTCGTGGTGACGCCCGATCCGGATCAAGTGCCTGCGATTTCGGCCTCCGGTCTCGCCCTCGGCGGTCGACACCTCTGGAAGTACACCTATCGATTCGGCGGCCTGACGATCCAGTAATTGAAGGGAGTTCGACTCATGTTCCTGGCAGGGTACAGCAGAGTATTCTCCTCGATCCCAGGCTTTACCTTCCTCGGATTGCTGCGCTGGCAACGAACGGAGTCGTACTATGTCGGCTCGATGGTTTCCGGCGTCTACCGGACGCTGATCAAGGGAGGCGTGTTCCTGTACCCGCCCACCGGCCGCGATCCCGGCGGTAAACTCCGCCTGCTTTACGAGGCCAACCCCATCGCGTACATCGTCGAGCAAGCCGGCGGCCGCGCCACCGACGGCGAACGCCGGATCCTGGACATTCAGCCTGAGCACATCCACCAGCGCACGCCGCTCGTGCTCGGCGGCAAGGCCGAGATGGAGGAGTTCGATAAGGCGCCCGGCGCCGTTCCGGAGCCGGCGCGCCGCTGAAAGCCGTTACCGCTTCCCGGCTTTGAGGCAGAATATCCTCATGAGGGGAATCGCACTGGGATTGTTTCTGTCCGTTGCCGCCGGCGCGGGCGATTGGCCTCAATGGCGCGGACCCCACGCCAACGGCGTATCCGAGGAAACCGGCCTGGCCGTGGAATGGTCGTCCAGCCACAACATCGTCTGGCGCACGCCCTTACCCGGGCTGGGCACCTCGACGCCCATCGTCTGGGAGGGCCGTGTCTTCGTCACGTCGCAAGTCGGCGACGGCCCGTTTGAGCAGCGCGGGCGCGACTTCGAGAGCGCAGTGGATGCCCGGTCGGCCGGCGACAGCGAATCGGTGCGCTTCGTCGTCCATGCGTTTTCGCTCGAGGATGGGGCGCGGCTCTGGGAATACGCGATCGACGCGGAAGGCGACCTGCCGCGAGTGCATCGCAAACACAACCTGGCCAGTCCCAGTTGCGTCACCGACGGCAAGCTGGTCTATGCCTGGTTTGGAACGGGCCAACTCCTGGCGCTGACGCTCGACGGCGAGCTTGCCTGGAAGCGGCATCTCGGCAAGGAGTACGGTCCGTACGAAATCCTGTGGGGCCACGGCAGCTCGCCCATGCTCTACCGCGACAGCCTGATTCTGCTGTGCGACCACCCGCCGAAGTCGTACCTGCTGGCGCTCGACAAGAGCACCGGCAAAGAGCTGTGGAAAGCCGACCGTGGAGCCGAGAAGCGCTCCTACACGACGCCCTTCCTGGTTTCCACTCCCGACGGCGACCAGTTGATCGTCAATTCGAGCGAGCGGATCGACGCGCTGGATCCGGCGACCGGGAAGCTTCTCTGGCACGTCGGGGAGCCAAATCGCGTCCCCGTTCCGACGCCGGTCTACCACGAAGGCATCCTCTACACGAGCCGCGGGTTCAACAGCGGCCCGTACATGGCTGTGAAGACCGGCGGGAGCGGCGACGTGTCCGAGACGCGCGTCGAGTGGCAGGTGAAGACGGGAGCGCCGTACGTGTCTTCCTTGCTCTATTACGACGGCCTGCTTTACATGGCCACGGAAACCGGCATCGCGTCGGCCGTCGAGGCGTCCACCGGGAGGACGCTCTGGCGTGAGCGCTTCGGCGGCGTTTTCTCCGCGTCGCCCGTCGTCGCCGGCGGGCGGATCTACCTGGTGAACGAATCCGGCGATGCCTTCGTGCTGGAGCACGGCCGTGAACTGAAGGTGCTGTCGCGCAATCACCTGGGCGAGCGAACGCTGGCGTCCCCGGCCGTTTCCGGCGGGCTGATCCTGCTGCGGACCGACGAGCACGTCATCGCCATCGGCGACCGGGCTTCCGTCGCGCGGAAACGCTGACCATCGCGATTGGCCGCCCTTTGCTAGAATGAGCACACGCGCCTGCGATGACAAGGGGGGCTTCCAGGCTGATGAAAGCGCTTGCGACGCTGCTGGGCGCGGCGTTGCTGGTTTGGGGCGCCTTCTCGCGCGAACTGTTCGAGGACCGCGCGGCGGCATCCAAGCTGGATTTCAAACACGAAAACTCGGCCACCTCCAACAAGTACCTGATTGAGACGATGGGCGGCGGAGTCGCTCTCATCGACTACAACAACGACGGGCTGCTCGACATTTTCTTCACCAATGGCGCCCGCCTGGAAGATCCGATGCCGCCCGGGCGCGAACCCGACAAGTCGGACCGGCGCTACCACAACCGGCTGTTCCGCGCCGAACCCGGCGGTGGGTATACCGACGTCACCAAGGAGGCCGGGCTCGGCGGGCAGGGCTACGGCATGGGCGTAGCGGTCGGCGATTTCGACAACGACGGATTCGACGACCTTTACGTCACCAACTACGGCGCCAACATCCTATATCGCAATCGCGGCGACGGCGCGTTCGAGGACGTGACGGCGCGGGCAGGCGTCGCCGCTTCCGGCTGGTCAACCAGCGCGGGATTCTTCGACTACGACAACGACGGCCGGCTCGACCTGTTTGTCTGCCGCTACGTCAAGTGGGATTTCGACACAAACAAGTATTGCGGCGAGAACCGGCCGGGCCACCGCGCCTACTGCCATCCCGACAACTTCCACGGCGTAACCAACATCCTGTATCGCAACGAAGGCGACGGGCGGTTCTCCGACGTCTCCGAAAAGGCGGGCATCGCCAATCCGGAGGGCAAGGCGCTCGGCGTCGCGTTCGCGGACTACGACGGCGACGGCTGGACGGACATCTACGTCGCCAACGATTCCGTCCAATCGTTCCTGTACCGCAACAACGGCGACGGCACGTTCACCGACGTATCGCTGATGGCCGGCGTGGGCTTCAACGAAGACGGGCGGACGTTTGCCGGAATGGGCGTCGATTTCAGCGACTACGACAACGACGGCCTGCCGGACATTATCGTCACGGATTTGTCGCTCGAAACCTACGCCCTGTACCGCAATAACGGCGACGGGACGTTCACCTACGCCACCGGCGTCTCCGGCCTCGGCAAAGCCACCAACGACTACTCGGGTTGGGGCGCGCGATTCGTCGACTACGACAACGACGGGTGGAAGGACATTTTCGTGGCGCAGGGGCACGTGATGGACACCATCCACCTGGTCTCGCCGCACCTTAGCTATCTTCAGCCGCCGCTGCTGCTCCGCAACGAGCGGGGGTTGCGATTCCGCGACGTCGGCGCCGAAGCCGGAGGGGTGTTTGCGCGCCCGGGGGCGGGCCGCGGCGCCGCGTTCGGCGACATCGACAACGACGGCGATATCGACGTCGTCATTTCCAACTGCGGCCAACCGGCCCAAATCCTGATCAACAACGCGGGCCACCACGCCAACTGGCTCCGGGTGGCGCTCACGGGCGCGCGGTCGAACCGGAACGCCATCGGCTCGAAGATCACGGCCCACATGCCCGGGGGCGGGATTCAGACCTACGAAGTGCACGCCGCGTCCAGTTACCTGGCCTCGAACGACCGCCGCGTCCTGTTCGGATTGGGCGGGGCGCGAAGCGTGTCGCGCCTGGAGATCCGGTGGCCGTCGGGGCGCACGCAAGCGCTCGAAAACGTCAAGGCCGGGCAGACGCTCGCGCTGACGGAGCCGGATGGAACCTGACGCCCGCGGCGCCAAGCCCATGCGGAGCCTTGTCCCACTACTGATTCTCGCGGCGACCGCGGTCTTGGCGCAGCAGCCGGCGCTGCCCGCGTATGCCGACGCGGCCCGCCTGCTCCAGGAGTCGCGGTGGAAGGAAGCCGCCGCCATTCTTCAGCCCGCCATCGAAAAGGACCCCATCAACGCCGAGGCGCACGTCGCGCTGGGCATCGCGCTGTGGAACCTGGGCGAGCGGGAGCAAGCGCTCGAGCGCTTCCGGCGGGCCGTCGAGTTGAATCCCCATTCGGCCGACGCCCGGTTCAATCTCGGCATCGCCCTGCGCGACCTGGGGCAGCCCGCGGCGGCCATGCCGGAACTGGAAGCCGCCATAAAAGAGGATCCGCAACACGAAAACGCGCAAGTGGCTCTGGGCGTTCTTTGCCAGGCGCGCGGCGATCTCGACCGGGCGGTCTCGCTGTTTCGCTCCGTCCTTGAACGGAACCCGCAAGCGTGGGAAGCGCACAACTGGCTGGGCGTCGCCCTTATGCAGCAGAGCCGCTTCCCCGACGCCGCGGCCGCCTTTCGGGAAGCGGTGAAGGTCAAACCGGATTTCTTGCGCGGCCACAACAATCTCGGCTCCGTGCTGGCGCAGATGGGCGAGGTGGCGGAGGCCGTACGTTCCTTCGAGACTGCGTTGAGGCTGGACTCGCGGGACCCGCAAACGCGAATGAACCTCGCTATCGCGCTGCGGGCTTCCGGCGATGCCGATGCCGCCCTCGAACATCTGAGCCGCCTGGCGCGGGAACGTCCCGGCGATCCCCAGATCCTGCTCGAACTCGGCCAGACCCTCCGGCAGAAGGGCGACCTCGATGCCGCCGTGCAGCGCCTGGAGGAGGCCTTGGCGCTCTATCCGGAATCTCGGCCCGCCTACTACAGCCTCGGGCAGACTCTGAACCAGGTGGCGGCGCGAAAGCGTACGCGGGCGCGAACCAACTTGGCGTTGAAGGAGGCTCGGGAAAGCTTCGCCGCGGGCGACGCCGCGAAGGCGCGCGAGCAGCTCACGAAGGTCCTCGACGCCGCGCCCGACGATCCCGACGCCCTCAATCTCCTCGGCTTCATCACCGGCCAGCAAGGTGACCTCGCCGGGGCTGTACAACGCCTGCGACGCGCCGTCGAGCTTCGTCCCGAGTTCGCCGAAGCGCGCTATAACCTCGGCGTCGCGATCTGGTACAGCGGCGACAAGGCGGCCGCGCTGCCGGAGCTGACCGAAGCGGTCCGGCTGAACCCAGCCTCCGGCGAAGCCCACGCGTTTCTCGGGATGGCCTACAAGGACGCGGGCGACCTCGATCGCGCGCGCGCCTCCTTGCAGCGCGCCGTTGCGCTTCAGCCTTCGGCCGGCGCCGTGTACATGGACTTGGGAATCGTCTTTCTCCGCGCCGGACGTTTCGAGTCCGGCCTGGGCCAGATCGAGACTGCTTTGAACGCGCCGTCCGCCGCGGGACCCAAACCGGACGTGGACGGCGCGATCACGGAACTGCGGCGCGCGCTGAAGGACCATCCGGATTCCGCCGAAGCCTACAACGCGCTGGGCCGCCTGCTGGGGCGCAAAGGGGCGGAGCCGGGCGAGGTTGTCGCCGCTTTCCGACAGGCGATCCGGCTGCGCCCCGATCACGCCGAGGCGCACAACAACCTTGGGCTTGTTCAGGTCCAGGCGGGCAACATGGCGGCCGCCGCGGATTCGTTTCGCGAGGCCATCCGCCACAGTCCCGGCTTTGCCGAGGCTCACGGCAACCTTGGGGCGGCGCTGACCGAATCCGATCCCGACGCCGCCGTGAGGGAACTGGAGACCGCCGTCGAGGTGCAACCGGCGCTGCTGCGGGCCCAGTACAACCTGGCGCTCGCCTACGGCAAGCACCCCAATCATGGCCCGGCTAAGGAGATCGAGCAACTGCGCAAGGTGGTCGCGCTCGATCCGAACGCGGCGCAAGCTCATTTTACGCTGGGGAGGAATCTCGCTCGCGCGGGCAAAGTGGATGAAGCCATCCATCACCTGCGGGAGGCGATCCGCCTGGCGCCGGACTTGGGCGAAGCCCGCTACCAACTTGGTCTCGCGCTGGCTCGCGCCGGCCGCCAGAAGGAAGCGCAGGACGAGATCGCGAAGGGCCGGGCCGCCGTCTCCGACAAGGAGAAGCTTCAGCTCGCGCAACTCGCCCTGGTGGAAGCTTCCGAGGACGCCAAAAAGGGCAACGACGACGAAGCCTTGCGGAAACTCCGCGCGGTAACACGGCTCCCGTCGGATTCCCCGCATGCCTCCGTCTTGCGCGCGGAGGCGCACTACCGCCTGGGCCTGGCGATGAAGGAAGGCGACCGCGACGCCGCCGTCGCCGCCTTGCGCCAGGCGCTGGAGCTGTCGCCCGGGTTCGCCGAAGCTCGCCGGGAACTCGATGCGCTCACCCAGCCCTCCGTGGCGCCAAGGGACAAAGACGACCCGGACAAGGTGCGGGTGTTCGAGGCTTATATCCAGCAAGGCCGTTTCGACGAGGTCGAGCCTCCGCTGCGCGCCTACGTCCGCGAGCGGCCGGATTCCTGGTGGGGCCACTACGCGCTCGGCTATGCGCTGTTCGGCCAGCGGAAGATCGGCGAGGCGATCGCCGCGCTGGCGCAATCGCTTCAGCTCAACATCCAGAACGCCGAGGCGCACAAGATCCTCGGGCGCTGCCTGATGATCATCGGCCGGTACGACGCCGCCAAGATCGAGTTCGACCAGGCGGTGCGGCTCAAGCCCGATTCGGCGGAAATTCACTACAACATCGGCATCCTCAACGCCGCGCAGGATACGTATCCGGCGGCCAGGAACGCGTTTCAGCAGGCCATCCGGCTGAACCCCGGCTACATGGAAGCGCATCACGAGCTTGGCTTTGTCCTGGAAGCCATGGGAGAGGACGAGGCCGCGCTCGCCTCCTACCGCAGGGCGATCGAGATCAACGAAGCCCGCCGGGGACCCTACGCCCAGCCCTACGTCAACCTGGCGAACTACTACAACCGGCAGGGAAACGCCGGGCTGGCGCTGGACTACGCGGCCAAGGCATTGGCGGCCAATCCCCGTTCCGACGCCGCTTATTTCCAGCGGGGCAAAGCCTACGAACGCTCGAAACAATTCTCCGAGGCGGCGGAATCGCTCGAAAAAGCGATTGAATTGAATCCCCGGTCGTCGTCTTATTATTACGTGCTGGGCGGCGTGTATCGCCGCCTGGGCAAGACCCGCGAAAGCCAGGAAACGCTCGCCATGTTCCAGAAACTCGAGCGGGAATCGCGGGACTTCGAAAAGATGCGCCGGGACGGCTCTCCGGAATGATCTCCCGCCGCGAGCTGTTCCTGCTTCTCGCCGCGGCCGCCCGGAGCCGGGCCGAGAAATCCGCGGCGCCGCCCGTTCAATTCGTCGACATTGCCGCCGGCGCGGGTCTCTCCGGAGCGCGAAATATCTCGGGTGAGGCGCGAAATAAACAGTATCTGCTTGAGGAAATGGGCGCCGGTGTGGCCTTCTTCGACTACGATCACGACGGTTGGATCGACATCTTTCTGGTAAACGGCACGAGTTTCGACCTCGCCGGCAAGGGCGTGGCGCCCACCAGCTACCTGTTCCGCAACAACCGCGACGGCACGTTCACCGACGTGACGCGCGAAGCCGGGCTGACGTATTCCGGCTGGGGCCAGGCTTGCTGCGTCGGCGACTACAACAACGACGGCTTCGACGACCTGTTCGTCAGCTACTGGGGCTACAACGTTCTGTACCGCAATAACGGCGACGGCACCTTTACCGACGTGTCGGAGGAAGCCGGCGTCCGGGGCACGCAGCCGCGATGGGGCGCGGGCTGCTGCTTCCTCGACTACGACCGCGACGGCCGCCTGGACCTGTTCGTTTCCAATTACGTCAACTTCGATCCCGGCCGCGTACCCAAGCCGGGCGAATCGCCCTACTGCCGGTACAACGACATTCCGGTTCCCTGCGGGCCGCAGGGGTTCGCCGGCGGCACGAACATTCTTTACCGCAACCGCGGCGACGGGACGTTCGAGGATGTCTCCGAGGGCGCCGGCGTTCTGAACCCCCGTGGCCTTGCCGCCCCGGTATTCATCGGTCAGGCCTGGCGTCCCATCGGCTCCTACGGCATGGGCGTAGCGGCCGCCGACTTCGATAACGACGGTTGGCCCGATATCTACGTCGCGTGCGACACCGCCCCCAGCCTGCTGTACCGCAACAATCACGACGGCACGTTCGAGGAATCCGGCGTCTCGGCCGGTGCGGCCTTCGACGAAAACGGCGTAGCGCTTGGCGGCATGGGCGTCGGCGTCGCCGATTACGACGGCGACGGCTGGTTCGACATCGTGCGAACCAACTTTTCCGAGCAGCTCACCACGCTGTACCGAAGCAACGGCGAAGGAACCTTCTACGAAGCGAGCCTGCAAGCCGGCCTCGGCGTCAACACGCAATTCCTCGGTTTCGGCGTCGGCTTCTTCGATTTCGACAACGACGGGTGGAAGGACATTTTGCAGGCCAACGGGCACGTCTACCCGCAGATCGAGGGACGCAACCTCCACATCGGCTATCGCCAGCGGAAGGTTCTCTATCGCAATCGCGGCAACGGGACTTTTGAGGACGTCTCCACCCGCTCGGGTCCGGGAATCACCACGCCTCACGTCAGCCGCGGCTGCGCGTTCGGCGACTTCGACAACGACGGCGACATCGACGTCGTGGTCAACAACATGGACGGCCCGCCTTCCCTGCTACGAAACGACGGGGGAAACCGCAACAACTGGCTGCTGGTGAAATGCGTGGGGGTAAAGTCGAACCGCAGCGCGATCGGCGCGCGCGTCTATGTCACCGCGGGCGGCCGGACCCAGTTCGACGAGGTGATGAGCGGCTCCAGCTACTATTCCCAGAACGACCTGCGGCTCCACTTCGGCCTCGGCGCGGCGCGGCAGGCCGACCGCCTGGAGATCCACTGGCCTTCGGGCCTTAAGGAGACGATCGAGAGCGTCAAGGCGAACCGCATCCTGGTACTCGAGGAGGGTAAAACGGCCGCGCCTCCTTCGCGGAGCGATTAGTAGGGCGGCTTCACGAGCGAGAACTCGAAGTTCCGAGGGTCCAGGCCGCGGGAGCGCAGGTGGGCCGCGCAGTCGCCAACGCTGTCGCCCACGGCTTCAATCCGCCTGAGCGGCAACGTCTGAGGGGAATAGATCTCCAGCGCGATCCACTTGCCGGTGAGGGCGGCGTGCTCGGGGATCGATAGCCGCTCTGGCTCGCGGCCGACAAGACTCCTGGGATCGATCGAGGTCATGTTCAAAATGGCGCGATCAACGATTATAACGTAGGCCCGGGTCGCCGACGCTCCAGGATGAACATCCTGCCCCACATCGGCGTTGACCGGACAGGAGGTTGGCGCTCAGAAGCGGTTCAGTTCTTCCACCAGGCCCCTGAGGCCCTTTTTGCGGTAGATGTTCGTCAGGCGCTGCTCTTCCGGCGAGGGCGCAAGCAGCGGCTCCAGTTCTCGGTCCCGAAGGTCCGAGCGGCTCGGAATCCAGACGCGGCCGTCCTCGAACTCCACCTGGCTGACGAATCCCTTCATCGCCTCGACGGCGAACGGCTGGGTGAAGCGCAGCGAGGTTTCCGTCGCGATCCGGCTGGTCTGGCCCGGCGCGATCGTCACTTCCGCCGGCACCGACCCGGCCAGGTATTCGCGATTCTGCCGGTCCTGGAAGATCCAACCGATTTCCAGGTAGCGTATCGGCCGGTCCGAGCGGTTCCGCACCTCGAGCGTGGCGCCGCCTGCTTCCTGACCGGCCATCCGCGCCATCCCCGCCACCGGGTCCACCGGCGAATCCGGAAACCGCAGGAAAGCGAATTGCACCGCTGGGGCAGCGTCCCAGTTCGTCGCGCGTCCGCGGCGGGCGATCTGAACGTCCAGCCTGGGACGTTCCGCCTCGCGCGCCATGCTGACCAGCACTTCTTCCCGCAGCCCTTCGGGGCCGCGTGCCGCCAGCACGCTTTTCAGATACTGCCGGTCGCGGCGCGCTTCCAGCTCCCACGCCGTCATGGCGCGTCTCGAGTTCAGCTTGTTCGGGCCGTAGAAGCTCAGATCGTCGAAAAGAACGCCGTCCAACTGGATACGGACCAGCGGACCCGCGGCGGTTTGCGAGGGCCGCAGCAGGCGCAGGTCGATCCGCACGGGAAATACCTCGCCCGCTCCGGCGCTGAGACTGGGCACGGTAACGCTCGCTTTGCCACCGGGCGTCACTTCCTGCGCCAGCACCAGCAGCGTCACGCCTCGGATGGTGGCCTGCCCGGCGTTGCGCAGGCGAAGCGAAGTATGCAGATCCACCACCAGCGCGCCGCCGCGCGGATCGGTGCGGGTGGAACTCCAATCGGCGGAAACCACGCTCAGTGGCGCCTCGGCCGGGAAATCGATTTTAACGGTTTCCTGGGCAACCGCGGCGCCGGCGGCCAGAATCGACCCGGCCGCCGCGAGGATAACGCTATTGCACATAGACATTGTTGATCGTGACCATGCCGGTCTCGTCGTCCACGAAGCGCGCCGCAATCGAGCCCTGCGCGCTCACGGAAACCAACGCCGGCTGCGCCCCATGGTGCTTCAAAGTCAACGCGCCCTCCGCGTTCTTCAATTCAATCCCGCTCCGGCTGGCCGCGAGTACCACGCCGTCCGTTCGCGGAACGGGCGCGGGAAGGTGCAGAAACCACCCGCTGACGATCACCAGCGTGATGCAGGCCAGCGCCGCCGCCACGCGCCAGCCGAACGGCGATGAGATTTCCCTCGCTCCTCCCACGCAAGCGCCGGCCGCCAGTCCCACCTGGATATTGGCCTTCATTTCGGCGGCCAGGCGCGGCCAATGCCGCTCCGGCGGCAGTTCCGTCCCCGTCTCCCGCAGCCACACGCTTTTGCCGCGGAACGCCTCCACCTCGCGGCGGCATTCAACGCACCCGCCGACGTGACGCCCGACTTGCCAGCGCGACCACAACGGAAGCTCGCCTCCGGCGAACAGCGCCAGGGAACCGGCATCGGGATGGCTCATACTTGCCTCCTCTCCATGTACCGGCGAAACTTGATTCGCGCGTTCGCGATGTGCGAACGGACGGTCGCTTTCGAACAATTGAGGCGGCGGGCCACCTCTTCGGCGGGCAGGCCCTCCAGGTCGCGGAGTACCAGCGCGGCGCGTTCCCGCTCGGTGAGGCGTTGCAGTCCGCCTTCCAGGTACGCCTGCCGCTCGGAACGCAGCAGGACCTGTTCGGGACTCTCCGACGCCGGCGAGCATAGCGGCTCCGCCAGTTCGTCCACGTCGCAGAAGCTGACCCGCCCGTGCCGGCGCAGGAAATCGATCGCGGTGTTGGTGGCGATGCGCGACAGCCAGTGCGCCGCTTTCTGCGCATCCTTCAACTGATCCTCGCGCTGGAGCGCCTTGATGAACGCCTCCTGCGTCAGGTCCTGCGCGTCGTCGACATTGCCCACGATCCGGTAAATCTGGATGAACACCCGCCGCAGGTTCTCCGAAATGAACCGGTTTCGGCGTTCGGCGGACTCCTCCAGGACGGGGTGCAAGGCCTCGCTCATCAAACTATCCAGCCGCTCAGCCAGCGCGCTCATGTCCTATAAGACCCTGCCCTATAAGACATTGACGCGCCGATGTCGAAAACGTGGAAACGCGTTTATCCTAATACTAGTATGCGACGCGTTGCCGTTGTCGGCGCCGGCAAGACCCGCTTTGGCGCGCTGGCCGATCGGGACCTGCGCTCACTGGCCGTCGAAGCGGCGGCGAAGTGTCTGGAAAACGGGCACATCCCTCCCTCACGGGTGGAGGCGTTCTATCTCGGGAATTTCGCCGGTCCATCCTTCGTCGGGCAGAATCACCTCGCGCCGTATGTGGCCTCGGCCTGTGGAATTGCCGGGGTCCCGGCGACGCGTTTCGAGGCCGCCTGCGCCTCCAGCGGCTCGGCCTTCTTTCACGCCTTCCTGGGCGTCGCCGCCGGCGTTTACGATGTCGCCCTCGCGGTCGGGGTGGAGAAGATGACCTCGCAGACCACCGCCCGGGTTGCGGAGATCCTCGCTTCGGCCGGCGACCTCGGCGGCGAGATCAAGGCCGGGGCCACATTCCCCGCCCTGTTCGCGATGATTGCCCGGCGCCACATGCACGAGTACGGAACCACCCGGGAACACCTGGCCGCCGTCGCCGTCAAGAACCACGCCAATGGCGTCCGGAACCCCGACGCGCACATGCGCAAGGCGATCACCATCGAGCAGGCCCTGGCTGCCAAACCCATCGCCGAACCGCTGACCCTGTACGACTGTTCGCTGATCAGCGACGGCGCCGCCGCCGTGCTGCTGGCGCCTCTGGAACGGGCGTCCGAGTTTACCTCCGCGCCGGTGGAGATCAAAGGCGTCGCGCAGACCTCGGACTATGTCGCCCTGGAGGAAAAGGAAGACATCACCACCTTCCGCTCCGTGCGCATGGCGGCGGAAAAGGCCTACCGCATGGCCGGCGTCTCGCCTTCCGACATCGAATTCGCCGAGCTCCACGACTGCTTCACCATCGCCGAGATCATGGCCCTGGAGGACCTCGGGTTCGTCAAGAAGGGCGAGGGCGGTCCGTTCTCCGCGGCCGGATGCACAGCCCTGGACGGCCGCCTGCCCGTCAACGCCAGCGGCGGGCTGAAATCGAAAGGCCACCCGGTGGGCGCCACCGGCACGGCCCAAATCTGCGACCTCGTCGCGCAAATTCGGGGAGAAGCCGGCGAGCGGCAGTTGAAACGGCACTCCCTCGGGCTGGCCCAGAACCTCGGCGGTTCCGGCGCCACCAGCGTCGTCACTATCCTGAGCGCCGCGTGAACACTTCGATGAGCACTGACAAAACCCTCTCCGCCGGAACCGTGTATACCGAAACGGTGGTCTACTCGCCCCCGGAAACGTTCGCCGCCGATGCGCCGTATCAGCTCGCCATCGTCGCGCTCGACTCCGGCGGCCGGGTCACCGCCCGGATCGACGCGCATTCTCCCGAAGATCGCGTCAAAATAGGAGATCGGGCTGAGTTTATCGAATTCAGAAAGGGCATCCCGTTCTACAGGAAGGCACAATGAAACTCGCGGAACGCATGCAGCGAATCGGGATCGAGACGGCGTTTGAAGTTCTGGTCCGAGCCCGCGCTTTGGAGGCCAAAGGCCGTAGCATCGTCCACCTCGAACTGGGTGAACCGGATTTCACCACGCCGGCGTTCATCATCGATGCGGCCAAAAAGGCGCTCGATGACGGCTGGACCCACTACGGCCCCACGCAGGGCTACCCGGAACTGCGGCAGGTGATCGCCGCGCACATCTCCTCTACCCGCGATATCGACGTTGGACCGGAGCGGGTGTGCGTGGTCCCCGGCGGCAAGCCGATCCTCTTTTTTCCCATGCTCGCGCTGATCGAGGCGGGCGACGAGGTCATCTACCCGAACCCCGGGTTTCCTATCTACGAGTCGATGATCGGCTTCCTCGGCGGCGAGCCGGTTCCGATCCCGCTCGTCGAGGAGAGGGGCTTCTCCTTCGATCTCGACGTCTTTCGACAGAAGCTGAGCGACCGGACGAAGCTCATCATCCTGAACTCGCCGCAGAACCCTACCGGCGGCACCATCCCGCCCGGAGACATCCGCGCCATCGCCGAGATGGTGCGCGACCGCGACGTGCTGGTGCTGTCCGACGAGATCTACTCGCGGGTCCATTACTGTAACCAGCCGCCGCTCTCCATCGCCTCGCTGCCCGGGATGCTGGAGAAGACCATCATCCTGGACGGATTTTCGAAGATTTACGCGATGACCGGCTGGCGCATCGGTTACGGTGTCATGCCGCTTTGGCTGGTGGATGCCGTCAACAAGCTGATGGTGAACTCCAACTCCTGCACCGCCAGTTTCACTCAGCGGGCCGCGCTCGCCGCTCTGACGGGTCCACAGGACGAGTGCGACAAAATGGTGGCCGAGTTTCGCCGGCGGCGCGACGCCTTCTGCGCCGGGTTGAACAGCCTGCCGGGCTTTCGCTGTTCCCTCCCGAGCGGCGCCTTCTATGCCTTTCCCAACATCACCGGTACTGGCCTGAAGTCCAAGGAGCTTGCGGACAGGCTGTTGGCGGAGGCGGGAGTCGCCGGCCTCAGCGGCACGGCGTTCGGCGAGTTCGGCGAGGGTTACCTTCGTCTGAGCTACGCCAATTCGCTGGAGAACCTGATGGAGGCCGTCGAGCGGATTCGCGCCTTCCTTGGGCGCTTGTAAGCGCGCGACGCCGCGGATCATGCCGCAAAGCGCGTTGATGAGCGGGCCCGCTGGCGAGCCCGTGCCGGCGGAGCAATTCCCGCGCGAGAACATCGCGGCGGATCCCGGCCTCTACACCTACGAGGGCGACTGGCTGTTCTGCTGTTTCGACCACCCGTCGATTCGCGCCGCGCGCATCGGTTTCGGACAGGGCGGGTTTCGCTGGGACGACTACGGCCTCGCCGCGCCGCCCGCCGATGGGCGGATACCGTTGTCGTACCGGTTCGAGGCGATCACGCGCGATGGCGTCGAAGCGTGCCTGTTTTCCGGGACGTTCGAGCGCCACCCGGTGGAGCTGGCGGCATCCGCCCGCCGGTTCAAACAGGAGGGCCAGGAACGGTTCTCCATCGAAGGCTGGCCGCGGATGCGCTGGCGGTTCCACTCGCCCGACGCCTCGCTTTCCGCGGACCTCGAGGTGTCGGCGCGGAGCGCGGCGGTGTGGCCGGACTGCGTAATGCCGCACAACACGTTCGCCATGTGCATCGCCGCGTGCGGCGTGAAGGGAACGGTGAACGGCGTGGAGGTGAGCGGCGCCGCCTTCTACGATCATCCGCGCGTTCGTGTGGAGAACAACGCCGTCCCGCCGTTCGGCTGGTACCTCTACGCGCCGCTCCGGTTTGACGACGGCTCGATGCTGGCGTCTTACTACATGGAGGACGGCGGCGGCGCGGTGGACGAGGGTTATTCGGCGGGGTTCCTGACGTTTGCGGACGGTTCGAGCCGGTGGCTCGCCTCCGCGCGATGCCGTAACCTGCGGATGGGTCCGGACGGCAACCCATCGGCGTGGGAAGCGGAGTTGACCGGACCGGGCGTCGACGTCAGGTATGCCGTCAGGATCGAAGAAATTCCGCTCGCCCGATTGTGGAGTTCCGAACCGCACGGCGGTGGCCCTTACGTTGCTTTCCCGCTGCTGATGGCGGCTGAAGGCGAGTGCGTGGTCGGCCGTGTCCGCTCGGAGTTGCGCGGAGGCGCCGGAATCGCGGAGTTTCTGGCGCGCAAGGATTATCAACCGCTCTATCCCTGATTTCAGGAGGACTTATGATCTCCCGTTTCCTCGCTCTTCTTCTCATCGCTTGTCTGCCGCCCGCGGCCGCGCCACAAGCGCGGCAGGCGAACGTTACTGTCGACTTCGACAAGGCTGCCGGGCCGCTCGACATGACCTGGTTCGCGCTCGGGCAGGGCGGCCTGTCGGAGGAGCCGATGTTCGCCGACCGCGCGGCGGAGCTTCGCGCGTTGCGGCCGCGGATCATTCGACTGTTTATCCAGGAGTATTTCGACCTGATGCCATCCAATGGGCGGTATCACTGGGATACGCTGGACGCATCGGTGGACATGATTCTCAAGACCGGCGCGAAGCCTTTCATGTCGATCGACTTCAAGCCACCGGCGCTTTTCCCGAAAATCGACCAGGATATTACCGATCCGACGGATTATGCGGCATGGGAAGAGCTGATCTACCAGCTTGTGCGCCGGTACAAAGAGCGCGGCGCCGGCATCCGCTACTGGGAGGTTTCCAATGAGCCGGATATCGGCGAGGACGGCGGCTGCCCGTATCGCTTCACGCCGGAGAATTACGTTCGCTACTACAAGCACACCGTGCGGGGCGTGCTGCGCGCGGACCCGGAAGCTCGCGTAGGAGGTCCCGCCCTGGCGAACTCCAACTCGCCGCTGCTCCCCGCCCTGCTGGAATCGGCCGAGCGCGACAAGACGCCGCTGCACTTCGTCTCCTGGCACATCTACAACAGCGATCCGCTGCGCATCCGGCAGACGATCGACCGGACGCGGGCGCTGATCGCGAAGTATCCTTCCGTGAAAGTGGAAACCTTCCTCAACGAGTGGAACATGTCGTTGTCCAACCCCGTGCTCGACCCGCGCTTCCAGCCGTGCTTCATCGCCGAAGTGGCGTGGCAGATGATGGAAGGCGGCCTGGACTATTCCAGTTACTATCACATCCGCGATTACCACATCGAGCCGGAGAAATTCGCGCGATTTATGTCGCCATATGGGGTGGCGCTGATGACGCGATGGTGGAACCAGATGTCGCAATTCGACGGATTGTTCGACTTTCAGAACCGGGTGCGGCCGTCGTACTTCGCATTCCGGCTGCTTTCGCGGCTGACGGGCGAGCGGGTGACGCTGGAATCTTCGGACGCGCAGGTACACGGATTCGCCGGTTACGACAAGGACCTGAGGCGGTCGAACGTCATGCTCTGGAACTTCTCGAATTCGCCGGTTTCTGTCGACGTGGCGCTCGCCGGGGTGAAGACAAAAGCCTCGGGAAAACGGCTGACGCTGGACGCGACCGGACCGAGCGACGACGAAAATCACCGCCTCCGGCCGGACGGCTCGTTCGAGATCGGACCCGGCGCGGGCAAGATGAACGTTTCGCTGGAGCCCTACGGCGTGACGTTCCTCTTCATGGACGACGGGAAGTGAGCCCAAGATGCGGAGACGGGATTTTGTTCTGGCGGCGTCCGCCCTCGCGAGCGCCGGCGCGCAAAGCCGGAAAACGCTGCCTTCCGTGCTGGGACCGTTAGCGGCCCAGGACCTGGGCGTCACGCTGCCGCACGAACACATCGCGGTGGCGAGCCAGGAGATCACCCGCTCGCAGCGCGACAGCCTCCTCTCGTTGTGGGACATGCTGGGAGCGCAACTCCGGCAGAACGGCGTCCGGACGCTGGTGGAGTTGACGCCCGCCGACAGCGGGCGCGATATCGCGCTCATGAAAGAGGTCTCGCAATCCACCGGGCTGAACATCCTGTGCGCTACCGGCTACTACGTCGCTTCCGCGCGGCCCGCCAACTTTCTCAGCGGCGGCGTCGGCGCGGCGGAGGCGTACATGACGCGGGAACTCGTCGAAGGCATCGGCGATTCCGGTGTTAAAGCCGCGTTGATGAAAGTTGCCGTCGGAGGCCAGCCGGCCAATCCGTCCGACAACATACTGCTCGAGGCGGCAGGCCGCGTACAAAAGCGGACGGGCGCGCCGATTTCCTGTCACGCCACCACGCCGGACCACCGCCGCCATCTCGTCGAGACGCTGGAAAAACACGGCGCGGATATGTCGCGCGTGGCGGTGGGGCACGCCGACACGAACGCCACGTTGGAGGAAAGCGTCGAGCTCCTTTCGAAAGGCTGCTACGCGCTGTACACGATTTGGGGCATCACCAACCCGAGACTTATCGGCTTCCGGGGAGAGGTGGCGGCGGACCACTCGGGGCGGCTGATCCGCGGCCTGCTCGACAAGGGCCTGGTGAAGCAGATCCTGTTCTCGATCGACTTCGCGCCCACCTGCCTGCGCGGCGAAGGAATCGATCTTCACCTGTACGAAGTTCCGGGCCGCACCGCCAACTACGCTTTTACCTTCGTGCTCCCGTTACTCCGGAAGCTCGGCGTTTCCGACGACGAGATTCACCAGATGATGGTGGCGAACCCGCGGCGGCATCTGTTTGGCGAGGGTTGAGCGGCGGAGGCTACGGGATCGGGCCGACCCTTGGGCCGCCGGGTTCGCTGACCGCGGGCCGGCGGCGCCGCCGCGGCGAATCGGCGGTTTCCTGTGACGAATCCCCGGTGGCAGCGACCTCGACCGGCTTCCGCGGAGTGACCTCGACGCGCGTGCCGGTGCGCTCGGTCGTCGGCCGGGAGCCGCCCCGCGCCAGGGTCGGGGCGGAGAGCGTTTCCGGGGCGGAGACGCCGCCCGACGGCGGACCGGGACGCACCCGCTTGACCAGCGTGCGGCGGGCGTTGCCGGCCAGGTACACCTGCCGGTACCGGAGTTCGACGTCGGGGTGTCGGATCCGCGTGTTGTTGGCCAGATCCACGACAATGGCCGCCGCGTCGTCCGCCGTGGCGCCGTCCGGAAGGTAGAAGTACATCGAGTACTGCTCCCGGATGCGGGTGAACGCCGCTTCGAGCGATGTCGCATCGCTGGAGGGAAACCCGTCGCCGCCGGATTCGCGCGCGACATCGCTGGTACCGGCGCGCGGCGCGTCTTCGGGCGCGGGCGCTCCGCCAGGACGGCGGCGCGGTACGGGCGTTCCCCACACGCCCCCTCGTCCGCCCGGCCACGGCGGAAGCATCACGGGAGGGTAGCCGCCTGGATATCGGCCGCCCGGATAGCCGCCGCCGGGGTATCCGGCGGGACCGCTTCCGAACTGCAAGGCTGCGGGCGTGACCAGCGCCATCAGCACCGCATCGGCCTCCGAGAGCGCCATCCCCACCTTCTGCTGGTCGATCGGCCGGGCGACATCGTCCGTGACGATGATGATGGCGTGCCGGGCATCGCGGCGTCCCTCCTTCACGATGTACTCCGCCGTGTCCAACAGCGCGCGGTTGATGTCGGTTCCGCCCACAAAGGAAGTCTGGCGGACGACATCGTCAAGCCTGCGTTCGATTTCCTCGCGATCCTCGGCGAATTTCATCCGCACGCGCGCGCGGGTGGTGAAGGTCATGATCGCCACGCGGTCCTTGTCGCTCAACACGCGCAGGGCGCGGTCGGCCGCCGAGGCGACGCGTTCCACCTGCGGGCGCATGCTGCCGCTGACGTCGAGCAGCAGGACCACGTCCACCGGCAACTCCTGGTAGGAGAAATCGCGGATCGGGACGGTCTCGTCGTCACGGCGGAGCAGGAAGTCGTCCTCGGTGAGATTGGCTACGGCGCGCAGCGCGGGGTCGAGCACCTGCACGTCGATGCGGCCCATCGCGATGTCGCTGCGGAAGACCGCCACCTCGGCGCCCTGTTCGTGCTCGCCGGTGGCCGGTTCCGGATCGTTAGCGAAAACCGCGGCGGGAACGGCTGCCGCCAGGAGCGCGATCGTCAGGCCGGTCTTGATGGTAATACTCATCGGATTAGCGCCGCGCGTCGCGACCTGTCCCCTTTACGTGCCTTACTTCATCATACGCGCCGGGTGAGGTGGTGGTTACAATCGCGGCGCGGCGGGCCGGGCGCCGGCCGGACCCGATATCATAACTAGCGGGGGTGTTTCTGCGTTCGGTTCCCAGGGCCTGCGCATGGTTATTCGCGGCGGCGTCGATCGTTTCCGCCGCCGGCAACTGGACGCTTTACCGCTATGGCCCCTTCGACGTGTACACAAGCGGCAGCGCCAGGCCTGCCCGGGAAACGCTGAACGAGTTGGAACAGCTTCGCAACGCGGTGGGGCTGGTGCTCGGGAGGCAGGATCTCCGGCCCGTGTGGCCGATCCGCGTCATCCTGTTCGACTCGAACTCCGAGGCGCAGCGGTACCCGCTCTCTGCCTTCAACCGAAGCCGCGACGGCTGGGTGATCGCGCTCGCTCCGGGCGGGAAGGCGCCGCTGGCGGAGGTGGCGCGGATCCTGGTGGAAGACAACACCGGCCGCATGCCGCCCTCCGTCGAGACCGGGCTGTACCGGGTTTTCTCGACGCTCGACGTTCAGGGCACGCGCGTTGCTCTGGGCGAGCCGCCGGCCGACCGCACGCTCGAGTGGGCGCTGATGCACCTGCTGACGGTGACTCCCGAACACGGGGGCAAGGCGCGGGTGTTCTTCTCCAACCTGCAGCAGGGCGCCGACTGGGTCGCGGCGTACCACAACGCGTTCGCGAAAACGCCCGCCGAGATCGAAGCCGAAGCCGACCAATACCTGAAGGCCGGCGTCTTCGGAACCCGGCCGCTTTCCGGGGCCTCCATCAACCCGCAGCGCGATTTCCCCCCGCGGCGCGTCGAGCCGGCCATGGCGCAGGTGCTGCTGGCCGACCTGCTCAACGGCGATGCCGCCGCGGAGGGCTACCGGGCGGCGTTGAACGAAAGCGGCAAACTGCCGGAGGCGCTCGAGGGCCTCGGGATGTACGCCGAAGCGATCGACGCCGACAGCCGCAGCGCGGCCTGCCATGCGGCCTACGCGGGCGGCGAGCAGGACGAGACCAAAGCGCGGGAAGCGCTCCAGAAAGCGATTTCGCTCAATCCGCGCTGGGCCGCGCCCCTGGTCCGCCTGGCGGAACTCGAGTCGAACCCCGCGGCGAAGGTTGCCCATTTGAAGAAAGCCACCGAACTCGAACCGCGCAATGTTTCCTACTGGCAGACGCTGGCCGAAGCCAGCCTCGCCGCCAAGGATTTCAACGAAGCCGGACGAGCCTGGGCCGCCGCCGAGCGAGCCGCCACCACCGACGAGGATCGCGAGCGGCTCCGCGTGGCGCGCCGACAGGTGGAAACCGAACGGACCGAACACGCCGAGCGCAAGCAGCAGGCCGAACAGGCTCAGATCCAGAAGCTCCGCGACGAAATGATGGCGAGAATCCGTGAAGCCGAGCAGCGGGCGAAACGGGACGATCCTGCCGCGCCTGCCGACCGCAAGGTGGTGGACTGGTGGGACGACCCGCGGCCGAAGAACAAGGCCTCGGGTACGTTGGACCGCGTCGATTGCGCCCGGGGCGCCGTCCGCCTCGTGCTCAAGACGGACGACGGCAAGCAACTCCAGTTCTCGATGCCCGATCCCTCTCGAGTGGTCGTTTTGGGGGGCAGCGGCGAGCAGACCCTGGCGTGCGGTCCGCAGAAGCCCCCCCGGCGCGTCTCGGTGGAATACTACAGTCAACCGGACGAGAAGCAGAAAACGGCGGGTGAGGTAAACGTCGTCGAGTTCCGCTGATGCCGCCCAGGTTCCGCCTCCGCTGGGTGGCGTTCGGCGTCTTTACGCTGGCCACGGCTCTGAATTACCTCGACCGTCAGATCCTGGCCGCGCTCGCGCCGCGCATCCGGGAAGAGTTCGGCCTGTCGAACGCCGATTACGGCCTGCTGCTGGCGGCGTTCTCGATCGCCTACGCCCTAAGTTCTCCCGCGGCGGGCATGCTGATCGACCGGTTCGGTCTCAACCTGGGGATCTCGGTTTCCGTAACGCTCTGGTCGGTTTGCGGGATCGCGACGGGGGTGGTGAACGGCTTTGGCGCGCTAGTGGCGGTGCGGGCGGCGCTGGGGGTCGCGGAATCAGGCGGCATTCCTGCCTCGGGCAAGGCGAACGCGATGTACCTGCCGCCGAAGGAACGTTCGCTGGGGGCGGCTCTGAACCAGATCGGGTTAAGCCTCGGCGCGGCCGGAGCGCCGTTGGTGGGCGTCTGGCTTTCGACGCGGTACGGCTGGCGATGGGCCTTCATCGCCACCGGCTTGGCTGGGCTGCTGTGGGTTCCGCTGTGGCTGGCGACAGCGCGGGCGATTCCGCCGTCGGCGGTCGAGAAGGCGCAAACGGCTGCCCGGCGCAGCGAGGTGATCGCCGACCCGAGGCTCTGGACGCTGGTGGCCGCGAACGTGCTTTCCATGGTCCTGTTCAGCCTGTGGACCAACTGGACGACGCTCTACCTGGTGGAAGAACGCGGCCTGACCATGGAACAGGCCAATCGCGGCTTTGCGTGGATTCCCCCGGTCTGCGCCAATCTCGGTGGGCTCCTCGGGGGCTGGCTGGCATTCCGGGGGATTCACCGGGACGGGGAGGCGCAAGCCGCCCGGATCCGCGTCTGTGGCTGGGCGGCGGCAGCGCTGCTGTTGACGGCGGCGATTCCGTACCTGCCGGGGGCAGGGCTGGCAACGGCGGGCATCGGCCTCAGCTTTTTTTGGACCACGGCGATGAGCGTGAACATCTACGCCCTGCCGCTTGACATCTTCGGGGCCACTCACGCGGCGCTGGCGATTTCGATCCTGACGTTCGCCTTCGGCCTGATGCAGACCGCGATCTCTCCGGCCCTTGGCGCGCTCATCGACCGTTACGGCTTTGAGCCGGTGTGCATCGCCGGGGCGCTGATGCCCCTGGCGGCGTTCGGCGCCCTGAGGCGCCTGATAAGCCGGGAACGGGCCGGCGGATGACGGGCATGGTGGAATCCGGCGAGGAGGAGGCCGGCATCGCCATTCGCGCTGCCGCCCGGGCGGACCTGCCGTTCATCGAGCAGATCCAAACCCTGTCTCCTGAGTCGGCGCAATGGCCCGCCGCCGATTTCCTGAACTACGACTGCCGGGTGGCGCTCGCTGGCGGCCGTGTGGCGGGTTTCATCGTGACCCGTTCCGCCGCGGGGGAGCACGAGATTCTGACGCTGGCGGTGGCGCCGGAGTTCCGCCGCCGGGGGATCGGCCGGGCGCTGGTGGAGAGCGTCCTGCGGAGCTTGGCGGGCCCGGTCTTCCTGGAGGTGCGGGAGTCGAACATGGCGGCGCTTAACCTATATAAAACAATAGGGTTCTACGAATACGCGGTGAGGCGTAGCTACTACTCCGACCCGGAAGAACCGGCTATTGTAATGCGAATTTAATCATGATAATGTCGAAGTGGTGGCCGAGGTTGTCCCCCGGTCGCGCTGCTTATGGCGAGATGAGAGCGAACGCACTCACCAACGCTCCTCTGTACCAGCACTGCCAACCCCAAAACCAAAGACAAAGGACCCTCTCGGAGGCTTACTGCATGGAGAGACTCAACCCAGAAGACATGAAAGCGCGCCTGATTCAAACAGACGATGAGTTCCGGCGTCTGGCGCTCGCGCATTCCGAATACGAGCGCAAGATTCAGGCGCTGGAATCGTTGCCGCGTCTGAGTGAGGAACAGCAGATGGAAGAGGTTAAGCTCAAAAAGCTGAAGCTTCACGCCAAGGACTTGATGGCGCAGATCATGAGCCGCCACCGCGTGAGCGTTTAGTCTTAGTTGCATCGGGGTGCGCTGCCGCCCTGCTATTTTCGCCCGGTCCACCTGCGTGGACCGGGCATTTCATTTTTGTACCGATTGCCCCGGTGGCGCAAACACTCGTGTTTGCCGCGTCGCCACTCGTGGCGACGCCTGCATCGGTTCGCGACCGCCGCGCCGGCTGACATTTCCCGACCGCCCCTTACCATCCGAAACACGCTCAGAACTCGGCGGTCACCTTCACCAAACCTGCCGGGTCCTTAACCTCGACTACCGACGGTCCCACCGGCGCAACCGCCGTTCCGTTCACCGCGGCGGCGCGCAACGGGCGGCCCTCCGGGTGATAAACGTGGAGCCTTATTGACTGCGGCCTCTCCCGCGACGGCGTCTCGATCTCGGCTTCCACCCGCCCGCCGGCGGCGCGCACGTGGTAGCGCAGGGGCCCGAAGTAGGTTTCCGCCCCGCGCACGTCGATCTCTTTACCTTCCCTCAGCCATACGGACGGCGCATTGCGCAGCAGGTCCAGCCCCCCGCCGTCATTCTCGAACACCAGCATGTTCCGCAAATGTCCGTTGATCACTGCGTTCATCACCGGAAGCTGCTGGATGCCGTCGCGATGCTCCGAGCCTCCCAGAAACCGGCGCGACACTGCCCCGGCGGCTTGCGAATAGAAACCCTCGAGGAACTTCTCGCGTTCGTTCCGCAGGAACCGCAGGTTGACGTTCCACGAGTAGCACGGTTCGACCGTGGACATCTCGAACCGCAGGCTCGGGCGGTCCGAATACGTCGTCCAGTCCGGGTTGGCCCGCCCGGTTCCCGGTCCTTCGGTGAGGTACTTCAGCACCCACGTCATCGTGTCGTCGCTTGCGTCCTCCAGGCCGGACACGCCCAGGAACATCGGCCCGCAGTCCAGGTAGAAGAAGTGCAGGTAGTCGGCGTTGGTCTGATCCAGTTCCCACGGCACGAACGGAATGCGCACGCCGCCGCGATCCGTCCACTGAAACGTGCGCTGAATCTGGTCGCGCAGCGCCTTCTGAAACGCCGCCCGGTAGTCGTCCCGTTCCCGCGTCCAGCGCGCCGCGTCCTGATGGCCGATCGCCTCGAGCACCCGGCACACCGAGGCCAAACCCCGGTAAATCCAGCCGTCCACCCAAACGAAGTACGCCTGCCGGTCGTCGTCCGTGGCGCGTCCCGCCGGCATCAATCCCGCCGCCCGGCCTCCGCGTACCTTCGTGTACTCGCGTTCGCGTGCGATCCACTCCAGGCCTTCCAGCATCGAGGGCAGCCAGCGGTCCAGGAACGCCTTGTCGCGCGTCAGTAGGTAGTATTCCGAGGCGGCCCACAGGATCGCGCCGTGGTCGCCCACCCAACTGATCAGCACGTGCTCGCTCGGCCCGCTGATGAATCCCCGGCTCGACAGGAAGCTCGCGCCCGTGTTCGGCACGGGGCGGTACCGCTGCTTGTCCAGAAACGGCTCCAGGTACGCCTTCACTTCATCCCGGTAGCCTTGCTGTGCGAGCGCGACCATGTTCATCGCGCCCGGCGTGGGCCAGTACGCCTCGTAATGATGGGAGGAGGTCTTCAGAACGTAGTCGCCATTGGGATACCGGTCCGCCGTCATGAACGACATCGGCGCGTTGTACCGCCACAGGTTGTTCAGCGGTTCTTCCGGAACCCGTATCTGCATGCCGCGGCCGATCTCGCCGTTCCAGCACCCGGCCAGCGCCTCCCGCGCCTGTCCGTGATCCAGGCGCGCCGCCGCCCCTATCGCGCCCTCCGATGCCGGCAGAAACGGCACGATCAACTCCAGCGCGGCGCCCTTCTCCCGAGGCAGTTCGTATTCGGCCAGATTGCGGTCAAGCTGCCACTCGCGCAGCGCCACCGAGTTCAGAGAATCCGGAAGCTGTCCGTGGAACCGCGCCAGCCTGCTCGCCCGCACGACGACCATCCCCCGCTCATCCCGCACCGTGTTGCCCGCGCCTTCCAGTTTTCTCGCATACGGCGGCGCCGCGAACGCGATCCGCACATTCCGCCGCGCGTCCATCTCGTAGCGCGTGTGGTTGCCGGCCAACTGGGCCCACAATCGGACCGGCCCCGCGCCTGTCCCCGGGTCCTCCACCCGAAAGCGCACGCGGAGGAAGACCGGCTCGTCCCACGCCTGGGCCGTACACCCGCCCTGCGCGTTTGTCGCAAAAGCTTCCTGGACCAGCGTGACCCCTCCCTTGCGCAGCCGGATCTCGGTGATCGGCAGATAGCCTTCCGCCAGCGAAGCCTCCGAAGTCCCGTCCTCGGCTTCGCGGTTGGCGAAATCCGGCTTGTCGCCCATCGAGAAGCTCACCTGGAGCGAGTCGTCCGCCCGCGCTCGAAACAGCCGCTGGTCTGCCGCCGTCATCGTGCGCGAGGCCAGCGTCAGGTTGCCATTCCACATCACGCCGAACTCGTCCGGATGATCCTTGCAGCCGAGATAGACGATCGGCCGCCGGAAGTCCGGCCAGCGCGCGACGGCTTGCTCATAGCTCGGCTCGGGCGCCCGTGCGCCGGCCGCGGACAGCACGGCGAGAACCAGCAGGATTCGCATCAGGCTGTGCATTCTTCTTCTCCTTATCCGATGCCCAGCATCAGTATCGAAGCGATCCCCAGCACGATGCCCGCGAGCCCGTACTTGCCCACTCTCTCCTTGAACACCAGGATTCCCGCGGTCGCCACCACGAACAGCGTGCCCCCTGTGGTGACGGCGAAAACGGCGTGCCCCGGAACCGTCTTCAATGCCAGCGCCGTCGCCGCTTGCCCTCCGAGGCTGCATGCCCCCATCGCGGCGCCGATCAGCGCCTCGGCCACGCGGAGCCGCCGCCAGCCTCGTAGCGAAAAGAACGCCGCCAGCGCCATCCCGCCCAGGTACCAGAAGAACAGGTAGGAATACTGAGACCCTTCAAGCAGCCCTTCCGATTGCAGCACCTTCAAGCCGAACGGACCCACGCCGTTCGCCACGAACGCCACCAGCATCAATCGAAGCCACATTCCGTCAGTCCCCGCCTGCTCCAGCCAGCGCCGCCATAGCCTTCCGCTCGTCCTCCAGCTTGTCCTTCCACAGCAACAGCACCGACGCCACGACCAGGCAGAGCGCCCCCACCTTTATCGGCTTCACCGGCTCTCCATAAATGAAGATCGAGCCAAGCGTCGGAATGCCCGCCGACAGGTTGATGATCAGCCAGCTCGTCGAGATCTTGCCGTACCGGATTCCCGTCTGAAACGCCACCCCCGCCAGCGCGCCGGCCACCCCGAACGGCAGCGCGATCCAGATCACCTTCGCGGGCGCGCCGGCGACCGTCTGTCCCGACGCCAGACAGGCCAGCCACGACTGCGCGCATGCCCAGAAGAACAGCAACAGGTACAGCGTGCCCGGCCGGCATTGCTTGATATCCGCGATCTTTGCGAACACCCCGAGCATGCTGAAACTCCCCAGCCCCAGGAACATCCAGACATAACCCATTCGTCCGAGCTTGACTCCTTTCCCGGTTCCGTCACGTGATCCGCAGCTCTCCCGGGTCGTCGCGCTCGCGCGGCAGCCGGATTTTCACCCGCGTCCCCGACGCATACGCGCTCTCCTGCTCCATACCGTCCTCGGAGAGAAACTGGTGATGCGTCAGGTCGTCGGTTGCGTGCCGCGCATTGAACCGCGCGACCTCCGCGGCCGCGTCGATCGCTTTTACCGTCACCGGATCGTCCAGCTTATAACGATAGTCGAACATCTCCCGGTCGGCGCCGCCCGGGTTCTTCCAGCCGACCATGCGCCCGGCGGGACACACCGACGGCAGATCGCCCGTCAGTATGTCCAGCAGCATGCGCCGTCGAATCTCGCGGCCGGTGAGATCGTGCCCGAGGTCCGGGTCGTTATAGGTAGAGTGCTCCCACCACGACGTCATCACGGCGTCGTGAAAGGCAAGCTGCCACAGCGGAACGGGCCGGAAGGGAGCGTCCTTGCCGTATGGTCCCGCCAGCTTCGCCGTCCCGAAGTGCTTGTACGGGATCGCCCAGTCTTTGTTCTGCTCGCATCCCACCACCCGGTCGTGCGCGCTGAACTCGGCGAACATGCCGGTGCGATAGCCGCTGCCGGCTTTCCGGTCGTAAGGCCACGAGCCGTAGTTCTCCTCGCACGGCCCCGCGTTGAGCACGTCGAAATGCGCCGCCGTGTACTTCTTGCGAAGCTCCGGCGCCGCCTGCCTCAGCATTTCGAGCACGCGTCCCTCGTGGCTCGAATACCACTGCACCTTTCCCACCCGCCAGTTGGCCGATTTCGAGCCGTCCGCCCTGCGGAGCGTGAACTGCTCCACGTACGGACTGCCGCTGACGACCTCGTTCAGCCAAACCCAGGGCGCGGACAGGTAGTCCAACCGCCGCAGTTCGGCGAAATCCTCCGGCTTCAGCTCGATCCATCGATAGTCGGAACGGTAGCCCGGATAGACTTCGTCGCCGCCGTTGAAGTTGAAATACCCGGTCGGATACACGTACGCTTTTTCGATGCCGCGTTCCTTCAGCCGGCGGAACGCGGCGGCGTAGTCGGCCTCCGGATCCCGCAGGTAGCCGATCATCACCAGCGCCGCGCCGAACAGTTTCCTCAGCGACGGGCACTCCTCGATCTTCTCCTCCAGGCTGCGATAGAAACCCTGTTCCATCGCATACCGGCGGTAGGCGCGCGCGACAACGACGTACGACGGCGACGAGACGAACCGAAAGCGCTGCGTTCGGTTCTGGTGCAGGTTGCCCATCCGTGGCGTGTGGACCCAGCCGTAGTCCGGCGCTTTGCCCCCGTCTGCACACGTCAGCAGCGCGTCGAAGCCCGGTTCGAGAATCGCCAGGTATGCCGACCTCGCTCCGATGGCGCCGTAGTAACGCATCCAGCTCCGGTCCGCGTCCATTCTGAACTGCGGAACCTGCGTGGAAAGCCGGTGCATGCGCCCGCCGAAGAGCGTGTCCAGCAACACCGGCCTCGAATCGCCTTCCGGCCGCAGCGTCGACGGGAACTGAATCCCACCCAGTTCGCACGGGTAGCGCAGGTCGGGCTCCACGCGAAACAGGACCTCCGCGCCGGCGAGTTCCACCGAGCCGCTGAAGCGTCCCCACGCTTCTTCATACCGGAGCCGGAACCCCGCCGGCGTCTCGTCGATCCCGACCGGCGCCACCGGTTTCCAGTTACGGGTGTTGCCGCTTGCCGACTTCAAATCGGCGGCCCTCACCTCGCGCCAGTTCCAGACCCACGTCTCGCCCGGGACTCTTTCCTCGATAAAGGCCCTGCCGCTTTCAGGGTCCAGTCCGATGGTAAGGGAGTCGCTAGAGCGTGTGATCGTTCCGCGCGCGCGTCCGGCGGCCGCCGCTGCGGCAAACCCAAGCCGGCAGAACTCTCGTCGCGGCAGCATGGTCCTCAGCGACTGTCAGAAAACACCAGTCCCAAACTGCGGTTGTGGGGCAGGTTGGCCGAAGGCAACCTGGGGGCCGATCGGCGATCGGCCCGGTGGCGGTTGGCCACCGCCCCGCAGGATGACATCCTGCCCCGCATGTCGTGGCTTAAGGTTCGAACGGAGGTCAAAAGATGAACTTCAATCCAAACTGCATGTTCCGCGCCGATCCGGCGCTGAATATCCTTCCGGTGTCCGCGATGCCGAACGTCGTATTCGGGTTGTTGTAGTTCACGTGGTTGGGCATGTTGAACATTTCCCACCGGAATTGCAGGTACCGCCCTTCCGTCACGTAGAAGTTCTTCGACAGCGCCGTGTCGATGCTGTGTACGCCGGGTCCGTCGAGCAACCCCAGCGCGGAGTTGCCGAAGGTGTAACGCGCGGGCGCGGCGAACGCCGCCGGATTGAACCAGCGAGCCGGTCCGGCGTCGGGCACATCGGGGTCGCCGACCAGGTCGGCCCGGGTACCCCAACCATTACCCAGCGTAGCGCCCGGAACATTGACGCTCAGAGGCGCGCCGGAAATGAACGCATAAATCGCGCTCACCTGCCAGCCGCCCAGGATGATGTTCGCCGCCTTCGGAGCGCCCGACAGGTACCGCCTGCCCTTGCCGAACGGCAATTCATAGATGCCGTTAAGCGTCATGATATGGGTTCGGTCGTTCGAAGACCGCCCGCGGTTGTATCCTGCCGGCGCGAACGGCGTCACGTTAGTCCAGATGTCCGGCCCGATGTTCTCCAAAAGCAGCCTGCTTAACGAGTACGCCGCGGTGAACGACAGGCCGTTGGTGAACCGCCGTTCCCACTTCAACTGGAACGCGTTGTACCAGGAATCCCCAAGATTGTCGTACAGCGTGGCGCTGCTGAACGCCGGGAACGGCCGCGCCGCCTGAATGTTCGTGTATTGGCCCGGAGGAACTTCATCCAGCGGATTGGCCGAGATCGCCCCAAATACGTGATTGCCTACGTACGACAGCGTCAACGCCGACCGTAGCGGCAGCGCCGTCTGAACGGAAATGTTCCACTCGTGCGCCTTTTGGGGCTTGATGTCCCAGGCGGTGGCAAGCACCGACGGCGCAATAAAGGACGTCGGGTCCACCGGGAAGGCTGTCTCCCACCGCTGATTGGAAGTCGCGCTGAAGCTCAGCGTCTCGTAACTCCAGTACGGCGGTCCCACGATCGCCGATGCCGTCACGTTCCCGCGGAACGCGCTGGTGAATATGCCGTAGCCGCCGCGAACCACGAAGTCTTCCTTCCCCAACGGCCGATACGCGAACCCGACCCGCGGCGAGAGGTAGCCTGTCGCCTGGAACAGTCCGGGCGGCATCCCCGCTTGCGAGGCCGACACCCAGATGTCCTTGGTGGCTTCGGCCAGGAATCTCGCCACCGGTTGCGCGGTCAGGTCCACGTTTCCGTTCTTATCCTCGCCCGCGACGGCTTTGCCGATCCGGGGATCGAAGGTCGCCACGTTGCCCCGTACCGCGCGCTTTGCATGCCAGCGGTCGTACCGCAGTCCCAGGTTCAACGTCAGCTTCGGCGACACCTTGAAGAAGTCCTGCACGAAAATCCCCGAGTACGGCGATCGCTTCATCCCGAAGGTCTGGATCGGATAGTTGCGTCCCGCCGAGGCGGTCAATCCAAGCAGGTAGTCCGCGAATCCGTCGCCCGTGTATTGTCCGTTGAAGCCGAAATTGCCCCGCGTCGCGAATGAGGCGTGGGCCCCGAACGTCGTCCGGTTGTCGAATTCGTAGCCGAGGCTCAGCGAGTGCTTGCCGCGGATCAGCGTCACCGTGCTTTTTCCGCCCCAGCTTTCCATCCACAGCCGCCCGGGGTGTCCCCACGGCGCCTGAAAGCCGGTGTAGCCCGTGATGCCCACCGTCGGCAGCCCGGTCGATCCCTCCCGTCCCGACGTCGGGAATCCGTTGATGCCCGCCTGCTGCGTCAGGTTGTCGATGCCCACCACCGCGCTGTGAAACTGGTTGTTCGAGAACTGGTATCCCGCATTGATCGTGAACAGGGTTGTCGGCGTGATCGACCAGACGTAATTCAATCCGACGCTGTGCTGCCGGGTTGTGTCGATCGCCACCACGTCCGGTCTGTAGTCGGGGTTCTCCACCGGATTGTCGGTCACGATATAGCGCCCGAAGAGCCTCTGGCTGTTCGTGATTTGGTGGTCGATCCGCGTCGTCAGCTCGTTCGTGTCGTTCTTCACCGGCGCAACCGTGCGGAACCGCCCGTCCGCTGAATTCGGCATCAGCAGGTGCGGGAAAAAGAACTTCGCCGAGGGCGCGATCCGGTCCGCCGGGATCACGTTGTTAGGAAAAGGCTCGCCCGTCTGCGGATCCCTGATCGTCCTCCCGAGACCCGAAAAATTACCCTCCAACATCGCCGGCTGCACCACGGTCGAGTTGTAAATCCTCTCCTGCCGTATGCGCGTCCCTTCGAAGCTCCCGAAGAAAAAGGTCCGGTCGCGCATGATCGGTCCGCCCACGGCCGCGCCGAATTGGTTCCGAATCAGCTTCGGCTTGGTCAGACCGAATGTGTTTCGGGCGTCCAGCTTCTGGTTGCGCAGAAACTCCCACGCCGAACCGTGAAATTCGTTCGTACCCGATTTGGTCGCCATCACCACTTGCAGCGGATTCCGTCCGTACTCCGCGCTGAAGGTCGACCCTTGTACGTTGAACTCCGCGATCGTGTCCACGTTGGGAATGGCGAACGCCGCCTCGTCCATGCCCGCGTTGGCGTTCAGACCGTCCATCGTGAACTGCGTGTCATCGCCCCGGTTCCCCTGGCCCTGCACGCTCGAACTCCGTTCCGGCCCGCCCTTGCCGAGAAACCGCATGCCCGGTACCAGGCTCACCAGTTGTATCGTGTTGCGGCCATTGAGCGGCAGTTCCTGAATCTGCTTCTGAACCACCACGCCCTCGACGGACGCCTTCTCCGTCTGAATTAATTCCGCTATCGCCTCGACCGTCACCTGTTCGCTGACCTCGCCCACCTCGAGCACCGGCGAGACCCGGCTCCGTTCGCCGACAGTGATCTGCAGCCGTTCGAGCCGCCACGTCTTGAAGCCCTTCTGCGTCACGCTGACCGAGTACGCGCCGATCGGCAGCGCCAGGACCTCGAAATTGCCGCTGCCATCCGTTATCGCGTTCACGGCCAGTCCCGTGCCAAGATTTCGAACCGCCACTTCGGCCCCAGGAACCGCCGCCCCCGACGGGTCCACGACCACCCCAAGAATCGCGCCTTGATTGCCGATCTGCGCCGCCAAAGTCCACGCGAGCGCCAGCGCCAAACATGCCAACCAAGCGAATCGTTTCATCTCCCGTACCTCCTTGTTGGAAACTTCCCCTGTCGCAGCATTGTCGGTTTGATTGGCCGCGCCTGTCAATCGACGAAAGCGGCAATTCACGGATAACGGCGCAGCGCCGTTCAGCCTATTGAACAGCATTTTCGAAGAACCGGATCGCGGCCCAATGAATGCGTCCGAACGCGAGGGGCGCGGCCTATAATGACGGTTCGTGTGAACCGAAGATCGTTCCTAAAGGCGTCCGTGCCGCTCGCGGCGGCCTCGGCCCCAGCGGAAAACCCCGCCTTTCGCCGTCGTGGCTATCTCGGCTGGATTACCGACCTCGCCACCGCGCCCGACCCGAGCGCCGAATGGCCGTCGATGCGGCTCGACGCCACGCTGCTCGACGACTACGGGCGGACCTTCGACCTCATGCGCGCCGTCGGCTTCAACGAGATATCCGTCTGGGGCTTCTACGTCTCGCGCGCCTGGCCGCTCGACGTCGAGAATTCCGTCCCGCGCGCCCGCGCGGCGATGGTCGAAAAGCTGATCGACGCCGCCCACCGCCGCGGCATCCGCGTCTATTCCGGACTCGGCGTCTACAGTTGGGGCTTCGACGACATCATCCAAGCTCATCCCGAACTCAGCCGCGGCAACCCGCACGCCATGTGCGCCTCGGCGCCCGAATCCTGGACCTGGATGCGCCGCGTCGTGGACTTCGTCTTCAAACGATTCCCCATCGACGGCGCCAGCATGCAGTCGGCCGATCAGGGGCGTTGTTCCTGCTCCGAGTGCCGCCGCTATCCCGACGCCGATTACCACGTCCTGCTCAACACCCGCGTGGCCCAATACATTCGCGAGCAGTGGCCGGGCAAGACGGTCGCCGTCAATAGCTGGGGCCTCCGTTTCGACGATCCTGCCGCGCTCCCGGCCCTCGCGAAAATGAGCCGCGACATCGACTACCTCATCGACGTCCACGACACCAGCCGCCGCCGTGACCCTGCCTGGCGCCGCAAGCTCATCGCCTCGCTCGCTTGCGACTTCGGAACCATCGGCGGCCCGCAGGTGGAGCCTCCTCAGCACTGGCCCCGCGATCGCTGGTTTCTCCCCACGCCAAAACGCGTCGGCCTTCACCTGGAGGAACTCTTCTCCGATGGCGGCCGCGCCTGCGAGTTCTTCTTCCACATCCTCGCCAACCCCGGCTGCGAAATCACCATGCGCCTGGCCGGCAGGATGCTGTCCGATCCGCGGACAGGCTGGCAGCGGCATCTCCCCGCCTGCGTGGAAGAGGTTTTCGAAACGCCGCGCCCGGCCGTCCGCGACGAACTCGCCGCTCTTGTCGTCGCCGCCGAGGACGCCTATTTCAAGCACCGGCCCCAGGCTGGTTCCGGAACCATCTCCCTGGAGCCGCTCGTCAGCGCCAGTCCCGGCCCGCCGATTTACTTGACGAAGAATCTCACCGCGGCGCAGCGCAACGAGTACGCCGCAGACTTGAAGACGATCGCCGCCGGCTTCGAGAAACACCTGCCCTCACTGCCGCGAAAGGACAAGGCCCGATTTGTCCTCCGCTGCCTGGCCAACGTCCAGGCCGACCTGACCCGATTTTCATGACCCCCTTGGCCTACGTCAGCGACGAAATGTTCCTCGCCATCCACGACGTCGTGGGCGAGTTTGAGAACCTTTCCACCGGCGACGTGTTCATCCTCCGTTCTTCCCCGCGCGGCGCCTTTTACGGCGGCCTGCCTCCCGGCGAATATCGGGTCGCGCTCGCCCGCGAGGGCTACGGTTCGAAAACCTCGCGTGTCGCTCTCGGCGCCGGAGATCCCCCGCAATTCCGCCTGCTCTCCGATTCCCTCTACGGCTACATGTGGCCGAAATGGGTCCGGGCCGGCGAGAAGGCCGAATACCGCGTCCACTCCGTCGAGCCGTACCAGCTCACTCTCTGGCGTTACGGCTTGAAGAAGGAATACGTCCGGATGATCGGCTGGGTGGACGAGCACGGACCCAAAGCCAACCGCCAGGTTCTCCCAGACGCCGATTTCACCCAAACCGGCGCCCGCTGGAACACCGAAGGCTATCTCGCGCCGCCCCTGATCGAGGCCCCGAATCGCACCGGCCTCTACTACCTCTGGGCGCGCACGCCTTCCGGCCAAGCATTTTCCTTCCCCTGGTTGGTTGCGCCCGCCGCGCCCGAGGCCCGCGTCGCCGTCGTGGCTTCGACGAACACCTGGAACGCGTACAACAACTTCGGAGGCCGTGGCAATTACGTCAACGCGCACCGCCTTCCTGCGCGACCCATCGTAAACTCCCGCCAGGACCTCGAACGCTATACCGACCCGACGCCCTTCGGCGTCTGGAAACACCCCGACGAAGACTACCTACCGCTATCGTTCGATCGCCCCGAGCCCGGCAACCACCTTTTCGACGACCCGGAAATCACCGCTCCCATACAGGGCCGCATCCAATGCGGGCAGGCCCCCGGCGAGTGGCGCCTCTACGGCTGGCTGGAGCGCCAACGCATCGCTTACGATCTCTACGCCGAGGCCCAGCTTCACACTGGCGCCTTGCGTCTGGACGATTACCGCGTCCTGGTCCTCGCCGTCCACCCCGAATATTGGACCCGCGAGATGTACCTGTCCGTCAAATCCTGGGTCTTCGAACGCGGCGGGAGACTGATGTACCTCGGCGGCAACGGCCTCAATTGCGAAGTGACGCTCGCCGGCGATGGTACGATGCGCTGCCTCACGCACCTCCGCAGCCTCGAAGGCGAGCTGGGCGGCCGCTCCGCCGACGGCGCCATCGTGTACGAGAGCCGCATGCACCGCACCCTGGAATCCGAGGCCCGCCTCCTCGGCGTGGTTTGCACTTCCTCCGGCATCATGACCGCCGCGCCCTACCGCGTCCTCGACGCCGGCCACTGGGTCTTTCACGGGACCGGCGTCCGCGACGGCGATCTGTTCGGCGAACAAACGCTGCACGAGCGCATCCCTGGCGGCGCCTCGGGCCACGAGACGGACAAGCGCAGCCCCTCCTCCCCGCCCGAAACGCGGCTTCTCGCGAAGGGAATCAATCCGGACGACGGAGGTTCCGAACTCACCCTCCACGAAACGGCCTCCGGCGGCGCGGTCTTCGCCGTCGGCTCCATCACCTGGGTCTCCGCTTTGTTTCCCGATCCCGTCGTCTCGGCTGTAACCGCCAACGTCATCCACCGATTCCTCTCGGATTCGGAAACGTAACGGCCCGACCCCTGATCTCAAGAGAGGTCTCCTGTCCCGGTTCCTGCCCCCCGGTGGGGCGGGGCAGCCTCCCAGGCTGCGCGGGACTCCCAGTCCCGCCAGTACAGCCTGACACCCCGCCTCACGCCACAGGTCCACCCTCGGTCCTGCCCCGCACCGGCGTTAATGAGAGATTGTTGACTGTCAGCCCGGCTACACCGGTACCGGCTGCCCCTCGCGAGTGGCGATGATGCGGTCGATCATCCCGTACTCGAGGGCCTGCTGCGGGTCCATGATGTAATCGCGATCGACGTCGCGCGAAACCCGGTCGACTTCCTGACCCGTGGCTTCCGCCAGGATGCGATTCAGCGTCTCGCGCATGCGCAGGATCTCACGCGCATGGATGTCGATGTCGGCGGCGGCCCCCGCCAGCCCGCTCATCGACGGCTGATGGATCAGAATCCGGGAATGCGGCAGGCTGTAGCGTTTGCCCCGGGCCCCCGAAGCGAGCAGCACCGCCCCCATCGAGGCGGCCTGGCCCACGCAGTAGGTAACGATGTCCGGTTCCACCAGCCGCATCGTATCCAGGATCGCCAGCCCGGCCGTAATCGACCCGCCCGGGGAGTTGATGTACAGGGAAATGTCTTTCTCCGGATCCTCCGCCGCCAGAAACAGCATCTGCGCGATGATCAGGTTGGCCACGTTATCGTCGATCGGCGTGCCCAGAAAAATGATGTTCTCTTTCAGCAGGCGCGAGTAAATGTCGAACGCCCGTTCACCCCTGGAGGTCTGCTCGACCACCATCGGGACCAGAACCGAACTGCCCATGAATCGCCTCCCCGAAGGAGACGTCGCCGATCCGGCCGCTCCGGAACCCGTTACTTCTTGCGGCGCCGTTTTGCCTGTTTGGACAGCGCCTCCCGCTTCTGCTGAAGCGACAACGCCACGTCCGCGATCGACGTCTCCTCCAAATAACCTATGATACGCGACCGCAGCTCCTTCCAGCTTTCGTGCATGCCGCACTGCGCTTCGTCGTTGCACTCGGTCATACCGCTGGGGCAGCGCTCATATTCGGCGAGACCGTCAATGGCATCCACAAGTTCCAACAGGGAGATGTCTCCCGGGGTTTTCCGCAGGGAAAATCCACCCGTCGGCCCTTTGCTGGAACGCAAAAAGCCCTTCCGGGCGAGCTGCTGCAAGATCTTTGCCAGGAAGTGGGTCGGAATTTCCGATTCCTCGGCGATGTTCTTGACCATGGCGTACTTGCCGTCCGGCACGTCGGCCAGGTACACGAAAGCGCGGATTGCATATTCCGCGGAGCGCGAGTAGATCATGGGCCTCCCCTCGATTTCCTCATCCGAATAGTACAAACATATCTTAATAGGATGTTACCGCGAAAGCAACCGGAGTTTCAGAGTACAGCCCCTGGGGAAAGCCCCGGTAGTGCTCGAGCCGGCCGCCCGCCGGCTTCAGCCGCGCCGGTTCAGCAGCCCGGTCCAGGTGCCGAAGACCGCGGCGGAGAGTTCCTGCATGCGGTCCTGGTGAGCGGCGGGATCCACCGGCTCGTCGAGCCCGAGAACGTCCTCCCGGTTGACTGCGGCCTGCGTCCACTCCCAGACCATATCAGGCGTCGCCTCCAGATGAAACTGAAGGCCGTACACGTTGGAGCCGTAGCGGAACGCCTGGTGGCGGCAATTGTCGGAGTACGCCAGCCACGTGGCCGCGGTCGGCAGATCGAACGTCTCGCCATGCCAGTGGAGCACGGTCTCGGGATCGTCGAAGCTCCCGAGCAGCGTGTCGCGATGCCCCGCCTCGGTTCGATGGATCGTTCCCCAGCCGATCTCCTTCACCGGGTTCGGATACACCTTCGCGCCCAGCGCTTTGGCGATTAACTGCGCGCCCAGACACAGGCCGAGGACCGGCCGTCCGGCGACCAGCGCCATCTCGATGTAGCCGAGTTCGCGGCGTAGGTACGGTAGCTCGTCGTTCGCCGACATGGGGCCGCCCAGGAAGATGAAGCCGCCGGCGTCCTGCAGATCGACCGGCGCGGCCGGATCGCGATACAGGTCGACGTAATCGTAATCGACGCCAGCCGCCTCCAGTTGCGGCGCGATCAGTCCAAGATGCTCCATCCCTATGTGGCGGAAGACAAGGACGCGCATGGTTGTCAGCATACCCGAAACACGACGGCCATGCTGGCGAACTGCCCCGCGCTTCCCGGCCGTTTGCTAAAATGAAGCTTCCTTCAAAATCTCTGGTTATTAGGGCAATAAGACCGCTATGATTCAGGCTACGCAGATGCGCCCGGGGATGATCGTCTCCTTCAACGGCGAGCTGTTTTCCGTTTTCAGAACCGAGCACCGCACGCCCGGAAACCTCCGTGGATTCGTGCAGGCCAAACTGCGCAATCTCCGCAACGGAGCGATGATCGACCACCGCTTTTCCTCCACCGACATGATTGAGCGCGCCTTCCTCGATGAACAGGAGATGGAGTTCCTGTACCAGGACGGCGGCGCGTATTACTTCATGAACACGGAGGACTTCAATCAGGTTCACCTCGACGCCGATCTGCTGGGCGATGCCGTCAACTTTCTGATCCCCCAGCTCAAGGTGAAGGTCGAGTTCTACGAAGGCAAGGCGATCAACGTGGATCTGCCCCCCACCGTCGACATGGTCGTCGTCGAGACCGAACCCGGATTGAAGGGCGCAACCGTATCCAACGTGACGAAGCCCGCCAAGCTCGAAACCGGCCTTGTCGTACAGGTGCCGCCGTTCATCAACCAGGGCGAGAAAATTCGCGTCAGTACCTCCGAAGGCGTCTATCAGGAAAGAGCCTGAAGCGCCGCCGTCAGCTCGGCTTCTTCATCCGGAAACACCGTTCGCAGATCGATCAACAGGCAGCCTTCTTGTATCCGCGCGATCACTGGCGGCGCGTTCCTTCGAAGCTGCTCCTCTCTCGCGGCCACGCCTTCGCCGCCGATCGCGATGAGCCACGTGGGAATCGACTGCTCCGGCGTCGAACCGCCTCCAATCACCGATTGCCCCTCCCGTAGCTCGCATCCGAGGCCGGGGGCCTGTTCAACCACCTTTTCCGCCCGCCGCCGGATCGACTCCGCGCTCTCAGCGATCATCCGCAGCGCCGGAATGCGGTCCCACCGTTCCAGCACCACGTTGCGGAGCGTCTCCTCCAGCGCCTGGCAGATGAGCTTGTCCAGTCGCAGCGCGCGATACATCGGGTTGCGCCGCAGCCGTGCGACCAGGTCCGGCCGGCCCGCGACGATCCCCGCCTGCGGCCCGCCCATCAGTTTGTCGCCGCTGAAGGAAACCAGGTCAGCGCCCTCGCGCAAACTCGCGGCCGCCGGCGGTTCGTCGATGCCGTACGGCCGCAGGTCCGCCAGGCAGCCGCTGCCGAGGTCCTGATACAGCGGCACGCCCCGCTCTTTGGCCAGCGCCGCCAGTTCCGCCAGCGCCGGCCGCGAGGCGAACCCCGAGATCCGAAAGTTGCTATGGTGAACGGTGAGGATCAGCCGCGTCCGCTCGGTGAACGCTTGCCCGTAATCCTCGATCCGGGTCCTGTTCGTCGTGCCGACCTCGCGCAGAATCGCGCCCGACCGCTGCATGATATCGGGAATGCGAAACCCGTCTCCGATCTCGATCAGTTCGCCGCGCGAGACGATCGCCTCATGGCCGGCAGCGAGTTCGTGCAGCGCCAGGTAAACGGCCGCCGCATTGTTATTCACCGCGATGCCGGGCTGGCCGAACAGGCGGACCAGCAGAGCTTCCAAATGAACGTCCCGCTTTCCCCGCCGGCCCGCGGCGAGATCGTACTCGAGGTTCGAATACCCGCCGATCGGACGCCATGCGCCCAGAGGCGCGCGTCCCAGGTTCGTGTGCAGCACTACCCCCGTGGCGTTGATCACCCGGCGCAGCGACGGCGCTTCGAGTTCCAGCAGCGCCCGCCGCACGCGATCTTCCACCGACGGCAATTCGGCGCCCGAAAGGATCTCGGCGCGGATTTGGCCCGTCGCGCGCCGAATCTCGTCGACGATCCGCTCCCGCGGAAACCGGCCCGCCAGGTCCGACAAACGCGCGAGCGTCTCGTGGACAGCCGGCAGTCGTTTCAGGTCGATCATGCTTCAAGGGCGGCCGGAGCGAACCGCCGCGCCCTCACTTCGGGAACATCTCCCTCAGTTCTTGCAGGCTCGGCCGCCGTCCGTATTCGCACAGCTCGAAGGCCTCGTAATGTTTGGTGGCCGCCTTCCCGGGGTCCCCGTACCGCTCCACGATCGACTTCTTGACGTCGTCCGGCAGCATGCCGCGCGTCCGGTCGGCCGACAGCCATTTCTTGCGCTCGGCGGGATCCTTGGGAACCTGGTCCAGCTCGCCGTCCACCCACGGCAGCCATTCATACATCTGGGACGTGTGGGCATCCAGCGCGTTCACCTTCTGCTCCCAGACGTCGTCTATCGCCACCACCACGTCCGGGCGGAAAGGCGACGGTTTCTGGAAGCCGTCCTGGTAGTAAATGAAGATCGGGTTCTTGCGCAGCGCGGGCACATCGGAGACCAGGTTCGGCACCTGCACCATGTAGGCCGCGTCCTGCATCACCACCCCGGTGTAGCGGTGGTCCGGATGATAGTCGTTCGGCCGCGGTCCCAGCACGACGTCGGCGCGCCATTCGCGGATGGCCCGTATCACCTGCTTTCGGACTTCCAGCGTCGGCATCAGTTCGCCGTCGTTATTGTCCAGCACCTGGTACTCCGCAATGCCGAACCGCCGCGCGGCTTCCTGCGTCTCCTTGTGGCGGCGCATCGCCAGCATACCGCCGCCCATCTCGTGGTGGCCGGCGTTTCCATTCGTCAAGGACACGAACTTCACCGCGTGCCCCGCCTTGGCGAACTTGATCGCCGTTCCTCCAAATCGGAAATCGCAGTCGTCCGGGTGCGCCCCGATGGCGATGATCCGCAGCTTGGTCTCCTGCGCGAAGCTCATCGCCAGCGCGCCGGTCAATAGAAGAATAACTCTAAACATAAACGCCAATCTCCGTGCCGTGCGCGGAGGGCCGATCTGGCTCGCCTCGTGGCTCACGCGCCTCCGCGCATCTTCTCTCTGCCGGGAATTATATGCCACGTTCCGCCGGCCGCGCCGCAGGCCAGCCAGCGACACAGCCATGTGGGGCGGGGCAGTTTGGCCGAAGGCAACCTGACGCAGATTCGGCAGCTTCGCGTCGCGCTCGCCCATGGATCCAAAAAAGTCAACCAATTAACGAAATGAAAATAGCATATCCTTTCGTTAGAGACGCTCCGACGAAAGGATCTTGTGCCGGAGGCAGACGCTCTGAACCCGCGGTTGGGTCGATACGTCGTGAAATCCTATGGCGTCGAAACCGTCAGGGCGCTCGTCCCGCCGCCGCTCCCGCCCGATCCTCCGGTGCGCTTGGATGCCGTCCAACGGCTCTTGGAGCAGGCGAACCAGTCCCTCGGGCGGCTCGACGGCTTGGCTTCCGTCCTCCCAAACCTCTCCTTGTTCATCTACGCTTACGTCCGCAAGGAGGCGGTTCTCTCCTCTCAGATTGAGGGAACGCAATCGTCGCTGTCCGACCTGCTCTTGTTCGAGAACGACGAGACGCCCGGCGTTCCCCTCAAGGACGTTCAGGAAGTCTCAAATTACGTGGCGGCCCTAAACCACGGATTGAATCGGCTGCGCGGTGGCTTTCCGCTCTCGCTGCGGCTCATCCGCGAGATCCACGCGGTGCTCCTTTCCAAGGGCCGCGGCAGCGACAGGCAGCCGGGAGAGTTCCGGCGAAGCCAGAACTGGGTCAGTGGCGCCCGTCCGGGCACTGCCGCCTTTGTTCCGCCGCCACCGGACCTCGTCCTCGATTGCATGGGCGCCCTCGAATTGTTCCTGCACCAGGAGAGACCGGACCTTCCGCTGCTCATCAAAGCCGGATTGGTCCACGTCCAGTTTGAGACGATCCACCCGTTTCTCGACGGCAACGGCCGCCTGGGGCGGCTGTTGATCACGTTCCTGCTGTGCGCCGCAGGCGCGCTTCGAGAACCGATTCTCTACCTGAGCCTCTACTTCAAGCAGCGCCGGCAGGCTTACTATGAACTGCTGGACCGCGTACGCGCCAGGGGAGACTGGGAGGCCTGGCTTGATTTTTTCCTCACCGGCGTCCGGGACACGGCCGAGGAGGCCGCCGCCGCGGCGCGCCGTACCCTGGCCCTCTTCGAGGAGCACCGGCGCAGGATCGAAGGCTTGGGCCGTCCGGCCGCGTCGGCGCTTCGGGTGTACGAATACATCCAGCGCAATCCCATCGTGTCGATTCCCGGCGCTGCCGGAAGCATCGGCATCTCCGCGCCGACCGTTGCGAAGTCGCTGGAGTATATGCGGCGGTTAGGCATCCTGCGCGAGGCTACCGGTCGGCAGCGCCACCGGCTCTTTGTGTATGACAGTTACCTTGCGATCCTGAGCGAAGGGACCGAGCCCATCCGTTAATTTCGCGAGAAGCGAATCGATTCCGAGGAGCAACCTCCAGGGACGGCAACCTCACCGCAAGCTGCTCGGCGACGGAAGCCGGTGCGGCATAATGGAACTGCGCCATGTCTGACCTGTTTCGCGAGCCGCCGGTGGAAGAGCGGTCGAAGGTGCTCCGCAAGCTGAATCTCAGCCGCGACCTGCTGAAGTACGGGGGCATCGCGCTCGGGGTCCTGGTTGTACTGGTGGCGCTGATCCTGTACTGGAACCGGGGCTCGCACGTCGTTCTGCGCGGCTCCTTTCAGAAGGTCCGCATTCAGCCGCTCGAGGAACAGAGCACCGTCGTGGTGATCGATTTCCGGTTCGTGAACCCGTCCAACTTTCCGTTCATCGTCCGGCGCGCCGACGTGTTTCTGGTCGACGCCGGCGGCGACCGCCACGAGGGATTCACCATCGCCGACGTCGACGCCGACAGGGTCTTTCAGTACTACCCGCTGCTCGGCCCCAAGTACAACCGTTCGCTCATTCTCCGCGACCGCGTGGAATCGAAGCAGTCGCTCGACCGCATGATTTCGGCCCGCTTTGCGATGCCGGAGTCCGAAGTGCAGGCGCGGAAACAATTGATCGTTCGCGTCGAGGACGTCGACGGAACCGTCTCGGAGATCGTTGAAGAACCCGGCGCGCGCAATTCCTAAACTCATGCACGGCTTGCCACGGTGACGAAAGCGGATATCGAACTCGCGCTCGAGCGGGAGGACCACGACGTGCTGAAGCGGATCGCCCGGCATCGGCCGCGGCTCGTCCTGCGGTGGCTCACCGGCCGGCTCTACAGCGCCGACGAAAGCGAAAAGTGGAAAGCGATCCGGGCGCTTGGGGCCCTGGTGGAGGATGAGCGGTCCATCGATGACGCGCAGGCGCTCGAAATGCTGCGGCGCTTCGCCTGGGCTTTGAACGATGAATCCGGCGCCGTTCCCTACGGCATTCCGGAGGCGATGGGCGAGGTGCTGGCCGTGCGGCCGGAGCTTCAAGCGTCGTTTCTCCCGATTCTATGTTCGCTGCTGGTTGAGGATGACATGCTTCAAACCGGGCCGATCGAGCGGGGAGCGCTTTGGGCGGTGGGCCGCGTCGGTCTCGCCGTTGGAGCCTGTTCGCCGCAAGCTATCGAGGCGGTGCGGCGGATGGCCGCGGCCCACCCCGATCCGGAAACCCGTGAGGTCGCGGCGCGTTCACTGGAACGGATCACTGGATGAATCCCGGCAAGAGAGACCAGATCGCCCGCGTGCCGCTGTTCTCGGGCCTCAGCGCGCCCGAGATCGACGCGCTGGCGGCGCGCGCCGTCGAAAAAAAGTATGACGCGGGGCAGATGCTGTTCTCCGAGGGAGAGCCCTGCCAGGGCATCTACCTGATCCTGGAAGGCAGCGTGAAGATCTACAAGACGACCCCCTCCGGCCGGGAGATCACCCTCGCTCTGGAGATCGGTCCCTCCAGCGTCGCCGAGGTCCCGCTGTTCGACGGCGGTCCCTACCCCGCCTCGGTGGTCGCGCTCGACCATGTGGTGTCCGCCTTCATCCACACGCGGGATTTCCACCAGGCCTGCCGGCAGTTTCCGGAAGTGTCGCTGAAGATGCTGGCCGCCGTCGGGCGCCGCTTGCGCCAGTTGGTCACGCTGATCGAACTGGTAACGTTCGGCAGTATCCGTCAACGCCTCGCGGCTCTGCTGCTGGAGTACGAAGAGCAGGCGCGGGCAAGTTCCTTCTCCCTGCCGGTCACGCACCAGGAACTCGCGTCGCGCCTCGGCACGGTGCGCGAGGTGGTCTCGCGAAACATCAGCCGCTTTCAGGTCGAGGGCCTGATCCGCATCGCCGGACGGCAGGTTCACGTGCTCGACCGTGACGGGTTGAAGCGCGAGGCGGAAACCGAGCTCTGACCGCCCCCCGTCTATCTCCGAGAAAACATGGCCGTTGCAAATTGTTCTTGCACTCCGCTAGGATGCTAGCAGCGGGCAGCGCGGAGGGCGTCCATGGCATCCACGGTATGGAAGGGGTATCTCACGTTCGGGTTGATCTCGATTCCGCTGCGGCTCTTCGCCGCCGCGCGCAGCGAGCGGGTCAGCTTCAATCAGCTTCACAAGGAATGTAATTCGCGCATCAAGCAGCAGATCTACTGCCCCTCCTGCGACCGCCCGGTCGAGCGTTCCGAGCTCGTCAAAGGGTACGAATACGCCAAGGACCGCTATGTCCTGGTGGAAGAGGACGATCTGAAGAAGCTCGCACCCGCCTCCGAGCAGACGATGGAGATCCTCCAGTTCGTTAAGCTCCAGGACGTGGACCCGCTCTACTACGACGCTTCCTACTATGCCGTCCCGGACGCGCCCGGCCGGAAGCCTTACCACCTGCTGGTGAAGACGATGGAGGACTCGTCGTTTGCCGCCCTCGCCAAGCTGACGATGCACCAGCGCGAGTACACCGTCCTGATCCGCCCCCGGGACAACGGGCTGACGCTCCACACGATGTACTACGTCGACGACGTTAGGGCGCTGGCCGAGTACGGCCAGAACGGCGACGTGAAGATCACGCCGCAGGAGCTGGACTTGGCGCGCAAGCTGGTCGAGAGCCTGACCGCGCCGTTCGAGCCGGACAAGTTCAAGGACGAGTACCAGGTCCGCGTTCGCGAGATGCTGGAGGCCAAGCAGCGCGGCGAGGCCATTGCCGAGGCGCCGAAGCCGCGGCTGGCCCCCGTCATCGACCTGATGGAGGCCTTGCAGAAAAGCCTCGCCACCGGCGCGCACAAAAAGCCGCCGTCGCGCGCCGACGAGGCGCAGGAGGCTGTCGCGGAAGAGCCCGCGAAATCGCGCCGGCGCCCGAAAGTCAAGGCGGCGCGGTAGACCAAGTCTTCGCGGGGGCATCGTAGCCCGGGTCGTTTCCGCGCAACCGGCGCCCCCGCCTCTCGGCTACCTGCGCGGCGCGGGCGGTTCCTCGCCGCCCTCGGCGATCGACTCGCGCATCGCCGAGTCCGCCTGAATGTTCTTCATGCGGTAGTAGTCCATAATGCCCAGGTTGCCGTTCCGGAACGCTTCGGACATGGCGCGGGGAACTTCCGCCTCGGCCTCCACCACCCGCGCGCGCATTTCCTGCTCGAGCGCGACCGCCATCGCTCGGCGCTCTTCCGCCTTCGCCTGCGCGATCTGCTTGTCCGCATTCGCCTGGTCGATCTGCAGCTTGGCGCCGATGTTTTCCCCGACGTCGACGTCGGCGATGTCGATCGAGAGGATCTCGTAAGCTGTACCCGCATCCAGTCCGCGGCTGAGGATGTTCTTCGAGATGTGATCGGGGTTCTCGAGCACGTCCTTGTGGGTGGGAGCGGAGCCGATCGTGCTCACCATGCCCTCGCCGACGCGGGCAATGATCGTCTCCTCGCCGGCGCCGCCGACCAGCCGGTCGATGTTCGTCCGGACAGTCACCCGCGAAACGGCGATCAACTGAATACCATCCCTCGCCACGGCGGCTACCCGCGCCGTCTCGATGACCTTCGGGATAACCGACATTTTCACCGCTTCCAGCACGTCGCGGCCCGCCAGGTCGATGGCCGCGGCGCGCTTGAACGGCATATCGATGTTCGCCTTGTCCGCCGAAATCAGCGCATTCACCACGCGCACCACGTTTCCGCCGGCCAGGTAGTGCGCTTCGAGATCGTTGATGGGAATTTCCAGGCCCGCCTTTACCGCGCTGATTCGGGCCGTAACGACAGTAGCCGGAGGCACGCGCCGGAGCCGCATGCCAACTAGCGTGGGCAGCCCGACGTAAGCGCCGGACGACCATGCTGCGACCCAGAGAGGGATCGGGACCATGTACAGAAGGACAATCAGCAACACAACGGCCGGAATTAGCAGGCCGAGCGCGCCGAGCGCCGTCGGATCGAAATTCGTCATGTTGATTCTCCCCGTGGCCGCGATAGCGGCCTGATGACAATGCGGTTGCCGTCCACGCGGGTGACTTCGATCGGGGCGCCGGCTTCGATGAAGCCGCCCTCCGACACCACGTCGATTCGGTTTCCATCAATCTCCGCGATTCCCGCCGGCCGCATTGGCGACAGCGCTTTGCCGGTTCGTCCTAGCCACTGCCAGTCGCGTTCCGGGGCGGAGACATAGCCCATATCGGCCTGCATGCCGGAGGACAGAATGAGACGCTGGCCGATGGGAAGGCGCGGGATGACGCGGAGGAGCGCAAACCCGGCGGCCATCGCCACCAGAAGCGACAGGGCGACCCGGCCCAGCGCGACGATGATCGCCGCCGGCGTGGCGCCCGCGCCAATCAGCGTCATCGCGAGTCCCGCGATCAGCGCGAGCCCTCCGGCGATTCCCGCCACCGTGGTTCCCGGAAGGACGAAGATCTCCAGAGCGAGCAGGAGCACCCCGATCGAGACCAGCAACAGTTCCTCCCAACCCGCCAGCCGGACGATCCAGTGACCCCAGAAAAACAGGCTGATCGACATCAGCCCGACCGCGCCTGGAACGCCGAAGCCCGGGGTCCGGATCTCGACCAGCAAGCCCAGCAGGCCCAGGGTCATCAGCAGCGAACTCACCACCGGGTTCGTCAGGAAGCGGACGACGGACTCGGCCCAGGTTTGCCTGGCGCGCACCACCGAAGCTCCGGACACGCCCGCGGCTTCCAGCGCCTCGTCCACGGCGCCCGCGGCGAGATCCGCCACGCTGTGCGCGAGCGCCTCCGAGGTTGTCAGCGTTAGCAACTTGCCCTTCTCGATGACGCCTGCGATCTCGACGTCGGCGTCCACCATCGCTTCGGCGAAGGCCGGGGGACGATTGCGCGTTTCCGCCGTGGCCCGGAACTCTTTGCGCACGTACGAAACCGATTTTTCGTCCGCGGGCCTGCTCTCGCCCCCTCCGCTCAGCACCGGGGCGGCGGCGCCGATCGTCGCGCCCTTCGTCATCACGAGCGTCTCGCAGGCCAGCGCGATGAGAGCGCCGGCGGAAATCGCGCGCTGGTTGACGAAAGCAATCGTCCGGACCGGCGCGTTGATGAGGGCGTCCCGCATCGCTACCGCCGCGTCTACCCGGCCGCCGAACGTATTGATTTCGAGCAAAACGGCTGTGGCTCCAGCCGCCTTCGCCTCGTTGATTGTGCGCGACAGGAACGGCGCCAGACCGAGGTCGATGACGCCTTCAATCTCGACGACGTAGACCACCGGAGCGGTTGCCGGAGCCGCGACGGGCGCTTGCGCCGCGCCGGACAATACGAGCAGGATGGCAGCAACCGCAATGCCCGTCATTTGTCCATCATTATTGCGCCCCAATGAATAGCCGGGCAACGTGGAACGTGGCGCACACACTCTCCGTGCCGAGCCGAGACTCATCTCGGCTCCTGTCCGTCCGTACCCCGAGCGCCGGCGCGGGTGCGCGCGCCTCGGGGAGGCATAGCGGCTTAGCCCGGCTTAGCCCAACTTTCGCGTGCGCCGTGAAAAGGCGCTGGTCCTCAGTGGGGGGAGAATCCCA
>JAHCHE010000046.1 GCA_026129905.1 Bryobacteraceae bacterium | reverse complement strand
GGCGTCGGCCTTCACGGCGGCCGCAAAACGGGTCCCATCCACCTTCGTTCCTGGAGCGAGCGCCGAGGGCGCCGCGCCGATCGCCGTGCCGATCGCCTGCCATTTCGCGTGCCGTTCCCGCACCTCGATCGTATGAACCGAAGCGCTGAGAATGGATGTTTTTCCGTGCGGATGGAGTTCCTTCTGCGACGACCTGGTCACGTCGACGACCAGCTCATCGGGTTCCACCGGCCAGAACCCGGCCTTTCAGGCGCGTGGCGTCGGGTAAGACGAGCGCAACCTTCCTTCCTTGCGCCCGGAGCCCAAGCCGACCATGGGATTTCGACTTTTCTCTCCAGCGACAAACAAGCCGCATCAATGCGATGCCGCCAGCAGCGCCGCCATAGTGATGAAGACAGCCCCAACCGCCACGGCCACTGCACTCCCTTGCGCGCATACTTGCCCAGCCGAGGGCTCGCGGGCGCACCTGAGCCGTCGTCCCTGGAATTCGGTTTTGATCTCGCGGGCTGCCCGTGGAATCGCCCGCTGACGATATCCGCCGACGGACGCCGCGGCGTGCTGGCGCCGGGCGCGGCGCCGATCGCGATCAATCCCAACGTCGTTCCCTTTTTGGAGTTGTATCCGCTTCCGAACGGGACGGTTTTCGGAAACGGAACGGGCGAGTATGTTCAAACGGCGCTGAAGCGGGTGCGGGAGGATTTCCTGGCGGGAAAGCTCGACTGGCTGATCTCGCCCCGAGTCCGGACGTCCGGGCGATACACCTTCAACTCGGGAACGCTGGGAGCGATGGACGACTTCCAGCTTTTCGACCTGCCGTCGCGTTCGCGCTATCACCTGATTCACACCGACACGCAGTTCCTGAAATCGGCGACGACGATCCTCAATTTCCGCGCCGGCTTTTCGCGCGTATGGAATTCGCAGGAAGCCATTCCCGCGGCGGAAGCGGCGCGCTCGCTGTCGTTTCTGCCGGGGCGCGACCTGGGGCAGATCCGGGTGACGGGGCTGCCGAACATCGGCGATTCCTCGCTGCCGGGAATCGGCGGCACGCTGACGCGGCCTCGCCGGCACACGCTGAACGACTACCAGGCGAGCGAGGAAGCGCTGCTGATCCGGGGCGCGCGCACGGTTCGCTTCGGCGCGGGTTACAGCCGAATCCAGTTCAACCAGATCGCGGACGTGACCGTAAACGGGGCTTCCGGTTCAATTCGCTGCGCAATTTCCTGCTAGCGACCGCCCGGGCGGGAGACTACATGGTTCCGGGTTCCGACACCACGCGCGGATTCCGCCAGCGCCAGGCGTTCGGGTTTGTCCAGGACGAATGGCGGGCTGTCCGGCGGCTGAGCCTCACGCTGGGCGTGCGGTATGAGACATATTCAACGCCGACCGAAGTCAACGGGAAAATGGCGGTCTTCATGGACCCGCTGTCGGATACCGCGCCGCGGATCGGGGGGCCGCTGTTTCGGAATCCGTCGCGGAAGAATTTCGCGCCGCGCGGCGCGTTCGCCTGGGACGTATTCGGCGAAGGTAAGACGATCGTGCGGGGCGGCGCGGGAATTTTCTTCGACCTGATCAGCTCGCGGAATGTGCTGGTGGCCGGGAACCGCATGCCGCCGTTCTTTCAGCGCGCGGCCCCGGCCAACCCGCCTTTTCCGAACCTGCTGGATGCGCCACCGGGCACCGTTGTGATCGCGCCGGACACGCTCGACTACCATCTCGTCCAGCCGTACACGGCGCAGTTTCAGTTCAGGATTCAACAGCAACTCGGGGCCGACACGGTGGTCCAGGTCGGCTACACGGGTTCGCGGGGCGTTCACCTGCTGAGCCAGCTCAACAACATCAACACGGCGCGCCCGGTGACGCTGGCCGACGGCCGGCTGTACTTCCCGCCCGACGCGCCGCGGATGAATTCGGCGTTCGCGCAAATCGGGACACGGCGGTCGGCATTCGATTCGAACTACCATGCGCTGGTGCTCACGGCCCAGAGGCGCTTCCGGCGAGGCGCGCAGTTCCAGGTGAAGTACGGCTTCGGAAAATCGATCGATAATAACTCGCTCACGTTTGTCCAGAGCGACTTCACTTCCGACGACGGCGTGCCGACGGTGTTCAATTACCGCGTGAACCGCGGCCCGTCGGATTTCGATATTCGTCACGATTTCGCCGCGAATTTCTCGTGGGAGGTTCCCGGACCGCGGGCCGGCGCGGGGAAGGCGATCCTCGGCGGCTGGGAGGTCCACGGACTGGCGCAAGCCCGGTCGGGACAGCCGTTCTCGGCGCAGATCGGGTTCGACCGGGCGAACCTGCGACCGTCCAACGCCGACCAGGGGCAGCGTCCGGACGCGCGCGCCGTACCCGCGGACCAGGTGATTCTGGGACAGGTGGAGCGCTGGTTCGATCCCCTGGCCTTTACTCTTCCGGCGGCGGGTTTTCTGGGCAATCTCGGGCGTAACACGCTGAACGGTCCGGGGCTGGTTTCCATGGACGTCGCGTTGCAAAAGCACATCTGGCGCACGGACCGCCATAGCCTACGGTTGCGGGTGGAGTGCTACAACCTGACAAACCACCCGAGCTTCGCGCTCCCGTCGGACATCGATTTGTGGTCCGATGAGCACACCAGGCTGCCTTCGACGGGGCGGATCACGGAGACGACCACGACGTCGCGGCAGCTACAGCTCGCGCTGCGGCTGACGTTTTGAACACTGTAGATGAATGTCAGGAGATAACCATATCGGTTGCAGCAAGCCTGGGGGCTTGAGCCCAGCGCGCACAACAGGCTTCAGTCGCCGAGCAGCTTGCCGTAGGGTTGCAGTCCCTGGACGTTGTCGCAGACCGCTTTGACGCCGGCGGTTACCGGGATGGCGAGGACGAGGCCGACGCCGCCCCACAGAATGCCGAAGAACATCAGGGCGACCGTCACGGCGAGAGGATTCAGGTGCACGCGGGATCCGACCAGCTTCGGATACAGCAGGTTCAGCGCCATCAGGTGCAGGAAGCCTACCACCGCGCCAATCAGCACGTACGGGCCGAGGCCGGGATAGACCGGAAGCGCCACGAAGAACGGAGGGATCATTGCGAGCGGCATCCCGATGTACGGTACCAGGCTGAGAAAGCCGCTTAGCGGCCCGATCAGTAGGAAGTACGGCAGGTTCAGGAAATAGAAGAAGACGGCGCTGAGTACCGATATGATCACGCCGAGCACGAAGTTCCCGAACACGTAAGCGCGCGCCATGTCGGCGATACCTTCCCAGCTTCTGGCCGCCGCCTGCCGATCCTGCCCTTCGAACAGGTGCAGATAGCTGCGCCGCATGTGTTCCTTCCAGCTCAGCATGAAGTAGACCAGGAAAGGAACGAAAGACGCCATCAGAATGGCGTAATAGAACGCGCTCAAATTGCCGTAGAGGTATTCGATCAACGGACGTTTCTCGTCGCGGATTCGCACCTCGGGAATTTCGGCCGGGCGCGGCGGCGGCGTGGCCACTGGAGGGTCCGCCGACCGGCGGCGCCGAGCGGCAGGTTCCGGTTGCGGCGGAGGAGTGGGAGCAGCTTCCTCTTGCTGTCGTCTCGGCGCGAGGAGTTCCGTGGCTCTGCGCTCGGCCTGCTCGACCTGTTGGGTCACTCGTTCGATAAGGCCCTGGATGTGCTCGCTGTAGGTCGGCAAGTCCTTTACGATCAGCGCTAACTGGGTGTACGCCGCCAGTCCGATCAGGTACATAAAGCCCAGTGACACCGCGCAGATCAGGAAACTGGACACCGCGCGCGGGATCCGCAGCTTCATCAGGAGCTCGACAAACGGGTCAAGCAGAAACGCGATCGTGATCGCGATGACGAGCGTCACGATGAACAGGCGGCCGAAGTACATCATGGCGACCGCCGCGCCAAAGGCGATCACGAAAAGACCGGCGTTTCGTTGTTTTTGAGCCCCGACAGGCTGCGAGAAGATTGCCAACCTGGACCGACCCTCGCGCAAGACTCGCTACCGCTAATCTAGCATGGCCGCGACCTATAATGAATCAGGGGACTTCGCGGTACCGCAAAGGGATGACGCCTGCCGGAAGAGTGCTCGCTCTGGACTTTGGAAAGCGGCGGATCGGACTGGCGATCAGCGATGAAACCGGTCTGACGGCGCAGGGTCTGGAGACGCTGGAGCGCACGAACGTTCGGGAGGACCTGGCGAGGTTGGCCGATCTGGCCGCCGGTCGATCGGTCCGGCTGATCCTGATGGGCGATCCGATTCGGCTGAGCGGCGTGCCTGGGCGACAGTCCGAGCATGTTCGCGATTTCGCGCGGCGGCTGACGGCGAAGACGGGACTGCCGGTGGAATTCTGGGACGAGCGGCTGACCACCGTGGAGGCGCAGCGGGTGCTGAAGGAGAGCGGCATCAGCTCGCGGAAACGAGCGCAGGCCGTGGACCGGCTGGCGGCTGTGATTCTGCTGGAAAGCTACCTCGATTGGCGAAACGCGAACGCCGAGGCCGGCCTGGTCCCATGAAGCTCCGGCGACTGGCAGGGGCGGCGGCGCTTGTCATCCTGGGTGCGGCGGCGCTCGCGGGGGTCGCGCTGTTATGGCCGTACTCCGGGTTCCGCGAGCCGGTGACGATTCAGATTCATCGAGGCGCGGGCACCCGGGAGATCGGACGTCAGCTCGCGGAGCATCGGGTGATCCGCCACGAACTCCAATTCTTGGTTGCGCGCGCGCTACGGCGGTCCGCCGTTCTTCAGGCGGGGGAGTACAAATTCGAACGGCCGGCGACCGTGGTCGACGTGTACGACCGGATCGTGCGCGGCGATGTCGTGCGGTATCAGGTGCGGGTCCCGGAAGGCAGCAACATGTTCGATATCGCCGAAATCGCCGGGCGGCTGGGCATCATCACGGCGGAGCAGTTTCTGGAGACGGCACGGGATCCGTCGATGATCCGCGATCTGGCGCCGAACGCGCCAAGCCTGGAAGGCTATCTCTTCCCGTCCACGTACTACATCACGCGCGACACCACCGCGCAGGAGTTGTGCCGGCGGATGACCGGACAGTTCCGCCAGGTATGGACGGGGCTGAACGCGAAGGATGACTTGCACGAGACCGTAACCTTGGCCTCACTGGTGGAAAAGGAGACCGGGGTTCCGGAGGAACGGGCACTGGTCTCGGCGGTGTTTCACAACCGGCTGAAGATGGGCTATTTGCTCCAGTGCGACCCCACCACAATCTACGCGGCGCTGCTGGCGGGCGTCTATCGGGGGCAGATTTATCAGTCGGACCTCGATCGGGCCAGCCCGTACAACACGTACCGGTCGCCGGGTCTGCCGCCGGGGCCGATCGCCAATCCCGGACGCGACGCGCTCGCGGCCACGCTGAACCCGGCCGAAACCGATTACGTGTACTTCGTGGCCAAACCGGACGGCTCCGGCGCGCATGTCTTTTCGAGGACGCTGGAGGATCACAACCGCGCCGTCGCGCAATACCGCCGTGGCACGCGAGAAGAAGCCCGTCAAAACGGCATTCGCTGAGTACCTGGCGGAGCGTCCGGCGGCGCCGCTCGATGAGGCGGAGTTTGAGGAATTGAGCCGGAGATTCCCCTCCAGTTCCCGGTCCTACCTGCGCAAACTGGTGCGCGACTCCGGAGCGCCGCTAGCGCCGCTGGTGGAAGGCGTGCGACAGGAAACATTGGATGAACTCCAGCGGACGCTACTGGCATTGGAGCAGGAGTACGCCCGGGCCGTGGATCGAGGAGATCTGCCGCGGCAACAGGCCTGCCGGCGCGCGGTGATCGAGGCCAAGGACCACGCACGGTGGGCGCTGCGGCGAGCCGGCGCAACACCCGGCCAGCGGAAGGCGCGGGAGGAGGCGATCGAGTGGATGCGGGTGTGGCTGGAGAACCCGCCCGTGTTCGAGGAGTGGGCGCGCCTGCGGCGAGCGCGAGTTGAACTGGGCTAGACTGCGAGAAGAATGTCCGATTCACGACCATTCCGACCGGATACTCCGCTGGCGCGGAGGCAGTTCGTCTTCTCGGCTGGCGCCGCGCCGGCGGTGATGGGAGCGGCGCAGGAGTCGCCCGCCCGGCAAGAGAAGCGCCTGGGCGTAGGGGTGATCGGCGTCGGAAACCGGGGGGCGTACCTGGCCCAGACCGCACGCGAGGTGGGCCGGGACATCAACGCGGACGTGGTCGCGGTATGCGATATCTACCAACCGCGTCTGGAACGGGTGGCGACGCGGCTGAAGGCGAACGAGTACAAGCGTTCGGCGGATCTGGTGACCGACCCGAACGTGAACGCGGTGATCGTCGCCACGCCGGACCGGCTTCACGTCTACCATGCGCTGGAAGCGGTACGGGCCGGCAAGCACGTGTACTGCGAAAAGCCGCTGACGCACTGGACGCAGTTCGACAAATTGAAAGAACTGGTCCACGAGGTGAGAAGCCGGGGCACGGTATTTCAGTTGGGCGCGCAGTGGGTCTCCGACCCAATCTGGAGCCGCGCCGCCGAGGAGATCAAGAAGGGCGCGATCGGCAAGGTGGTGCACGCGCAGACGGGTTATTTCCGCCACGGGGATTCGGGCGAGCGAGGCATGCCGATCGACGATCCGAACGCGCGGCCTGGCGTGGGCCTGGACTGGGAGGCGTTTCAGGCGGACGCGCCGAAGCGGGAGTTCTCGCCGAGCCGGTTCTTCCAGTGGCGGATGTACAACGACTACTCGGGCGGCCCGGTTACCGACCTGTACCCGCACCCGCTGACGCGGCTGCTGAAGGCGCTCGGCGTGGGTCTGCCGAAGAAGGTGGTGGCGGCGGGAGGCAAGTTCTTCTACAACGGCGAGCGGGACGTGCCCGACACGTTCGACATGCTGATCGAGTATCCGGAAGGCATGACAGTTTCGGTGCTGGGGACGATCGTCAATGACACGATGATCGAGACGGTGATCCGGGGGTCGGAAGGGACGATCAGGTTTACCGGCGAAGCGACGCTGGATTTCAAGCCGCAGCCTGGGGCGGCGAACCGGCAGAGGGTACTGGTGACGGACCGGACGGGGAACGATCACATGCGGGACTTCCTGGAATGCTCGCGTACCCGGCGAAAGCCGCAGTGCGATATTGAACTGGGCTATGGCGTTCAGACAGCGCTGATCATGGGCATGCTTTCCTGCATGGAGAACAAGGCGGCCCTGTTCGATGCCGCTAGCGAGGAGATTCGACTGAGTTGATGACACGGCGCAGCATTCTGTTTACGCCGCTTGCAGCGCGCGCGGCCGCGGCCGCCGGCGGGCCTCGCCTGGAGCACAAAACGGGCGAGAAGGTTTCGTTTCTTTACGGCGACCGGCTGCTGTTCGAGTATCGCTACACGCGAGCCAAGCCGAAGAGCTACGTGCATCCGTTGTGCTCGCCGGACGGGACGCCGCTGACGCTGGACAGCCCGCACGACCACGTCCATCACCGGGGCCTGATGCTAGCGTGGTCGGACGTGAACGGTTACGACTTTTGGGGCGAAGAGAACCCAGGGCGCCATGGCAAGATCGTTTTCGAGCGATTCGATCAGATTCATGGCCGCGCGCCGCTGTCGATCGCCAGCGTCGAGCACTGGGTGGCGGACGGCGAGGTTTTGCTCGTGGAGCGGCGGACGATACGGGCGCCACGGATCTCGCCGGACGCCGTCCGGCTGGAGTGGACCAGCGAACTGACGGCGCAGGGAAAGCCGGTGGTTCTGTCGGCGAAAGGTCACGAGTACAACGGGCTCGGGATCCGATTTGCGCGGGGCATGGACGGGGGCTCGGTCTTGAACGCGGCGGGGGAGAACGACATCGCAAAGGCCAACGGCCAAGCGGCCGAGTGGTGCGCATACACGGGCGGCGACGGCAAGGGCGGGTCCGCGGGTGTGGCGATCGCGGAAGGACCGGAGAATTCACGGCGACCGACGCCGTTCTTTGTCATGAACCAGCCGTTCGGCTACCTGAGCGCCGCGCCGACGTTCCGGGAGCCGCTGGAGCTGAAGCCGGGCCAGAGCCTGACGCTGCGTTATCACGTCATCACCTTTGCGGGGCCGGCGGAGGCGGAGCGGATCAATAAGCTGATTGCCGGTTTACGCAAGAAGTAGGCCAGAGCTTCTTCCGCTTAGAAACCTGAGGGGGCGACCCAGAAGCTTTCACGCCATTCGTCGCCCGGAGAAATGCTTTGGAGTTCCTTGTAGATGCCGGCGTGCGCGAGGTTGAAAGCGTTGGTGGGCGCCGACATCGGTTCGATGGCGACAAAGCTGTCGCGAGGGCTGTAGATCACCGCGACGGTGTAGTTTGGGCCGAAAATGACCGAGACTTTTTCCCGATTTCCCTGAATATAGAATTCCGCGCGGCCATCGGCGTCCCGCACGAGCCCGGTGAAGACGTCGTCGATGGCGGCGTCCTTGAGTTCCAGGACTTCGGGCAGCTTGACGGGCTCGCGCTCGCCGGTGGGGACCAGGCGCTCCGATAGCAGGACATGCTCCCGGGCTGCGACGCGCAGCTTCCACTCGCTTCGCGGGGCGTCGTGCACCTGGAAGTAGGGGTGGTAGCCAACGGCGACGGGCATAGGTTCGACGGCGTGGTTGCGGAGGACGGTCTCCACTTCGAGCCGGCCGTCTTCAAGGCGGTGGGTCACCTCGATGGTATGGGCGAAGGGAAACTGGGCCATCAGGCCCGGGTATTTCCAGAACTCGAGACGGCTGGTGAGGCGGGCGGAGCGGCCGTCGGCTTCGAGGGAAGCCACTTCCCACAGGTCCGAGTAGAGAAGCAAGCCGTGAATGGGCTGTTTGTGGGGGTCGCGGCGGACGTTGCCGAGCGCGTCGTTCAGGATGTACTTCTTGCCGTTGGCATAGAAGGCATCCTGGTCGAGGCGGTTAGCCCACGGGGCGAGGAAGGGGTTTCCGCCCTGGCGCATGGCGGCCTTCCACTCGGCGACGGAGGGGAAGCGGAACCAAAACGCGTTCTTGCCGTTGACCATCATCCGATAGGCGGTGTTGCCGTGGGTGACCGCGATGGAGACCTCGGTTTTGGCGCGGGCGTCTGTCAGTTGGACGACCTCGACGCCATCGATTCGGGCGCGGGTTGCCGAGTAATTTTCCGCGTAAGCCATGGATGCGAGCGTCAGTGTCACAATAATTCGCGTCATTTTTACGTTTATCGATCCGATCCACAGATTTCCACGTGGATTTTTGTGAATGCCAGCGGATTTGTGTGCCACGCCTGGAGAGCTGCGACGGCGCTTTCGAGCGGCGCGACGGCGGTGACGGCGTCGTCGACCGGGAAACGTCCCTGGCGCAGCATCTCGACGACGCCGTCGAAATCCCTCGGCGTTGCGTTGCGCGATCCGAGGAGGTCCAGTTCCTTTTGCACAAACCAGCGCGACTCGTAGGCCACCGGTTCCTTAGCATATCCGATGTAGACGACGCGGCCGGTGAAAGCGACTAGGTCGACGGCCTGGCGGAACGTGAGAGGGAGGCCGACGGCTTCGATGACGACGTCGGCGCCGTCGCCGCCGGTGAGCTCCCCGACGCGCTCGGGGAGGTCTTCGGCGGCGGAGTCGATGGCATGCGACGCGCCTGCCTTGTGGGCCAGAACAAGCTTGGCCGGGTCGATGTCCACGGCGATGGTTCTGGCCCCGCGAAAAGCGGCTGCGGCGACAGCCCCGAGCCCGATCGCGCCGCACCCGAGGACAACCACGGACTCGGCGGCGGCGACGCGGCCCCGCGCGACGGCGTGAAAGCCGACGCTGAGGGGCTCCACCAGGCATAGCTCGCGAAACGAAAGGCCTTCGGCGGGATGGAGCCGCTGCCAGGGAAGGGCGATGAACTCGGCCATGGCGCCGTCGCGCTGTACGCCAAGAGTCTGGTTATCGCGGCAGGCGTTGGGGCGTCCGCGGCGGCAGGAAGCGCAGGCGCCGCAGGCGGTGTAGGGGGAGACGGCGACAGGCATGCCCGGCCGGAAGGAATCGGGGACGCCCGCTCCGACGCGGTCCACGACAGCGGCGACTTCATGGCCGGGAATGCGGGGGTAGGAGACAAGCGGGTTCGAGCCGCGGAATGTATTGAGGTCCGAACCGCAGAATCCGGCCAGGCGCACGCGCAACAGGACCTCGCCGGGTTTAGGGACCGGCAGCGGGACCTCGCCCAACGCGGCGTCCCCAGGCGCGCGGATAAATAGAGCTATCATGGCTATTCCTATATTGTGATCGGTTGCTCGGATTCAGACCGGTCCGGGCGCCCAGCCAGTGGTTGAAATTCAAAACAGGGAGCAATAGCAATGTTACACGATCGAATCCGCGGAAAGATTAACCGGCGCGGCCTGCTGAAGCGAGCGGCGGGGGCGGCCGGCTTCGGCTCCATGCTGAAACTTGTGGAGCGCGATGCAAGGGCGCAAAATCCGCAACCCGGCGGCTTCAACCGGAACTCCGCGCCGAGCCAGTTGAAGATCACGGACATGCGCGCGTGTACGGTGGCCTCGAACTACGACTATCCGATCATCCGCATCGACACGAACCAGGGCGTGTACGGGTTGGGCGAGGTGCGGGACGCGGGCAAGAAGGGACTCGCGCTGGTGCTCAAGCCGCACCTGGTGGGCAAGAACCCGCTGGACATCGAGCCGATCCTCGACCGCATTCGCAAGTTCTCGAGTCACCGGCGGCTGGGGGGAGGTTACAGCGCGGTGGACATGGCGCTGCACGACATCGCGGGCAAGGTGTACGGCGTGCCGGCGTGGCGGCTCGTGGGCTCGAAGTACCGCGACAAGATCCGAATCTACTGCGACACGGACCAGAGCCAGGACCCGAAGGTATTCGCCGAGCGCCTTCTGAAGCGCAAGCAGAAGGGCTTCACGTTCTTCAAAATGGACCTGGGCACGCGGCTGGTGGCGCACATTCCGGGCGCGGTGAACGATCGGGCGGCGGCCACTGAGAAGGGGTTGAAGCTGCTGTGCGATTACATCGGCGCTGTGCGAGACGCAATCGGCTACGACGTACCGCTGGCGGCGGACCATTTCGGGCGGATCAGCATCAACGACTGCATCCGCTATTCCCGGGCTTTCGAGCCATACCAGTTGGCGTGGGCCGAGGACATTCTCCAGGATTTCGTCAACGGCGCGGCCTCGCGCGACTGGAAAGGTTATAAGTCGATCTCCGAGGCGACGGTGACGCCGCAGGCGATGGGTGAAGACATCTTCGGACTGGAGGATGGGTTCAAGCCATTCATCGACAACCGGGCGATCGACATTGTTCACCCGGACCCGCTCACCTCGGGCGGGATTCGCGAGACCAAGCGCATCGCGGACTACGCGGCCATCGAGGGCATACCGACGGCGGTTCACTTCGCGGGCTCGCCGGTGGGCTGCATGGCGTGCGTGCACATGATCGCCACGATCCGGGATTTTGTGTCGATGGAGAACCACGCGGTGGACATCCCGTGGTGGGACGACCTGGTGACGGGCGTGCCGAAGCCGATCATTCAGAACGGCTACATTCCGGTGCCGGAGACGCCGGGGCTCGGCATCGAACTGAATGACGAGGTGGTGAAACAGCACCTGCGCGAGCCGGGCTATTTCGAGCCGACGCCGGAGTACGACAAGTACATCATCGACGACTTCCGGATCGGCGGGCCGTATCCGCATATCGATGAGCACGGGAACCTGGTGAATACGCGGTAGGGCAGGAGGCCGATTAATCGGGGGCCAGCGGGGCTAAAGGCCCCGCGTGGGCTCATGCCCGCCCCCTACGAGGACTCCAACGGCCAGCGGCGGCGCCCCGGCGGGAGGACCGAGGCGATGGCGCAGGGCGAGGCCCAGTTCCGAAGGCGTGACGAAGCCGTTCCAGCGGCGAACGATCTCGCCGCCGGGCGAAACCAGGATCGTCACGGGGCGCGCATCGATCTTGAGCGAGGCCCCCGCTTCGGCGGCCGCGCCCGGCGACAGGAGCCGGATGGCGCCCAGATTCCAATCGTGTCGAAGGTTGTTCAATTGCTCGTCCGGCGCGTCGACGGCGATCGCGACATCAAGGCTGATATTCCCGTACTGCGCGGCGGCGGTCTGAAGAAAGACGACCTGGCTGCGCGAGTCGGCCGAATGCCGGCCGGCGAACAATAGCAGGAGCCACCTGCCGTCGCGCCGCGCAAGTTCGCCGCCGGCGCGAGTTGCTTGCTCCGCCGCCGCGGTCCACTCGATCGCTCCGATATCGAAGCCCTTGCCCGCGGGGATGGGGCGACCGAAGGCATCGCGCCGGCCCATATCCGGCAGCGGCAACGCCGCGTCCAGCAGGGGCGAGGCGGCGCGCGGGCGCAATTGGGCGTCGAGCGCCGGGTCGGACAATGCTTCTGCCGCCACGTCGCCCGCCGCAGCCAGGTAATCGCGGGCCCCCCGGTATTCGCGTCCGCCATAGGACCAGACGGGCAGCGCCCGGCCGCCATACCAGTATGCGTTTCGCTGGAACTTCAGGCGACTGCTGCTGTGGATCATGGACGGTACGGCGGAGTAGACGACATTGTTGGCGAAGAGGTTGGGGCGCGACCCGGTAAAGTCGGCATGATCCATCTGTACGGCCGGGGCGTCGACCGGCGGGTTCCAATAGATGGTGTTGTTGTGAATGAGGACTCCGTCCAGCGATCCTCCCTCCCAGGTGGAAAGGTAAATGTCTCCCTGTCGCTTCGCGAGCTTCGGGCTGCGCCCGTTATTCACGCACACGTTGTAGCGGACAATGCTGTTGGTGGTGACTTCGTTCGAGGCTCCGAAGACGGAGGCGCAATAACCCATCGCGTCGTGGCCGTAGTTGTACTGAACGATGTTGTCGTCGTTGCCCCAGTCGATATCGTAGACGCCGCCGTCGACGCCGGGCGAGTCGATAGAGAAGCCCTCGGTAAGCTGGACCGTGCAATTCCGGCAGCGCCAGGTCCAGATGCCGTTGGGCGTACCAATAGTCTGAACAGGCTGCAACCCGGTGAGCCAGGCGGCGCTCTTCTCGACGAGGCCGTTTTCGACCTGAAAGAGGATGATGCCGTCGCCGTAGACGTTGTGGGCGATCGAGTTCCGGATGGTGATGTCGCGGGCGCGGTTATCGCGGGATCCGCCCTGAACGACGATGCCGGCCCACTGCGTGGTATCGTACGCCGTCACCCCGTCCAACTCGATGTCCTCCATGCGTAATTCCTTAGGCGCACGGATGACGACGAGGCCCGACGCTTTCTCTTTCACGGTTCCCGTCACGCCGCGAACAACCACGTTCCGGATACGGAAGTGGCGCAGCCAACCGCTGGTCCCGCCGATGAAGACGCCGTAGGGGTTTCCGCCCTGCGTCTCGATGGTCTCGATCTCCCAGTGTTGCTGGTCGAACAGTTTCACGGCTGCTGCAGCGGACCCGGCGGCGATCACGGGCAACGGCCCGGCGCCGTACGCTCCGAGGCGGATCGGCTGTCCTTCGGCGCCTGAGCCCTTGGGCCAGAGAGCGCCGTCGCACCGGGTCCCGCGGCGGAACAGGATCGCATCGCCTGGGACGAAGGTTGTGGCGGACACTTTGGCAGCGCTCTTCCACGGCGCTTGCTGCGACGTGCCCGGCGCACTGTCGGAACCCGATGCGCAATCCACGTAGAAGGTCGCTCCGGGAAGCGGAAGCGCTGCCATGCCCAAGACCGCCGCGCAACTCAGTGGTATGGAAAGGGCGATTCGTTGCATGACCCCCTCAATCTAACCCACCCGGCGCTCATCCGCGGGAGGCGGACGATCCCCGGCAAGCAGACAAAGCGTCGAGCACTGAGGATTTCCCGGCTGGGAGCGGGGAAAAGGAGGTCAAAAGGAGGTGAAGGGCTTTGACATCGGGAGCGGCGTGTAAGATACTTGTACTCAAGTTCGCTCAGAGAGGGCGCCGTGCGTCATCTTAAGCTGGTCTGGATCGCACCTTTTCTGCTCTATTCCGCGGAGCAGACGCCGAAAACCGCCGAAAAACCGATGCGCGAGGAGGCGCTCTCGCCCGACCGGTTCGCCGAAGTTCACGCTCCGCTGTTCGCGCCGAACGAGCGCGCCGGTCCGGGCGAGATCACCAGCCGCGTGGCCGCCCGCCTGCCGGAGGGGGAACGGATCGCCGGCGCGCCAAGACGGAACTTCGTCGACGAGCATATCTTCGGGAGAATGGAGCGCGACGGTGTCCGCCCCGCGCCGGTTAGCACCGACTACGAGTTTCTGCGGCGGGTCTCGCTCGATCTGACGGGCCGCATTCCGTCGGCGGGCGAGGTCCGGGAGTTCGCGGCGGACCGCGATGCCGGCAAGCGGGAAAAGCTGATCGACCGCTTGCTTAAGAGCGAGGCGTTCGTCGACAAATGGGCCTATTTCTTCATGGACCTGTTCCGGGCGAACGGAAAAATGGGCCGCGGCCAGAACCTGTTTCACTATTGGATGAAGGAGAACCTGCGGGTCGACAGGCCTTACGACGAGGTTGCGCGGGCGATCATCGGGGCGTCGGCCAAGAGCAACCACGTTGTCGCGGCGGCCAACGTCATCGCGCGGGAGCACGTGCAAGGCAAAGCGCAGCCGGACGACGGCGAGGACCTGGGGATGGTCCAGCAGCTCGACACGCACGATGAGCTGGCCATTCTTTACGGCAAGACGTTCCTCGGAGTCAACCTGTCGTGCATCTCCTGCCATGATGGGCGTGGACGCCTGGAAAAGGTCAACGTCTGGCTCAGCAAGAGAAAAAGAACGGAATTTTACCAGTTCGCCGGCTTTCTGGGGCGGAGCCGGTATCTCATGTACTGGGAGGACGGCAAGCCGCAGTCCGGCGAATTTCTGATCGACGACGGCAATCCAGGCTACGATTCGCGAGGCGCGAGCATGATCCGGGTTCCGCGATTCGGCGGAGCGGCTTCGCCGGCGTTCATCCTGACCGGGGAAGCGCCGCGGGCCGTCGTTGAGCCGCGCGAGGAGATGGGCCGGATGCTGACCGCGCACCCGCAGTTCGCCAGGGCAGCGGCGAACATGTTCTGGTGGCGGCTGATGGGTCGGGGCATCGTCGAGCCTTACGATGAATTCGACCTCGATCGCCAGGATCCGGATCGCGTCCCGGCGAGCTGGCAGCTTCAACCTACGCATCCGGAGTTGCTCGACGAACTCGCCGGGTATTTTCGCGACAACAACCACCGCATCCGGCAGCTCCTTCGGTTGATTTGCGGCTCGAGCGCGTATCAGCTTTCGGCGCGCTATGAAGGCGAATGGAAGGACCGTTATACCGACTATTTCGCCCGGAAATTCGTGCGCCTGCTGAGTGCGGAGGAACTTCACGACGCGATCACCACCGCCACCGGCGTGCCGGGCCGCTTTAAGTACGGCAACACAGAAGTGGCGATGTCGATGCAGCTCAGCGGACCGTCCGGCGGCGGGGAACTGAAGTATTTCATGCAGACGTTCGGCCAGTCGAACCGGAACAATCCGCCGAAGGCCCTGAGCGGGTCGCCATTGCAGCCGTTGCTGCTGATGCAATCGCCGGTAGTGAACGAGCGGGTTCTCGCCGCCGGCGACAGCCGCGTTCGCCGGCTTCTGGACAGCTATTCCGACGACGGCGAGCTGGTGGAGCAGATGTTCCTCGGGACGATTTCGCGCCTCCCGACAGAAGCCGAACGGGAGACGGCGATGGCGGCGCTGCGGGGCAGCCGCGTGGAGGGGGCGCAGAATCTCCAGTGGGCGCTGCTGAATCTGACTGAATTTTTCTACAACTACTGAGGCAGCCATGACAACCGTAGGCGACCTGGTTTCATCCCGCCGCCGTTTTCTGCAGCTCGGCGGCGCGGGTCTCGCATTGGCTTCCGCGGAGGGTCTGTGGCCGACGCGGGCGAGCGCGACGGAGCGGAAGGCGAGCCCGCGGGGCACGGCGCGGAACGTGATCTATTTCGAGATCTCGGGCGCCATCAGCCACGTGGAATCCTTCGACTTCAAGGAAAACGCCGGCACTCCGAAGGATCTCGATATTCACCGGGTCTCCGGCGACCTCGATCTATCGCGCCTGCTGTTCCCGAGGGTGGGCAAGCAGATGCATCGCGTGGCGGTGCTCCGCTCGATGCTGAGCCACGAGGAAGTGCATTTCCGCGGCCAATACTACGTGCAGACGGGGCGGCAGCTGAACCTTGCGTTCGCGCGCGAGATCCCGGCGATCGGGTCGGTGGCGGCCATGGAACTGGAGCCGAGGCGGCGGCCGGGCGACACGTTTCCCGTGTACATGTCGTTCAACCTGGACAAGGCGTTCCCCGGCGCGCTGTCGACGGGCTTCCTCGACCCCCGTTTTTCGGTGGTCGACATCAATCCGGAATCGGCCGTCAAAGGGATGGCGCTGGAAGGCAAAGCCATCGAACTGCTCGAAGAGCGGTGGCGTCTGCTCTGCGCGCTGCGCTCGGCCGAGGGGCAACGGGTGGCATCGTTCGGACGGGAAATGGCCAGTTACGAGAACTTCTACGACACGGCTCACAAGCTGGTGTCGGATTCCCGGTGGCCGGCCGCGTTCCGGATCGAGGACGAAGACCGGCGGCGGTACGGCAACACTCCGGTGGGGATCTCGTGCATACTGGCGCGGAACGCGCTGGCGCAGGACGCGGGGGCGCGCTACATTCACATCTGCCATCCGGGCTGGGATCACCATGTGTACATATGGGATCGAAACGCGTCCACGAACCATTACAAGCTCTGCGAGGAATTCGATCCCGCATTCGCCAGCCTGCTGGAAGACCTCGCGGCTACTCCGGCGCCGGGCGACCCGGGTAAGACGCTGCTGGACGAGACGCTGGTGGTGGCGATGGGCGAGTTCGGCCGGACGCCGGGGCGATTGAACAACATGGACGGCCGCGACCACTACAACAAGTGTTTCCCCGCGCTGTTCGCCGGGGCGGGCGTGAAGGGCGGCCTCGTGCTGGGACGAACCGACGCGGCGGGGGAGAAATGTCTCGACACGGGCTGGCATCGCAAGGAACAGCCGCGGATCGAGAATATCGTCGCCACGATGTACTCGGCGCTGGGGATCGACTGGAGCAAGGAGATCCGCGACACGCCCTCGGGCCGCGCCTACGCATACGTGGATCCGCTGGGCCCCAACGGCTACATTCCCACCGATGACATTACGTCGATTTACGGGTAGCGGCGCCGTTTTCCTGATTTCGTGCTGCGCCGTGGCCTCCGATCCGGAGATGGCGTTCATCCCGGGAGGCGAATTCCTGCGCGGCCGCTCACACAAACTGCCGGACGACGGCGTGAAGTGGTGGCCGGTCCTGTTGCAGGACGATCAGCCCGCGCGCCTAATCGCGCTGAAGCCCTTCTATATGGACAAGAGAGAGGTGACCATCGAGGCATTCGCCGCCTTCGCGTCGTCGGCTGGGCGCACGGCGCCGTACAACTGGCCCGAAGGGCAGCCACCCCGAGGGAGGGAGAACCTTCCCGTCACCGGGGTTTCGTGGGATGACGCCGCTGCGTACTGCGCCTGGGCGGGCAAGCGGTTGCCGACGGAAGCCGAATGGGAGCGGGCCGCGCGAGGCGTGGCGGAAGGCGCGAAGTATCCCTGGGGCGACCGGACGGCCACCCGGCAAGACGCCCGCTACGACGCAGTGGATGGTCCCGCGCCCGCCGGCCAATTCCCGCCGAATCATTTCGGCCTGTACGACATGGCGGGCAATGTCTGGGAATGGTGCGCCGATTGGTACGGCAGAAACTACTACAACGACGCGCCGGCTCGGGACCCACAGGGCCCGGTCTCGGGCATGTACCGCGTGCTGCGCGGCGGGTCGTGGGCGGACGAGCCGAAGTACCTCACGTGCGCTTATCGCTCGTGGGCGCGGCCGTCCGAGCGCGGGCCGAACATCGGATTCCGCTGCGCGCGGGACTTCCCGGCGCGGTCGAATGCCCGGGGCGCCCGGAGCGAATAACGTGCTAAATTAGACGCGCACATCCGAATTGCACGGAGCAAACATGAGCACGACTTGCAGGAAGTTCGTTGCCGCCGCGGCGGCCGTTCCCATGACAGGCGCCGAAATCGGCGGAGAAGCCGCAAATCCGGACGAAATCCTGGCCGTTTTCGCGCGCCGCCAGACCGTTCGCCGGTACAAGCCCGACGCCGTTCCGGACGAGCATCTGCGGGCGATCCTCGACGCCGCGCGTCGCGCGCCGACTTGCATGAACCAGCAGCCGTGGAAGTTCCTGGTCGTGCGGTCGGCGGCCGTTATCGAGCGGATGAAGAAGCGGACGCTGGAGCGCGTTGAGAAACACTTCCAGGAGTATGCGGCGAAGAACAAGGACGAAGAGCCCGCCAGTCTGGAGGCAAAGAAGGCACAAGCCATACGGTTCACGGAGGGCTACTTCACGGCGCCGGTATACGTGGTGGTGCTGGTGGACGCCAAGTCGCCCTGCGCCAGCTATGCTCTGAAGCACGATGGGCCGATGGCGGCCGGGTACCTGATGGCGGCCGCGCGGGCGTTCGGTTACGGGACGGCCTACCTCACCGACGGCATTCCGGAGGAAGTGACGCGAGAAACGCTGGCCATCCCGGCACGTTACGAGCGGATCTGCGTCACTCCGATCGGGATTCCGGATGGCTGGCCGAAACGGCAACCGAAGCGGAAGCTGGACGAGATGGTGGCGTACGAAACACTGGAAGGCCACCGGCCGAACGAGCGGCTACCTTACAATCCATAGTCGGGAGCCGGCGGGACCTCGCCCGGGCAAGCCCGCCTCAACCAGCCAAGGATCACCGGGCCGCACAGGCCGCGCGGGAGGAAGGCTCGGGTTTGTTGGCGGCCAGTTCGCGCAGCCGCCGTTTCACCGGTCAACGCCGCCGTACCGGACGGCGCCGCTTGGCGCGGCGGCAGGAAGTCCAGTTCGGACAAGGACGCGGCGACCCGCTTGTACGACGGCGGATGCGTATGGAAGAAGGAGGCCACCTCACGCCGGCCGGCCAGCGCCGACATTCGGTCAAAGAACGACAGGAAACCCTTCGGATCAAATCCCCCCTTCCACAGGTACTGAGCGGCAAGCTGATCCGCTTCGGCTTCCGTATCGTGGCTGATACCGAGCAACGCCAGGTTCAGCTCCTGGCTGGGGCCGAGGATCCCGTAGTCGCTCGCGTAACGGATCGCGGGCTTGAGGCGCCGCTGGTGAAAACCTCCGCCGCGAGTCCGGCGCTGTGGAGGAAGATGCTCTCGGCGGAGCTAGTCGGCTTCGTGAGATTGAAGCCATGCCTGGCAATTACGTGCGCCATTTCATGGGCGATCACGCCGGCCAGTTCCGCCTCGTTTCCGCTGCCTGGATGAGGCCTGTGGTCAGATGCGGATTCCAAAATCTTCCGGAGCGCCGTGCGGCCGATTCCGCGCCGTTCCGTCATGGATGGCGGCTCGCACTTGCCTCAATCTCGGGGGCCAGCCCTGAAGGACGTCCAGCTTGACGATCCGGTGATCGAAGACGGCGGGGACGATCAACAATCGCTCGGCCTCGGCGTAGTCCACGGCGCGATCGGCGTCCAGGATGTGGCAGTGAAGTTCGTGCCGTTCGCGGGCCCTTGCAGGCGTATCGCGCGAGATCGAGGCGGCGAAACGAAGCTTCCCGGCCTTTTTTCAGCTCCTGGAGACGATCCTCGATTCGCTCGATCTGCTCACTACGCCGTTGTTCCAATCCGGTTCGGGCAGTCTTGACCGAATCGACCGGCCAGGCGCTGGAAACCGACAAGCCGACGACCTCCGAGTAGCTCCGGAGGCTGACGTCGAAAAGATCCTCTTTCCGCTTGTCCGCTGCATGAACGAGGCCGGCGGCGGACGCCAGAACAAGGAACAATACGGCGCTCCTCATCAACTATTGGAACGCTCTGAGTGAAGGATCGCTACAGGCGGAGCGGGGGGCGGGCACGGAACCGTCAACGACGGATCGAAGCGGCGCCGGAGAGTCTGGAGCGATTCAAGACGAAGGTGCGGGAGACGTGGTGGAGCAGCCAGAGCCCAATGGCGGAGAACCGCAGACCGATCTTCCGGCTGGAGGGATGGATACGCCGACACATGAAATGCTTTTGGCTGCGGTGGGCATGGACCGGAAGGGAGAGAGCGCCGACTGCGGCGCCTCGGCTTACGGGGCCGCCTGCTGAAAGTGGCCCAGAGTTCCCGGGAAGCCTGGCATCTGGCCGGGACCGGGAGCCTGCAAACCGCGCGGTCGAACGCGCGACTGCGCCGTCACGGGTTACTGCTGCCGTCGGATCTGGCGACTAGTCAAACCGTTTGCTTCAAACGCCGGATGCGGAAAACCGCACGTCCGGTGGTGTGGAAGGGCGCCGGGGCGCAGTCCCGTCACCCGACCCGATCAACGGTAGTCTGGCAACCGGCTTGACAGCCGGACCGGGCAGCGGAGATATTCGGCTGATATGCTCATGCGCCGTTTACTTGCGACACTACTGTCCGCCTTCGCCACGGCGGCCGCCGCGGACCTGCCCGCCGATTATTTCAAGCTCCTCGAAGCCGGCGCCGCGATGGTCGAGAAACGGCTGGCTGCCCCGGGCGTGGACCTGAAGACGATCGAGGCGGACGGACGCTGGCGCCATTTTCCGTACGCGATCCTCGCGCCGGCCGTCCTGTACGCCAAGAAGCATCCCGCCAATCCGCGTTTTGAAGACGCCAGGATGCTCGAACTGGCGCTCCGCATCGGCGACCTGCTGGCTTCCGAGGACGAAAAAGGCACGTTCGAGCCACGCCTGGACAGCGATTGGGACACCTACATGTGGATGGAGACCTACCGGCTGTTGGAGCCGCAACTCGGGGAGAAGCGGAAGGCGCGATGGCGGCAGGCGATCGAACGAAACGTCGCGGTGCTGGTAGAGGATGCCACCGACCGGCTCGACTTCGCCTGGTACCATTCCCCGTTCATCGGCACGTCTCCGAACCACTACGCGCTGTGGGCGTCGAACCTCCACATGGGCGGAAGGCTGTTCGGTAAGCCGGAGTGGGAGCGGCTCGGCCAACGCATCCTGCAACGCTTCGCCACCGTCGAGCAGACCCCCGACGGATATTGGGGCGAGCATAACCGCTACGGCCCCACGCCTGGCTATAACCACCTGACGCTGACCGCCGTGGCGCTCTACTGGGAACACACGAACGACGACCTCGTGATGCCGGCGCTGCGCCGGGCGATGGACTTCCACAAGAATTTCACCTTCCTGGACGCAACGCCCGTGGACGTGTTGAACGACCGCAACCGCCACTGGGGCGTCAGCGCCTGGGGCCAGTTCGCCTTCACGCATTGGCCCGACGGCCGCGGCTACGCCGGCTTCCTGGCGGGCTTCTTCCAGCCCGAGACCCTCACCGTCGATCAGCTTGGCCGGCTGGCGCAGGACGCTCTATATTACCACGAAGGTCCATCGGAGCCTGCGCCCCAGCAGACGCGCGCCTATCAGCGTCAGATGTCGATTCCGGCCGGCATCCGCAAGACCGGTCCCTGGCAGGTGGCGCTGTCCGGGATCATCAACACGCAGGCGGTGAACAATCGGTTCTACCTGGACCGTCAGGGGCACATCAGCGTCTTCCACGAGAAGCTCGGACTGATCGTCACCGGCGCGAATTCGAAGCGCCAGCCGGAGCTGGCGACGTTTTCCGAGACGATCGCCGGCGAAACCATCTACATGCCGATCAGTTCGCGGTTGCAGATGTCGGACCGGGAAGACCGGCTTTCGCTGGCGTTCAACACGTATTTCAGCGACCTGTACGTCCCGGCGCCCTCGGACCGGGAACTTACGCTGCGCTTCGATATCAGCGGGCGCGGCCGTCCGTCGGAGAGCCCGAGGCTGACGCTCCAAATCCGCCTCGAACCGGGAGAGACGCTGGAAACCGGCGGCGGGCGCTCGATCCGCATCGGCGCCGAGAAGATCGAACTCGGCGGCGCCGAACTGGCGGGGAGCATCCGCCACCGCGGATGGACAATGGCGGTGGTTTCGGACGCTTCCCTGACGTGGCCGGTCTTTCCTCACAACCCCTACGCCGACTCGCCGGAAACCAATCTCAGGTACGCGGTGGCGGCGCTGTCCGTGCCGCTGAAGCTGAAGGAAATCCGAGGCAAGTACGTGCGTCCGCACGAGCAGGAGATCGTCTTCCGGCTGCGTGCGGCGCCCTGACGCGGCGAGGGTATAAGCTGAAAGCAAAGCCGCCGGAGGGTGGAACGAGGCGGCTTCAACACGACCATGCTGGGGGTGAAGCATGTCAGCTCTTCCCATCCTCAACAGGGCTGAGGGTCCTGATGTCGGGCTAAACCGGGATCTCTTTCTCCGCACGCTAATCCGGGAGCTTTCGGGAACGCTGGAAGAAGTAATTGGACTGAAAGAAGCCTCGGGCTACATCAGCGTCGTCGGCCAGCGGGTGGGCGAGCGGCTCAACCAGGAATACAAAGACGCGCTCCAGACTCCGAAGCTCTCGCCGGACCAGGTGAGCCGCGTGCTGGTGGATTTGAAACGGCGGATCGAAGGAGACTTCTATATCGTTGAGGAGACTTCCGAAAAGATCGTGCTGGGAAACCGCGCTTGCCCGTTCGGAGATAAGGTGCTCCAGCGCCGTTCGATGTGCATGATGACGTCGAACGTTTTCGGGTCGATCGCCGCGGAGAATCTCGGCTACGCGAAGGTTGAGCTTCAGAAGACCATCGCGGACGGCCACCCCGAGTGCCGGGTGGTGGTGTACCTGAAGACGACGCCCGAAGCGGCGGCTGCGAACGGACGAGAGTATTTCGGAACGGACGCCTGATGCTCGACGCTTTCCAGAAGCTGTGCAGCGCGCTTCCGGAACCGACTTTTCTCGTCACCGCCCAAGGGGAGATCGCGGCAGCCAACGCGGCGGCCGGCGAACTGGTCGGAAGCAGCGTCGCGGCGCTCGCGGGGCGTACGCTGAGCGAGTTCCTCCTCGATCCTCCGGAGAAGATCCGCGAGTTCGTTCGCCTGGCGGAACGAACGCGCGAGTTTATTCCTGGCGCGGCCGTGGTTCGAGCCGGCGACGGCGCCGGAGCCGAGTGCCGCCTTCTGGGAGGCTTTGCGGGCGCGACGGAGGCCGGCGTCGGCCTGATCTTCCTCCGGATCACGCCGCGCGCTGAATCGGCGCGTCAGTTCCGGGCCCTGAACGAGCGTATCGAGCGGCTCAACGCCGAAATCGCCGAACGCCGCCGGATTGAGGCGCAATTACACGCGCACAAAGAGTGGCTCCGGACGACGCTTTCCAGCATAGGCGACGGCGTCCTGGTAACGGACCTGGAACGCCGCGTCACATTCATGAACCCGGTGGCCGAGACGCTGACCGGGTGGACCTGGGACGAAGCGGCAGGCCTTCCCGTCGAGACCGTCTTTCAGGTCGTCGAGGAAAGGTCGCGCGGAGCGATCGAAAACCCGGTTCACCGGGCTCTCTCGCAGGGAATGGCGGCGACGCTTCCCAACCACGCCATACTGATCTCCCGAAGCGGGGTGGAACGGCCGATCGACGACAGCGCCTCTCCGATCCGGGACGAACGGGGCGAGTTGATCGGCGCGGTACTGATTTTCCGGGACATGACCAAGTGGCGCCGGCACGAACGCACGCTTCAGCTATCGCACCGGCATCTTCAGCAGGTGAACGACAGCCTGAAGCAGTTCGCCTATGCGGCGGCTCACGACCTGAAGGAACCGCTGCGAGGCGTGTCGATCTACTCCGAACTGCTCGGCCGGCGGTATGGCGGCCGGCTTGACGAGAAGGCGAACGAGTTCCTTGCCTTCATCAAGGGCGGGGCCAGGCGGATGCAGGCGCTGGTGGACGACCTGTATCGATTCACACAAGCGGCGGACACGCTGAATCTGCCGCTGGAGACGGTGGACTGCAACAAAGTGGCAAAGCAGGCGCTGGACAACCTTACGGGGTTGATCGGCCAATCGCAAGCCATCATCACGGTGGACCCGCTGCCTGCCGTGTCGGCGCACGAGATGCCCCTGCTCCAGGTTTTTCAGAATCTGATTGCGAACGCCATTCAGTACCGGCGTAGGTCGCAACAACCGAAGGTGCGCATCAGCGCCGAGCGCGCCTCGAGTTACTGGCGGTTCGCGGTGCGCGATAATGGCATTGGCATTCCGGAGGACTATCACCGCGTGATCTTCGGCGTCTTCAAACGTCTGCATCCCCGGGCAGCGGGAAGCGGCATCGGCTTGGCTATCTGCGAGCGGGTCGTCGAACGCTACGGCGGACGGGTTTGGGTCGACTCCCGCGTTGGATCGGGTTCCACATTCTACTTCACGCTCCCGGAAACCTCAGGGGCGGAAGCCGTGGACGCTGCCGCTCAGAGTTAGCCTCCCGCTGCTCCATTTATGCCCTTTGCTCTTCTGCTTGAAGCGCCGGAGGCGCCCCTCGACCTGCCCCTGGCGATGCTCCTGGTGTTCGGCTCGGCCAAGCTCCTTGGCGAGTTGTTCGAGCGGCTGCGGCAACCCGCCATCGTCGGTGAAATCCTTGCCGGGGTCCTGATCGGTCCCGGCGTCCTGGGGTGGATGCAGCCGCACGAATTCCTGGTCGCGCTGGCCGAACTCGGCGTGATGTTCCTGTTGTTCCGCGTCGGCCTGGAAGTCAAGTCGTCCGAACTGCTGAAAGTAGGAGGGAGCGCGACGCTGGTTGCGGTGCTGGGCGTGGCGATCCCGTTCTTTCTCGGTTGGGGTATCCTCCAGCTCTGGGGCGAACCGCAACTTGAGTCCATTTTCACCGGCGCCGCCATGGTGGCCACCAGCGTCGGCATCACGGCGCAGGTGCTGGCCTCCAAGGGCCTGCTGAGCCTGGAGGCGAGCAAAGTCATTCTCGCGGCGGCGGTGATCGACGACATTCTGGGGTTGTTGATTCTGGCCCTGGTCAGCAGCCTGGCGCGCGGCGGCGTCAACGTGGTGGAACTGGCCTCAACTGCGGTGGTCGCCATCGGTTTCACGGCGGTGGTGGTCAAGTGGGGAACCCGGACCATGAAGCGCGTCGTTCCGCGCGTCCAAAAGCGAATGATCAGCGGCGAGAGCCAGTTCGCGCTGGCGATGATTCTCCTGTTCGCGCTGTCGTACATGGCGGCCCACTCGGGCGTCGCCGCCATCATCGGCGCGTTCCTGGCCGGCATGGCGCTGGCGGACACCGTCAGCCACCGCGTGCACGACCTGGCGCACGGCGTGACGGAGCTTCTGGTCCCGTTCTTCCTGGTCGGCATCGGGCTGCATCTGGACGTGAGCGCCTTCTCGAACTGGTCGACCGTCGCGATGGCGGCCGTGATCTTCCTCGCCGCCGTGGTATCGAAATTCGTCGGATGCGGACTGGGGGCCTACCGCATGGGTTGGCGCAACGCGTCGCGCGTTGGGGTGGGGATGATCCCGCGCGGCGAAGTGGGCATGGTGGTGGCGCAGATCGGCCTCTCGATGGGCGTCGTCCTGCCCCACGTTTATGCCGTGGTGGTCTTCATGTCGGTGGCAACCACCATCGCGGCGCCGCCCCTGCTCCGCATTGCCTACCGGGGAGCCGCCGAGGAGGAAGCGGACGCGACGGCCGCCGCCGAGGAGGATTTCCGGCTCGGCTAGCGCTGCGCTAGCCCGCGCTATCCCTAGGCTTAAGCCCAACCTTCACGTGCGCCGTGAAAAGGCGCTGGTCCTCAGTGGGGGGAGAATCCCACCCGGGAACTGGTTCGCTCCACCCGGTAGCAATTGGAGCAGTAGTGGAGGTAAGGAAGCTGCTGAAGCCTCTGTTTTCAGCCTATCCTCAAGCTCCATCGCCCTTGAACTGGTCCAGAAGGCCGGCGCCGTCGCCGTGTAAGCCGACACATCCTCCCACTGGACAGCCTTGGCTTCGGGAGGAAACTGTTCTCCGTCATGAAACTTCAGCGGAGCGATCAGACCATGCGGTCTCATCTTCAAGCGCCGCTCACGTTCCAGGAAACTCTTCCATTCGGATACGCACCATGCCGACTGAAAGTAAGATGGAGACCACACGCATACCATGCGCCGAGAGGTTCTCAGAGCGTCTCTCAGGCGGTCCGGCCAGTGTTCTCCCGTTTCAATCGAGTCCAGGTCGAGAAACAGCTCCACTGGCTGCTGCCGTCCCACCTCTTCCGTCAGCCAAGAACTTGATGCGGCTCGCCACTTCGCGATTCCAATTCAACGTAGGCTGATGTCGCTTATAGCTGAAGAATACATCGTACCGGTAGTCTACGAGAGGCGCAGGCGGTGGATGCGAGTCGGGGAGAACACTCTACAGGTGCGATCATCGCACAGGCCCGCCAGGTGCGCCGTTATCTACAGAATGGGCCGCACTCTCGCCACGATCCGGCGTCAAGGAGCACACGCCGCGTCGCGAGGGCGGGCGAAGGAGGCATGCGCGAGCTTGCCGTCCTCGGCCGCGCGGAGGGATGCTTCCACCGGGCCGCGGTCGCACTCGAACCGGAAACGCGCGCTCCACTTGCCGTCGCCGCCGAGAGGTTCACCGGCGCGGCAGGCGCCGTGGGAGTTGCGCAGCAGGCCGAGGTCGCGGCGGAGCGCGGCCGTATCCAGAGAGGGCGCGGCGAGGGCGACGATCCGGTCGTCCGAAGGCGAGGCGATCAAAGCAGCCACCTGCGCCGCCAGCGCCGCGACTCCTTCGCTGGGGGCGGCGATGCGGCGGAATTCAAGGTGCTGCGCCCTGGGCGGCGCGGTCGGCGCCAGCGTGAACGTGACCTCGATCACCCCGCGGTCGCATGGCATGCGGAAGCTTCCTCGAAGCAGGTTCTCCGGGCGCACGTCGCCGGGTTCGCCGCAGCGGCCGACGGCCGCTTTGATCTCATCCACTTCCTTCCGGCGGACGCCGGCGGCGCGGTCAAGGAAGAGATTGTCGGCGGCGAGCGCTTCGGCATCGCGGGCGTTCCAGTCCCGCCACAGGCGGAAGATCGCGTCGCGCGTGGAGAGCAACGCCGGCGACGGCGGCAGTTGGCGCGGCTGTAGCGCGCCGGTCTTGCGGAGGATGTCGAGCGCCTCGCCGATCGGCGCGGACGGAGCGCTGTAGGTGAGGTTCGCCATCGCGAAAAGGCCGACGCCGTATTCGGGCAGCCACTGCATGTAGGAACCGAAGCCCGGGAGTCCGCCGCCGTGTCCCACGATCTGGCTGAAGCGGCAGTCGCGGGAAACACCGAGGCCGTATCCGTAGGCGGAGGAGACCGCGCGCAGCGGCGCCTCGGGCGACGGGCGTTCGGCGAAGAAGGCGCTGGGCCGCCACGGACTCTGCATTTCACGGAGCGAACTGCGGCGCACGGGTCCTTGTTCGGCGCCGTCCCGCGGCGGAAAGGCCGAAAGCTGGTAGGCCACGTAGCGAGCGAGGTCGCGCGCCGATACCAGCAGGCCGCCCATCGCGCCGAACGCGCCGTGGGGCAGCGAAGGCTCCTCCTCGAAGCCGGATTGCGCCTTGCGGTAGCCCGTGGCGCGGACGGATGCGGGGACGGCGGAAGGTTCGAGCGTAGAGGCCGCCATGCCGAGCGGGGCCAGGATGTGCTTCTCCAGGTATTCGCGGTATGGAGTTCCGGAGGCGGCGGTCACGATGCGGCCGAGCAGCGCGAAGCCGTAGTTGGAATATTCATACTCGGTGTCGGGCGGGGTGGAGAACGGGATGCCCTGGCGGAGGAAACGGGTGAAGGTTTCCTCGTCGATATGCAACTGGCGGTCGCCCCAAGGATTGTCTTCGGGGAAGCCCGCGCCGTGAGTAAGCAACTGGCGGACGCGGATGGGGGCGCTGTCGGCGGTGGGATAGTCGAGCGATTGGAATTCCGGTATCCAACGGGAGACGGGGTCCTCCAGCGAGAGCTTGCCTTCGTCCCGCAGCTTGAGGATGGCCAGCGCGGTGAAGCTCTTGGTCATCGAGGCGATGCGGAAAACGGTGTCGGACGTAACGGGATCCTGCGAGGCGCGGTCGCGGACGCCGAAGGTCTTGATGGCGGCGAGATCGCCTTCGATGACGATGCCGTAGACCAAGCCGGGCACGCCGCGCTCGTGGAAGAATTTTTCGAACGTCTTTTCGATCTCGGGAAAGGCCGCTTCCAGCTTGGCCCGCCGCTGCGGTTCCGCAAAACGCGGTTCAGGCGACGCGGCGGCGAGTAAAGGGACAATAGCCAGATGCAGAAGGGCGAGAGCCTGTCGCATCCTTCTAATTTGACACCGCTTTGGAGGAATTGCGAGAAATGGCGCCGCTGACCTGGGCGGCGTTGGCGTTTTCGCCGGCACGTACCTGGTGATGGCGCTCGGGCGGCTGCCATACTTTCACGTGGACCGGACGGGCGCGGCGATCATCGGCGGGGCGTTGATGATCGGCGTGGGCGTGCTGACGGCGGACGAAGCGTACCGGTCGGTGGACTATCCCACGCTGGCGTTGCTGCTCGGCATGATGATCGTGGTCGCGAACCTGCGGCTGTCCGGCTTCTTCGCGCTGGTGGCGCGCTACACGGTGGAGCACGCGCACCGGCCGCTCCTGCTGCTCTCGGCGGTGACCGGTATTGCGGGCGTGTTCTCGGCGTTCTTCGTCAACGACACGATGTGCCTGGTGCTGACGCCGCTGGTCATTGAAGTGACCGCGAGCGCGGGGCTGAACCCGCTCCCGTTTCTGCTGGCGGTGGCGATGGGTTCGAACATCGGTAGCGCGACGACCATCACCGGCAACCCGCAGAACATGATGATCGGGAGTTTCTCCGGCATCCCGTACTGGCGGTTCGCCGCTGCTCTGGCGCCGTCGGCCGCGATTGGTTTGGTCCTGGCGGTGGCGGTGATCGCGGCCGTCTACCGGCGCGAATTGCGGGCCGGGAAGCGGATGAACATCGCCCATCGCCCGGTGCGGACGAATAAGGTTCTGATGTGGAAGTCGCTGGTGGTGTCGGCGGGGATGATCGCGTCGTTCTTCATCGGCTGGCCCGTGTCGCAGGTGGCGCTGGTATCGGGCGCGCTACTGTTGGTGACGCGCCGCGTGAAGCCGGAAGAGGTCTACCACGAGATCGACTGGCAGCTTCTGGTCTTGTTCGCGGGGCTGTTCATCGTCGTGGACGGGCTGGACAAGGTCGCGATCCGGGAGGGCTGGCTGGCCGATGTCGGCAATCTGCCGCTTTCGATCGACACCGCCTTGGCGGGGGTGACGGCGGCGCTCTCCAACATCATCGGCAACGTGCCGGCGGTGTTGATGCTGAAGCCGCTGCTCACCCGCGTGTCGGATGCCCAACACGCGTGGCTGGTTGTCGCCATGTCGTCCACGTTCGCGGGGAACATGACGCTGGTGGGTTCGGTGGCCAACATCATCGTGGTGCAGCGGGCGCGGCGCGAAGGGATCCACATCGGCTTCGGCGACTACCTCAAGGCAGGCCTGCCGCTGGGGCTTGCGACGATCGCGGCGGGGCTGCTGCTGTTGCGCATTACGCGGCCATAGGGTCAGCGTAGCCAGAAGCTGAAGTAGAGGTAGGCGCCGAGCACCATGCCCAGGACGACCACGGTTCCGAGAACTTCGCGGTAGTCCCAGCTTGCGCGGTTCTCGGCGCGCTGTTCGGGCGTCGTCGAGGCGTACGTCAGACCTCGTACCTTTTCCTCGGAAGGCGGCGGGGTAGCGAGCGATACCGCAATAACAAAAATGACGCTGAACAGGAACAGGACGCCCGAGAAGTAATAGGCGTTGAACTGGCCGATGGCCTGGAACAGGCCGTCGCCGGAAAGCAGGCCGCTCCGGGTCAGGGTTTGGATCGTCAGCTTGGCCATGCCGAGGATGAAGCCGACAACCAGTCCATAGAGGGCGCCTTGAGCGGTGATGCGCTTGGAGAAGAGGCCGAGAAGGAACACGGCGGCGATCGGCGGCGCGAGGAAGCCCTGCACGTTCTGGAGATAGTCGTAGAGGCCGGTGCTGCGTTCGGAGATGCTCTTCATGATCGGGATCCAGATGAGACCGAAACCGACGACGGCTGTGGTGGCGATCCGGCCCACCCGCACCAGCGTTCGCTCGCTTTGTCCCGGCCGGAGCTTCTCGTAAATGTCCACGGTGAAGAGCGTGGCGCAGGAGTTGAACAGCGATGCGAGCGAGGACATCAGCGCCGACAGGAGTCCGGCCACCACCATGCCGCGGAGGCCCACCGGCAGCAGCGCCTGCACCATGGTGGCGAACACCGCGTCGCCCAGCAGCCCGGCGCCGTCGGGCCTCGAAGGGATGGTGAGCAGGCCCTTCTGGTGAAGCGCGTAACCGATCATCCCCGGGATCAGGAAGATCATCACCGGCCAGACCTTGAGGAAGCCGCCCCAGATGGCGCCGCGGCGAGCGTCGGTGAGGCTGCGGGCCGCCAGCGTCCGCTGGATGATGTATTGGTCGGTACACCAGTACCAGATGCCGATGACGGGGGAAGCGATCATCACGCCGAGCCAGGGGAAATTCGGGTCCGAGTTCGGCCGCCAGAGCGCGAACTGGCCGGCGTTCGGTCTGGACATCGCGATCAGTTCGTCCCAACCGCCCAGGGCCGCCAGGCCAAGCGTCGTGATCATCGCCGACCCTATCAGGAGCACGAAGGTCTGCGCCACTTCCGTGTAGACCACCGCTCGCAGGCCGCCCAGAACGGTGTAGATGCCGGTGAGAATCACGGTGGTCACGGCGCCGACCCAGAACGCGTTCTCGGGCGACCCGAACGTGTCGGGCAGCAGCGTCTGGAAGACGATGGCGCCGGCGTAGACGGTGACGGAGACCTTGGTGAAGACGTAGGCGACCAGGCTGACAACCGACAGCACCCAACGGGTTTTCGGGCTGAAGCGCCGCTCCAGAAACTCGGGCATGGTAAAGACGCCGGAGCGGTAATAGAAAGGAACGAAGACCCAGGCGAGCAGGAGCATAACCCAGGCGTGGAGTTCCCAGTGCGCCTGCGCCATGCCGTTGTTGGCGCCGGAGCCGGCCAGGCCGACGATGTGCTCGGAGCCGATGTTGGAGGCGAACAGCGAGCAGCCGACGACAAACCAGCTCACGTGCCGGCCGGCGAGGAAGTAGTCGGCGGTGGTCTTCTGGCGGAGCGAAGAACGCCAGACGATCCCGACGATGAGGACGAAGTAGGCGGCGACGACAAGCCAGTCGAGCGTTTGCATTCTTCAAAGCATACGCGAGCGGCGGGCGCGGCGCGAGGGAAATGAGGGGAGAAAGCCGTGCAGAACCTCCGGCGGCAAACGTGCGATGATTCGCGTATGAAACTCGTCTTGTCCCTTTCTCTAGCCGTGCTGGCGCTGGTGGTGGCCGGGTGGGTCTATGCGCAACCTTCCGGCGATCCACTGATCGAAGGCTACCGCACCGTGGAGGTTGCGTCCGTCGCCGACGCCACGGAGCAGTTGTATGGCGAACGCTCGTACATGTCGCACGACATGCGGCCGGTATACAAGAGCAAGTTCGCCGGTCCCGCCGTTACGGTATTGATGAAGAAGGAAGAGCACAAGGAGGGGGCGCCCGCTTCCCAGGGCATGCTGGACGCCATCGACGCCGCGCCGGCCGGTTCGGTGTACGTGATGGTGCTGGAAGACGGCCTGGATATCGCGGGCGTCGGCGGCCTGATGGTCACCGCGATGCGGGCGCGAGGGCTGGCGGGAGCGGTGGTGGATGCGGCGGTGCGCGATACGCCGCAGATCCAGCGGATTCAGTTCCCGGTGTTCAGCCGGGGCATCTCGCCGGCTACGTCGGTGAACCATTATAGGTTCGCGGGGGCAAACATCCCGGTGACTTGCGGCGGGGTGCGCGTGAATCCGGGCGACATCATCGCGGCGGACGAGGACGGCGTGGTGGCCGTGCCGCGGGCGAAAGCGGCCGAGGTGCTCAAAAAAGCGCAGGAACTGGACGATACCGAGCACCGGATGTATCCCTTCATCCAGAAGTTCAAGTCGATTAAAGAGGCGGTGGCGAAGTTCGGACGGATCTGACGCGCGGTCAGAGCACGAACTGCAAGCCGAACTGGAAGACGCGGCCGTCGTTCAGGGTGTTGGTGATCCGGCCGAACGACGGCGAGGTCAGGTTGCGTTGCGGCTCATCGAACTGGGGCGTGTTGGTGAAGTTGTAGGCTTCCGCGCGCAACAACAGGGTCCATTCGCGGGCGCCGCCCCACTGCCACATCTTGTTGAGCGACGCGTTCCAGTTGCCGATGTTGGCCTTGCGGAACGTGTTGCGGCCGACGGAGCCGCGGTGCTCGCCGGTCCGGATGTAGGCGAAGCGTTCGCGGCTGATGATGGACGGCGCGATGTCCGGGTGGCTGATGGTGGCGCCCAGGATCGAGGGATCGAGAATGTTCGGCCGATCGCTGGGGCCGCCATCGACATTGCCAAAGCCTGGCGCGTCGGAGCCGATGTAGAGAGTCAGGGGCGTTCCGGTTTTCGCCAGGACGGCGCCGGCGAGTTGCCAGCCGTTGAGGAAACGGGACGGCAGACCGCCGGGCTGGGCCAAACGCGGCAGGTCGTAGGTATAAGAGAACTGCATGGCGTGGGTCGAGTCGAAGTTGCTCAGGCCGCGCTTGTCGACCTGGTTGTCGTACTGCCACTGGCTGCGGCCGCGCACGACGTCGCGGTTGGCGGCGGTGGCGGTATAGTCCACGCCCTCGTCGATCGCCTTGCTGAAGGTGTAGGTAAAGGTAGTGCGTAGGCCGCGTAGCGGAGCGGTTTCCAGGCCGGCTTGGCCCGCGTTGAAGTAGGCCAGCCCGCCGTTGAGGATCTGGACCGTCTCGAAATAGCGCGGGTCCGGCCGGCGCAGGTCGACGGTGTCGAGGGTAAGGGGGATGCCCGGCACGGGATCGGCCCGGTTCATGATGTACGTGTTGAGCATCTTCACGCCGCGGCTGCCGATGTAAGCGAACCGCATCTGGGTGTCCCGCGCCAGCTTCCGTTCGAGCGTGAAGTTGTAGTGGTGCGCGTACGGGGAGACGAGGTCGGGTGAGATCATCGTAGGAACCGTCCGGCCCGCCGGCGCGGCGAGGTCGATGCCCCTCAGCGGGTTGACGAGGTCCGGGTTCTGCACCTGGATATCGCGGATCAGCGGCAGATTGTTGCGCACCTGTTGGTAGGTAACGGGTTGAAGCTCGCTGAACGAAACGCCATAGGAGGAACGCATCACCCAACCCCACCCCGCCTGCCAGGCGAAGCCGAACCGGGGACTGACGTTGTTGCAGTCGCAAGAGAAGGGGACAATGTCGAGCCCGTTGACTTCGACGGGGCGCGTCAGCAGCGAATAGCGGAGGCCGTAGTAAAGCTGAAATCGGGGATGCAGTTGCCAGCGGTCCGCGACGAAGGCGCTGGAGGACCAGTTGCGAAATCCGCGGGGGAGATAGCCCAGCGAAATTTCGAAAAAGGACGGCGTCCCGTGGAGGAAATTCTCGATGCCGGTGCGGCCGAAGTTGTTGCCGAAGGCGAAGTAGCCGCGCTGGTCCCGGGTTTCCTCGCTATTCAACTGGTAGCGGGTGAGGTCGACGCCGAAGCTGAGGGTGTGGCGGCCGCCATCAACGCGCCGTGAGCCGTGCGCGCCTCCGCGGAACGTGTTAAGCGCGCGATTAACGGGAAATTCGGCGTCGGGCCCGAGGTCTTGAATCTGGTAGCCGATGCGGATACGGGGGCCGACGGCGTTCGGCTCGAGGGTGAGCGCGGTGCGTGTGCGCTGGAAGATGAGACCCAGGTTGATGTCGGTGTCGGCGTCGGGCGCAAGGGCATAGCCGACGTGGGCGCGGTGGCTGTGAATGCCGGTATCCGGGTTCATGCCGGCGACAAACTGGAAGGCGTCCTCGTGCATGCGGCTGAGGCTATAGACCATCGAGAGGCGGCTGCCGGGCGTGACGTCGGTGTCCAGACGGAGCGAGCCCGCGATCTGATCGACGTTCTGCGGAGCGTTCGTGTTCAGCGCGCGAACGTCGAAGTCGGGGCGGTTCGGCAGTTCGTCGGGATAAGCGGCAAGGAAGCGGGCGACCTTGTCGTACACGGCCGGGTCGGCGGCCCTGGGCGCGCGCTCGGAAGCCAGGGGTACCAGGACGTTGCCGTTCACCATGCCCCGGATTTTCCGCTGCGAGACATCGCCGCTGAGGTAGGCGCGGTTGCCCAGGGTGGTACTGAAGCGGCCGCCGTAGTGGTTCCGGCGCGAGGGTTTGACATCGCCGACCTGGAAAAAGGTGCGGGCGTTGAAGAAGCCGTTCTGGTGCCATTCGAAAGCTTCGGCGTGCCAGGAGGGACGTTTTACGAGTTGCGGGGGCGTGACCAGGGCGCTCGCCGGCTGGCCGAACTCGGCGCCGAAGAAGGTGCGATCGACGGCGACGTCGGAAACGACGGAAACCGAGTTTCCGAGGCGGACATTGGCCTCTTTGATGGCGTTATTGTCGATCTGGTAAACGGGAACGTTCTCGTTGCGCAGAGCGGCGGCGCTCATCCGGCGGCGTCCGAGAGAGGGGGAGGACGACGCGGCGGAACCGGAGGATGCGGCGACAGCCGGTTTCGCGCCATCGGCCTTCGGCGCTGGAGAATCGGGTGGACCCGCCACCAGGAGAGCGGTGGGGAGGAGCAAAAAATGAAAGCGCAAATCCGATTTTATGTTATTTTCGGCGGCGTTGCGGCGGCGGCGGGGCAGAGAATCCTGAGGCTGTGGAAGCGGATTGACGCGAGAAACTGTTGATTCCTCTTGCACTGACAGATTGAGTGAAGATCAGGACCGATCAGACGCGGCCGCAGTGGAAGAGGAAACCTGCCGGGCGGATCCGGCGGCGGTTAGCCCGCGAGACGGGCTCGTACTTTGTCGCTGAGAGCTTTGCCATCTACCCGCTTACCGGCCAGCTTTGCCTGGCTCGCCTTCATTACGACGCCCATCTGCTTGGGGAAGGAGGCGCCCGTTTCCGCGATGGCCGCCGAAACCGCCGCGTCCATTTCGGCCTCGGTCGCCTCGGCCGGCATGTACGATTCGACAACCTGGAGTTCCGCCTGTTCCTTTTCGGCGAGTTCGGGGCGTCCACCTTTGCGGAACATGTCGATTGCCTCCTGGCGCTGCTTGACAAGCATGTTGAGCACCCGGAGCTCAGTCGCCTCATCCAACGGCTTTCCGGCGTCGACTTCGTGTTTTTTGAGAGCAGTCTTGATCAGCCGTATCGCCCCAAGGCGCGCTTCGTCTTTCGCTTTCATGGCCGCGACAAGGTCCTTTTGAATTACGTCCAGTAACGGCATCGTCTGATATTCTAGGAGGTTTATTACAGACCATGCACATACGTAAGACAAGGCTCTTGACTCCAGGGCCTACCCCCTTATATCCTCCGGCGCTGCACGCGATGATGGCGGCCGACATTCACCATCGGACGCAGGATTTCGTCAAGCTGTACAAGGCCACGGTTAACGATCTGAAGGAGATTCTCGTCACGTCGCACGACGTGATCCCGCTGGTGGCTTCGGGTACGGGAGCGATGGAAGCTTCCGTATCGAACCTGTTCCGGCGCGGGGACAAGGTGCTCGTGGTTTCGGCGGGCAAATTCGGCGAGCGCTGGGTTCAGATCGTCAAGGCCTACGGGCTGGACCCGATCGTGTTGAAGGCGGAATACGGACAGGCGGTCCCGGCATCGGAGGTGACGGCGAAGCTGTCCGAACCGGGACTGCGCGGCGTCTTCCTGCAAGCGTCGGAAACCTCGACCGGCGCCGCCCACGACGTGGAGACCATCGGGCGGGCGGTGGCCCAGACGGACGCCATCCTGGTGGTGGACGCGATCACCGGGCTGGGCACGATGCCGCTGGACATCGAAGGCTGGGGGCTGGACGTAGTGATCGGCGGCTCGCAGAAAGCGTTCATGATTCCGCCGGGGCTCGCGTTTCTGTCCATCAGTCCGAAAGCTTGGCGGCACGCGGAGACCTGCGATCTGCCGCACTTCTATTTCGACCTGAAGAAGGAAGCTCAGAACGCGCGGGAGGGCCAATCGAGCTGGACGCCCTCGACGGCGCTGCTGCTTTCGTTGAACGCCGCGTTGCTGTACGTCAAGAGCATCGGCATGGAGCGGCTGGTAGAGAACGCGCAGTTGCTGGCCAAGGCGACGCACGCGGCGGTTGCCCGGCTCGGGCTGAAGCTGTTCGCCCCAGATGCTCCGGGCGCGGCGGTCACCGCGGTCTGCGCTCCGGACGGCATGGATTCGGGCGTGATTGTGCGGGAGTTTCGGGATCGGTTCGGTTCGATCATCGCCAACGGCCAGGGGAGCATGAAGGGCAAGATTTTTCGGATCGCGCACCTGGGGTATTTCGATTTTGGCGACCTGTTCTCGGTGATCGCGGAACTGGAGCTGATCCTGCTGGCCAACGGGCTGCCGGTGACGCTGGGGTCGGGCGTGGCGGCGGCGCAGCAGGTCTACGCGGAGGCGGCGATCCCCGCGGGCGCGCGGGCGGGAAGAGCATAGGCGGGTCGGGCGATGAAAATCTTGGTTGCCGACAACCTCAGCCCGGCGGCTGTTGATGTACTCAGAAGCCAGCCGGACTGCGACGTTACGATTTCCGATCCCAAGTCGTTTCACCAGCACCTGGCGGAAGCGGAAGGCCTGCTGGTGCGGAGCGCGGCGAAGGTGACCCGCGAGGTGATCGAGAAGTCGCCGCGGCTGCGCGTTATTGGCCGGGCCGGCAGCGGCGTGGACAACATCGACCTGGAGGCGGCCACTGAGGCGGGCGTCCTGGTGATGAACACGCCTGGCGGCAATTCCGTTTCCGTCGCCGAGCAGACGATGGCGCTGATGCTGGCGCTGGCGCGCTCGATCACGCAGGCCAGCAACTCCACCAAGAGCGGCAGGTGGGAGAAGAAGAAGTTCGTCGGGACGGAACTGCGCGGCAAGACGCTGGGCGTGGTGGGCCTGGGCAGCATCGGCCGCGAGGTGGTGCTGCGGGCGCGTCCGTTTGAGATGAAGATTCTCGCTTACGATCCGTACGTCAGCAAGCAATGGGCCGAGGACCTGAGCATCGAATTGGTGGACCTGCCGCGGCTGCTCGCCGAGAGCGATTACATCACGCTGCACGTGGCGCTGACGTCGGAGACGCGGCGCATGATCTCGCGCGAGCAGTTCGCCCGGATGAAGAAGGGCGTGCGGATCGTGAACTGTGCGCGCGGCGGAATCATCGACGAGGAAGCGCTCCGGGAGGCGATCGAGAGCGGCAAGGTGGCGGGCGCGGGGCTGGACGTGTTCGAATCGGAGCCGCCCGGCGACAACCCGCTGCTCGCTTGCGAGAACCTGGTGGCGACGCCTCACATCGGCGGCTCCACCGGTGAGGCGCAGGAGATCGTCGGCATCCAGATTGCGCATCAGGTGGCGGACTACCTGCGCAGCGGCGTGGCGGTGAACGCGGTGAACATTCCGTCCATAGCGCCGGAGCAGTTCCGCATCATCGCGCCGTACGTGGAACTGGCCCGGCGGCTGGGCGCGTTCGCGGCGCAAGTGGCCGCGGGAAACCCGAAGGCGGTGCGTCTCACCTACCTCGGCAACATCGCCGACAAGAATACGCACCTGATCCGCAACGGGGGGCTCGCCGGGGTGCTGAACCGGTTCCTGTCGCTCAAGGTGAATGTCGTGAATTCGATGCAGATCGCGGCGCAGCGCGGGTTGAACGTCGTCGAGCGGCACGAGATGCGCGCGGGCTACTCGGACTCGATCCGGCTGGAACTGGAGACCGATTCCGGGACGACGACGGTGGCCGGAGCGGAGATGTTCGGCAAGCCGCGCCTGATCCAAATCGACGGCATCTACTGCGAAGCGCTGCTGAGCGGGCACCTGACGTTCATGAAGAACAACGACGTGCCGGGAGTGATCGGGCACGTGGGCACGGTGCTGGGCCGCAACGGCATCAACATTGCCAATTTTTCCCTTGGACGGCAGGAAACACCGCCGGCGCCGGGCGAACCGCTGACGGCGATCGCGCTGGTGGAGACCGACCAATCGGTACCGGACAGCGTGCTCGCGGAGCTTTCGAGCATGCCGGCGGTGCTGCTGGCCCGGACGGTGGAGTTCAACCACGAGTAGGCCGCCGGCAGGGACGGCGCTGGCTACTTGACGATTTCCAGTGGGCGCAAGTCGACGGCGCCCCTATCCTTCCAGACGTCGCGTCCGACGACGGCATCGTCCGGGCGGGCCGCTACGCGGGCCTGCTCCTCGTCGAGGAAATAGTAGTTGCTGCCCGCGCGGGCGGTATATTGATTGCCCTCAGTGTCCTTGAGCCGGACCTGTCCCGACAGCAGGTCTCCCACGGCGTCGGCGCGGCGGGCGGCGGCGGCGGTTCGGTCCTCGTACATCTGCTGGCCGAGCTTCGCGGATTCGGCGAGGTAGCGGCGTACCATCTCAGTGTCTCGGACCCCGGCCGCGCGGTTGGCCATCACCCATTGCAGGTTCCACTGGATGGAGCCCTGGACCCGTCGCAGGAGGCTTTCGTTCAACGCGTCGTTCTCGCGAGGGCCGATGTAGCCGTTGATGTCCTGGGTGTACGTGCCGGCCATCAGGTCCTGGGCGGGGGAGTACAGCATCAGGGTGTTGGCGATCAGTTTGCCGCTGACGGCAAGGCCCCCGCGGTTGCCTTCGAACGTGACCTCGCCGGTGGCGTTGCGGAAACTGGAGGGGCCCGCGATGCTGGCGAGGCGGTCGGCGGCGGCGGTGAGGTCCGGCCTCGGTCTCCGGCCCGTGATGCGAAGCCCCTGGATGCCGAGGTCGGAGGCCAGAATTCGCTGGGCGTACATTTCGGCGACCTGCTCGCCGGTGCGGTAGGGGCACCAGTCCTTTCCGGCTGCGGGGGCCTGGTTCGTGTATTGCATCATGTTTGGACCCGGAACCATGCAGGAATTCAGGCGCGCGTCGCCCAGGATGAAGGCCGAGCGGCCATCCGTACTGGTGAGGCGGAATCCCGTTCGTACGTCGGTGTTGGAGATGCGCACGACGCCGCCCTCGACGCGCCATCCGGCCGGTTTCAGAGCCGATAGAGCGCTCTCGGTCGGATCGCGCCAAGGTTCCATGGGAAGGGCCGCGCCAGCCGGAGCGGCTGCATTCGCGGGCGCTGCGCCGCCGTACTGGAAGCTCCGAAGAACGGCCAGCATGCGGTCGCGGGCGGCGGGGAACCGGCCCGCAGGCGCCGCCATGCCGTAGAGCATCCCGGTCCGCGGTCCCGTCTCGGCGCACAACACGGCGCCGCGGCTCTGACCGTCGTGAAAGTGGAAATCGGCCAGCGCCAGGCCGGGCCGCACCGCGCGCACGTTGAGGTTCTTGACGCCCGGGTAGGCCTGCCAACCGCCGCCCAGGTTGCTTTCCAGCGAGACGGCGCAAGCGCGGGTCCGCGGCAGCACGGGCGCGATGAGCACCCATTCGGCCGGATCGGGCGCCGCAGCGACAATCTGGCCGCCGCTGTACTTCCGCACCTTCCAGCCGGAAGGCAGTTGGAGGCGGAAGCCGTCGGGGTCCTGGTGTTGCGTTGCGGGTTGACCCGCGGCGGCGACGGCGATCCCAATCCCAGCGAGAGCCTTCAGCAGGCGCATGTCCACTTACGCGAAACGCGGAGAGGCATCCCCTCACGGAAACGCGCGCCGCGCATCTGTAGTCCCGAAGTTCTCGCTCCCCAGCTAGCCCGGCCTGGAACGCTCTATATCTAGTGCACATTCTCCGTCGCGCCACACTGCTGTCGATGAAGATCGAGGTTCCGGTTTGGACCACGATCATCCTGTTGTCGCGGCGGCATGCGGGCGCAGACGTGCCGGAAACGGTGGCAGAAGACCGAGGCTGCATCCAGGTCTCGATGAAGCCGCGCGTGGCGGCGTTGTGGAAGATGAGGCCGCATGTTGTACTGGAGGATCCGAACCTGGAAGCGCTGCCGCTGGTGGGCGCCATGAAAGCTACGCCGGCGGAGTTGGATGAGGCGATCCGGAGATTGAGTGCAATCGGCGACCGGGAGTAGCAATCCAGGCTTACCGCTGAGTTAGTGACCTGGAGCAGTCTCAATTACATTAAGGAAGAAGTCGCGCGTATTCGAGCGAGGTCGCGCATGGTGACAACGAAAGAAGTGCTGATGGCGTCGCCGATCGGCCAGGAACTGGTCGAGTACGGTCGCCGGGAAGGGCGAGAGAGAGGGCTTGAGGAACCGTACGTTCGGCGGCTCGGAACGGAGGGTCCCAAGCCCTGGTCCTGCGGTTTGTTGATGGGCGGCGGTCGCTGTCATCCAGGCGGCGACCGCGGGTTGGGCGTCAACCCCGTCACAGCCTGTTCAGTCCGGCCTCGCTGCCTCGACCTCCCTGTCCTACTCGGAAAATGAGCGGCCTTGTTCGGCCAGTTGGCACAGCAGCGGCGCCGGGGCCCAGCGGGGGCCGTGCTCCCGCTCGAATTCGCGGATGCGCGCGTATACCTTCGCCAGCCCAACTTCGCCGGCGTACCATATGGGGCCGCCGCGCCAGGCGGGGAAACCGAAGCCGGCGACGTAGATAATATCGAGGTCGGCGGCGCGCTGCGCGATGCCTTCGCCGAGTATGCGGGCGCCTTCGTTCACCAGCGCGTAGATGGTGCGTTCGACGATTTCCTCCGGCGCGATTTCCCGCTGGGGAATGCCGGCGGCGGCCGCCAGTTGCCGCGTGAGAGCGGCTACTTCGGCGTCGGGTTGGGGCTTGCGGTTCTCGTCGTAGCGGTACCAGCCCGCGCCGGACTTCTGGCCGTAGCGGCCGAGGTCGTAGAGGCGGTCCTCGACCAGCGGCTTGCGGAAACCGGGCGGCTCGCGCTCCTGGAATAGCCGCCGGATACGCCAGGCGACGTCGAGTCCGACCAGGTCACCGGTGGCCAGCGGTCCCATCGCCATGCCGAAGTCGTAGAGCGCCCGGTCCACGGTTTCCGGCGCGGCGCCCTCCTCCACCAGGAACTGCGCCTCAAGGCGGTACGGCTCGAACATGCGGTTGCCGGCGAAGCCGAGGCAGTTGCCTACCACCACCGGGACTTTATTCAGCTTACGCGCGAGCGCGACGGCCGTGGCGATGGCGGTGGGCGTAGTGGCCGCGCCGCGGACGATTTCGAGCAGGCGCATGACATTGGCCGGACTGAAGAAATGGAGGCCGAGGACCATGCCGGCTCTGCTCGTCTGGCCGGCAAAGGAGTCGATGTCGAGGGAAGAGGTATTGGTGGCCAGCAGCGCGTCCGGCTTTGCCACGCGGTCGAGTTCCGCGAAGACGCCCTTCTTCAGCTCCATGTCCTCGAAGACGGCTTCGACGATCACGTCGGCGTCGGCGAAGCCGTCGTAGTCGAGCGACGGCCGGATAAGTTCCATGCGCTCGTCGGCGAAGGCCTGCGTGAAGCGGCCCCGCTTAACGGAGACGGCGTAGTTGGAACGAATACGCTCGACGCCGCGATCGAGGGCATCACGGGTGGCTTCCTTGAGCGCCACCGGGATGCCCGCGTTGGCGAAGGTCATGGCGATTCCGCCGCCCATCGTACCCGCGCCGGCGACGGCCGCTTGCTTGACCGGAAGCGCCGGCGCGTCAGGCGCGAGTCCCGGAACTTTGGCGGCGTTGCGCTCGCTGAAAAAGACGTGGATCAGGGCGCGGCCCTGCTCCGAATAGAGGCATTTCTCGAACAGGCTGGTTTCCAGCGCCATGGCTTCGTCGAACGGCAACCGGGTGGATGCCTCGACGGCCTCGATGGCGCGGAGCGGCGCCGTCTGCCCGCGCATGCTTTTTCGGGCCGCGGCGCGGGCCGCATCGAAGATGGCCGGATCGTACCGCTCGGGCGTCAGCTTTTCGTCGCGGTCGCGGGTCCGCGGGGGTTTGCCGCCCCGGGCGAGCGTCTCGCGAGCGAAGGCAATGGCGGCGGTCAGCAAGTCGTTGGAGACGATGCGGTCGACGATGCCGTCGGCGAGGGCCTGTTCCGCGCCGGCCGGCTCGCCGCGCCAGCACATCTCGAGAGCGCGGGCGACGCCCGCGACGCGCGGAAGCCGCTGCGTGCCTCCGGCGCCGGGGATGAGTCCGATCTTCACCTCGGGCTGGGCGAAGCTGCCCGACGGCGCCGCAATGCGATAGTGGGCGCCCAGGGCGATCTCCAGTCCGCCCCCGAGGCAGACGCCATGGATAGCGCAGACGACCGGCTTCGGGCAATCCTCGATCCGGCGGGCCAGGATGCGCAGGTCCATCGCGCGGGGCTGGTGGCCGGAAGCGATCCGTTGCAGCTCTTCGATGTCGGCCCCGGCGCTGAAGCCGCGGCCGGCGCCGATGAGGACGATGGCGGCGGTGCGGGGATCGGCGCCGAGTTGCTCGATGGAAGTCGCGATGCTTCGGGGGATGCCGGGACTGAAGGCATTCACCGGCGGATTGTCGATGGTGACGATCCCGATTTCCTTGTTGCGGGTGAGACTGACGTGTCCGGCCATGGCCCTTGTCTGCGCGTAAGAGACCAGTTTATCCGAACGGCCTGGCGCGCTCGGGAGTCAGCGCTCGCCGAGCAGCGAGAGCAGGCCGACCAGCGGTATGCGCACCCAGTCGGGGCGGTTGTTGAGCTCGTAGTGGATCTCGTAGAGCGCCTTGTCCAGCAGGAACGCATCCAGGAGCTTCTCGAAAGGCTCGGGATGGCGCGGCGCGAAGTCGCAGCCCTCGGTTCCCTCGCGGTACGCCTTGAGGAAAGCGGCGGCGCTCCAGCGTTCCCAGTGGGTGGCCCATGCCTCCATCCGCGCGGCTTCTTCGGGCCGCCGGGCGACGTAGGCCTGCCACCCGGAATAGGCGGCGTAGCTGAACGAGCGCAGCATCCCGGCGACGTCCTTGAGCGGCGACTGCTTCTGGCGGCGTTCGGCCAGCGGGCGGGCGGGCTCGCCCTCGAAGTCGATGATGAAAAAGTCGTGCTCGACCGAGAGGACCTGGCCGAGGTGATAGTCGCCGTGAATCCGGATGCGCGCGGCTTCTTCTTCGATCTTCGCCACGGCCGTCAGCTTGCCCAGCAGGCGCCGCCGCAGGCTGACCACATAGCCAGCGCGGTCGATGATGTCGTCGGCCAGAGAAGCGAGTTTCGCTTTCAAGGCGTCGAGAACTTTGGCCGCGTGCTCCTGGAACTGCAGGGCTAGTTCCGCGCGCTCGGCCGGCCCGAGGGGTTCGGGAACGAACGCGGGGTCGGTCGCCTCAGAGAGGGCGCGATGCATCTGGGCCGTCCGCTTACCCAGCACGGCGGCCGCCTCCAGGTAAAACGCGATCATGTCGACGGCCGAGCGGGGCGGCGCGGCGTCGGCCAGTTCCAGCAGGCGCGCCCCGGCGGCCAACCCGTCCTGCGGCCAGGCGCCCGAGGCGCTGCAACGCTCGTAATAGCGGCCCAGTTCGTCCAGCGTCCATTGCCAGCCATCGCCCTGGTTCTCCACCAGCGCCTGCAGCATGGCGACGGTGGCTTCGCCGCGGCCGGCGGCGGAGTATTCGATCCAGCCGGCCAGCTTCGGAATGCGGTTGAACCCGGCCTCCTCGGTCAGGTAGCGGCCGATCTCGTAGTCGGGATTCGGACCGGATTCGAGCTTCCGGAACAGCTTCAGGATAAGGCGGTCGCCGTAGCGGATGGAGGTGTTGCTCTGTTCGGCGGAGCTTCGCTGCACTTTGAGGGGCGCATCGGCTGGGCCGCGCGCCTCCTGGTAGGCCGAACTCGCGATGGCGCGGAACGATCCAGCGGCGGCGGGGATTTCCAGCCTTTGCTCGATGGCCTCCAGCAACTCGCCCCAGGATTCCTCGCTGTAGACGGCGTCGAACAGGATGCCGGGCTCGCCCGACGCCGACAGTTTCGAAACGATGGCGCCCGGAGCGGCGTTTTCAATGGCCGCGGCGTCGGCGCCGGTCCGGATCGCCAGCGAAAGCAGATACTCCTCGCGCCCGCCATCGGCGTAGCCCACCTCGGCGATGACGAGCGCCGTGTGAGAGTCGCCGTCGGGGAAAGGCGCCCAGTCGCGAATCCGCGCCGACTGAAGCGTTCGGGCTTTCCCGCCGAACCAACGCTGCCCGGCGATGAAGCGCGGGAGAGCGCGCTGTTCGAGACGCTCTCGGTTGTAGCCTTCGAATACGGATTCCCAACTGTGCTCGACCACGGCCAGGCCTTGATCGGCGCTTTCGACCTCGATAGGAGCGGGGCCGGGCTGCAACTCGAACCAGTAGAAGCCATAGGCCCCGAGGGTCAGCGGATAAGGCTCCTTTCGGATGGGCGGAAATTCGGTGTAACCGAGCATCTCAACGGGCTGCATGCCGGCGAATTCGGAAAGGTCCAGTTCTCCCGGCTGCGGAAATCGGGATAAATTCGCGACGCACAGCACCTGTTCACCCTGATACTTGCGGACATACGCGAGGATTTTCCGGTTTCGGGGATGGAGGAATTCGAGCGTGCCGCGGCTGAAGACGCGGAAGAGCTTCCTCAGCCCGATCATGTTGCGCATCCAGTTGAGCAGGGAGCTGGGGTCGCCCTGCTGCGCCTCGACGTTGATGGCCTCGTAGCCGTAGACCGGGTCCATGATTAGCGGGTGGTAGAGCCGGGCCGGGTTCGCGCGCGAGAAGCCGCCGTTGCGGTCCGCGCTCCACTGCATCGGGGTGCGAACGCCGTTGCGGTCGCCGAGATAGATGTTGTCGCCCATCCCGATTTCGTCGCCGTAGTAGATAATGGGCGTGCCGGGGAACGAGAACAGGATGCTGTTAAGCAGCTCGATGCGGCGCGGATTGTTTTCCATCAACGGCGCCAGGCGGCGGCGGATGCCGACGTTAACCCGCATGCGCGGGTCCGCGCTATAGGCGAAATACATGTAATCGCGCTCTTCGTCGGTGACCATTTCCAGCGTCAATTCGTCGTGATTGCGGAGGAAAAGGCCCCACTGGCAGCCCGAAGGAATTTCCGGCGTCTGCGACATGATCTCGGTGATGGGATGCCGGTCCTCCAGCCGCAGCGACATGAACAGGCGGGGCATTAGCGGGAAGTGGAAAGCCATGTGGCATTCGTCGCTGTCGCCGAAATACGGCCGGACGTCGGTGGGCCACTGGTTCGCTTCGGCAAGAAGCATCCGGTTTTCGTAGTGGGCGTCCAACTCCCTCCGGATGTGCTTGATGACGGCGTGCGTTTCGGGGAGGTTTTCGCAGTTCGTGTTTTCGCGTTCCACCAGGTAAGGGATGGCGTCCAGGCGCATCGCGTCGACGCCCATGTCGAGCCAGAACCGCATGGCGTTGACGATCTCGTCGAGTACGGCGGGATTGTCGAAATTCAGGTCCGGCTGGTGGGAGAAGAAGCGGTGCCAGAAGTAGGCCTTGGCTTCCGGGTCCCACGTCCAGTTGGATTTCTCGGTGTCGGTGAAGATGATACGCGTGCCGCTGTATTTCTGGTCGGTATCGCTCCAGACATAGAAATCTCGATCGGGCGAGCCGGGCGGCGCCTTGCGGGCGGCTTGAAACCAGGGGTGCTCATCGGACGTGTGGTTCACCACCATCTCGATGAGAACCTGCATGTTGCGCTCGTGCGCGACGTCGACGAATTTCCGGAAGTCCTCCAGCGTTCCGTAACTGGGGTGGACGTTATTGTAATCGGCGATATCGTAGCCGTCGTCGCGCAGCGGCGATGGGAAGAAGGGCAGCAGCCAGAGGCAGGTGACGCCGAGATCCTGTAAGTAGTCGAGTTTCTGAAGCAGGCCCTGGAAGTCTCCGATGCCGTCGTTGTTGGAGTCGAAGAAGGCCTTGACGTGGGTCTCGTAAATGATCGCGTCTTTGTACCAGAGCGGGTCTTGCGCGCTGCCGGGTTTCTTCATGGGGTTTGCCTCCAAGCAAGGAACAAGGTCGCCGGATCACTCCCGCTTCAAGGCGACGATCGCCAGCGGCGGAAGCGTCAACAGGAGCGAATGAAAGCGGCCGTGCATGGGGATGGGCGAGGCGCTGACGCTGCCGAGATTTCCCTGGCCGCTGCCGCCGTACAGCGGCGCGTCGCTGTTGAGAACCTCCCTCCATTCGCCGCCGAACGGCGCGCCGATCCGGTAGTTATGGCGCGGCTCCGGGGTGAAATTGCAGACGAAGACGATCGGCGCCTCGGGGTTTTCGCCGCACCGGACGAAGCTCACCACGCTGCGGTGGCTGTCGTTGCAATCGATCCAGCTGAACCCTGAAGGACGGAAGTCCGCTTCGTGCAGCGACGGCTCTCCGCGGTACAGCGTGTTCAGGTCGCGCACCCAGCGTTGCAGTCCGCTGTGAAAGGGGTGATCCAACAGATGCCAGTCCAGGCTGACGTCGTGGTTCCACTCCTTCCACTGGCCGAACTCGTTGCCCATGAACAGCAGCTTCTTGCCCGGGTGGCCGAACATATAACCGTACAGCAGGCGCAGATTGGCGAACTTCTGCCAGTCGTCTCCGGGCATCTTCGCGATCATCGAGCCTTTCAGGTGCACCACCTCGTCGTGTGAGAACGGCAGGACGAAGTTTTCCGAGAAGGCGTACATCATGCTGAAGGTGATCCGGTCGTGATGATACGTGCGGTGGATGGGGTCCTTCGACATGTAGTCGAGCATGTCGTGCATCCATCCCATGTTCCACTTGAGCCCGTAGCCGAGACCGCCGACGTACAGCGGCCGGGAGACCATCGGCCAGGCGGTGGATTCCTCGGCCACTGTGAAAACGCCCGGACACTCGCGGTAGACAGTCTCGTTCAGCCGGCGCATGAACTCGATGGCGTCCAAGTTTTCGCGGCCGCCGTACTTGTTTGGAATCCACTCGCCGTGTTTGCGGCCGTAATCCAGGTACAGCATGGACGCCACGGCGTCCACGCGCAGCCCGTCGATGTGGTACTTGTCCAGCCAGAACAATGCGTTGCCGATGAGAAAGTTGGTCACCTCGCGCCGCCCATAGTTGAAGACGAAGGTGTCCCAGTCCGGGTGCGAACCCTGGCGCGGATCGGCGTGCTCGTAGAGATGCGTGCCATCGAAGAACCCGAGCCCGTGCGCATCGTTGGGAAAGTGGGCGGGCGTCCAGTCGACGATGACGCCGATGCCCCGCTGGTGGAGCGTGTCCACCAGGTACATGAAATCCTGGGGCGTCCCGAAGCGGCTGGTGGGGGCGAAGTAGCCGACCGTCTGATAGCCCCACGATCCGTCGAAAGGGTGCTCGGCCACGGGAAGGAGTTCCACGTGGGTGTAGCCCATGTGGTGGACGTAGTCGGCCAGCTTGTGCGCCAGATCGCGGTAGGAGAGCCAGGCGTTGTCATCGGGCGACCGCATGAACGAGCCGAGGTGAACCTCGTAGATCGAGATCGGAGCTTCGAGAGCGTTTCTCTTCTGGCGCGCGGCCATCCACTCCGCGTCGCCCCATTCATAGCCCCCCAGATCCCACACGCGCGAGGCGGTCTGCGGGCGGATTTCGGCGGCGAACCCGTAGGGGTCGGCCTTGTCGATGGAATAGTGGTTGTAGCGGGAGACGATGCGGTACTTGTACCGGGCGCCATGGCCAATGCCGGGGATGAAGCATTCCCACACTCCGATGCCGGCCTTCACCTGCATCGGGGCCGCATCGGGATTCCAGTAGTTGAAGTCGCCGATTACGGAGACGCGTTCGGCGTTCGGCGCCCAGACCGCGAAGTAGGCCCCGGCGGCGCCGTCGACTTCGGCCGGCCGCGAGCCCAGCTTGTTGTACGTCCGGTAGTGCGTTCCCTCGGCGAACAGGTGCGCGTCGAAGTCGGTGAAAAAAGGCGAACTCACTCGATCGTTCTCCTCTCCCCTGCCGCCAGAGGCGGCTCACAAGTAGTAATCGAAGTCCCGCTCGGTCCGGATCTTCCGGCGGATGCGGAACAGGTGCGCCGGCGCGGAAGCCGGGTCCAGCTCCACGTAGTTCCTGGCGCCCTGCCACAGGTAGCGGGCGTCGCCCAGCAGGTCGTGCACCTGGTATGGCCCTCCGTTTCGGAGCCCCAGCGCCTCCAAGTCCAGCACCACCCAGCCGGCCTGCGTATGGGCGTAGTCGAGGTTCACCACCACGACGATAACGTTCGACAAGTCCTCGGTGGTCTTGCTGTAGCAGACCATCATGTCGTTGTCGATCGGGTGGAAGACCAGGCGCCAGTCGCTCTGCAGGGCCGCGTTTTCTTTGCGAATTCGGTTCAGACGCGCGACGATCTCGCGGAGGCTCCACGGGGCGTTCAAGTCCCGCTGCTTGATCTCGTATTTCTCCGAGTGGAGGTACTCTTCGCTTCCGGGTTCCCGGGGCTCGTTTTCGCAGAGCTCGAACGCCGGACCGTAGATTCCGTAGTTGGCGCCCAGCGTCGCCGCGAGCGCCAGGCGGATGAAGAATGCCGGGCGTCCGCCGTACTGGAGGTATTCGGGAAGTATGTCGGGCGTGTTGGGCCACAGGTTCGGCCGGAGGAACTCGCGGACCTCGCTCCGGGTCAAATGCGTGAAGTACTCGACGATCTCGCTCTTCGTGTTGCGCCACGTGAAATAGGTGTACGACTGGGCGAAGCCCGCCTTGGCGAGGTGATGCATCACCTTCGGCCGGGTGAAGGCCTCCGAGAGGAAGATCAGGTCGGGGTACTTCCGGCGCGCGCCGGCGATCAGCCACTGCCAGAACGGGAACGCCTTGGTGTGCGGGTTGTCGACTCGAAAGATCCGGATGCCCCGCTCGGCCCAGTAGAGGGCGACGCTCAGCAGCTCCTCCCACAGCTCCCGCCAGTGATCCGTCTCGAAATCGAGGGGATAGATGTCCTGGTATTTTTTCGGCGGATTTTCGGCGTACTGGATGGTCCCGTCGGGGCGCTTGCGGAACCACTCCGGATGGTCTTTCACATACGGGTGGTCCGGCGTGCACTGGAAGGCGAGGTCCATGGCGACCTCGAGGCCGTAGCTGCGGGCCCGCTCGACCAGGGAGCGGAAGTCGTCGAGCGTCCCTAACGCGGGGTGGATGGCCTTGTGCCCGCCTTCGGCCCCCCCAATCGCCCACGGGCTGCCCACGTCGTCCGGCGCTGCCGTGGTGACGTTGTTCTTCCCTTTGCGGTTGGCAACGCCGATGGGATGAATGGGCGGCAGATACAGTACGTCGAAACCCATTCCGGCGATGTACGGGAGCCACGCCTCGCAGTCCTTGAAGGTTCCATGACGGCCGGGTTCGGTGGCGCAGGAGCGGGGGAATATCTCGTACCAGGAACCGAACCGCGCCTTGACGCGTTCCACCGTGACGGCGAGTTCCTTCGGGTACCGCGTTGCGTAGCGGCGCTCGGGGTAGCGCAGCGCCAATTCGGCCAGATCCTCGTCCAGGGCGAGATAGGAGTTCTGCGCGGCGCCGGGCCGCTTGAGAGCGCCGGCCCATTCGCGCAGCCGGAGCGCGTCGGGGCTATCGGCGATTTCGGCGGCGGCCTCGACAAGCCGGGCGCCCGCCAGCAGGTCCACGGCGACGTCCTGGCCCGCCTCAATCCGCTTCACCATGTCGTTTCGCCAGGTTCGGAAGGGCTCGATCCAGCCTTCCACCGTGTAGTGGTACCGTCCCAGTTCACTGACGTAGAAACTCCCGCGCCAGCGGTCGTTACCAAGGAACCTCATCGGCGTCCTGCGCCATTCCCGCTCGTCGTCCAGCCGGTAGAGCACGGCGGCGGAGACCGCGTCGTGCCCGTCGGTGAACACATCCGCCTCGACGACGACCTTTTCACCGCTCACCCGCTTGATGGGATACAACCCGCCGTCAATCTCGGGTTTTACTCCTTCGATGGCAACACGATTCCTGCCGTTTTCCGGTAAGTCCATTCGCCCCTCCTGGAGTTCCCAAAAGTTCAGGCTATCACGCCCGGCGGACGCCCCCCGGCGCTCACTGGGCAAAGTAGATGTGGAAATCCGTGACTTTGCGGTACCCCATGCGGAGGTACAGCGAATGGCCTTCGCGGCTGGACTGAAGAACGCTGCGCTCGATGCCGGCGGCCTGCATTGCTTTGTCGAGGGCGTAGCGCACGGTCTTTTCCGCGATACCGCGCCCGCGATATTCGGGGAGGGTTGCGACGCTGTACACGCCGACGACGCCGTCCCCGGAGACGGTGGCGGCGGTGGTTACCGCCTTGCCCTCGACGTAGCCGACGTAGCCGACCAGGTCGGTTTCCCAGGCGCGCTCCACGTTGTAGACCTGCGTGGCGGTATCGAAGGCGAGCCCGAAGGTTTGCGACGTGATCTGGCAGAAGCTCAACCGGGTAGCGGCGTCCGAGACCCGCCGGAACTCGACGGGAGGGAGCGGCCGCACGGGTGGCTCGATGCGCTCGGCCAGCATCCCCGGGCAGGCGGAGGAGTACCGCAGCCGGCGCCGGCTGAAAATCTCGCTCGCCCGGCGGCGGAGGGATGGATCCAGCAGGTCCTGGCAGACCCAGAAAGACCACCGCAAACCGCGGGCGGCGAAGAACACCTTGGCGATCATGATCCGGCGGTCGAGTTCCACCGGCTCCGGCGGTACCGGCTCCGTGAGCAAGGCCACGTTGAACACGGCGGATTCCGTGCCGGCGCAAGCCATCGTGACTCCCGGGATCCGGCGGATTTCTCCGAAGCCGGTGGCCTGGGCGTAGCACTCCATCGACAGGCGCAGGTTCCGGTCCACCAACTCGAAATCTTCCATCGCGCCGCTATCATCTCATCGTACCGAGTAGCCGGACCACTCGGGAGTGCCTTGCCAGTCTACGGGACGGGCCGGCGGGCGCCTCTTGCCGAGGCTGCCCGCCGTACGGTTCGGCACTTTTCGGGCGCCCTATGGCGTTTACTGGTCCCAATGAGCCAGTCGCACTTCGGAGGCCCGCCCGCCGAAAGGCGACGCGTCCCGATTCGTGAGTGCGTCAAAACACGACAGATTTGTCCGGGAGTGCGCAAAAGCGTCACAGGGGCGCGAACGCCCTAATGCCTTGGCCGGGGACTGCCGATAAGGGAGACGTCCCGTGATTGTATGAAAGGACACGAGATAGGGTCGATGTACCTCCGGGCGGCGAGATCGTTGAAACCTTTGGCCCCTGGATTGCATCCCAGTAATGCTGTTTTTCGTGGGCCCGCTCGCGGAAGGCTCGACAGAGCCGGGCGCCGGGGCAGCCCGTTGGGTCTAAGCCCCGAGACGAACACGGAAACTTTTGACGTAAGCTTGCGTCTATTAGCTATTGTCCGGAGGCTTTCGGATGGAAGCGCGGCGAGAACAAAGTATTCGGCAAGGGTAGCCGGAGAACAGCTCTGGGAAACGAGGAGGGAGGTGCGAAATGACAAGAACGGAAGCAAACAAGTACAAGAAGATCCTGGATAGCAAACAGGCGGAACTGGCACAAGTTCTACGACGGCGGGATGGAATCGCAATCGAGAAGAGCGCCGATGCGCTGGACGAAGTTCAATACGCGGCTGAGCGGGAACTGGCGATCCGAACACTCGACCGGGAATCCAACATGCTTCGGCTGGTACGATCAGCGCTGCAGCGCATCGAGGACGGGTCGTACGGCATCTGCGCCAACTGCGAGGAGCCGATCAATCCACGCCGGCTGAACGCGGTACCCTGGGCTCCGTATTGTATTCGGTGCCAGGAGATCGCCGACCAGGCTCGCAGCGAGGATGAAGCTTTCGAAGACATTCTGATGCACGCGGCCTAAACCATCCGCATATCCACCGAGGGCGCGGGCGGTTGCCTGCGCCCTTAGTGTTTGAAGGCCCCGTTAGTGTTAATCCCGATACAAGAGGTCATCCGGCCGCCGCTGCCGGGTTCCCGCCGGTAGGAAAAGAACTGCTCGCGGCCGCAGCAGGTGCAGAGCTTTCCGGCATGGATCTGACCGGGCGGGACTCCCGCCTCCGCCAGTTGCCTGCGGTTGGCTTCCACCAGGTCCAGCATCACCGGTCCAGGACCCGCGGGCAATTCTGGCAGCCATCGGCGAAAACGCTCCGCCACGGCGAGCCCCACCTGGTAGCAGCAAACGCCGATCCCCGGGCCGATCGCCGCGTGGATGTTGCCGGGGCTGCCTCCATACTCCGAAATCAGCGCCTCCACGGTTTTCGCGGCGATTCCGGCGGCGCTGCCCCGCCAGCCGGCGTGGATCGCGGCCACCGCTCGACGCCGATCTTCGATCAACAGAATAGGCAGGCAGTCGGCCGTTCGGACCGCCAAAGTGAACCCCTCCCGGTTCGTGATCAGGGCGTCGCCTTCGCCGATACGTTCTTCGCCGGCCGACGCCACGAGGATCCGGTCGGAATGGATCTGGGGGAGGGTCACAAGCGGCTGTCCGTTCCACTTCGCGTGACGCGTCCCGAAGCCGTGCTCCACCCAGTCGAAGCGGCGCAGGGGTATCGCCCGGTAGATGTTGTTCTCGTTGAGAAACACGTAAGAACTACGCCGGGTGTGGCGTCTGCGCCACCATCACCTTGCGCTTGAACTGCTCCAGCATCTCCTCCTCGAGTCGCACCTCAGTCGGCCGCCGCACGATGGTGGTCATGCGGTCGATTTTGTCCTGGAGCTTCATCAGGCCGTAAAAGAGGTTCTCCGGTCTCGGGGGACACCCGGTGATGTAGACGTCCACCGGCACAATCTTGTCGACTCCCTGCAGGACGGCGTAGGTGTTGAACGGGCCTCCGACGCTGGAGCAGGCGCCCATCGAGATCACCCACTTGGGCTCGGGCATCTGGTCGTAAATCCGCTTGAGCACCGGCCCCATTTTCAGCGTGACGGTGCCGGCGACGATCATCAGGTCCGATTGCCGCGGGCTGGGCCGGAACACCTCCGCGCCGAAGCGCGCGATATCGAACCGCGACGTGCTCGCGGTGATCATCTCGATGGCGCAACAGGCCAGGCCGAACGTGAGCGGCCAGAGCGAGGACTCCCGCGCCCAGTTGAAGACGTAGTCGACCGTCGTGGTCAGAAAGCTCTTATCGAATTGATTGTGTATGAATGACATCGGCCACTCTGTCCAGGGGCGTGCTAACCGCATTCTATCACTCGTTTTTCGCATCCCGCATGCGCGGTAGAATAAGCGCGTGCGACTCGCCCTACTCGCCCTCGTGTTTGCCGCCGCCGCGGCCGCCCAGGACAGACCCGGCCTGTTCTTCCGGGAGGACTGGAAGGAGACGCCTCCGGAAACGCCGATCACACAAGAGCACGTCGCCAATCCCGACCTCCTGCTCGGGCTCTACGGTCCCGGCAAGGCCGGCATCAAGAAGAGCCATCACGACCGGCCCGCGGACGACCCTTACTATGTCTGGTCCGGAACCGCGCGCGGCAACTGGGCTGTCACGCTCCGGCGCAAGAGCGGCGCCGCGGACCTCACCGGCCAGTCGAAAATCCGCTGGCGCAGCAAGCAGGCGGGTTTCCGCCAGCTTCGCATCGTCCTGAAACTCGCCGGCGGGCAGTGGCTGGTGAGCGATCAGTACGACCCCGCTTCCGCCGACTGGCGCGAGCGGGAGTTCAACATCGCCGACATTCGCTGGCGCAAGCTGGATATCGAGACCATGATCGAGGGCGACTGGGTTTCGAATCCGGACCTCCGCCGCGTCGAGGAAATCGGCTGGACCGACCTGATGACGGGCGGCGACAGCGCCGCCTGCTCGCGCCTGGACTGGATCGAGGTGTACGCCCATCCGGCCTCGAAGCCATCCAGTTGAAGCTGTACCAGGAGCACGCCTCTCGGGCCGGCATTGATCGCTCCCCAGTGGCAGGCTAAGCCGCCGCCATTCCGTCTTCTGGCTTCCTCGACTTCCATATCCCGAAGGGATATCAAGA
>JAHCHE010000045.1 GCA_026129905.1 Bryobacteraceae bacterium | reverse complement strand
TCGCCGAGGACCACGATAGCGTCGGAGCGCACATGCGGTAAATACAGATGATGACGAATCGCATTGAAATCCACTTTCGCCTCGCCCTGAACATTTTCGCTATCAAGATCGGCATTCTCTATCTCGGGTCGGACATGCAGGTCTATGATACCGGGTTGGGGGCCAGAGGCCGGGACGGGGAGGTCGTGGAACATGCCAACCGTAGTACCGCCGCAATAAAGAAAGCCGGTTTCCTTTCCCCATGAGGGATTCGGATTGCTCGGCTCACCGATAAAGCTATCGGCGATGGCGGCTTCAATCTGGTCCAATCCCATGTTGCGGGCGTTGTCGGCGTACACGTTGGCGCACTCGAACTCCGCAATGGGGTACCCTTCAGCCTGTGCCACGCCGTCCCACGGAGCCGACCACGTAACGCGCAAGGGATCAAATCCGTTGGCGGTCATGAGGCCCCGAAGAGCCTTCCCGACATCCGCATAGCTTTCCACCGGCAGGGCGGAATCGGGTTGTGCGTTGTCGTAGATGAAGCGCGCCAGTGCTGGAAACGCCAGAATGTTAAGCTCCTGCTCGAAGTCGAGCTCAAACACATTGAAGGACTTCCCCGAAGGTGTGGACGGCGTATGCGCTGCTGCGTACAACGCCGCATTGATGACGTCGTACTGATGCTGCCAGCCCACGAAGAATGGGTTGATCGGTGCGCAGTTGTAAGCGGCGAGTGTCTGGCCCTGGCCGACTGGGTAGTAGCCAACTATCTGGCCTTTCGTATTGCGGACTTCCTTGCGGCCGAACGGCGATGTTGCGTCGAAGTAAACGATATCTTGTGTATCGGCACAGTGTTTGTCAGGGCCGCTACCCATGGGCGTAGTTGTCTGCAGTTTCGGCACGGCGCCGATGATGTCAGCGGGATGAGCTGGTGACAAGGTGATGTTCTCGATGTCCGCATCGCTAACATCGTTAAGGAAATTTGTAACGTTCGCTGTCCACGTGCCGTTGGGACCGGTGACGTTCTGCCAGGGTCCTCCACAACCCGAGAGCGGCGTGGACCTGCCTCCACCGCACAAGCCGAAAATGATCCTGACACCGGAAATCCCTTGGCGTCGAAGGTCGGCCAGAATAGTCTTGAAACAACTCCGAATCTTTGATCCCGCTGGGCAACTGTTGGAGAACCCGTGCTGGCTTGCGGTGTGGTCGTCATCGTAGACGTCAAACGGCATCCAACTGAGGTTCATCTGCAGGTAGGTCGGTCCCTGCATGGTCGCCGTAACGGTGCGCGGGGTGAAGGTTGCCGTATAGGTGATATCCGATGAGGACGCGGTAATCTGATGCCTAGCGCTTCGTCCGTCGGACCACTGGCTGTAGACGTTTCGAGTCGAACCGGTTCCTTGGAACGTGGCAACCGCGATGGTATGGAGACTGCCGGGCGTCCAGAAAAAGTCGGTCTGGGCGTTGTACACAACGCCGTCGACCTTGAACTGTAAGTTCGCTGGATTGGTCTTGATGGTCGTCTTCGGGTTCGACCCAGCCCCCACCGTCCACGTCCCCTTCTGCTGCCATCCGGAGGTCAGCCCCGCGTTGTCCTGGGCGAACAGGTAGTCGTTCTTCGTCCCGGAAAACGAAGCCTGAAACGTGACGGGAACGGTCAGCGTAAGCTGGTTGCCGGCGCCGCTCGCCGACGCCCCCGTGCCGCTAATGCTGCACTGCGAATTGCTGGCCGTGCCGGAAGTCCCCGGCGCGAAGTTGCCCAGCCAGCTTGTGTCCGTGTTGTTCCTCAGGTACAGCCGGTTGGAAGCCCGGTTGTACCGGAGGTAGCAGGCATTCGGGTAGGAGACGGCAGTATTGAAGAGGGCATACATCTCCGCCAGATTAGAATAGCTGAGCGAACTGGAGGCCTTCCAGGTGAACGCCTGGGTGAGGCCGCTGCCGCTGGAAGGCGAGGCGGAGTCCGCCGTGGGCGGGTTCTGGAGCCAGGCGCGAAAGGTGGTGGCGGCGCTGCCGGCGGTGGCGTGGAAGCCCGGACTCAACTGGATGCAATTGCCGGCGACAAAAGTGACGCTGGCGCTGCCGCTGATAACGACGCTGTTTGCCTTCACGGCATTGTTGTCGGGAAAGTTATGCGTCCCGGAAGTGAGGGTCTGGTTGGGTACAACGAAGGGATTGGAGCACTGGGCGGCCCCGAGCGGCGCCAGCAGGTTCCCGGCGACGAGGCAGAGTCCGATCCGGACCACGGCGGCGGCGCCACGCAATGGCGACGGCGTTGGCATGGCGGCTCCCTTACCGGCCTGCCGGCGGGGCGGCGGCTACGCGGGTCTCCAGTTGCGCCACGCGGCGGCGAAGTTCCCGATTCTCCCGGTCCTGCCGAATCAGGTGGAGCGTGAGTTCCTCGACCTTGGCCAGCAGCCGGGCTTGCATGTCGCCCACGCCGATGCCCTGTTGCTCGACTTCAGACTGGGAGGGAATGTCCGGCAGATGGCGGTGCGCCTGGATATAGGCGCTGACTTCGCTCAACGGCCGAAGGGGGTAGCCGGGACGGAAGACGTAGTCCGGCCATCCGGTATTGGTGACGATGACCTCCTTGGCGCCGATCACGCCGTTGACGGCGAGCTTGTACTGCGGGTTGCCCGTTCCGATGCCGACGTTGCCGGAGTCGGCGATGCGCATCTTTTCGGACCAACTGCCGGCGGTCAGGTTGGTGGCGCTGCCGAAGCGCAGGGAGGCGTTGCCGTTGCCGCTCCGCCAGATGACGGCGTTATCGGCCCACAACTGCACGAAACCGTTGTTGGTTTGCCAGGCCGCCAGATTGCCGACAACTTGGAGCATGGTGGACGGGCTAGAGGTTCCGATCCCGACGGTACTGTTGGTCCAGAGTGGATTTGTGCCGATCCACTGGCCCCAGGCGGGGGCGGGCGAACGGAGGCCATCCAGGCGAGGGCCAAGCCGGTCAGTAATTTGCGCCGGGGGGGGATGAGAAGGTCGGCATGAGCAACTCCAATCGAAAAACGTACAATAGGATCTTAAGCCGACTCGATGTGAAATGCAAGATAATTTTCTGAGTTTAATATTGACTAAAAACGCAAGTTCCTTCAATAAACAGAAAGGAATGGAAAATCCGCATGAAAGAAAAGGGCGCGACGGCGGTTGACGGTTTCGCTGTGGAGAGAGGTGGGGTTCGGGCGCGATCGATCTGCGCCGAGGAGTTCGTAGCTTAACAGCGAGGGCGCCGGGGGGCGCACACTGGACCGGTTGCGCATCTGGGGCAGGGCGGGACCGCGCGCTCGTCGAGGGCTTGAGGGAGCGCGAGTTTGGCAAAGGCGTAGCCCACACGGAAGGCGGGGTCAAAGCAATCGCGCATCGATAGCGTGCTCGTACGGTGTGAATCGCCCGGACTTGCGAGCTGTCGGGATGCCGTGGATTTACCAGAACGTTCCACGTCACGGACGTTGGGAGCGTAGCCATGCATCTCCGGTCCTGCGCGTGGCCTCGAGGTTCGAAGTCCAGTTTCTGGAAAGCGCTTTACCATCTACTGTCTCGATGGAGATGGAATCCGGCGCGTCGATTTCGAGGTAGCGAAGGCTGACCGGAATGTCCTCGATATCGATCCCGGCATGTACGAGAATTTCCAGCAGCGCCGTCGCCGGTTAGTGGCGCAATAGACAAACCGGTGGCCGCGCGTATGCTTCCGGCCCGGCGCCCGGAGACCCCCGCCGCCATCCAGACTGAGATGGTTACTGATACCAAAGTATCAAGCGGCCATGCCGTGTTCGATTTGCGCGATCATGTTCTCAACCAATCTGGCGCCGGCCTCCGTCGCCAGCATCTCCATAGGCGTCTTACCGTTGAAGTGACGTTTTGGTTTCCGCAGCCAGCGCCATGCCCGCTCCTGTTCACCGAATGCCTGCTCGGCCATGGCGGTGACCCTGGCTACGCGCACGGCCGTGTCCGATTCCTCCGTATGGCCCTGGCTCAACTCGGCCATGTCTGGACCTCCCTGGTAATTTGCCTCCATTTAAGCGGCAATTTTCTAGCGGCAATTTGCACCCTCTCTCCCCACAGGATGCAAAAGCGCGCGATTACTCCACGTCGAGGCGTTCGAGAATTCCCGCGAGGTCGGCTTGGCGCACGTGGACCGGTTCGCGCATCTCGGCCGGGGCGGCGCGTTCGTCGAAGGCTTGAAAGAGCGCCAGCTTGGCCACGGCGTACCGCTCGGTGGCGCTGAGTTCGCGGCCGTGCTCGCGTTCCCAGTCCTGGATGGCCGGGTCGGCGACGAAGACGGTCACGGGAAACGACGAGTGACGGTCGGCGGAGACGTCGAACACATAGTCGATTCCTTGCGCTCCGGCGCGGTCGGCCGGGCGAAACCCGTCGTAAAAGTACTGATACACGTAGCCGCTGTCCGCGGAGTAGTTCTTCTGCCGGCGAACGGCCGGGGCGCCGCTGAGCGGCGCGGGCTTTTTCCGCCGGAAGAGCGCGAGCCAGTCGATCATGGTTGCCTTTTTCGAAGCGCCGCGGCGGAGGCGGGCGCCTCACTCATGATAAGACGGGCGGGGCGACGACATGCTGCCGCCCTTTTCTTTGGCAACCGGAGGAAAGGCGGGCGGCAGCGTCGTCGAGTTGACTATACAGTGCGGCGCGGGCGCCGGTGTTCTCAGACATTTTCGCGAGGCTTGGCCCAAGTCTGCGGCGGTTGGCCCGGCGGTTTGGTTACAATTCAAGTGCGGGATGACGGGCGGCGCTGCGGGAACGAGGCAACGCGCGAGGCGATGGCCTCTGGCCCCTTGGTTGTGCGCGGCTCTCACGGCCTGTTGGATGGCGCTTCCGGCGCAGCCGTCCGACGAGGCGAAGACGGAGGCGTCCGGCGAGCCCGCGCTGCGGTACGAGGGACAACCGCTGCGCATCCCTTTCGAATGCCAGCGGGACGACTTGCAGACGTTCGGCGAAGCCTGTTCCGCGGAAGCGCCCTGTCCGGTTTTTCTGCAGCTTTCGTCAGTTGCCGCGGCGGGAACGAAGATTTTCGCCGCGGGTAATCTGCACAACCGGCACTCGACGATGTATTCGATTCTGCTGGCCAGCCCGGACGGCGGCCAGACCTGGGCCGAGCCGGCCGAACGCATCAAAGGGGCCGGTCTCGACGTCATCCACTTTCGCGGAACGCAGAACGGATGGGTTTCGGGACAGATGTTGAGCCTGCCGCCGCGGGACCCGTTTTTCCTGCTCACCACCGATGGCGGCGAGCACTGGCGGCGCCGCAACGTTTTCGACGATCAGCGGATCTCGGTGATCGAGGAGTTCTGGTTTGAAGACGAACGGGCGGGCGGTCTGATCGTCGACCGCGTCTACGCGTCGGACGCGGGCTCGCGGTACGAGCGCTACGAGACGATGACCGGCGGCGCGGACTGGATGATCCGCGAGGTAAGCCCGGAACCGATCAAGACGCGCGCCAGGCCGATGGCGGCGAATCCGGAATGGCGCCTCCGCGAAGACGCCGCCTCGCATTCCTGGCGCGTCGAGCAGCGGCAGGGCGCGGCGTGGAACGCGGTCGCGGCGTTCGCGGTGGAGCCGGGCGCGTGCGCGCCGAAGGAAGAAGAAGAACGGCCGGAACCGCAGCCGGAACCCACGGAACAGGAAGCGCTGCCGGAGGAATTGCCCACCGCGCCCGGCGGCGTCTTTCAACTGCCCGGCACGCGCCGGACGCCTCCGCGGAAGCCCGCCGAAGAGAAGAAGCCCCGAAGGAACGAGTTTCTGGACGTCCCTCGTCCCCGATGACAGGCGCAACGAACCCCATCGAACTCGAGTTGTTCCGGCACCTGCTCGCGTCGATCTGCGAGGAGATGGGCATCGTGCTGCGCAAGACGGCCTTTTCGGCGAACATCAAGGAGCGGAGGGACTATTCCTGCGCCATTTACGATGCCGGGGGCGAGACGGCGGCGATGGGCGACCACATGCCGGTCCACCTGGGAGCGATGCCGCTGTCGGTGCGCTGCGCGATGGAGCGGATTCGGCTTCAGCCCGGCGACGTCGCGATTCTGAACGATCCGTTTCAGGGCGGGACGCACCTGCCGGATATCACCGCCGTCTCGGGCGTCTTCCTTAAAGGGCGGCGGACGCCGCAATTCCTGCTGGCGAACCGGGCGCACCACTCCGACGTGGGGGGCATCAGTCCGGGGTCGATGCCGCTGGCGCGGGAGATCTATCAGGAGGGCATCCGCATTCCGCCGCTACTGCTGGCGAGCCGGGGCCGAATCCGGCGGGATATCCTCGATCTCATCCGCTCCAATGTCCGCACGCCGGAAGAACGCGAGGGCGACCTGCTGGCGCAGTGGATGAGTATCCAACGGGGAGCGGACCGGCTGACAGAGGTAACCGCCCGATTCGGGCCGCGGCGAGTGGCGCGCAACATGCTGGCGCTTCAGGACTATACGGAGCGAATGATGCGGGCGGCGCTGGCGAAACTTCCCCGCGGGACGTACCGGTTCGAAGATTCGCTCGACGACGACGGCGTCAGCGGCCGCCCGGTGAGAATTCGGGTAACAATTCGTATCGCAGGTCACTCAGCCGTAGTGGATTTCAGTGGAACCGATCCGCAGACCGCCGGCCCCGTCAACGCGAATTTCGCGGTGACCCTTGCGGCAGTCACGTACGTCTTCCGCTGCCTGCTTGAGGAGGAGGCGCCGTTCACCTCCGGATTGATGAGGCCCGTGACGGTGATTGCGCCGGAAGGCACAGTGGTGAACGCAAGGCCGCCGGCGGCCATGGCGGCGGGGAACGTCGAGACGTCGCAGCGGATTACGGACGCCCTGCTGGGCGCCCTCGCCCAGGCGGCGCCGGAGCGCATCCCGGCCGCCAGTTCGGGAACGATGAACAATCTCAGCCTGGGCGGAAGAGACCCGTTCCGCAACCGGCCATTTGCCTACTATGAGACGATCGCCGGCGGCATGGGGGCAAGCGCGCGCTCCGGCGGGCTCAGCGCGGTGCACACGCACATGACCAACAGTTGGAACACGCCCATCGAGGCGTTCGAACACCAGTATCCCGTCCGGGTCGCCGCCTATCGTATCCGCGCCGGTTCGGGCGGACCTGGCGCCCGCCGGGGCGGCGACGGCATCGTACGCGAACTGGAATTCCTTGCCCCGTGCGAGATCACCCTCCTCAGCGACCGGCGCGCCCAGGGTCCCTATGGCCTTGGTGGCGGCGGCGCGGGCAAACCGGGGCGAAATTCCCTGATCCGCGGCGGCAAGAGAATTCCGCTGGCGGGGAAAACCACATTAACGGCGCTGGAAGGCGATGTCCTGCGCATCGAGACGCCCGGCGGCGGCGGCCATGGCGCCCCGCCTGCTGAGAATCGGGCGCTCGCGTTATCATGAAAGTTTCCCTGGAGGCAGCTTGACGGCCATTTCCCGAGAGCATCCGCGTTCATCGTTCCGCTTTACCCATGCCCAGTCCGTCGCGCTGGTTTTCGGCTGCACGTTGCTAGGCGCCGCGGCCCAGATTCTGATGAAATCGGGCGCGGGCGGGTTCTCGACCGCCAATCTCGCCGCCATCGTGACGAACGTCTCGCTGTTCGGGGGCTATGTTCTCTACGGGATCAGCACGGTCCTGCTGATCCTGGCGTTGCGGGACGGGGAATTGTCCTTGCTCTACCCGATTGTGTCGCTGTCGTACGTCTGGGTGACGGTGCTTTCGGTGATGATCTTCCAGGAGAAGCTGAATCTCTACAAGATTCTCGGGGTCAGCACCATCGTCATCGGGGTAGCGGTCCTGGGCCGGAACGGAAAGCGATGACGACCCCGCTCTCTTCGATTGGCCTGGTCTTCGCCGCGGCGTTCGTGGGCTCGTTCGGCGCCGTCTTCCTGAAGTTCGGGGCGGGGAAATTGCATCGCGATGTCAGGACCCTGCTGCTCAACTGGCGGCTGGCGGCCGGGGTCGGGCTGTACTTGCTTTCCTCCGTGTTCTACCTGCTGGGCATCCGCCAGGGCGAGTTAACCATTCTCTACCCGATGGTGTCGCTCGGGTACATGTTCACGCTGTTCTGGTCGCGCCTGTTCTTCGGGGAGCCGTTTACGCGCAACAAGGTCTGCGGTTTGGGTTTGATCCTGCTGGGAATCGTGTTCCTGGGAATTGGCAGGCAGTAAACACCTTCAGCCTTCACCACTGTCGGCGTCGCCGGTCCGGTATGAGATAAACGGTTATGCCGATGACGATCGCCTTTCTTCTATGCCTCGCCGCCTGGACGCCCCAGACATCCATGCAGGTCCGGCGGGTCGGCGCCGTTACGCCCTCTCCCGACGGCCGCCTGGCTGCCTATACACAAGCCCGCGCCATTCTCGAACCGGGGAAGAGCCGTTGGCTCGCGCAAGCCTTCCTGGCTCGCGCCGGCGGTTCCCATCCCGTCCAACTCACCCGCGACGAGGCCGGCGCCGGTTCGCTTTCGTTCTCTCCGGACGGCCGCTTCCTCTATTTCCTCTCGCGCCGCTCCGGCCTGACGAACCTCTGGCGCATCGCGATCGATGGCGGGGAAGCCGAACGCCTGACCGATTGGCGCGGGTCCTTCGGCGCCTACCAGCTTTCACCCGACGGCAAGTGGGTGGCTGTGGCCGGCGCCGACCCCACTGGCGAAGTGGCCAAAGCCCGCCCGCCCCGTCCTGTCGCTCGCGTCGCCGGCGAAGAGCAGACCAATTTCAATCTCTGGCGCCTGCCCGTTGAACACGACGCCGGCGGCGAACGCCCGCTACGCCGCATCCTTGACGCGCCCTACCACGTCGTCGCCTTCGACTGGTCGCCCGATTCGCGCCGCATCGCATTCGAACACGCACCCGACTCCGGCGAGAATGCCTGGCCCCGGAGCGATGTCTCCGAAGTCGACCTCGACTCGGGCGCCGTTGAAGTCCTGGCGGGCGGACCGGCGGCCGAAGGCGAGCCCCGCTACTCGCCGGACGGCCGCTTCCTCGCTTACCTTCGGACCGCCGACCGGGCTCGCTGGGCTGGCGAGGAACAGGTGGCTCTCATCCCTCGCGGCGGCGGCCCCCACCGGGCGCTCCCCGATACCTTCGACCGAGGACCCTCCCTCTCGCTTTGGCCCGGCTTAATCCCCCGCAAGGCCATGGGCGTCGTTCTCGGCTGGTCCGCCGACTCCAGCCGCCTCCTGTTCGCCGGCGCCAAGGGTACGCGCTTCATCCTTTACGGCGTTTCGCTCGATGGCGTCGCCGCCCCGGTCTACGTGCCCCGCGGCGTAGTGGGCGGCGCCGCCCTAAACGCTTCCGGCACGTACGTCGGCTTTGTCCAGGAAAGTTCCAGCGAGCCGCCCGAAGCCTTCGTGATGGACCTTTCCGGCGGTGCGCCCGTGCGCGTCAGCTCAGCCAACCGCGACCTGGGGGAACTCCCTCTCGGCGAGACGCGCTCCGTCCGCTGGAACTCCCGCGACGGCTTGGAAATCGAAGGACTTCTGACGCTGCCCGCGGGCTACCAGGAGGGCAAGAAATATCCCCTCATCGCGCTGATCCACGGCGGGCCGATGGGCTGGTGGAACGAGAGCTTCATCGGCGCCCCCGGCATCTACTCCCTGGCGAGCTTCGCCGCGCGCGGCTATGCGGTCCTGCGCCCGAATATCCGCGGCTCCGGCGGATACGGCAAAGAATTCCGCTTCGCCAACTTCAACGACTGGGGCGGCAAGGACTACGAGGACCTGATGACGGGAGTGGATCGCCTGGTCTCGACCGGCGTGGCCGACCCGGACCGTCTGGCTGTGATGGGCTGGAGTTACGGCGGCTACATGACAAGCTGGGTCGTCACCCAGACCAACCGCTTCAAGGCGGCCGTCGTCGGCGCCGGCGTCACCAACTTGTGGAGCATGGCCGGCGTCACCGATATCCTCGACTTCCTTCCCGACTACTTCTCCGCCGAGCCGTGGGACAACCTGCCGTTGTACCTGGAACACTCGCCCCTGTACCACGTGAAGCGCGTTGCCACTCCGACGCTCATCCTTCACGGCGATGCCGACCTGCGCGTTCCCGTCTCGCAAGGCTATGAATTTTACAACGCCCTCAAGCGCCGCGGCGTCACCGCCGAAATGGTCGTCTATCCCGGCATGACCCACGGCCCCGGCAACCCCGAGACCGAACTGGACCTCATGCAACGCCACCTGGACTGGCTGGAGCGCTATGTCCGGTAACGCGCCTGCCCCGCACTTTCGAGTCCGCGAGCTCGCCCATATCCGCAACTTTGTGGATTGCGTGCGCTCCCGCCGCGGGCCCAACGCCGCTGTGGCAATGGGAAATCGAACGAACGTCGTCCTGGCCATGGCGATCGAGCCCTTGCGCACAGGCCGGCGTATCGAAGGAGACAGGATGGATAACACACTTTGCGGCTCGGTCTCCCGCCGCTCCCCGAACCGCAATGACTCCGGCGACTGCGCCACCGGTTACCGCAATGTCCAGGCGTCCCTACCGCGATAAGCGGCGCGTCGAGGTCCGGCCATGACATTCCGCTTCCTTGCTCTCCTCCTCGCCATCGCCGCCCCGGCCGCCGCCGCCGAACTCCGGGTTGGCTGGGGTTCGGCCGATATCACCCCCGATCGGCCCGCCGCCCTTTCCGGCCACTTCTATACGCGCATCTCGACGCGCGTACAGGATCCCATCACCGCCGCCGCGCTTGCCATCGACAACGGCGACGATCATGTCGTGATGGTCTCTGTGGACCTCGCCGCGGTCGACAAGGAACTTCAAGACGAGGTCCGCCGCCGCCTCGAAGATCGCCTCTCCGGCTTCGATCCCCGCAAGCTGTTCCTCCACGCCACCCACACGCACACCGCCCCGGTTCACCGCGACGGCCTGTACGACGTGCCCCCAACCGCCATCCAGCCCTCCGAGTAGGCCGACTTCCTTGCTTCCCGCATCGTCGCTGCCGCCGTCCAGGCGTGGAAAGCCCGCAAGCCGGCCGCCGTCAGGCAGCACCAGAACCCTGTTTTCACCATGGAACTGCACGCCATCCGGCTGGGCGACATCGCCATCGCCACCAACCCCTTCGAGCTCTTCCTCGACTACGCCACCCGCATCAAGGCCCGTAGGCCCGCCGAGCAGACCTTCCTCGTCCAACTGGCCTGCGATTACGGCGACTACCTGCCTACCGAACGCGCCGTCGCCGCCGGCGGCTACGGCGCGGAAATCGCCAGCAACACGGTTGGCCCCGAGGGCGGTCAGATTCTCGGTTCCCGCGAGAGCCGCCAACGCCATGCGCCCCTGACGCGTGCTTCGCTCCGGCTGCGATCCGGCAAGCGCAGTCACGCCGACAGGCCCTCACGCCGGCTGCGGCTCTTCCTCGTCCACTTTCTTCGGCTTCGCCCGCCCGTCGAGCCGGGCGGCGATCATCTCGCGCTTCGCCTTGGCGAACTCCTTGGACTGCGGGTCGTGTCCGGCGGCAACCACATCCTTGTCCGTCACTTCCAGTGCGACCGGAAGGTACTTTTGGAGGTAATTGCGGATCCGATCGTGTACCAGGCGGTTCTGTGAATGGAGGTATAAAAAAAGCACAACCTCCCCTGGAATCTGCTGCATGGCGTCAAAAGCGTGAGAAGGCCGATGAAGCTTGGCTGAAGCCAGTTTCTTCTCCGCCGGACGCGCTCGGGCCTCAAGTCTCGTCCAGGCCTGTACTTCCTCGTCCTTCATCTGAAGCTGCTTCGCGAAAGCCGCTTTCTCCTTTGGATTCATCTTCTCCGTGATGAAGTAGAGAAACAACCCGAGGTTGTCCACCGGCAGCGTCGCCCCGAACGGGATGAGCTGCCGGGCCTTCTGTAGCTTTGCCAGCGCCGGCAGGTTCAGCTTTGGACCGGTCAACGTGGGAGAGAACAGCGACGACAGTCCTTCTTTTTCGAGCGCAGCCAGAATGTCGCCGCCGTTCAGTTCCGAGGCGATGGCGCGCAGTTCCTGAAACAGGCCGCGCGGGGGGATCAACCTCTCGACCTGGGCCTCGCGGGCGTTGCGGAATTGCTGCAGAGTGCGCTCGTTTACGGTGAAGTCAAGTCTCACCCGAAGTCGGATAAGTCTGAGCAAACGGGAAGGATCGTCGTAAAACGAATAACTGGAATTGGCGCGCAGCTCACGGGTTTGGAGGTCGCCGAGACCGTTGGCGGGATCGATCAGCAGGCCGCGCGACGCCGGATGGAGCGACAGGGCGATCGAATTGATGGTGAAGTCGCGCCGCAGCAGGTCGTCGTGGATCGGCGACGGCTCAACCTGAGGGCGGCCGCCGGGCTTGGCATATCTCTCGCGGCGCGCCATTCCGAATTCCGCCGTCGTCCCGTCGGGGAACAGAAGCTCGGCCGTATTCCGCAGGTCGTCCTTCGCGACAATGGTCGCCGGAACCGATTTGGCAACCTGCTTCGCCAGCGCCAAGGCATTCCCCTGTACCGCGAAGTCCAAGTCCGTAATGGGAAAACCGCCCAGCATGTCCCGCATCGCGCCGCCGGTGAGGAAAACCCCCATCTGCGCCTGGCGCGCCGCTTCGTCCACCACGGCCACGGCCCGGTTCTGCCCAGGGCTGAGGTGGCTCTCCAGCATGAACATGTAGTCGCTCATCGCATTCGCTCCCTCACGCGCCCGACCTGGTTCATCGCCGACTCAGGAACGGGGGTGGTGCTTGTCCACCGTCGTTCTCAGCCTCGAACTCATGACATGGGTATAGACCTGCGTGGTCGATATGTCGGCGTGTCCCAGCATCGTTTGCACGCTCCGCAAGTCCGCCCCGCCTTCCAGCAGGTGCGTGGCGAAACTGTGCCGCACCATGTGCGGCGCCACCCGTCGCGGCGCGCCTGCCTTCAATCCATAGCCTCGCAACGCTTTCCAGAACCCCTGCCGCGTCAGCTTTCCGCCGCGCGCCGTCACGAACAGGTAACGGCTTTGCCTGCCTTTGAGCAACGCCGGACGGGCGGTTGCCAGGTAGTCTTCCACGGCCCGGACCGCCGGGTTGCCGACCGGGACGATCCTCTGCTTGTTGCCTTTCCCGGTGACGCGGATGACGCCCAGGTTGACGTCGAGGTCGGACACCTGCGCCTGGCACAACTCGCTGACGCGCAGCCCGGCGGCGTACAGCAGCGCCAGCATGGCCCGGTCGCGCAGGCCCGTCGGCCGGCTCGCGTCGGGAGCCTCCATCACCGCATCGATTTCCTTCAGCGTCAGAAACTTAGGGATCGTCTTCCACAGCCTCGGCAAGGCCAGCATCGAGGTGGGATCCTCTGTCACCTTCTCCTCGCGAAGCAGAAAACGATAGAAGTTTCTGAGGGTTGTGAGACTTCTCGCGACCGAGCGGCTGGAAAGTCCCTCATCTCTAAGATAATCAAGATACTTACGAATTGACTCCCGATCCGGCGGGGCGCTCTCGCCGCCTCCCGCCCACGTTAGAAATCGCTCCAGGTCACGCCCGTAAGCTTCCACCGAGTTTCGCGCCAGCCCTTTCTCGATCCGGCAGAAGTCCAGGAAAGCCTGGGTTCCCGCCGATAACGAAAGCGCTTGCGCCATCGAGCCAATGATACAATATTTGCAAAATTGTTTTAAAGAGATTCCTGCTATTGGCGGGCTCGACGAACAAAAAGGTTGTCGTGGAACGCTTTGACCGGGAGGCGCTCAGGGGCTTTGTGAACCCTCAGGCCTGGCTCCAGCCCGAAGGGCTCGAGCTGATCACGCCCACCGGTAACGCCGTTGTTGTGCCCTATCGCGAGGTCAAGGCCGTCGGCTTCGTCCGCGACCTCGATGCCGCCGTCCTGGCCGGCGAGAAGCGCGAGTTCACCACCCGTCCGAAATCGGAAGGTTTGTGGGTCAGGCTTCAGTTTCGCGACGGCGACCTCATCGACGGCTTGCTCGCCAACAACCTGCTTCAATTGTCCGAGCACGGCTTTACCATCGTCCCGCCGGATTCGCTCTCGAACAACCAGAGGATCTTCGTGCCGCGCGCCGCGCTCGCCGAACTGAAGGTGCTGGGGGTCATCGGCAGCCCGCTCAAGCGGCGCAAACGAACGCCACCGCCCAGCGAGCAGATCAAGCTCTTCGAATAACGCGACACGTTCAGCGGCGCCGGAGGGCTACCTTTCCAGCTAATCGGACAGTGATTTCCGCCGCCGGCGGGTGGCCGCGCTTCGCGTGCTACGTTCGAGGAATGGGCGCGAAAGTACTGATTGCCGCCACCTTGCTGTGCGGTGTCTGTTATCCCGCCGGCCGGCCCCGCATCGACCTGAACGGCGCGTGGGAATTCCGCACCGATCCGCAATCGCTCGGCGAGCGACAGGAGTGGCACTCGCCCGGCGCGCCGTTTGATCGTACGCTCCAGGTTCCGGGCGCCTGGCAGGCGCAGGGGGTCGGCGAGCCCTCCGGAATCCTGCGCCACCATTACGAGGGACCGGCCTGGTACCGGCGGCAGGTGGCGGTCCCGGATTCCTGGCAAGGCAAAGCGGCGCGAATCCGCGTGGAAGGCGCCCTGCGCAAGGTGACGCTGTACGTTAACGGACGGCGAATCGGCGAGCACGACGGCATCAGCGCGCCGGCGGTGTTCGATGTCACCGCGGTCCTCCGGCCGGGCGCCGCTAATACCATCGCCTTTCGCGTGGAAAATCCCGGGGCCGCGATGGACGGCGATCCCCGCGTCCAGAAGGGCAACCAGCCGACCGGCATGATGAACTACATCGGCAACTGGGGCGGCCTGTATGGAAACGTGTCGCTGGAGGCGAGCGATCCGCTGTGGATCTCCGAGGTGGCGATCCGCCCCGACATCGCCCGTCGTGAAGCGGCGTTTCACGTTAAGCTGGCCGGTCCGCCGCCTTCGGGCAGCCAGGTTGAAATCGAAGCGGGCGAGTTCCGGACGTCCGTGCCGGCGCGGGACGCGGAGATCGACGCGGCGCTGCCGATGCCCGGCGCGCGGTTGTGGTCGCCCGACGATCCCCGCCTCTACACGGCGACAATCCGCCTGCTGGTGGACGGCCGCGAGCGGGATCGGACGGAAGAGCGCTTCGGCATGCGCCAGCTCGCCACGCGAGGCCGGGCGCTCCTGCTGAACGGGAAGCCGCTGTACCTGAGAGGCTACGGCGACGACAACATCGAAGTCCTCACGGGAACGCCCCCGGCATCCAAGGACGTGTACCTCGAGCGGCTCCGGCTCGCGCGCAGCTTCGGGTTCAACGCCGTCCGCTTCCATTCGATGACGCCCGCGCCGGCCTTCTTCGAAGCCGCCGACGAAGTCGGGTTGCTCGTAATGGCAGAACTGCCCGTCGCGTACACGCAGTACTTCCTCCCACACCGTGAATTTCTGAAGCGCGAACTCGAGGGGGTGCTGCGCGCGTACCGCAACCGTCCGTCGTTCCTTTCGCTCGCCCTGGGCAACGAGTTCAATCTCACCTGGCTGGAGACCGAGGCCGAACGTGAGGAATTCCAGGCCGGCGTGGCGGAGTTGTACCAGTTGGCCAAGTCCATCGACCCGGACCGAATCGTCCTCTCGAACGACGGCCTCATGCTGCGGCCCACCGACATGGCCAGCCTTTACCGAGGGGCGCCGGACGATATCCCGACCGTCCGGCACGAGTTCGGAGCCTACTACTGCTCTCTCCCCGACCCGTCCCTCATTCCTCTGTTCACCGGCGTCATCCAGCCGGCCTGGCTCGAGGAGAAGAAGAAATGGGTGGACGCCAGCGGCCTGGCCGGCGCGTACCCCGCGTTCCTGCGCAACTCGCAACGGCTTCAGCAGTTGGGTCGCAAGTACCAGATCGAGCGCGTGCGCCGCGATCCGGACGTCACCGGCTATCACTACTGGCTGATTGTCGATTTCCCCGGCGGCACGGGCGAGGGCGACTCCTGGGAAGAAGGCTGGTTCGACTACTTCTGGCGGCCGAAGGGGATCGAACCCGCCGAGGGCCGCGAGATCAACAGCGCGTTACTTCTGCTGTCCGGCGCCGATGTCGACGAGCGGACCCTGTGGACCGGCGAGTCCAAGACCATCGATATCTGGGCGTCGAACTACGGCGAAGAGGCTGTCAGCGGCGGCGCGCTTGCGTGGCGGCTCATGGACGGCGGCCGCTCCATCGCCGGTTCGACGATCGCGGGCATCACCGCTCCGCTGGGGGAAGTCTCGCGGATCGCCGGGATCGCGATTGGTCCGGTTGCCGGCGGCCAGGCGCGGAAACTCGAACTCGTCGTCGAACTGACCGCGGGCGGTAACACCTACGCGAATCGCTGGAACTTCTGGGCCTTCCCGCGTCCATCGTGGCCCGGGGCGTCGCCCGCGGCGTCGCGAGTGGTCTCGACGGTCCGCTGGGCGGGCCTGCGGCGGCTGTTCCCCTTCATCGAGGAAGGCGCGGCGTCCCTGACGCCGGAGACGCTGTGGATCGCCTCCTCGCTCGACCGCGCCGCGCTGGCGCATCTCGAATCCGGCGGGCGCGTCTGGCTGCTCGGCGGACGCGAGCAGTTCTCCCGCTCCGGCGACGCCACGTTCTTCCCGGCGTCCGGCGGCGCGCTGGGCAGCCTGGTGCGGGACCACCCGGCGCTGCGCGGGTTTCCGCACGACGGCTTCTTCGATCTCCAGTTCTACAACCTGATGGAGGACGGCTGGTCGCTTTCGCTGGACCAGTGGCCGCAAGAGATCGCGCCCATCGCCGGCGGCATCCGAACGACATCGGCGTTTCTCAGCAAGAAGAAGAACCTCGGCAAGGTGGGCTACATCGTCGAGGCCAAGGTGGGTAAAGGGCGCCTGCTGGTGACCACGCTGGCCATTCGCGAGCGGCTGGACGAAGCCTATCCGGAAGCCGTCTTCCTGTTCGACCGGCTCCTGCGGTACGCGAGCGGCCCGGAATTCCAGCCATCCGCGGAGGCGGGCGCGGACGTCATCGAGCGGCTCGCGCGCAGATAAGGCTGTCCCGCCGCAAGCATGAACCGGAACCTCGTCATGGCCGAGGCGTAGAATAGCCGTAGAGGAGGCTACACCATGGGTGCGCAGGAAAGTGCTGCGATCGTGAAGCAGGCCTACGAGGCCTTTGGACGCGGAGATCTGCAGGGACTGCTGGATTCCCTGACAGACGATGTTGTATGGGAGACGCCGGCGGTGAGAGGCGCGAGCTTCGGCGGGCGGCGTCAGGGGAAGCAGGGCGTGGCCGCCTTCTTCTCCGAACTGCTGCAAGCCGAGGAGGTGCTGCTGTTCGACATGAGCGAATACATCGCGCAGGGCGAGCGGGTGGCCGTCCTGGGCCGATACCGCGGACGCGTGAAGGCCACGGGGCAGATTGCGGAGACGCCTTTGATTCACGTCTTCACGATCAGGAAAGGGAAGATCGCGAATTTCTTTGAACTCTACGATACCGCGGCTGCCGAGCGGGCGTACCAGCAGGCTGCCTCCGCGTAGTGCGATTCGCGCGAGCTGACGTTCACCCGATCGCCCCGCAAATTCGCTTCGCGCCCCGGCATCGATAGTCCCTGGCGGCGGATGCCCCCCGGTCGTTCGTCGCCTCGGCTTTCAAACCGCTTCAATAATCTTCAGTAGCGCCTTCAGTGACGTCCGCGTTGCAGCGGCCTTCCCGTCCGGATGCCGGTAGTGCGTCTCCAGCGTGAACGATCCCTTGTAGCCGTCCTTCCGCAAGGCCCGAAGCTGGCCCAGATTGTCCATCTCGCCCTCTCCCACGGCGCACCATTCCCAGCGGCTGCCGTCCGCCTTTTTGCGGAAATCGCGCAGATGCACATGAAAGATGCGTGCGGGATCGATCTGCCGGTAGCCGTCCGGGAACGGCCGTTCGCCCACCGCGCCGGCGTTATTGGGATCCCAGGTCAGGCCGATCGCGTCTTCCTTCACGGTCTTCAGCAGCCGGCCGGCTTCGGCGCCGGTGGAGACGTAGCTGCCGCCGAGGTTCTCGATCCCCAGCTTGAAGCCGCGCGCCTTGGCTCGCTTGCCGGCCTCGCGCAGCAATTCCCCGATGCGCTCGTACTCGGCGGGCGACCCGGAGGTCTGCCCCTTCGGATACGTGAATGCGAAGGTCCGCAGCGTGTTTGCGCCAAACACCTCCGCGCGCTCCATCGCGGCGTCGAGCAGGGACCACTGGCTGTCCAACGCGGCGTTGTCCGCCGGAATCGCGCCGCGGAAGAAGGCGGTCCCGAGCACGGAAACCTGAACCCGCTCCCGATCGAGGATCGTCTTCGCCTCGCGAATCTTTTCCACGGGGAACTCGGTGTTGTACTTGCCCCAGATCTGCCGGACCTCGGCATACCGCAGCCCGGACTCGCGCAGGAACTTCGCGGCTACGGCGAGATCGTCGTCGATCTCGTCGGTCGTGACGCCGAGCGGAATCTGCTCGAGCGTAGCGGCGCCGAGCAGCGCTGGAGCCGCCAGGAAGGCGCGCCGGGACAGAATGGACATGCCGGGATTATAGCGAACGAAGCCGGTGAACTGGCAGGCGGCGCCGCCCCATCTATCTCGGCCCTTCCATTCGAACGGGTCCTCCGAGGGAGGCTGGGCAGTACTTGGGCGGCCTCGTTGGGTACATTTGAGAAGCCTTTTTCACCGTGCCATCCGCCATCCAGCCGGAATACCATGTCGCGCGTTCAATAAACTCAACAGGACCAAGTAGCGATTGTCTCGGCCTCGTACCGGACCGGCATTTCAGTGCTGGTAATGAACCAATGGTCATTGCGAATACGGACATTCGTTGTCGTAAGACCGCTGCTTATTCTGAGCTCCGATGCAATCCTCTCACACAAGGTTGCCGACAACTCCTGTTCAGTCCTCACGAAAAACACAGCCGGGACCGCTGGAGGCGGATACTCCTCGGGAGAGGGCGCGAAACGGACATAGAGCACCTCGAACGCACCCATGCCTCCGTCGTGTAGTAGAGGGTCCCTGCCCTGCAGGATCACACGGGCCAGGCTCCCATTCGGGTATCGGATACGCAGCACCGCATCCTTCCCGAGACGTATCCTCGGCAAGTCCCCACGAAGACCACCCGGCTTATGGTACTGAAGAAGAAAACTGACATAATCTCGGTGGCCCCCCAGTCTCTGGGGTTCCTCCGCAGCCTCTCTTGTGGTTGCCACGAATAGCCTCACCGCCTTTCGTTCCGAATGCGCCCTCAGGTAATTGCGTGACAACTGAATCAGCTCGGCTTCCTGGAAATGTGACTTCTTCGCCACCACCGTTCGCTCTGTGGATTCGGAGGAAACCTTTTTCCACAGGAACTGTCCAGCACAGCTCAATCCTGAAACGAAGACTGAACAAAATATGATGATGGTCGAACGCATAACAGCCCCTACCACAGCACGCCTGGCTTACTTGGGTCTACCGGGTGACAATCATTCTCATCACGCACCCGCCCGGCCCCGGCGCCTGCGTCAGGTTCCCCGCCGCGTCATAAACGTACGACGCCCCCGTCAGCCGGTTCGTCGCCATGTTGTACGTCAAGCTCGAACTCGGCGCCGACCCCTTCGTCACCGTCTGCGCCGTCCGGTTCCCAAATCCGTCGAAACGTCCTTGGTTGGCGTCCCGCTCTTGGTCAGCTTGTTCGGCCGCCCCATCGCGTCGAAGCTGTACGTGTAGGTCCGCACGTTCGCGTCGTCCTGCTCCGGATACCGGATCGACGTCACCCGGCCCTCCGCATCGTAGCCGCTTCTTCGTCACCAGTCCGCTCTGGGTATAAGCATACTTCTCCGTCAGCCCGTACTCGGCGCTGTCGTAGCTCACCGTCGACAGCCGCCCCGCCGGGTACGACCCGCTCCCGAACGGATCCGCGTCGTACGTGTACGTGTACCGCGCGAAGCCGCCCACCTTCACCTGCGTCACCCGCTTGTAGGCATCGTAGACGTACTCGGTCACCACGCTCCGCGCGTCCGTCTTCGTCCGCACCGTCCCGTCGGAATTGTACGCGTAGCTCGTCTGCCCGGTTTCCGGGTGCGTCACGCTCAACAGCCGCCCCGTCCACTCATTACCGTCTAACTTTCTGAGAATAGCTCCAGATCCACTTCCCGTTTAACCAACAAGCGCCACTGTTTCAGCGGCAGGCGTGTACGATAGAAGAGCACTTCAAGAACCGGCTCGGAGAAGGTCCCCTCAACTACGCTCACCTCACGAACAGCGGCCACGATCCACCTCTCAGGCGCTCTGGCAGCGCAGATTGCGTTACCGTGCGCTTTCACTTTTTCTATCGCCTCGCTTGGACTCCCGGCCTCGACCATAATCAAACACAGTTGAGCAGGACCATTTCGTTCACTCTTGCAGGCGCCACGACACACCAATACGAGTTCGGCCAAACACCAAATCAATGGTCTGAGCCACTTCTTCGTTTGAACTTCATAGAGCTCCGGCTGGTCCTTAACCAGCGCTACCGCTTTCGATCTGGATATCGCCTTACAATACAGCTTGACGCCGTCGCGAATCGGCCCTCCAACCCATGCCATCTCCTCCAGCCCCAGAGATTGTGGAGGAATAAACTCTCCAAGCTCACCTCGGATCTGGTTGACATACTCGGAATCGTCTGCGAACTCCGCATACCACGCCTCCACTTGGCGCGCGTAAGCCACTGCCTTCTCATACGCCTCATGTCACTACTGTCCGGCTAACACCATCCGTCAAGTCGCGAACTCCTTTCCCTGCTGATGCTTACGGGCGGATTTGGCTTGCCGCGATTTGAACGGCGGCCGGTTCGAAAGCCGGCCCCAGGGCGCGCAACAATGGTGCGTGAACCAAGGCTGTACCGTCTTCTCTCAGTTGCTGAGCTTCCTGCCCGATCGCGAGTTTCGGCGTTGCGTGGCTCGGTACGGCGGCGATGCACGGCCGCGAGGCTTCTCCTGCTGGGATCAGTATCTGGCAATGGCATTCGCCCAACTGACTTACCGGGAGGGCCTCCGCGACATCGAAGCATGTCTGCGCTCTCTGGGCGGCAAGCTCTACCATATGGGTTTTCACGGCCGTGTGGCGCGCTCTACGCTGGCCGATGCGAATGACACGCATGACTGGCGAATCTACGCCGACTTCGCCCAGATCCTGATCCGCATCGCCCGACCGCTCTATACGTCCGACCCGATCGGCGTTGAGTTGGATCAAAGTCTATATGCGCTGGACTCGACCACGATTGACCTGTGTCTCTCGCTGTTTCCCTGGGCCAGATTCCGGAAACACAAAGCGGCCGTCAAGATGCACACGCTGCTGGACCTGCACGGCAACATCCCCACGTTTATCCGCATCACCGAGGGCGCGGTGCATGACGTCAACATCCTCGACGAAATCGTCCCGGAAGCCGGGGCCTTCCGCCGTGCAGGATCGGGTTCTCGATTTCGATCGTCTTTTCGTGTTCACTTTGTGCTTGGCCTTTTTGTGGTCCGCACGAAGGAGAACGTCTTATTACAGCGCCGCTATTCGCACCCGGCGGACGAGGCGACAGGGGTACGATCCGATCACACGGTGATCCTGACGGCCATTGAATCCGCCAAGGCGTATCCGGACCCGCTGCGGCGAGTCACCTATCTCGACCAGGAAACGAACAAGCGGCTGAAGTTTCTCACGAACAACTACACTCTTCCAGCGACTACCATCGCGAAGATCTACAAGTCTCGCTGGCAGGTGGAGTTGTTCTTCAAGTGGATCAAACAGCACCTGCGGATCAAGGCATTCTATGGCATGAGTGAGAACGCCGTGAAGACCCAAATCTGGATCGCGGTCTCGGTTTACGTGCTGGTGGCCATCGTTCGCAAGCGCCTGGGGCTCGAAGTCAGCCTCTACCAAATTCTACAGATTTTGAGCGTGACGCTCTTCGAGAAAACACCCATTTTACAGGCACTCCAGCCATCCGACTCCCGAGAAAATTATAGCCGGACAGCAGTGGCCTCATGTACATTACTGCCCCTGACAAGACAGAAATGCTTTTCTCCGTACGTTTCCGGAGCATTTCTCGTGCCCTCAGCCCCTTGTTCAACGACGAGAAGTAACACTGCCAGTGCCCACGGTACCGCCAATTCCGCCTGCCGCATATCCATTCCGTTACTCATTCACTCTTCCCGCTTCTGTCTTTAGTCTCGCAACCGAAGACCTTTAGCGCGGTACGTGCGAGTGCTCGTGAACGAGGTCCCGACCCGGGTCCGAATCCGTTCCAAGGCCGCGCGCGGTTGCGCTTCATCGATTCGGGCGGCGATGCGTACCAACCGGGCGACGGGTTTGCCGCGGCGAGTGATCGTGATCTCTTCGCCTCGTTCGACCCGGTCCAGGAGCATTCCAGACTTGTTCTTTGCGTCGAAGGCCCCGATTTCCACGAGCCACTGACGTCGAGCTCAGCGTCCTTCGCCGCATCCCGGCGGGGTGTGGACCGCTTGTTGCTCTATTGCCGGAGACCGAGGGTCAACGCGAGATTGTCGGTGCGCGCCGCCGCGGTCTCTCCTCGAGCCGGAGGAAGTACAGACGGCCGCCGCCATCGCCCGCGATGACCGTTTGACTATCCGCGAAGGCGCAGCAGCCAACGTTCGCATCGCAATGGAATGTGGCCATCGGGCGTCCGGACGCCAGGTCCCATACCTTGAGCGTGTTGTCCCAGGACGCCGAAACCGCCCGCTTGCCGTCCGGCGTCACCGCCACGCCAATCACGGAATACGAGTGCCCTTTCAGCGTGCGCAACAGCCGTCCGGTCTCGAGGTCCCATACCTTCAGCGTGTGGTCCCTGGAGGCGGAAACCGCCCGCTTGCCGTCCGGCGTCACCGCCACGCCGATGACGGAAAACGTGTGCCCGCTGAGCGTGCGCGTCAGCCCGCCGGTCTCCAGGTCCCACACCTTCAGCGTGTAGTCATCCGATGCGGAAACCGCCCGCCGGCCGTCCGGCGTCACCGCCACGCTTCTCACCCAGGAAGCGTGCCCTTCCAGCGTGCGTATCAAGCGGCCGGACTCCAGGTTCCAAATCCCAACCGTGTGGTCGTTCGATGCGGAGACCGCCCCCGCGCCGTTCGGCGTCACCGCCACGCCCCAGACGGTTGACCAGTGCCCTTCCATGTTGCGTTCCTGGCGGCCGGTTTCCAGGTTCCACATCTTCAGCGTGTTGTCGGCGGACGCGGAGACCGCCCGCTTGCCGTCCGGCGTCACCGCCACGCCCCAAACCGTTGACGAATGCCCTTCCAGCGTGCGCGCCACCTTGCCCGTCTCCAGGTTCCACACCTTTAGCGTGTGGTCGGCGGAGGCAGAGACCGCCCGCTTCCCGTCCGGCGTCACCGCCACGCTCCAGACCGAATCGGCGTGTCGTTCCATCGCGCGTACCGGGCGGGCCCTCGCGAGGTCCCACACCTTCAGTGTGTGGTCGTAGGAAGCCGATAGCGCTCGCTTGCCGTCCGGCGTCACCGCGACGCCCCAGACGGTTGACGAGTGTCCTTCCAGCGTGCGCACGAGCCCGCCGGCTTCCAGGTCCCACACCTTAAGGGTGTGGTCGTCCGACGCGGAAACCGCCCGCTGGTCGGGCGTCACCGCCACGCCATTCACAGAGTCGGCGTGTCCTTCCAGCGTGCGCGCCAGACGGCCCGTCGCCAGGTCCCACACCTTCAGCGTGTGGTCGACCGAGGCGGAGACCACCCGCTTCCCGTCCGGCGTCACGGCCACGCCGATGACGGAAAGAGCGTGCCCTTCCAGCGTGCGCGTCAGGCGGCCGGTCTCCAGATCCCACACCTTCAGGGTCCTGTCGGCGGACGCGGAAACCGCCCGCTTCCCGTCCCCCGTCACCGCCACCCCATTTACAGAGTCGGCGTGTCCTTCCAGCGTGCGCACCAGACGGGCCGTCGCGAGGTCCCACACCTTCAGCGTGCGGTCGTCCGACGCGGAAACCGCCTGTTGCCCGTCTGGCGTCAGCGCCACGCTATTCACCGATGAGGCGTGTCCTTCCAGCGCGCACGCCGCGCGGCCGGTCTCCAGGTCCCACACCTTCAGCGTCCTGTCCCAGGACGCGGAAACCGCCCACTGGCCGTCCGGCGTTACTGCCACCGCATTCGCGCCGGACGCGTGTCCTTCCAGCGTGCAGACCGAGCGTCCGGTCTCGAGGTCCCACACCTTCAGGGTTTGGTCAAACGACGCGGAGACCGCCCACCTGCCGTCCGAGGTCACGGCCACGCCATTGACCAGAGAGGAGTGTCCTTCCAGCGTGCGCACGAGTTCGGTGTCTGGAGGATGCAGCGCGGGGCGCAGCGGCCGAAACCAGGGCGCCGGGGCGGCGGCGGTCAGCTCTTCGGTGAACCGCTGGATGGCCGGCGAATCGCAGTGCGCCAGCAGGCGTCCCACCACCTGTGAGGCGAATTGACTCGGATCGCTCTCGATCACGTGCGCGGAGAGCCGCACCGCGCCGTGAATCAGGTCCAGCGCTTCGCGGTCCGGGTATTGCGCCCGCGCGTACTCCAGTTGTAGGTCGTGCAAGCGGATGCCGGCGCCATCCGGCTCGCGCTCGGCCAACGCGAGACGAGCGAACTGTTCCGCGGTTTCGAGCGCCTCGCATTGGTCCACGTTCCACAGCGTCTGTTGTACGGCTCTCGCCGCCGGCATGTCGTCCAGCAACACGGCCAAGGCAAGGTAACGCTCGCGGGCGGTTCCTTCAAGCGCTTCGACGCCGGCCAGAACGGCGCGTAGAAGATCCGGCTGCGGATAACCCGGGAACTGCGCTCGGAGCTTCGCGACATCGGTCCGCCGGAGCAAGCCGAGCACGTGACCCCAACACGCCGCCGGCTTTCCCCGCAGCATCGCGCCGGCCATGGCAACCGCCAGCGGCAGAGGCCCGCACTCGCGAACCAGGTCGCCGGCCTCCGCTGGAAGCGCTTCCACCGCATAGCCGGCCCAGCGCGCCACGAATGATCGAGCCTGCTCGTAGGTGAACAAACTGGCGGGATGTTCGCGGGCGCCGGCGGCTGCGGCAATCTCGCTCTGGCGGGTGGTGAACAGCAGCCGGGATCGGGGCGATTCGGTCAGAAAGGGCGCAATATCCCCGGTCCGCCAGATGTCGTCCACGATCACGAGCGCGGCTTTCTCATGCAGGAGCTTCCGGTAGCGATTGACGCACTGGAGATCGGTTTCCTCCCGGGCCGGTTCATCGCCCAACGCCCGCCGTACCTCCCGCATCCTTGCGGTCAGATTGGCGGAAACGTCTTTGCCGACGGTGGCCCACGCGATACCGTCCGGGAAGGCCTGCCGGACCAGCTCATCGCGGGTCAATGCCTGGGCCAGAACGGTTTTACCGATACCGCCCATTCCGGTGAGGGCGATCGACGGCCCCGGTTCATCCAGAATGACGGCGTTGCGGAGGCTTTCGAGAGCTTCCAGCCGTTCGATGTAGTTGCCCGGCAGGGGCGGCGCGGCCACGGTCGTTGCCTTGAACTCTTCCTTCAAGACCACCGCGTTGCGGCCTGTTTGGATGTCCTCGCGGAGTTGCCGGATTTGTTGCGCGGACGGCTTGGCCCCACTGAAGTCGCGACAGTTTCTGGTTTCCAGATGCACGGGGATATCGGCGCCCGGCTTTGCCAGCAGCGGAATCACACGTTTGCCCCGGCGCAGCGCCCGGAGTTGCTCCGCCCGGCAGATATCGGAGACATACGATCCCGGCGTCATCAAAGCGAGGCATACATCGCAGTTGTCGATCGCCTCTTCGATTTCGGCCGTCCAGGCGGCGCCGCCTTCGCGGGCGGTATCGAGCCAGACGTCATAATCCGGCTGCAAGTCCTTCTGAAGCTCGAAGGCGAGCCGCGCCCCATCCCTGCGGGCGTACACAATAGACACTCTCTTTCGCGGTGAAACCATCGGAGAGTTTCTTATTATGATTCCCGGCGGGAACGCGATTTCAAGCGGCCTCGGCTCCCGCCCGCGGATCTTATTGCAGCCGGTCGCGCGCGCTGGTGAACGCGTGGACCTGCCAGATCTGCTCCTCTGTCAGCAGCCCGTGAAACGCCGGCATCAAGGTCCCCGGCACGCCCTTCTCGACGATCTCAAAGTACCGCCGCGGGCTCAGCTTCGAGCGGAAAATCCGCGGTCCGCTCCCGCCCGCCGCCATATGGCATCCGAAGCAGCGCGTTCGGTACAACGCCTCACCGCCGGCAATCGCTTCGGCGTTTCCCGCCAGCGGATTCGCTTCCGCCGCGCCGGCGCTCGCCGTCTCCGGGGCGGAACTCCCGCTCGTCGGCTGCGGCGGCGGCTCTCCCTCGATCGGTGTTCCGCCTTCGGTCGCCGGAAAGCCGTAGCCCGGCAACACGCGCCCGCCCAACGTCGAACCCGGCTCTCCCACCTGCGGCAGGCCGCCCACCCGCGTCACCAGGTTATGACCCTCCATTTCCCGCTTCGGCCCGCCGTCCAGCGCGAACACCCAGAGGTTTCCCGCTTTCGGCTGCTTGTAGTAGAAGATCATGTCCCCGCCGATGCCGCCCGACGGCGTCGCCACGTATTGGACTCCGTCCAGCTCGTACGTCACCGGACTCCCGATGATCCCCGAGCCCGTCTGAAATTGCCACAGCTTTTTCCCTGTTTTCGCATCCAGCGCCATAAAATACCCGCGCATGTCGCCGGTGAATACAATCCCGGCCGAGGTGGTCACCGAGCCCGCCCAGAACGGCGCCGGGCTCACAACCCTCCACGCAACCTTCCGATTCACGATGTCGTACGCGACGAAGTTACCCGGGTTCTTACTCGTCAGATACTGCTGATAGTCCGCCCCCAGGTACCATTCCCCGTTCTCCGGGAGCGGAAATGTCCCTTCCTCCCAGAACTTCATCCCCATCGCCCACTGGTTCGACAAGAAGTACACGTACTGGAGCTTTGGGTGATACGACAGAGGCTGCCAGTCGTTGCCCCCTTCCAGGCTTGGAATGATCGGCCCCACCTCCGGCCCGCCAGAGGCCGCGATCATCTCCGGATTCACCTTGGGCCGCCCTGTGACCGGATCGAGCCCGAACGACCAGGTAATCCCCGGCACAATCGCGTCACCGTAGAGAAACTTCCCGTTTCTACGGTCCAGCGCGTAGAAATAGCCGTTCTTATCGTGGTGGAACAGCGCCTTCACCGGTCCCAGCGGCCCCAGCGCGACGTCCGCCAGCAACGGCGTGCTGACCGCGTCATAGTCCCAGCAGTCCCACGGAGTGTACTGAAATCCCCACGCGATTTTGCCCGTGTCCGCATCGATGGCCACCGTCGCCGCCGCCCATTGGTTGTCCCCTTTTCGCACGTGGCAGTTCCACGGCGCGGCGTTGCCGGTGTTCCAGTACACGAGGTTCAACTTCGGGTCGTACGAGCCGGTCGCCCATGTAGGCGCCCCGCCGTTCTTCCACGTTTCTCCGGGCCATGTCTCGTTCCCCGGCTCCCCCGGCCCAGGTATCGTATACGCCGTCCACCGCGGCTCTCCTGTTTTGGCGTCGAACGCTTTCACAAACCCGCGAATGCCGAATTCCCCGCCCGCCACCCCCGTGAGCACCATGTCCTTTAGCGCCAGCGGCGCCCCGGTGATGCTGACCCCCTGCCGCCAGTCGGCCACTGGCGTATCCCACGCCGTCTCCCCGGTTTCTTTCTTGAGAGCCACCAGCCGCGCGTCGAGCGTCCCCACGTACACGTAATCGCCCAGCATCGCCAGCCCGCGATTGATCGCCCCGCAGCAGTACACCCGCTCGGATTCGGGCGCGATCTTCGGATCCCACGCCCACTTCTTCGCCCCCGTCCGCGCGTCGATCGCGAACACTCGCGACCCGTCGGCCGACAGGTAGATCACCCCCTCGTGCACCAGCGGCGTCGCCTCCAGGCCCCGGTTCTCGCCCCCAGTGGCGAACACCCACGCCGGCTGCAGCCGCCGCACGTTCTTCGGCGTGATCTGGTTCAACTCGACGTACCGCTGCGCCAGCAGATCCCGCCCGTAAGTCAGCCACGCCGAGTTGTCCCGCGCCGCCCCCTCCAACTGCTCCGCCGTCACCGTCTGCGCTCCCACCGCGGCCGCAAGCCACAAAAATCCCACAAGCCCAAATCCCAGCATTCGCTCTCCACGAGACGTTTGATGAAGGTCTTTTGGTTCATTGACGTGCAGCCGGTCGGCCAGAAGCCGCCTGCGGCACGGTAGTGTTCAGAATACCAAGCGCCGCCTTCCTATCCGAATTGCCGTCCGGCGGACCGGCGATCTTCCAGCCTTAGCACACCCGCTCGGAAATGAGAAAGCCGGGCTCACCGGGCTCAGGGTATTGGCCTTCATGCGCTCCGAGATGGTTCCACGCTGATGGGCAAAGACCACAACCGATATGAAGGGTAAGGGCTTTGGTTGGCGTCCCCAGGGGGATTCGAACCCCCGTTACCGCCGTGAAAGGGCGATGTCCTAGGCCAGGCTAGACGATGGGGACGGCAAGAACAGCGGCATGGCGCCGCCTATTACCTGTTACCAATGTACGCGCCGGCGGGCCGGGGCGTCAACTCAGAGGGTCTTCAGGTACTCGATGACGTGGTCGATCTCTTCCTTCGAGAGAATCTCGGAGTACGCCGGCATCCCGTTGCCGCCGTCCTTCACCACCTGGGTCACGTTTTCGAGGGTCGGCTTCTTGCCGTTGGTCATCTTGTCCCTTTTGAACAAGCCCTTCAGGCCGGGACCCATCTTCTTCTCTTCGCTGTCCGCCTCGTGGCAGACGCTGCACTGTTGTTCGAAAACTTCCTTGCCTTGGGCAGCGTCACCGGCGGCCCTCAGCAAGCCGGGCGAAGCAAGCGCCACGCCAAGAACGCACACCTGCGCCGTCGACTTAAACATGAACTCTGCTGTCCTCCCTCGCGAGTTAACTTCCTAGTCTACAATTTTGGCGTGCGTCCCGCCATCATCGTCTTCGCCAAGGCGCCCATCCCTGGACGGGTAAAAACCCGGTTGGCCCCTCGCCTTTCCCCGATGCAGGCGTGCGGCTTGCACGACGCAATGGTGCGGGACACGCTGGCCATGGCGCTCGGCCTGGCAGCCCTAGCCGATGTCCAGTTGCACACCGACATTCCTACGGATGCCTGGAGCGGCTTCGAAGTTCCAGCTTTCTGCCAGGCCGAGGGCGACCTCGGCCGGAAAATGCTCCACGCCATCGCCCAGGCGCTCTCCGGCGGACATCCGCGCGCCGTGATCGTCGGCAGCGACGCCCCAGGCTTACCCGCGTCCCATGTCGTCGGGCTGCTGGACCGCGATGCCGACGTCGCGCTAGGTCCCTGCGATGACGGCGGCTACTACGCCATCTGCTGCCGCCGGGCGCACCCCGCGATGTTCGACGGCGTCGGCTGGTCCGGCCCGGATGCGCTCGCCGGCACCCGCCGCGCCGCGGAAGCCTGCGGGCTGACGGTGGCGCTCGGCGAGCCCTGGTACGACATCGATGCGCCGGCCGACCTCGACCGGCTGGTCCGCGAGCCGAACGCCGGCCCTCACGTTCGCGAATGGCTGCGCCGCAACCGCCCGGTAGAATGGAAGTATGAGGGTGCTTCTGTTCAGCGGCAAGGGTGGAGTCGGTAAGACCAGCGTCGCCGCCGCCACCGGCATCCGGCTGGCGCGCATGGGAAAGAAGACGCTGGTGATGAGCGTCGACCCGGCGCACAGCCTGAGCGACTCGTTCGATCTCGACGGCGACCTGTTTCACGGCCAGACCGCGGATCCGTTCCAAGTCTCGGACCGCCTCTATATTCAGGAAGTCAATATCCAGAAGGAAATCAAGCGCCACTGGCGCGAAATCGCCTCCTACGTCGTCGCCGTCCTGCGCACCACCGGCATCAGCGACGTGGAAGCGGAGGAACTGGCGATCCTCCCGGGCATGGAGGAGCTGAGCGCCATGATGTACGTCAACCAGTACCGCAAGGACGAGCGGTACGACGTCGTCATCCTCGATTGCGCCCCCACCGCCGAGTCGATGCGCTTCGTCAGCATGCCGACTACTCTGGATTGGTACATGAAGCACGTGTTCCCGTTCCAGCGCACCTTACTGAAGGCCGTTCGGCCGATCGCCAACCGGGTTTCTCCGGTCGAATTGCCTACCGACCAGTACTTCGCCAACGTCAAGGAGCTGTTCGGCAAGCTCGAAGGCATCGGCGAGCTGCTGGAAGATCCGCGCGCCACCAGCGTCCGGCTCGTAACCAATCCCGAGAAGATGGTGCTGCGCGAGACGCAGCGGGCGTTCGTCTACTTCTCGCTACACGGGCTCACGGTGGACTGGGTGATCGCCAATCGTGTGCTGCCGGGCGAGGTAAGCGACCACTATTTTTCCGAGTGGCGGCGCACGCAAGCGGAGATCCTGGCGGAGATGGACTCCTACTTCTCTCCGGTGAAGGTGAAGCGCGCGCCGCTTTTCACCAACGAGGTTCTGGGCCAGGAGCGCCTGGAGCAGCTTGCCGACGTGCTCTACGGCGACGCGGAGGATCCATCCCGGCCCGAGAACCTGGAGAGGCCGTACAGCTTTCAGAAGGTGAACGGCCGCTACGAGGTTCGCCTGAACCTTCCGTTCGCGTCCAAGGGCGACGTGGGGCTGTTCAAGAAAGGCGACGAACTCGTCGTCGAGATTGGCAGCCTTCGGCGTCACATCGGTTTGCCGACCTCGATGGCGGCCCTGAGCCCAACGCGCGCCCGGTTGGAGAATAGAATATTAACCGTGGAGATGAAGGAGGTTGCGCCATGACCGACAACGCCGGCGAGGCCGGCCCGCGCGGGCAGTGCTTCTGTATGGGAACGGGACCGGAATTGTTCGCTCTGCTGAAGAAGCTGGGGCCGGATACCGCGCGCCAGCACTTCCGGAACGCCCGCATTGAGATGTTGAAGGGCTTCCGAGCCATCATCGACAGGCGGATCGAACAGCTATCGCGCCCGGAAGATAAAAAGGGCGCCACCATCGTCGTCGAGTGAATCGGGTAATCGTGGGGCAGGATCTCATTCCGCGCGGCGGTTCCCAACCGCCGCCGGACCGATCGCCGATCGGCCCGCAGGTTGCCTTCGGGCCAACCTGCCCCACAACCGTAGCTTGGATTGTTGCTTTATAGGAGTCGCTTAGGAGGAGATCTGTGCCCACCAAGAAAGCCGCGGGGCTCAATGCCGGCGATCCCGCGCCTGAGTTCGAAATCGAGACCGACGCCGGGACGCGCCTCAGGCTGTCGGACGTGAAAGGCAAGAACGTCGTCTTGTACTTCTACCCCAAGGCGGATACGCCCGGCTGCACGCGGGAAGCCTGCGACTTCCGCGACAACCTCGCGGGCCTGGCCGGCAAGGATGCGGTGGTCTTGGGCATCTCCCCCGACAAGCCGTCCCGCCAGGCAAGCTTCAAACGGAAGTACGAGCTGCCGTTCACACTGTTGTCCGACGTCGACAACAAGGTGGCGGCCGCATACGGCGTCTGGAAGGAAAAGAGCATGTACGGCAAGACGTACATGGGAATCGAGCGCACCACCTTCGTCATCGGCAAGGACGGCAAGATCGCCAGGATCTTTCCCAAGGTGAAGGTGGACGGGCACGTGCAGGAAGTCCTCGCCGCGCTGTGACCGGATCCCGCGCCGGCGGGCGCGGAGAGGGCGGCATCCGATGGCGAAAAACCGGCTGGTCGTTTTCGCCGATCCCCGCTTGGGGACCTCGGCGCCTCTGCTGGATGCGTTCGTAAGGGAAGCGCGGGCGCGGCCTGACATTCGGATCGTGGCGGTTTGCGACTGCGGCCTGAATCCGCCCCTGCCGGCGCCGCTGGACCGCGTCGTTCGCATTTCAAGACAGCTCGCCCGGCGCGCCTTCAATCCCTCGGCGGGCGAGGCGCCCCTGGCATCGGGCGCCGGCGTCTGCGCCATCGCCCGGCGGAACGGTGTTCCGGTCATCCGCCCGACCAACGCCAATATCAACGACCCTCTGTTCGCCGAGCAGCTCCGCCGGCGGTGGCAGCCGACGTTGGCGCTTTCCGTGGGCTGCCTCCAGATCCTACGGCGCGACCTGCTCGGCGTCTTTCAAATGGCCGTGAACTACCATGACGGCCTCCTGCCGCAGTACAGGGGAGTACTCGCCACGGCGTGGTCCCTTTACCTGGGCGAATCGTATACGGGTTACTCCTTTCACCGGATGACGCCCGGCATCGACGCCGGTCCGGTTCTCCTGTCCGACACAATTCCCGCGCCCGAAAACCACAGCGCTTCTCGGATTTACCGGGACAAGACGCGGCGGGCCGCCTTGGATGCCGGCAAGGCGCTCGACCTGATGGCGGCGCGCGCGGCGGGTGATCCGCAGGGAGAAAGCGGCCGCTATTTCTCATCCCGCGATAGCGACCGGATCGTCGTCATCGACGATCCTTCTCTTCTCACGGCGGCGGAAATTCAGCGCCGGTTGCGGGCCTTTGAAGTCCTTCGCATCAAGCTGGAAGGCGCGTGGTATCCCGTCACGGCGTTGAAGGACGGCGTTCGGAAAGGACGACTGTCGTTTCTGACGAGCGACGGTCGCGTTATGACGCCAAGCCGCTTGATGTTCCTTCCGCGTTGGCTGTACCCGATATACCATAGCCTTTGGCGGAACCGGGACCATGAACGCTGGCAGCGCGCTACGTAGTTTGCCGGATCTCGGCGCCAGCGCGCTTGCCCTCGTGTGGCGCCGCCTGATGTGCCGCACGCGTTTTGTCGCCGTCACCGGCAGTTACGGCAAGACGACAGCCACCGAGTGCCTCCGCGCGATCCTTGCGGCCCATTTTCCCACCAGCGGTCTCGGCGGCGGCGCCAATAACCGCCGCGCTCTCGCCACGAACGTGCTCCGCACCCGGTGGCGCCACCGGTTCGCCGTCATCGAGGTCGGCACGAAACTTCCCGGCGCCCTCTGGAGAGCGTCCTTGACCATCGATCCCGACATCGTGGTGGTGCTCGCGGTGGGGAAGGTTCACAGCAACAATTTCCCCGACCTCGACGCCGTCGCCGCCGAGAAAGCGCAACTGCTGCGCCGGATCCGAGGCTCGCGCATCGCCGTTCTGAACGCGGACGATCCGCGCGTCAAAGCAATGGCGGCCCGGTGCTCAGGCCGCGTACTTACATTCGGACAAAGCGAGGACAACGACCTTTGGATTGATGCGATCGAGTCGCGGTGGCCGGAACGGCTGCGCTTTCGCGCGCACGCCGGAGCCTCGCTCTGCCTGGTCCGCACCAGCCTGGTGGGAGAGCACTGGGCGCCGGCCGTGGCGGGCGCGCTGCTGGCCGCCATGGCCTGTGGCGTCAGCCTCGAGGCGGCGGCCGCGGCCGTGGAGACCGTCGCGCCCGTGACCGGGCGCATGCAGCCGGCCCTGCTCCCAAACGGCGCCGTCTTCCTGCGCGACGAGTACAACGAGAGTCTGAGCACGATGGACGCCGCGCTGCGGGTGCTCGGCCAGGGCGTCTTCGGCCGTCGCATCCTCGTCGCCGGCGACGTCTACGACAGCCCGGACAAGGAGAAGCCTCGGTTGGAGGACCTCGGCCGCCGCGCCGCCCGCGCCGCCGATATCGCCCTGTTTATCGGTAGAAACATGCGCCACGCCGCAAGGTCCGCCGTGGCCGCCGGGATGAAGCCGGGCTCGGCGCGGGCATTTCGCGATTTCGACGAGGCCTCCTGGTTTCTGCGATCCGAACTCCGCTCCGGCGATTTCGTGCTGCTGCGCGGCTGTTCGCAGTGGCACCTCGAGCGCGTCTACTTCTCCCAACTGGGAACCATCCAGTGCCATCTCAAGAAGTGCCCGATTGTGGCTTCCTGCGACTCGTGCCGCCAGCTCGGGCTGGAACCCGGCGCCCATAGTCCGCCGGCTGCCCCGGCGGGGATCGAAGGCGCGGCGCGGCAACTTGGGTAAAATTGGTGGCATGGGAGAGAGTGAAAGCGTCAAACCGCCCGAGAGCGTCAACGACGCCGACGCCGCGGAGGCCGAAGATTTCCTCGGCGATCTGCCCTTGCCGCCGCCTTCATTGGATTTCCTGGTCTTTTCGCTGCGCTCCCAGGCGGAGGTCCAGCTTGGCCTCATCCACTTCGGCGACGAAAAAGACCGGCCGAAACCCGATCTGCGCCTGGCGCGGCACACAATTGACTTGCTGGCGATGCTGCTCGAAAAAACGAAAGGCAATCTCACCATCGAGGAGCAACGCATGCTCGAGAATTCCCTCACCGAGTTGAGGTTCCGGTACGTGCAAGCGGCGGATTCGAGCGCGAAGCACTGAATGGCGTTTCTCGGCGAAGTCCTTACCCTGACGGTGCTCGGCTCGGGTACCAGCGTCGGCGTACCCACCATCGGCTGCCACTGCGAGGTGTGCGCTTCGCCCGACCCGCGCGACAAGCGACTCCGGCCTTCGGTGCTCATCCGCTACGGCGGCCGTTCCGTCCTCATCGACGTCGGGCCCGACTTCCGCCAGCAGGCGCTGCGGGCCCGCATCGACCGCATCGATGCGATTCTGTTCACCCACGCGCACGCCGATCACATTATGGGCCTCGACGACGTCCGGCCGTTCAACTTCCACCAGAAAGAGCCCATTCCGATCTACGGCTCGGAAGAAACGCTGGCCGTCATTCAACGGGTTTTCAAGTACGTTTTTGACGACGGCATGACCGAGTCGTCGCGCCCCAAGCTTGCGCCGCGCGTCATTGACGGCGCTCCGATTCACCTTTTCGGGCTCGACTTCACGCCGATACCCTTGCGCCACGGGAAAGGAAATTCGCTCGGTTTCCTCTTCGGACGGGCGGCGTATTTAACCGACCACAGCGAGATTCCCGAGAGTTCAAAGGAGAAACTGCACTCTCTGGACTGCCTGTTTCTCGACGCGCTTCGCCACAAGCCGCACCCCACGCACACCACCGTGCAGCGGGCGCTGGATCACGTCGCGGAACTCCGGCCCAAACGCGCCTATCTCACCCACATCTGTCACGACCTTTCCCACCAACGGGAAGAGGAAACCCTCCCGCCGCACGTGCGCCTCGCCTACGACGGCCTCGAGATCGCGATGGAGATCGGCCCGTAAATGAACTCCGGGTTCCGCGTCTTTCACGGTCTTCCGGACGGCGGGGAGTTTGGCCCTTGCGCCATCACCATCGGCAATTTCGACGGCGTGCATATCGGGCACCGGGAGATCTTTCGCAACGTCGTCGCCCTCGCCGCCGAACGGGGCCTCAAGCCCTCGGCGATGACCTTCGACCCGCACCCGGCGAGACTTCTATCGCCGGAACATGCTCCGCGGTTGTTAAGCCGGCCCGAGGAGCGCTGTCGCTTCATGCGAGAAGCCGGCCTCGCGCAGGTGGTCATTGTCCCTTTCACCCACGAGTTCTCGCTCCTCGCCGCCGAGGAGTTTGCGAGGCGCATCCTGGCGGAGGGCCTGGACGCGCGGGCTGTCCTGGTCGGGGAGAACTTCCGCTTTGGCCGCGGCAAGGGAGGCGATTGCGCGCGCCTGGCGGAAATGGGGGAGCGATTCGGCTTCTCCACCACGATCGTCCCGCCGCTCCGGTTTCGCGGCCGCCTGGTGTCGAGCAGCGTGATACGGCGGCTGGTGATGGACGGCGAGGTTGCCCTGGCCGGCCGGATGCTGAACCGGTGCTATGCGGTCGACGGGGACGTCGTCCCCGGGCGCGGGGTAGGGTCGAAACAGACCGTTCCCACGCTGAATCTGCGGACCGCCGCCGAGGTCCTTCCGTCGCGCGGCGTCTACGTGACCCGGACCGCCAATCTCGATGCCGGAGAACGCGCTCCCTCGGTGACGAATGTCGGCATCCGTCCGACGTTCGACAGCGGCGCCTTAAGCGTGGAGACGTTTCTTCTGCGGGGTCTTCATGGCGAGGCGCCCCGGCGGATTCGCGTCGAGTTCCTGTACCGTCTCCGCGAGGAGAAAGAGTACGCCGATGCGTCGGAACTCAAGGCCCAGATTCTTCGGGATATTCGCCGCGCGGAAGACTATTTCCAGCGGGCGGACCGATGGATGAAAGGAGCGGCCCATGCCCTCGGGCCCAAGGCCGCTCCGGGCGACAGGCTTCCCGCCGGCTAACCGACGACGGCTTCCGTCTGATACCGCTTGGCCATCTCCTCCAGCGGCAGCGGCTCGTAATCGGCGGCGTGCCCGGCCTGGCCGAAGGCGATCATTCTCGCCTTGACCACTTCCTTCATCGCGTCGCGCGCGGGCTTCAGGTAAGTCCGGGGATCGAATTCCGCCGGATTGTCCGCGAATACCTTCCGAATAGCGCCGGTCATCGCGAGCCGGTTATCGGTATCGACGTTGATTTTCCTTACGCCGTTGCGGATGCCAAGCTGGATCTCTTCCACCGGCACGCCCCAGGTCGGCTTGATCTGGCCGCCGTACTGGTTCACGATGTCCTGCAATTCCTTCGGCACGCTGGAGGAGCCGTGCATCACCAGGTGGGTTGAGGGCAGCCGTTTGTGGATCTCGACGATACGCTCCATCGCCAGCACCGCGCCGTCCGGCTTCCTTGTGAACTTGTAGGCGCCGTGGCTGGTGCCGATCGCCACCGCCAGCGCGTCGATGCCCGTCTTTTCGACAAAATCCACCGCCTGGTCGGGATCGGTGAGATGGGCCATCGCGTCCACGCCGGCCCCGTGCCCGTCTTCGATGCCGCCGAGCACGCCGAGTTCCCCTTCGACGGAAACGCCGCGCGCGTGCGCCAGTTCCACCACTTCGCGCGTTACCTGCACGTTGTACTCGTAGGTTGCCGGCGTCTTGCCGTCGGCCAGCAGCGAGCCGTCCATCATCACGCTGGTGAAGCCCATGTCAATCGCGGAGCGGCACGTTTCCGGAGAATTGCCGTGATCCTGGTGCAGCGCCACGGGGATCTCGGGGTACAGTTCGACGGCGGCGAGCATCAAGTGGAACAGGAAGCGGTCCTGCGAGTATTTGCGAGCGCCGCGGCTGACCTGGATGATCACCGGCGACCGGGTCTCGCGAGCAGCCTCCATGATCGCCTGGATCTGCTCCATGTTGTTGACGTTGAATGCCCCGACGCCGTATCCGCCCTTGGACGCCTCGTCCAGGAGCTGGCGCATCGACACCATCGGCATAATGCTCTCCCTTCTGTAATAAAAGATAAAGAAGTATACAATCCGATCTTACACCGTTTGCTTTCCGCTTCGCTGGCGTACCGCCCGGCGTCAGGCGGCCTTCGAGCCGGAGCGCGGGAGCGGCCGACGCGTCCGATCCGCGGGAGGAAGCGATCGGGCCCCAACAGTCTAAGCCGGGAACTGCCGATAAGTCTGTGTAGTCATGGATCGATCCGAACAACCCGCGAAGACGGAATGGACGATCGGACGCAAGTTGACCGTCTTCTTCGCCATCCTTCTGGGGCTCGTGTTCCTGCTCAGTTGGTCGTCGCTACGTTCCATCTCCCGGCTGAGCCAGGCGCTGAATCAAGTCGTCCACTCGGGCGCCAGGAAACTTGAAGCCGCCAGCGCCATGCAGGCTGCGTTTCATCGGATGCAGTCCACGTGCCGTCAGGCCCAGATCGCGCTGATTCTGGAACTCCAACGCTCTGTCGGCGCGGCGTCGGTAGACGGCATGAACTGCGTCGATTGTCACAACCGCGGCGGCGTCGACGATTCCTTCCGCCGTTTCCGCGATGCCGCCGTGGCGGTTCGGTCGCACGCCAAGGACCTGCGCCCATTAGCGTCCTCCAAAGAGGAGGAAGAGTCGGTGGCCCGGTCCAACCGGGGCAAGGAGAAGGTCGAGGAGGCTTTGGGGGCTGTTGTGGCGATCGATCGCGCCACCGCGTCGATCCAGGCGCTTGTCGGGGAGGTGGACCGGCGCAGCCGCGACCAGGAAAGCCGTATCCAGGAAGTGCAGCGCGCGATCACCCCGATTGGCGGAGTTGCCCGGCAGAACGCGCAGGCGTCCCGCGAAACGGCTGGTTCGGCGGATCACCTGAATTCGCATTCCGAAGCCCTCGGCCGGGCTGTCGGAGAACTGACTCGCCTGGTAGGGGCCGGCGCCTAGCCTCGCCTGGGGCAGTGTGTCCGACCGGCTTGGCCGCAAAACGGCGATCCTGGCGATGTTCGCCGTCTCGGTGGCCGCCTGCCTCGGCTTTCTGCGTTCCGCCTCGGGATTCTGGCCGCCGCTGGCCGGGCTGTGTCTGGCCGCGTTCGCCTTATGGCGGCTATCTCGCGCTGATGCCGTCCATCAACGCCGACTATTACGGCCCAAAGCACGTCGGCGCCAACTACGGACTCGTGTTCACGGTCTGGGGCATTTTCGGCTTTCTGCGGCTGGCGGCCAACCTCGCCGGCGGTTACAGCGAAGTGTACCTGAAACTCGCGGTCCTGGCGCTGTTCGGGGCGGCGCTCACGGAGGCCCTGCGTCCGCCCCGCCGGGAGTCCAAGAAAGACCCGGATGCCCGTCAGCTTCCGGTCGGCGAAGCCTCCTCGCCCTCCAGCAGGCAGACGTCCGGCAGTCCGCGGTAGTCTTCCGCGTAGTCCAGACCATATCCGACGACGAAGCGATTGGGAATCCGGAACCCGACGTAGTGCGCCTCAACGGGCCGCAGGCGCCGTTCCGCCTTGTCCAACAGGGCGGCCACCCGCAGCGAGCGCGGCTTGCGCTGCTCCAGCAGGTGAATCAGGTAACTCAACGTGACGCCGGTGTCGATAATGTCTTCCACCACCAGAACGTGCGTGCCCTCGATGGAGAAATCGAGATCCTTCGTCAGCCGGATTTCCCCTGAACTGGTCTTCCCCGCGCCGTAACTCGACACCCCGATGAAATCCAGCCGCACGGGACGCCGGATCGCCCGCGCCAGATCCGCCAGGAAGAAGCACGACCCCTTCAGTATCCCCACCAGGTAAAGCGCGCCGTCGGGATAGTCGAGATCGATTTGCGCGGCTAGCTCGCGGATGCGCGCCCGGATCTGCTCCTCGGTTAGAAGGACCCGGAAGTTGTGCGCGGACATCGTTCCGTCGTAGCAAGAAATGAATTCGGCGGGACGCCCGTTACCCGGCCGCAGCCCCGCAATGTTCCGTACGGGCGCATTGTAGCGCATACGGCGCCCGCGAGTCCGCCCGGGAGTTTCCAGTGCGTCCCAACGGGGCGGTGATTGACGATGAGTCTGGCAACACCGAGTAAGATTCGGGAACTTCAGATCAAGCTGTATCGCAAGGCGAAGAACGAGCCGGGATACCGCTTCTACATGCTCTACGACAAGATCTGGCGCGAAGACGTTCTGGCCCATGCATACGCCCTGACGCGAGCCAACAAGCTCGATCTCCGAACCACCGATCGCGGACTCACCAAGGCTGCCGCCGCTTAAACAAATTTAGAAACTCCAGAAGCCGGTTGGAAAACCGGCTCGCAGGTTCGCCCCACCTCTAAAGCGGCGCCAGACGGTCAAAATTCCAGCCGGGCTCCCACCTGGATCTGGCGCGGGTTGCCGACCGTGCTGGTGATGGTGGCCACGTTGGGCTGACCGATGGCGGCGTTCGGCAAATTGAACTGGGGCGTGTTCCAGATGTTGAAAGCCTCGCCGCGCAATTCAAGCCGGACCTGTTCGACGATGGCGAAGCGCTTGAACATCGACAGGTCGAAATTTACGCGGCCGGGGCCGAACAGGATGTTGCGGCCGGCGTTGCCGAAGCGGATCTCGTTGGGACGCGAGAAGACGCCGGGGTCGAACCAGCGGGCGATGGAGCGCTCACTCGAGGAGAGGACCGGGTTTCCGTTCACGTCCGGGCGGCTCCCGCCGGCGCCGTTGGTGTTGGGATTGGCCAACCCGGGGGTGAACGGGAGTCCGGTCTGCAGCGTGGTGATGCCGTTAAGCTGCCAGCCGCCGAAGATGTAATCCATCACGCGGCCCTGGCTCATCCAGCGCCTTCCGCGCCCGAAGGGGAATTCGTAAGTGTAGGACATCGTAGCGCGGTGGCGAAGGTCGTAAACGGAGTTGGAGCGGTCGCAACTCCGGCAGCGGCGATCCTGGGGGGCGCCGGTTCCGCCGCCAAACTCCGTCCCGACGTTGTCGATGGCATGGGACCAGGTGTAAGCCAGCAGCATGGTGAAGCCGTGACTGAAGCGCTTGTCGGCGCTCACCTGCAGGGCGTGGTAGGAGGAGAGTCCGTCGGACACCGCGAAATTCACGCCGGTGAGGCGCGGGCGGACGGTTCCAAATGGGCGGCGGCTGGCGACGGTTCCGAGGCCGGGCTCGGCCTGGTTGTAGTCGTACGTGCTTCCGAGCCTGCGGCCGAGATTGCCGACATAGCCCACCTTGAACAACATCTGCCAGGGCGCCACCTCGTGTTGCACGGTGAGGTTGTACTGCTGGGCGTAAGCGCTGGTGTAGTAACTGGGAACGCTGTAGACGACGCCGTAGGGGTTCTGCGCCACGGCGAAATCGACGGTGGGCGGCGCGGGGAAACCGTCGCTGACGCGGGGCCCGACGTTCACGTCGCCCGGCGTGACGCTGTAGACCGGTCCGAACGGAACGTGGCGGAACAGCCGCAGCAAGGCGCCGCCGTTGCCGTTCGGATTATAGAAGAGCCCGTAGCCGCCGCGGAGTACGGTGTGCTTCGAGACCTGATACGCGAAGCCGAAACGAGGAGCGAAATTGCGGAAGTCGCGGTTGACGCCGAGGCGCTCATCGACGCCGTCGCGTCCGGCGATTCTCATGGTGGCGGTGGCGAGGTCGAAGTTGGCAATCCGGTTGGCGACTTCCGAGTACGGGCTGTAGTACTCCCAGCGGAGGCCAAGGTTCAGGGTCAGGCGGCGGGTGATGCGCCAGTCGTCGGCGAAATAGAGGCCGTTCTCCCAGCCGCGCTGGCCGGTCCAGGCAAGCGTGTAGTCCTGCTCGATGAGGTTGGCGTAACCGAGGAGAAAGCTGGCCATCGAGTGGCCGGTGCCGCCGCCCTGGCGGGAATCGGTGAAGGCCGGCGAGAAATTGAACCGGCCGTTGCCGCGGTTGGTCTGGTACTCGGTGATCTGGCGGCGGACGATGGCGGCGCCGAACTTCAGCGTGTGCGGGCCGGTAGTGAACGTCATGTTGTCGGAAAGTTGGTAGGTGTTGCTGCGGCGGTAGATGGGCAGCGAACGGGAATGACCGATTCCGGTGTAGCCGGCGGGCGAGAAGATGGGAAAGACGCTCTGGAGCGGATGGCCGTTGGCGTTGGGTACGCCGAGTTCGTTCCCGAGGGCGTCTCCGGAGACGGCGCTGACGTCTTCGTAGTTGAGGACGAAGCGGCTGAAGCCGGCGCGCAGGTCGTTGACGAGGAGGGGCGAGAGCACCTTCACGTAACTGCCGACGGCGTGCTGGACGGGATTGAACGCGGGTCCGGCGAACGACGCCTCATCGCCGACGCCGACGGGGCGGGAGACGCCCGGAATCTGGACCACCGGAAACGTATTGGGCGCGAACGTGGTGGTGTGCTGAATGGACCAGCGGGCGAAGAAGTTGTCGTTGGGCGTGAACTGGTGGTCGACGCGGATGTCGCCCTGGTCCCAGTCCTGGGTCTGCTGGAGTTCGGCGACGTAGTTATTGGCGAGTCCGGCGGTCTGCGGGACTGGATAGGCGTTGATGAGTTTGGCGGTCACCGGGTCCCAGCGGTCCTGAGGGATGCGGTTGCCGGCGAACGGGGTTCGCACGAAGCCCGAGCCCTGAGGCGTGGTGGAGAGCGGATCGTAAATGATGTTGGGCTGACCGGAGAAATCGCCTTGCCGCATTCCCACGGTCGGCACGGTGGTGGTGGCGGTGTTGAGCAGATTCCGGCGGTAGCCCTCGTAATCGATGAACCAGAACGTCCGGTTGCGGCCGTCGTGGACTTTCGGAATCACGACGGGTCCGCCAAGAGAGAAGCCGTACTGGTTGTAGCGGAACGGCGGGATGCTGGAGCCGGGCCGGCTGAAGAAATTCCTGGCGTCCATGGCGGAGTTGCGGTGGAAGTAGAAGAGGCTGCCATGAAGCTCGTTTGTGCCGGATTTGCTGATCACGTCGACCACCGCGCCGGAGTTGCGGCCGACGTCGGCCGAGTACAGGTTGGTCTGGACCTTGAACTCGCGGATCGCCTCGACGGCGGGGCGATAGACGATGAGCTGGATGAGCCGCTCATTGTTGTCGACCCCGTCGTAGAGAAAGTTGTTGGAGCCTTCGCGATTGCCGTTGGAAAAGATTTCGGTGCCGGGACGGCGGTCGTCGGGGCGGGCGCCGCTTTGAATGGTGCCGCTGGTGGAGTAGCCCGTGCCATTCACGCCGGGCGACAGGATGGCGAGTTGGACGAAGTTGCGCCCGTTGAGCGGAAGCTGGCTGACGAACTGCTGCCCGATGACGCTGCCCAGCGAGGACGATTCGCTTTCAAGCAGCGGAGCGGCGGCCTGCACTTCAATCGTTTCGGTGACGTCGCCGACCTGTAGCTCGAGGTTGAGCGACGCGCGCTGGTTCACCTGGAGGACGATGCCGCTCTGCACCAGTTTGCGAAATCCGGTGGCTTCGGCCGTGACCGTGTAGGTCCCGGGCGGCAGGAAGGTGATGGTGTATCCGCCCGGCGATTGGGTGGTCACCTCGCGCACCACAACGCCGGTGGCGGCGTTGACAACCGTCACCTTTGCGTTCGGGATAGCGGCCCCGCTGGCGTCGGTAACGTTACCGGAAAGCTCAGCCGAGGCGACCTGCGCGGAAACCGGCAGGGTCCAAAGAAGCGAGAAAGCCACGGCAATCAGGCCGAGTCGCGACACAGCGCGGCCCTGGCGGGAACGAGAAGACATGTACCCAGATCCCCCTTTGGAGAGATTATATGGCGGCCAAACGGGTTTGTCACGAGGAAAATAGCAAAAACGAGCCCACTCGTTCGAAACGCCTCCGAAAAGGGCCGCCAGCGATCAAGTTCCGGGCTGGCGCGCGTTCCCAGCTGGTGGTATCCTCACATCGGCCGGCGCCTGGAGGACCTGTTCCTCCAACGCGGGCCCGGCTCAAGGAGGCGCGGAAGGCGCCGCGGAAATCAAATGAGGCATTCAGGATATCTTTTCGCCGTATTAATTCTTGTCAGCCCGGCCGGAGCGGAAACCGCGGTAAAGGCCGTCCGTTTACGGACGGAGTACAAAGTAAATCCGCTGGGCCTCGACGTTCGAAAGCCGAGGCTGAGTTGGGAAGTGCAGGGCGAGGGTCGCGGCGTGGCTCAGTCGGCGTACCAGTTACGGGTATCGCGGGACGAAGACGGCGGCGATCTCGTGTGGGATTCCGGCCGGGTGAACTCGGACGAATCGATTCACCGGCCCTACGAGGGACCGGCTCTTGAATCGGGCAAGCGCTACTACTGGCAGGCGCGCATCTGCGACGGCAAGGGCCGGGCATCCGAGTGGAGCGAGGCGGCGTGGTGGGAGATGGGCCTGCTAGACGCGGGCGACTGGAAGGCGAAATGGATCGAGCCGGACCTGCCGGACGATCCGTCCGAGCCGGGGCCGTCGCCGATGCTGCGTCGCGACTTCAAGGTGAGCGGCGCGATCCGTAGCGCGCGCGCGTACGTGACCTGCCACGGCCTCTACGAGATGTATCTGAACGGCCGGCGCGTGGGAGATGAGCTGTTCACGCCGGGTTGGACCAGCTACAACAAGCGGCTGCAATATCAGACCTACGACGTCACGGACCTGCTGAAGACCGGCGATAACGCGGCGGGCATCGTGCTGGGCAACGGCTGGTACCGGGGTGAAATCGGGTTCTCCGGCCAGCGGAACCACTACGGAAACCGGCTTGCCCTGCTGCTTGAGATCCGGATCGCGTACAACGATGGCCGCCAGGAGATTATCGCCAGTGACGAGCGCTGGAAGGCGGCGACCGGGCCCATTCTCATGTCGGAGATCTACCATGGCGAAACGTACGACGCGCGCCTGGAAAAGGAAGGCTGGAGTTCGCCGGGTTACAACGAGACTGGATGGGCGGGCGTCAGGACGGCGAATCATCGGAAGGACCACCTAGTCGCGCCCTTCGGCCCGCCGTTGCGACGGATCGAGGAAGTAAAGGCGGTGAAGGTCCTGAAGACGCCCGCCGGCGACGCCGTGGTGGATATGGGGCAGAACATGGTGGGATGGGTCCGGCTGCGTGTCCAGGGGCCGGCCGGCGCCACGGTGACGCTCCGTCACGCGGAGGCGCTCGACAAAGAGGGGAACTTCTACACGGAGAACTTGCGCTCGGCGAAGCAGACGGTGCGCTACACGCTGAAGGGCCGCGGCGTGGAGACCTACGAGCCCCGGTTTACGTTTCAGGGTTTTCGCTACGTCGCGGTGGACGGCTACCCGGGCGAGTTGACGCCGGACAAACTGACGGGCATCGTCCTCCATTCCGACATGGCTCGTACGGGCGAATTTGCGACGTCGAGCCCCCTGGTCAACCAGCTCCAGCACAACATCCTGTGGGGGCAGAAGGGCAACTTCCTCGACGTGCCCACCGACTGCCCGCAGCGCGACGAGCGCCTGGGCTGGACGGGCGACGCGCAGGTGTTCTATCGAACCGCGGCGTTCAACATGGACGTCGCGGGGTTCTTCACCAAGTGGCTGAGAGACGTGGCGGCCGATCAGTTGACCAACGGCAGCGTGCCTTTCGTCGTGCCCGACGTGCTTAGCAATCCCAAGCAACCGGCGGCGGGTTCGGCGGCGTGGGCCGACGCGGCAGTGATCGTCCCCTGGACGATGTATCTCACCTATGGCGACAAGCGGATTCTGGAAGAGCAGTACCCGAGCATGGCCAGGTGGGTGGACTACATGCGCGCGCGCGCCGGCGAGGATTACATCTGGACGGGAGACTTCCATTTCGGGGACTGGCTTGCGTTCGCGACCACGCGCTCCGACTATCCGGGCGCGACCACGGGCAAGGACCTGATCGCGACGGCGTTCTTCGGGTATTCGACCAGCCTGCTGGAGCGAACGGCGCGGGTCCTGCGCAAGGACGCCGACGCGGCGCGCTACGGCGAGTTGCTTTCGAAAATCAGGGCGGCGTTCCGGCGGGAATTCGTGACCGAAACGGCGCGGGTCGGGGAAAATACGCAGACCGCGTATGCGCTTGCTCTCCACTTCGACCTGCTTCCCGAAAACCTCCGCCCCTTGGCGGCGGACCGGCTGGCGGACGACATACGGAGCTTCAAGCACCTGACGTCGGGTTTCGTCGGCAGCTCGTACGTGCCCCATGTGCTGAGCCGCTACGGGTTTCTCGACGAGGCTTACCAGCTTCTGAATCGGGAGGAATATCCTTCGTACCTGTACCCGGTGAAGCAGGGGGCGACCACCATCTGGGAGCGCTGGGACGGCCAGAAGCCCGATGGAACATTTCAGGACCAGGGGATGAACTCGTTCAACCATTACGCGTACGGCGCAATCGGCGACTGGATGTACCGCGTTATGGCAGGCATTGAAGTGGACCCGGCGGCGCCGGGCTACAAACGCATTTTGATCCAGCCGCGGCCGGGAGGCGGGTTCACCAGCGTCAAGGCAGCCACGCGGACGATGTACGGAGAGGTGAGTTCGGCCTGGACGCTGAACGGCGGCGCGTTCGAATTGGCGGCCGGGATTCCGGCGAACACCCGGGCAACGGTCCGGCTGCCGAAGGCGCAGCTTGCAAAGGTGAAAGAGTCGGGACAGAGCCTGGCGAGCGGGAACGGAATCACGGGCATCCACCAGGACGGCGACGCGGTGGTGGTGGAGGCAGGATCGGGCCAGTACCGGTTTTCGTACCCGATCACGCCCTGAGGTCGGCGCGCCGGCGCCGAGCATGACCTTGCGCGGCTGGTCGATACGGGGACCAATACCACCTCGGGACAGGACATCGGCCGGGACCGCGCTACCGCGGGGCGTCGTCGGCGTAGTAGCCCTGGCGGGCGCGCACGCGGAGCTTGCGGTGCTCGGGGTGGGAGGCGGATACCTCGATCCGGTGATACTTCGCGTCCCCGCCGCCGTGTCCGGAGGCGTAGGCGAGCATGTACTGGTTCCGAATATCGTGGGCGATCTGGAGGCAGATCTCCCGAACGGCGTCGGCCGTTTCCGGGAAGTAGGATTTGCCGCCGGTGAGTCTGGCCAGGCGGCGGAGCGCGCCGGGGTTGGTGTGATCGGACAGTTCGTCGAAGATTCCGATGGCGTAAATAATGGCGCCGGAACGGTCGGCCAGGTCGAGCACCTGTTTCAGACTGGCCTTACTGGCGTTGTCGCCGCCGTCGCTGATTACCAGGAGAACCTTCTTGTCGTGGCTGCCTCGCTTGAGATGGCCGAGCGCGACGACCAGGGCGTCGTAGAGCGCGGTCTTGCCGCTGGGCGCGAAGCGGGCGAAGGCGGCTCTCAATTCCCCGGCGCTGTCGGTGAACGGTTTCTCCGGCGGCAGTCCGTATCCAACGCGGTCGCTGAAATGAACGACGAAGATCTCGTCGTCAGGGTGGGAGGCGGCGGCGAATCCGAGCGCGCCAGCCAGCGCCTCGGATCGCTTGTTGAGCATGCTTCCACTGCTGTCCACGACGAGGCCGACGGTCACTGGCGCGTCTTCGGCTGAGAACCGCGCGATCTCGCGCGGGCCGCCATCCTCGAGAAGACGGAAATTCTCCCGGGTCAGGCCGCTGACGATACGGCCTCGGCCATCTTCCACCGTCGCGTGGACCACGACGAGATTGACGTCCACCTTGAAGGCGGCGGGTTCGTCGCGTTGGGCAGGCGCCGCCAGGAAAGGCGTTATCAGCAGCGCCCATCCGCAGGCCAGGATCGCGACGCGCGTGTACACGGCTCTTGCCCTATCCTGGGGCCGCGCCGCGATCTATCTCGCGGCGAGTAAGCTGGGGCCCTTCGGTCACTAACTCCGCGCGCACGACAAAGCGCTGGGGAGCGTTGCCGACATAGTAAAACGGATAGCATGTTACAAGCGTAAGGCTGCTGTCGTCCGTCGGACCCAGGACGTGGACCTGGTCCGGTTCGAGAATCCAGGTATTCGTTACAGTATAGCGGCGGTTGCCGAACGGCGTCGCCAGCCGTATCTCGTCGCCGACGCGAATGTTCCTGAGCGGACGAAAGAACCGGTCCCGGTGCGCGGCAATGCCGACGTTGCCGGGCTGCCACGGGAAGGCGGTCCCCTCAATGCGGCCGGCGCCCCGGCGCAACGTGGAGGCCGTTGTACCTTCGAACAGCACGACGGAGAGCCGCAGACGCGGGATCGCGATTCTCCCCAGAAGTTCGCCGGCCTGCGGAACGTGGACCGCCGCCGGAGCGGCGACGGGCGCCTCCTCCAGCGTCATCTCGCCGGTGGCCTGGAAGACGGTTCCCTCGACGAGTTCGGCAAGGAAGAAACCAACGCCGCAGACGCCGGCAGCCATCAGCGCGTATGAAAGAACCACCAAGGCGCGCTTCACGTCTCCCTCCAGAAGCAGTGACCGCCCCTCCGTTATGAGGGGCGGTCATTTGACAGCGCGTTGCCTATCTGCCCGATCGGGCAACGGCGTACCGGGCGGCAGCGCCCGCGCCGATCAGCATCAAGCCGATTAGGCCCATAAGAGGCGCGTTGGAAGCCGTGTCGGGCATCCGGGCAGGCGCCTGTCCGTTGGTCACGCCGGGGCGCACCGGATCAACCGGCGGCCGGGCTTGGGCTAAGGTTTCGTCGTCACGATCGAAGCCGGGCTGTGCGTCCGCCTGCTCGGTCATCGCTTCCGTCCGCTCCGGTTCGGTCGGTTCGATGCGGTCCTGAGCGATGGCAGTTTCGGTATCCCGCTCCTGCGGCGGCACGGCCGGCTGTTGCGCTTCGTCGATCGAAGCGGTTTCATCGTCGCGCGGCTGAGCGTCCGGGACGGCGGCGACATCCCTGTCGGTTTCGAAGCCGGTGGTATCCCGCGCGTCGGTATCTTCGAAACCAGGCTGCGCGGCGTCATACGCGACATCGTCCTCGCCGGTCGTCACGCCGACGTCGGACCGCTCGGTAACTTCACCCTCGGTGTAAGGGACCTGCTGGTGATAGGTTCTGGCCAGTTGGGCCGCTTCGTCTCTCGAGTACACGAAGCGCTGTCCGTAAGTGTCGCCAGGGTAGAACCACGCTTTTACGGCCGTCGGCGTCCCGCCCGCGGTTTCGCCGAACGTGACGATCGTCCTGCTGGACGGCCGGGCGCGGTAATCGTTTATCGCCAGAACCGTGGCCTGGATCTCGCTTTCGTCCTCGTTGAAGACTTGCACGATGTGCCGGTTGGCGTCGGAGTTCGCGAGCTTAAAGACGTAAGTTCCCGCGGGCAAAACCTTTCCCGGCACCTGCACCGGCGCGGAAAACGTGATTTCCGTCTTCTTGTTCCACTGCGATGCGTTCATCGTGGCCATCACGCCGGCCAATGCCAGGCAGACGGCAAGCGCAATTATTGATTTTGTGTATCTCATAACCTGATCCTCCTTCGGTTTCTCGGTATCGGCCCGAAGACCGGGACCAGGATTGGCGGCCCCACTCCCGGTCTCGGGGATATACTCCCCTCGATTAGTTGACAGCGAACACCGGGGGGATCGTTTCAGGTTCTGACCGGCGGCGCGACGTTATTCGTAAGTTCCGTCGTTGTATTCAATTAGGCCGGAAAGCCTTCTTCTGATGAAAGCGAGTCATGCGACTACTCACCTCAAAGGCTCTTCGGCAATTGCACTGTGCCTGCCAGGCCCACGGCGCTCGATCGACACGACTTGCACCATCGAGATGGGAGAAAGCTGGGGGCGCATTGACACATCAGCATGTTCTTGCCACGCCAGGAATTCCAAAAGTAAAGACCGGGAAACTGTCGCTTTCCACGACATCAACTCGGGCTGGGAACCGGCTCCACGCGTACAGAGTCAATGCTTGCGGCCCGGCGGGTGTAGGGACATTTTGCTGCCCACCGCATCATTTTCGGGTCGGATTTTTCCGGGTTCGCCCTATTCGTCTGCGCGGCCTCTGCCGATAGAGGGAAGACGCCGGGATGTCAGTAGCGAACGCATCGGGGGTTATTCCCTCGCGTCTGAAGGCCGTGCCGCCGTTTCCGCCGGTCGCGGCGCGTTTGCTAACCTTGTTCGCGGAACCCGCCGACGGCTTGCAGATCAAGAGCATCGCGGCGCTGATCGAGTCTGATCCCACGTTTTCCGCGCGGATTCTGCAACAGGCGAATTCGGCCGAGTCCACCGTTCTGACCCAGGTGAAGAACATCCGCCACGCGCTGGTGGTTCTGGGGCTGGAACGCGCGCGTCAGACGACCGTGACGGTGGCGATGTCGGCCTATTCCAAAGCGGCCCTGCGCACGGCGGAACTGCGCCAGTGCTGGCGCCATACCATCGCCACGGCGGTTCTGGCCGACGGGATCAGCCGCAAGACCGGCGTGTTCATGGAGTTAGCCTATGCGGCCGGTCTAATGCACGATATCGGCCGCCTGGGGCTGCTGGTGGCATACCCGCGGGAGTACGAAGCGACGATTCGGGACGCCGCCAGCCGGTGCCTCGACCTGATCGATTTCGAGCGGGAGACCTTCGGGCTGGATCACGAAGAAGCCGGGCGGTGGCTGGCGGAGAAATGGCGGTTGCCGGACGAGATGCAGGTGATCGCCGGCCGGCACCACGATCCTTGCGAGGGAGCGGAGATCTCGCTCCTGCGGATTGTGCACACCGCCTGCAACCTGGCGGATTCGCTCGGTTACTTCGTCACGAAGCCACTTGTTGATCGGACTCTGGAGCAGGTGCTGGCCGAGCTTCCCGAACAGGCTCGGCGGGCGATTGCGGCGGAGGCTTGCGACCTGGTGGCCCGCGTCGAGGCGAAGATCGCCGAGTTCGATTCGACCGATTCCCGGGAGGTCCAGGCAGCGCCGGAAATCGCCGCCCCCGTTGAAACCGTAGACGCGTCGTTCCTGATTGACTTACCCGCCGGCGTGGCGACGGCGGATGCGGAACGTAAGCCTACGTTGTGGTCGCGGCTGCTGAACGCGGTGCGGTCGTTGTTCCTCCCGCGTGCGCCGGCGACAACCGCGCCTCAGGCAGCAGCCGGTGCGAAGGAAAGAGAAGACGTCCCGATCACGGACTGAAGCGGCGCGCGGGCCTGCGGATCTGCTACAGGCGAAGGGCTTCGCTGACGCCGGAGGCGGGGCGCCGCTCGCCGGGTGAGTCCCCGGACCCGTCGTCGGACGGCAGATCCCCTTCGCCCGGCGCCAGGAACAGGTTCGACTCCACTCCGTGCTGGCGCGTGTAGAGGTCCCAATAGCGGCCGCCAAGGGCGTAAAGCTCCTCGTGCGTACCTCGTTCGAGGATGCGGCCGTTTTCCACCACCAGGATCTGGCTGGCGCGCCGAATGGTGGAAAGCCGGTGCGCGATGACAAACGTCGTTCGGCCCTGCATCAGGTAGGAAAGCCCCTCCTGGATGAGGGCTTCCGATTCCGAGTCCAGGCTCGAGGTGGCTTCGTCGAGGATCAGGATGCGTGGGTCGGCGAGTATCGCGCGGGCGATCGACACGCGCTGCTTCTGACCGCCGGACAGCTTCACGCCGCGCTCGCCGACCATGGTGTCGTAGCCGTCCGGCATCCGCTCGGCGAATTCGTCCACCCGCGCGATGCGACAGGCGGCGACCACCTCCTCGGTGGAGGCCTCAGGCCGGGAGAAAGCGACGTTTTCCCGGATGGTTCCGTCGAACAGAAACGTGTCCTGCAAAACCACGCCGAGCTGTTTGCGAAACGAACTGAGCTGCACGCCGGCCAAATCGACGCCGTCCACCAGTATCCTTCCCCGACGCGGCGTGTAAAAGGCGGCGAGCAGGTTAATGATCGTGGATTTTCCGGAGCCGGACGGCCCGACGAGAGCCGTGACCGAGCCCGGGAGGGCGTGGAGCGTCACGGCCGTCAGCACGGGCTTGCCGGGCTCGTATTCAAAGTCCACGTCCTCGAACCGTACTTCACCGGTGAGCGTTCCGATCGCGATCGTGCGGGTGGGGTCGCTGTCCTCCCGGTCCTCGCGGAGGACTTCGCGCGTGCGCTCGAGCCCGGCGAAGGCTTCCGTAAGCTGCGTGCCGATGCCGACCAGTTGAAACACCGGCGCGATCAGAAAAGCGAGAAACGCGGTGAACGTCGCGAATCCGCCGATGGTAAGTTCGCCGGCGAAGATCTGGCGGGCGCCGACGTACATGACGATGGCGCCGACGATTCCCATCACCACGGCCGCCGAAAGTCCCATCAGCGCCATGGCGTTGAGCGTCTTGAGGACGTTTTCCAGCAGCCGGCGCACCCCCGCGCCGAACACCTGTTCTTCCCGCTCTTCCGCGTTGTAACCCTTCACGACGCGAACGCCGCCGAGCGACTCGGTGAGGCGGCCGGTGACCTCGGCGTTGATCTTGCTGCGCTCGCGGAAAATCGGCCGCATGACGGCGAAGACCTTCTTCGAGATCAAGGCGAAGGCAATCATGAAACCCAAAGTGACCAGGGTAAGCGTGCTGCTGATGCGGAACAAGATGATGATGGCGAACAGCGCGGTGAAGACGCCGCCGACCATTTCCACCAGGCCGGTCCCGATCAGGTTACGGATGCCTTCGACATCGGTCATGATGCGGGAGACGAGCGTGCCCGATTTATTCGCGTCGTAAAACCGGAGCGGCAGCCGCGCGATGTGCGACTGGACCTTGCACCGCAGCTCGGCGATCAGCCGCTGCGCCTCCTTGGATAGCAGTTGCGTCAGCGAGTACGAGGTGAGGCCCTGGATCAGCGTGGCGCCAAGGACGGCGAGAATCAGGGGCGTCAGCAGCTCAACATGCCGCTTGCCGATCACGTCGTCGAACAGGAACTTGGTGGAGGCCGGAAGGACCAGGCCCGAGGCCCGGTTGATCAGCATCAGCAGGAATCCCAGCGCCAGAAGGTGGCGGCGGGGACGAATCATCGCCCAGATGTCGGGTAGAAGCTCGCGCAAGCGTTCCGAGACAGGACGTTTCGGGGCCTCGGCCGGGGAATCGGACCCGGCCCGGTGGGCGCGATGGGGACTCAGGCGCTCGTGACCGACACGAATTCCGCCGTGGTGTTTCATGGTAAGGACAGCGTACCTACCAGATTAGATGACGGCGGCCTGACCCGCGACTCTGCGGCGTCGGGTGCTTCGAGTTATTGGGTTTGCGGGAGTGGCCGGCGTTCGCAACGTGGCGGTGACCCAAGCGGGGGACTTGGCGAAACATCTTGTGAAGGTTATGGGAGGAGTGGGGGTTGTAGCGGCGGCGGCGCTGGCGACGCAAGACTTGGGCAACTTGCGTCACCGGGGGCGTCGAGGGGGCGGAGGATTTCTGAAACTTCACCACCGGAGACGCGGAGAACGCCGAGAAGACCCGGAGAGAGGGGCGCGACGACCGGAGGCGCGGAGGGCGGCGAGGAGCGAGACAAGGCGGCGGGGCTCGGGTGAAGGCGTGGGAGGCGCCGGGGAGACGTCCCAGTAGTCGGGCCGATGACGAGGACCTGGCGCGGGCATTGCTGAGGTCGAGGGTGATGGAGAGTGGAACGTGGTTCGACATAGGTCAGGATTTTAAAGGGAGGGATCGTTCCTTCCCGCGGCCACCGTTTCAGCTATCTCGCGGAGCACGTCAACCTCACCACAGACGACAAACCGTCAGCGTGGTTGGCCAATAATAACGCCTCTGGACACTCGAGGCTTTTCCGTTCACCGCCGGATCACATCGCCGATCCTCCGCCGGCCGAAAACAAGGGTAAACGCATGCGCGAACACATGGTGATCAAAGGTTGGCTGAAGGCTTGGTTTCCGGCGTCCCGGCCTTGGCGGGGCGCTCCGTAGCACACCCGTCCAGATCCATACGCTCACAGAAGGGAGAAGACGTTATACCGTATGCGTCTCCCGGTCACATCCCGTAATTGGCGTGTCAAGTACTGATCTATTTCCCGCTCCCTCTCGATGGGCCTGGAGCGCTCCAGGATCGAGATCTCACTAGTCTTTGCACCGCCCAGACCACTGAAGGACGACCCTAAGCGCAAACCCGCCCCACCGCTCACGACCCAGCGGTCGTGAATTGGCGAATCTCCCGTCCCAGCTACAGAAACGATAATCACGTCCGTATCCGGTGGATCCTGATCTGAGACATGCAAGCGCCAGTGTCTTCTGTAGGCATCGTCGAACGGTTCGGCAACACCGGCATCCTTCTGCTTCTTTTCGCTCGTAAGAAGCTGCACGCTGCAGGAGGGTACCGCTTCGCGAATCAGCATGAGAAGACTGAGGTCATTCAATGTGAAGTAGGGGTCACAGATCTTAAGGTATCGCGGCGAATTCTCCGTCAGCCAAGCCCGCAGAAAAGAGGTGGCCTTGTCCCGCTCACCGCTGCGGATGACGATTGCTTCTTTCGAATCTGCTAACGGGCGGCCCAACGCGCTCAGCTCTCGCTGCAGCCCGCTTGCTCTGCCGATGAGCCGCATCGCGAGCTCGCACGCAAATGCCGCTGTGCTAAAAAGATCCATGAGGTGCTTTGCCCCGTACGGCGTGTCGTCGTGCCGCTGAACTGAGTTTTCAATCATCCAGGCGAGGACCGGGTACATCTCGCTAAGCGTTTGTGATCCTCTGACCTGGACGTATGAAATAGTGGCATTTGCGTTTACAGTCACAACTCGACCAGAGTTCAGGCCAGCAAGTAGAGACCAGCACAGTTCTGCGACGCCCCTATGTGACAGCTGGCGAAGTCTTCCCTCGATTCCAGCTTCGCTGCCAAACTCGCGGTGTGCGTCTTTTATGTCGATCTTCCTCTGCAATCGCTCTCTCGCTTTGGCTCGTGCCGGGTCGTTGTCGAGCAGTGCGACTAGTGATTTTGCGAAGACTGGATCGATACGGTACGCCACATCAACCATTGCCCTTTGCCGCTCCTCAGCCTCCTGCCGATCGCTCTCCTTGGAAAGGGTGAACGCATCTCGCAGGCACGCCTTCGCGATATGGGGGTCGACGTCGGTTGCAATGGACGCAATGTTAAACAGCCGGTTCATCCGATCAAGGTCCCAGGGAATCGCCGATGCGAGGTCCGTGGCTCTTCTCAGAAGGTCAACACGCAGATCCTGATATCGGCGTGGCAATGCCTCAGCAACAAGTCCGAGCACGAGTACTCGGTCGCAAATGTTTGGGATTGCTTTCGCTCTCTCGACAATGACCTCCCATTCCTTCTGGCTCGTGTTACGCAATCGCGCAATGTGGGAATCGACGGCCACTCGGTAGCCATCATGTGATACGCCGGTTGGGCACGGAAGCTTAGAGCTTACCACTTCCAGGCGTCGAACTACTTCAGCACGCATTTCCTTTGTGAGTGGACTACCGCTCCGAACAGCACCTGAAACGAGGCGCGAGATCGCGCTGAAGAGCAGCGAGTCCTTAGACATTCTTTCCAGGCAGTCCAGGATATCTATTGCTGCCGGATAGCTGATTTGTAACTGGTTAGCGACCTTCTCGCCGTCATCGGCGCGGGGTGTCCGTTTCCCGATCTCGCGCGATTTCGCACGGGACTTGCCAGCCG
>JAHCHE010000044.1 GCA_026129905.1 Bryobacteraceae bacterium | reverse complement strand
CGCCGGCTTTCGAACCGGCCGCCGTTCAAATCGCGGCAAGCCAAATCCGCCCGTAAGCATCAGCAGGGAAAGGAGTTCGCGACTTGACGGATGATGTTAGCCGGACAGTAGTGGTATCCGCTGATGGACGGTGCTTTAGCACTGGCGGAGGACCCTGGAGCACTACAAAGCCGTTTGGCGTGCGCTGACCTCGCGCTTCGGCGCCCTTGTTGCGACAGAAGAGTACTCCGCCGCGCTGAGCATTCGCGTCGGCTTTGCGATCGGCGAAAGAAGGTCGGAGCCCAGAACGGGAAGGAGTTGACGAATCCGAGCTAAGAACACCTCCATGTCCTCGCGGTCCGATTCAGGCAGCTTGGAGCCACCAGCGTGATTCTGTTCCAGGCTAAATCTGTTTACTTGAGCTGCCTCGGCGAGCAGTCGGTTCTCAAGATATCTCACATGGGCTTTCGTGAGGTTCTCATCCTTACTGACAAAGACGATGGCTGAAACCCAACTCCTTCGTCTTGTGCTGCTTAAGGCGGTCACGCACGACCTCCGCCTCCCCGATGTACGCGCGGGGTATATTCGTTGAAGGATCGCTGCCTCGAAGCACGTACACCCCGGCCTTTATCAAGCTCCTCGCGATTCAGAAGCTCCTCCAGTTCGGTGCGTGGCGCAGCGACAGCTTTGCCCGTCCAGTTCGATGCTTCAGCCGTGCGCAGCCTCTTAGCGTCTCCGCGCGGAAGGAAAAGTCTGATTGTTGCCGATGTTCATCGGGTCAGGCGCTTCGCCGTCGGCAGTGCGGTGCCGAGCGCCCTCACCATGTTCTCATCTTTATGCGGCTATTGCAGGACCAGTGTGGCCGTACGTGGCTCAAAAGAAGTTCGTACGCCGACAGCGCGATCGAGAAGAAGAAGGTTCGACCGTGATTGTCGACAGCCTCAGGAGTAGTACCGATAAGCGCGAGAAGGCCAGCGGTTGGACGAAACACGTCCAACCGCTTATCTGCCGTTCGCTCCGGGCGCACTGGCCGCCGCTCGCGAGGGTTTTCGCCCATTTATAGAAGAGGCGCCCCCTCCGTCGATCGCGAACCAATTCGAGATCGAGCACCCGCCCCGGAACCGTTTCGAAATCCCCAGTCACAACCCATTCCCCCTCTTTATCCCCTTGTTCCTCAGCCACTTCCCATTATTTCGCGGTGAATACCCCGCCTCGCCCCCTTTAAAATAGCTCACAAAGCCTGAAATATTCAGGCTCGATTCACCGAAAAGGAGTCTTTCCACCACGGCGCCTGAGTCGGCGCTCGGGTCGCATCCCTGCGTTGCCCTATCCTCCGCTCAGGCTATTCCAGGTTGTGGTTGATCCACTCTGCGGTAAATCCCGGGTTGCAGGGGCAGAGCCCCCAGGCTGTTGTCGATGGACGCGAGTGCCGCTCATTGCGCTGCCCCGTTCTCGAACTCGGCCGGCGGACGGTATCCCAGGGCCGAGTCAAGGCGTTTCTGATTATAGACAAGCTCGAGGAACTCGCCAATGGTGGCCAGGGCCTCGTTCCAATCGCGATATTCGTTACGATCGACCTCCTCGTACTTCAGCGTTTTTATAAAGGATTCACAGGCCGCATTATCGTAGGGATTGCCTTTGCGGCTCATGCTGATTTTGGCCTCATGTTGCTTCAGCAGCGCCGTGTATTCCAGGGCGGCGTACTGCACGCCGCGGTCGGAATGATGCACCCAGCCAGGCGCCGGCCGCCGGTTTCCCAGCGCCATCTGCAGCGCCGCCACCGTCAACCGCGCTTCCAGCGTCCGTCCCAAGGCCCAGCCCACCACGCGCCGGGAAAATGCGTCCAGCACCACCGCCAGATACACGAACTCCGTGCGTAATCGGATGTAGGTGATGTCGGCCACCCACAACTGGTTGATCGCCGTCGGCGCGATCTCCCGCGCCAGGTTCGGGTAGACCGGCAGATGATGATGGGAGTCGGTCGTGAGCCGGAACGCGCGGCGCCGAACACATAGCAGATTGTCTTCCCGCATCAGCCGCAAGACCCGCTTGGCGTTGACGGCGAAGCCTCGCTGCCGCAACGCGTGCGTGATCCGGCGATAGCCATAAGCCGGCCACTCCAGCGCCACCTTCTGCATCTGGTCGCGCAATTCCATCTCCACCGGCAGCGCCGCGCGCGGCGCGCGCCAGCGATAAAAGCCGGCCCGGTTGAGGCCGGTCATGGCGCAGAGCGCTTGCACTCGTTTCGCTTGCCCCGCGCCTTGCTGGCGGATCTCTTCGAACAGACATCCGCGCCACTGACGACGGCTGGCGGGTGATGCTCCCTGAAATGCCGCAAGGCTTTATTTAAAAAATCATTCTCCATGGTAAGCTGGCCAATCTTACGCTCCAACTCGGCAATGCGGACCGCCTCGTCGATCGCCGGCCGATCCACCCCGCGACGGCCGTTGCCAGGAAACGCCAGATCCCCTTTGGCGCGCCAATCCGCGCGCCAACGTTCGACCAGCTTGGGACTCAGTTGATACTTTCGCGCGACCTCAGCACCGGTGGAACCGGCGTCCATGGCGCGCATCGCCGCGATCTTCAGATCGCGGCTGTAGAATGTTCGGGCCAAATCCATTCCTCACTCCATTCAATGTAATTTGGTCCTTAACTCCGTGTCTCATTTTTGGGGTGCACTCCAAAGTGTAGTGGATGGAGTGGGTTAGGGATATTTTGTTTGGTGGTGACTGAGGGGCGTGGGGGCGGAGCGCTTGAGCCATACCGCAAGGACGGTCCGCGGCGTCCTGATACATGCCGTCCGGTTCACCCCCACGTGCATGGATTCACGAGACGAGGACGGGAGCGTCACTGAGATGAGAGTGAAGGCTCACCTCGGCTGCCCGGCGCTTCTTCCGCGGCGCATCTGAGGCGGGTCCGCCAATCGGCCGGATTCCGGAGTCCCGGCCACCGATTAAATTAGCGCGAGCAGACTATTTTTTCTTCGAGATCGAATAATCGTCACGCCGGCGATGATCCGGTCGAGTTCGTCGGCGGTGGGGAGATACGGGGGGGTTTCGCTTTTTGGGGCCGCGGCGGCGGCCTTGGCGGCCGAAGGTCCGTTTCGCTTCGTTGCGGAGCGGGGCCCGGAGAGGGGAGGTAAGTTCCGTGGATGGAGCGCGCCCGGCCGCACAGAACCCGTTCCGTCTTTCTTCAGGTTCCGAGAAATCTCTTGCTGCTGGGGTAGATCGGACCTATAATCATGATCGCTATGCGCAGCGTAGGATTGCCGCTGGCGCCCCTGGCTCTATCGTTGTGCTTGCTTCTGGCCACCTGTCCGCCTTACTATGGCGAACGCGGCAAGTACTTCGCGAAGAAAACGTATAACGCCGAGCCTGTACCGCTGTATGAAGAGGCCCGAAGCCGACTCCCCGCCCCCATCCTCGGCGGCAACCCGGAACTGGGCAACTTGTACTGGAAGGCGTGGGAACTCCTCTACAAGGGCAATATCAAGCAGCCCGCGCCGAACTCGCACTTTGTCTCGAACTACCTCAACGAGGGCGGTGACGACAACATCTACCAGTGGGACACAATCTTCATGATCATGTTCGCGCGTTATGGGCACGCGGTCTTCCCGGGTGTCCAGTCGCTCGATAACTTCTATTGCCGCCAGCGTGACAACGGGTTGATCTGGCGTGTTTTCCGCGAAGACAATGGCGCGGAACACTGGTGGGGCAACTCTCCCAATACGGTAAATCCGCCCCTGTTCTCGTGGGCGGAAGTGGAGTCCTACCGGCTAACCGGCGATGATTCCCGTTTTGCGTTAGTGTTACCGGTACTGGAAAAATACGCAGACTGGCTGGAAACCGGGCGGAAGCGAACGGGAACGGTCCATGACCTCTACTGGAATTCGCGGCAAGGCTCTGGAATGGACAACACGCCCCCAAATAGGATCCGGCTGGGTGGACATGTCTGCCCAGATGGTCATGCAATACAACAGTTTGGCCTTCATTTGTGAACACCTGGGCCTATCGGATAAGGCCATACGTTACAAGGAGAGGGCCACGGAAATCGCGCGGCGGATCAACTTGTGGATGTGGGATGACGCCGATGGTTCCTACTACGACGTCGACGACCAGGGCCGCAAGATCAAGGTCAAAACGATTGCTGCCTTCTGGCCGCTTGTTGCCGGCGTCGCCGACGAGCATATGGCGGATGCTCTGGTGAGAATGCTGAAAGACCCGAATCTTTTTTGGCGTCAGACGGTATTTCCGTCGCTGGCCGCCGATCATCTCTTCTACAATCCCACGGGCGCATACTGGCTGGGCGGCGTCTGGGCCCCTACTAACTATATGGTCATCAAGGGGCTCGAACAGTACGGTTACGAGGATTTTGCCATCGAAGCCGCCACCCGCTATCTGACGGCTCTCGACGCCGTATACCAGAAGACGGGGACCCTCTGGGAGGTATACGCGCCTGATGATTTCGCTCCGGCAACGATAGCAAACGGATTCGAGCGGTGTGAACCGGACTTTGTGGGCTGGACCGGTCTCGGCCCTATCGCATTACTCATCGAGAACATCCTGGGCCTTCGCGTGGACGGCAGCAATGATCACGTCACCTGGCGCTTAAGCCGGACCGACCGCCATGGCATTGAGCGCCTCCGCGTCGGCGCCGCGGAAATCTCGCTTCTTTGCAACGAGCGTCCATCGCCGGCAAGCGTCGCCACCATTGTCGTCGTTACAAACCGACCTGTCGCCATCACCCTTCTCCGAGAGAGGCAAGAGCAAACGATCGAGCTCGAACCGGGTATACGTCAGATCGACTTCTGATGAGAGGCCGAGCCTAAGGGGCAACACGGCTCATTAAGTACTTGTGGTCTGGCTCTCGCGCTCAGCCCGGACATCGCCATCCCATTACTGCCCCGCCACAGACGGGAAGAAGCGTCTCGCCACGACTGCCGGGCTCAGACGGCCGCGCCTGCCCATAAGAAGCGGGCGCTACGGCAGGACAGCAGATGCGTCGAAGAGCCGGACGAGGGCGTCCGGCGCAGTCCAGGGGACTGCCCCCCACCAGGGTTGACAAGAACCACGTCGCCATCGAGGAAGCGGAAGACGGCGATGAGGTTGACCGTGCCGCCCAAGGTCCACCCGCCAGTCGAACCTGCGCGGGACTCCCAGTCCCGCCAATACAGGTCCGCCCTCGGTCAGGGATGGGGATTCCGTGCGAGGTTTCGCCGCGCGGCGCCACTAGCTCCATAGCCGGGCCACGTCCAGCCGCGCTTGGCATACGCGTCCGGCCCATGGGAGCAGCGCCATCGGAGCTAGCATGTTACGCGCGTTCACGATTCTCGCCCTCGTCTGCATGTCGTTGGCGGCGCAGGACCCCGCCTATCCCCACTTGGAAAAGGCGTACGCTTCGCTTCAGGCGAAGGATTACGAGGCGGCCATCGAGTCGTTCCGCCGCGCCGTCGAGACCGCCCCCGACCGGGCGTCCATCCGCAAGGATTTGGCGTACGCCCTGCTCAAAGTCGGGGATAACAAGGCGGCGCGCGACGAGTTCGGCGAAGCCCGCCGGATCGATCCCGACGATCATCACGTCGGCTTGGAGTACGCCTTCCTGTGCTTCGAGACGGGCATGGAGGCGATGGCCCGGCGCATCTTCGACGCGCTGCGAAAAAAAGGCGACAGTTCCACGCGGCAGACGGCCGAGCAGGCGTTCCAGAACATCGATCGGCCGCTCGCCGACGGCATCGCCCGATGGAAAAGCGCTCTCCAACACGATCCGAAGAACTTCAGCGCCCACTTCGAGCTGGCGCGGCTGGCGGAGCGGCGGGACGCCTTCGATCTCGCTCTGGAGCACTACGAGGCGGCGTGGAAGCTGCGGCCGGACCGCCGGGCGCTGCTGCTCGACTTGGGACGGATCTGGAAAGAAACGAATCGGGCAGAGAAGGCGATCACCGCGCTGCTGGCGGCCTCCCGCGGGGCCGAACCCCGGGTGGCGGAAGAAGCCCGCGCGTTGCTGCCTTCCCGCTACCCGTACGTGTACGAGTTCGAGCAGGCGCTCGCGCTCGACCCGGCCAATACCGAACTGCGGCGCGAACTCGCGTACCTGCACCTGGCGATGGGCAACGCCGAAAAAGCCGAGCAGGTGTTCCGCGCCGTGTACGAGCAGGACCCGAACGACCTTGTGACCGCGGCCCAGTTGGGCTTCTTCTATCTCGGCCGCAATGAGCCGGAAAAGGCCAAGCCGCTGCTGGACAAGGTCCTCGCCTCCGGGGACGAGGAACTGGCCGACCGCGTCCGCAAGACGCTGAACCTGCCGCAGACGCTCGAGCGGACCTCGGAGACGCGCCGGAACAAGATTTCGATCGAAGCCAAGACGCTGGCCGAACGCAGCCTGGAGAAAGGCTACCTCGCCGACGCGATGAAGTACCTCAACATCGCCCACCAGAACGATCCGACGGATTTCTCGGTGATGCTCAACCTGGGGCGGACGCACAACATCCTTAAGCAGGACGAGCAGGCCATCCTCTGGTTCGACCTGGCGCGGCGGAGTCCGGATGAAAAGGTGGCGCGCGACGCGGACCGGTCGTACCGCAACCTCAAACCCAATTTCGCCCGCTTCCGCCACACGTTCTGGATGATGCCGTTCTACTCGACGCGCTGGAGAGACGTCTTCGGGTACTCGCAATTCAAGACGGAGGTGCGGTTCGGACGGCTTCCCCTGCTGCCCTATGTCTCCGTACGCTTCACCGGAGACTCGCGGCAGACGATCGGCTCCGTCGTGCCCCAGTACTTGTCGGAGAGTTCCTTTATCGCCGGGGTCGGGGTCCGGACGGTCGTCTGGAAGGGCATGTTCGCCTGGGTCGAGGCCGGTTCCGATATCCGCTACGTCAACCGCAACGACCGACCCAGCCGTCTGGCGCCGGACTACCGCGGAGGCGGCTCGATCGGCCGCGGCTTCGGGCGCTTTCTGGGCGGCGAAGCCCATGGCGTCTTCTTTGATACCTTTAACGACGCGGTGTTCGTGAGCCGGTTCAACAACACCCTGCTCGGCAGCTTGCGGAACCGGCTGGGCTACACGGCGCCGACGGTAGACGCCCTCGGCGGTCTACAGACACAGTTTTATTGGAACGGCAACGCCACCGTCGATACCAAGCGGCAGGACTGGGCGAACTTCGTCGAACAAGGGCCCGGATTGCGCCTGCGGTGGAAGTGGATGCCGCCCTCGATGGTCTTCTCGGTGGAGCTGCTGCGCGGCTATTACCTGCTGCCCAACAACCCTCGAGGCCAGCGCTTCGAGGACCTTCGCGCCGGATTGTGGTATGCCTTTACCCGCTAGAACGCTCCTGATCCTGCTTGCCGCTTCGCTGTCCGCGGCGGCTTCGGAAGGCGCCGCGCCGCGCGGGCCGACCTTCTTCTATCACTACGCCGGCGACGAGCCGGGCGCCTGGCCGGACATTCTCCAATCGGTGGGCCTGGTGTCCGGGTCCGGCGGAGTCTCGGGCGTCTTTGTCGTGCGTGTAGCGCCCGCCGACCTCGAGCCGCAATGGCGGGAGCGCGTCGAGCAAGGCGCGTTTCTGATTCTGGAGGGCGACTCGGACCTGGCCGGCGCGTTTGGCTTCCGCCCCACCGCGAAGCGCGTCGCGGTCCGCAACGTGCTCGATCACCGCGATCCGAAGCTGGCGATCATCTGGGAGAAGGCGCTCGAGCTCGCTGTTTTCGACGTTCCCGAACAGGCCCGGATCTTCGCGCGCGAGCGCTGGACCGGCGCGCCGCTGATCGCGGGGTTCCAGCAGGGGGCCGGCGCCGTCCTCTGGGTGGCCGCCTCGCCCGGCGAACACGGCCATGAGCGCTTCCCGTACCTGCTGCACGCGCTTGGCGATCTCGGCTTCCAGGCGCCGTTTCGCTTCACGCGGCTGTGGGCCTTTCTCGATCCGCCTTATCGCAGCCGCGTCGATCTCGATTATTTCGCGCGCCGCTGGCGCAGGTCGGGCATCGGCGCGCTCCAGGTTTCGGCGTGGCATTACGTCGAGCCCGACGAGACGCGCGACGCGTGGCTGAAGCAGCTCATCGAAGCGTGTCACCGCGAGGCGATTCTCGTTTACGCCTGGATCGAGTTCCCGCACGTCAGCGAGGCGTTCTGGAACAACCATCCCGAATGGCGCGAGAAGACGGCGATTCTCCAGGATGCCCACCTGGATTGGCGGAAGCTGATGAACCTGGTGAACCGCGACTGCTACGCCGCCACGGCCGCGGGGCTCCACAGCCTGATCGACCGCTTCGACTGGGACGGCGTGAACCTGGCGGAGCTGTATTTCGAGTCGCTCGAGGGCTACGAGAACCCCGCGCGCTTCACTCCGCTCAACAACGATGTGCGGCGGGAGTTCCAGAGCTCGCACGGCTTCGATCCACTGGAGATCTTCCAGCCCGAGTCGCCGCTCCACTACTCGAAGAACACCCAGGCGATCCGCACGTTCCTCGACTACCGAGCGGGCCTGGCGCGGCGGATTCAGGAAGAGTGGATCGCCGAGGTGGAGATCGCCCGCAAACGGAAACGGCACCTGGATCTGGTGCTGACCCACGTCGACGACCGCTTCGACACCGGGATGCGGGATTCCATCGGCGCCGACGCGGCCGCGCTGCTGCCGATGCTGGACCGCCATCCGTTCACGTTCCTCATCGAAGACCCGGCCACGATCTGGCACCTCGGCCCGAAGCGATACCCCGAGATCGCCGCCAAGTACGAGCCGCTGACGCCGCATGCGGAGAAACTGGCCATCGACATCAACATCGTCGAACGGTACCAGGACGTGTACCCGACCAAGCAGCAGACCGGGACCGAGCTGTACCAGCAGGTCCACCTGGCGTCGAAGGCGTTCGCGAAAGTCGCGCTGTACGCGGAGCACTCGATTCTGCGGGACGACGAGCCGTTTCTGCCCTCGGCCGCCGCCGCCGTCGAGCGGGTGGCCCAGGTGGATAGCAAGCTGGTGGTGGAATCGCGCTTCGGCGCGGGCGTTCCGTGGAGCGGACCGGCGCTGGTGAACGGGAACCTGTGGCCGTTCGCCGACGACCGGACGCTATGGCTGCCGGCGGGCGCGCACGCCGTCCAGCCCGCCGACCGGGCGCCGCCGCTGCGGCTGCTCGACTTCGGCGGGGACCTCAGCTCGGCGCTGGCGACGGCGGATGGCCTGGAGTTCGCCTATCGGTCCGATTCGAGGGCGATCGCGGTCCTGGACCGGGCGCCGGCGAAGCTGGAGATCGACGGCGACCCCGCCGAGCCGCGGCTGCTGAACGGCGACGGCAGGTACGCGCTGATGCTGCCCCGAGGCCAGCACCTGGTAACCATTCAGGTTGACGCCGCGCCTAAAACTTCCGCGACCATTCCGGTGGCCAGCGTTCGACAATGACCTTCTTGTCGGTATAGAACTCGACGCCGTCGCGGCCCTGCCCGTGGAGCGCGCCAAGGAAGCTGTCTTTCCAGCCGCTGAACGGGAAGTAGGCCATCGGCGCCGCGACGCCAATGTTAACGCCGACGTTGCCGGTAGGGACCTCGTGGCGAAACCTGCGCGCGGCGGTTCCGCTGGTGGTGAAGATCGAGGAGGCGTTGCCGTAAGGGTTGGCGGCGATCAGCGCGATCGCCTCGTCCAGGTCGCGGGCGTGAACCAGGCTCAGGACCGGCCCGAAGATCTCGGTGGTGGTGAGTTCGCTCGCCGGCGGCACGTCCTCCAGGATCGTCGGCTTCACGAAATTGCCGCCTTCGCAGCCGGGGACAACCGCATTCCGGCCGTCCAGCGCCGGGCGGGCCCCATCGCGGGTTCCCTGGGCGATCAGGGCCTCGATGCGCGTTCTGCTTTCAGGAGTGATCACCGGCCCCATCTGCACGGCCTCATCCAGTCCGTTGCCGACGCGCAAGGCGCTCGCGGCGCCGAGCATGGCGTCGCGAAACGGTTCGCGGCTGTCGCCGACCGTGACCGCCACGGAAACCGCGAGGCAGCGCTGGCCGGCGCACCCGAAGGCGCTGTCGCCAATGATCTTCGTGGTCATCTCCATGTCGGCGTCCGGCATGATGACGACGTGGTTCTTCGCCCCGCCCTGGCATTGCACCCGCTTGCCGTTGGCGGCCGCGCGGGCGTAGATCCGTCGGGCCACCGGCGTCGAACCGACGAAGCTGATGGCGCGCACCTGCGGATGGTCGAGCAACGCCTCGGCGGCGGTCCGGCCGCCGTTCACCAGCGTCAGCACGCCGGGCGGAAGGTCGAGCTGCTCGACGAGGGAGAACAGCTTCTGCATGGTCAGCGGCACGCGTTCGGACGGCTTCAGAACGAACGCGTTCCCGCACGCGATGGCGTAGGGAAGGAACCACAGCGGGATCATGGCCGGGAAGTTGAACGGCGTGATGGCCGCCACGACGCCGAGCGGCTGGCGCACCATGATCTCGTCGATGCCCCGGGCGATGTCCTCGAGGTTGTAGCCCTGCATCAGCGTGGGAACTCCACAGGCGACCTCGACGTTCTCGATGCCTCGCCGCAGTTCGCCGCGGGATTCGGCCAGCGTTTTGCCGTTCTCGACGGTGATGGCGCGGGCGATCTCCTCAAAGTGGGTTTCGAGGAGCTGCTTCAGCTTGAACAGGTACTGGATGCGCTCGCCCACGGGCGTTTCCTTCCAGCGGGGAAAGGCTTTCGCCGCCGCTTCGACGGCGTCCGCAACGTCGCTCGCGTCGCCGGCCGGCGCCAAGCCGAGCAGTTCACCGGTAGCCGGGTTCCGCAGTTCGGCTCTCTCGCCCGTTCGCGGCGGCGCCCACCGCCCGTTGATATAGTTGCGCACCTCGGCGCGCTCTGCCACTGACGTCATGAACAAAGTATGTCACGGGCGGCGGCGCTATCGGATTGGCCGCCACAGGGGGCCGCGCTTGTGCCGGGCGAGGAGGCGGCCGGCTTCGAGAGTGGAGAGCGAACGGCCAAACAGGTGTCCCTGCGCCTTGTCGCAGCCGGCCTTGAGAACCAGGTCGAACTGGTCCAGCGTTTCGACGCCCTCGGCGACAATGGCCAGGCCGAAATTGCGGGCCAGCGTCACCATGGCGCTGATCAGGGGAAGCGCCGTGCTCGCCGGGCCGGTCTGTAGGAACGACTGGTCGATTTTCAGAGTGTTCACGGGGAGGTGCTGGATGTAGCTCAACGAAGAGTAGCCGGTGCCGAAGTCGTCCACCGACAGACGGACGCCTAACTTGCGCAGCTCGGTCATCGTCTGCACCGAGCGGGCCACGTCCTGCATCACGGCGCTTTCGGTGACTTCAAGTTCGAGGAAACGGGGGTCCATACCCGCCGACTCGAGCGTGCGCGCCACTACCGCCGAAAAGTCCTGGCTTGCGAAGCGCGCGGCGGAAACGTTCACGGCGATCACCAACGGAGGATAGCCTTTCTTCTGCCAGAGCGCGTTCTGGCGGCAGGCGCGCTCAAGCACCCAGGAGTCGATCGGCACAATGATCCCGGTCGCCTCCGCGATGGGGATGAACCGGCGGGCGGGAACCGGGCCGCGCTTGGGGTGCGCCCACGACAACAGCGCTTCCATTCCATCGACCGCGCCATGCATGTTCAGCAGCGGTTCAAAGACAAGCTGAAACTGGTTCCTGTCCAACGCCTGGGAAAGCGAACTTTCCATTTCAAGCAACTGGAATGCCTTGCTGCCGTCCTCGGGCGTGAACAGGCCCAGCCCGCCGCGTCCGTTCCGCTTCGCCTTTTCCAAAGCGCCCTCGGCATTGCGCGCCAGTTCCGCGGCGGTCCGGCCGCACTCGGGAAACACGGCGACGCCGGCGCTGGCGGTGAGCAGCAGATCGGCTCCGACGTACTGGACGGGCGTCCGCGCCTGGTCGATAAAATCGCGCGCGCGCTTCTCGGCCTCGTTTGCATCGGCGGCCGGCAACACCACCAGAAAGCGGTCCGTCCCAATCCGGCCCGCGACCTCGCCTGGGCGCAGATTTTGGTGGAGGCGCTCGGCCGCCAGGCGGAGAAGACTGTCGCCGCCCGCCCCTCCGAGGGCCTCATTGAACAGGCGGAAGTGGTCGACCTCGAGAGTCACGACCGCCAGCTTGGAGGCATGCGAGCGGGCCGCTCGGATGCGGTTTTCCAGAAACTCCAACGCCGCGTCGTTGCTGAGCAGGGCCCCGTTCGACGCCTGTTTCTCCCGGAGCGGATGGGCGCCGTTGCGCGTTACCGCGGACCGCCCGAATCCCATGAGTCCAACCGGTTGGCCGTGGGCGAACAGCAGGTGCGTGCTGACGTCCAGCGCCACGTTTCGGCCGTCGCGGGCCCGGAAGCTCAACGCGTAGTTGACCGGGATTCCGCCGCCCACCTGCTCGAGGAGGATCTGCCGCGCCGTCTCAGCGTCCTCCGGCGCGACGAGTTCCGCGATGTCCCGGCCAACGAGTTCCTCCGGCGAATAGCCGAGCAGCCGTTCCGCCGCATCATTCACCGCCGTGATCCGGCCGCGGAGATCGTGCGTGAAAACGAGATCGCCGCGGTTGTCGAATAACTCCCGGTACCGCTGGTCATGGGATCGCGCCTCCGGCGAATCCGCCGCCGGGGGGACCGCGGAAACCCAACCGGCCACGATGTCGCCGGTCAACTCGGCCAGCCGCTGCAGAAATTCGAGACGCTTCTCGTCCCATTTGCGGGGGCGAACGTCAAGGACGCAGATCGCGCCCAACTCCTCTCCGTCCGGCGCGCGGACGGGAAGAACCGCGCAGGCCCGCACCCCGCCGGTCCGCTGAACCAGAGGATTGTCGCGGTACCTCGGGTCCCGGCGAAGGTCCGCGATGACGCCGGCGCCGTCGGCGAACGAGTGGATGCAAGTCAGGACCTCCTGTTGGCTCCACAGGAGGGCGATGGCCATCCCCGGCCGCATCTGCCGGAACCGCTCCGGCGTGAGTCGAATGACGGCCACGGGAGCGGAGAACAGGCGGGCCGCAACGCCCGCTACGCGATCCAGCGTCAGCGACGGCTGCCGGGCAGAGGCGAACTCGGTTCTATCGAAACCGCGGCCGGCGATGCCTTCGGAAAAAAACCAAGAGAACGGCCCGATTGCGGACGGAGGAGCGGGAGGGCGGCGCATAGGTCTTCTAGTACTATGCTCAATGACCCCTATTGTATGACAACTGTCCCCGCAACGGCGGCTGAATTATCGGCCCGTAGCGAATAACGTCGCAGTCCCGTGGCGCCCCGCATGCTTCAACATGCGGTTGCGCAGTTCACGGCGGGCGCGCAGCAGGCGCGACTTGGCGGCCGACGGGCTGACGCCCAGCCGCGAGGCGACTTCGGGCATGTCGCGCTGCTCGACGTCGCGCAGAACCAGCGCGTGGCGCAGCAGGGGCGGGATCCGGCGGATTTCGGTTCGTAGAACGTGGGCGAGTTCCGATTCGGCCAGTTGCTGCTCGGGAGTGGCACGCGCATCCGGCAGGTCAAGCGCGCCGTAGTCCTCCCCGACTTTGACGTCGTCCAGGCTAAGGAACCTCGACGGGCGGCCGCGGCGCAACCGCATCAGGCACTGGTTGACGAGAATGCGGGTGAACCAGGTCAGAAAGCGCGCCTCTCCCTGAAACCCGCCGATGCTTCGCCAAGCCTTCCAAGCCGCGTTCTGCACTTCGTCTTCGGCGTCCTCCCAGTTGCGCAGGATGCTGGTCGCGAGCTTGCGGGAGCTCGAACGGTGCCGCCCGATCAGTTCGGCGAACGCATCGCGGTCGCCCCGCTGCGCCCTAGTCACCAATTCCATCTCGTCGCGACGCGCATTGTTTTGCATCGCCGGCGTGTCTGAAGGAGTCATGTGGATGGCTACTTTCAACCTACGTGAAAAGATGCGCGACAACAGGGACTCGACTGAAAGTGGTTTTTGCCGTACAGAAAACAGACCCTAGAATTGCAGTGATGATAAAATGACTTTTGGTTTGACTGAGAACAGCGAAGCCACCATCCGCCGCGTCCTTTCCTCCTACGAGGTGGGGCGCAAGCTGCGGCAGCTACGGCTGCGGAAGAAGATCGGCCTGGTCGATCTCGGCCGGCACACCGGGCTGTCGGCGTCGATGCTATCGCAACTGGAGAACGGCAAGTTGCTTCCGACGCTGCCGACGCTGGCGCGGATCGCGATGGTATTCGACGTCGGGTTGGACCATTTCTTCGGCGCCCAGAGGAAGGCGGCGATGTTCTCGGTGGTACGCGGGGCCGAGCGCATGCGCTTTGCCGAGCGGGCGGACGCGGCGGCGCCGGCGTACTATTTCGAATGCCTGTCGTTCTCGGCGCAGAACAAGGGTCTACAGGCATACCTGGCGGAATTTCCCAAGCGGGAAGCGAAAGAAGTATCGCCTCACATACATGATGGCGCCGAGTTCGTACATGTGCTGGAGGGGTCGATCGCCATCGACTTCGACGGCGAAGAACGGGTCCTGCGAGCGGGCGATAGCGCCTACTTTGACGGTTCGGAGCCCCACTCCTATCGGGGGCTGACGTCCACGCCGGCGCGCGCGCTGGTAGTGAGCACGCCGCCGCGGCTTTAGTGACGCCGGGAGGACAGAGGTGTTCCGGCGCCCGTGGGCTTCATAATAAGGGCTGGGCGACAGAATCCGGGGTGGGGAAATCGTGACGGACCTGCGCCGAGGAGGCCATGGATGAGAAGTTTCGACGAGTACGTAGCGCTGGCGGAAAAAGCGCACGGCCACATCTGCGCCGGGCAGATACTTGGGCTTCGGATGGCGGTACTGGGCGTCAAGCTGTTGGGCCTTCAGGACCCGGAAAGCGGGGACCGGAAACGGCTGATCACCTTCGTCGAAATCGACCGGTGCGCCACGGACGCCGTCGCGGTGGTCACCGGGTGCCGGCTGGGCAAGCGGGCGTTGAAGTTCCGCGACTTCGGCAAAGTGGCCGCGACGTTCTGCGACTTGAAGGAGAACCGGGCGGTGCGGGTGGTGGCCCGGGAGTCGAGCAAGCAGCGAGCCAGGGAACTTCACCCGGACATCGCAGACAAGAACCAACAGCAGATGAAAGCCTATCGGGAGATGCCCGATGACGAATTGTTCGAGACGCAGTGGGTGGAAGTGAAGCTGGCGCCGGAAGACCTGCCGGGCTACAAGGCGCCGAGGGTGGTCTGCGATTCATGCGGCGAGGGTATCAATTTCCGGCGCGAAGTGACGGCCGGCGGGCGGACGCTTTGCCGCGCCTGCGCGGGGGAAAGTTATTACCGGCTCGCGCCCGGCTCGTGAAGCGCTACTACATCACGGACCGGCGATCGCTCGGCGGGGTCGAGCCCCTGCTGAGCATGATCGCGCGGCGGCTGGCCGAGGGCATCGACCTGGTGCAGATCCGCGAAAAAGACCTGTCCTCCCGTCAATTGGTTGACCTCGTGACGCGGGCGCTGGCCTTGCCCAATCCGCATGGGGCGAAGATCCTGGTGAACGGCCGGGCGGACGTGGCGCTGGCTTGCGGCGCCCATGGTATCCACCTGCCGGGCGAGAGTCCGCCGCCCCGGCGGTTGCGGGAGGGTCTCCCACAGGCATTTCTCACCGGAGTCTCCTGCCACGACCTCGAGGAAGTTGTCCGCGCGGAAGAAGAAGGGGCGGACTTCGCCGTCTTCAGCCCGGTGTTCCAGCCGCGGTCAAAAGCGGAGTACGGTCCGCCAGCGGGGCTGGAGGCGCTGCGCAGAGCATGCCTGGCGGTACGGATGCCGGTTTACGCGCTGGGAGGCGTCTGCGTGGAGAACGCCGATGCCTGCATCGCGGCGGGGGCGGCAGGCGTAGCGGGGATATCGATGTTCCAGGACTGAAGTTCTGCGATAACTTTTTCAAAAGAATGCACAATTTTGATGCGATCATGCGCTAGAATTGTACAGGCGTCCTCATGGCACGGCCATGGGGAAACCAGGTCAGCACCAAGGACCGTCGCGTGTTGGTGTCACTCCCAGGAGAGCTTCTCCGGGGACTGGTGGCGCGAAGCAGCCGGCGGCCAGCGCAAACCGCTTCGCGGATCCACCGACAGACGATAGCGAAAGCGAGGTGCACCCAATGGCCGGGGCTCCGGCTCAGCAACCTGACCCGAACCGGGTTGCCACCGCACTACTGATCAGTCCCTTCGAACAGGATCACGTTTTCTTTCTGAACGTTTTCAGCAGAACCAATTGGAGGCTGTATCGCGCCGGCAACCGGGAAGACGCGCTCGCGTTGTTAGGCGCGCTCGTCGTGCCGGTTGTGGTCGTGGAAGAACAACTGGACCAAGCCGATTGGAAGGACCTCCTTCGCGCCATGAACGAATTGGGCCACCCACCCAAGCTGGTAGTCGCTTCCGCCCGCAGCGACGGAGACCTCTGGGCGGAGGTTCTGAACCTGGGCGGATACGACGTTCTGGCTCGGCCGCTCGATCAACGGGAAGTGCTGTACAGCATTTCGGCCGCTTGGCTCGCCTGGAAAAACGACGCGGAGAAACTGGCGGCGCAGGAGACTCGCCGCGTCGCCGGCGAGGTTCGTCACGAGGAACTGCGTTGGCGCGCCGCCGCGGGAGGCGGCGCCGCGGCATAGTTGAATTCCCGGATCGACCCGAGCGGCCTGCGCCGGCTCGGAACGATCCGCGGTGTTTCTCTGCCCGAACCGCGTCCACGCGCGAAGACCGGTCAAGAACAGCAAAAAGGGACAAGCGCTTTTAGCTGTAGAGCTGTCGGCTATCAGCTTTCATTCAGCTCCGGGCGATGCCGGATTGGTACACTGTGTGGCTCCAGAGCGGCGTGCCGGCGCGTATGGTCCGGTTTCGATGCGGGCGAGGTGTTTCATGCGCCAGGCGGCGACGGCGATTTCGTCGACCAGGGTCCGCTCGTGGACGGAGGAGGGGCGGAAGTCGGCGCGGTAGTCGGTGAGGGGGGATTCGAGTTCGTGGTTGGGTTTGGCGAGCAGGGTGGCGGCGGAGGCGAGGATGCGATGCCGGGTGGAATTCGCGCTGGAGCGCTTTTTCCTGGCTTCGGAGTACGTACGGGTCGCGCATACGGCGGTTCGGCGAGTTGAGCCTATCGTACAGTCAACTTCGGAAGTCCGAGCGAGGCGAAGTAAGCATTTGTTCGGTGGCCAGCCTCACCGGATCGTGGCCCGGCCGAGCTTCCGTTAGGCCTGGGTTAACCGCCAGGGTTCAGCCACCTCGCCGGGCCCGCGTCAGGCCCTACCGGGAACCCGCGGCGTGATCGCCCAGCGCTTCCTCGATGGCGCTCCTGGCGGCGGCCTCGCTTTCGGCGAAGCCGATGGTGAAGCGATTCGGGGTGGCTTCCATAAACGTGTTCAAACGCAGCCGGCCGAATCCGAACACCGTCATCTGACCTTGCATCGGCCAGTAGGAATCGATGGCGTCGTCATCGTCATGGTGGACCAGGTAGAGAACGCGCGAGATCCGGTTGTCGCCGAAATATACCCACTCCGGACCAGGCAGGTCTCCTTCCCAGCTCTCGGCGGCCGAGGTCCGCTGCCCGCTGGAGCGCACGACGTACTGCTGTTCCGGCTCGAACTTGCCCGCCAACGAGCCTTCGTACAGGAACCAGTAGGTCCTGGGGGCTCGCAATACCGTCAGATGCGCATTCTGAGGAAATACGTCCCACCGCGCCGCCCACTGGTTGTCCTGGCATTCGGAGACGATGGTGACCTTGGCGGCATCGGCGCTCGCGATCCGGCTGGAGCATGCCATGCCGCCAGGGTGAAAGTGCCCTTCCGGATGGACCAGGTTCGGGATGCCACGAAACTGCCCGTCGGGCCCCCCGAACGGTCGATAGCCGATCCAGTCCCGGCCATCGATATCGATCATGCTGGCGAAGCCCGCGCCTTGCTTGTGAAAGTAGTACGTCGCCGTTGGCGTAACGATTTTGCAGCTCGACTGTCCTTCCCAATCGACGTTGTCCGTCAGCGTCACCTGCCCAGCAGCGGGCCCGGCGCCGAAGAACGGCAGAAGAAGTAAGGCCGGCAGTCCGGCCATCCACTCCCGTCGCTCCCCGCTCCGTTCACCCCGCATCTTGAAAGGAAACATACTGCCCGCCGCTACAGCGAAAACGCCACGTACTCGTCGCCCGACGGCGTCGGCTGGCGATTGCCTCCGCCGCAGGCGATGACGACATACTGTTTGCCGCCCGCCGAGTAGGCGCAGGGAGTTGCGTAGCCGCCCGCCGGCAGCTTGTACTCCCACACCTCTTCTCCGGTCGCCGAATCGAGCGCGCGGATCTTCTCGTCGGCGGTGGCGGCGATGAACAACAGCCCTCCGGCGGTCGCGATCGCGCCACCAAGCTGGAACGTGCCCGTGCGCTTGTGGCCGCGCTCGACCAGCTTCGGGTATTCGCCCAACACCTCTCTCCAGGCGAACTCCCCCGTCGCCAGGTCGATGGCGGTCATGTGTCCCCACGGCGGCTTGACGCCCGGAAAACCTTCGTGATCGACCAGCTTCTCGTAGCTGGCGAGGCGGAAACGGAACTTGTCCTCCGGTCCGCTGTCGCGGAGGGTGGCGATGCTCGGCAGTTCACTCGAGTTGACGAACAGCCGCTGGTTGGCCGCATCGAAGGCGCAACCGCCCCACAGAGCGCCGCCCAGGGTCCCCGGCGAGTAGATCGTGCCTTGCCGGCTCGGAGGGGCGTAGATGGTCCCCCCGCGCAGGGAACGGAACCGCTTGAGAGCGAAGTCGCGGGCTTCCGGCGAGATGTCCGTGATCAGGTCCTCGTTCACCTCCAGCCGGGACACCGACGCGGGCTTCAGGGGGAAAGGCTGGGTCGGCGACAGCTTTTCGTCCTCGACGTCGCTCTCCGGCGTCTCGCGGTCCTCGACCGGGAACAGCGGCTTCCCGGTTTCGCGATCCAGCAGAAACGTAAAGCCCATCTTCGTCACCTGCGCCACGGCGTCGATGTCGCGGCCGCCGCGCCGCACGGTTACCAGCGCCGGCTGCGCGGGCAGGTCAAGATCCCAGACGTCGTGGCGGACCGTCTGGTAATGCCAGATCAGCTTCCCGTTTCGCGCGTCCAGAGCCAGCACGCAATTGGCGAAGAGATTGTCGCCATGCCGGTCGCCGCCCCAGAAATCGAAGGAAGCCGACCCGGTGGAAACGAACACCCAGCCTCGCTTCGCATCGACGCTCATGCCGGCCCAGTTGTTCGCCGCCCCGCTGCGCGTCCAGGCGTCCTTCGGCCACGTCTCATAGCCGAACTCGCCCGGGTGGGGGATGGTGTGGAAAATCCACTTTCGCTTGCCGGTATAGACGTCGTATCCGCGCACGTGCCCCGGGGCTTCCGCACGCGGGCCTTCGCCTCCACCGCCCCCAACGACGACGGTGTCCTCGAAGACCACCGCCGGGCTGGTGACGCGGAACGTCAGCCCGTCCATGTTGCGGTCGAACTGCGCGGTGAGATCGACGACGCCGTTATCGCCAAAGCGCTTCGCCAGCTCGCCCGTGCGCGCGTCCAGGCAGTACAGCTTGTCCTGAATCGCCGCGAAGACGTTGCGCAGCTTTCCGTCCTCGAACCATGTGACGCCGCGATTGACGCCGCGTCCCCTCGGCGCGCGGTCCGGCGGATCGAAGTTCCACAAGGGCTCGCCGGTGGCCGCGTTCAGCGCGCGGACCTGCACCCGGGCCGTGGTGAGATACATCCGGCCGCCGATCACCAGGGGCGTGCACTCGATGGTTGTGGCGGGGCGTCTGGAAGCGTCGCCGCAGCGGTGATTCCACGCCGGCTTCAGCTTCGAGACGTTCGCCCGCTTGATCTGGTCGAGCGGCGAAAACCGCGTCGCGCCCGCGTCGCCTCCGTAGTGACGCCAGTCTCCTTCATCCCGGTTCGCGGCCCAGGCCGGCAGCGCCAGCAGCGCGGAGGAGAGGAAACCGCGCCGATCGAGCATCCCCATGTCGAGCATCCCCACCAGGATACGCCGCGAGGTTCTTGAGCCGCATGCGCGGTCGATCGGCGGCCCGCTCGCGGACGTCCCGACGCCGGCGATGCCGCTCCCGAGGCCCCGGCGACGCCGCTCCCGAGGCCGATGATACGATGGCCGTGATGGGAGGGAAATGGCTGGCCCTGGTAGCAATCGCGGCGTTCGCCCAGGTTCCGGAGCCGAAGATTCTTCGGCCGCCGCCTCCCCAGCCCCTTCCCTTCAGCCATAGGACCCACGCCGGAACCGGACTCAAATGCGTCGAATGCCACTCAATGCCCGCGCCCGGAGATTTCGCGACGCTGCCGGCGACCGCGAAGTGCATGGCCTGTCATATCGCGGTGAAGAAGGAGAGCCCGCACGTCGCAAAGCTCGCCGAATTTCACCGCGAGGGAAAGCCGGTTCCGTGGGAGCGGGTCTACCGGGTCCCCGATTACGTCGTCTTCAGCCATAAGATCCACATGGACGTGGACGGCGTCTCGTGCCAGACGTGTCACGGTCCCGTCGAGCAGCGCGACCGGCTCCAGGTGGAGAAGGACATTTCGATGGCCGGCTGCATGGACTGCCACAGCGCCAAACAGGCCTCCAACGACTGCCAACTCTGCCACGACCAACGATAGCCCAGCCGGGCAGAACACTCCGAGTCCCAGGTTGCCGCGCGGCGCAGTTGGGGGAGAGCGCCGCGCGGCAACCGGAGCGGTCACCGCTATGGGCGTCCGAAATTCGAGCTGATCAGGTCGCCGGACACCACCAGTTCGACGCGGCGGTTTTGCTGCCGGCCCGCCGCCGTGTCGTTGGTCGCCACGGGCATGGTCTTGCCGAATCCCTTGGCGGTCACGGAGGCGGAAGGCACGCCCTGCTGCGCCAGGTAGTCGCGGACGCTCTGGGCCCGCTGCTCGGAGAGACGCTGATTGTATTGATGGCTCCCCGTGCTATCGGTGTGACCTTCCACCGCCACGTCCAATCCAGGATAAGCGAGCAGAATGCCGGCCACCTTGGCCAGTCTCTCCCGCGCACCCGGCTTGAGCGTGTACTGATTGAGATCGAACAGAACGTCGGACATGTTCACAATCAGACCGCGAGCGGTCTCGCGGGTCTCAAGTACCTGGTTGAGCTGCTGTTGCAGGCGGGCGCGCAGCTCGGCCTTTTCGGATTCCACTCTCTGGCGTTCCAGTTCAGCCTGCTGCCGGGCTCGGGCGGCTTCTTCGGCGGCCAGCCGCGCCCTTTCCACCTCTGCTTGGGCGGCCTGTTGCCGGGCTTCGGCCGCGGCGCGCTCCCGTTCGATTTCGGCCTGTGCCGCCTGCTGCTGTGCCTGGGCGGCGGCGCGTTCCCGTTCGATCTCGGCCTGCGCGGCCTGCTGCTGCGCCAGCGCCGAGGCTCGGGCGGCCTCCGCTTCGGCGCGGGCGGCCTGCTGCTGCGCTAATGCGGCTGCCCGCCGGGCGTCGGCTTCAGCCTTCTCTTTGTCGGCGCGCAGCGCGGCCAGTTCGGCCTGACGGCGGGCGCGCTCGGCGGCAACCCGTTCCGCCTCGGCCTGCTGGCGGCGGCGAGCCTCCTCTTGGGCCGCCGCTCTCGCTCTCGCCTCCCGTGCGGCCGCCGCGGCCCTCTCGGCCGCCACGCGCTCTTCCTCGAGCTTCTGCATCGTGATCAGGCGCGCGTCCTCAGCCATCTGCGCCGCTTCCCGGGCGTTCGTCTCCGAGCGCTTCCGGTTCTTGCTTGCCAGGAACCCGCGGGCGTTCTCGAGATTCAATTCCGCCTTTCGGAAAGTGTCCGGAGCGTATTTATCGGCGCCCGCCAGCCGCGCGATCTGGACGGCGTTTTCAGCTTGGGCGAGTTGCAGCGGACCTTTCGGATCGATCTTGACGGGCGGGTAATCCGAACGGTTCATCGTGTAGACGCCGCGTTTCAGAAGCTCGTACCTGGCATCCACATCCTGGAACGTCCCGGTGGTGTCGTTCCGGATGAAGTTCTCCATCACCACCACTTCGCTCGGCTGCGTGACGGCAAAGTAGGGCTCAGCCGTCACAATCAGGCCGAAAGTCTGCAGTTCGGTTGTGGACAGCAGCTTGGCGTTATCGCCATCGAGCGCAAATTCGCCCAGGTTCTGCGCCCGCCCCTCCGGCGTGATGGCCCAGAGCACGTAGGTCAGGAACTCCGGCCCGAACTTGTTGGCCGGTTCGAGGTCGTCCACTCTGGTATCGATCTTGGTAGAACCCATCCGGCTCGCGACCTTGGCTTCCCCTTTCGCGGACGGCATCAGCTCCGTGCCGCGGAAGTCGATCCGGGTGGTTCCCGAGCGGCGATGGTAGTTGATCGCCTTAATGGTCCGCGATACGACGGTCACGCGGAATACCGGGGTAGGCTCCCCCGTCTCCGCTGAAGTCAAAGGACGAACCTGGCTCGGCGCCTGTCCGGCCAGAATTCCGAATCCCAACAGCAATATGCCAGCGGCCCTCATAAGCACACCTCCTGGAGGGGAGAAATGCACTTGGCGCGCCAACTTGCGGGCTGTCGGACCCCGTGAGCGCGCCGCCGTTAAGAAGCGGCAAATCTATGGCTTAGCGTGGAGTCCGCCTAACCGATCCGCCGGAACGGCCTGCAATTCATGCGCACGAAATTCCCGGAGAACGGCATTTCGACACGCGACGACCCGACGCTACTGGGTTGGCTTCTGCTTGTTCTTTTTCGCCGCGGCGGCTTGGGCGGCCGCCTCCTTGGCCTTGGCGTACTTCTTCTGGAACCGATCGACGCGGCCTTCCGTGTCGATAAGCTTCTGGCGGCCGGTGAAGAACGGGTGGCAGTTGGAGCAGATTTCCACCCTCATGTTGCCTTTGTGGGTCGAGCGGGTCTTGAAGCTGTGCCCGCACGCGCACATCACTGTAACTTCTTCGTAAGCGGGGTGAATTCCTGCCTTCATGTCGCTGGAGAATCCTTCCTGAGGGGAAAACGATTGGCTTCTTCAGTATAGCACGCTGGGCGCGCTTGCCTGGTTGCCGGCTGCATGGAAAACACAAAGGCCCCTTACCGATTCGAGCCCGTCAACTCGGATCCGGTAAGGGGCCGGGTAGCCGTTAGCGGGATGGACGAGAACTCAATCCATCGGACTTTCGTGAGGGGGCCGGTCAACAGGAACCTTGGCCTCGTCACTGAACGAGTCCACTACGTAAGAACAGTCAACTCAGGAGTCGACCACCTCACAGTTGGTTCGCTTGCTACTACTACCAGATATCATACTTGCCTGGACCACCTCCTTTCTCAGTGATACTTCTATGCTACGGTTCAGCAGGTGGGTTTGTCAAGGAAAACTATGCCCCTACATCCGGTATGGTGCGGGAGAGGACGGCTAGATGCGGTGGAGGTGCGGGGTTTTATCAGCGGTCCCAAAAAAAGAAACCCCGCGCGAGCGGGGCTCGAAATTTTGGCAGAGGCAACTGCCACCAAAGACTGAGAGAACCTCTTTAACCCCACCCTCTCCTTAGCAATCCGCATTCCAGCGGCTATCTTGTTGTTTTTGCATGTCGCGTCCCTCCTAGACCTCCGGAAAAGCGTAGACTTCGAGCCGAGCAGTACAAGTTTAGGAATTTGGCCCCCGTCCGGGACGCTACAATACGTGGGTGGCTTTCACGCTGAACGCAGGATGACGAACCCAGCGCAACGTGGCGAAGACGGGGCGCTCCAGCCGCGCGCGGTCCGCAAAGCCTTGGCCGGTTTCTTTCTCGCCGGCCTGCTCATGTCCTTTCTTGGACCGATTCTGCCGGCCTGGGGCCGCCACCTGAGTTCCGACTTCTCGGCCACCGGCGGACACTTCCTGATGATGGCGCTGGGGATCCTGTCGGCCACCTCGCTCGCCCACCGCTTGATCCTCAAGAAGGGGATTTCCTTCGGCCTCGCGCTGGCCTCGGGGCTGGCCTACGCGGCGCTGATCTTCCTGGCTTTGGTATCGCCTCCGGCTTCGCCCTGGTTACGCCTGACCGGCGTGTTCGCTGTGGGCCTCGCGGCCGGGCTTCTGGCCAGCGGCTTGTTCCATGCCATTTCCCATAGCTACCGTCTCGATCCCGCCGCGACGGCGAACCTCGCCGGTTTGCTGTTCGGCGCCGGCAGCCTTGTCATGGCGCTGTTCGTCGCCGGCACCTTCTACGTTTACGCCGTTTCGAGCATCCTGTTTCTGCTGGCTCTGATTCCCGGGGTGTTCGCGATTATATATGCGAGGTCGTCGTTTCCGGCCGTGCCCACCGGCGTGGAGCCGTCCTGGCGGCAGGCCCTCGCGGACTTCAAGAGCCCCAGCGCGGTGCTGTTCGCGCTCGTGCTGTTCTTTCAGTTCGCCAACGAATGGTCGGTGGCCGGATGGTTGGCCATTTTCCTGATCCAGCGGATCGGGCTAAACCCCGCTTCGGCCATCCTAATGCTGGTTTTCTACTGGCTCGCGCTGGTGCTGGGCCGCGTCCTGGCCCAATTCCTGCTGCCTCGCGTCTCGCATGCGAGGCTGCTGGCCCTGAGCACCGCCTCCGCCCTGTTCGGCTGCGTGATCCTTACGTTCACGATCACCCGCTTCGGGGCCCTGTCGGGAATCCTGTTCGTGGGCGGCGGCTTTGCGATGGTCTACCCGCTGCTGGTGGAACGCATCGGACGCCGGTTCCCCTACTTCCACCCCGCGCTATTCAGCGGGATCTTTTCGCTGGCGATGATGGGCGGTCTGCTGGCGCCCTGGACCATCGGTTTCTACGCCGATGCTTGGGGGATCCGGCTGGTGATGCTGGTACCGCTGATGGGCACCTTCCTGGTCACGGTGCTTCTCCTGCTGATATGGGTGGAAGCCAAGCTGACCGGAGAACAAGCCGCTACTTGAGCTTGAGCGTGGCCGTTCCGGACGGTCCCTCGTACGTCAAATCGATCTTCTTTATCGACTTCAGCTTCTTGTCGAACGGAAAGTACAGGTAGCCGCTCACTGGTAGCGCGAGGGCGTCTCCTTGCGGCAAGGCAGCGTCGGTAAGCGACTTCGCCAGGTCCGGCTCGGGCTCGCGCTCTACACCGCCGGGCTTCGAATCGGGCGCACGGGGCACGGGGATTTCACGCCGGTCGCCGGGGAAGCGCTGCTCGGCGCCCGGTCCGCCGAGGATCACCGGGCCCGCTTGCGCCCGGATGCCCCGGTCGACGCCCCGCCATTTCACGTCGTAGGCCGCCAGCGATCCCGCGACGGGGAGTATTCCCTGCCTCGCCCCATTGACGCGTAGCGTGAAGTGGGCGTTGGACACCTCGGCGCGCCGCAGCGGAGGACCGTAGATCGCCGCTTCCACCACCAGGTACTTGTCGAGAAAGTAGCTCCGTCCCCCTGAGTTGAAGGAGCGGGAATAGTAGGACGCGGCAACCGTCAGGTCGCCGGCCCGGCCTTGCGCGCCGTATTCTTCCGGTTCCCCTTTTGGCTCCGCCCCTTCCGCCGCCAGCCAGCACGCCGCCGCCAGCAACGCCGCAAGGGACCGCGCGATCACAACCGAAGTATAATCCGAGTGACGGATGCGGATGTGGGGCCTGGCGCTGCTAGCCGTCTCTCTCGCTCATGCGGCGCCGTTAAACGAGCAGATCGACGTCCTGGAAAGCCAGTTTCCCGCCGTCGCCCGCGCGTACTGGGGCGCGTTGTTCGTCGAGTTGGACAGCGGCCAGGTCGCCTACGAGAAGAACTCCGAACGGCTCTTCGTCCCGGCTTCCAACACGAAACTCTTCACTACGGCGCTGGCTTTCCATACGCTCGGAGCCGAATATCGTTTCTACACCAGCGTGCGCGCCGCGGCGCCGCCGGACTCGCAGGGCTTCCTCGCGGGCGATTTGAGCCTGGTAGGCGCCGGCGATCCCACGCTGTCGGGAAGGGAATTTCCGTACCGGCAGGGGCCGGGCGGCGGCGATCCGTTCGCCCCCCTGTCGCTGCTGGCGCGCCAGGTGGTGGAAAGCGGAGTGCGCGTGGTCGGCGGCAACATCGTCGGAGACGACTCGGCCTTCGTCAGCGCGCCCTATCCGCCGAGTTGGGAACTGGACGACATCAACTGGGAGTACGGTGCGCCGGTTAGCGCGCTCTCGCTCCACGACAACGCCTTTCGCCTGAAGATCCGTCCCGGCTACCGTAGCGGCGCTCCGGCGGTGATCTCTACCGACCCGCCGATCGAGTATTACCGGATCAACAACCACGTGAAAACCGTGCTGGCCGGCGATACGGAGATCCTGCTGGAGTGGCCGCCAAGTTCGCGGGACATCGATGTCTGGGGCGCCATCCGGACCCGCGACGCCCGCGACAAGCTGTTGGCGATTCGCGACCCGGCGCAACACGCCGCCGGGGTGTTCGCCGAGATGCTGCGAAAACTCGGCGTCGTGATTCAGGGAGACGTCGCCTCGCGCCACCTTCCGTCGCGCGAGGCCCCCGATTTGAAGAAGGCGCCGTCGCCCCCGGTCCCAACGGGCGTGGAACTGGCGCGGCGCGGCTCGCCGCCGTTGTACGAGATCCTCAAGGTGATCAACAAGGTGAGCCAGAACCTTCATGCCGAACTCGTCCTGCGCGAAGTGGGCCGCACCCGCCGCTACATAGGAAGCCGCGAAGCCGGCCTCGAGGAGATGACCGCCTTCCTGAAGGAAGTGGGAATCCGCGAGGACGAGTACCAGTTCGAGGACGGCTCCGGCCTGTCTTCCAAGAACCTCGCCACGCCCGCCTCCGTCGTGCGCCTGCTGAACCACATGTATTTCTCCGAAGAGCGCGACGGCTGGCTGGACACTCTTCCGGTCGCCGGCGCCGACGGCACATTGAGCTACCGTTTTCGCGGAACCGGCGCCATCGGCCGCGTGCTGGCCAAGACCGGCACCATGACCCACGTCAGCGCGCTTTCCGGCTACGGCCAGCGCCCCGACGGCAGCCTGATAGCCTTCTCGATCATGGCCAACAACTACGACGCCCCGGATTCGGTCATCCGCCGCTTCATGGACGGCGTGGTGGAACTGGTGATGCTCGAGTAGGGCGTTTATCCAATCGTCTAAGTTTGATCGGATGTCGCTATCCGTTTTGATAGTTCGGCAACCCGCCGCCACGCCGGAATTGGCGGGGAATCAGCGAATTGGCCGCTCCTGGCGGGATGGCATTGCGCGTGCCTTTTGATCGGCGAGGAACTTCCCATGATCGCAGACGCCACCGCCGTAGCACTCCCGGTCCCGGAGCGGTCTTCCAACAAGGTCCTTGCCTCGCGGTCGTTGCGGGACCTGCTTCTTGTCTTCGTCTTGACGATCCCGCTGGGGATTGTCGCCGCAATTCTTGGAGCGGGTGATCGTGACAGAATGTCGAGCGGGTTGGCTCTGGCGATCGGCGCCGGAACCTTGCTCATCATGTGCGCCGTCGCGATTCGACGGATCCAGCGCACTCCGGAGTTCGCGCGCTCTCTGCGCGAAAGTCTCGTCGTCCCGCCAAAGGCGTTCCTGCCGGTCAGCTTGGCCTGCGGCGCCGCGCTGTCGGCAGCCGGGTGGGCCTATGAACAGGCGGCGCGGGCGCTGCTCGGAGACGGCGCCGTGCGGTACGTGGAAGTCGAGCAGATGCTTCGCTCCGGCGGCTGGGTGCTCGCGGTCGCGATCTCGCAAATCGCGCTGCTGGCGCCCGCCGCCGAGGAATTGCTGTTCCGCGGGTGCATGTTCGGCGCCTTCCTGCGGGAAGGATCGATCCGGTTCGGCGTGCCGTTCACTGCCGCGCTGTTCGCCGTCTCCCACATCCCGATGTTCGCGCTGATGCCGTACTACTTCGGGGTGGGAATCGCCCTCGCCTGGCTCTACCGGCGGAACGGGACTCTGCTCGCCCCCTTCGCCGCGCACGCGCTGAACAACGCGCTGGCGTCGGTCCACTTTCTGCTTACCGGCGGATAGGCTGGCGCCGGATGCGAGGCCGTCGCGATTCGACGGATCCTCCGTACTCCTGAGTTCGCGCGCTCTCTGCGCGAAAGTCTCGTCGTCCCGCCAAAGGCTCTCCTGCCGGTCAGCCTGGCCTGCGGCGCCCTGGATGGCCGGTTCGGAGAATTGGAGGCGCGGCTATCGGAGCGCATGCAGGAGCACGCCGAGCTGATCGACAGGCTGTGCACGATCCCCGGCGTGGATCGCTTGACGGCCTGGGCGCTGATTGCGGAACTCCACGTGCTTTTCGGAACTGCGGAGATGTAACCCGGACGATCGCTCGCTGACGAGCGCAGGCAACTCTGTACGGAGCCGGTACAGTCCACGAATACGCGAGCGTATTTGCGAAGCATGTACTCAGGCAGCCGCCCAACAGAGTCAACTCGACGAATCCGTGCATAGGACCTGGGAGAAGAACTAGCTGGCGGCGAGTGTGTCAATTCGTGTCAACGGTCCGGTTTCGATGCCGGTGAACTGGCGCAAACGCCAGTCGGCAAGCGCGAGTTCGCGAACGAGATCTCTTCGTGAACGCCGGAGGGACGAAAATCGGCGCGATAGCATTCGACGATCTGGTCGATGATCGGATTCAAGGCCACGACAAATCGGTCCGCCTAGATGGGCGGTCCGGCAGGAGCGGGTTTCGAAGAAGGGTTGGTGGCCGGAAGAAGATGGCCGCATCCGGGCGAAGTATTCGTCGGGGGCGCAGGGAAGGTCTCCGGGCCCTGACTCGGTGCGCAACGCGGGGCGGACTACGGGATCAGGATGCGGAGGCAGGATTCGGCGGGGTCCCAGTCGGCTGTCGTTTTGAAGGCGGCGCAGAGGGCTTGCATGCGGGCGGCGATCTGCTCGGCCGCTTCGCCCCGGGCGAGGCGAGCCTGGAACGAGTCGATGACGGTCGGGTAGAGGCGGAGGCTGTGGATGCGGCCGCGGACGAGGTCGACGTGGAACAGGAACGACTGGTCGTTGCGCGCGTTCGGGTCGACCGCGTAGTCGTCGATGAAATCGCCCGCGCTGTAGAGGATGGGCTTTCCCTTGTAGATCTCGATGCCGCGGAAGACGTGCGGGGAGTGGCCGAAGACGATGTCGGCGCCGGCGTCGATGAGGGCGCGGGCGAGCCAGACGTGCTCTTTCGGCGGCTCCTGGCCCCAATTGCCGCCCCAGTGAACGGAGGCGATCACGAGCGCGGCTTCGCGGCGGGCGAGGCGGACGCGGTCGAGGATGCTCTGGGCGCGGGGGTCGCGCATGTCGATGCGGGTGTAACAGGTCCCAGGGTAGTCGGCGCGGGAGGCCCAGGCGGGTTCGTTGTCGGTGAAAGCGAGAAAGCCGGCGCGGAGGCCGCGCACGTCCTTGAAAGCGGGGCGGCAGGCATCGGCGGTGTTCTGGCCGGCGCCGGCGGAAGCGATGCCGGCATGTTCGAGGACCTCGAGCATGTCGCGAAGGGCGAAGTAGCCGTAATCGATCGAGTGGTTGTTGGCGACGGAGACGAAGTCGAGGCGGGCGGTCTGGAGCACGACGACGTTGCGGGCGTCGGAGCGGAAGTGGAAGGTTTTGGGGGTGCGGGTCCAGGGTTCGCCGCGGTCGGCGAGGACGCATTCGAGGTTGGCGGCGGCGAGGTCGGCGCTCTGGAAGAAGGGCAGGGTATCGCCGAAGGGGAAGTCGGGCGGCTTGGTTTTGAGAACGTCGTTGACCAGGCGGCCGAGCATGATGTCGCCGACGAGGAGGACCGAAAGATTGCCGTCGTCGGGCTCGTCCGGCGCCGGGAGAGGGGCGGAGAAAAGGAGCAACGACAGGATCGCGAGCGCCACCGGCCGGCGGTTTGCTTGATTCACGCCACCTCCTCGAATCATTATGCCCGGCGCGGCGCAGGGGGCGGGCTGTGTTAAGAGTGGGGTGTGAGAGCGCTGGTGCTTTCGGCGGGCGGAATGTTCGGGGCCTGGCAGGCGGGCGCGTGGTCGGCGCTGGAGGAGATCGTGCGGCCGGAGATCGTAGTGGGGGCCTCGGTGGGGTCGCTGAACGCCTGGCTGATCGCCTGCGGCGCGGCGGCGCCGGAGTTGGTGGAATACTGGCGGGGGCTGGACGCCACCCTGCGGCCATCGTGGCGGATGCCAAGGCGGGGGCTGGGAGGACTGGTGGACGCGACGCCGATCCAGACGCGCATCCAATCGATGTGCGAGGGGCGGCAGCCGCGGCTCCGGCTCGGCGTGGTCGCCGTGGCGACGTCGCCGCCGAGGCCGGTGCTGTTCGAGGGCGCCGAAGTGACCTGGCGGCACCTGGCCGCATCGTGCTCGGTTCCGCTGATCATGGCGCCGGTTCTCCTGGATGGGACGAGGTATGTGGACGGCGGGGCTCTGGGGCCGCTGCCGCTGTGGGCCGCGGGGAAGATGGGGGCGACGCGCGCGGTAGCCATCGACGTTCTGTCGCCGCGGCCGCTGGCGCTGCGAGTGCCGCAGGCGATCTTGCGGTCGGTGAGCCGGCACGACTACATGCCGCCTCCCGGGATGGCGTGGAAGACGGTCGCGCCGAAACAGCTCCTGGGAGGATGGAAGGAGGCGTCGCGTTGGGACGCCGAACGCGTCAGCCGGTGGATCGAGGAGGGGAGGCGGGAAGGCTTCCGAGTGGCGGAAGAGGTCCGGGCGCTGATGGAATCGCCGGCTCCGGAGCGGCTTCATCCGGCATAAGCGGCGCTATCCCTCTGCTGCCGGTCGCGGATTTGGCGATCGGACTCGAAGTGAAAGCGGGCCGTGAGCAGCAGAACGGCGGCCGCCGCCGACGAGGCCAGCGCCGCCCAGCCCATCAATCCAGTGATGCCGAGCGTGCCCTTCAGCAGTCCCGCGAGCAGGATGCCCGCGCCGCCGGAGAGACCACCGATCATGTTGAGAACGCCGGCGCCGAAGCCGTAGCTGCGCTCCGGCAGGACGTCATAGGCGGACGCGAAGACGTTGGCGATCATGAGGCCGGAGAGGAGGCCGAAGGCGGCGGAGGCGAGTTTGAGCTGCGCTACCGACGGCGCGGCCAGCGTGAGATAGGCGAACGGGGCGCTCAGCAGCAGTCCCGCGCCGGCGACGTAGAAGCGGCCGGCGGCGCGGCGGGGAACCAACTTGTCGGCGAGGACGCCGCCGGTGAGGACGCCCACGGCGGTGCTCACCTGGAGATAAAGCGTGGCCGTGAGGCCGCTGGAGGTGAGCGAGAGCGCGAACCGCTCGTAGATGAACGTCGGCAGCCACGCGTAGAACAGGTACAGCATCACCGAAAACCAGAAAAAGGCGGCGGACAGCGCCAGATAGCAGCGCAGACGGAAGATGCCGAAGGCGATGCCCGCCGCGCGCCCGGTTGCGCCGCCGCGTTTGGGGACCCGGCGCAAGACGAGAAAAAGCACCACCGCGTACACGATTCCGGCGGCGGTGAGCGAGTAGATGCCCTGCCGCCAGCCGATGTTATCGGCCGCCCATCCGCCGAACCAGCCGCCGGTCACAATGCCCGCCAGTTGCGCGGTGGCGTGGATGGAGAGGGCGCGGGAGCGTGTTGCGGCGGGATGGAGGGAGGCGATGAGCGCGAGAGCCGCCGGCACGTAGAGCGATTCGGTGACTCCCATGACGCCGCGCCAGAAGAGGAATGCTCCGACGGAATGGCTGAGGCCGGTTCCAAGCGTCGCAAAGCTCCAGAGGACGAGACTGGCGACAATCAGCCGGTCGCGCGGGGCCAGGTCGGCGAGGCGACCGGTGAAGGGCATGCACAGGGAATAGATCCAGACGAAGATCGACCCGGCGAGGCCTAGTTGGGCGTCGGTGAAGCCGAGATCTCTCCGTAAGGCGGGAAAGATGGAGTAGACCATCTGGCGGTCGACATAGTTGATGAGGTAGGCGATCCAGAGAAAACCCAGCACAATCCAGGCTATGCGGGGGACCCGGACTTCCGGCGGGAGCGTGGCCATGTATTCGAGGAAGGTTATCATGTCCGGGAGCGGCGATGACGACACTGATCCTGGTGGGCGGATTTCTCGGCGCGGGCAAGACCACGCTGCTGATCGCGGCGGCGAACGCGTTGCGGGGGCGCGGCGTGCGTTCGGCGATGATTTTGAACGACCAGGGGGCTGAGTTGGTCGACACGCTGTTGGCGTCACATGCCGGGTTCGAGGCGGACGAGGTGACGGGCGCGTGTTTCTGTTGCCGTTTCTCGGATTTCATCGCGCGCGCGGAGCGGCTGCTGGCGCACGAACCGCAGGTGATTTTCGCGGAGCCGGTGGGCAGTTGCATGGACATTTCGGCGACGATTCTCCAGCCGCTGAAGGAGTACTACCGAGACCGGTTCCGCGTGGCGCCGTTCACGGTTCTGGTTGACCCGGAACGGGCGCGGCTCATGCTGGCGCCGGACGCCGACCCGCACCTGGCGTACCTGTTCCGAAACCAGATCGCCGAGGCGGATATCGTGGCGTTCACCAAAGCGGACCGGGAGGAGACTTTGCCGGAGCTGCCCGGCGTGGTTCCGCGGCGGCTCAGCGCGCGGACAGGGCAAGGGGTGGAGGCGTGGCTGAGTGAAGCGTTGGACCCAGACGCGGCGGCGGGGCTGCGTCTGCTGGACGTGGATTACGAACGGTACGCCGAGGCCGAGGCGAGCCTTGGCTGGCTGAACTGGCGGGGCGTGGTGGAGCTGAAGCGGGCGCTGCGGCCCGCGGCTCTCACGGGCCCTCTGCTGGAGCGGCTGGACGGTCTGCTGACGGAGGCGGCGATACCGATCGCGCACCTGAAGGTGATCGACCAGACGCGGACCGGATACATCAAGGCCAGCGTGTGCCGGAACGGGGAGACGGCGCCGGAGGCGGAGGGCGACCTGTTCGCCGCGCCCGCACGCAAACACAATCTGCTGATCAACCTGCGGGCGAAGTCGCGCGCGGAGGCGCTGGAGCGAATTGTCGCGCAGGCCACGGGGGAACTGGCGGCGCGCGTGACGGTAGCGCACCGGGAGAGCTTTCAGCCGGGGAGACCGACGCCGGAGCACCGGTTCCGGCGTCTGGCCTGAGCGGCGCTCACTTGCGGGCGACCAGCAGATCGTCGGCCGGACGGGCGAGATCGCGGAAGCCGGCGTTGTCGAGCCAGGCGGCGTACTCGTCCTCGCTATAGGCGCTGCCGGCGGCAGTGCCGACGAGCATGTTCAGAGCGAAGAGGGCGGCTTGGCGGGGACCGGTCCGGTCGGGCTGAAGAATGAACTCGCGGATCACCAGCCTGCCGCCCGGCAGCATTGCGCGATGCGCCCGGACGAGGAGATCTTGGTTTTCCTCCGGACTCAGCATGTGGCAGATGGCGGAGAGGAGCACCAGGTGGTAGCCGGCGCCGAACTCGTCCTGGCGGAGGTCGCCGGGACGGACGCTTATGCGGCCGTCGAGGCCCGCTTCCCGGATGTGGCGTTGGGCGATGGGGAGGACCTCCGGCAGGTCGAGGATTTCGGCCCGCAAGTCGGGATTGGCGTTGGCGAAGACGATGGAGTAGATGCCGGAGCCGCCGCCGATGTCGAGCAACCGGGAGGCTCCTTCGGCGCCGACGGCCCGCAGCATGGCGGGAGCGTTTTCCCGGCCGTAGTAGTGCATGGCGGCGATGAACGCCTCGATCCACCGGGGGTCCCGAGCGCCGACTTCGCGATGACCTGGGGCGGTTCCGGCGCGCACGGACTCGGTGAGGTTGGACCAGGTGTTCCACAGGTTCACCGTGTGCATGAGGGCCGGCCGCGCGTACTCCGGCTTGCCGGGGGTGAGATGGCGCGTGGTGACCTCGGTGTTGAAATACCGCTCGCCGCGCTTGGCCAGGGCGCCGAGTGCGACCAGCGCGTTCAGCAGCGTTCCGGTGGAGCGGGGAGCGGCGCCGATGCGGGCCGCCGTTTCCTCGGCGGTGGCGCCTTCGCCGATGGCGGCGAAGATATCGAGTTCGACGGCGGTGAGGAGCGCGCGCGATTCCTGAAAGCCACGCATGGCGGCGATGAGGTCGTTGAACGACCTGCCTTGCGGTAAAGGTCCCATCTGCTGATAGGCTACAGCAGCGCGCGGATGGCCTTCTCGATAGTGGAGATTTCCGTCTCGCCGACAAAGCTGCGGACAAGCCGGCCGTTGCGACCGTAGAGAAAGAGGGCGGGCAGGGCGCCGCTCCACTTCGGGTCGATGAAGCCGATGAACCGGTCGTCATCGGCGACGCGCTTGAGGTAAGCGGGCGGCGGGGCGTTGTGTTTTTGAAGGAACTGGAGGGCGGCGGCCTCGTCGGAAGGGTCGTCGGCGGAGACCGAGACGAGGCGGAAGCCCTTGCCGCGAAGCTTTGTCTCGAGAGCGACAAGCTGCGGCAGTTCCGCGAGGCAGGGGGCGCACCAGGTGGCCCAGAAGTCGATCAGGACTACCGACCCCTTATGCTCGGAGAGGACGGCGGCGTGGACTTTCTCGTCGTAAGGCAGAAGGCGGGCGGGACCGGCCGGCCAAGCCGAACCCGCCAACAGCAACAGAATGGCCAGCGGCTTCACGAAGCTTTGACTCGTTTGATGGTGCAGCCGAACGCCTTCAGTTCCGCCCTTTCGGGGGTGTGTCCGTGGAGGACGGCGTCGAGCGCGTTGCGCAGGCTATGGTCCTTGATCTCGCCCTTCTGCGCGTCGTCGATGCGGCCGTGGTAGGCGACCTTGCCGCTCTTGACCAGGAAGACCTCGGGGGTGACCTGGGCGCCGAGCTGGTCGGCGACAACGTTGCCCGGATCCTTGTAGACCTGGAAGGCGAAGCCGTGGGAGGCGGCGTGCTCCTTCACCGCGGCGGCTGGCTCGGTGTTGTTGGAGTTGATGAAGATGAACTTGACGCCTTTGGCGTGATAGTCGTTGTAGAGGGCCTTCATGCGGTCGTTGTAATTGTTCGAGACGGGGCACTCGGTGGCGATGAAGGCGATGACGGTGACATCGCCGGACAATTGCGAGTAGCGGACCGCCGACCCGTCGACTGCCTTGAGGTCGAACTCGGGGGCGGCGTCGCCAACCTTGAGACCGCCGGCGAACAAGGCGCCGGCCAGCAGGGGTAGCGCAAACAGTACTGGTAAGCTTCTTCTCAACATGGTGATTCCCTCCTCTGAGAATGGATAGCGCGGCTGACGGCCGCGCGTTAGAGCGCCGAACCCGCCCGGAAGCGAGCGGGTTATCCTTTAGGCCTGAGCCTCAAGTCTATGGTAGCTTTTTTCCGCGAGTCGTAGACGGTCAAGCGCCGGGTCTGGCTTTCGGCGTCGTCCTTGCTTGCCTTGATCTCGTAGTCGGTGTCGGGACTGAGACCGTGGAAATGATAGCTCCCGTCGGCCAGGGTGATGTAAGAGCGGATCCGGAGCGTTTTGGTGTCCTTCAGTTGGACGACGGCGCCCTCCACCGTTTTCTCGTCGGAAGCGAGCACCTTACCTTCCACGGAACGGGCGGTTTCCGGCTCCTTCTCCTTTTTTTCGAAGTAGCGCGCACCCCCAGGCTTGCCGGGCTCGCGGGGCGCGCCGGGATCCTGGGCGTACACGGCCGCGACGGCAGCGACAAGGACGGCCGCAGACAAAACGGTGAATAGCTTTTTCATCGAGATTCTCCAGCCTCTCCTTCTATGGGCCTAAGGCGAAAGAAGAGGTCGACGCGCTCGTCCCACGAAACGGCCGCCTCTTTTTCTTCCGGATGAAAGCCTTTGGCGTCTACACTTACAGTGTATCGCATCGATCCGGCCGGAACCCGGACGGCGAACTCGCCCCGCGAGTCGGTAACCGCCTTATAGCCTTTGGGTTGCCTGGATTCCTCGGTTGCCGGCGGCTTCGGCGTGACCAGGATCCGGGCTCCGGGGAGGGACCGGCCGGACTCATGAAAGACGGACCCGGCGACAACGGCGAACGACTGGGGCGCGCCCTTCTTGCGATCCGGCGGAGCGGCGCCGGCGGCCAGGGCGCACAGCAGAGCGAACGCCAGGGCGGGCTTCAGTAACGGCGGGAACTCCTCCATGGATCGTCGTCCTCTTCCTCTTCTTCTTCGAAATCCTCGTCCTCCTCGTCCTCGTCGTCGTCGTCCTCGTCGTCGTCGAAGTCTTCTTCGACCTCCTCAATCTCAAGCGGGTGGAGGCTCAGAACCCGCAGGGTCGCGCCGCACTCGTCGCACGCGAGGTTATCGCCTTCATCGAGTTCGTCTTCATCCACTTCGAGAGCTGCATCGCATAAGGGGCATTCAACCATAAGATGGACCTCCGAAAGGCTCCGCAATTCCTTTTATACAAGACGGGGTGGGAAATGCAACTGTCTCCGCGCGGAAGGCGCGAACGGGCTCACTTCTTCCGCGCCAGCCGGCGGCGGGTGGTGGGCGGCACGACGCCGTTCAGGCGCAAATAGGTGAACAACTGGGCGCGGTGCGTCAGTTCGTGCTCCTTGACGAACTGAAGCATTTCCATCCGCGTAACCTGCATCCCGTCGAGGCGGGTGATGAGGCCGGCCAGGAAATCGGCGTCCCTGGCCCCCAGTTGCTCGAACTGATCGTCGACGCCTGCTCTCAGACCCGCCGCGATTTGGGCCGGCGAGGCGTCTTTCGGCAGCGGCTCGTAATAGCGCTTCAGCTTCTCACGGAACTCGGGCGTATGGAAGTTCGCCTCGCCGTCGAGCAGCAAGCCGGTTAAGCCGCGTCCGGCATAGAGGATGTGCTCGGCGATTTCGCGGAAGCTCATCATGTCGTCCTGGGGCTTGTAGTCCAGCCGCTCGGCGGGCATGTCCTCGACCGCCTGGGCGGCGTCGGCGCGGATGGTCTTCCACGTCGTCAGGAAGTTATCCAGTCGAACCATAGCCTCCATTCTACCCGCGCCGGCCCGGGGAAATGCCGGTTTCGGACAGGGGAAAAGTCTGGGATAATAACGGCAGTGTCGCGCGTCAGAGAACTGGAGCAACAGCTTCAGCGAGCCGAACAGCAGCTTCGCCTTTTCCAAAAGATCAGCCGTTTTATGGTGCAGGAGATGAGTCTCCAGGGCGTGTTGCAGGGAATCGTGTCGCTGGTAGTGGAATTCATGGAATGCGATTCGTGCCTGCTGTACGTGCTGGACGGCGACGAACTGGTTTTGTGCGCGACCAATTCGGCGGGCGCGCCGGCGGCGGGGAACGTGCGGCTGAAGGTCAGCGAAGGGCTGACGGGATGGGTGGCGCGGGAGAGGACGCTGCTGGCGATCTCGCGGGATGCGTACCGGGACCCGCGTTTCAAGCGCTTCCAGGATCTGCCGGAAGACGACTACGAATCGTTTCTTTCGGCGCCGGTGATCGCGCGAAACCGCGTGGTGGGCGTCATCAACGTGCAGCACCGCCAGGCGCACGCGTACACAGGCCGTGAGATGGAGATGCTCACCACCGTCGGGGAGCAGGTGGGCTGTCTGCTCGCGTTGACGATGATGGAGCCGGCGGCGGCCGGAGACGGGAATCGCCCGGGGAATGTCCTTGCCTGCCTCGAAACGTAAGCGCCCGGCGGGCGCCCTGTGCCTGGCCGCGCTGATGGCGGCGAGCGCGGCGGCCGCGTCCGCCGCCGAGGGGGGCAAGCTTCACGCGCTGATCCTGACGGGAATCACCGATCTTCCGTATCACAACTGGCGCGAGACGGCGCCGCACTTGCGAAGCAAGCTGGAGGCGACGGGGCGATTTGACGTGAAGGTGGAAGAAGAGGTGCGCGGCATTACCGCCCGCACCCTGGAGCACTATCACGCGCTGGTGCTGCACTACAACGGCCCGCGCTGGGGCGTGGAGACCGAGCGGGCGGTGGAGGAGTTCATCCGCTCGGGCAGAGGGATGATCGCGGTCCACGGCGTGAGCTACGGGACGTTCTACGGGCAGGTGTTCGACAACGGGTGGAAGCGGCCGCCCGATGGCGACAAGGGATGGCCGGCATACGCCGAGATGATGGGCGCCACGTGGGAAGTGGAGAAGATCGGACACGGGCTGCGGCACGCGTTTCCGGTGAAATGGGTGGACCGGGAACATCCGATCAGCCGCGGGCTGCCGGAGACGTTCCTGGCCAACGACGAGCTGTATCACCGGATGGACCTTTCGCCGAACGCGCACGTGCTGGCCACCGCTTTCAGCAGCGTGGAGTCGAAGGGTACCGGCAAGGACGAACCGATCGTCTGGGCCGTGCCTTTCGGGAAGGGACGGGTGGTCCATATCACCCTGGGGCACGACTTGACGGCGATGAGCCAGGAGGGCTTCATCGCGGCCTTCACGCGCGGGACGGAGTGGGCGGCGAGCGGGGCGGTGACGCTGCCGGCGTCGCGCTGAGGCCCGCCAGGCGCACGCGGGGGGGCCGTCTCGCTGGAGCGAGGAGCTTTGACCGGGTCGGGCCGGATTGCGTATCCTAAGCTTAGTCCTTACGCTGGGGCTCGCTTGTTCGGGGGGACGGCGGCGAGCCAATCGAGGTGTTGCAGTGGTATGGTTGACGCGTTTCATCCGTTCCCGGCATGGTTTGGATGCGCTCCTGCATTCGAGCAGCCCGAGAAGGCTCCTCAACCTGGCGGCGGCTGAGTACCATCGATTGCGCAGGGACGTCGAGGTTCCCTCAGCGCCGTACAGCCTGTTTGTCGACCCCACCAACGTATGCAATTTGCGGTGTCCGTTCTGCGCGACCGGGGCGGGCGAACTCAATCGCGAACTGCGGGGCCTGATGCCGGTTCCATTGTTCAAGAAAGTGATCGATGAAATCGGCGACCGGCTCTACATGGTTTTTCTGTTCAACTGGGGAGAACCGTTTCTGCATTCCGGCATTTGCGAGATGATCCGGTACGCGCACGAGCGGCGGATCTACACCTGCGTGCACACGAACTTCAGCCTGCGTTGGGGAGAGGCCGGCGCCGAGAAGATCGTCGATTCCGGGCTGTCGTTCCTGAACGTCTCCGCCGATGGCGTGAGCCAGGACGTCTATAGCGTCTACCGCCGGGGCGGGAACATTGAGCGGGTGCTCGGCAACGTCCGGGCGTTGGTTGAGGTGAAGCGGCGCCGGCGGTCGAGCCGGCCCTACCTGGTGTGGCGGTACGTCGCATTCAAGCATAACGAGCACGAAATCGAACCGGCCAGGAAGCTTGCCGGTGAGCTTGGCGTGGATGAATTCCGGGTCATCCGGGGCTTTGTGAGAGATCCGGCCTGGCGCGCGACGGGGCAGTATCCGAACGTCACCAGCCAGGATATGCCGGAGACGTGCGGGTGGCTTTGGCGAAGCATCGTGATCAACGTCGATGGCGGCGTGGGCTCCTGCTGCTATCAGCGCGTGCAAAGCGACGATTTCGGATCAATCCGCGACAGTTCCCTGATGTCGGTCTGGAACAACGAGCAGTACCGCGCAGCGAGGAGTTACCTGGCGCGGCAGCAGAAGCGGCGGAGATCCGTTCCGGCAGAGTCGGAGGAGGAAGCCGATATCATCTGCGCGCGGTGTCCGGCGGTGACCAGTACGCTATCGTACGACGAGAGCCCGGCGGGGGCCGGTGAAAGCGGACCGGACGTTCCCATCGCGGGCATCCGATCAGCCGGCGGGTGAGACCGGCTTCCCGCCGAATTTCTCCCGGGCGACGATCCCTTCACCTTCGCGGATGACGATCAGCCGGCCGGCTTCTACGTTGTCGAACGCGTCGGTACGGCCGAGCGGCCAGCGCACTTCCAGCCGCGCGGAAGTTTCGCCGCCGAGCCCGAAATGCAGCCGCTTGTCCGACGATGAGTAGAAGCTCGATTGGGCCAGCACTTCCTGAGCCTGCTTTCGCCCGCCGTAATGGCATGTGACGCGTCCTCCAATGGCGCTGCGGTTGGATTGGACCCCGACCAGTTTGACTTTCAGCCAGTGGTTGTCTCCAGTGACGTCGTTGCGCAAAAGCGACGGCGGCTCGTTCATGTTCATGATCACGACGTCGATGTCGCCGTCGTTGTCGAAATCGCCGAAGGCGCAGCCGCGGCTGGCGTGCTCGGCCGTGACGCCGGGGCCGCCCTGTTCGATTAACTGCTCGAACTTGCCGTCGCCGAGGTTGCGGTAGATGGTTCGCGGGGTGCGGTAGCGGTAACTGGGGATCTTTGCCTCCAGTTCCGGGTACACGTTGCCGGTTACGGCGAACAGGTCGGGCAAGCCGTCGTTATCCAGGTCGACGATGCCAGCGCCCCAGCCGACGAACCGCGTCTCCACCGCGAGGCCGGAGCGGATAGTCAGATCCTGGAAAAAGCCCTCGCCGTCGTTCTGATAGAGCACGCTGGTGTCGTCGGCAAAGTGCGTTTTAAAGATGTCCAGGCTGCCGTCCAGGTTGAAGTCCCCGATGCCCAGCCCCATGCCGGCCTGCTCCATCCCGTCTTCGCTGAGGGCCGAGCCGCGCTCGAGGCCTTCTTCGCGAAACGTGCCGTCGTGGTTGTTCATGAACATGAGGCTGTTGGTCGAGTCGCAGGCCACGTAGATGTCGGGCCAGCCGTCGTTGTCGAAATCGGCGGCGACCACCGTCATACCGTAGGTCTTGCCGGCGGCGGCGATGCCGGCGGCATCCGACACGTCCGTGAAGACGCCTTTGCCGTTGTTGCGGTAAAGCGCGTGCGCGCATTTCGGCAGGCCCATCGGTCCGCAGTGAACGGGCACGCCCTTCCAGTTACAGGTGTTCTTGGCGCCCGGACGAGGCACGCGGTCAAAGGCGAAATCGACGTAGTTGGAGACGAACAGGTCCAGGTGGCCGTCGCGGTCGTAATCGACGAAAGAGGCGCCGGCGCCCCACCTAATATCGTCCGTCAGCAGACCGGCTTCGCGGGTAACGTCCGTGAAAGTTCCGTCGCCATTGTTGCGATAAAGAACGTTCCGGCCCCAGTAAGTGATGAAGATATCCTCAAACCCGTCGTTATTGTAGTCGGCGATGGTAACGGAATAGGCCCAACCAGAGCGCTCCAGGCCGGCGGACCTGGTGACATCGGTGAACGTGCCGTCGCGATTGTTCTTGTAAAGCCGGTTGGTGGCGTCCTTGGCGCTGTTATCCACGCGCGAGCCCGACAGCAGCAGGATGTCCAGCCAACCATCATTGTCGTAGTCCAGGAACGCGATTCCAGGTCCGGCGGTCTCGATGATGTACTCCTTCGTTTCGAGACCTCCGTAGACGATCGGTTCGCGCAGACCGGCCTGGGCGGCGATGTCCGTGAGGGTGGAATTCCAGGGGAGGCCGGAAGGTTTTCCGCGGGGCCGCGGCTTGACGCCGCGGGAGGCGATGCCTTGCGCGAGGAGGGCGAGCACTTGCCGGCGGGAGAAGAGCATTCCTACGGGTCAGTATAGGCGACGGCCGGAAACAGCGGCAAAAAGGTCTTCTTTACTCGCGCGCGCTTGGACTAACATTGATGGGGAGCACTTATATGTTGTTCGCCGCGGCAAAGAGGACCTCGGCTAGGGCCGGGTTGTGGTTGTTGGCGTTGGTCCCGGCATGGGCACCCCCCGGGGCCCTGGCGCAGGAACTCCTGGTGAGCGAGGACAACCTCTATTTCGCCTACTCGGCCGGCGCAACGCCGCCGCCGTCCCAGAATCTGTCGGTCTCGACCGAGGACGAGGAGTTGGAGTTCACGGTTTCCGTGGCGAGCGGCCCGTGGCTGAGCGTGCAGCCCTCCGGCGGCGAGACGCCGGCGACGCTTCGCGTGTCGGTGAACCCCTCCGGCCTGGCGCCAGGCACGTACGTCGACCTGATCACGCTCACCGCGGGCAACAGCGCACGAACGGTTACTGTATCGCTGTTCATCGCGAATACGAAGTACCGGCTCATCGCGACGCCGGCCATCATTTCCTTCGTCGTCGGCCCGGATGACGACGAACGGGTGCAGACGCGCATCGCGACGGTCAGCAGCGCGGTCTCGGAGACGACAAGGTTCACCACCGCCTTTTTCGGCGGCGGCTGGTTGTCGGCACGGCCGGCAAGCGGCATCACGCCCTCGCCCATCGAGATTACAGCCGATCCGGCGGGCCTTGCTTCGGGCGTTTATACCGGCCTGGTGAACATTGTGGACCCGGAAGGCCAGGTTGCCTTTACGATTCGGGTTACGCTCAACGTGACCGGCGCCGAACCGATCCAGCTTAGCCCTGACGACCTTTTCTTTTCGGCGGCGCTCGGCAGCGCCACGCCGCAGTCGGCTACCGTTCTGGCGTCGAGCGGGTTGGAACAGGCCATCAACTTCACGGTGGGCGTCTCGACATCGACCGGCGGCAACTGGCTATCCGCCAACCCGCTGAGCGGAACCACCAACTCCTTTATTTCCGTTCGGGTGGATCCAAGCGACCTGGAAGAGGGCATCTATCACGGGGTGGTGCGGGTTACCGGGTTTGGGCGGACGGCGGAGCTGCCGGTCACGCTCAACATCGTAAGCGGACCGCTGCTGGAGATTACGCCGGACGCGTTATCGTTCACCGTGGCGACCGGCGCCACCGCGCCGTCGCAGACCGTCGTCATCGCAAGCGAGAGCGGCGAGGCCATCCCCTTCCAGGTATCAACCGGTTCAGCGACGTGGCTAAACGTGACGCCCCGATCGGGAACGACTCTGGCGGCTCTGAGCGTCAGCGTGAATCCGCAAGGACTGGAACCGGGAGTCTACGAGGGAACCATCACGATTCAGGCGACCGGTTCCACCACGACGTGGACGGTGGAAGTCGAACTCAGGATCACGACGCTCCTCGTGGCCGTCGTTTCCCCAACGCAGATCAATTGGACCGCGCTGGCCGGGGATAGCGATCCGCTGATGCAGAGGCTGTCGGTCACCGGTTCGCGTCAGGGCCTGTCGTTCACGGCGACCGCCGTACCGGATGCCTGGCTGTCGGTGGAGCCGGACTCCGGGACGTTGCCGGCTCAGCTCACGGTCTGGGCGATCCCAACCGACTTGGCGGAGAACACCTATACCGGCTCGGTGGTGATCGCGGTGGAGGGCGCGGATAACAGCCCTCTGGCGATACCTGTCACGCTCAAGATCAGCCCGGCCGAGCCGGTAGTCGGAGCGATCCTGCACGCCGCGAGCCTCCGGCCCGGCATCATGGCGCCGGGAACGATCGTGTCGATTTTCGGGCGCAGCCTCGGGCCGGAGGAGGGAGCGGGCCTGGAAATCGGGACGAACGGTAAGGTCGCCACGTCGCTCGCGGGCACGCAAGTGTTTTTCGACGAGATACCCGCGCCGTTGACTTACGCGCAGGAACGTCAGATTAACGCGGTGATACCATACGGAGTCTTCGACCGGACGATCGTGAGAGTAACCGTCGACTATAACGGACACCGTTCGCCGGCGGTCAACTTACAGGTATCCGACGCTTCTCCGGGTATATTTACCGCCGATTCATCCGGCGAGGGCATAGGAGCAATTATCAACGAGGACGGCACTTACAACTCCAGCCGGTTCCGGGCAAGGCGCGGAACGATTGTGAGCGTGTACGGAACGGGCGGGGGCGAGATGAGACCGCCGGGCGAGGACGGGGCCATTGTCCCGGGCATCGGACCGACGCTGCTGCTTCCGGTGAAGGCGTTCATCGGCGGACGCGAGGCGGAAGTTGTCTACGCCGGGCCGGCGCCGGGCCTGATTTCCGGCGTCCTTCAACTCAACATACGCGTCCCCGCCGATGCGCCCGTCGGCCTACCTCCGCTGGTATTCTCCGTTGGGGATCTGCACAGCCAGCCGGGGGTGAGCGTCGCCGTCGAGTAAGACCGCGGTCCCGGGCTTTACGATTCCGGCTCGACCACGCGCAGCAGTTGATTTGCTTTGACGTTGTCGAGCGTCTGGCGCGCCCCGCTCGGCCACGCGATCTCGATGCGCTTGATGGCGGCGTCGCTGCCGAGCCCGAAGTGAACGCGCCGGGCGCTGGATGACGCGTACCCAACCGACGTCGTGACGTGGTTGTATTGCACGGCCCCGGATTCCTGCGTCAGCCGCACTTTCGCGCCGATGCCGTCGCGGTTGCTGCGGCGTCCTTCGAGCTTCAATTGCAGCCAGTTGTTTTCGCCGGGTGACGCGTTCCGCAGCAGTTCCGCCGGCTCGTTCAGGCAGGACACCGCGACGTCGATGCGGCCGTCGTTATCGAAGTCCCCAAACGCCGCGCCGCGGTGGAAGCGGAGAGCGGAATTGCCGCCGGCGTCGGCGAACCGCCCGTTCCCGAGGTTGGCGAAGATCTTGTTCGGCTGCCGGGAGGCGCGGCTGCTGAACAGTTCCTCGTTGTCCATCACGTGGGACCCGGCGACGAAGATGTCCTTCCACCCGTCGTTGTTGAGGTCGAAGACGCCGCCGCCGAAGCCGCCGAACGGCAGGCTGAGAAAGCCGAGCCGGCTCGCGTAGGTGACATCCTGGAACGTGCCGTTGCCGAGATTCCGGAACAACGGGAAGGTTTCATTCGACAGCGCCGTGACGAAGACGTCGGGTTTGCCGTCGTTGTCGATATCGCGAAAGTCCGCTCCCATGCTCGACAGGGCGACGCCGTCCTCGTTCAGGGCAACGCCCGCGCGAAGGGCCGTCTCGGTGAATCTTCCGTTCCCTTGGTTGCGGAACAGGAAATTCCGCACGGTGTCGTTGCAGACGAAGACGTCGATGAGTCCGTCGCCGTCGTAATCGGCAAAGGCCAGGCCCATCCCTTTGCCGACGTGGGCGGAAATGCCCGATGTCTCCGAGACGTCGGTGAATGTGCCGTCGCCGTTGTTGCGGTAGAGGGTGTTCGGCAGGCCTTCGTAGTGCTTTGGATGGCAGTAACAACGATAACCCTGCTTGGGAAGCCCGCAGTACGGATCGCCGGTGGGGCTCCATTTGACGTAGTTGACGACGAACAGGTCGAGATGGCCGTCGTTGTCGAAATCGAACCAGCCGGCGGAAATCGACCACGGCTTGGACGGGCCGGCAGCCGCGATCCCGGCTTTCACCGTGACGTCGGAAAACGTCCCGTCGCCGTTGTTGCGGAAGAGAATGTTGCGATTCACGCCCGCGACAAACAGGTCCGTCCACCCGTCGTTGTCGTAATCGGCCGCGGCCACGGCCATGCTGAAGCCCTCGCCGGCCACGCCCGCGCGTTCGGTGACGTCGGTAAACCGGAAATTGCCTTCGTTGCGGTAGAGGCGGTTCCAATACGACGGCTTCGTTTTGGCGAGCTCGGGTATGCTCGCGCCGTTGATGAAGTACAGGTCCTCCAGGCCGTCGTTGTCGAAGTCGATCACCGCGACGCCCGCGGGCATGGTCTCCACCTGGTACTTGTCCGGTGTGGCGTGGTTGTCGAGCACGAAATGCAGCCCGCCTTCGCCGGCGACATCGACAAGAACGATGGGCGCGAACTCCTCCCGCTGCGGGCCGGCAAAGGCGAAGCAAGCGATCGCCGCCAGGGCCGCCCCTCTCACCGGCCGCCCTCCCCCATCATCGCGAGGGCCTTATTCGCTTCCTCCTCGCGTCCGAGGTCGAAATAGATCCGCGCGAGTAAATGGTAGAACCGGCCGGCATCCTCCGTCGAGACCAGGTCGGCTTTCAGCGCGGCCTGTAACTCAGCGAGGGCCTCGGGCCGCTTACCCTGCTTGTAATACAGCTTGCCTAACTCGAAATAGACTTCCCACACCGCGGCGTCGAGGCTCTTGGCGCGGCGGAGCCGCTTCTCGGCGTCGGGCAGGCGATTGAGCTTGGCCAGGAGGGCGCCGTAGCAGTAATACGGACGAAAGCTCGGCCGGGCCGCGCGCTCATTCCACTTAATAGCTTCTTCGTAAGCGGCAACGGCGGCGTCGAGGTCGCCGGTCGCCTCCAGCGTCAAGCCGGCGTATGTGTGGATGCGATGATCGCCCGGGGCCAGGGCCTCGGCGCGGCGCAGCGCATCGAGCGTCTTGTCGAAGAAATTCGCGCTGTAATACTGGCGGGCCAGGAAATACCAGGCGTCGGAGTCCTTGGGGTTCAAGCGCGTGGCGGCGAGGAACGCCTTTTCGGCCTCCTCGTTCCGTCCGGCGAGTTGGTGACACAACCCCAGCAGTTTCATCGCGGCGGGCTGGTTCGGATTCAGCGCCAACGATTCCTGGAGAACCCCGGCCGCCTCGGCGGTCCGGCGAAGTTCAAAGAGCTTCGCGCCCTGACGGAAGAGATCGTCGGCCTTGCGGATGTCCGTTTCCGCGCCACTGAGGGGCCAGGCGCTCCAGGCTAGCGCGAGCAGGCAGCCCGCGGGAGTGATCCGGCGCCTGGCGGGGAACGTCATTTTCGCGCTAGCGGGCCGGGAACTTTGATCAAGTCGGTCCGAGTCCTGCCATTATCCGGGATATTCGCGATCGCGTACACCGCGCCGTCGCGGCCGACCGCGATCGAGTTCACGTAGGTAGGACGTCCGCCGCCGTCAAAGAAGATGGGGCCGTGATCGCGGTAGGCGCCGGCCGGGATGTCGTAGGTGACCAGGTGGAGGTTCTCCTCGCCCCGGGCGCCAACCTGCGTCTTGGTCCGCGCCGCCAGCGGGCGACCGTCCTGATAGATCGCGCCGCCGGTCAGGTAGTGCAAGGTGCTTTCATCGGGACCGAGAGCAAAACCAAGGTAGCCGTAATAGAACTTATCGAACATGCCGCTCCGGCGGGAAGGCTCGGCGGTAATCCTTTCGACCACGTCGACGCGATTGGCGGCCGGATCGTACCGGAACAGGTAACCCGAGTTACCATGGACGGCGTAAATGGCCTTATCCTTGGGATACCAAACCGCCTGCCTCCAGTTGTAACCCATGTGACCGGGAGACGTGGGATCATAACTGCCGAAGTAATCCTTGCGGAGGTCTTCGCCTTCGATCTTCTCCAGAGCGTCGTGGTCGTAGCGATATCGGTGGATGTCCCCTTCGGAAGTGGTGAAGTAGACGCTGCCGTCGCCGGGATTAACGACCATGGAACGGCAGAGGGTCCGGTACGCAGGACCCGAGCCCGCTTCGCCTTCCTGCGAGATGGCGCCGAGGTTCTTCAGATCTTTGGACGCCAGGTCGTAGCGGAGGAAATAGCCATTGGGCCAGGTGATGCCGTACAGCCGCCCGCGGCCGGGATCCATCGTCATGGTGATGATCCCGTGCTCCTGCGGCGCCTTGGCGAGGTTTTCAAATTTTCCGGTTTTGAGGTCGTACGCGAGGAAGTGGCCGCCCGGATAGGGTTTGTAGCCCGGCGGCGGAACGCCCATCAGCTCCCGTCCGCCCTTGACGGTGTAGTAGCCGACGTGCGTGGCGAAGTATAGCTTGCCGTTGGACTCGAAGAACGGCACGTGACTCTTGCCGTGGACAATGGCCTTCGAGCCTTTCTCGCCACAGGCCTCGGTGAGATCGCCGACGTGGCGGACACTGTCGGCGGCCGGATTGTAGCAATACATCTGCGCGCCCGTGTCGATCGACTCCGAGCAGAGCACGTAATATATGTTGCCGTCGCTGGCGGGCGAAATGCCGTTGTAGGTCTGGTGCGCCAGCTCGAAGCCCGAGTTGTAAGCCCGGGCCTGCAGATGCGCGCCGGCGCGCGAAGCGGTCTTGTCCGCCGAGACTTCCGACCCGGAACAGGCGGTAAGCGCAAGCGCCGGGATCGATAATGCCGCGGCCATTAGAATACGCATGATTTCGGCTCCCGACCGCAAAGCATACAACAACCGTGATGGTAACATCAGCTTGAACGGATCGGCCAAAATGAACCGGCGCTCATTCGCAGCAGCGGGATCCGCGGGCGCGCTACAGTTCTTAACAGCGTGCAAGATGAAGGACCCGATCGAGACATCGCAAACGCAACCCGCCAAACTCGCGGGCATGGAGTTGGGCGAGCTTCGCTCGCGTTACCGCCGCGATCTCTTTGACGTGATGCTCCCGTTCTGGGACCGGCATGGCGTCGATCGCGAATTCGGCGGCGTGATGCACGGGCTGGACTACGACGGCGCCTGCATCCGCACGGACAAGCAGCTCTGGTTTCAGGGGCGCGCGATCTGGGTGTACAGCTTCCTGTACAACCATTTCGGCCGCGACGAGCGCCACCTGGAGATCGCCAGGAAGACCAGGGACTTTGTCCTGGCCCGCGCCGTTCAACCCGACGGCTGGTGGGCGGAGGAACTATCGCGCGAGGGCAAAATCGTCCGGCCGTTCCAGGGCGATGTGTATGGAATGTACTTCATGGCGGAAGGGCTGCTGGAGTACGCCTGGGCGGCGAAGGACGAGCGGGCGCGGACGCTCGCGCTCGAGTTGCTGCGCAAGCTCCACCGCCACATCGAATCGCCCGGCGCGCAGATGCCCGGAACCGGACCGGGCGTGCGCCCGCAAGGTCTCTGGATGGTGAACCTGCGGATTGCGACGCAGACGCTGGCGCGGTGGCGGGAGCCGGAAGTGGAGGCGATCGCCGGCCAGGCGGTGGACGCGATCGTCAACAGGCACTACAACCCCGACATAGGCCTGAACAACGAGAACCTCAATCATGACTTCAGCCGTCCCAAGGGCGAGGAAACCAAGTCGCTGCTGGGCCACTCGATCGAGACGCTCTGGATGGTGATGGACGAGGCCTCGCGGCGCGGCGACCCCAAGCTGTGGGACTTGTGCGCCAGCCGCATCCGGCGCCACCTCGAGGTGGGTTGGGATCACGTCTTCGGCGGGCTGTCGCAGTGGATCAACGTGGACCAGGGTGGTTACGTCTGGCCCGTCGAGCGGCCAGTCGGCACGGATCTCTCCTTCAAATTCGTCGGCGAATTTCACTACATGAAGACGTTGTGGGCGCTCACGGAGGTATTGGTGGCCTCGTTGAACGTGTTCGAGCGGACGCGCGCGGAGTGGGCGGCGCGGTTCTTCGGGATGGCGCAGGATACGATCGACGAGAAGTTCTCGCGCCGCCGGCGCGGGCAGCCGGGCTTCATGCTGTTTGCGGGCCGGCGCATGACGCAGCAGCCGCATGTGGCGCGGCAGGACAACTACCACCCGCCGCGACAGCTCATGCTGAACCTGTTGACGCTCGACCGGATGCTGGGGACGGGCGCCGGGTCCTGAGCGCCCCTGCCGGGGCCCGATTCAGAAATACTTCTTCACGATCCAGTCCGGCTGCCACTGGTCGGGCTTGCGCGGAGTGCCGCTCAGATCGATCTCCTTCGGCTGAGGCTTCTCGACCGTGAGCGGCTGCGCGTCGCCGAGCGAGCGCTGCCATTCCTGAAGCTGCCGGGTGAGTTGTTCGATGCGCGGCGCGTGCGAGGCGTCTCCGGCCAGGTTGCGGAGCTCGTCCGGGTCGGCTTCCAGGTCAAAGAGCTGCGTATGGTTGATCGGCGGGTAGAACAGGAGCTTGTAGCGGTCGTCGCGCACGGACCGCATCAGGTTCATGTAAGAAAGAAAGACCGTGTCGCGCACCTTGGGCTTCTCGCCGCGCCAGATGGGTGCGAGGTCGCGGCCGTCGAGTCCCGGCGGAGGGGTCACGCCCGCCAGCGAGCAGACGGTGGGGAAGATGTCGAGCAGATAGCTCAACGCGGCCGATGACCCCTTGGCCGGTACGCCGGGTCCGACGATGATGAGGGGGCAGCGCTGGCTGTGTTCGTAGATGCTCTGCTTGCCGAGCAGACCGTGGCTGCCCACCGCCAGGCCGTGATCGGCCGCGTAAATGACGTACGTGTTCGCGGCCCGGCCGGAGGCTTCCAGGGCCTGCAGGATGCGCCCGATCTGTTCGTCGAGGTGGGTGATCAGGCCGTAGTATTCCGCGAGCTGATCGCTTATCGCTTCCCGGGTGCGCGGCCACGCCGCCAGGTTCTCGTCGCGTCCTCCAACGTTCCCGTTGTCGAACGGATGCTGCGGCATGAAGTTCGCGGGAAGCGGAGGACGGGCGTCGTAATACATCTGGCGGTACCGCTCGGGAGGCATGCGAGGGTCGTGCGGCGCGGTGAAGGCGACGTAGGCGTAGAACGGCTGGTCGCCCTGGTAGCTCTCGAGGAATTCGATGGCGGCGTCGGCGAACAGCTCGCTGGAGAATTTTTCGCCGATACGCTGGTTGACGAGTTCACCGCCAGGGGAAAGATCCTCGACGGGAACCTTCAGATGGTCCGCCATGCCGCCGAAGAAGACGGCTTTGCCGCGCTGGAAGGCCCGCCGCCAGGAGGGGCGCTCGTTGTGCCATTTGCCGGTGGCGAAGGTGACATAGCCATTTTCGCCAAGCAGCTCGGGCAGGAGCTTCACGCCGGCCAGGTTGTTGGGGACGCGGAAATAGGCGAGACCGCTGTTCACCATGGCGCGGCTGGGAACGCAGACGGCGCCGCCGCTGGACCCGAGATTGTAGTTGGAGCGAAAGCTGAAGCCGCGCTCGACAAGGCGGTCCATGTGCGGCGTGCGGATGTGGGAATTTCCCCACGCGCCGATCGTGTCGGGCCGCTGATCGTCGGCAAATAGAAAGAGGAAGTTGGGGCGTTGCCGGCCCGATTGGCCGCCGCAGGCCGCGAGGAAGACGGTTGCCGCCGCGAGGGCGTAGCGAACGAAGGAATGTGGCCTACGCATGTGGGAGAGTATACAATCACGGTCTGCGGCTATGAAACTGGAAGCGCTCCGGCGGGAAGTTGTGGAAGCGAACCGTGAACTGGCGCGGCGAGGCCTGGTGATCTACACGTTCGGAAACGCCAGCGGCATCGCCCGCGACCAGGGGCTGGTGGCGATCAAGCCGAGCGGCGTCGAATTCGACGCGCTGCGTCCGGAAGACATCGTTCTGACGGATCTCGACGGCAAGGTCGTCGAGGGGAGCATGCGGCCTTCGTCGGATTTGCCGACCCACCTGGAGATCTACAAAGCGTTTGCCGAGGCCGGCGGAGTCGTTCACACGCATTCCACCTATGCCACCGCCTGGGCGCAGGCCCGCCACCCGATCCCGTGCCTGGGGACCACGCACGCCGATTACTTCTACGGAACGATTCCGGTCACCGAACCGTTGACGGACGAGGAGATCGAGTCGGGGTACGAGCTCAGCACCGGGCGCGCGATCGTGCGCCTGTTCGTCGATATCGACCCGGCGCAGATGCCCGCCGTGCTGGTGTCCGGACACGGTCCGTTCACCTGGGGCGGCTCGGCGGCCAAGGCGGCATTCAACGCCGTGATCCTCGAAGAGGTGGCGAGGATCGCGCAGCTCACGATCGGTCTGGACGCGAAAGCGGCGCCGCTATCGAGAGCGCAGCTCGACAAGCATTTTCTGCGGAAGCACGGGCCGGGAGCGTATTACGGGCAGAAATGAGATAAAGCTTTCAGCTTTCAGCATTCAGCCGTCAGCTCCGGTATCGGAAACCGGGGCGTGCCAGGTACTCGCCGCGCGCGGCCTCAGCGCACCCACACCGTGACGTTCTGGCGCGCATTGTCGTTCTCTCCAACCTTCAGCACAATAGGCTGAGCGCCGGCGCCGATGCCCGCGGGCACTTCCGTGGTGACCTCGAGCATGCCCGAGACGCGGTTTCGCTGCGCCGCGGCCCGGACCACGTTCGCGGGTTGCCCGCCGATGGTGACCGAAACCGGCGCGACCGGCGCGAGGAACTCGGGGAATGGAGGGGGAAGCGCCTGCCGTACGGACAGTACGAGACTCCCGTCGGGATACGGCACGTTCCACGTTCCGGCGCCCGTCGCGTAGAACGTGATGGCGGCGCCTTTGGGCGCCGGATTGCTCTCCGTGTTGAAGCCGGTCCCGGCGCCGGTGTTTACAATCGCGCCCGGCCCGCTTCCGCTTTGGTCGACGGTGAAGATCGCGGGCGAGGTTTCGGAAACAGGGACCGTGACCGGCGGCGATGCATCGTTAACTCCCGAGGGCCGTGGACGCTCGACGATGACCTGGGCGGTTTGGCTACCCGCAACCCCGTGCGGAACCACGCAGTTGATCTGGTTGTTGCTGACATAGAGCAGCGGGGCGGGAATCCCGTTGAACGTCACGCGCGAGTGGCCCAGCACGGACGGAAACAGCCCCGCGCTGTCGGCTTCTCCAACGAGCGGCGGCGTGCTCAGGTGGGCGCCGCGAATGGTGACGAGTTGGCCGGGCGAGACGCCGGGCTGCAAGGATGCAGCATTGGCGACCGATTCGATTTGGGGGGCGCCCTGGAAGCTGAGCCTCAGGTAGACTGAGAGTCCAGTCACGACTGCCTCCGGATTCTCGGGGTTCTCGAAGAGGGCGTCAATTTGGTAAAAACCGGAAAGCATATACGGCACAACCTTGGGATTCAATGCAATTACGGTCGTTGCTCTAGCAAAGCCAGCGGAAGGGCTGACCATCACGAAGTTCGTCGCGGCGCCGGAGGGGAGGTTTTTCAGCCTTATTTCCTTCAGCTTGAAAGGCACTCTCTCCACTCCAAACGGCTCAGGAACGACTTCGATGAATTGGACGGGCGGCTGATCTACCGGAGGAAGCGTATCCGCCGTGGCTTCGAACGTGATTGTGCGAGGTGCAACACCGACATACTGAGCCTTGCACAACACACTCGCTGACGTCGCGGCGAGCACCGCGATGACCAGCATTCGCGTAAAGCTCGTCACCTTACTGTCCTCCGGTCACCGATAGCCTGATAGTGGGCGCCTCCTGTCCTCTGGGCACTGTTACCGCAATGGCGTTACCTGGTTTTGAGAACACTGCGCCGCTACCGTCCGCCAGCTTATAGAACGAACTGGCTACTACCACATTGATCTCCGGCTCACCAATTCCGTGAACCTCCTGGGCGGCTAATCAATCCACAGCCCTCCGTAGCGATAGGTGTATTTCCATGTGTGTCGGCCCCCCAGCGAGAGTCCGGGATCTGTCAACACGGTTTCCATCGACGGATCGGGCGTTACCTCCAGCACGATCTCGGTCGCGCCGCTGGGTAAGGGCAGATGCGGGTATTGGCCCCCGAGAACAGGGAGCGTGAAGGTTCCGGCCGTGGCCCGCACCGGATAGGACCTCGAGAAAATGAGCGTGCCCGATGGGTGCACAAAGTTGACGATCACCCAGCCGTCGGGATCGCCCCCGGTCCACTTAAGTGTAATCGGATCGACAGGCGACAAGTGCGTGCCTGGGGGAAACGGCGTGGCCACCTGGATGCCCGAGCCGATTCGGACACTGGATTCAAACGCGCTGATCTCGGCGCCGCCGCCGGCTCGCACCTCGAATTGGCCCGGCTGGATGCTGCCGCGCGGAAGGGTCGCGCGAAGCACACGGTGACCCTTGTCCAGCGCAGCGACAGCTTCCGCCGGTCCGAAGCCCGGACCTTGCACCGTCAGCGTGCCCGCATCCAGTGGTCTGTGACCCGGCGTGGGGCAGAAGCCGGCATACTGCGACTCACTGGAAGTCTCCCGCGTCGGTGGAGCCTGCATGCCGGGCGCTGCCGTGAGGATGGCGGTGAAGGTCTCGGTTTCGCCGTCTGCGCCCGCTCCGCTTGTGATCGTGCGTTCCCAGGTAAGCAGACCGTAGCTTCCCAACGGAGGATCCACGCAAGAGCCTCCGCCGCTGCGAATAGCGACCGGTACCGGCTGGCTCAAGAATGTGTCCAAGTAAGCGGTAGTGACAGGAACTGTGCACCCCTCAGGCGCGTTCTCAGGAATCTGGACGTTCAACTGGTCCACTCCCACGAGGCCGGGCGCACGGCCAACAAATGTGGCCCTTTCAAAGACTGGCTGGAGCGGGGACAGTTCAAAAGGGGCATTATACGGAGGGGGGGCAAGGTACGGTTTGAAGAAGGTAACCGGCGTGGCTCCAACGAACACAGCCGGCGGATCTGAAGGGGCCGGAACGCCATCGGGCGCATTGCGGGCTGCGCCCATGCCCGTTCCGAAGATCGCCAGGAAGTCTCCCGGCGAAGCTGCGTTGGACGGCGAGTTCAAGGAAACGTTGCCGTCCTGTCTGATGTTGAGTACTGCTCCGCGGCCGCACCCGCTTCCATCTAAGCTGAAAACGCCGAAGTTGGGGCCGTAATCATCCAGTCGGACCGGCTCGGTGGTTCCTGCAAGAGTGGAGACGACGATCACCGGATCGGCCCCGAGCGGGACGGAAGAGGGAATCTGAATGTTGATCTGTCCGGGCGAAACGAAAAACAGCGGCGCCGGGACGCCCGCCACACTTATGGATGTTCCCCCTAGCATCGTGGGAAGAGGAACGGAATCCGCCGTAAGAGTTTGTGTTGCGAGATTATTCCCGAAAATCGATGCAATGGAGCCACCGATGGCGTAGGGACCGCGATTCCCCGAAGCGTAGCTCGCCGCATTGACGATTCCGCCCGGGTAAATGACCGGTTTCTGGCCGACCGCAGTGGTAGCCGCCACCAGGAGTACTGACACCAGACGCACCAAGCCTCCTACTCCGACCCGAGCGCGGGTCCCGAGACATTGAGAGCAAAAAATTGGTCCTGCCCGGAAAGGGCCTCGAACGGAATCATGGCGCCGGAATTGTCCAACGCAGAACCTTTCCCGTCCGTCAGAGTGACATAACGACTAAATACCCAAAGATTCAGCGGCTCGCCGATGGGAATCGCCATCTGGTAGTCACGGCCAGTCGTGTCGCTGTTGACCTCATGCGCGCCAAGGTAAGCGCCATTTCCGAACCGCACGCCAATGATCAAATGCGGTTCGCTGATGGGGCTCGGTTTGGCGACAGGAAGCAGTCCCGCCGGATCATTCACGTGGACTTTTAAGAACACTCCTTTCCTGAGGACTAGAACCGGTTTGCCAACTGTTCCGCTGGAAAGGGCCAGTGATGGAGGGGTAGACCACCTGCAGGGATTCAGATACGGTGCCGACGGCACATCGGCGCAGACAATGTAATTGCCGGGCGGTAGGTCTGCGACAGTGAACACTCCGCTGGCATCCGAGACAGTGGCCCCGCTAACGATCGCCTCTCCCGGTGCAGCTTGCAGGCGACTCCCCATCCTTTCGAGACGGGGGATGCTGCGATACTGTAGTACAGTTCCCGGCAGCGGCCGCCCCTCCTCGGATGTAACTAACCCTTCTATTGTGGCAACTGTTTGGCCAGAGACGCTGATGGCGCCTGCGAGAACCGCGGCTATTATCTTCGCTGTTGCTTTCATAACTCCCCTCGAATCGTAGGCTTGAGCGCAGGCGACACTCGATGTAGCGGTTTCATATCGATCACATATAAGCGGCTGCTGTGTCAGCCATAGCTAGAAATTCGCCGGTGCATAGGGACCCTGCCATTCGTAGTTCACCCGCTGGTTATTCGGACTATACGTGAAGCAGGCGCCTGAGGGCTGCTGTAGCTGCATCCACGGGCGAAAGATGATTGGGCGGCCTGCGTTCTTCAAATCGCTCTGGTTATACCCCGCGACAGTGAGCGCGGCGGCGTTCTTGGGGCGGTCCGCCACTTCGTCGGGCGGGTCGCTGAGGTCATCTCCTTCACAGGGTATCGAGTTCGGAGTCGTGGTATGGCTCCAGATCTCGCCGAG
>JAHCHE010000043.1 GCA_026129905.1 Bryobacteraceae bacterium | reverse complement strand
ACCGGCTCCGCTTAGGCTCTCTTACCGACGGATTGGGGTTCCAGATCCCCCTACTGCTGCCGCTCGATAATCGCTCCCAGCCACTCATGGACCTTCTTCCAGAAGGGCCTCCGGCGCCATTCTTCATAGGTTATCTCCAGGCTCCTTTCAAGGTCCGCCCGGAAATCCTCTTCCAAATGCGATGCTACGCCCGGATCCAGCGTCGCCAGGTTGACCTCGTCATTCAGGCCGAACGACCGGGGATCCAGATTGGTCGAACCCACCACCGACCATAGACCGTCCACCACCATCGTCTTCGTATGGTTCATCGTGGGCTGATACTCGTAAATCTTCGCGCCCGCCTGGAGCAGTTCTCCGTACAGCCGCTGGCTGGATCGCCGTGTGGTGAGATGATCGTTATGGCTGCCGGGAGCGATGATCTTGACATCCACACCTCGCTGAACCGCCCGCGCGAGTTCGTCTCGCAGGCTGTCATCCGGCATGAAGTAAGGGGTGGTGATGAAAACGCGCTCTCTCGAGGCTGCGATCAGTTTCTGAAACGCGATCCGAGCCGGCGCCGACCGCCCCGTGGTCGGAGCGCTGGCGAGGACCAGCGAGTAGCTGTCGCCCGCAACCGACGGAAATGGGAAGTACTCCTCGCCGGTGAGGATCTCGCCGGTGGCTTCCAGCCAGTTCTGAGCGAAAGCGCCCTGAAGCCCCGTAACGGCCGCTCCTTCCACGCGCAGCATCATGTCCCGCCAGGGTGGAGTCCCGTTCTCCGGATAGAGCCACCAATCCGCGAACCCCGAACCGCCGATGAATCCGATCCTCCCGTCCACGACGACAAGCTCGCGGTGCGTGCGGTTGTTCAAGCGGGGCCAGGTGTACCAGCGGAGGGGATGGTACCAGGCGACGCGGCCGCCAGCGTCCGTCAGTTCTCGTACGCTGCCTGCCGTGAGACGGAAGCTGCCGATCGCATCCACCACAACCCTCACCTGCACTCCGGCCCTGGCGCGCTCGGCGAGCGCCGAAATGAACTGCTCCCCCACTTTATCGGGCCGAAAGATGTAGGCTTCCAGGGTGACGCTGCGTTGCGCATTCCGGATCGCCTCCAACTCCGCCTCATAGTAGACGGCGCCGTTCGTCAGCGCCTCGAGCCGGGTCTGCTGGAATAGCGATCCCCCGGATACCGCGGTGAGCGTGCGTATAAAATTCTCCGATGTCAGCGACTCGAGGCGGTCGGTCGGCACGAAGTAGGGCAGCGGGGGCTCGAACAGCGCCAGGAATAGCAGCCCGCCCGAAAACGCCAAGGCGATAAGCGAGAGCACGAGGAAGACGCGCGACCGCCGCAACTTGCGCTCGATCAGGGCGAGGTTATTGGTTTCCTGCTGGTGAGAATCTTCGCCGGGTTCGGGCGCCTGCTTCTCAGGAGGTTCGGAGGACGTCGGATTCATGGTCGCCTCTCTTGCTGCTGGGAATGCCAATGAAGACTGCGCATGCTACGCTCCCTCAGCTAGAGATATCGCCCGCCGGCGGCTCCTCAACCGAATCAGTGGGCAATCCGCAACAGCGTGGCGCCGTCTGCCGGAATGCGAACGGACTCGCCTTCGCCGATAGTGCGCGAAGCGTCCAGGGTAGTACTGGCGCCGCCCTCGATCTGCTGAACGGAACCGAGGGACCGGAGCGGCGCCGGCAGTTTGCCGGGACTGATTCTTAGCCGGACCTGTCTCGGCTCCGGACTGGTGTTGCCCAGCAGTATCCACGCTTCGCCTTCGCGGCTGTAGACAGCCGAGATGCAATCCGGAGCGTCCAGTCTGATCGCGCGGTTGCGCCAGTCCTGGAATTTGTAATTGGTGAGGTCGCCGAGCGGCGCCAGGATCTTGTAGAGAGCGATCGCTTCATCGCTCGCCGGCCAGGGAGCCACGCCGGTCAGAAGGGTCTGCATGGCAAAGACCTTCGGGATGCGCGCCGAAGCGCTCGTATCGATGCTGCCGTAGCCAATGACGCCTCGCGAACGGGCGCCGGCAAAGTTCCACTCCAGCGGCAGCTCCTGCACGGGCGGGACCGAGCGTGTCAGCCGCCCATAGCCCCATTCCATGCCCACCACGCGATCGGCGAAGTTTTCCGTCGCGAACATTGGCGCCATCGTGTTGTGCAGCACGACGAGACCCTTCGGGCCCACCCGTTCCCGCGTCCATTCCATGAGCTGAAGCAGTTCGTCCATATCCCAGTGCCCGGTGGGCGAAAGGGCGAGGGTTCCGGTTTGTCCGGAAACGCCGTTCGAGTTCTTGCCGACATGCAGCGGGTTGTTGCAGTACAGCGCGACGTTCCAGTCGTAGTATACGCCATCCAGCTTGTGATTCTTGAGCACCGTATCGATGTTCGCCTCCAGCGTCTTCAGCCAGCCGGACTTCAAGCACATCTGCGCGCCGTATTCGCCGTGGCGGGTAAGGTTGTGGTGGAGCCGGCCCGTGTCGTCCGGCTTGCGCCCCCACTCCTCCGCGTGATCCTTGAAGGACTGCGTTGTCGGATGCAGTTCCTTGTTGGAGAAGTAAGTGGCCACGCGGATGCCGTGCGTGCGGCAAAGATCGATGGTCCGGTCGTACTTCTTCATGTCTTCCGGCGGATAGGGCGGATACGATCCGTCGCGCCAGAACAGACCATCCCCCAAGGCGTCTCCGTCGTTATGACAGTGGACGGTGCGAATGCCGGACTCGGCCCACTTCTTCACCTGCGCCTCCGATACCCACTTCCCTCCGTTGGCGCCGAACGAGGTATGAAGCCAGGTCGGATTTGCGTGCCCTTCCAGGATCGGCACGCCGATATAGCTGTCAAATGTCCAGGTCCCTTGCGCCGGGACTTGGCCCGAGACATCCAGCGGATTGATCGATACGGCGACGCCGAGCGGGGCCACGCTAGAAGATACGCCGCACGACCCGGCGCCCGGCTTCCCCGCCGCCTGATAGTCCCACTGCGCGAGATCGTCGGAGACGAACCATTCAATCCCCTCGACGCCGGGATTCGCCAGCGCCAGGTAGCGCGGTACGAATCGTGTTTGCAGGGGCGGATCGAAAAACGCGCCGGCCCGCATCTTGCGCCACTGCATGACTCCGAACGAAACCGGCGACACTCCTTCCTGTTCCGCAATGCCCTGGCGGTAGCCGTACTGGTCCAGGCTTGGGTCGAGCACGGCAGAGAAGACGCCTACGCGACGAACAGCGATGGGCCCGGCGCCGAAGACGAATTCACGACGGACCTTGATGTATCCCCACCGGTACTCATAGCGGGTCCGAAGGCGGATGCCGGAGTCCTTTCCCTTCGCGCTCAACAGCCGGCATGTGACCAGCACAACCCTGGCCTTGTCGGACTTTTCGAGCGCGACCTCCGGCGAAGCATCGTTCTGAGCGTTGAAGGATTCTCCGTCCGGCGTCCGAACGTACGCGTCGACAGGCTTCACCAACAGGTTCGGCGAAGACCCGTGAGTAAGGGCTGCAAGCGAGATCTCCGCCCCGCGCTTCAGGTCGTGGCGGAAAGTGTAGTAAGGGGTCGAGAGAGTGAGGGTTCCGGCGGCATCCTGCCGTTCAACGGTGTACTCGTCCGGCCAAGTGCCGGACTGGCAGCGGGCAGGTCCAGCGATGCTGAGAGTGCACGCCGCCGCCAAAAGGTATCGAAGAAAGTCTTTAGGAGACATGACCATTCGACTGTACATCAACTCAGCGACGCCGGCTATCCTACCGGTCCGGCCGGCGAGGCCGTCAGTACTGGCCATGACGTGCGCGACTTTTCGTTTAGCCGAACGCCTGGTTGCCGCGCCGTACCGCGTCCTGAATTACCGCGCCCGGCCTCGCCTCAGGCCAGCGCCCGCGAGGCGTCCTTCGCGAAATAGGTAATGATCATGTCGGCCCCGGCCCGCTTGATGCAGGTCAGGGTCTCGAACATCAGTCGCGCGCGATAGTCGGCGTCGCCGCCGGCGGCCTGTAGCACCATGTTGTATTCGCCCGACACGTTATAGGCGGCGATCGGGATCTCGAACTCCTGCAGGGCCCGCGCCACGATGTCCAGGTAGCCGAGCGCCGGCTTCACGATCACCATGTCCGCGCCTTCCTCGATGTCCAGCCGGATTTCCGTCATCGCCTGCCGCGCGTTTCCAACGTCCACCTGGTGCGTGGCGTGCTTGCTTTCCGACGGCGCGGAGTTCGTCGCCGCCTTGAATGGACCGTACAGCCCCGAGCAGAACTTGGCGGAATAGGACATCGTGAGAACGGACGAGTATCCCGCCGCATCCAGGCCCGACCGGATCGCCTGCACCATTCCGTCCATCATGGCCGACGGCGCTATGATGTCCGCGCCCGCCTGGGCGAACGACACGGCGGACTTCTGAATGTACTCGAGGGTCAGGTCGTTGTCGATCTCGCCGTCGCGTATCAATCCGCAGTGGCCGTCCAGCGTGTACTCGCACAGGCAGAGGTCCGCGATCAGGATCAGGCCGGGCGCGGCATCCCTCAGCGTTCGCATCGCGCGCTGCGCCGGGCCATCCGCCGAATAGGCAAGCGCCGCCTTCGCGTCCTTGTCGCCCTCCTCCAGAACGGGGAAGATCAGCGTCGCCGGAACGCCCAGGGATTTCAGTTCGCGGGCCTCTTCCGCCAGCGGCTTCCCGGAGAGCAGGTCCAGCCCCGGCAGCGCCTTCAACGGCCGCCTGACGTCGTTCGCGCCGGTCACGAAGATCGGATAAATGAAGTCGTCCGGAGCGAGACTTGTCTCGCGAACCAGGCGGCGGATGTTTTCGGTCCGCCGCAGCCGGCGCAGCCTATGAACCGGAAATGCCATCGTTTGTCCTCCATTCCACGGGGGTCTTTCCCGCCGCATCCACGGCGATGGACTCCACGAATTCGATCAGCCGGGGAATCTTGTATTCGGCCAGGCGCGTCCGGCAATGCTCGACGACGTCGGCCCGGGACACGGATAAATCCCCCCGCGCCACGATCGACGCCTTGATCAGCTCCAGTTCCCGGGCGCCGCGCTCGCCCGTGACGCGACACCGCTCGATTCCGGGGATGGATTCAATCGCATCCTCGATCTCCGCCGGGTCCACCTTGATCCCGCCGACGTTGATCATTCGTTTGGACCGGCCGCTAATGACGATATTATTGTGTTCGTCCAGCCGGCCGAGATCGCCCGTGCGGAAAAATCCATCCTGAAATATCTGCCGGTTAACTTCCATTTCGTCGATGTAACCGCTCATTACCACCGGGCTTCGAACAAGAATTTCGCCGTTTTGCGCGTCCCCATCGTTACTCGCAATGCGAATCTCGACGCCTCGAATCGGCCGCCCCACCGAACCGCGCATGCTGCTTGCGTCGTTCGTCTCGATGCTGATCACGCCCGTTTCCGACGACCCGTAAAGCTGGCGCACGCGGACGCCGAAGCGCTCCTGCCACCGCTCCTTCAGCGCTGGCGACATCGGCGCGCCGCTGGAAATGCATGTCTGGAGGCCAAGCTCTCCACCCAAATCGACGGCGCAGTCTACCAGCAGGCTGTAGAGAAATGGCGAGCTGATCATCACCTGAACCCGCTCTCGCTTCAGCGTCTCGAGCAAAACCAGGGGGATGAATTTCCGAACCAGCGCCAAGGTTGCGCCTGTTGCGAGCGGCAAAAACATGCAATTATTGAACCCATTGGCGTGATAAAACGGAACGCCGGCCAGCAGCCGCTGTCCCGGCGCAAGCGCGAGCGCGGCGGCGACATTCGTCACGCCGGTTACCAGGTTCCGGTGGGTCCGGGGAACCACTTTCGGTTTTCCCGTCGAGCCCGACGTCACCAGGTAGAGCGCCGGCTCATCCACCAGCAGGCGTCGCGCGCCCCGGGAGTCCGCCGGAACCTCAGCGGCGCCCAACTGGCGAACCGTCTCCGGCTCATCCACCGCAAGGACACCGGGACGCGGGCTTGGCAATTCGTCCCAAGGCTTGCGCAGTTGGTCGTTTGTGACCACCGCCTTGATCGGAAAGCGCGAGACGAACCATTGGATTTCCCCGATCCGCCAGCCCGTGTTGAACGGCATGACGATCGCGCCGAGTTCGGCCGCCGCGAAGAACATGGCCGCCACTTCCCAGCAATTCGGAAGGGAAACGGCCAAAACATCCCCCGCGCGCAGCCCGAGCCGGTCGCGCAGAATCGCGGCGCAGGCGCATTTCCGCCGCCACAATTCGCCGTAAGTAATGCGGCATTCCCGATCGACGAGGGCTTCGGAGTCCCGGCCTCGACATACGATGCGCCGTAATCGATCGGCAATCATTGGGGCGCGTCCGGAGCCAGCAGACCCGCGCCGCCTGCGCCGAAACTCGGTTTGGTCCGGGCGATCGTTCTCACTTGACCTCGATCAACGCGCGGAAATCCGCTGTAGCTTCATAAAAGGATAGCGGCCGCGACTCGGCTTCGCAAGCGCCCTGGCCGCGCGGCAGAGGTCCCGAACCGGCGCCGCGCTGTGTTAATGTTGTTGCGTATCCTGAACCTTAGGGGCGAACGATGACACGATTCAGCAGACGTGATTTCCTGAAAACAACAGCGGTCGCGGCCGGCGCGCTGGCCGGCGGCTCGCTTGTTCCGGCCAAGGCCGCCAAAAAGTCGGCCACCGATTGGGTAACGCTCGGCGACTCCGGCGTCAAGGTGACGCGTCTTGCGTTCGGCACCGGTACGTTCGGCGGCCGCGTGCAGCGCGAGCTTGGCCAGGACGAGTTTACTCGGCTGGTCCGCCATGCCTACGATCGCGGCATCCGTTTCTTCGAATCGGCGGACAACTACAAGGGAATGCATCAAATGCTGGCGGCGGCGCTGAAGGGCATCCCGCGCGATTCCTACACCCTGATGACCAAGTACCGGCTGCGGGAAACCGATACGCCGCAAGCGACCCTCGACCGGTTCCGCCGCGAGTTGAATTCCGAGTACTTTGACGTCCTCCTGCTCCATTGCGTGCGATCCCACGACTGGCCGGAGCAGTTCAAGCCGCTCCGCGACGCCTTCGATGAGGCCAAACAGAAGCAGATCATCCGCTCGCATGGCGCCTCCTGCCACGGCCTGCTGCCGCTGCGCGCCTTCCCCGGCACGAAATGGCTCGATGTCGCGCTGCTCCGGGTCAATCACACCGGCGCCCGCATGGATTCGCTCGCCGGCCGCGAAGAGGACACCGGCGACGTCAACGAAGTGGTCAAGCACGTTAAGCAGGTGCACGCGCAGGGAACGGGCGTCATCGGCATGAAGCTGATGGGCGAAGGTCAGTTCCGGAAACCCGAGGAACGTGACGCCTCGCTGAAGTTCGTCATGCAGCTCGGCGCCGTCGATTCGGTCACCATCGGCTACAAGAGCCCCGCCGAGATCGACGAAGCGATCGAGCGGATCAACAGACACTTGAACGCATAGCCGCGGACGGCGCCGGACGGCCCGACGAAGTGGACCACGCGGTTGCGCCCGCGGCGCGGCGATTTCTATACTGGAGTAGTCAGGTTCTCCCCCAGAAGTTTGCGTCAGTGTGCCGGTCGCCGACCAGCATGTCTGGCCGGTATGAGGAAAACAGATGCCGAAACGTACGTTTCAACCGAACAATCGCAAAAGGGCGAAGACGCATGGGTTCCGGGCGCGGATGAAGACCAAGAACGGGCAGGCGGTGTTGTCGCGCCGGCGCGCCAAGGGTCGTCACAAGCTGTCCGTCAGCGACGAAAGAGCCGTTCGATACGCAAAATAGGCCGGCCGACACCGATTCGCGCAGCTTCTCCTTTCCGAAGAGCGCTCGGCTCCTGCGGGCAACGGAGTTCCGCAGAGTGTACCAGGAGGGAAAAAAGATTACGGCCGCTCATTTCGTGGCCTTCTGCCTGGCGCGGGAGCAGGCCGCCGGACCGCGCGTCGGCTTTACCGCGCCGCGCGCGCTTGGCAACGCCGTGGCGCGTAACCGGATCAAGCGGCGGATGCGGGAAGCGGTGCGGCTGCACCTGGACAAATTGGGGCCGCAATGGGAAATCGTGATGAATCCGCGGAGATCCGCGATGAATGCCCCGATGCCGGAACTGGAGCGGGAAGTGGAGAGGGTTTTTCGCCGATGCGGCTCGCTCTGATCGAACTCCTTCACTTCTACAAGCGTTGGATCTCGCCGTTGCTGCCTTCGGCCTGCCGCTTCCATCCCACCTGTTCCGACTATATGCGGGAGGCCGTCGAGCGCCACGGCGCCGCCCGCGGCGTCGCGCTGGGACTCAGACGCCTGGTGAAGTGTCACCCGCTGCATCCGGGCGGCCTCGATCCGGTACCGACGACCTCTGCCCGTTCGTATAGAGATTGAGATTGGTTTTGAATGCCCGACGCTCCTAAAGGTAAGCCTGGAACGCCCAAAGAACTCCCGATGGAGTTGCGCCTGCTGATCGCCTTCATCTTGATGGGCGTCATTCTGTTCGTCACGCCGTATTTCTACAAACCCGCTCCCGCGCCCAAGCCCGCCGCTCCGGAAGGCGCGCCCGCCACCGTGGCTGAGAGAGCGCCGGCAGCCGCCGTCAAGCCGCCCGAAGTTCCCCCGGTGGCCCCTCCGCCCCGCGCCGCCGTCTCGGCCGCGCAACAGGAGACGGTGGACATCGAGACGACCGTCTACCGGATCCGGTTTTCCAATCGCGGCGCCGTCGTCCGAAGCTGGGTTCTCAAGGATTACCTCGATGGCTCGGGCAATCCGCTGGACCTGGTGCATCAGCGCGGCGCCGACAAGGTGGGATACCCGTTCTCGATCGTCTTCCCGGGCGCTCAGCCCGCCGAGGATCCCAACAACGCCCTGTTCGCCGTTCGCCGGACCGAAGGCCAGCCGGGCGTGGATTTCGAGTACTCCACCGGCGCCGCGTCGTTCCGTAAGTCGTTCCAATTTCGCGAGGACAGCTACCTGATCGAGGTCACCTCGGAGGCGCTCGAAAACGGCCGGCCGGTTCCGCACCTGCTGGCCTGGAGAGCCGGTTTCGGCGACACCACGGTGCCCCACGCCTCCACGGTCCAGAACAGCCTCTACTTCAACGTCGCCGACAACAAACTGGTGGTCAACGACGCCAAGCACGCCAGGGACGGCCCGATAACCAACCAGGGCCACTACCTGTTCGCCGGCATTGAAGACCGGTACTTCGCGGCCGCGGCGCTGCCCCGCGACGGCTCGTTCGCCGTCCGCATCTACAGCGACCCCATCGCCGCGGCGGAGGGTGAGAAGGAGGAACCCCACGTCGGCGTCGCCATCGGCGGCGAGGGTCAGAACCGCTTCCCCATTTACATCGGGCCCAAAGATCTGGACCTGCTCCGAAAAGTGGATCCCAAGCTCCAGGGCATTGTCGATTTCGGCTGGTTTTCGTTCCTGGCGAAGCCGCTGTTCCTCGGGCTGAAATGGATCCACAACAACTGGCTGCACAATTACGGCTGGTCCATCGTGCTGATCACCGTCGCCATCAACTTCGTCCTGATGCCGCTGAAGATCACCAGCCTGAAATCGATGAAGAAAATGCAGGCGCTCCAGCCGCAAATCAAAGCCATTAACGAGCGCTACAAAGGCATCAGTCTTCGCGATCCGCGCAAAACCCAGCAGAACGAAGAGATGATGGCGCTGTACAAAAAGCACGGCGTCAACCCGATGGGCGGCTGCATGCCGATGGTGTTGCAGATTCCCTTCTTCATCGCCTTCTACAAGGTGCTGACCGTTGCCATCGAGTTGCGTGGCGCCGGCTGGCTCTGGGTGACCGACCTCTCCGAACCCGAGCACCTGCCGATCCGCATTCTGCCAATCGCCATGATCGTTTCGCAGTTCATCATGCAGAAGATGACCCCCGCCACCAGCCCCGATCCGACGCAGCAGCGCATCATGATGATGATGCCGCTCATGATGGGCTTTTTCTTCTACGGAGTCTCCAGCGGCCTGGTGCTATACTGGTTGACCAGCAACGTCGTGGCGGTTTTCCAGCAACTGCTTATCAACAAAATCAGTCCCACTCCCGTTCCCGTTGTTGCCGAATCCAAGCCCGACGCCAAAGTCCAAGGGAGGCGCCTCCGAAAAGCCAGGTGAGCGACAAGAAATACTCCGCCGAATCCGTCGGTCCGGCGATCATTGATCTGCTAGGAAAGGTTCTGAAGCTGGTACGCTTACGGGTGACGCCGGAGATCCGGGAACCGGAAGCGCGGTTTGAGGACTTTGAAAATCCCGACTTGGTGGTCAACTTCACCGGACCGGACGTCGACTTTCTGCTCGAAAACAAGGCGGAGGTTCTGCTCGCGTTGGAGCACTTGACTCAGGAGATGCTGCGCGTGCCTCCGCATGAGCATGCGATGCTCGTGTTCGACGCCAACGACTACCGCATGCTCCGGATCGAAGAACTGCGGTTGAGCGCGCTCACCGCCGCCGAGAAGGTGAAGACAAGCCGAAAGCCATTCCGCTTCAACCCGATGTCGAGCCGCGAGCGCCGCATTCTCCACCTGGCGGTGCGAAACGATGCGGCCGTCCGCAGCGAAAGCGCCGGCGCGGGACCGTTCCGGGGCGTGGTGATCTATCCCGCCGACATGCCGTCGACGCCCGATGGCGCCACCCCGCAACCAGCGCCCGTCCTCCGGCGAAGACGCCGCTAGTCGCGGAGCGACGAACCGGCCGTCCGAGTATCCTTTGAACCTGGGCGACACCATCGCGGCCATCTCCACGCCCCCCGGCAGGGGCGGACTCGGCATTGTTCGTCTTTCCGGGCCCCAGGCGCGCGCCATCGCCGGCCGCACGCTCCGGTTTCCCGGCGAACCTCAGTGGCGAAGCTGGCATTCCACCATGGCCAGGCTCGTCGACGCCGAGGAGAGGATGATCGACGAGGTGGTGGTCGCCTTTTTCGAGAAGCCCCGCTCGTACACCGCCGAGGACGTCGTCGAGATATCCTGCCACGGCTCGCCGGTGGTCTTGCGCCATTGCCTCCAACGCGTGTGCGCTCTGGGCGCGCGGCCCGCCGAACCGGGCGAATTCACGTTGCGCGCTTTCGTCAACGGGAGAATCGATCTGCCGCAAGCCGAGGCCGTGCGGGACCTGATCGAGGCCACCACGCTGTACCAGGCGCGCGTGGCAGCCCGGCAGGCGCAGGGTTCCCTCAGCCGCGCCATCTCCCCGCTCAAAGAACAGTTGCTCGAACTCATCGCGCTGCTGGAGGCCGGCATCGACTTCGCCGAAGACGACGTTGCGGTCGCCGCCGACGAGGAGGTCCTCCGTCGCCTTGCCCCGATCGAATCGGACGTCAGGCGGCTGGCCGACAGCTTCGCCTACGGGAAACTAGTCCACGCCGGCATCACGTTCGCCATCGTCGGGCGCCCCAACGTCGGCAAGAGCAGCCTCTTTAACCGGCTCCTGGACCAGGACCGCGCCATCGTCACCGAGATTGCCGGCACCACCCGCGACCTGGTTTCTGAAACCGCCTCGCTCGAGGGCATTCCCGTCAAGTATGTCGACACGGCGGGCATTCGCGCGGGTGAGGACATCGTCGAGATGCTCGGCATCGAGCGCAGCTACCAGGCAATGGCGGACGCCGATCTGACGCTGGTGGTGATCGACCTGTCCGAACCGGTCGAGCAGGACGACCTCCGCCTCGTCGAACATGCGCGGCAACAGGGGCGATTTCTCATCGCCGGCAACAAAAACGATCTCCCGCGGCGCGCCGTCCTCGAAGCCGACATGGTCGCGGTTTCCGCCCTCACCGGCGATGGACTCGATCTCCTGCGCCGCCGGTTGCTGGATGCGCTCGCGCCCGGAGGACCGCAGCAGGAGGGAGGCTTCATCACCAGCGTGCGGCACGAGCGATGCCTCTCCGAAGCCGTCGAGGCCCTCGGACACGCCCGGGTCGCCGTCATCCAGCGCATCCCTCACGAAATGCTGCTGCTCGACCTGTACGCCGCCCTCCAACCCATCGACGCCGTCACCGGCGCCACCACCGCCGACGACATCCTGAACCGCATCTTTTCCACCTTCTGCATCGGCAAGTGAACGCGACGCCGTCCGGCTTTGCACTGTGCCACCATGGACTACAGCCATGAGCCTGATGAACAGACGAGACGTCCTCCGGACCGCGTCGGCGGCGGCCACGGCGCTGCCGGCCATTTCCTATTCCCGCGTCTTGGGCGCCAATGACAGCATCGCCCTCGGCGTGATCGGCTGCGGCGGGCGCGGCCGCTACATCATGGGGCAGTTCCTTGCTACCGGCCAGGCGCGCGTTACCGCCCTGTGCGACGTCTATGCCGCCCGCATTGACGAAGCGCGCTCGCAGGCCCCGGATGCCCGCAGCTTCGTCGACCATCGCAAGCTGCTCGAGACGAAGGAGCTGGACGCGACGCTCATCGCCACGCCGGACCACTGGCACGCCTGGACGGCCATCGACGCGATGAATGCGGGCAAGGACGTCTACGTCGAGAAACCGCTGACCCTCAAGATCGAGGAAGGCCCCCGGATCGTCCGGGCGGCGCGGGTGAACGAGCGCGTCTGCCAGGTGGGCATGCAACAGCGTTCCGGCATGCACTACTGGAAAGCGAAAAAGGAGTACATCGATTCCGGCCGTATCGGCAAGATCACGCTGATTCAAACCGTCTGGCACACCGGCGGCGGCCCCTTGCGCCGCCGGAGAGAGTTCCCCCGCGAACAGCCCTCGAACCTCGACTGGGCTCGCTATCTCGGTCCGGTGAAATGGCGCGACTGGGACCCGCCTCAGTACTTCGATTTCCGCCGCTATCTCGATTTCGGCGGCGGAAAGCTCACCGACTTCTTTGCCCATTGGGGCGACGTCGTCCACATGTTCATGGATAACGACAATCCCATCTCGGCCGTGGCGGCGGGCGGAGTCTACTATTACAAGGACGGGCGCAGCGCTCCGGATACGATCCACATGCTGCTCGAATACCGCGGCGATTTCACGGTCACCTTTGAGAGCGCCACCGGGGCCAACCTGCCTCCTTACGGCATCCATGTCTGCGGGACCCAGGGGCGCCTGTTCATCGATCGCAAGCGCTACGAGTTCTTCCCGGCCGAAGAGAAAGCGCCGCCGGAGGTCTTCAACACCACGGAAGACCTCGACCGCGCTCACGTCGAGAATTTCCTCGATTGTTGCCGGACGCGCAAACGCCCGAACGGCGACGTGTACTTCGGCCACCGCGGCGCCATGGCCGCCCATCTCGGCAACATCGCCTACATCGAGAAGCGCCGCATCCGTTTCGACCCGGACCGCGAGGAGATTCTGCCGCTGTAGCGCCGGCGGACCACCGTATGTTTGCCGCCTTTGCGCGCAGCGTCCGCCCCGAGCAATGGGTAAAGAACCTGTTTGTCCTGGCGCCGCTCCTGTTCGGACGCAAACTCACCGATCCCGGCGCGCTGGTCAATGGCTTGCTCGCCCTCCTCTGTTTCTGTCTTCTGGCGGGCGCCCTGTACATCCTGAACGACATCGTCGACGCCGAGGCGGACCGGCGCCACCCGGAGAAACGCCGCCGCCCGATCGCCTCCGGCGCCTTACCTGTCTCCCTGGCGGCTGCCGGCGCCGCCGCATTCGCTCTCGCGGCCCTGCTGATCGCGTGGCGCCTGGGCGCGGACTTCGCCGCCATCGCGTTGCTGTACGCCCTGGTGACGGTGGCCTACAGCTTCGTCCTCAAGCACCTGGTGATCCTCGACGTGATGGCGATCGCCTCCGGCTTCGTGATCCGCGTGATGGGCGGAGCGCTCGCGGTGGATGTCGAGCCCTCCCACTGGCTCATCATCTGCGCCTTCGTACTGTCGCTGTTCCTGGGCTTCTCAAAGCGACGGCAGGAACTGCTGCGTACGCCCGAAACCGCGGTCGTTCAGCGGCGCGTTCTTCGCGAGTACTCCATCCGCATGGTCGAGCAGATCAACCTGGTCCTGATGGGCACCGCCTTCGTCTGCTACATGATCTACACCGTCGCGCCGGAGACGGTGGAGCGGTTCGGCACGGACATGCTCCTCTACGGAACCGTCTTCGTCTTCTATGGCATGCTGCGATATCTTGTCATCACGCAAAATCAGCAGGCGCGCGAAAACCCCGGCGAAACGCTGTTGGCCGACAAGCCACTGCTGATCGCCGTGTTTGGCTGGGCCCTCTACAACGCGCTGGTGATCTACTGGCCGCTGATCGCCGCATCGGGAAACCGCTGAGCCCCGGCTCTCGCGCGTCCGGTCCGCGGCGCTGTGAGACACTGAAGGCTAGGCGTCATGAAGCGTGCGTGGGTCTTCAGTGTCATCTTGTGTTCGTCGCCCGCTCTCTCCGCGGCGCAGTCGGGAGGCCTTCCCCCGGAATGGGACGTCCGCGAGGCGCTCAAGCAACTGCAGGCGGCGACGAAACGGCTCCAGCCCGTCCTCGACCAGGTACAACCAAAAGACTGGATCGCCAGGGGCGCCGCGGCTGCATACGTCGACCAGATGCAGGCCGTGCGAAACGAGATCGGCTATCTTGACCGCACCGTCGGCGAGATGAGTAAGAACCCGCAGAGCATGACCAAGGCCCTGGAAGCGTACCTGCGCCTGCAATCCATCGACGCGATGCTCCGATCCCTCGGCGAAGGCATCCGCCGCTATCAGAATCCCGCCGTGGCCGACCTGCTGTCCGGCATCATGAGCGAGAACTCCGAGCAGACGCAGAAGCTCCGCGAGTACCTCGTCGAGCTGGTGGCGGCCAAGGAGGTGGAACTCAAGATTGCTGACGACGAGGCGCAGCGCTGCCGCGGAATGCTCGTCAATCGTCCCCCGAAGCCTCCGGTGAAAGGGCCTAAGCAGTGAACAGCGCCACGTTTTCCTGCAGCATCTGCGGCGAGCCATCCATGAAGATCTGCGTCTATTGCACCAAGGACGCCTGCGACAATCACCTCTGCGCCAAGTGCCGTCGGTGCAGCGACTGCTGCGAGTGCGTCGTCCCCCTGGAGGAGAACTCTCCCGAGACCCCGCAAATTGCTCCGCTGACCCAAGAGCCCGTCTAGACTTGAGTGGGGGGGGCAGCCTCTTAGGCAAGCCTCTTAGGCTGCGCGGGACTCCCAGTCCCGCCAAGACGGCCTGACGCCCAACGATTAGACCAAAGTTCTGAGCGCACCCGCCGAACCTGTCTCAGGTCAGCTTGTACGGGGCGCGGTACTCGTACTGCAACCAGCGGTTTGCTTCCTCGCTGTTGGTAAAACGCTGCCCGTTGCCATCCCAGTTCAGGTACGTGCGCGTCCGGTGCGCGATGTTCGCCATCAACGTAGCGGCGGTAGAGATGTGACCGTCGAGGATATCGCAGTTGCACTTCTGGCGGCTTTTGACGCAATCCAGAAAATCGCGCGCGTGAAAAGCGGTGTCCTGGCTGCCCTTCATCTCGCGGCCTTCAATCATCGGCTTGCGGACGCCGCGGTTGGCGCGCTCTCCCTCGCGGTCGATCGGCGAACGGGGAAACAGCGCACTGTCGCTCACCGGCTCCGGGACCACCTCCCAACGGCTTTCGTGCAGGTACATCGTGCCTTTCGTGCCCCGTACGATCATCTCGGCGCCCTGCGCGTTGCCGGGAGCGATGCTGGCGTTGGACTGCGAAAAGTTGATCATGTGCCCGCCGTCGTACTCCCACAAAGCTTCCATCGTGTCCGGAATTTCCCTGTTGTCCTCCATGGCGTACTTGCCGCCCATCGCCGTAACGCTCTTGGGCCACTCGAGCCCCAGGGCCCAACGCAGCATGTCCATATAGTGCACGCCGAAGTTGGAAAGCTGCCCCGTCGAGAAGTTATAAAACCAGCGGAAATTGTAGTAGGTCTTGTTGCGATTGTAAGGCTGCATCGGCGCGGGGCCCAGCCACTGGTCCCACTCGGCCGGGTTCGGCGGCTGCGCGTCGTTCGGCTTGCCGATTCCCCTCGGCCATTCATTGCGGTAGTGGAACCCCCGCGCCATCGTGATATGTCCCAGGTAGCCGCTCTGGACCAGCTTCGCCGCCTCGATCAGGAAGGGAGACGAGCGGCGGTGGATTCCGACCTGCGTTACGCGGCCCGTCTCCCGCGCCACTTCCACCATGCGGCCGCCTTCCTTAATGGTGAGCGATAGCGGTTTTTCGACGTAGACATCCTTGCCGGCCCGGCAAGCGTCGATGAACATGAGCGCGTGCCAGTGGTCCGGCGTCGAAATTACCACGGCGTCCACATCCTTCACCTCGAGCAGTTTCCTGTAGTCCCTGAACCGCTTTGGACTGAGGTTCCGCTTCTTCTCTTTGGCTTCCGCCCAATCGAGGTAATCGTCCCGCAGGTCGCAGATCGCCACGGTCTCCTGATCGCCGTGTTCCAGGAAGGCATCCTGCACCTGGTCGCCGCGGTTTCCCAAGCCGATGTAGCCGACCCGCACGCGCTCGTTGGCGCCCCGCACCCGCGAGTAGCTCAGGGCCGAAACCGCTCCCGCCGCGCGCGCGAACTGCCTCCTCGTCAATTCAACCATGGACGTCCTCCTTCACCGGGGTGAAACCCTCTACTATATCCTTACCTTGAGATGGACTTGAGGATGCTGGCAGTCTCCGGCGCGGTCTTCCTGATGGGCGCGGCCCCGCCGATCGAGGTTCACGGGCACCGCGGCGCGCGCTCCGTTCTGCCCGAGAACACGATCCCGGCTTTCGAGCATGCCATCGAGGCCGGCGCGGACTTCATCGAGCTCGATCTCGCCGTCACGCGCGACGACGTACTGGTGGTCTCCCACGATCCGACCCTCAACCGGGCCATCTGCCGGTCGCCGGGAGGCGGCGACGTCATCCGGCAACTCACGCTCGCGGAGGTGAAGCGCTGGGATTGCGGATCCCTCCGGAACGCCGAGTTTCCCGATCAGAAACCGGTCCCCGGCGCGAAAATCCCCACCTTGGACGAGACGCTGGCCCTGGCCTCCCGCGGCCATTTCCGCTTCAACATCGAAATCAAGAGCTTTCCCGACAAGCCGGACCTGACGCCGCCTCCCGGGGAATTCGCGCGGCTCGTAGTCGAGATGGTCCGCGAACGGGAACTCGAGGAGCGCGTCCAGATTCAATCCTTCGATTTCCGGATCCTTCACGCCGTCCGGGAGATTGCGCCGGAAATCCGGCTGGCGGCGCTCTACGGCTCGGGACCGCTCGACTTTGCGGCGATCGCGCGCGAGGCTGGCGCGCCGGTGGTTTGTCCTCACTTCGCGCTGGTGACGCCGGAGAAGGTGAAGGCGGCGCACGATGCCGGCCTTCGCGTCATACCATGGACGGCCAACTCCGAGGAGACTTGGGAGAAGCTGATCGCCGCCGGCGTGGACGGCATCATCACCGACGATCCGGCCGCGCTGATCCATTACCTGAAGGCTCGAAAGCTGCGGTAATCAACGCTTCACAAAAGTCGACGTAAAGCAATACCAGCTTCCGTGCGTCTCCTCCGGCTGGAAACCGGCCGCCGACGCCAGGCGCCGCACAGTGGCGCGCGGCTGATAGTGTGGGTCCGGAAAGATCTCGGTGATCGACAGCTTGCCGCCGCGCCGCAGGACCGAGTGGAATTGCCGCATCGCCGCCTCACGGTGCGGAATCTCTCCGAGCACGGTACACAGGTACACGAGATCGAAGCTCTCCGGCGGGAAGTGCGATTCCGACGCCTCGCCGATCACGGCCGTCAGGTTCGACGAGCCCGCGCGCGCGGCGCCTTCCTTCAGACGCTCGATCATTCTGGGCTGAACGTCCAGCGCCGTCAACTCCCCGCCCGGCAGAATGCGCCGAGCCGCCGGAATCGCCAACCGGCCCCAACCCGCGCCAACCTCAAGCACGCGCATGCCGGGACGGAGTCCCAACCGCTGGAGCGTCGAAGCGGCCAGCCATCCCGGTTGCTCTCCCGGACCCGCCGGCGCCATCCACGCCGGACAGGGAAGCAAGCGGCGCCGGCTCGCATATCGCCATGCGATGCCGGCGGCCACCACCGCTGCCGCGGCGGACAGGACAACCCTTCCAACCAGGGACATGCTTTCAGTATCGAGGACAGCGCGCCGGCTGGCGCGTCAGCGGTCGCGCACGGTGACGAGGAACTCCTCACGGTCCTGCAGGTTGTTCTCGCCGGAGGCCACCAGCGCATAGCGCATGGTCCGCGGGAGGTACGTCTGCATGCAGCGCTTGCGGCCGACAGGGAGGTTCAGGCGCATAGGCTCCAGACGCGCGGCGAGCGCGTGTTCGAGACCGTAACAGAGCGCCCACGGTTCGCCACGCCGCACCTCGAAACCGCTCACTTCAACGAAAAGAATCCGGGGCGGCGGAGGGCTGACGTGGAGCGTGAAGGAAGCGGAATCGGTCCGGCCGTCGAAGCCCTCCGCAACGAGGGTATACGTCGTCGTCCGGCGGGGCGACACGCTGATGCAGCGGTTGCGAGCGGGCCGGAGGCTTTCCCCGGTCGGTTCCAGGCGAACCGACGCCGCCTCACGGACGCCGTAGCAAACGATCGCTTCGTCGCCCCGCACAACTTCGCCCGATCCGGCATAGAACTGGACAATTTTGACGCCGGTCTCTCGTTCTTCCGGCAACACTGCCGAATGGGGTTGGCGGACCGGGGCGCGTTGCGCTTCCCGGTCGCGCACGAAACCGATCCACATAAGTTGAACGAGAGCCGCGCCAACTGGTATCCAACCTAACCGTCCGAGCCACTTCATGGCGCTCACAATCTAGTAGACGCCATTACGGATAACAGGTTCCCGAAATCGGATCCGCCGGGCGTCGAAACGTCCGGCGCGTTGCCCGTCGCCGGCAACACTCGGGCTAACATGAATATTTATGCCTCATAATCGAAAATCCGTCATGGCGGGCAATTGGAAGATGTACAAAAGCCCGAGCGAAACGTCTGCTTTTTTCGAGCGGTTCAACCCGCTCGTCTCCGGCGCCGATCATTGCGAGATCGTGATCTGCCCCCCGTTCGTGGACCTGGCCGCGGCCGTCGAAGCCGTGTCCGGCACTCGCGTCGAGATCGGCGGCCAGAACCTCTACTGGGAGAGTGAAGGAGCGTATACGGGCGAGGTGGCCGGCCCCATGTTGGCGGCCGCGGGCTGCCGTTGGGTGATCGTCGGCCACAGCGAGCGCCGGCAGTACTTCGGCGAATCGGACGAAACCGTCTTAAAGAGAACCCTGGCCGCGCTCCAGGCCGGCCTCACGCCCATCGTTTGCGTCGGCGAGTTGCTCGAGCAGCGCGAAAGCGGCCAGACGGAAGCCGTCCTCGTGCGCCAGTTCGAGGGCGGCATCGCCGGTCTCGCGCCGGAGCAGTTCGCCCGAATCACGATTGCCTACGAGCCCGTCTGGGCCATCGGCACCGGCAAAACTGCGACGCCCGAAATCGCCGCCGACGCCCACCGCGTCATCCGCGGGCAGGCCGGCGCGAAATACGGCGCCGACGCCGCGGCGGCGGTGCGCATCCTCTACGGCGGCAGCGTCAAGCCCGACAACGTCAAGGGGCTGATGGCGCAGGAAGAGATCGACGGCGCGCTGGTGGGCGGCGCCAGCCTGAAGCCGGACTCGTTCGCCGCGATCGTGAACTACAACTCCTGATCCGGCTTCGGCCCTTTGCCGGGCAGTCCGGCCGGGTTCTCGTGCGTGCGCTCCCGGAACCGGCCCTTCATGCCCGCCGCCAGCGAAACGCTCGATTCGCCGTATTTGTCGCGCAAGCGGTCGATCGCCGTCAGCGCCTTCCGCCAGCGGTCGCTTTTGTCCTGCTCGAGCAGGCTCATCTGTCCTTCGGAATGCTCGAGCGCGCCGGCGTGAACGCCAAGCAGCCTTACCGGACGGCCGGTCCAGTTGCGGTGAAACAGCGACCGCACCTCGGCGAGTAGTTCCGTATCCACCTGCGTGGCGTGATCGAGGGTGTGCGCCCTTGTATACGTCGAGAAGTCGGAATACCGCAGCTTCAGTTGCACGGTACGCGCGAACAGCCCGTGCTCCCGGAGACGCCGCGCCACCATCTCCGTCAACCGCGCCAGCAGCGGCTCCAGCGCCTCCACGTCGGCGGTGTCCTCGCCGAACGTGTGTTCGTGGCTGATCGACTTCGGGTCCTCCGCCTCGCCGATCTCCGCGTCATACCAGCCGCCCGCGTCCAGGCCCCGCGATTTTCCCGCCAGCGCAAGTCCCCACTTGCCGAACTTCTCCTCGAGGAAATCCTCGTCCAACCGCGCCAGGTCGCCGACCTTCCGGATGCCCAGCGCGTGCAGGTTCTTTTCCGTCACCTTGCCGACGCCCGGGATGCGCCTCACGTCCAGCGGCCCCAGAAACGCCGCTTCCTGGCCCGGCAACACCAGCAGTATCCCGTTCGGCTTCGCCTGGTCCGACGACACCTTCGCCACCAGCCTCGATGCGGCGATCCCGATCGAGCAATTGAGGCGCGTCTCGCGCCGGACCGCCTCGTGCAACGCATGGGCCGCGGCGAGCGGACGGCCGTGCAGCCTCTGCGTGCCGGTCATTTCCAGGTACGCTTCGTCGATCGAGGCCATCTCCACGCGCGGCGAGAAGCGTCCAAGCACCCGGAAAACGTCCTTCGAGCAATCCCGGTAGCGCTCCGGGCGCCCATTGACGAACGTGGCCTGAGGACACAGCTTGTAGGCCGTGCGCAGCGGCATCGCCGAATGGACCCCGTACTTGCGCGCCTCGTAGGAAGCCGCCGAAACCACCCCCCGCTCGTTGGGCTGCCCGCCCACCACTACCGGCTTGCCGATCAGCGACGGATCGAACAGCCGTTCCACGGAGACGAAAAACGCGTCCATGTCGACATGGAAGATCGTCTTCACGCGCCTTCCAGATTACCGGAATTGCGAGCCCGAAGCGCTTCCTGCGTGTGCGCCACAGTCGCTTCGGCGCTTGCGCCCGCCCGGCCCGCCGTGATCTGATATCCCTTTCCATGTCCATCCACACCGCAACTCGCCTGGATGCCCGTCAGCGGCCGACCCGCGCGCGCCACTGGGTAATCGTCTTCGCCGTTACCCTGGCGGTCCTCGCCTACATCGACCGCGTTTGCATCTCGCAGGCCGCGCCGATCATGATGCACGACCTCGGTCTCTCGCGCGTCCAGATGGGTTGGGTCTTCTCGGCTTTCGCCCTCGCTTACGCGTTGTTCGAAATCCCCGGCGGCTGGCTCGGCGATCGCATGGGACCGCGCCGCGTCCTCATGCGCATCGTCATCTGGTGGTCCGCCTTCACCGCACTCACCGGAGCGGTCTCCAATTACGTTGTCCTTCTCATCGTCCGCTTCATGTTCGGCGCCGGCGAGGCCGGTTGTTTTCCTAACCTCACGAAGTCCTTCACGATCTGGCTGCCCGAGCGCGAGCGGGTCCGCGCCCAGGGCATCATGTGGATGTTTGCCCGCTGGGGCGGCGCCTTCACGCCACCCCTGGTCATCTTCGTCTTCAGCTTCATGTCCTGGCGCTGGGCCTTCGGACTCTTCGGCGCCCTGGGCATCATTTGGGCTGTCTTCTTCTACCGCTGGTTCCGCGACAACCCCGCCAACCACAAAAGCGTGAACGCCGCGGAGCTGGCGCTGCTCGAAGGCTCCGAACACCTCGCCTCGGGCCACGGCGACGTCCCGTGGGGCAAACTCGCCACGTATCGCACCGCCTGGATGCTTTGGGCGCAATACTTCTTCGTCTCCTACCCCTGGTACTTCTTTATTACCTGGCTTCCCAGCTATCTTCAGGAGTACCGCGGGCTGTCGCCGGAAGTCAGCGCCGGCTACGCGATCTTCCCGCTCCTGTTCGGCGGCTGTGGGTGTCTGATCAGCGGCCTGCTGCTGCCCAAGCTCGAAAAGCGAGTCGGCATGAGCGTCGGCCGCCGCGTCATGGCCATCATAGGATTCGCCGGCGCCGCCGTCTTCATGGCGCTCCATACGCAGTTCGACGCCATCCTGCCCGCCATGATCGCCATGGGCATGGCCAGTTTCTGCAACGACCTCACCATGCCTCCTGCCTGGGGCGCCTGCATGGATGTCGGCGGCAAGTACGCCGGCACGCTCGCCGGCTCCATGAACATGATGGGCAACATGGCCGGCTTTGCCGCTCCCGCCATGGGCGGCTGGATCGTTCAGCAGACCGGCGGCAATTGGAACGTGTTCCTGTACGTAATGGCGGGGATGTACGTACTCGGCGGCCTCTGCTGGCCCTTCATCGATCCCGTAACCCCGCTCGAAAAAGCCACTCGGCGCGCCTGAGCGAGCCGCAACGGGCGCCTCCAGCCTCCTCGGCCGCGCCGCCGGCGCCTGAACTACAATCCCCCTTGGAGGGACTGTGAACAAACTGAGCCGAAGATCGTTGCTCCGCCGGTCGTCCGGTCTGGCTGGGGCCGCCGCCGTTTCGCTTCCCGCGCCAGGCGCCGGCGCCCAGGAGAAACGCCCGGCCCCGGATAAGAAGCTGAAGGTGGTTGCCGTGGGAGGCCACAGCGACGACCCGCAAACCTGCGCCGGCGGGACGCTCGCCCTTTACGCGGACCAGGGCCACGAAGTGATTGCCCTTACCCTCACCGGCGGGCCGCTGCCGGGTCCCGACGCCAATCCCGAGGAGCGTTCGGTGAAGATCCGTTTGGGCTCCCAGCGCTGCGCCGACATCCTCGGAGTCCGTTTGGACTGCCTGGACTACAGCGGAGGCAATATGGGCGAGTTCCGCTACGGGACGGCCTGCGAGATCTCGGGACAGCGGCACAACGAGTTCAACGAACTCCTGCTCGACAAGTACAAGCCCGACATCGTCTTCACCCACTGGCCGATCGACTTCCACATGGATCACCGGGCCGCCTCCCTGCTCACCTACGTCGCGTGGCTGCGCAGCGGGAAGAAATTCCCCCTTTACTACATGGAAGCCGAACTCGGAGTCCAAACCCAGAACTTCCTCCCCACCCATTTCGTCGACATCTCTTCCGTGGAACAGCGCACGCACGATGCCTGGAAGGCCCTGACGGTCTGGTACGACTCTGTCTGGCCCCTCCACGACCTGATGCGGCGCAACCGGGGCGCCGAACGCGGCAGCAAGGTGGCCGAAGCCTTCAACCACCACCCCCAAAGCCCTTTGACGCCGGGGCTGCCTTGATACCCGCGCCGGCTACGCTGCCGCCAAGGCCGCGCGCATGTCGTCGGCCGCTTTCTTCAGGCTGGCCACAGGGTCACCAAGCGGCAGGTACTCCATCGTGATGTAGCCCTTGTAGCCGGTTTTGCGGATCGCCTTGTAGATGTTGGCATAGTTCATCTCTCCCGTCCCGGGATCGTTCCGGCCGGGATTGTCGGCGATGTGGAAGACTTCGGTGTACGGCGCCGCCTCCTGAATCGTCCGCGTGACGTTCCCGATCTGCACCTGCTCGTGGTAGATGTCGAACAGCAGCCGCACGTGTGGGTTGTCCACCTCCCGGATCAGCCGGAGGCCCTCGACGCAAGTGGCCAGGAAAAACCCTTTGTGGTCCACCTTGTTGTTCAGCGGTTCGACGATCAGCTTCACCCCGGCCTTGGCCGCCAGTTCGCCGCACCGCTTGCACCCTTCCGACAGGCTGCTCCACTGCTGCTCGTACGGCGTCGCCAGCGCGTTGCCGCTCATCAGCAGCAACATCGGGATCTCCAGCTTGCGGGCGGCGTCGATGTTCTTCTGGACTTCCTTCAGCAGGTTCGGCCGCTGCGCCGGGTCCACCATCGAGATCGGATCGCGGCCCCAGTTCGGCGTGGCGCTCAGCGTGTCGATCCCCAGCCGGAACGAGCGCGCCTGCTTCTTCACCCGGTCGATATCGGCGTCGGTCCAGCCGGTGTGCTCGCCCACCAGTTCCACTGATTGCAGCCCCGCCCGCGCCGCGATCTCCAGTTTCTGCTCGAAGGATCCTTTCACCGTCCACAGCATCAGCGACGACGTGATGTCCGCCTTGGGCGGCGCCTGCGCATAGACGGCCGCCGCAACCCCGCTCGTCAGAAACGCTCTTCTCTCCATAGCTGCCATGCTATCCTGAAAACCTCGGGGGCAGCGCCCCTCCTCGCCGATGCACCACGATCGCTTCGAAACGCCGAACGGTATACGTGTCCTCCGCACCATTTCGACCACGCCCTACGAGCGGGGTCTGGAGGACCTGCTCGGGCAACTCGACCGCAAGCGGGGCCTGTACCTGTCCTCCGGCTACGAGTATCCAGGGCGGTACTCCCGGTGGGACATCGCCAGCGTCTGCCCGCCGCTGGAGATCGTGGCGTTTGAACGCGAGATCGAGTTCCGGCCCCTCAACCTGCGCGGCGAAATGATCTGCCGCATCCTCGCGCCGGCGCTCGAAAATCATCCCCACTGGGAGACGTTCGACGCGATGGGAACGGGCCTTCGCGGGGTTCTGAAGCCCCTTCCGCCCCTGTTTCCGGAAGAGGAGCGCAGCAAGCAGCCCTCGGCATTCTCGATCCTCCGGGCCTTGATCGACGAGTTCAAATGCTGCGACGACCCGAGACTGGCGCTGGTGGGCGCCTTCGGATTCGACCTGCTGTTCCGCTTCGATCCCATACAGCCGAAGCAGCCCCGCACCCGCCGCAAGGACCTCCACCTGTTCCTGTGCGACGACATCCGCTTCATGGACCGCAAGAAGGAGATGATTCACCGCTGCGAGTACGACTTCGAGCGCGGCGACTTCTCCACCCTGGCGCTGGCCCGCGACGGCCAGGAACTGCCCGAGGCGCCGAAGCCCCCGGCCGGCGACATCGTCTCCGACCACACCCCGGAAGAGTACATGGAGAAGGTGGAGACCGTCCGGCGCGGCATGCGGCGCGGCGACTACTATGAGGTTGTCCTGCGGCAGACCTTCCGCGCCCCTTTCCCGGAGAGTCCTTCGATTCTGTTCCGGCGGATCCAGGTGGCCAGCCCCAGCCCCTACGAGTTCCTGCTCCAGCTTGGCGACGAGCAGTTGGTGGGCGCCTCGCCCGAGATGTTCGTACGGGTGGAAGGCCGGCGCGTCGAAACCTGTCCCATCTCCGGCACGGCGAAGCGCACGGGCGACCCACTGCGCGACGCCGACAACATCCGGGACCTGCTCGCCTCTCCGAAGGAGGAATCCGAGCTGACCATGTGCACGGATGTGGACCGCAACGACAAGTCCCGCGTCTCGGTTCCCGGTTCGGTGAAGGTGATCGGCCGCCGCCTCATCGAGGCGTACGCCGGCGTCTTTCACACGGTGGACCACGTGGAAGGCATCCTCGACGAAGGTTTCGACTCGCTGGACGCGTTCCTGACCCACATGTGGTCCGTGACGATGATCGGCGCTCCGAAGAAAGCGGCGGCGCAGGCGATCGAGGAACTCGAGAAAGGGGCGCGCGGCTGGTACGGCGGCGCGGTCGGCATGATTTCGCTCAATGGCGACATCAACACCGGCATCCTGATCCGCACGGTTCACCTGCGCGACGGCGTCGCCGAGTACCCGGTCGGCGCGACCCTGCTCTACGATTCGGTTCCCGCCGACGAGGAGCGGGAGACGCGGATGAAGGCGACAGGCTTCTTTCAGGCCATCCGCGCCGAAGTCCCGGCGGAGGCGGCGCGTTTCGCCGCGGGCGAGCAGGCCGGCAAGGGCGTGAGGCTGCTGCTGGTGGATAACGACGACTGCTTTATCCACACCCTGGCGAACTACGTCCGCCAGACCGGCGCCGAGGTGGTGACCTACCGGGCGGGCTTCCCCCCACGTCTTCTGGAAGAGGCGGCGCCGGACCTGATCCTCATCTCGCCGGGACCCGGCCGGCCAAAGGATTTCGGCGCGCCGGACGTAGTGACGCACGCGGCGCGTCTTGGCATCCCGGTGTTCGGCGTCTGCCTGGGGCTGCAAGGGACCGTCGAGGCGTTCGGAGGCGAACTCGGCGTGCTGGATTACCCGATGCACGGCAAGCCGTCGCTGGTCCGCAACGCCGGCGCGGGCGTGTTCGAGGGCCTGCCCGGCGAGTTCAAGGTTGGCCGCTACCATTCGCTATATGCACTGCCCGACAAGCTGCCGGCCTGCCTGGAGGTTACCGCCGAATCCGAAGACGGCGTGATCATGGGCATCCGCCACCGCGAACTGCCCATCGAGGCGGTGCAGTTCCACCCCGAATCGATCCTGACGCTGGAAGGCAACGCCGGCCTCAAGCTGATGCAGAACGTCGTCCGGGTGCTCGGCCGCGCTCGCCAATCCGCGGCAAGCCGCTGATCCCCGCGGCGACGCTGGGCCTCGGCGGACGAAAGATTCGACAGATTCGACACCCTGTAGCGGCTGGTGACGCATCCGACATTCTCAAGATCTTGCGCAGGACAGGAGACCGGACCGCTGGCCCTACCTGCGCCGGTCGGTCAGGATCGCCGCGCACGCGTCTTTGACGCCGTTGCCGAGCAGGCGAGTCGAGCCGCCATAGATCAGGTCGTCGTCGCGGTTGAATATCGCCACCTTGTTGCCCCGGACGAACGGCGTGGTCGGGTTGACGCCTTCGTGGTCGAACCGGACGATGTAATCCGCCTTTTCCGGATTGGAGGTGACGATCACTTCCGGACAACGCCGGGTGAACATCTTCATCACCTCGACATTCTGCGGGCTTGTGCCTCCCAACAGCGAAAAGGCGCCTTTCGCCTCGGCGACCGACGCTTCGCCGGAAGCTTGTAACGCCTGGCTTTCGGTGATGAACAGCCGCGGCTTTTCAGCCGCTCCGGCGCCGGCAGCGGTCAGGAGACAAAGCATCAGTCCGGTTTTCATAGCCGCCTCCACGCGTCAGGGGTCCTTCGATTGATCTGACGCTGCTGGATCAGACGCGGAGGGCCGGACGCGCGTTTCCTCACCCGGCGGACGTGCAGTATCATTTTGCCGAGGAGACATGCCGTGAAAGGACTTGCCGCTTTCGTGTTTCTCGCCGTCATTGCGGCGGGCACGGCCGAGCCGCAAACGGGAGACTGGCGCTCCCAAGGGGTTCTGCGCCTGGAGCAATCGCCGCACGCCAAGCTGCGGAACGTGCCCGTACGGGCTGTCGCGCTTACGGACGGGTTCTGGTCCGCGCGCCGCAAGGTCAACGTCGAGCGGAGCATTCCGTCCCTGTACGACCTTCTGGAAGAGAATGGCATCCTGGACAATTTCCGCCGGCTGAGCGGCCGCAAAAAGGTCGAGCGAAAGGGGCCGCTGTACACCGATTCGGACATATATAAATGGATCGAGGGCGCCGCGTTCGTCCTCCACTCGGAAGACAACCCGAAATTGCGGGCGCGGATCGACGCGGCCGTCGACGAGATCCTCGCCGCCCAGGAACCGAGCGGCTACCTCAACACCTACTACGTCGACGACCGGGTTCCGCTGCGCTTTCAGGAGATGCAGCGCGGCCACGAGTTGTACTGCCTGGGGCACCTCCTCCAGGCGGCCATCGCGTACTACCGCGCCACGGGCAATCGCAAGCTGCTCGACGGCGGGATCAAGTTCACCGATTACCTGATTGAGACCTCGGGTCCGGGCAAGCGCCCTCTGCTCACCGGGCATCCGGAACTCGAGATGGCGCTGGTGGAACTCTACCGCGCCACCGGCGACCGGCGTTATCTCGACCTCTCCGGCTACCTGCTGCGCGGGGACCGGGAACGGCTGAACCTCACCCCCCGCGATCTTGTCTACATGTTCAGCGGCAAGCCGTTCACCGAGAGGACCAAGCTTGAAGGGCACGCCGTCCGCGCGATGTACGCGTGCAGCGGCGCAACGGATTACTACATGGAAACGGGCGACCGGACCTATTGGAGCACGCTCGAGCGGCTGTGGAACGACATGACCCGCGGCAAGATGTACATCACCGGCGGCGTCGGATCGCGATCGAGCGGAGAGGCGTTCGGCGAGCCGTACGAACTGCCGAACCAGTTGGCGTACACGGAAAGCTGCGCCGCCATCGGCAACATGATGTGGAACTGGCGCCTGCTGGCGGCGACGGGCGAGGCGCGCTTCGCCGACATAATCGAGCGGTCGCTCTACAACGGCGTCAACTCCGGAATGTCGCTCGACGGGACGCTCTACTGCTACCGCAATCCGCTCGAGCTGGTGGGCAATCCCGAGGACAAGATCCGCAACCCGTGGTACAGCACCACCTGCTGCCCGCCTAATCTGCAGCGGGTGCTCGCCTCGCTGCCCGGCTACTTCTACAGCACGAGCAAGAATGGCCTCTACGTCCACCTCTACGACAACAACGCGTTGGACTGGCATCTGGAGGACGGGTCGCCGCTGAAGGTGGTCCAGAAGACGAACTACCCGTGGGACGGCGGCGTGGAGATTGCGGTGAATCCGGAGAGCGCCCGCGAGTTCACGCTGTTTCTGCGGATACCGGCGTGGACGAACTCCGCGGAGGCGCTGGTCAACGGCGGTCGAGCGCCGTCGCAGCCGAAGCCCGGAGAGTACCTGGCCATCCGGCGGACATGGAATCCGGGCGACATGGTGTCCCTGAAGCTCGACATGGCGCCGCGGCTGATCGCGGCCAACCCCCGCGTGCGGGAGAACCGGCGCCGGGTGGCGGTGGAGCGCGGGCCGCTGGTGTACGCCATGGAGCAACTCGACCAATCGGGCGCTTCGATCTTCGACCTGGCGCTGCCGCCGGCGTCCCCCAGGAACTACCGGGCCGAGTATCGGGCCGGTTTGCTGGGCGGGGTGACGGTGCTCGAATACCCCGGCCTGGCAATGGAACCTCCGTCGGCCGAACGCCCGCTTTACCAACCGCTTGCGGCGGCGGCGCCGGAAAAACCGCGCGCGGCGACGCTGTCGCTGATCCCCTACTACGCGTTCGCCAACCGGCAGCCGTCGGCCATGCAGGTCTGGATTCCGTACCAGGACCGGTAGCGTGTCAAATCGGCGCGCAGCGGCAGGCAGAGTCCGAAGAATCCGCTGATAATTACGCGTCAAGGCGGATGGAAAGCCATTTGCATTTCTCCTGGATGGAGGATGCCAATGGGAAGAGTAACTCTGCTGACGCTTACGTTGATTGGGGGATCGGCCTTCCTGGCCGCGCAGAACCCCCTCATCCATCCGGATTCGAATCAGATCACGATTCGCGGCTGCCTGGAGCTGGATTCACCGGGTAACTACATACTCCGAGAGCCGTCGGGAAACATGGTAGTGCTGGCGGGACTCGAGTCTAAAGTCTATGAGCATGTAAATCAGGAAGTTACGCTAACGGGCTGGTATTCCGACGAGGCTGCGGCGGACGAGCCGCAAGCCGAACGCCTATTCCGTTACCGATGGGTGCAACCGGCCGGCGGCGCCTGCGGCAGGTCTAATGAGCAGCCGCCAACCACGGACAACCAGTAGCGAAGAATGCGCGCATGCAGAATCGGCGCAGCCAGCCAAAAGGACGCGCAGCGAGCGGGCAAGTCCTTGAAATTCGGACCGGCCCGCCTTGGAACGCCGTTTGCTTGAAGACCATTACAGGGAGGGAACCAAGGATGAGAAAATTCAAACATCTCGCCGTTACGATGTTGATCTTGCCACTGGGTGTGGCAATGGCCAACGACCACGACAAGACGTCCTCGAAGAAGGCCGGAAAGACGACGATCACTGGCTGTCTCCAGCAGGGGGCGGCCGGCAGTTACATGATCACGGATAACACCGGCAAGCAAGTGACGGTCATCACGGCCGACACCGGCAGAACCGGGACCGCCACGGACGCGACCCGCAGTAACGGGACCGTCAGGGACCAGACCGGCAGGAACGGGAACGTCACGGAGTCGAAGCTGGCGCAGCACGTTAATCACACCGTGCGGCTAACGGGCAAGTACACCGACCAGAGCGCCCGGAGCGAAACAGCCACGACTGAGCGCGACGCAACCACGTCGGAGCGAACCACCGAGCAGAGCGGAACCGTGGAGCGGGATGCCACGGCTACGACCGATCACCACTCCACCACCACTCGCAGCGATCACGCGATGACTTCCGGCAGCTTCAAGGTGAACAAGATCGAGCACATCTCCGAGACCTGCAGCGTCTCCGGCACAGGCGCCAACTCAAGCACCAGTCCCGATTACAACCGCAACCCGGACTCGTCCAACCCTAATCAGTAACGGCTGAAACCGGCGGAGGCGACTAACGCCTCCGCCACTTTTTTCCTACCGTCCGGACTTAAGCTTTTCGCGCTGCTCGCGCAGAACCGCCTTGCGGCTCAGCTTGATCTTGTTGCCTTCCAGAGCGAGGACCTTTACCAGAATCTGGTCGCCTTCTTTCAACTCGTCCTTAACGTTGCGAATCCGGTTTTCCGAGATCTCGCTGATGTGGAGGAGTCCATCGGTACCCGGAAAGATCTCGACGAAGGCGCCGAAATCAACGATCCGAACTACCTTGCCGAGATACGTTTTGCCGACCTCGGCCACGGCGACGACATCGGTCACCATCTGGATGGCGCGCTTGGCGGTATCGCCGTCGGCGGCGAAGATATTCACGGTGCCGTCGTCGGAGACATCGATCTTGACGCCGGTGGAATCGGTGATGCCGCGGATCACCTTGCCGCCCGGACCGATCAGGTCGCGGATCTTGTCGGTCGGGATCGTGAGCGTGTAGATGCGCGGCGCATAGGGCGAGAGCTCCTTGCGCGGCTCGGCGATGACGGCTTCCATCTTGTCCAGGATTTCGATCCGCGCCTTTCGAGCCTGTTCGAGAGCTTCGCGCATGAGGGCCGCGCTGACGTTGGTCACCTTGATATCCATCTGGAGCGCAGTGATGCCCTCTCGCGTGCCGGCAACTTTGAAATCCATGTCGCCGTAGTGGTCTTCCGCGCCGGCGATGTCCGTCAGAATGCCGTACTGGTCGCCCTCGGTGACAAGGCCCATGGCGATGCCGGCCACCGGGGCGGCGATGGGAGCGCCGGCGTCCATCAGCGACAGCGTGGCGCCGCAGACCGAGGCCATCGAACTGGAGCCGTTGGACTCCATGATGTCGCTGACCACCCGGAGCGTATACGGAAAGTCCTTTTCGTCCGGGATCACCGGCGAGAGCGCGCGTTCGGCCAGCGCGCCGTGTCCGATCTCGCGGCGTCCGGCGCCTCGCAGGAAGGCGACTTCGCCGACGCTGAACGGCGGGAAGTTGTAGTGGAGCATGAAGCGCTTCGACGTTTCCGAGGCGTCCAGCAGTTCGATGCGCTGCTCGTCTTCCTTTGTACCGAGGGTCGAGGTGACAAGCGCCTGCGTCTCCCCGCGGGTGAACAACGCCGATCCATGCGTCCGGGGAAGGATCCCCACCTCGATGTCGATGTGGCGGATCTCGTCGAAGGCTCGGGCGTCGGGACGGCGGCGGTCGCGGAGGATCTGGTCGCGGAAAATCCGTTCCTTCAACCGGTCGAACAGCGCTTTCGCCTCGGCTTGCTTTTCCTCTTCATAGCCGCCGACGACCTGCGTCTTCAACTGATCGACCATGGCATAGCTCTCGAGCTTGCCATGCTTGTTCGTATCGAGAGCGTCGGTGAGGTCGGCGCGGACCTTCGCGGCGATCTCGTCGTGGAGTTCCTGGTTGACCGGCGGCGGCGTGAATTCCCACTTGGGTTTTCCCGTCCGGGCGACCAGTTCGGCGATCCCGTCGATTATCGTCCGGCAGCAGCCGTGGCCGTACTCGATGGCCTCGACCACCTCGGCTTCCGTGGCCTGCTGCCCGCCGGCTTCCACCATCACGATACCCTCACGGGTACCGACGACCACGATATGGAGCCTGGCGCTCTTGGCTTCTTCGTAGGTGGGATTGGCGATGAGCCGGCCATCGACGGAGGCGATGGCGACCGCGCCCACCAAGTGGTGAAAGGGGATGTCGGACACGGCGAGGGCAGCCCCGGCCCCGACCACCGCCAGCGGCGAGGGGTCGCGTTGCGGGTCGGCCGACAGTACAAATCCGATGATTTGGGTTTCGTTGCTGAAGCCTTCGGGAAACAACGGCCGGAGCGGCCGGTCCATCAGGCGGCAGGTGAGAATCTCGCGCTCCGACGGGCGGCCCTCGCGCTTGATAAAGCCGCCGGGGAACCTCCCCGCGGCGTACGTGTATTCGCGATAGTCGACGGTGAGCGGAAAGAAACTGACGCCCGGTCTCGGTTCCCGCGCTGCGCAAGCGGAAACAAACACGACGGAATCTCCCGACCGGACGATTACGGCGCCGTTAGCCTGTTTTGCAATTCTGCCTGTTTCCAGGCTGATAACCCGACCATTCAGGTCGATTTCAACTTTGTGTAACATGGAGTCCTCCAGTGACAGACCGGCGGAAGTACGATGGCCGCGCCGCGCGAGATGGGCCGGAAAAACCGTTTCCAGGCCGCCGTCCCGCCGAGGCGCAATCCGTCGAATCCTGCCGGAGACACGTTCGAGAGTTCAGGGGGGGCGAGGAGAATAAAATTAGGGGACACAGCACAAGCCGCTCACCGGAGCGGTCAGCGCCATGCGGGTAATCCAGTTTCTCGACGTCCAATTCCTTGCCAGAGGTACGACGACCGACGCCGGGGAAAACTCACCCGCTTTGTGTCCCGAGTTCGCGCTATCTGCGGATGCCGAGGGTTTGAATCAGGCGTTGATACCGATTCGGATCTTTCCGCTTCAAGTAGTTCAGAAGACGTCGCCGCCGCGCTACCAAGCCCAGAAGCCCGCGACGGGAGTGATGGTCCTTCTTATGGGTTTTGAAGTGCTCGGTGAGCGCCTTAATGCGGTGGCTCAGGATTGCGACCTGAACTTCAGGCGAACCGCTGTCCGTCGTATGAACCCTGTGAGCGGAAATTAGCTTCGATTTCTCTTCAGCGACCAATGGCATTCAGGAACGCGAACTCCTCGTCTTACCTTATCTTCGATCTCGATTGTAGTTCGATACCAGCATACCACATCCGGCGAGACGGCTGCAGCGGGCGGAGGCGCGTCCAGGGGTGCGCGACATGAAAGTGGGATGGCCGTCGATTTCTTTTTTGGCGGCGCAGATCTTAGCCACTGCGCCCAACGCGGCGACCCCGGCCATGGGCCCAATTTCCGCCTGACGCGGCGGGTGGCCGGCAAGACCACCACGGAGACCTTTGCTTCCCCGGCGGCGCTACGCAAGGCGCAACAGGAGGTAGCCGAGTTTCATCGGTTTCAAAAACTCAGCGGAGAGGTCGTCGAGGTTAGCGAACAGATCTGTGCCTTGCGCCCGGTCGAGGACACGTTGATGTCAGAGGAAAAAAAACGGCCGCGGCGATCCACGCCGAAATTGAGCGCGAAGTAAGCACGCTGCTGCGCCGTATCTTCGCCGAGCGCAAGCAGACCGGCGACCTCGATCTGGAGGCGGTGGAGATGGCCTTCCGCCTGGTTCTCTCCTTGCGTTCCACCCAATCCACCAATCCCGACGTTCTGCAAAAGACTCGCACCGAGGCGGATTACTTCGAGCGCAACGCCGAGCGTATGCGCTATCCGAAGTTCCGCGCACCCAACGGCAGGCCGGCGGCGGATTGTCGTCTCATTCGCCGGAATCGGGTGTATACTCGACTTGGGTGCGAGCCTGGTTGCCGCGCCCGTATGATCCCGCGCCGCCGGCGCGACCGGCGGGGATTGGGGGTCATCCCGCCGCAGCCGGTCTCGATCCAGGCAGATTCCCGGCGCTCCCCGAGATGAGCCACCTTGCGCCGCGAGAGAAGCCGGTTTACGTTTACTAGCGGTCTCATCTTGAAGGTCTTCCGAGCGGGGAGGAGGTGGCTCGATGTCGAAAGTCAAACTTCACGCAACTGTCAAAATCAAGAAGCCACTCCCGATTTACGGGGGTGAAACGCTGCCAGCCGGAACCGAAATCCAGTTGACGGAAGAATGGGAGACGATTCCTCCGTTCGCACGAGGCCAAGTGATTCTGGATGCGCGGGGAGACCGCCGGTTGGCGCTAGCCGAAGACCTGGAGTACGCGCTTGGCGCGCACTGACATTTCCGCATGCCGGCGCTGCCGCGGCAGTTGACGCCCGGCGCCGGAACGCGTGACGGGATGAAGTTCGAAGCGAAATAGCCCCGGAGCTGGCCTGAGCTCGCGCGCGGAGGCCGGCGTCCGGCGGCGGAGGGAAAGGAAGGCGATGTCGATGAACTTGCGCGCAGCGTTCCTTGCCGCGGTTGCCGCGCCGGCGCTCCTGTTGGCGCAGGAACCCCGGAACATGACGGGAGCATGGGAACTGGACGTCAACCACTCGATCTGGGGCAACGCCAGCAAGCCCCTGTACGTGGTGATGAGAATCGAGCACCAGGAGCCGCTGCTGCGATACTCGGGCGTCGTGGCGTACGGTGACGAGGAAACGAGGCAGCTTACGTTCGACGGCCGAATCGACGGGCAGGAATACGCGATGACGCGCTCGTTCGGCGCCGGCCGCATTGTGATCCGGCGCACCAGCGCGAGCGCCATTCGATCCGTTTTCACGACCCACGACGGACGCTACGTCGAAACCGCGACGACCACCGTTTCCAGGGATGGAAAGACGTTGACGCGGCGAATCCACGTCAAAGGTCCTTCCAACGAGACGGAGTGGACCGAAATCTACCGGCGGGACTAGCATCAGAGAATTTCAGACCTGAATAACTGTATACTGATGGGCGACCGGGCGCGCCCGGCCAGGAGTATACATGATCGCGACACGCCGCACCTTTTTGCGACTATCGTCGGCCGCGCTTGGCGGAGGAGTTCTCTCCGGGCCTTCCATGATCGCATTCGGCGCCGGATCGGACCGGCCGAAAGCGAAGCTCTACACGATTCTGTTTGACATCGCCCCGTCGCGGGACGATTCCAGCATCGCGCCGATGTCGAACCAACAGATCGTCGAACGGCTCGAGCGCGAGTGCGGCGGCGTCGAGTTCGTGGTGCGGGATCTCACACGCGGCGTGAAGCTGGAATCGGTCCTCAATGAAGCGAAGGAACTGAAGAGCCTGGGCTACGACGGCGTCATCGTCTACGGCTGGCCCCGGGATTACGACCTGCTGCGAACAGGGCTGCCGACGATCAATATCGCCGTGGTCAACGACTTCATGAACGTGCCGTATCCACTCTTCAAGGAGAACCGGGTGGCCGGGGCGTTCCTCGATCCGTGGGGCTTCAGCGCGGACGACAGGATTTGCGAACGGATGTTCAGCGACCTCGTCGAGAAGGTGAAGCTGATCCGCACGCTGAAACGGATGAAGAGCGAGCACATCCTGACGGTGACCGATTCGGCGTTCGTGAACGTCATCTACGGCGACGTTCTGAAGCATCCGCCCGCGGCGTACAACGAGACGATTCTCGGCGCGATCGACCGGACGTTCGGAACCCGGGTTACCAAAATCGGGACGAAGGAAGTGGCGGCGGAACCGGCGATCGAGAAGCTGTGGTACAGCGAAAGCCAGGAGGCCAACCGGATCGCGGAGCGGTGGATCCAGGCGGCGGAGAAGGTGACGTACACCATCGAATCGGAGGTGGTGCGGTCCGCCAAGCTGTACCTGGCGATGAAGTTCCTGTTGGAGAAATACGAAGCCACCGCGATGGCGTTTCACATCCGTTCGCTGATCCGGGAACCCAAGTCGGAGGAGTTGGTCTACCCGGCGCTGGCGACCTCCGAGTTTCAACTGGAGAACAAGGTTGTCAAGTGCCAGTCGCACCTGAACGTCGTGCTCTCGGAGATGATCCTGCAGTACGCATACAACCGGCCGAGCATGCTGGGCGACTACTCGGTGGATACCTACAACAACGTCTCCTGCGTGCAGCATTGCGAAGGACCGTGGAACCCGTGGGGCGATGAGCGGCGGGTCCCGTACATCCTCACGGATCACCGGGAAAGGCGGATCCGCGGGCGGGCGGCTACCGGCGTCGGCGCGGCGTCGTGGGTCCTGTACCCGGCCGGCGAGCCCGTGACGATGTGGCAGGTGGATGTCCTGAACAAGGAAGTGCTCATGCACACGGGTACCACCGTCCCGATGCTCACCGGACCGGTGAAGTTCCGGGACCACCTGTGGGAGATGATGTGAAGGACCAAAATCGTGGCATCAGTTGATGCCAGCAAGGTTCTGCGGTACGTTCATCCGGATAAGTACGGGGTCCACCGCTGCGCCACGTTCGGGAACTTCCGCGAGCGCTTGAAGGACCTGGCGGCATTTATCGGATTTACGCCGGTCGAGGAGGACGCGTAAGCGTTACCGCGCCTTGTCGCCGCCGGCTGGCCGCGGCGGTTATGATAGCGGAAAATGAGACGTTCGAGCCTCGCAGTTATCCTCTTCTTCGCCTGCGCCGCCGCCGCCGAGGCGAAAGCGCGGAATGTCATCCTGTTCATCGGCGACGCCGGCGGCCTGCCCACCCTCAACGCGGCCAGCCTCCACGGCTATGGCGAGCCGCAGAAGCTGTTCATCCAGTCGATGCCCCATGTCGCCCTTATGGATACGTCGGCGGCCAATGCCTGGGTGACCGATTCCGCCGCCGGCATGACCGCGATCGTCACGGGACAAAAGACGAACAACGGCGTGATCTCGCAATCCGCTTCCGCGGTGCGGGGCAAACAGGATGGAGAGCCGCTGAAAACAATCCTGGAGTACGCCGAGGAGCGCGGCCTTTCCACCGGCGTGCTGTCCAACATGGACATGACGGACGCCACGCCGGCAGCTTGTTACGCGCAGTCCAACGACCGGCGGAAAGCGGGAGAGATATTCGCGCAAGTGATGGAACCGCGCTTTGGAGACGGCGTGGACCTGATCGTCGGCGGCGGGCGTCAGCGCATTTTCAAGGCGATGTCGGAGCGCGGCGTGGATCTGGAGCCCGCCCTTCGCAAGGCGGGCTATTCCGTTTTCGACTCCGTCGAAGCCATCCCCGAGGACGCGCGGCGCGTCGTGGCGCTGTTCGATACGGGAGCGTTCGACCTCGACGCCGCGGCCGGCCGCGCCATCGACATCCTCTCCAAGAACCGCAACGGCTTCTTCCTGATGGTGGAGTGGGACATGCACACCACCAACGCGAAGGCGGGCCTGGACCGGGCGGTAGCGCTCGACCGAGTGATCCGGGAGACGGCCGGGCGCATGAAGAAAGACACCCTGATCGTCTACGCCGCGGACCATTCGTTCGACCTCCGGGTCCGGGGCGGCCGCCCGGGCGAGCCGCTGACGCTTCCCGACCCCGCTTCCGCCGACGGCGCGGTACCGCGCGCGGTACGGGTGGACAATTCGCACACGGGGGAGGAAGTTGTCGTGGCCGCGCAGGGACCGGGCGCCGAACGAGTGCGGGGCTTCATCTCCAACACGGACCTGTTTCACATCATGATGGCGGCCTACGGCTGGAAGGTCCCGGCGAGGCGCCGCTGAGTTCGTCATCGATTTCCTTGCCTGCGCGCCGCGGGAAAATGGAGGAGCCATCCAAGCTGGGAGGAGGACGCCATGCGCGTAGCGATCTTATCGGACATTCACGACAACGTGTGGAACCTGGCGGCGGCGCTTGACGCCATTCGCGATGCCGGCGCGATGATCTGCTGCGGCGATCTCTGCTCGCCGTTCATCATTCACCAGCTTGCGCGGGGGTTTCCCAACCCGATTCACGTTGTGTTTGGGAACAATGACGGGGACCTGTTCCGGATCACCAGCAACGCCGCGGCATACCAGCACGTGCAGATTCACGGTCAGTTCTTTCGGGGCGATCTCGGCGGGCGAAGCTTTGCGGTGAATCACTACGACAACATCGCGCGCGCCGTGGCCGCAAGCGGGGAATACGACGTGGTCTGCTATGGCCACAACCACATCTTTGACATCACGCGCGCCGGCCCGACGCTGGCGATCAATCCCGGCGCGATCATGGGCGCTTCGTTCGACGACGGCGGCGAGCGCACGGACACGGTACCAACCTTCGTCATCTACGACACGGATTCCGATTCCGCAACCGGCTTCCAGATCGTCGCGTCGCCGCTGGGCGCGTTCGACGTCGCCCGCTACCCGCAGTAGGGGCCCGGCGAGCGCTTTGCGAGCCCAGCCCCGGATTCCGGAGTCCCGGCCACCGATTAAATTTCGCGCGAGCAGGGTTATTTTTTCTTCAAAAACGAATAATCGTCCTTCGCCCCGGCGATAATCCGGTCGAATTCGTCGGCGGTGGGGAGTACGGCAGGGACGAACGGTCCCACTTGAGCGGAAATTCGGCGATGGTTGGGTTCGTTTCGCTTTTTGTGGCCGCAGCGGCGGCCTTGGCGGTCGGGGCCGGGGTCGACGGGCTGGGGCGGGGCCGGGGGCGGCGCCTGGGGCAGGAAGCCCGCTTCGCCGGTGCGCACCAGCGAGAGTTGCTTCAGCGCGCGGTAGTAGTCGCGGGGCCAGTCTCGGCATGATCGGAGCCACGTGCTGACGTTTCTCCACCGGGTTGCAGGCCAATGCCGTCCAGCAGCCGCGGATTGTCCGGATCCCGCAACCGGCGGATGCGCAGGTACTGCCTTCAACGGACTGTGCCTCTACGCCCTTGGCCGCAGAAACCCGCGTTGTTCATTGGGGAAAGGTCGGGGAAGCCGTCGATTTCCTTGCCGCCGTTTAACGCTGACCGTGATATACTCACCATGTGATCCGTTCGTTCCGCTCGAATGAGACCGAGCGACTTTTCTTCCGTCATAAGAGCGCCCGATTCAACAACATTGCGATGGTTGCTCGACGGAAACTCCGCACGTTAGACGGCGCCGAGACTCTGGACGACCTGGCCGCGGTCCCAGGAAACCGGCTTGAGGCGTTGCACGGCGACCGAAAAGGTCAACACAGTATCCGGATTAACGACCAATGGCGGATCTGCTTTTCCTGGCGGGAAGGGGCGGCGGAAGGCGTCGAAATTGTCGACTACCATTAGCGAGGTGAAAGAGGATATGGCTAAGAAGGATCGACTCCCCCCAGTTCATCCGGGTGAAATCCTCCGGGAAGAGTTTCTGTTTCCCCTTGGCATGTCGGCGAACGAACTCGCCCTGGCGTTGCGGGTGCCGGCGACGCGCATCAACGACATCGTCAATGAGCGCCGCGGCATCACGGCTGACACAGCCATGCGGCTGGCTCGATACTTTGGCACGACGTCGAGGTTCTGGATGAATATGCAGGCATGCTACGAGCTCGAGGTTGCCGAGGACCAACAAGGGGGGAAGATTCTGCGCGAAGTGCTTCCCCGGACCCCCGCTTGAATGGGATGCGTGGACACACCCTCCGGCCGGTGGTTACATCGGGGGGAAACAGGCGGGCGGCCAAAGAGACGAACGGCGAGCGCGACGGAGCGGGCGCGGGCTTTTCGAGGGCGGCTACTGAACAAACTCAATTTCCGGGAGCGCTTTTTCGAGAACGGCAGCGTGTCTGGACATTAGGAATCCGCAAACTTGAACGATCTTCAGAGAAGGCCGGCTAGAGTTGCGGTGGAGGACCAGGTTGGACCTGGTTTTGCAGCTCGGCAAGCATCGTACCGGCTGCACCGCGCCCATTGGATTGCCGCGGCCGTGTTGCTGCTCGCCGCCGCCATCACCTTCTTTCTCTCTCCGTCTTCCCATCCCGATGTGGGGCGGGCCTACTGGTTGGGGATCATGCGGCTCTGGGTGACGATGCGGGGGCTGAGCGATCTGGTTTCCTACAGGGCCTTATCAACCTCGATGGAGCGCTGGAGCATGAGGGACTTCTGCTCGGTGCGCAGGGTCAGGTTGCCGGAGCGGACGAGGCCGGAGAGTTGCGCTTCCGTGTTCTGAAGCTGCGCCTGGTACTTGACGGCCAGATCCTGGAAGAACTGGTGGGCGCCGGCCGTGCGGTGAACCTTAAGGTGAGCGTTGAGATAGAGGTCGGCGAGAGCGCGGAGGACGGCGGCGGAGCGTTCGGGGTCGGGGGAGGCATAGGCGACCTCGATGACGCTGGCTCGGCGAACCGGGTTGATGTTGAGATCGCGGCGAAGCTTTCGCACGGCGCGTTCCACGGCGACGGGCGCCATGCCGTTGGAGCGGGAGAGCCATTCGTTCTGGAGACGGCATCGGCGGACGACCTCCTCGAGAAGGTCGGCGCTTGAGAGCAGTTCGATTTCGGAATTTACCTGCTGCTCGGTCACGTCGCCGCGAACGAGGGCGGCCTGATTCCGGTCCGGGCTTACCACGGTGTCCGCGCGTTCGTTCTTGACGAGTACCTTGCGCGACTCGCGCCGTGAGGGCGGCGATGCGGCGTTCGCAGTCGTCGAGGCGGCGTTCGAGGTGGTCGTCGCGGCGGCCGGCGCCGCTATCGATCCAGGAGTGGACGGCGGCGCGGACGAGTTCGGAGAAGCTCCGGCAGCGCATGGAGTGGCACATCTGCTGGAGCCGGTCGTATTCTTCGTCGGAGAGGCGGAACATGACGCGCCGGTCGCGACGGTCCTGCATAACGGTTCGCATTGTTGTTTTGACCAGGAGCCGAGTGAAAGTTGGAACGGCCGTTTATCTTCGCGTGAAGTCGATCAGAGGACCGGCTCAATGTCCTCGCGGTCGAGTTCCGCGGCGACGGAGCGCTGCAGCAAGCTTACGGAGACGACGATGCGGCGGCCTTTGCGGAGGTCGACAAGGAAACCTTCGATGCCGTGGAGGGCGCCGCCGAGGATGCGGACTTTTTGACCGATCCGCAGATAGGGCCACGGGGAGAGGTTACGGCCGTCGTTCACGATGGCTTGGAGATTGGCGATTTCGAGGGGGTCAACCGGCGCGGGATCGCCGCCGAACCCGACGACGGAGACGACGCCCGGCGTCTGGAGGATGGGCAGGCGAATCGTGGGATCGAAGCGGCAAAAGACATATCCGGGGAAGAGGGGGCACTCGATCACGCGCGTACGGTCGGACCAGCGCCGTTTCGTTTTGTAGACCGGAGTGAACTCCTCGTAACCCTTCATCCGGAGATGATTGGCGGTGATTTTTTCGTAATTGGAGCGGACGCGCACGGCGAACCAGGGGGGCAAGGCGCTATCGGGGTCTTGAGGCATTGAAGGATGGAGACTCGGACAAGCTACCGCCCCTTTTGTCCCAGGGTTGTTTCAACTTTAAGGTAGATTCCGTAGAACCCAGATTGAAGGAACTTACCATGATGTCGTGCACTTGTCAATCGAAACTTTACTGATTTGTGCCGATTTAGTGCAATTGCCCCAAATTTCCGCATTGATGTGCGTCCGGCGCAGGAAACGATGTCAGCGCGAATGCGCACACGTCCGGCGCCGGGTTCCCGCGGCGGGGCGAGCTTTCGGAATTGCCAGGCTCAGCAGCGCCGGCCGCGCGGTTCGATTCGCCGCGAGGGCCGACGCGAAACGATCGGCGAATTGCTGGTAATCCTCCGTTGCGGCGCGAAAGGACGGTTCGCCTCCGGTCCGAGCCGCTGCCGCATCGTGATCGGCAACCGCTGCGCGGCGCGTTGGCGTTCGAGCCGCACGCGATGCCGATCGTTCGATTCGTATCATAGGACGCGAGACTTGTCAAGCCGTTGGCAAAAGGCGAACGTATCGTTATAGAAGGGGTTCGACGTGTTCGCGGTCGATTTCCGCGGCGACGGAGCGCTGCAGGAGGTTGACGGAGAGGACGATGCGGCGGCCGGTTTTGAGGTCCTGGAGAAGACCTTCGACGCCGTGGAGGGGGCCGCCAACGACGCGGACTTTCTGGCCTACGCGGAGGTAGGGCCAGGGGATGGCATGACGATCGTTGGCGAGGAGGGTTCGGAGGCCGGCGATTTCGCCGTCATCGATGGGGGCAGGACCGCGGCCAAAGCCGACGACGGAGACGACGCCGGTGGTTTTCAGGAGGGGGAGACGATAGAGGGGATCGAAGCGGCAGAAGACGTAACCGGGGAAGAGGGGGAATTCGACCTCTTTGCGGCGGTCGGACCACTTGCGGGTGGTCGTATAGAAGGGAGTGAATTCCTCGTAGCCCTTATCATGCAGTGTTCTGGAGGCGATTCTCTCGAATCGCGGGCGGACCTGAAGGGCGAACCAATGGAGCGGGTCCCCAGTGGTTACGATTGGGTTAGAAGATAGCATACGGCAAGCCACCATATCAGTCCCACCGGCCTGTGCCGACCCGGTAGGAACTGAAATCTACGTTATCGAAACTAACATGAGAGCGGACACTTGTCAACGATAAGAAGGTAGATTAAGGTGAAATCCTCTCCGTTGCGGCCAAAAATCGACGGCATATGAAAAATGGAAAAACGGGTCTGAAAAAACTTGCACAAAAGGATAATAATCGAGGGGTTTGTCTTTAGTACGTCCAGTACGATCGGTGGGACTAGCGGGAGGAGCGGGGGAGAAGATGCGGGGGGGGCATGCCGCGGTCAGGCGGTCAGCAGCGGAGGGTGGCTTTGAGGCGGTTGGGGTCCAGGAGGAGGTCGAGAGCGGCTGCGGCGCTAGAGATGAGCAGGTGCGCGTTGAGCATCGCTTCGAGAGAACAGCCTTCGCCGTTGTCCACGGCGATGGCGAGGCCGGCGCCCTCCTTAACGGCGCGCAACAGGAGGCGGTCGTTGGCGCCGTTGCCCAAGGCGGCGACGCGATTCGGGACGAAATGGCTGCGCATATACGCCGCTTTCTGCACGTCGTGATTCTCGCCGGCGAGGACATTGATGTACAGAGGAAGCCGGGCCAACTCGCGCTGCGCGGTGTTGAACGTGTCCGACGTGAGAACGTGGATGTCGATCAATTCGGACAGGCGCAGGAGGCGCTCTTCGACGCCGGGGGCGAGCTTGCCGCCGCAGGAAAGCGAGCCGGTGTAGTCGCTGAGCAGCGTCCAGATTTCCAGGCGGCCGAAGGCGGGGATGTCGACGGAGATGCCGGGCTTGCTCATGGCCGGGAACGGCGGCCCTCGGTGAGCTTCAGGGCGGCGGCGAGGCCTCCGGCTCGCTGGATGCCGGGGATGAAGAATTGTCTAACGAAGTCGTCGTCGGCGCCGCGAAAGGCGGCGAGGTCGGCGGCGAGGTCTACTTCGACGGGCGCAATCGCGGCGGCGAACAGCGCCCAAACGGCGGCCTTGTCGAAGCCGGCGAGTTCGATGCGGGTCTTACGGGCGGCGTTGAGGAAGGACAAGGCGGTGAGGATGTCCTGGACGCGGTTGGCGTCGTCGGTGAGGTTGAAGGTGAGGAAGTGCTCGTGGGCGCGGTCGCGCGGGGCGGCGGCGGAACCGGTCTGGAAGGCATCGATGAGAAGGACGGGCCGTTTGGCGGCGAGCCATTCGCGGACTTTGGGGAGGTTGGCGGCGGCCTGGGCGCCCTCGGGATGCGCGACGAGGACGGGCGCGCCGTTGCCGGGGAACCACAAGGCCGGGACCGAGTCGCCGGCGCCGGGGCGGGAGAGGCGGATCTTCCGGTCCTGGGAGGAGGAGGCGACCTTGCCGGGCCACTCGGCTTTGATGGCGAGCTGGAGGCGCTCACGAATGGCGGCGGGGTCGGAGGTGGCGGAGCTCTGGCGTTGGGAGGCGCGCTTCCATTGGTCGAACAGGCCAGCGTAGTCGAGGGCGTTCGGGGGGAGAGGGCGGGCGTGGAAGACGAGCAGGTCCTGCAGGCGCTCGACGGGGGCCTCGGATTCGGCGATGGAGGCGGCGTCCTGGCGGCCTTGGGCGTGTTTGGCGAGGAAGCGGTAGACGGCTTCGCGGCTTTCGCGGTTGTAGTTATGGGGCGCGTCGATCTGGACGGTTTCCACCTGGACGGCGGCGTCGTAGAGGGCGTAGATCTCGCGGACGGCGGGGAACTCCTCGCTGGGCGTGTTGCGGGTCCAGTCCTGGGTGGAGGAGACCAGCAGGAGGGGGCGGGGGGCCATCATGGCGGCGAACTCGACGTTGAACGTGTCGATGCGCAGGCCGGCCGCGTTCTCGCAGCGGCAGCCGCCCTGCATGATAGCGGAGACCATGTTCACCGGGGCGGCGTAGCGGACGCGGTCGTCGACGGCGGCCACCGAAAAGGTCTGGGTTCCGCCGCCGGAGGCGCCGGTGACAGCGATTCGGTTTGGGTCGACGGCGGGAAGGGACTCCAGGAAATCGATGACTCGGATGGAGTTCCACAGTTGGAGGCCGAAGGGAGAGAAGGACCAAAGCTGCTCGACGGGGCCGCCGAAGACATGTGGGGTCTGGAGGGTGTCGTTGTTGCCGAGCATGTCGTAGGAAAAGACGACATAGCCGGAGCGGGCGAGGTTAACGGCGAGGGTGTGAGCCGAGGCGAGCGGTTGCTCTTCCAGGCGGCCGTAGGCCCAGTGGCCATGCGCCTTCGCCACCGCCGGGAAGGGGCCCGTTTGGCCGAGGGGCCGGTAGAGATTGCCGCCGAGGTAGAAGCCTGGCAGCGTCTCCAGGTATACTTTTTCGATCGAGTAGCCGTCGCGTTCCAGCCGGCCGAAGACCGTGGATTGGAGCGGATCCTTGTCGGGCAGAGGATACAGGCCGGCGGCGAACAGAATCTGACGGCGTAGCTGGGCCTTTTTGGCTTCCCAGGCGGCCCGCGTCGGGTATGCGCGCGGCGAGAAGTGCGTGTCGGTATTTGGGATGTCGGTGTTGCGGGCGTCTCGCTCCGGGACCTGCGCGGCCAGGGACAGGGCCAGGAGCAGACCGGCTATAGGTCGCATGAGCGCACTATAGCGAGTCGCGGGGGCTGGGGCAACCGTGAGGGGGGCGATTTCGGATTTTGGGGTGGTAAATGGACATGGCATTGCGTATCATGTCCATGGAGGAGAAGCAGGATCCCAGTACCAGTGATAAGCCGGTTCTAATCTTTTTCCCCACTCCTGCCGATACGTAAGTTGGTATGTTCGATTGGACGCCAGACAGCGAGGCCGTGCTGAACCGGTTCAACCGGCTGATTGTGGAGTTGCTGCGGGGCACGTTCAGCCGTAATTGCTTTCGCCGGTGGGAGGTGGAGTTGCTCCTCGACATCGAGGAATGCAATCTGACGGGCGCCAACCGGCGGGAAATACTTCGCCGCTACCAGAAAGCGGTGCAGCGTCACATGGAGAACGGGGGGACGGAGCCGCTGAAATTATCCGAATACCTTGCGCGGCGGCCGCGGAAAGGGAGGTCCACGGCGAACGGGAATCCCACCGAGGATCTGGGGTACCTGAAAGGCGGCGTCGCGGATAACGAACCGGCTCTGCCGGCATAGCGGGCGCGAGGCTCCGGCGGGGGGGCCGCGGAAACCCGGGCGAGCCTGCGCTCAGCGAAGGGCCATCACGGCGTCGGGGAACATTTTGGGCGAGGTCTTGATCTCGCGGACGATCTTGCGGTCCTTCACCGAGACGACGTAGACGGTGTCGAGGTCTTGGGCGGAGGCGTACGCGAGGGCGCCGTCCGGAGAGAGCTCGAGAGAGACGGGACTGCCTCCGAGCTTCACGGTTGCCACCTCCTTGCGCGCCTTGGCGTCGGCGATTCCAATGGCGTTGTCGTGCATCAGGGCATAGACGACCGCGCCGCCGGGCGCCACCTTGACGCGGACGGGCCCCTTTCCCGTCTTGATTAAGCCGGAGGCGGTTTGCGTGGCCGGGTCGATGACGGTGATCTGGGCGGCCTCGCGATTCACCACGTACAGCAGCTTGCCGTCCGGGGATAGGGCGCTGCCTTCCGGCCGGTTTCCCGTAGGAATGAGCTTGACGGCGCCGGTGGCCAGTTGGACGGCGCCGACGTTGGCGGAATTGCTGTGGCTGACGAAGGCCCAGTTGCCGTCGGCGGACAGCTTCACCATGTGGGCGGTCTTGCCCTTGGTGTCGTAGGTCCGGACGACTTTGCGCTGCGCCGGGTCGATGGCGAGCAACTGGTCGGGCAGCTCGCAGCTCACGTAGACGAGGCCGGTTTTCGGGTCGAGGTCGATGCCGTGGGGGCGGCGATATTGGCCCGTTGAGATCTCGGCGACGCGTTTGCGGGCGGCGATGTCGATCACCGAGACGGAGTTACCGCCCGCGCTCACCTGTTCGATCAGCATCGTGCCGTTATCGGTGGCGTAGACCAGACGTCCGTCGGCGGAGCGGACCATCTCGTGGGGATGCGTGCCGGTGGCAAGGCTGGCGAGATGCGCTCCCTCCAGGGTGTAGAAGCCGAGCGAGCTGGCGCCTTTGTGCAGGATCAGCAGGTCCGCGCTTTGCGCCCAGGCGGACGCGACAACGACGATGAAAGCCGCAACGAGCCGAAACATGCGTCCATTATACGCGCGCTCGTTCGCAGGACCTTCGCGGCGAGCGGGCCGGACGCTATTTTCCGTAGTAGGCCGCGTTGCGGGGCGCGTAATCGGCCCACTTGTCCGGCAGTTCGTCCAACGGGAAGATGGCCGACACGGGGCAGACCGGCACGCAGGCGCCGCAGTCGATGCACTCGTCGGGCTCGATGTAGAGCATCTCCTGAATCTCGAAGTCCGGTTCGTCCTTCCTGGGGTGGATGCAATCCACGGGACAGGCGTCCACGCAGGCGGTGTCCTTGGTGTTGACGCAAGGTTCAGCGATGACGTAAGCCATGCTCGGATCTCACTTCGATTCTCCGGCGGAACGGCACCGCGCTGCAAACGGCGGTCTCGCGGGTCTCGCGGGCGTTCGGGCGGCTCGCCGCGCGGAAGTGTGCTACATTGCACTCCATGAAAAAAGCAGCCATCGCGCTTTTTGTTGTTGCGTGCGCCGGGCCGGCTGAGGGGCAGATCTTCCGGTTCGCGCGGGAGCAGATGATCCGCTACACGGCGGAGAATCCTTTCGACCGCTTTGCGGATGGGCGGCCCAAGGCGCCGGACGCGATCCTGGAGCGGGTGAAAAGCCTGTCGATCGAGGAAGCCTGGGGCTTGATGCGGAACAAGGGCTACACGCAGCAATACGCGGGAGACATGCGGATCCTCCATCCCGGAAGAAAACTGGTGGGGCGGGCGGTGACGGCGCAGTATCTTCCCCTGCGGCCGGATCTTCAGAAAGCGGTGGACGCGGACGCGCAGGCGGCGGGCTTTCCGCGCGGGGTGAATCAGCGCGTGATCGATCAGCTTCAGCTCAACGACGTGCCGGTGGTCGATCTGATGGGCGCGGGCGACGGCCACAATTTCGGCGGCGACAACCTGCACGCGGCGATCTATGGCGTCACGCGCACGGGGGCGGTGGTGGACGGGACGATTCGCGACGTCGAGGGCATCTTTGCGCTGCCGACGCAGGTGTACTTTCGGGCGCCGAATCCGGCGGCGGTCAGCGGCGTGGTGCTGGCCGGGATCAACATCCCGGTGAAAGTGGGCAACGCCATCGTGATGCCGGGCGATATTGTGCTCGGCGACCGCACGGGCGTCGTTTTCATCCCGCCGCAGTTGGTGGAGCAGATTCTGGACGCAGCCGAGACCACGCACATTCACGACGAATGGACGAAGGCGAAATTCCTCACCGGCAAGTACAAGGCGAGCGACCTGTACGGCGGGCCGCTTTCGCCGGAACTGCAGAAGGAGTACGACGAATACTTGAAGAAACGGCTGGCGGAACGGAAGCGGTAGGGCGTGCCGCCCGCAGAGGCGTTCCGCGTCTGGTATCCTCGTGCAGAATCCGGGCTGGGCAAAGGAGGTTCATGGGTTTCCATCGGATGGTTGCGCTCGCGGTTGTCTGCGCGGCGGGGGTTCTTCCGGGCCAGCATGCGCCCGGCGGCGCGCCGGCGCGAATCTTCAACACAGTGAAGCAGAAGCTGGCCGAGGGCAAGCAGGTCGTCGGGGGAACGGTGTCGTCGCCGGACCCGGACGTTTATTGCGCGATGGCGCGGTCGGGATTCGATTTCCTGTGGATCGAAATGCAGCATAGTCCGCTCACGTACCAGGAAGCGGCGCGGATGATCTGGGCGTGCCGGGGCGCGCCGGCCATTCCCTTCATCCGCGTGCCGGACGCGACGGAAGGCGATATTCAGAAGGCGACCGACATCGGCGCGCTCGGGATCATCATTCCGATGGTGGAGACGATGGAAAAGGCCGAAGCGGCGGTGAGGTACTCCAAGTATCCGCCCATTGGAAAACGGAGCCAGGGCGGCGGGCAGTACGGCGCGTTGTGGGGCGGCGACTACCGGGCGGCGGCCAACGACAACGTCATGGTGGTGGCGATGATCGAATCGCCGGCGGGCGCGGCGATCGTGGACAAGCTGGCTGCGCTGCCGGGCATCGACGTGATCTTCGTCGCCAGCACGGACCTGTCGAGCTTTTCGGGGCGCAAGCAAGGGGATCCGGAGTATGAATCGCTGGTGGGCGCCGTGCGGGACGCGACGCTGAAGGCGCGACTCAAACTCGGCGGGCCGCTAGCGTGGAGGAAGCGCGAAGGCTTCACGTTTTTCCAGGGGCCGGGAGAAGGCACGCTGATCCGGATGGGGGCGCAGTCGGCGCTGGGGGTGGCGCCGGGGCCGGCAGGTGCGCGCGAGGGGATCGCTCCCACGGAGGGGCAGGAGGCGAAGTAGCGGGGCCGGAGCCCGAGGTTCCCGGGAGCCTGGCGTCGCCAGGAGTGGCGACGCGGCAAACACGAGTGTTTGCGCCACGGAGAGGTGCTTAGAGGCCTTCGCGGATCTCGCCGGTGAGGGCGCGGAGAAAGGCCGCCAGGGCGCGCTTTTCCTCGGCGGTGAGGTGAAGCGGCCGCATTTCGGGATCGAGGGCGGGGTTCGCGGCGCCTCCTTTGTCGTAGTGCTCGATGACGTCTTCGAGCGTGGCGAGACTCCCATCGTGCATGTAGGGAGCGCGCCGCGCCGCCTCGCGCAAGGTGGGAGTCTTGAACGCGCCGCGGTCCTCCTCCCGCCCGGTGACGGCAAAGCGGCCGAGGTCCGGGAACGTCCCGTCCTTCCAGCCGGCGCCGGTGTTGTGGAAACGCTCGTCGGTTAGGTTCGGGCCGAGGTGGCAGGCGCCGCAACCTGCTTTGCCGCGGAACAGGCGCAGGCCCGCGAGTTGCTCGGCGTCAAGGGCGGAGCGGTCGCCGGCGACGTAGCGGTCGTACGGGGAATCGCCGGCCAGGATCGTACGCACGTAGGTGGACAGGGCGGCGGCGAGGAGGGCTTCATCGAGCGGCGGATACTTGCCGCTCGCCTTGAGACGGCGCAAAGCTTCTTCGAGCGGCAGGTCCATTTCGACCGGGTTTTCGATCGGTTTCAAGACCTGGTCCTCCAAAGTGAGCGCGCGTCCGTCCCAGAAGAAAGCCCTGCCGTAGGCGCGATTCAGCAGGGCCGGAGCGCGGCGAGTTCCCTTGCGGCCCTCGACCCCCACGGCCAGCGGCTTATCGTCGGTGAACGCGCGGGCGGGATCGTGGCAGCCGGCGCAGGAAATGGCGCCGTCGCGCGACAGCGCCGGGTCGAAAAACAGCGCGCGGCCCAGCGCGGCCGTTTCCGGCGAGAGCGGATTGGTTTCGGGCGCGGGCACGTAGGCGTCCAGGCCAAGGGGCACCTTGTGTTCGGCCGCGGGCAGAAGGGCCGCGAATACGATCGCCGCGACGCGCTTCATGGCAGGTCGAGGGCCCAAATTTCGGGACGCGTCCGGCCGAGGGTGAAGGCGACGGTTCGGCCATCCGGATGGAGGCTCGCCGGCGGGGCGGCGCCTTCCGGCAGGCGGACGTCGGGATCGCAGGGGGGCAGCTTGCCGGACCGTACGCGACGCTCTTCGCCGCTATCCAGGGCGCGCTCGAAGACGGCGCCGCCCCGGTGGTAGAGGACTCGCTGCCCGTCCGGGCTCCAGGCGCCTTCGTAGCCGCGGAAGGGCGCCTCTGGGTCTTGCGCCACCGCGAGGGTCCGGGCGGTCCGGACATCCACCCGATAGAGGCCGCCGCGTCCCTTGTCGTCGCTGCCGGAGGCGAGCAGCCACAAGCCGTCGGGGGACCAGCGGATGCGGCTGATGACGGCCATTTTCGGCGTCAGCGTCAGCTCGGAGCGATCCTTCATATTTCGCACGGTAATCGCGCGCGATTCTTCCCCGAAATTCTCCGCGCCGCGCCGCGCGAGCCACGCCAGCCGCGATCCATCGGGCGACCATTGCGGCCCCACGCCCTCGCCGACGCGGCCGGACCCGAGTACCTGGCGCGAGGCGCCGTCGATGAAGCCGACGCGTATTTCGGGATTGCCGTCGCGCACGCAATAGTAGAGAGTTCCGTCGCCGGTGATTCCCATCGGCAGGAAGCGGCCAAGGCCGGCGCGAACCAGGCGCGGTTCGCCCGCCGGCTTGCCATCGGAGACGGGCGCCGCCCAAAGGGCCATGGCGCCGCCGCGGTCGCTGGCGAAATAGACGCTTGCCCCGTCGGGCGACCAAATGGGAAAGGAGTCTTCCGAGGGGCCCTCGACCAGGCGGTGCTCGCGGGCGCCATCGGTCGAAAGCGCGAACAGGTCCCGGTCCGCCGCGCCGTCTCGGGAGAAGGAATCGTAGACGATCCAGCGGCCGTCGGGGGAGAAATCCATCTTCTTCGGATAGACCCAGTTGAGCGACTTGAGGACGCGCACGGCGCCGGTCTCCGCGTCGATCAGCGTAATCTGGCTGACGTTGTCCTTACGAAATAACAGGGTGAGGATGCGTTCGCCGTCCGGTGACCAGGCGGCCGGTTGCACGAAGCCGGCTTCTTCGTTGCGAAACAGTACGCGCGCGGCGCCGCCGCCGGGGGGGGAAACGCGCAACTCATAGAACCCGTCGTCGTTGTGCCAGGCGTAGGCAACGCGGGTGGAATCGGGCGAAATCGTCGAGAAATAGGCGAATTCGTTCGACGCCCCACGGGGACCTTTATGGGTAATCTTCCGCATTTCGCCGGAGCGAAGGCCGCGGAGGGCTAGATTGCCCGTATCCGGATCGACGGTGGAGAGCCACCGGCCGTCGAGGGACGGCGCGCCCAGATGGATGGCTCCGGGGGAAGTCCAGACCAAGCGTGGATCGGCGCCGGCCGCGCCGCCCGCGCACGCCAGCAAAATCCACAGCCAGCCCCTCACGGGACTGAGTATACCTCATGATGCGCGCGCCGGACGCGGGGACGAGAAACCGGGTCATGAAGATAAAGAGATTTTATTATCCAGTAAAAAACAGAATTAGAAGAGCAAGCGGTTGCCTTCCTGGCGGAATTCTGGTATATAATGGCTCCCGACTTCTTCACCACTCAGAAGGGGGTCTGGCATATGGTGACTCGCAGGGTCGGGGCTCTGCTGGTTGCGCTGGGGTTCGGGTGCTCACTCCTTGTGGCCCAGGATACCCGTGCGCGCGTGCAAGGAATTGTAACGGATGCGACGCAGGCCGTTGTCGTCGGCGCCGCCGTAACGTTGCACAACAACAACACTGGCGTACAAACGCGACAGGATACGTCCACCTCCGGTCAATATCTGTTCGACCTGGTGCTGCCGGGCACGTACAGCGTCCAGGTAGACATGGACGGATTTAAACGATTCGTCCAGCAGAACGTGCTGGTGCAGGCGCGCGGCGACGTGACGGTGAACGTCGCGCTGGAAGTGGGCACCGCGGCCGAAAGCATTACCGTCGAGTCCTCGCCCGTGGCGGTGCAATTCAACACGACCACGATGGCGCTGACGCTCGACACGAAGATGGCCAACTCGCTGCCGGTGATCAATCGCAACCCGTTCCTGCTGGTGGCGCTGAATCCGGCCGTGGTGGTCAACTCGTCGAACGAACAGAGCCCGTACCATCACTGGGCGGCGAACCAGTTCGACGTGGGCGGCAACACGAACATCAAGAACGACATCATTCTGGACGGCTCGCCGTCGATGACGTCGCAGAAATCCAGCTATTCGCCGCCGATGGACGCCGTCCAGGAGGTCAATCTCCAGCAGAACGCCGTGGACGCGGAATTCGGCCACAGCGCGGGCGGCGTAATCAGCATGCAGATGAAATCGGGCACCAACGAGTATCACGGAACGGCGTACTACCTGGGCCGCAACCCGGCGCTGAACGCGCTGGCGGACCGCATCACGCGCGGCAAGAACCTGACGCGCCAGAACGTCTGGGGCGTGACGATGGGCAACCCGATCAAGTCCAACAAGGTGTTTAACTACTTCGCCTACGAGGGCTGGCGGACCATCGAGCCGAAGAGCGCCATCTACACCATGCCGACGGCGCTGGAGTCGGCAGGCGATTTCTCCCAATCCCTCAACATACAGGGCGGCCTTAGGACGATTTACGACCCCTGGACAACGCAGACCGACGGGAATGTCGTCACGCGCGATCCGTTCCCGGGCAACGTGATTCCGGCGAGCCGCTTCGACCCAACGTCCAAGAAGATTATGGGGGACCTGTGGAAGCCGAACGCGCCGGGAAGCGGACCCAGGGGCGTGAACAACTTCCTGGCCGGCTACGCCAACCGTTTCAAGTATTGGAACCTGATGGACCGCGTAGACTGGAACGTTTCCGATAAGCTCCGGGTTTTCGGACGCTACAACCAGTTCCGGACGTTCACGAAGTGGGACGACTTCACCGGATCGGCGGCGCAACAGGTGGACGGCTCCATGCGTCACGCGCTGAGCTTCTCCGGCGATGCCGTGTACATGTTCAGCGCCAGCACGGTGCTGAACATCCGCGGATCGTTCAACGCCATTGTGGACTCGTTCGGGGTGCCCGAAGCCACGCTTCAGCCGTCCGACCTGGAGACCTTCTGGCCGGGCAACGCGTGGTACAGACCGTACCTGGCCGAGCTGCCGGATATCTACTATCCGGGGATCGCGGTCCGCTCGGCTTCCACGGGTTCCGCGACGGCGTCCGGCAACGCCGCCATCGGCAAGGCCGGCTATTGGTACCAGGAGCCAGATTCGTACAACATCCAGTCGAAGCTGTCCCGGAATATCGGCCGCCATTTTGTCAAGGTGGGCGGCGACTACCGCAACGATCTGACGAACGCCGCGCGCCCCCGGCCGATGAGCTTCGACTTCCAACCCGCCCTGACGTCGAACACGTACAACAATCCGAATACGGCTCTCAGCGGCGACGCGTGGGCGACCTTCCTGCTTGGGGCGCTGGACCAGACGACGACAATCAGCTCGATCCCGATCCAGCGGCCGCGCAACACGTTCATGAGCTTCTTTGTCCACGACGATTTCAAGCTGACGCAGCGGCTCACTCTCAACCTTGGACTCCGGTACGAGTTCTACACGGCGATGAAGGACCCGGAGGACCGGCTTTCGCGGCACCTGGATCTGACAAACCCGATTCCGGAACTTCAGGGCGGGAATACGCCCGTGCTGCCGGACCAAGCGCTGGCGCTGCGGACGTCGGCTCCGATTTACAACGGCGCCTGGATCTTCACCGACGGCGGGAATCGCGGGGCGTGGAACGCGCCGAAGGCGTTGTTCCTGCCGCGGGTGGGCCTGGCCTGGCGAGTGAACGATCGTACGGCGTTGCGCGTCGGCTATGCGCGCTACATCGTCCCGGCCACGCTCAGCGACGGGCTGAACATTCTGGGCAGCGTGCCATATCCGGGATTCGACGCCACCACGAATGTCGTCCCGCCGCTGCTGGGCGTTCCGCAGGGACGGCTGTCGGATCCGTTTCCGGGAGGCCTGACTCCGGTCACCGGGAAAACGCTGGGGCGGTACACGAACATGGGCCTGGGGTCCAACGTGCCCGCCAACTGGTATCAGCAGGACTTCCGGCCGGGCGTGAACGACCGGTTCAACGTCAGCGTCCAGCGCGAGTTGCCGGGACGGATCGTCGCGGACATCACGTTCTTCGCCAATGTCGGCCGCGACCATCCGTACAACTGGGATTTGAACCAGGTGGATCCGCGAATCGGCTACAGCGTCGGCAATGCGGTGAACGCATCCGTGCCCAATCCGTTCTTCAATCTCCTGCCTCGAGAGGTGATGCCCGGGCAGTTGCGCACGCAGCGTAACGTCGCGGTGCGAGAACTGTTGCGGCCGTACCCGCAGTACGGGCCGCTGCTGGAGAACATCCGCGGGGGTCTGGGAAACCGGTACCGCTCGCTCCAGATGTCGTTCCAGCGTCCGTTCGCCAACGGGCTGAACTTCGTGGTCGGATACAACTACAACAATTCAAGAAACCAGGAGTTTTACGACGAGCAGGATAACTTCCTGCTGAGTCCGACCTGGCAGCCGGCCCGGCAAGCCCGGCACCGGCTGACCGGAGCGGGCATCTACCAGTTGCCTTTCGGCAAGGGGCGGCCGTTCCTGAACGGCGCGAACAAAGTTGTGGACGGCGTTCTGGGAGGCTGGGAGCTGAGCACCTTGTTCACCTATAACAGCGGCCAGTACCTGCGGTTCGGCGGAGCGCTGGTGGACGGCGATCCAGGCGTGGACGACCCGACGCGAAACCGATGGTTCGACACGTCGAAGTTCAGGGTGCTGCCGGCGTTCACCCGCCGGACGAACCCGTTGCAGTACGACAGCGTTCGCGGTCTGCGCTATGTCAATTTCGATTCCACTGTCGCAAAGGAATTCCCGGTGATTCGCGAGCGGCTCAAGTTCGAACTGCGCGCGGAGGTCTACAACCTGTTGAACAGGTTCACGGGCGCCGATCCGGATGTCAGCGTGACGTCGGCCAATTTCGGCCGGGTCACCGCGCAACGCGCCGGCATTTTCGGCCGGCAGGTTCAGTTCAGCGGCAGGTTCATCTGGTAGCTGCCGTTCTGCTCCTGCTACTGGCCCGTCCCGCGGCGGGCCAGTACGCGGGGAGCCGCGCCTGTGAAGGCTGTCACCCGGCGCAGAGCAAGCTGCACGAGTCGAGCGCGCATCGGAGGTCGCTGGCGCGTTCGGCCGAGTCGCCGGTCGAGTCCGATTGGGCGTTCGGGGCGGGGAAGCAGGCGATTACCTACGTCAGCCGCGTCGACGAGGATTATTACCTGGAGCATGGCCTGAGCTGGTACGCGACGACGCGCGGCCTCGCTCCGACGCCCGGGCACCGGGATACGGCGGGCGAGCGTTACCGCATTTTCGACCCGGGCGCGGCTATCCTGCGCTGTTTTCAGTGCCATTCCACCGGCATGATTTCGCTGGGCCAAGGCAACCGTGTCCTGCCGTTTGAAACCGGCGTGAATTGCGAGGCGTGCCACGGACCCGGCGCCGCGCACGCGAAGGCGCCCGCGCAAGGCAACATCGTCAACCCGAAGAATTACTTGGCGGGGGAGATCAATCAACTCTGTGGAAGCTGCCACCGGAAGCCGGCCGCTTCGGGAGACGACACCGACTGGAACAATCCGTGGAACGTGCGTCACCAGCCGCTCTACCTGGCCGAAAGCGCATGCTTCCGGGCGAGCGAGGGCCGGCTATCGTGCCTTACCTGCCACGATCCGCATTCCGGAAACGCGGAGGCCGGGTGCGCTTCTTGTCATCCGGACGTGAAGCACCAGCCCGGGACCAGGACGGCGGGCCGCGCGTGCATCGATTGCCATATGCCGAAAGCGAGGCCGAACGAGTTGCTGGCGTTCACCAATCACTGGATCGGCGTGTACGCTACGGAAGCGACGCTGATGCCTCGCGCGCCTGCCGCGCCGCGTCGGTCTCGCCCTGCTCGTCGAAGATAGACGCCGCGCGGGCGTATAAGGCCTTCGCTTCCTTCGGCCGTTCCAGCGCGGCAAGCAGGGCCGCGAGGTTCGCCGCGCAGGCGGCCACGCGGCGGTGGCGGGGTCCGACGGTCTGCTCCAGCACGGAAAGGGCGCGCCGATACAGCGGCTCCGCTTCCGCGAGGCGGCCGGAGGCGCCCACGACGCCGGCGAGATTGTTGAGCGTGGTCCCAACTTCCGGGTGAACGCTGCCGAAGGCTTTCTGCTGGATGGCGAGCGCGCGGCGATACAGGGGCTCCGCGCCCTGGAAGTCTTCGCGGTTTTCGAGCGTCAATCCAAGGTCGTTCAGCGCCACGGCCGTCGTCGGATGGGAAGGCCCGAGTTCCTTCTCGTAAAGAGCCAGCGCTTCACGCAGCCGCTTTTCGGCCGCCAACGCGTCGCCGCGGGCCTCCAGCAACGCCGCCATGGCGAGAAGCAGGTCGCCCGAAGGACGGATCGCCAGCGCCCGCTGAAGGTAGGCGAGCGCCTCGGCCGGCGGAACCAGGGCGGCCAGCGCGGCGAGGGTTTCCGCCGTTTCCTCCAGCTCGAGCGATTGCCGCAGCATGCGGGCGGCGCCTTCGCGGTTGCCGATTCTCTGGAGAAACAGGCCGTAGTCGCGCGCCGCCTCCTCGGTCCGCGTCCGCTCCCAGCGTTGGCGAAACAGAGGTTCAAATTGCGCCGGGGCGGCGGGATCCCAGATGGCCAGCGCCAGCGCGGCCAGGGCCGCAAACGGAGCCATTGACGCCATCATAGTCTACTGTCCCGTCTAACAGTTGACAATCTCGGTCAACGCCGATGTGGGGCAGGGTCGAGGGCGTCAGGCCGTTTTGGCGGGACTGGGAGTCCCGCGCAGCCTACGAGGCTGCCCCGCAGAGCAGCATAGCCGCAACCAAAGAAAAGGTGTTTCCGATTCCCGTACGATGTTTGTTGTTCGAAGAACGAACATCTCCAGGAAAGGAAACACCCATGAATGAGTTTATCGCCAAGTACCAGGATCAGTTGAGAGGGACCTTGTCAGGCTTTGACCGGCTGGTATTTCTGGGCACTCTCTGGCGGAACCGCATCACCGGCATGAAGGGGTATCTGTGGGCCCACGGATTGGGGGCCAAGGATTTCGGCAGGCATGCCGAGGAGATCTCCAAAAAGGTGAAGGCGGCGGCGTTGGCGCCGATGGAGATGGCCGGGAGGCCGGTGCGGTACCTGAACTCGGGCAAGTTGGACAAGCAGAGCATCGCCCGAGAGATTGCCGTACAAGA
>JAHCHE010000042.1 GCA_026129905.1 Bryobacteraceae bacterium | reverse complement strand
TCATTCAAGGTATCAGAGAGCGAGGCGCGTGCCCCGATACGCCTGGTCCGGGATCCTCCGGCAGGCGGATCGACGCCACCGCGATTGGCCGGCGCGGCAGCCTGGGTGCGCGCCAAGGACGGGCGGTGTGCGGAGCCTCGGGCCGGTGACGGATGCAGACCGCAAGTTGCTCATGGAGTCCTTTGCCCCGAGAGCGGGCGGAAAGTAGCTCTTACGCACGTTAGGCAGGCTTTGGGACGATGCCGCGCACCGACCATACCCGCGCGGGAAGAACGAACGGGGTCTTTTCCGCCGATAACGAAAGGACTCGTTGGACCTCGTCGCGCAAGGCCTGCAACCTGTCGGGTTCGAGATGACGAGCGTATGAGCCGGCAGGACCCTGACCCAGGAGGAATGGATCCCAGTAGTCGGCGAAGGACTCGAACCTCAAGCTGATGTCGATGGGCTCCTCGCGGACATTCTTGAACCCGCCTTGTTTCCACAGAGCGGACAACTCACCTGCACGGCAAAGCGGCATGTGCTTCTCGTCAAGCTTTTCGGCTTTCGGATCTTTGTGGACGGCGGCATCCCAAAATATTCGCAACATCCGCATACCGGCGCCATAATCCCAAACGGCCGCGGAGACCTTGCCTCCCGGCCTGGTTACGCGACGAAGCTCCAATAGCGCTTCTCTCGGATCGGGGATGAAATTGAAGACAAGCAACGAAAGAGCCGCATCAAAGCTCGCTTCGGCGAAACGCAACCGCTGCGCGTCGCCCACTTCGAAGCTCGCGCGATCGGCGAAGCGATTCCTGCTGGCAGCGTACGCGACGTACTCCTTGGCTGGATCTATCCCCAACACGCGTGCACGGGCCTTGCGTTCAGCGATCGCGAACGCCAACGAGCCGGTCCCGGAGCCGACATCGAGCATCCGGCCTGTTTCCGGCAAGCCGGTGAAGTCCACCAGCCGGGGCGCTACGAGACGGCTCCAGCGGCCCATGAAACGCTCGTATGCTTCGGCGTCTCCGAACAGGTTTGGCCTCCGGTTCTGGCCCTGAAGGACTGGAACGAAAGATGTGAAGAGGAACGCCCTCCTCGACAGCATCCCTCGATTGTAGTCCGGCTCGGACAGCCCGGCGCATTGCAACGCCGGGATTCGGGAACGTCGAGCGCGTGAAACGATCGCAGGTCAAGGCGCGTCGGCCAATCGAGCTTCCGTGGTGATATCGTCAACGGAATGCGCCTCCTCGGACTGAATCTCCTGCTGCTGTTCGGGGCCACGCTCGCCGTGGCCGATGGAGTGAAACCGAAAGCGATCGCCCACCGCGGCGGAGCGGCGTCGCGGCCGGAGAACACATTGGCGGCCTTCCGGCACGCGATCGAGATCGGCGTCGACGTTCTGGAATTCGACATGAACCTGACGGCCGACAATCGCATCGTAATTCACCACGATTCGACCGTGAACACCGACATCTGCGAGCCGGCGGCGGGCTCAGCGGCGCAGGGCGGCCCGATACGGCTGCTGAGGCTGGACCAGATCCTCCAGTTCGACTGCGGTTCGAAGGTTCTGGCCGAGTATCCGCGGCGCGTCACCGCTCCCGGAGCGCGGATGCCGACGCTCGACGAATTTCTGACCGCGGTTCGCGGCAGCGCGGCGCTGCTGTTGGGAGAGACCAAGATGCCGCCGGAGGGCGCCGCCTACGAGGTCCCGCCCGATACGTTTGTGGAGCGGATCCATGCCGCGCTCGAACGGCACGGTCTGGCGGACCGCTTCATCCTGCAATCGGGCGACTACCGGACCATCGACGAGATGCGAAAGCGGAATCCCCGCATTCGCGCGTGCCTTTTGAACGCCCGGCGCTACAAGCCCAACTACCTGGCACTCGCGCGCCGCCATCGCGCGACGCACCTGATGGTGCGGACCGACGATGTCGACGCCGCGGGCGTCAAACTGTTGCAGGGCGCAGGGCTGGAGGTGTTTTCGAGCACGGCCAACACGGCTGCGGATTGGGAGAAGTACCTCGCAATGGGCATGGACGGCATCCTGACGGACGATCCGGAAGGCCTGATCGATTTTCTGCGGCAGGCAGGCGCCCGCCGCTGACGATGTCGTCCGTTCACCACGCCGGCGGCAGTTCGTAAATGGCCGTCTGCTTTGCCGCAAGCGGCGCGATCGGACCCGGCGATGGCGGATGTCCGCGGAGATCCAGCGCGGTCTCGATCCGGCCGCCGGCGGATTCCAGCCGCAGGCGCACCGGTTGGTCGTGAAAGTTGATGGCGTACAGCAGCGTGCGATCGCCCGACCGGGCCAGCCGCGCCTCGATCATCCAGCCCTCGTCCGAGCGCACGCGGATCGGCCGGGCGATTCCCGCGTCGTCGAAAACCCCGTCGAGGAGGCGGCTGAAGTCGCGCTCCTCCAGCGAGGCAGCCGAGTAGATCACCGCGCCTGAACCCAGCGGCGCCTCGACCACGGCGGGTCCGCCATTTGGATACGCGTAGAGCGATCGGGCCGGCGCCGAGACCGCGATCGCCTGGCGCACGCCCGCCGTCTTCAGGGGCGGCCGGTTCGCCGCAGCGGGCTTCAGCGCCAGGCCCGCGGCGTCGCTGAACTCGACCTGCTCGGAGAAACTCTGGTCGTAACCCTGCGCCATGGCGCCGGGCGTTCCAGCTTTCGGCCGTTGAACCTGCCGCACCTGGACGCCGATCCGGGCGAGCGCCTTCAGAGGCCGGTTGTACTCGTCGGCCTCCAGCGACTCCGGCGTGATCACCACACGCCCGCCGGCGGCCGCGAAGTCCCAAACGCGCTCCACCACGTCGGCCGGGACGTTCCGGGCGCCAGGCACAAGCAGGACTTTGTAGCGGTTGAGCCAGCCGCCGCGTATCTGCCGCTCGGTGACAAACGTCACGCGGGCATCCAGGTAGCGGCTGGACTCATAGGTCTTCTCCAGTTCCGCAAGGTAGGGCGTGGTGCGCCAGGTGAGCATCTCCGGCGGCAACTGGAGCGTGGACGTCTGTGAGTAGAGGATGGCGACTTCGGCGGGGCGTTCGACGAAGGCCGCGATCTCGCGGCGGAGGCGGCGGACGTCGACGGCCACGCGCAGCAGTTCGTCGACATCCTCCAGGGAATAGGCGGCGCTATGAGGGATCGAGCTGCGATTGACGCTCCAGAATTCGTTGGATGGTTGGGCGGGCCAATGATAGATCTGGCTTACCGACTTGCCGTGCAGAAAATGCGGCAGCAGGTCGTATACGGAGCGGAGGCTCATTTCGGGATCGGCCAGGGGCTTGGGTTTCTCGGAGAGGGCAAGCTGCAAGTCGACGCCGAGAGTCGAGTCGCCGCCCTCGTGAAGAATCAGGTCTCCGGCGCGGTTGATGATTTGCTCCTCATCGATCCCGGTTGTGCCGGTGCGCCCAGCGAGCATGCTCGAACTGCCGCCCGCCGTGAGCGGAACGCCGGGATCGATGCGCCGAATCGTTTCCCGGACCCAGACCAGGTAGTCTGTAAAGCGGTCCTGGTTAAAGCGCGCCCAGTCGTACCATTGCGCGCGGTTGGATCCCGGCAGCGGCCGCGAGTTCTTGACGGGCGGAGCGGCGATCTCGGGGAAGTCGTGGAACGACGCGCCCCAGGCGGCGTTAACCCGCTCGATGGCGCCGTGGCGCTTGCGGAGCCAATCGCGGAAGGCGCGCTGGCTGGCGTCGCAATAGCAGATGTACATCAGCTCGTAGGCCATCACGTCGTAGAGAAGGTCGGGGTTGTCGTGGAACTTCGGAATGTTAATGCGGATGTACTCCTCCACCGCTTTGCGAATGTGATTGCTCTCCAGGCAGATGACGACGTTCTCGCGCTTGCTGACCCCCATCGAGTCCAGATCGCGGATGAGGTGGCCGCACCAACCGTCCCAGCCCACGCGGCGGGCGTCGGAGTGCTTGTGGAAGGCTTCGTAGACAGGGGACTGCTCGATGGTCCAACGCGAGCCGCCTCCGACGGTATAGCTTTCGATGTGTTGGCGCGGCGTGGCGAAGAAGCGCTCCAGCATCCGGCTGGGCGAATGCAACGACAGGATCATCAGTGGATCGCCCCGGTCGTCCCGATAGAACCAGTTTTGCGCCGGACGGCCTTTCAGCGGCGGAAGCGGGGGCATCAGTCCTTCGCCGAGCTGGGTGTCGTCGCCGTTCGCGAGGCGGACGTTTCCGTTCAACGCATCCTCGAGCCGGCGGCGTGCGCGCAGGCAGGCATCCGCGACGTAGGTGAACATTGCCGTCTTGGTTTTGTCGTCGTTGAACCACGCAAGCTTGGGACGAAGGTCGAGTCCCAACTGGCCGGTTACCAGGTGGCGTTCTTCATAGATGGTTTCAATTCCCTGAAGCCGCGCGGCGTCAATCGCGCGGCCGAGTAGTTCCACCTCCTGCTGTGCGCGGCGGCGGAGTTCGGCGACGGCGGCGGCTTCGGGAACCTCCTCCGGGCGCGCCACCTGCCGCACCGTGAAGAATCGGTCGTCGAGGACGGAGACGGTGTTTTGCGGCGCTGTTTTCGACCTCGTGGCGGCGGGCTCCTCGCCGGCAGTGAGCCGCAGATTGTCGATGTGCAGCGTCAACGGCAGGCGGGCGCGATCGGCGGAGATGGTGAAGCGGCGAATTCGCGCGAGCCGGAGGTTGCGGCTTTCCGAAACCGTTCGCAGGCGCGCCAAGGGGACCTCGACGTGCGTCCACCCATGCTGGATGAACAGCTTCCGCGACGCTTCGTAGGGCTCCTCGTCGTCTTCGATACGGAGCGTGAGGGCCGCTTCGCCGGCGCGGTCCAGGTAAACGTCGAACAGCAGGCGGTCGAACGCCGACCAGTCGCTCGGGAAGCCGGTGAGATGGATGGCGGACCGTCCGCGCTGGAAGGTCGCCTCTCCGGAACGAGAGCCGTGAGAGACATAGCGCGCGGCGATAGCGATGTCGCCTTCCCACGATTTGCGGTCCGTCTCAAAGTCTTCGAGGACCAGGACCTGTTGGGCAACGGATGAAGCTGCGAACGTCAGGATTGCTAAGCCGGCGGCAGCCATGCTTGCTTGCATGGCTCTGATCCTATCGCGGCCGGATGGCTGGCCGCCTCGCGCCGATCAACGGTCGTCGCGAATCGGCCGCACCGTTGGATGGGTCGCCGTCCGGTCCGGCGAGGCGCCGGCCACTTTCTGCATCTCGACTTCGTCGTTGGTCTCGCCGCGCGGACCGTGGTATGCGTCACCGCACCCCGCTAGTGTCAGCGCTCCAGCCAGAGCAATAACAGCCATCAACATTCCCGCCATTCCATCCACCCCTGCATTATGACGCCTCGGCAGGGGAGAGTGTTTCCCGCGGATTTTCCTCAGGGCGCATCGAGTTCCACTCGTCCCGCCGTGTGTTCCAGGCGTTCGGCGATGTCGAACGTGAAAACCTTCTCCTGCGTGAAAATTTCCAGCTCCTCGTCCCAGCAGATTCTCCGGATTTTGACAGCCGGCCACTCAATATCGATCACCTTGTAAGACTTCGCTTCGCCGCGTTCGCGAATGGACGCGGCCGTGCCGGCTTGCACGAATACCGCCTTGCTCTCGAGCGCCGCGTAGCGGATGGCGATGGGGGCAGCGTGGCTGATGTGCATATGGCCCGCCAGCAGCAGATCCACGCAGCATTGCATGCGGCCAAGCGCCGCTTTGGCCTCTTTCACCAGTTCGCGGGCGCGGAATTCCTCGGGCAGATCGAAGGGATGATGCGTCACCAGGATTCGTGTCAGGCGCGGCGGGACCGAGTGGAAGCGCTCCAACAGCTCCTCGACTTGAGCGTCGCTGATCGATCCGCCGCGGACGCGCAACACGCGGGCCGTGTTGACGCCGGCTATCGCGATTTCCTCGTCCTGGAAGAACGGCGCAAGGTCGGGCGTAATGATCTTCTTGTAGAGGTTCAGCCGCGTCCAAAGGCGCCGGAGCGGGTTGAAAAAAGGCATGTCGTGATTGCCGGGAACCACTAGCAGGGCGCCGGGCAGCCTATCGAGAAACTCCCGCGCCTGTCGAAATTCGCGGCCCTCGGCATTCATTGTGAGGTCGCCGGAGCACGCTACCAGGTGCGGATTGTACGTCGCGATGGAGGCTCTCAGCGGTTCGATGGCGCGGTGATCATGCGCGCCGAAATGCAGGTCGGAAATATGCACGATGCGCCGCATCTCGTCTATTCAACCGTGGCGGGCGGCGCCAGAACGCGCAGCGCTTTGGGCATGCAGACGACCTCGACCGGCGTCGCGCCGATGTCCTCGCCGTCCACCACCACTGGCTGCGGCGGGTCCGTCTCGACGCGAACGCGGACGGCTCGAATCGCCCGCAGGAAATCGGATTCCACCGGCTGGCGGGTTACCATCGCCCGAACCAGCTCGGCCAGCGTCTCCACCGTCTGCGTCATGGTTTCCGGCCCGGCGATGGTGATGTCGAGACGGCCATCGTCCGGAACCACCTCGCCAAAGCCTTGGGCCAGTGGAGAAGAAGGCGGCGCGGCATTAGCCACTGTCACGGCGGCGGCGGACAGCTCCAGCCGCTCGCTATCGGCTGCAATTCGCGCTTCAAACAACTCCCGCTGCGGCAACTGCGCCAGCCCCTTTACGTAATAGGCGAGCGCGCCCCATTTTTGCTTTGCCTCATCGTCCACGTCCTTCACCACCTTGGCCTCGAAACCGATCGCCGCAAGCAGGCTCATGATCCTTCCGTTGCAGCGGGCCAGGTCCAACCATCGGAGTTCGCCGGCAAGCACAAGGTCGCAGGCTTTTTCAAGATCGCGCGGGACGCCGATCGCCATCGCCAAGGCATTGGCTGTGCCACCGGGCAAGATGCCCAGTGGGACGCTCTGATGGGCCATCGCGCCGGCAACCCCGCCGACCGTGCCGTCTCCTCCGGCGACCAGGACTACGTCAGGCTGCGCTGCTAACGCTTGTCGCGCGGCGCCATCCGGGTCTCCGGTTGATTCGAATACGCGCACGGAAATATCACGCGCCTGAAGCGCGTTCAGGATGACTTGAAGGTCGTCATCGGGGTTGCGCGGCCCGGATGCGGGGTTGAAAACAAGGCCGGCGGAACGGACTTGCATTAGCGCCTCCCCTCCGTTCCGCCGGCCCTGGCGTGAGCCCGGTCAGTCGTTCTCCACCCGCAGATTGTTCTTCACCCCGAACACCCCGGGCACGCCGTTGGCTTGCAGATTGGCGATATTCTTGTCGCCCTCGTTGGCGACCACGCCTTCCAGAACGACATTGCCGTTCTTCACGATAATGTGGATCGGCGGCACAGGCCGCAGTTGATAGCGCTGCAGCGACGGATGGGAATAGACGGCGCGGTAGACCGCGCGGCGGATGTCGTCGTCCTGGCCGGAGACGGGCAGGACTTCGAGACGATTGTCCACCTTCTGAACGCCTTCAATGTTACTCACCACGCGCTCGGCGGAAGTCCTCAGCGTGGGTTCGTTGACCTCGCCGAGCAAGGTCACTTTCGAGCCGTCGACGCGGAATTGGATGTTGTCGAACACGCCATACTGCGGCAGAGTGACGAGTTCCCTGTGGATCTGCCGTTCCAGGCGCGAGATGTCATTCGTCCGCGGCGTCTGGGCCCAAAGGGGACTCAGCGCCGCCAGCAGTACGACCAGCTTGCCAAACGCTTTCATAGCTCCTCCTGTTTGCGTTGCCGTCATCGCTTCTCCACCGTGACGAACAACGTGTTTCCTCCACGGTTGACCAACAACAGCACGACGTTGGCCGGCGAGGCCTGGACGGCGGCGCGGAAGTCGTCAACGGAGGCGACCGGTTTACGGTCCACCTCCTGGATCACATCGCCCCGGCGCAGTCCGGCTTCCTGCGCGGCGCTGCCAGGCTCGACGTTGGAGATCACCACGCCCCTCGTGCCCGCGCGGAGGCCGAGTTCCGACGCGAGCTGGTCCGTCAGCGGCTGAACGCCGATACCGAGCCTGCCGCCGCCCTGCTGTCCGGGGCCGGCCGCTGCGGCGCGTTCGACGGGCGCTTCGCCAAGCGTGACGGTGACGTCGCGGGGGGCGCCATCGCGAACCGTCTTCAGGTTCACCCGGTCGCCCGGCGAGGAGGTCGCAATGCTGAGCTGCAGCGAGCGCGAATCCTCAACCGGCCGGCCGTTGATCTCGGTGACGACGTCGCCGCGCTGAATCCCCGCGCGCTCCGCGGGACTGCCGGGGGTCACGTCGGAGACGAGGGCGCCCCGAGTCTCTTCGAGTTTCAACGCCCGGGCCAGGTCGCGGGTCACCGGCTGGATGACCACTCCCATCCAGCCGCGCGTCACCTTGCCGTGTTCGCGGATCTGCTCCATCACGTGCCGGGCCATGTTGGAGGGCACGGCGAATCCGACGCCCTGGTTGCCGCCGCCTCCCGAGACGATGGCAGTGTTGACTCCCACGAGGTCGCCGTTGAGATTCACGAGCGCGCCGCCGGAATTGCCGGGATTGATGGCGGCGTCCGTCTGGATGAAATCCTCGAGTTCCTCGATCCCGAGACCTCCGCGGCCCATCGCGCTGACAATGCCGAACGTCACGGTCTGGCGCAAGCCGAAGGGGTTGCCCACGGCGAGAACAAAATCGCCGACCTGGACTTTGTCGGAGTCGGCCAACCGCAGAGCGGAGAGATCCTTGACTCCGTCCACCCGGATCACGGCGATATCGGTTTTCGGATCGCTCCCTACCAGTTCCGCCTTCATGTCGCGCCCGTCGGAGAGCGTCACTTCGATATCGGTCGCTCCCTGAATGACGTGGTCGTTGGTGACGATGAAACCGTCGGGGCTCACCACGACGCCTGAGCCGAGGCTGCGCGCCCGGCGCGGCGACGGTGCGGGGAATTCGCGGCCGAAGAATTCCTCGAACGGCATGCGGAAGCGCCTGTCCGCCTCGGGGGTCACGACGCGGGTGGACGAGATGTTCACCACGGCAGGGACCGATTTCCTGACGGCGCCGCCGACGGCCTCCCGCAGCGGTCCGGCGGCGCCGTTATCCTGCGCGTTCACCACCAATGGCCAGGAACCGCTGCTGGCGCCGTTCTGCGTCGAAGTGCGCCAGCGTTCCGCCACGGTGATTCCCGCTGTAACGAGGAGGACAGCGGCAACGATGGCCAGAAGGCCGTGTTTCCACATAGTTGAGTCTCCTTTTCGGCGGACGCCGAAGCGGCGGGCGGCCGCCTCCCGGTAGAATGAGGAATCGAAGGCTACGTCCGTTACGCTGGCCGGCGATCCGGAAGGGGCGGTGGAGCTAAGCGAGTTCAGTTGGGAAATCGTGTGGCGCCTGCTATGCGCGGTGGGGCTGGGCGGCGTCATCGGCCTCGACCGCGAGATCGCCGGAAAAGCCGCCGGTCTGCGGACCCACATGATGGTGGCGTTGGGCGCGGCGGCGTTCACTCTAGCGGCTCTCAAGTTGATTCCAGGGGTTTCCATCAGCGACCCGGCGCGGATCATTACGGGCGTCGCCACAGGCATCGGATTTCTCGGCGCCGGGTCGATCATGAAGGGGGGGGGCGAGGTAGAAGGCATCACCACCGCCGCGGGCATCTGGGTTGTTGGCTCGGTCGGCGTGGCTTGCGGGGTTGGCGCTTACATGCTTGCCTTCTCCACCACCTTGCTTGCCGCCCTGATCCTGGTGATCCTTGGCCGAGTGGAGCGCATCTCGCGCAAACGGCGCATGCGGCGCGAGCAGCACAGGAAGCTTGTCGCGGCCGACCCGGCGCCGGACCAAGTAACCGGAAACTGGGTTCCGCCGTCAATGGGTTGACCCGAAAAGCAGGCGTCAGAGAACCGGACCAAGGATCCCGCCTTCGTGTGAACCGGAAACGGCAGCAATGACGAACGTCATCGAGAACGCGGGCCGGAGCGTGCGAACGGCTCTGGCCGGGGCCGGCGACATGGTGGTGTTTGGTTTGCGCGCGCTGGTGAGCGCCGTCCGTCCTCCGTTTGAGCTTGTGGAGACGCTGCGCCAGATCCAACTCCTGGGCTGGCGTTCGCTGTCCCTGATCGCCACGTCCGGGCTGGCGGTGGGCGTCGTGATGTCGATGCACACCCGCTCTTCGCTGGAACGGTTTGGCGCGGAGTCGATGATCCCGACGGTGCTCGGCATCGCGATGATCCGGGAAACCGGTCCGCTGGTGACCGGTTTGCTTTCGTCGGGACGCCTGGGCGCGGGGATCGGGGCGGAATTGGGGGGCATGCGGGTGACCGAGCAGATCGATGCCCTGGAATCGCTGGCGGTCGACTCGTTCAAGTACCTCGTGGTGACGCGGGTAGTGGCCTGCATGGTGGCGCTGCCGCTGCTGACGATCTTTTTCAACGTCAGCGCCATTGTCGGAGGGTGGGCGGCTGAGACCACCGTCAGCGGCATGACATTCGGCTACTACTACCGCAACGCGTTCTCGAACATCGGCTTCAGCGACCTGATTCCCTCAACGCTTAAAACCGTCGTTTTCGGGTTCCTGATTTCCAGCATTTCGGGCTACCTGGGCTATAACGCCAGCGGCGGCGCGCAGGGCGTCGGGCAGGCCTCCACCCGCAGCGTCGTCCTCAGCGCGATCTCCCTGATTGTGGCCAACGTGGTGATGGTGAAGTTCATCCTGTTTTTGTTTCCGAGTTGACATGAAAAACGGCGAAAATGCGATCCGGTTTGAGAACGTCTCGAAAGCGTTTGGGAAGCGGAAAGTACTTGACGGCATCACGTTCGATCTGGCGGCGGGGGGCGTCTACTGCGTTTTGGGCCGCAGCGGAACCGGCAAGAGCGTGACCCTGAAATTGATGATCGGCCTGATGAAGCCCGACCGCGGCACGATCCGGATTCTGGACCGGGAGATCACCGGGCTTGACTCGCGCGAGCTCGCTCCGGTGCGAGCAAAAGTCGGCTTTCTCTTTCAGTACGCCGCGCTGTTCGACTCCATTACGGTGGGCGAAAACATCGCCTTCCCGTTGCGCCGGCGCGGCGAGCGCTCCGACGAGGAGATACGGAGGCAAGTGGAGGAGCACCTTGACGCCGTCGGACTGGAAGGCAATTACGACAAAATGCCCGCCGAATTGTCCGGAGGCATGCGAAAGCGGGCGGGACTGGCGCGCGCGCTGGCGCTGCGGCCGTCCATTCTGCTGGTGGACGAGCCCAGCTCCGGCCTCGACCCCATCACGGCGAAGGAGATCGACGAAGTGTTGATGGGTCTGCGGGAGAAGCACGGCGCGACGCTGGTGATTGTTACCCACCACATCACCAGCGCCCGCCGGATGGCCGACGAGATGCTTGTGCTCGACAATGGCCGCGTCGTGGCGCGCGGCGCGCCGGCCGAACTTGAGACGAGCGAGGTGGAACTGGTTCGCGAGCTGTTCCGTGCGGAGGACGTGGCGTAGTATGGGCGATTTCAAGAAGAGCCTGGTGGCTGTGTTTGTTTTCGGCGGATTGATTCTGTTCGCCGTTGGCCTGTTCCTGATCGGCGACCGCAAGAAGCTATTTTCCGGCAGCGTCGATATCTACACCGAATGGAAAGACCTCGGCGGATTGCAGAATGGCGCGATCGTTCGCGTATCGGGAATGACCGGCGGCGAGGTGAGGGGAATCGAGCTGCCGCCGGGACCCGAGCAGAAGTTCCGCGTGAGGATTCGCGTAGTAGAGGATTTCCTGGCCATCCTGCGATCCGACTCGGTCGCCATGATTCAAACCGATGGCGTCGTGGGAAACAAACTGGTGGAGATTTCGGCCGGAACGGCCAAGGGCGCGCCGCTTGAAGAAGGCAGCCTGATCGATTCCAGGGAGCCGTTCGAGTTCGCCGACCTGATTAGCGAAGCCAGCGCGGTGCTGGCGAATGTCCGCCAGGTTGTGGATGACAGCAAAGGCCAGTTGCAGGAGGTGCTGGATTCCGCTTCGACGATCGCGCAGAAAACCGACGATTTCATTACCCAAGTCACGCCCGATCTTCAGAAGGCCGTCTCTTCCGGCAGCAAGGTCGCCGAAGACGTGCAGATCCTGACCGCCCGGGTGAGGGCGGGCCAGGGTACTGTCGGCAGACTCCTCAACGACGACGCGCTGTACAACAACGCCAGAAACATCTCCGCCGATATCCGCTCCAGCACGAGCGGCGTCCGCGACATGATCGAGGAAGCGAAGCAGCGCGAGATCGTCAAAGACGTGAAGAACGTCACCGCCGGGGCGAACGACGTCGTCCAGCGGGCCAACGACCTCCTGCGCGAGATCCAGCCGAACCAAGGCGAGGGCAGCAGCCTGGTGCGCGACCTCCGGCAGACGCTGTTCTTCGCCAACGAAGCGATGTCCGATTTCTCGGAGAGCGCCGAGGCGCTGAAGCACAACTGGCTTCTCCGGGGCTTCTTCCGGCGGCGGGGCTTCTTCGACCTCGACATGATCTCGGTGGAGGATTACCAGGCCGGCGCCCGTGCCCCCGGCTATCCGGTGAAGCGCGTTTGGGTGCCATACCACGCCCTGTTCGCGCAGCAGGACGATGAGGAGGCGCTGACCGAGGAAGGCAAGCGACGGCTGACGCAAGCCATGGCCGAGCTATTGCCGGCCGCCAAGACGAATGCCGTCATTGTCGAAGGCTACGCCTCCGGCGCCAATCGCACCGAGCAGTTCGTTCGCTCGCAGGAGCGCGCCCATCTGGTGCGGGAATACATTACCCGCGCGTTCCTGCTCCGGCCCAACTACGTGGGCATCATGCAGATGGGCGAGGTGCAGCCCGAAAGCGGCGGCGCGCCGTGGGAGGGCGTCGCGCTGGTGCTGTTCCAGCCGCAGCCGCTCGCTCCGGAAACCGTCAACGCCAACAATCCTCAATCGTCCTCTAACGGCCGCTGAAGCGCGCCGTCTCCACCGTCCTGTAACACGGCGCCGAGCCGCACTGTCTTCTTTACAGGTTGAGGTGTGGAGGCGACTGACAGATGACAAACTCCGTCGGTATTCGCGGCGTACTGGCATTGGGCTTTCTTGGCCTTTGGTTGGGCGTTTGGCCGCCTTCCGCGGTTGCGCAATACTTTGGACAGAACAAGGTCCGCTATGAAACGCTGAACTGGGAAGTACTCAAGACCCAGCATTTTGACATCTACTACTACCAGAAAGAGCGGAAAGCCGTCGAGGACTTCGGCCGCATGGCCGAGCGCTGGTACGCCCGGCTATCCAGCCTGCTGCAGCACGAGTTACCTCCTAATCAGCCACTCATCGTTTATGAAAGCGGGACGGCGTTTCGCGGGACGACGGTAATTCCGGGTTACATCGGCGAGACCACGGGAGGCGTGACGGAGGGCCTGCGGCGCCGCATTGTGATGCCGTTCGCGGGTCCCCTGGCGGAAACCGATCACGTGCTCGGGCACGAGCTGGTCCACGCATTCCAGTACGACATCACCACGCCGCGGGACACCAAGGGCGTCACCATGGGCACCCCGGGCGCGGTGGCGCTGCCTCTCTGGTTTATCGAGGGAATGGCGGAGTATTTATCCATCGGCGCGGAGGACCCGCACACCGCGATGTGGGTCCGCGACGCCGTCAGCCGGGAACAGTTCCCCACCATCAGGGACCTTGACAATCCGAAGTACTTCCCCTACCGCTTTGGGCAGGCATTCTGGGCCTATGTCGCGGGGCGCTACGGCGACGAAGCGGTCGGCGACATGCTCAAGGCGGCGGGGAGGGCGCGCGCCGTCGAGCCGGCCATCCGCAGCGTTCTGAATACAAGCGCCAAAGAGCTTTCCGAGGACTGGCGCCAGTCCCTGGTGGACCGCTTCGAGCCGGTCCTTCAGGCGACCGAGCGGGCCGACGCGGGCGCGCGCCTGCTGGTGTCCAAGGAAACAAAAGGGGGCACGATTAACCTCAGCCCTGCAATGAGCCCCGACGGACGTCACCTGGTGTTCTACTCCGAAAGGGATCTGTTTTCGATCGACATGTTCCTGATGGATGTCGAATCGGGCAGAATCAGAACAAAAATCACGGAGACGGCGCTCGATCCGCACCTGGACAGCCTCGGGTTTGTCGATGCCGCCGGCGCCTGGAGCTTCGACAGCCGCAGATTCGCGTACACATCCATTCGCGAGGGCCGTCCGGAATTGGCGATCTACGACGTCGAGCGCGGCAGAACCGTCCAGAGGATCCGGCTGACGACGTTGGCGGAAGTGCTCCATGTCGCCTGGTCGCCGGACGGGCGGCAGATCGCGTTGTCGGGAACGCAGGGCGGCATCAGCGACTTGTGGATTGTCGACGTCGAGACGGAGGCGCTGCGCCAGCTCACCACCGGCAAGTTCGCCGAACTCCAGCCCGACTGGTCCCCTGACGGCTCCCGTATTGCCTTCGTGACCGACCGTTTCACCAGCAACCTCGATGAACTCTCGTTCGGCGATTACCGGCTGGCAATGATCGACGTGGCTTCCGGCAATATTCAGGCGCTGCCCACTTTCGAGGAAGGCAAGCACGCCAATCCGCAGTGGTCGGCCGACGGCCGGACCCTGTTCTTCGTCTCCGACCGGGACGGAATATCGAACCTTTACGCCATGGATCTGGCCGACCGGCGGATGCGCCAGTTGACGAATCTGCGGACCGGCGTCACCGGCATCTCGCATCTGAGTCCGGCATTCAGCGTGGCCACGCAGGCGGGACGGCTGGCATTCAGCTCATTCCGCGAAGGCGAATACGACATCTACCTGATCGAGTCGGCCGAAGGTCTTGCCGGCGTTCCGCCGCGCACCGGCTGGCAGGGACGCATAGCGGGCATTCTGCCGCCGCAGGGCCCCGGGACCAGCCAGGTGGCCCGGCTCATCAACAGGCCCGCGCACGGATTGGCGTCGCCGAGCGGCTTCACAACGACGAATTACCAACCCTCGTTGTCGCTCGACTACGTGGCGCCGCCGTCCATCGGCGTCGGACTCAGCAGCTTTGGAACGGCTGTCGGAGGCGGCACGGCGCTGTACTGGAGCGACATGCTCGGCCAGCACAACCTGATGACGGCGTTCCAGACCTCCAGCGCCATGAGCGGGAATTTTGTGAACAACATCGGCGCCTTTGCCGCATACCAGAATCAGAAGACGCGCTGGAACTGGGGCTTTTCAGGCGGTCAACTTCCCTTTGTCACGGGTGGATACGGCAGCGGCTTCGACGACGTCGACGGCCGGACGGTTTTCGCCGAAGACTCGGTCCTGTTTTGGCAGATCGAACGCGACGCGGCGGCGACGCTCAGCTACCCGTTCAACCGCGCGCGCCGGGTCGAGTTCGCCGGCGGCTTCCGAAACATCGCTTTTGACGCCCAGTTCGAGCGCCACATTTACGACCCGTTTACCGGCCAGTATTTGGGACGCGTCCGGGAGGACCTGCCGACGTTTGACTCGATCAATCTCGGCACGGCCATGACGGCGATGGTCTTTGACACCTCGATTTTCGGCGGCACGAGTCCGATACTGGGGAAGCGCTACCGGCTCGAGTTCGGCGTGGCGTCGGGCGGCCTGACATACACCAGCGCGCTGGCGGATTACCGCCATTATTTGCGGCCGTTTCGCTGGATGACGCTCGCCGGCCGGTTCATGCACTACGGGCGGTACGGCGGGGGCGCCGAAGACGCTCGGTTCCAAAACATCTTTCTCGGTTACCCGGCGCTGGTACGCGGCTACTCGGCAGGAACGTTCCAGGCGATCGAGTGCGGCGGCGCGGCGGGGGCCGGCCGCTGTCCTGCGTTCGACCGGCTTTTAGGCAGCCGCATGGCGGTGGCGAACGCGGAGATGCGGATACCGGTGCTCGGCGCGCTCGGCGTCATTGAATCGCCCTATCTGCCTCCGGTGGAGATCGCGCCGTTCTTCGATTCGGGCGTCGCCTGGTACAGGCAGCAGGACAATGCCGTGTTCCGCGGGGACGTTACGCCGGTCCGCAGCTACGGCGCTTCGCTCCGCGTGAACCTGCTCGGCTTCGCTATCGGTCAAATCAGCTACGTGCAGCCGGTGAACCGGCAATTGAAGAGCTGGCACTGGGAATTCGCACTGATTCCCGGATTCTAACCGGCATTCGCATCGAGAAGAAGAAGATTAGAGAAGAAGAATGAGATAAGGGAGGAAAAAACAATGATTAAGAAAGGTATGCTGGCAACAGTCGGCGCGGCCGCGCTGATTGGCGCCGGTTGCGCCACAATGGGCGGCGGCAGCTCACGTACGTCGAACCCTCCGGCGCCGGCCGGACCTGTGCAGACCGCTTCGACGGAACGCAACGTGATTCCGGCGGGGACAAGCATCCCGATCCGGACCAACGAGCGCATCAGCACGCAGGACGCCGGGGGACGCTACACCGGCGTGGTGGCGCAGGACGTCGTCAACCGCAATTACGACGTGTTGATCCCCAGGGGCTCGCCCGCCGAGCTGGTTGTGATCGACAGCAGCGGCGGCGGCGCCGTGGGGACCAAGACGATCGAGCTTGCGGTCCGATCGGTTACCGTCAACGGCCGTACGCTCACCGTCGCCTCGTCCGGCAGCGAGCAGCGGGGCTCTGAAGGGCTCGGGCGGAATGAGCGGACGGCGACCATGGTCGGCGGAGGAGCCGTTCTCGGCACGGTAATCGGCGCCATTGCCGGCGGCGCTTCCGGGGCGGCCATCGGCGCCGCGGTGGGAGCGGCCGGCGGAGCGGCCACGCAGGTGCTCACGCGCGGCAAGGAAGTGGAGGTGCCTGCCGAGACGGTTCTCAACTTCCAACTGCAACAGGCGCTGCAGGTAAGCTGATCGCCCGAGACAAGCGACGCGGCGGCGAGATAGGATGGCTTTTCCTGAAAGGGAGCCATCATGACGCCGCCGCGTAACCTCCGTTGCCTGGTCCTGCTGCTTGCGCCGCTCGCTTTCGGCGCCCAGCCCATCCGGCTGCACCCGGACAACCCTCGCTACTTTGAATTCCGAGGCAAGCCTTTCCTTGTCGTCACGTCGGCCGAGCACTACGGCGCGTTGCTGAACGCCGACTTCAACTACCAGCGCTATTTCGAAGGCCTGGCCGCGTCCGGAATGCGCATGACGCGATTCTTCACCGGCGTGTACCGCGAATCGCCCGAATCGTTCGGCATCGCGAGGAACACGCTGGCGCCAACGGCGGACCGCTTCATCACTCCGTACCCGCGCACGGCCGTCCCCGGCGCGGCGGACGGCGGCAACAAGTGGGACTTGACCAGGTGGAATCTGCGGTACTGGGAGCGTCTAAAAGACATCGTCAAGACCGCGTCGGACCGTGGCATTATCACGCAAGTCGTCCTCTTTTGTACGTATTACGACGACTCGATGTGGAAAGCCAACCCATTTTTCGCCGGGAACAACGTCAACGGGACCCCGGATGTTCCGCGCACGGAGGTTCTCACGCTGAAACACCCGGAACTGCTCCGTTACCAGGAAGCGCTCGTGCGCCGGATCGTCACCGAGTTGAACGAATTCGACAATGTCACCTACGAGATCTGCAATGAGCCTTACTTCCACGGCGTGACGCTTGAGTGGCAGCGGCGCATCGCGCAGATCGTCGCGGATACGGAACGGAACCTGCCCAACAAGCACCTGATCGCGCAGAACATCGCCAACTTCGCGCAGCCGGTTGCCGATCCCGACCCTAACGTTTCGATCCTGCACTTCCACTACGCCCGGCCTCCCGTCACGGTGGCGATGAACTACGGCCTGAATCGGGTGATCGGCTTCGACGAAACGGGTTTCGACGGGACGTTGGACGCGGTCTACCGCATTCAGGCCTGGGACTTCATTCTGGCGGGCGGCGGCCACTACAACCACCTGGACTACTCCTTTACGGCCGGACACGAAGACGGGGCGTTCCCGATCCCCGCTACGCAGCCCGGCGGCGGAAGCCCCGCGCTTCGGAAGCAACTCAAGACGCTGATCGATTTTATGGATCGGTTCGATTTCGTCCGCATGGCGCCGCGCGACGAATGGATCGCGGCGGGCGTACCGGGGGACGCCTCGGCCCGGATGCTTGCCGAACCCGGCCGCGCCTACGCGCTGTATCTGCATCACGGGAAGCCGCTCCGGGGCTACCAACCCGCTTATGCGGTGAAGACGGCCCGGGCTCGCGCCTCGCTCGCGCTGAACGTCCCCGCCGGCCGGTACGCCGTCCGCTGGCTGCATCCGGGATCGGGCAAGGCGGAGCCCGAGGCGCACGTGGAGCATTCGGGCGGCCTCCTGTGGCTGACCACGCCTGAATACGCCACGGACCTGGCGCTCGATTTGCGGATCGCTCCTTGAGCGGGCGACCACGGCTGCGCTGTTATCCTGCTACTATCGTGACCTGTATGATTCCGATCCTCGCGCTCGCTTCGGCGATGCTGGCCGTGGCGGTGGAGCCGCCGGCCGAACAGTACCTCGTGCTTGCTACCAGCAAGACCTCCACCATGGAGAAGGAAATGAACGACGCCGCGTCGGCCGGCTATCGCTTTCACTCCGTGATGGGCGGCGAGACGGCCGGCGGCAACGAGGTGGTTGTCGTCATGGCCAGGAACGACGAGTCGGGCGAGGCCAGGACGTACCGGCTGCTCGCGACGTCGAAGACGTCGACGATGGAGAAGGAGATGCGGCAGGCCGCGGCGCAAGGGTTCGAGTACCGGGGGCAGACGGTTTTCCAGTCCGCTTTCGGCGGCCGCGAGGTGACGATCATCATGGAGCGCGCCGCCGGAGCTTCAACGCCGCGGTTCGACTACCGCCTGCTGGCCACGTCGAGAACCTCAACGATGCAGAAGGAGTTGCAGGACGCCGCCCGGGGCGGTTTTCGCCTCGAGGGGCTGACCGTTGCGAAGACTGCCTTCGGGGGCAACGAGTTGGTTTGTATCCTGTCGCGCGCGGCCCAATAGGCGCGCGCCGGGCGGGCGCCAATGTCCACCGGCGATGAGATAGGCTTGTAAGCACCTGCCATGGATACCGCGCTTGGCATTCATCGCTTCCACTTCGCATTCACCGTAACCTACCACTACCTGTTTCCGCAGTTGACCATGGGCCTGGCGCTGCTGATTCTGATCTTCAAAACCCTGGCCCTGCGGCCCGGCGGCGACCACTTCAACCGCTCGGCGCGCTTCTGGGCGAAGATCTTCGCCATCAATTTTGTGATGGGCGTGGTCACGGGAATTCCGATGGAGTTTCAGTTCGGGACCAACTGGTCGCGCTTTTCCGAAGCCGCGGGCGGCGTGATCGGCCAGACGCTCGCGATGGAAGGCGTGTACTCGTTCTTCCTCGAGAGCACGTTCCTCGGCCTGTTTCTGTACGGCGAGAAACTCCTGGGCCGCATCGGCCACTGGTTCGCCGCTTTCATGGTGTTTCTCGGCGCCTGGCTCTCGGGATACTTCATCCTCGCCACCAACGCCTGGATGCAATATCCGGTCGGGCACGGGATCGACGCCGACGGCAGGATCTACCTGGAGAGCTTCTGGCAGGTGCTCCTCAATCCCTGGCTCTTCTGGATGTACCTGCACAACATGATCGGCTCGGTGGTAACCGCGGCGTTCGTGATGGCATCGATCGGCGCCTACTACCTGCTCAGCGGCAAGCACCCGGAACAGGCCCGGACGTTCGTGAAGACGGGCGTCATCGCCGGGTTCACGGCTTCCGTGTTGATGCTGTTTCCTACCGGGGACGGTCAGGGCAAGATGGTCGCACGCCACCAGCCGATCGCGCTGGCGGCGATGGAAGGCCTGTTCGAAACGCAAGCGCGCGCGCCCATCGCGATTCTCGGGCAGCCCGATGTCGAGCGGGGCAAACTGGACAACCCGTTGACGATTCCCGGCGTCCTCAGTATGTTGACCTATCGCCGATGGTCGGCGGAAGTGCGGGGGCTGGACGCGCATCCCCGCGACCTGTGGCCCGACAATATACCGCTGCTGTTCTACTCGTTCCATATCATGATCGGGCTCGGCACCATCTTCATCGCGGTGATGTCGGCGGCGGCGTTGCTGCTGTGGAAAGGCGCCCTCTACACAAGCAAAGCGATGCTGTGGACACTGGCGCTGATGTTGCCGTTCCCCTATATCGCCAACACGGCCGGCTGGCTCACGGCGGAGTTGGGACGGCAGCCGTGGCTGATCTATGGCGTGATGCGAACCAGCGCCGGACCGTCCACCCAGGTCTCGTCGGGGAACGCGCTGTTCACCTTGATCGGCTTCATGGGAATGTACGCGTTGCTGTCGATCCTGTTTCTGTTCCTGGTGCACCGTGAGATCGACCACGGCCCCGAACCGGACCCGGCGCCCCCAAGGGAACCCGCGCCGGAGGACGAACCGGCGCCCCTGGAGGAGGTTGCCTGATGGAAACGCTCTGGTTCGCGCTGGTCGCGCTGATGATCGCCGGCTACGTGGTGCTGGACGGATTCGACATCGGCGCCGGCATCCTCCACCTGTTCGTCGGAAAATCCGATCGTGAGAAGCGGCAAATCATCCAATCGATCGGTCCCGTATGGGACGGAAACGAAGTCTGGCTCATCGCCGGCGGAGGCGTCCTTTTCTTCGCGTTTCCCAAGCTATATGCGTCGAGTTTTGCCGGCTTCTACCTGCCGTTGACGGTGGTTCTGTGGCTGCTGATTTTCCGGGCGCTGTCGATCGAGCTGCGGAACCACGTGAACTCTCCCGTCTGGACGCCGTTCTGGGACGTCGCGTTCACCGGTTCCAGCGCGCTGCTGGCGGTCTTCTTCGGGGCCGCGCTGGGAAACGTGATTCGCGGCGTGCCGCTTGACGGCGGGGGCGATTTCTTCCTGCCCTTTTGGACCCATTTCGGCGTCGACGGGGACGTCGGGATTCTGGATTGGTACACCATTGTGGTGGCGATTCTGGCGTTCTTGACGCTCGCCATGCACGGCGCTTTGTGGCTGGTCTACAAAACCGAAGGCGCGCTTCAGGAACGCGCCTCGCGCTGGGCCCGGCGGTCGTTGGTCGTTGTGGCGTTGCTTACCGCGCTCGTCACGGCGGCAAGTTTCAATGTCCAGCCGCAACTCCAGTCCAGCTTCAGCGCTCGTCCGTGGGGTTACGTCTTTCCGGCGCTGGCCCTGGCCGGCCTCGCGGGCGTTTTCCGGTTCGCCGGGCGGGCGGGAGGAGACTTGAGAGCGTTCCTCGCGTCCTGCCTGTACATTGTGGGCATGCTCGCGAGCGCGGCGTTCGGCATCTTCCCCTACGTGCTGCCTTCAAACGCCCACCCCGAGGCTGGTCTCACCATCTACAACGCCGCCGCGGCCGAGCGCGGGCTGAAAATAGGGCTGGCGTGGTGGATACCGGGCATGGCGCTGGCGCTGGCGTACTTCGTCTACACCTACCGGTGGTTCGCCGGCAAGGTGACGCTGGACGATACGGGTCACTGACGGCCGCCGCGCGCCGCCGCGTCTACAATCCGGCCTCGCGGGCCGCGCCGAGCTGAACCTTGACGTTCATCGTCCGGCCGTTTCGGAAGATAGTCAACTCGACGGTATCGCCGGGCCGCTTTCGCCGCAGCATCCGTGTGAGGTCATTTTCCTGCCGCACCGGCTGGCCGTCGATGGCGGTGATCAAGTCGCCGCCGAACGGAATTTTATAATTTAGGACCACCACTTCACGGTCCGACCCGCGCAGGCCGGCGCGGTCCGCCGGAGTGCCTTGTCCCACCGTATCGATCAGGAACCCCCCCTGCCTCGGCAAGCCCAATTCCGCGGCGAGGCTGCCAAAAACCGGCATGACGGTGATACCAAGGATGGGCCTGCCCGCCGGGCGACCGGTTTGGAAATCCTCGAGCATGCGCTTGGCCACGTTGACGGGCATGGCAAAACCGATCCCGATATTCCCGCCCGGCCCGTAGATGGCGGTGTTCACGCCGATCACGTTCCCCTGCGAGTCGAGCAGCGGACCGCCGCTGTTGCCCGGATTGATCGCCGCATCCGTCTGGATCATGTCCTCCAGCCGGTTGCCGCTTTCGTCTTGAATCGTGCGGCCGCGGGAACTGACGACGCCGGTGGTGAGACTGCCGTTGAGGCCGAACGGATTGCCGATGGCGAGTACCTTCTGCCCCACTTGAACCGGATCGGAATCGCCGAGGCGCAGAAAGGGAAGCTTCTTATCGGACTTCACCCGCAACAGCGCGAGATCGTTGACCTGATCGCGAGCGAGCAGTTCGGCGTCCAACTGCGTCATGTCGGCAAAAGTCACTTGAATCTTCGGCGCCCGTCCGCTGACGACGTGCGAGTTGGTGAGGATCTGGCCATCCTCATTGATGATGAAGCCCGAGCCGGAGCCGCGGCTGGGATAGATCTCCATGAACCAGCCCCGATAGTAGACGGTACTCGTGATATTCACCGTCGCCGCGTTCGCATATTTGTAAATGTCGATATTGTTCCGCTCGTCGTCGCTCAGCCCGGCCGAATGAGCGGTATCCGGCCCCGACCAGAGCGGGCCGGAAGAGACGTCCCGCCGCAGGAGCCGGTCCGAGAGCCAGTTCCTCGACGAAGTGAGATACAGAAAACCCGCCGCCAGCAGCAGGGCGATGATCAACGTTCGTACTCTCATGACGCGATTCTCCGAAGCGATTCGTGCATTCTCCGCACCTGTTCGAGCGTGTTCTCCTTGGACCCGGAAGTGTCAATTACGAAGTCGGCGAGCTTTGCTTTCTCGTTCAGCGGCATCTGACGGCCGAGGCGCGCCATCACTCGCTCCAAGGTGGCGCCGGGACGGCGCAATGCCCTTTCGACCTGTTGATCCTCCCGGCACCAGGCGACCACCAGCCGGTCGAAACGCTCACGGCTGCCCGCTTCCAGGAGAATCGCCGCCTCCACCACGGCGATGCCGGCCGGTTCCCGGGCTGCGAATTCACGCAGCAGTTCTTCTTCCTGGCGGATGACCGGCGGATGCACCAGCTTGTTCAGCGCTTCCAGCCGTTCTGGATCCTCGAACACAAGGTCCGCCAACGCCGTGCGATCAATCGAACCGTCTTCCTTCAGAATAACGCCGCCGAACTCGCGAACAATGGCCTCGTAGGCCTCGCCGCCGGGCGCCATCACGCGATGCCCCAACTCGTCAGCCTGTATCCAAAGGCACCCGAGTTCCGCCAGCGCCTGGCCGACAAAGCTCTTGCCGCTGGCCAAGCCTCCCGTCAGGCCTACCCGGAGCACACGCCCAGCCTCCGCTCGGCGGCTTCCACCGTGTTGACCATCAGCATCGCTACGGTCATCGGTCCGACGCCGCCGGGCACCGGCGTGTATGCGGCCGCGCGCTCGACGACATCGACGGGGTGAACGTCGCCAACCAGGACGCTGCCGTTTCGTTCGAAAGCCGCGAGTTTTTGCGGGGCCGAGGAAAAGATCCGCGCCGCCTCCTCGCGGCTGGCGATCCGGTTCATGCCCACGTCGATCACGGTGGCGCCGGGTTTGATGAACCCGGCGGTGACCAGCGCCGGCCGTCCCATCGCCGCGACCAGGATGTCGGCGCGCGCCGCCTCTTCTTCCAGGTTCCGCGTCCGGGAGTGGCAGATGGTGACCGTGGCGTGCTGGTGCATCAGCAGCATCGCCATCGGCTTGCCGACAATATCGCTGCGACCCAGCACCACGGCCCGTTGGCCCTTGATGGGTATCTCGTACCGTGCCAGTAATTCCATGATGCCGGCCGGGGTGCAGGCGCGCGGGCCCGGCCTGCCCGTCATCAGGCGTCCGAGATTCAACGGATGAAAACCGTCCACGTCCTTCTCCGGCGTCACCGCCAGCAGCACCCTGCTTCCGTCAACCTGCCGTGGAAGCGGCGCCTGCACCAGGATCCCGTCGATTTCCTCCCGCCGGTTCAGCGCATCCACCAGGCGCAGCAGTTCCTCGGTGGTAACCGATTCCGGGGGAGTGAGCTTCTCGCTGTGAATGCCCAGCTCCTGGCAGGCTTTTACTTTGTTGCGAACGTAAATCTCCGAGGCCGGATCGTTGCCTGCCAGGACCACGGCCAGTCCCGGAGGCCGCGCGCGTTGGCGCAACCGCTCCACTCGCGGCTTGCATTCCTTCAGCAGTTCGTCGCGCACCCAGGCGCCGCTCAGAATTGTCGCCATCGCTACGGCCTTTCGCTTCGCGCTCCCTGCGCGTGACGAATCCGCGACCGGTACACGATGGCGCCCGTGGCCACCGTCAGCGCCGCGGCCAGCGAGATCAACGGCTTCAACGTGATGCCGAAGACGATCATCCAGCCTCCGACGAGGATGAACAACACCGGCGCCAGCGGCCAGGCGAAACTCACCACCGGAAGCTTCTGCCAGCCCGGACGCTTGCGAAAGATGAACAGCGAAGCCACCGACGTCACCGCGAAAAAGTTCAAGGTAAACCCGATATACAGCAGCAGGTCGGGGAACGGCGTTACCGTCATCACCATGGCGCAAAGTCCCTGGCATGCGATGGCGATCACCGGGGTGTGCCAGCGCTGGTTCACTTCCGCGGCCCGGGCGATAAAGGCGCCGTTCTTCGCCATGGCGTAATAGACGCGCGGCCCGATCGTCACCATCGCGTTCACCGTCGACATCAGCGAGAGCGCCATCAGCGCCGAAAAAATACCCGCCACCTCGCGGCCGAACAGGTGCGACGCCGCCAGCGAACCGATCGCCACCACGCCCTTCATGTCCTCGAGCGGAACCGCGTAAATGAACACCACGTTCAGCGCCACGTAAAGGATCGCCACCAGCAGCGTCCCGGTCGCCAGCGCGATGGGCAGCGTGCGCGAGGGCTGCTTCAGTTCCTCGGCGACGTAGGTCGCGGCGTTCCATCCGCTATAGCTCAGGTAGATGAAAAACAGGCTGATGGCGTACTGCGCCGGTATCCAGACCGATGACGTTCTCTCCGCGGGCTGGTGAAAATGTTCCCAGTTGCCCGAGCCTGCCGCAAAGCCAAGAAATATGAAGGCGAGCAGGACAAGGACCTTGCTGGCGGTGAGGACGTTCTGCAAACGCGCCACGCGGCGGACCCCGATGAAGTTCAGCAAGGTGAAAAACCCGATCAGCAGGCAAGCGACGACCTGGGCGCCACCCAACTCGATGCCGTACTCGCCCGCGCCTATCTTGAAGACGGCCGCGTCCTGCCTGGCGCCGGGAAAGAAATAGCCAACATATTCAGAGAAGGCGAGCGACGTCAAGGCAATCGGCGCCGAAAAGCCCGCGAAAAATGAGACCCACCCGGTCATGAAACCCCACGTCGGACCGTACGCGCGGGTCAAGTAAACATATTCTCCTCCGGAACTCGGGAAATTCACGCCTAATTCCGAGTAGCAGAAGGCGCCGGCCAGGGCGCAAATCGCCCCGATTACCCAGATGAAGAGGATCAGGTAGGCGTCGCCGAGATCGCCGGCGAGAAAACCGCTGGTGGTGAAGATGCCCGTGCCGATCATGTTGGAAACCACCAGCGCGGTGGCGCTGACGATTCCAAGCTGCCTCAGCAGGGGCGTCGAATTCCGCGGAGAAGTTGTACGGGAAGCTTGCGCGAGTGGTTCCACCAACGGACATTGTACGTCAGTGGTCTACGCGATCAATTCCGGAATGGGCGCCGCGGCCTCCTGCCCGAGCAGACAAAGCGCGGTGGACACAAAATCCCGCATCGGGTGGACCGCTTCCACGGCGGCGGCGCCCAACTCATCGGTGGCGCCCACAATCCGGCCCCGCACGGCGCCTCCTCCGGCCAGCCAGGCCGTCATCGCCCGCGCGTTGTGGTCGCGTCCCCACGCGCTCGCGCCGTGACGAATCCAGTTGTCCGGGGAGCGGCCGAATTCGCCGCACCAGATCACCAGGGTCCGCTCCAGGAGTTCCGTGCGCTGGAGGTCTTTGATGAGCGCCGCGATGGGTCTGTCGATCGCGCGAATGCGCGCGCTGTAGTCCGAGGCGATGTTCTCATGGGCATCCCAGCCGTCCACGGTCACCGCCGCGAAGCGCGCGCCCCATTCCACGCGCAGCCTTGCCGCCAGACACCCGCGAGCCACGGCATCGAGTTCGGGATTGCGGTCGCCCACGCCGTACAGGCGCCGCGTGCTCTCGGGCGCCCGCTCGACGTCCACCTGCGGCGCCGCCGCATCATCGCCCGAGGCCAGCCCTCGCAGCGGCGCCAGCGCGACGGAATGGTTCGCGCTTTCCGCTTGAAGTCCTCGATAAAAGCAGACCTCGTCCACAATTTCCGAGAACTGCTCGAACCCTTCGTTGATCTCGATGCCAAGCCGGCCCGCGCGCCGGAACCGAAACGGGCTCCGCACGTAGCGTCTCGCCCCGAAATCGCCCCGCGCCGATGCCGGCGCCACCGTCATGTGCAGACGATCGAGGCTCGGCTTTGGGTCGAACGTGTCGATGTGGCTGGGGCCCCCTTTCATCAAGAGCAGAATGCAGCTCCGGGCCGGTGCGGGCTTTGCCGCCGCTTGAGCCGCCGCGGCGAGGCCCGCCATCCCGGCCCCGGCCAGAAACGCGCGCCGTGAAGGCGGAAGAACGCACCCGCGTGTTGAAGAGCCCATACCGTCGCGTCAGCCAGTATACCGGTTGAGGGCGTGCGCCGTTCGGATGGGCGCGTCTCGTCACGGGCGCAGCCGGTAGAGGCGGAACATCGGATGGTCTACCGGCAGAACCTCCATTCCACGAAAGCCGGCCATCTCCGCGTACTGCGCGAGCGTGCCGGGCCGCATCACCGTGCCCGTCCCGCACGAGGGCTGGTCCGCCATGCCGGCCGGCAGGCAGTGCACCACCGAGAATCCGTAGAGCAGCCGCTCCACGTTCCCCGCAGCCGGGTCGAAACGTTCGCCGGCCCGCTCGTCAACCACGAGCACGGCGCCGCCCGGCTTGGTCAGCCGGCGCATGGTCCGGAGCGCCGACACGGGGTCCGACATGTCATGAACGCATTCGCAGGCCATCACCAGGTCGTACCGGTCTCGAAGTTCCGGGTCGGCGGCGTCTCGAGTCTCGAACCGCACGCGGTCTCCTACCCCAGACATCCCCGCGTTCGCGCGCGCCATCTCGATCGAAGGTTCGTCCAGGTCGAACCCGTCCACCTGAACGTTCGGATAGTGCATTGCCACTCCGATGGAAGACCAACCAGCGCCGCAGCCCACGTCGGCGACCCGCGCTCCCGGCTCGGCGAGCCGTTCGCGCACGTCGGGCATGGCCGCAATCCACTCCTGCGGCAACAGTTGCAGGAAGGCCGTCCGGTTCATGCGCGCCTGTCCCTCCCGCATGTCGGCGCCGTAGTCGGCATACGGCACGCCTCCGCCCGTGCGGAACGCCTCCAGCACGGATGCGATCGGGCCCAGCGCCCCCACCACCGCCTGCGCCAGCGGGGCCATGAAGTTCAGACTGTCGGAATCGGCCAGCGCTTCGTCATGGCCGCTGGGCAGATAGAACCGTCGCTCGCCCGCGCCGTTGTTCCCGGTCTCTGCCTCGACAATGCCGTAGACCGCCTGTTGTTCCAGCCACTCCCGGGCGTAACGCTCCGCCGTGCCGGTGCGCCGCGCCAGTTCGTCGGCGCTCAAAGGCCCGTCCTGCGCCAGCGCGGTGTAGTAGCCGAGACGGTCGCCTATATAGATCGAATAGGTGCTGAAAGCGCCGAGGGCCGCGTCGAAAATGCGCTCCACCAGCGCGTCGCGCCGCTCCGCCGCCCGGTCGGAAATTACCGTTGCTGTTGCCATCTGCGTGTTCCTCGCCGTTTTTCTCTAAACTGGAAGTCATAGGAGAAGGGCTGCTTCGTCCCTCTCTATCTGGAAGAACGGAAAAGCGACGCCAAACCCGACAGGAGAATTCGTTGGAAACGCGCGGTAGTCTGGAAGCCTCCGGCGCCGTCACTCGTCTGCTGTCGCTGGTTCGTCAAGGCGACGGTGAGGCGCGCGAGAAGCTGTTTGTCGAAATCCAAGCGGAACTGCGGCGCATCGCCGGCCGCCAGCTCAGGCGAGAGACGCCCGGGAGAACACTACAGCCCACGGCGCTGGTCAACGAAGCTTATCTGAAACTCGCCGGACATCTCGATCTCGAATGGGCGAATCGCGCGCATTTCTTCGCCGTGGCCGCCCGCGCCATGCGCCAGGTCCTGATCGATCGCGCCCGCGAACGGCTGGCGCAGAAAAGGGGCGGAGGCGCCGACCGGACGACGCTTACCGGCGCCGCCCTCGGCTTCGAGGTGGAACTCGACGAAATGCTGGCGCTCAATGAAGCGCTCGACCGGCTCGAGAAACTCGACCCGCGCCTGCGCCAAGTCGTGGAGTACCGCTTCTTCGGAGGGCTGGAGGAAAAAGAGATCGCCGAATTGCTCGGCGTCACCACCCGTACGGTGGAGCGCTACTGGACCCGGGCGCGCGCCTGGCTTTACAAGGAACTGTACCCTTCCAAGGTGACGGAGTGACTTCGGACAGCCGTTGGGCCCGCATCGCCGAGCTGTTTGACGCCGCCATCGAGTTGCCTGCCGAAGAGCGCCCGGCCTGGCTTGCCTCGGCCTGTGCGGGAGAGTCGGACGTCCGGCGGGAAGTCGAGCGGATGCTTGCCGGGCACGACCGCGCGGGCGGCATCCTGGAGCGCCGGGTCACGCTCCCGGACGACGCGTCCGGCGGCAGCCTCGAGCCCCGATTCAGCGGAAACCGGTTCCAATTGATCCGCGAACTCGGGCGCGGCGGCATGGGCGTGGTTTACCAGGCGCGCGATACGCGCCTGGATCGTTTTGTCGCGCTCAAGTTTATTCCCCACGCCGACGCCGCCTCAAGGGAATTGTTCATCGCGGAAGCGCGGGCCGCCTCCTCGCTCGACCATCCAAGCATTTGCACGGTGCACGACTTCGGTGAGACAGAAGACGGCCGCCTCTACATGGCGATGGCCTACTACGACGGTCTGACCCTCCGCCAGAAGCTTGCCCGGGGCCCGCTCGCGCCGCGCGAGGCCCTCGATATCGCGATTCAGATCGCGGAGGGTCTCGCCCGGGCGCATGAAGCCGGCATCGTCCACCGCGACATTAAGGCGTCCAACGTTATTATGACGGCGGACGGGCGGGTGAAGATCCTCGACTTCGGCATCGCCAAACTCGAGCGCGCCGGCGCTCCGCCATCGCTCGCCGGGCGCATCGGCACCGTCTACTACATGTCGCCGGAGCAGGCGGCGGGACAGGACGTCGATCACCGGACCGATCTGTGGTCGCTCGGCGTGGTCCTTTATGAGTTGCTCTCCGGACAATTGCCGTTTCGCGGCGACACCGTTTCCGGAATCATTGATGGCATTTTACGGAAAGATCCTCCGCGGGTTCGTGAAATTCGGCCGGATATTCCCGCGGAAATCGAGCCGCTGTTGGCGAAGCTGCTCGCCAAGCGGCTGCCCGACCGTTTCCTCAGCGCGGCGGCGGCCGTGTCCGCCTTGCAGACGGCGCGCGACAAGCTCGGCGTCGCGGCGGCGGCCGGCAATCTGCCCGCGATGCTGACGAGTTTCGTCGGCCGGGAGCGGGAGACGCGGCAGCTCGTTTCGCTGTTGGGCTCGGCGCGCCTGGTGACGCTGACAGGTCCCGCGGGCGCGGGCAAGACGCGGCTGGCCGTGCACGTGGCCCGGCTGATGGAACGCGAGTTCGTCGATGGCGTCTTCTTCGTTTCCTTGAGCGCGTCCGATCCGGCGCTGGTGCCGCCCGCCATCGCTCGCGCCATCGGCGTGCCGGAGGCCCCGGCCCTGCCGCTGATGGACGCTTTACGTTCCGCGCTCAAGGAGCGGCGTCTGCTGCTGGTGATCGATAATTTCGAGCAAGTCAGCGCCGCCGCGGACACAGTGGCCCAGCTCCTGGCGTCATCCTCGTCGCTGCGCATCCTGGTGACCAGCCGCGTACCCCTTCGTCTCAGCGGCGAGCACGAGTTCCCGGCGCCGCCGCTGGATTTGCCGGGCGCCGGCGCCTGCGACGACGTCGAGGACCTCTCCAGGTGTTCGGCGATTGCGCTTTTCGCCGACCGCGCCCGCGCCGTCAAGCCCGGCTTCGCGCTCGACGCCGCCAACATTCGGGCCGTGGCCGAGCTTTGCGTCCGCCTGGACGGACTCCCGCTGGCCATCGAACTGGCGGCGGCCCGCACCAAAGTGCTCTCGCCGCAGGCGATCCTGGCGCGCCTCGGCAACCGGCTCGACCTGTTGAAAGGAGGCCCGATCGACCGCCCCGCGCGCCACCAGACGCTGCGCAATGCCATTGGCTGGAGTCACGACCTTCTCGGAGAAAACGAACGCCGCCTCTTTCGCCGGCTCTCGGTTTTCGCCGCCGGCTGCGCGCTGGAAGCCGCCGAGGCCGTAACTGGCTGCGCCGGCGTGCTTGACGGGCTGTTCCTGCTGGTCGAGCACAGCCTGCTCCGCCAGAGGGAGGGCGCCGACGGTGAGCCGCGCTTCTCGATGCTGGAAACCATCCGGGCCTACGCGGCCGAGCAACTTCGTCTGTCGGGCGAGGAGGTCGAGATCAGGCGCGGATTCGCGCGCTACCTGGCCGATTGGGCGGCCGCCGCGGAGCCGGAACTCACCGGGTCGAACCAACGGCTGTGGTTCGATCGCCTGGAGGAAGAGCACGAGAATCTGCGCGCGGCCATGGCTTGGGCCACCGAGTCGGGCGAAACGGAGATCGGGCTTCGGATCGCCGCCTCGGTCTGGCGCTTCTGGATTGCGCGGGGTTATCTGCTGGAGGGCCGGCGCTGGCTCGATTCACTGCTCGCCGCGGGCGAGGCCGTTCCGGTTCCGCCGTTCGTCCGTGCGCGCGCTCTCGACGGCCTCGGAACACTCTTGCACTACCGGGGCGATTCCGCGCGGGCCCGAGCCTGCCTGGAGGAAAGCCTCGCCGTCTACCGCGCCGTCTCCGACGCCGGGCGAGCGGCGGCGGCGCTGAACAACCTCGCGTGGGTCTCCTGCGAGACGGGCGAATTCGATGACGCCGTGCGGTTGTCAAACGAGGCCCTGGCTATCCACCAGCCATCGGGAGAGAAACGCGGGCAGGCGCTCGCGTTGAACAACCTCGGCTGGGTGGCCTGCTACCGCGGCCGCGCGGGGGCGGCCCGGTCGTTCCACGAGCAAAGCCTGGCGCTGCGCACGGAGATCGGAGACCGCCGCGGGGTCGCTTTCGCCGCCACCAATCTCGCCTGGGCCGAGGAACTGGCCGGCGATTCCGCCAAGGCTCGCCGCCTGCTGAAGCAAGCCCGCGCGGCGTTGGAAGAGCTGGACGACCAGTTGCTCCTACTTTGGAACTCGTTCCGGTTCGCCAGCGTCGCCCTGGCCGAAGGGAATCTGGCCGAGGTCGCGGAGTGGATGGAGCGCCCTGCTCGCGTCGCGGAGAAGATCGGCAATCTCAGCCTGGTGGCCTCCGTGTCGATGATGCTGGGCGTGGCCGCCGCGCGCCAGGGGCAGCTCGACCGCGCCTCGGAACTGCTCGCCGATTCGCTGGCGAAGTGGAAAGCCGCCGGGGCCGCCTGGGGCGTGGCCACCATCGAGCAAGCGTTCGGAGTCGTCGAACTCGCCCGCGGCAATCGGGACGAAGCCGCCCGCCTGCTGGAGCGCGCCCGCCGCGAATTCGAACGGCTCGAATGCCCCATCGGCGTGGCCGAATGCCTGGAACATCTGTCGGAACTCGCCCTGGAGCGAGGCGACCGGGAAAGCGCCGCGCGCCGTCTCGACCAGGCGGCGGAGCTGCGTCGGGAAGCGGGCTGCCCACTCCCGCCCGTTCGCCTCGCCTGGCGCGATAAGGTCGCCGCCGCAGCCTCGGGCCCTCCCGGCGCGTAGCTCCGCCCGCCGTCGCTTCGCCGAGCCCTCAGTGGTTAAATGGAAGACGTGACCGAAGCCGCCGTCCATCCATCCTCCTACTACGACGCCGCGGACTGGCGCGAGGTTCTCGACCTGCGTCTCGATATCAACCCGCTCGGTCCCTCGCCAGCCGTGCGTCCGGCCATCAAACGGGCCATCGATTGGATCATTCATTACCCGGAGCGAACGCCGCAGATTTTGCGCCGCCGGCTGGCGAACCTGTGGAACGTGCGGCCGGAACAGATCCTGCTCGGCAACGGAACCACGGAACTCATCTACTTTCTCGCGCGAGCGTGGCTTCGGGAAGCCTCCGTCATCGCCGTTCCCGCCCGCGGCGAGTACTTCCACGCGCACCGCCACGCCGAACGCGTGGACTGGCGGAACCCGGAGCAGTGGCCCGACAAAGGACTGCTGATCGTTTCCAATCCCAATGCGGTGTGCGGCCTCCCACTGCCGTTCGACCGTTTCCGTAATTCGCTGCTGGCCACCAACAATCCGGTCCTGGTTGACGAATCGTTCATCGAGTTCACGGATCTCCCCTCGGCCATGACGTTGCTCGAGCAGCGGCCGAACCTGTTCGTGCTGCGGTCGATGTCCAATTTCTACGCTCTCCCGGGCCTTCGCATCGGAGCTCTGATTGGCCGCGCCGGCGCGATCGATTCTCTGCTGGAGCAGCGGGAACCGTGGCAGGTGAACGTCGTTGCCGAGGCCGCCGCCCTGGTAGCCATCGAGGACAGGGAGCACGCCGAGCGCTCGAAACAGGTCGTGGCCGAGGAACGCCAGTGGATGTGGTCCGAACTGCGATCGCTGCCGTCCATCTCGCCGATCCGCGGCGAGGCCAACTTCTTTCTGATTCATCTGGCCGGCGGCGCGGCCGACCTTTGCGAATGGCTGCGGCAGCGCAAGGTCCTGGTCGACAACCGCTCCGGCTCGCCCGGCGTCGACGGCGAGGCCATCCGCCTCGCCATCCGGACCCGGCCCGAAAACGCGCGGGTCATCGCGCTGTTGAGGGAATATATTTGCGGCTAGCGCTTGTCCTGTTTCTGGCCGCGCTGGCGGGCCAGGCGCAGCCGCGCCGCATCGTTTCCACTACCCCAAGCATTACCGAGATGCTGTTCGCGCTCGGCGTGGGGGACCGCGTCGTGGGCGTTACCACGTTCTGCCGCTATCCGGAACAGGCGCGGCGGCTGGCGAAAATCGGCACCTATACGGAGCCGAATTACGAGGCGATTCTCAGCCTTCGTCCAGATCTCGTCTTGATTCAGGAAAATCCCATCGGAATGGCGGCGAAACTCCAGGCCATGGGCCTTCGGGTTCTGGAATTGAAGCATACGTCCGTCGGCGATATCTTCGATTCCATCGCGAAAATCGGCGAGGCGATGGGAACCGTCCAGCGGGCAACCGGTCTGGCGCAAACCATACGCCTGCAACTGGAAGCCGTTCGCCGCCGCACGGCGGATCTGCCCCAACGCCGTCTCCTGTTCGTCATTGGCCGCACGCCGAACGCGCTCGAGGGCCTGGTCGCCGTCGGCAAAGCTTCCTATCTGAACGAGCTGATGGCCGTCGCCGGCGGCCGCAGCGTCTTCGACGACGCCGTGCCCGCCTACCCGCGGGTTTCTTTCGAAGAGATCCTGGCGCGCGACCCGGACGTGATTATCGACATGGGCGAGATGGCCAATACGCAGGGCGTTACCGAGGCGGACAAGGCGCGCGTCCTCAAGTTGTGGAGCCGCTATCCCGGCTTATCCGCGGTGAAGAACAAGCGTCTCCACGCGGTGGCCTCCGACATCTATGTCGTCCCGGGAACCCGCATGGTGGAAGCAGCCCGCGAGTTTGCGCGGATGCTGCATCCGGAGGCCGGCATTTGAACCCCCTGTTCGAGCTGCGCGGCGTGTCCATGCGGTACGACGGAATCGTGGCGCTGAACGTCGCCGAACTCGACTTCCCCCTGGGGCAGTTCGTTTCCGTGGTCGGACCGAACGGGGCGGGAAAGTCGACGCTGCTCGGAATCATGGCCGGTCTCCGGCCCGAGTATGAAGGCCATTGCCGCTTTGCGGGCAACGAAGTGAAGCGATGGCCGCGCCGCCGCCTCGCCCAGGCTGTCTCCTTCGTGCCGCAAACGCTGCGGGTGGAGTTTCCGTTCACCGCCGAGCAGGTGGTGATGATGGGCCGCACCCCTTTCGGCGACGGCCTGTTTGAGACGCCCGCGGACCATGAAGCGCTGGAGCGAGCGCTGGAGTTCACCGATACGGTTGCTTTTCGCCATCGCGACTTCCGCTCGCTGAGCGGCGGCGAGCGCCAGCGCGTCGTGCTGGCCTCGGCCCTCGCCCAGGATCCGCAGGCGCTGCTGCTCGATGAGCCGACGGCTTTTCTCGACGTCAAGCATCAACTCGCGGTGCAGCGCGTCCTTCGCCAGCTTTGCGCTCGCGGCATCCTCGTCGTGGCGGCGACCCACGATCTGAATCTGGCGGCCGCCTTCTGCGACCGCGTGGTGGTGCTCCACCGCGGCGGCGTGGCCGCGGACGCCGCTCCCGCCGAGGCCCTGCGCGCCGAGGTCATCCGCTCCGTTTTCGAGGTGGAGGCCATCCTGCATGCAGAGGCGGGCAAACGCCCGTGGATTCGGTATGACGCCTGAGCCTGCCGCCGCGCGCCGTCTCGGGCGGACCGTTGCCTGGGGCGCGCTGGCGGCGATCGCCGCCCTGGCGTTGTTGCCCCTGATCGGCTCCACGTCCATCGACTATGGCAGCGCCCTGCGGGGCGTATCGCCGGATAAAGAGATCCTCTTCAGCTTTCGCCTCCCGCGGGTGCTGCTGGCGATGGTGGTCGGCGGCGGGCTGGCGGTTTCAGGCGTCCTGTTTCAGGCGCTGGTGCGCGACGCGTTGGCGGATCCGTACGTACTCGGCGTGGCCGGCGGCGCGGCGTTGGGGGCGGTGCTCGCCATCGTCTTCGGTTGGACCGGCGTCGGCGGCTTCTCCGGCGTGTGGCTGTCGGCTTCGGCGGGCGCGGGCGCGGTGCTGCTCCTGGTGCTCGCCATCGCCTCCCACGGCCGGCGCATGTCTTCTTTCACGCTGCTGCTGGCCGGAATTACGATGAACAGCGTCTGCGCGGCGGTGCTGCTGTTCCTGCACAACCTGGTGGATTTCCAGCAATCGTTCGCCGTGCTGCGCTGGCTGATGGGCGGCATCGAGCCGAACACGTACTCCACCATCGGTTGGCTCGCGCTGGTGGTTCTCTCCGCCGTCGGCTTTGTCTTTTGGCGCGCCCGCCAATGGAACCTGCTGGCGGTGGGCGAAGAATGGGCCACCGCCCGCGGCCTGTCCGCGACCCGGCTCATGGTAACCGGTTTCATCGCTGGCTCCCTCATCACCGGCAGCGTGACGGCCGTCACCGGTCCCATCGGCTTCATCGGGCTCATCGTGCCTCACGCGCTGCGGCTGCGCCTCGGCGCCGATCACCGCCTCTTGATTCCGGGCGCCTTTCTTGCCGGCGCGGTGTTCCTCGCGGTGTGCGACACGGTAGCCCGAACCGCGCTGGCGCCGTCGGAAGTGCCGGTCGGCGTCATTACAGCGCTGCTCGGCGGACCGTTCTTCATCTGGCTCCTGCGGTCAAAGAAAAGAAGCCTGTGGCTGTAAGTCCGCGCGGAGCGCAGCCGCAGGCCGGCCCGAACGCCGCCGTCCCGCCGCCCGCCGGTCGGCCGTCCGGCTATTTGCGGATCGGGGGCTCGGGCGGCTCAGGCCTTTCCGGCCCTTCGGGAAACTCTTCCGGCAGTGGTTCCAAGGGGGCCGGCGCAAGGTAGACGCCGTCGAAGCGGGCGTTATCTTCCTCGTTGGATTCCCACACTTCGCCGCCGGGGCGCGCCGCTGTTGGCGGATCCACCATGACGGTCACGTTGACGAACTGGTTCTCGGCCACGTTAGGGATGGAACCGAGTTCGACGCGAAACGACGAAGCCGGATCCAGAGCCGGGCAACGGGCCGTCAGGACATGGGTCTGATTGGCGGCGCTGAGCCAGACTTGCGCCTGGACGCCGCATTCCCGGGAGCGCCGCTGGCCGACATTCTCGACGGTCGCCGCGATTCGCAACGGCTGACCGGCCAGACCTCCTCCGATATCGATGCTGCGGCAGCGCAGGTTCGGCAGGTAGAGACGGATTGGAACGTGTTCCAACTCCGCCGTCGCGATATCCGCAATCAAATCCTGGAGTCTGCGGTTAATTGTCGCGCCTTTAATCTCTCTCCACACCGCGTTTCCCTCCTTTAGGCGGTTGGCCGGGTCCGCTTCCCTTGCGGTTTCGGACGCCTTTACCAACAGAGTGACCGCGGAAAGCGATTCGTTTCGCCGATCCCTGGGCCGCGAACCCAGGGCCTGAAAATTTCTCTGGACTGGCGGCAGCAGTTCGGCTACACTGTTCTACATCTCGGTTGGAGGTCCCGCGATCTCCTGAGCATGGGTACGGGTAGTCTTTGAGGAAACAGAGGCTGGGGGTGCTCGATGTCAATGACGAGGGGCGGGGTTGTCCGCCATTTGCTGGGAATCTCGATCGGGCCGCTGCTTGCGGCCGGCGCGTTCGCGCAATCGGCCGATACCGCCATTCTGGGGACGGTCACCGACGGCACCGGAGCGGTCATTTCCGGGGCCAGGATCACGATTCAGCAGCCCGCGACCGGATTCGCGCGCTCGCTCGAGACGGGCGCCGAAGGTCTGTATCAGTTCCGGTACCTGCGGCCGGGCGAATACACGGTTGAAGCCGGACAGCAGGGCTTTCGAACCGAACGGCGCACCGGTATCGTGATCGAAGTAAACCAACAGGCGCGCATCGACTTCAGCCTACAGGTAGGCGACGTGGTCGAAACGCTGGAAGTGAGTTCGGCGGCGCCGCTGCTGGAAACCGAAAGCGCCGTTGTGGGCGACGTGGTGGGGGGCGAACGCATCGTAAACCTGCCGCTCAACAACCGGAATTTTCTCCAGTTGTCGATCCTGACGCCGGGGGTGCGCATCAAGGAGGAAGCCAACGGCGAGCGCACCCGGGTCGTGGCCAACGGCAACCGCGACATCTGGATGCAGGTGAACATCAACGGCATCACGGCCGTAAACAACCGGGCGCCGTTCGTGAACTTCTATCCGTCGGTGGACGCCATCCAAGAATTCAAGGTGCAGAGTTCGAACTACTCGGCCGAGTACGGCGGGCAGTCGGGCGCCAATATCAACGTGCAACTGCGGTCGGGCACCAACGAGTTCCACGGCTCGGCGTTCGAGTTCATCCGAAACAACGCCATGGACGCGCGAGGCTACTTCGCTCCGGCCCCGCGGCCCAAGCCGGTGCTGCGGCGAAACCAGTTCGGCGGCGTGATCGCCGGCCCCGTCCACAAGAACAAGATGTTCTTCATGCTGGGCTACGAAGGCGTGCGCGAGAAGCGGCAATCGGCCGGGACGGCGATCGTGATGCCGCTGGAGATGCGCGCGGGCGACTTTTCCAGCGTCTCCTCGCGGATCATCGATCCGCTGAACCAGGAGCCGTTTCCCAACAACCGGATCCCGCAGAATCGCCTCGACCCCGTTTCCGTCCGGCTGATCAACGAATTCATGCCCGCCCCGAACCAGGGCGGGACGCAGAACTTTGCCGGCGTCGTGCAGGACGATCTGAACATCGACCAGTTCCTCGGGCGGGCGGACTACTACCTGGGGGACAAGGATCAGCTCACGTTTCACTACATCTACTCCGCGCGGGATTTCCCGACGGTAAGCATCAACCCGAACTTCTTCCAGCGCGACCGCACCTTCCCGAACCAGAGCCTGGGCGTCCAGCACGTCCACACGTTCTCTCCGGGGCTGCTGAACGAGTTTCGCTTCGGATACCACAAGGGACACATCCGCCGGATCGGGCCGCGGACCGGGACGGGCTTCAAGATCGAGGACCTCGGCATCACCGGGATGCGCGTCGGGGGACCGGATGGCCGTCCACTGCGGGACGATGAGCAGGGCTTCCCCACCATCGTCATCGAGGGCTACCAGGGGATGGGCGAGATCGCGGCCTCGTCGAATATCGACAACTCCCGGACCTACCAGTTGGTAGACAACGTGAGCGTCCTGAGAGGGCGGCACGCGTTCAAGTTCGGCGGAGATATCCGTTACCACGTCGACGAGGCGACGACGAACAACTGGCCGTTCGGGCAACTGACCTTCAACCGGGACATTTCCGGGCTGGGCGCGGCGGCGTATATGCTCGGATTCCCGCGGGAGACGCTGACTCCCGAAGGGGTGCCGCTGTCGGATGTGAGCAACTGGCGGTTCGGCATGTACGCCCAAGACGACTGGAAGGTGAGCAGCAAACTGACGTTAAACCTGGGACTGCGCTGGGATTACTTCACGCTGCCGAACGAGGCCAATCGCGTCACCCGCTTCCTCAGCTTTGGGATGGACGGCCCGCTGCGTCTCGTCCCCGACGACCCGACTGCTTTCCTCCAGCCGTACCTGCCCGAGTACAACTACTTCGGCCCGCGCTTCGGCCTGGCCTACCGCCTCACCAACGCGACGGTATTCCGCGCCGGGTACGGCGTCTTTCGCACGGCCGCGCAGTTCGACAACATGAATATCCTGCAATTGAACCCGCCGGCGGGCGGGAGCCTGACCGTGCGGAACGAATTGGCGGATGCCGCGGGCAGGCCGATTGCGCCCATCGCGACGATTCGGAATCCCGTGCCGCGGGAGTTGTATCCCGACGATCCCATATTCAACGTCGTCACCGTTCCCGTCGACCGGAAGCGGCGGAACGCGTATGTCCAGAATTACAACGCCACCATCGCGCACCAGTTCGGCGGGAACGATCTCATCGAGGTCGGCTGGGTGGCCAGCAAGAGCGCGAACGTCGACACCAGTCTCCGCAATTTCAACCAGCCCGAACCCGGACCGGGACCGGTGCAGCCGCGCCGGCCCTATCCGCAATTCGCCACTATTCGCATGATGGTTTCCGACGGCAACGGCTTGTATCACTCGCTGCAATCCCGGTATGAGCACCGGTTCTCCCGCGGCCTGAACTTCACGGCGGCGCACACCTGGGGCCACATGATCGACGACATCACGGAGACGATCAACCGCGGCGGCTGCGGCTGCCAGAGCGCCCGCCAGCGCGGCGCTTACGAGCGCGGCGACAGCGTCGAGGACGTTCGCCACCGCCTGGTGCTCGGCGGGGTGTGGGAGGTCCCGTGGGGCAAACAGTTGCGGGGTTTCACCGGAGCGGTTCTCGGGGGCTGGCAGGGCGGCTGGCTGGTGACCATGGAAAGCGGGCAGCCATTCACGGTGAGCCAGAGCGGCGACACGCAGAATAAAGGGGGCAACGAGGCCTCGCGCCCGCACACGCTCGGGGTGAACGCAAACCTTCCGAGCGGTCAGCGGGATCCGGCGCGGTGGTTCGACACAACCGCGTTCGTGCGCTCAACCTACGAGGGAGCGCCGGCGTCGCTGGGCGTGTACATCCCCGGCTCGGGCGGCTATGGCACCGCCGGGCGCAACACGCTGATCGGACCCGGCGTGAACGTCTGGGACCTGTCGGTGAGCAAGAACTTCAAGATGCCGTGGCGCGAAGGGCACCTGCTGATGTTCCGGACCGAGTTCTTCAATGCGTTTAATACGCCGCAGTTCAACAACCCGGGCAACACGCTGGGAACAGGAGCGTTCGGCGTGGTCTCGAGCACCCGCGGTCTGAACCCGAACCGCCAGATGCAGTTCGCGCTGAAGTACATGTTCTGAAAACGAACCGGTGATTGAAGGGGTAGCCCTATTGCAGTCCGGGTTCTCGGAGCGCAATCTTACAATGAGCCGTGCGCTCGTTGCACTCGCCGAGCGCGGAGTGCGCGCGGAACTTGAGGCGCGGAAGAACTTGAAGGCCGCCTACGATCGCTTCATGAAGGTGCAGGAGCCGGCCCGCAAGGAAGAGGCCGGGAATGCCCTTATCCGGGCGATCTTCGGCAACGACGCGATTGCCGAGGATACGCTTCGCTGATCTCCCGCTGGGTGTGCGCCAGCATCTCCTCGAGCGCGTGCAGCAACGGAAGATTCCGCTGTCGGATCTGGCCCGTCTCGATGTTCGATGCGATCCTGGCGCCTGCGTCCAGACCCCGTTGCTGATGGTCGGCAAAGCCGCGTCTGCGGCCACGGATACCCGTGTCCCTGTTATCCGCGAGTTGCGGGAGGACACGCGATTGCGACTACCACGGCGGGGCGAAAGTCCATCGGCGTTGCTGACAGGGTTGCTGAGATCTGCGCGCTCACTGCTGATCGCGCGTTCGATCATCTGCGCCGCCGGACTCCTGTTCCTCAAACGGGAGGTCGGGCTGAGAGGCCGGAACCGGCAGGTCCGCTACACGATTCACCGTGAGTCCACACCCCGCCGCGAACTTCTCCACTCCTTCGTCATCCGAATAGAGCACGCGCGCGCCATTGACCAGCGAGATGGCAACGATTTGCCGGTCGAACTTCATGCCCGACTTCGTGATGCGCACGCCATCCCGCGGATCGCCGGCCTTGATCGCCGCCTGCAAACGGGCTGCAAGCTCGATCGCCGAGCGCTCATCGAAACCCCCGACTTTGATGAAGGCGGAACTCCGCAGGGTCGTCAACACGTCCTGAGTATCGACTCCCTCGGTGACCAACACCTCGCACAGAGTTGGAGCCGGGACGAGGATCTGCTCCTTCGCGCCTCCAGCTTGCGGACCAAGCCGGCCACCCGCTCACGGGCGTGTTCGACGGCCTTACCTCCTTGGTGAAGTTCAGCGTCCGGAAACAGCAGGAGGGAGAGGATCGTGCTGTCGAACGCTACCATCGCATCGTCACTCTTCCCTAAGCTGCCGCATCAGATCGATCGGGTTCTGGCGCTCTCCCTCGGCCGGCGCCAGACGGGTGCGAAGTCCGTCGAAGAGCTTCGAGAGCGGCGTCTCATCGAGTACCTCGAAGCTCTCGATGTCGAATCGGTGGAGCGTCCAATCGCCCGACTCCGCGCGCGACCACGTTCCCCTGCCGCGGAGCCGCACCGCCGGTCCGAACATGTGCTGCGCCAGACGCCGCGCAATGGCCTTGGTCGTGATGCAGCGATGGAAATCGTCACCGGACCTGACGTGGACGTTGATCGTCTCGTCGCGGCCCCCGACCTGGATTACTTCGCCGTCCAGCGTGCTGCGCTGGACGACCGGACCGAGGCGCGACTCCACCGGCGGCCGGTTGCGGCCGGGGAACTCGATGATCTTCGTGCTGCCTCGCCGGATGCTGCCGACCGCGTTATCGGCCGCCAGTTTGTCATCGATGGCGCTCAACGCCTCCATTGCAGCCTTCGGCGCCGTCCCGTACCGCGCCTCTTCGAGGCGCCGCTGGACCTTGAACTCCGCGATCGGCTCGACCCGAGAGATGATAGCCAAGCTACCGGCAACGAGTTTCTCGAAACGCACGTGCTCCTCGTGCCCGAGCAGCGCGGCGAAGTCGGCCATGTACTCCGACAGCCGCGCCATAGGGATCGTCGCCGGGCTGAAAGCGTCGATGTGTAGCTCGTACTTTTCGACTCTGCTCATAGCCGCTCTCGGTTCCAGCCAAAATTATGACAGATTGGGGCCGCCAATCCTGCCCTGATGCCAGCATGGCGCAGCACATCCACGCCACCTTGCGCGCCGCGCGTGCGGCGTTGCTGACGGGTTTGCCAACAACGCCCCGTCCGTGGCGTCAACTCGCCATTGAGTGTTGGAAGGCTCTGGTGGGCCCTGTAGGATTTGAACCTACGACCAACGGATTATGAGTCCGCTGCTCTAACCGCTGAGCTAAGGGCCCTCGCGGGCGGATATCCTACCTCATCCTAACATCCGCCCGGCGCGGGGAAGGACGATTAATCGCGGGCGCTTTCGATGCGCATGCCGTAGAACGAGCGGCGCACAAAGTGCATCGATACCAGCAGGAAGACGCCGGCCAGAACGTGGCTGAGCATCGTCGAGCCTTGCTCGGCAACCAGCGACACCGCCAGTTCCACCGCCAGCAGGCCAAACAAGGTGGTGAACTTGATGATCGGGTTCAGGGCCACCGAGGAAGTGTCTTTGAACGGGTCGCCCACCGTGTCGCCCACTACGGTCGCGGCGTGGAGTTCGGTACCCTTGGCCTTCAGTTCGGTCTCGACAATCTTCTTCGCGTTGTCCCAGGCGCCGCCGGCGTTGGCCATGAAGATGGCCTGGAAGAGGCCGAACATGGCGATCGAAATCAGGTAGCCGATGAAGAAGAACGGCTCAATAAAAGCGAAGGCCAGCGTGGAAAAGAAGACCGTGAGGAAGATGTTGAACATGCCCTTCTGGGCGTAACGGGTGCAGATTTCGACCACCTTTTTGGAATCGGAAACCGAAGCCTTGGTGGTTCCTTCCAGCTTGATGTTGCGCTTGATGAACTCGACGGCGCGATACGCGCCGGTGGACACGGCTTGCGTGGAGGCGCCGGTGAACCAGTAGATCACCGCCCCGCCGGCGATGAAGCCGAGCAGGAAGGGCGGGTGCAGAATCGAGAGCATCTCGATGTTGTTGGTGAGCCCGTTGGTGAGCATCACGATGGTGGAGAAGATCATGGTCGTCGCGCCGACTACCGCGGTACCGATGAGTACCGGCTTGGCCGTTGCCTTGAAGGTGTTGCCGGCGCCGTCGTTCTCCTCGAGGTTCTCCTTCGCCTTCTCGAAGTCGGGCTCGAAGCCGAAGTTTCTGCGGATGTCTTCCTTCACGTTGGGCAGTTCTTCGATCAGCGAAAGCTCGTAGACGGACTGGGCATTATCGGTGACCGGCCCGTAGGAGTCCACCGCGATGGTCACGGGCCCCATGCCGAGGAAGCCGAACGCAACCAGGCCGAAAGCGAATACAGCCGGAGCTTTCATCAGCGCGCCGAGACCGAGCGTGGAGACGCCGAAGGCGATGCTCATCAACAGCAGCATGGCGAGCCCGAGCCAGTAGGCCGAGAAGTTGCCCGTGACGAAGCCGGAGAGAATGTTGAGCGAGGCGCCGCCCTCGCGGGAGGCCGTCACCACTTCGCGCACGTGACCCGAATTGGTGGAGGTGAAGATCTTGACGAATTCGGGTATCAGCGCGCCGGCAAGGGTCCCGCAGGAGATAACGGTAGAGAGCTTCCACCAGAGGGAACTGTCGCCGCCTAGGTTGGGAACGATCTGCGAGCTCACGACGTAAGTGAGAACGATGGAGATGAACGAGGTGAGCCAGACAAGGCTGGTCAACGGCTTCTCGAAATCCATCTTCTGCGCGTTGCGGTAGCGGGAGCGGGCGATCGCTTCGTTAAGGAAGTAGCTGCCGCCGCTGGCAATGATCATCATTACGCGCATGATGAAGATCCAGACCAGGAGTTGGACCTTCACGATGTCGTCGTTGACCGCCAGCAGGATGAAGCTGATGAGCGCGACGCCGGTGACGCCATAGGTTTCGAAGCCGTCGGCCGAGGGCCCGACCGAATCGCCCGCGTTGTCGCCGGTGCAATCGGCGATTACGCCGGGGTTGCGCGCGTCGTCTTCCTTTATTTTGAAGACGATTTTCATTAAATCCGAGCCGATGTCGGCGATCTTGGTGAAGATGCCTCCGGCGACGCGCAGGGCGGCCGCTCCAAGCGATTCACCGATGGCGAAGCCGATGAAGCAAGGTCCGGCGTAGTCGCCCGGGATGAACAGCAAAATGCAGAGCATCAGGAACAGCTCCACCGAGATCAGCATCATGCCGATGCTCATGCCGGCCTGGAGGGGGATGGCGTAGCAAGGATAGGGCTTGCCCCGGAGGCTCGCGAAGCAGGTGCGGGAGTTGGCGAAGGTGTTCACGCGGATGCCGAACCAGGCGACGGAATAGGAGCCGGCAATTCCAATCAGGCTGAACAGGAGAATGATGAGCACCTTGAACAGCTCGAAATGAAGGAGTACCGCGAAATAGAAGACGATGATGACGCCGATGAAGATCTCGAGGATGAGCAGAAACTTGCCTTGGGTGATGAGGTAGGTTTTGCACGTCTCGTAGATGAGTTCGGAAATCTCCCGCATGGCGTAATGCACCGGGAGGTTCTTGAGGTGGCGGTAAATAGCGAGGCCGAAAAACAGTCCGAGCGCGCAAACGACAAGACCGATCATCAACAGCGTGCGGCCGCCGATGCCGTCCAGAAAGGTGGCCTGATCGAGCGGCGGAAGAATTAGGCTGGCTTCGCCGCCTCCGTGTTGCTGCGCCAGGGCAGGCGCGGAGGTAAACGAGGCAAGAAGCGTAAGGAGTAGGACGGAAAACAGCGCGTCGCGGCGCAGCCGGAGACCGGCTGGTGCGGCTGCGGCGCCGACCGTTGGTTGCATTGGGGTAAGACCTCCAAGTCTGTGTCTATGACGGTAAGGTTTAATTGAGGAAGCCTGAACAGGCGCCCCCACCACGATAGCAAGGTAAGCCACTGAAGATCAAATAAGTTCCGCGCGGTGTTCCGACGCGGTTCACGCGTTCTTCAGGACGACGTTTTGCAGTACGTCGGCAACGTCCTCCGTGCGGTCAATCGTCTCTTCGAGCAGTTCGAGAACCTCGAGCTGCCGTAGCAGCGCGATCGGGTCCTTCTCCGTGCGGAAGAGCTGGGCCATGGCGTCGCGGTAGACGCCGTCGGCCTCGTTCTCCAGGCGATTGATCTCGATGCAGTACTTGATAACGGTTTCTTCCTTCTCCAGGGCGGCGAGGGCCTTCTCCACCTCGCGGGCGCACGCTTCCGTCAGCTCGCACAGCCGGATGACAGCCGGGGGCACCGGGTCGAGACCATGGCTGGCCATGCGGTGGGCGGCGTCTTCGATCCCGTCGATGACGTCGTCGAGCCGGCTGGCCAGCCGATGAATGTCATCGGGGTCCAGCGGCGTAAGGAAGGTCTGCCGCAGCTTGTCCTGGATGTCGTGAATAATGGCGTCGGCCTTTTCCTCCAGGGCCTTTATCTCCGCCGCCCGGGTGGGGAGTTCGGAATTCCCGTGCCGGGCGGCTTCCAGTAACAGTTGCGAGCATTTCACCAGCGCGCTCGCCTGGTCCAGAAATAGGCGGAAGAACTTCTCTTGTCGGGGAATGAGGCGCATATAGCAACTCTCCAGGATACACCTCGGCTGCGTACGGAAGCGACCGCGTCGCGCAGACGAGCGGCCATCCCCCGGGCGCGCCAGAGGCGAACGGCGGAACGGCCCGCGAGACGGCTCCGTTAAGATGGAGGAAGGGTGGCGATGTCGATCCTCAAGTTCCTCGGATTGGACGAAAAAGCCTCGCCCGCTGCGCGCTCGCTGGCCGAGACGGACGCCATTCGAGAGATCGCGGGAGAACTCCAGCGCCTCGATCGGGAAAAGGCTCGGTACATCGCGAAATTCGCGTACGTTTTGAGCCGGGTCGCATCCGTGGATCTGCAAATCACCGAGGAAGAGACCCGGGTGATGGAACGGATTCTGATCCACACCGGAGGGCTCGAGGAAGACGAAGCGCGGCTGGTGGTCCGGATGACGAAGGAGCGCAACCTGAAATTCGGCGGCACGGACAACTTTCTGGTGACCCGGGAATTCCGGCGGATTGCGACGCACGAGCAGAAAGTGGCCCTCCTCGACTGCCTGTTCGCGGTGTCGGCGGCCGAAGGGCACATCAGCGTCGTGGAAGATAACGAGATCAGCCAGATCGCCAAGGAACTGGGGCTGGAACACCGGACGTACATCGCGGTGCGCTCGAAGCACCGGGACCGGCTCGGCGTCTTCCAGAATCTGCCGCGAGGCATCGCTCCGCGGGCGTCCGGCAAATGACCCATCCGCGGCGGCTGGTGCTCGCGTCGGCCTCTCCGAGACGCAAGGAAATTCTCGAGAGTGCGGGCATACCTTTTGTCAGACGCGCGGTCGATATATCCGAGGAACCGTTTCCGCGCGAGACGGCCGGCGAGCACGTGCGGAGGCTGGCGGAGACGAAGGCGGCGGCGGCGGCCTGCGAGGACGGGGAAGTGGTGCTGGGCGCCGATACGGTCGTCGTGGTGGACGGAGAGATCCTCGGCAAGCCGGCCGACGCGCGCGACGCGGCCCGGATGCTGCGGGCGCTGGCGGGCCGCGAGCACGAAGTCGTCACGGGCATCTGCCTGAAGACCGGATCGCGGTCGGTCACGGACGAAGAGAGGACGCGGGTGCGGTTCGTTCCGTTGTCGGACGACGAGATTGCGGCGTACGTGGCCTCGGGCGAACCGATGGACAAGGCGGGCGCCTACGGCATCCAGGGCGCGGCGTCGAAGTTCATCGACCGGGTGGAAGGATGCTACTTCAACGTGGTGGGTCTGCCGGTGGCGCGGGTGTACCGCTGGCTGAAAGAATTGGGATTCAGAGCCGGGCCGCTAGGCGGTCAGACGGGCGCGGCCGGGTAGCGCCTCTTTATCCAGGCGGCGAATTCGTCCGGAGCCTCCATCGTGGACAGGCGCGACTGGCGGACGAGGGCCCAATCGTTGAAGGCCCCGGACTGCTTGATCTCGGCGAGCGTGGCGGGCGGATCGAGGCGGGTCGTGAACTGCATGTCCACCACCCAGGATTTGGCGTTGCGCGGATCGGGCCGGGGTTCGCTGTCGACCGCTGCGACTCCGACCACGGCCGGCTGACCGCCGCTGTGATAGATGAAGACTATGTCGCCGGGCTTCATGGCGCGGATGGCGCGAACGGCCTGGGGATTGCGAACGCCGTCCCAGACGGTGCGGCCGTCGCGTTCCAGGCGATCGATGGAATAGGTGTCCGGGTCGGTCTTGGCGAGAAAGTAGGCCATGGTCCCCTCTTCGCGAATGGCGATAATTCCGATGATAGCGAGGAACGGCCTCGGGAAGCGCACGATCTTGTCGCCGCGCTTGAAGCGACTGGAGGCGTTGCGCGAGAATGTACGGTAGAATCGGTGAAAGGCGAAATCAACGCTGGCAGTCAGTTTCTTGTCTATCACGAGTCCGGTCTGGCCACGAGGAACAATGCGTAAACATGTAAGGCTCTCGGGGCGCGTCGTATGCCTTTTTTTCACTCTTAGCGTGATAAGCGCGTCCGCCGCGCAGGCGCAACAGGGACAGGCGGAGAAGGAGCAGCCGACATCGAATATCCCGACGCTGGAGGAGACGAAGGCGCCCGATCCAGGCGGTCCGGCGGCGCCTGTGGATCCGGGCAGTTATGTTATCGGCGCGGAAGATCAACTCAGCGTCAGCGTCTGGAAGGAGCCGGAAGTCTCGCGCCAGGTGATCGTGCGCCCGGACGGAAAGATCACGATGCCGCTGATCGGCGAGGTGCAAGCCTCCGGCAAGACCCCGGTGGCCCTGGCGCAACAGATCACCGAAAAGCTCGGCGAGTTCATCAATCGTCCCGAGGTGCTGGTGGAAGTGCGGGGCGTGCGCAGCAAGAAGTACTACATCACCGGCCAGGTGAACCGCACGGGAGCGTTTTCACTGACGGTGCCGACGACGGTTCTGGAAGCGCTGAGCGGGACGGGCGGTTTCCAGCAGTGGGCGAAGAAGAAGAAGATCATAATCATTCGAGGCGACAAGCGCTTTCGGTTCAACTATAACGACGTGATCGAAGGCAAGAACATGCAGCAGAACATCTACCTGGAGAACGGCGACCTGATCGTGGTGCCGTAGGCGCCGGCCGCCGGCGGCCGGAGGGGCTGCCCCCGGCGCGCAGACTCCAGGCGAGTGGGTATCAGGAGGAAGAGGGTACCGTATGCAACCAGCGGGGCCGTACGTGCAAACCGGCGCGGCGCAGGATACGACGATTACGCGACGATCGCCCGACGCCGAAGACCTCATTAACATTGTTCGGACGAACAAGAGCTGGCTGGCCGCGCCCGCGCTGGCCGGACTGGTGATCGCCGTGGTGGTGGCCTTTCTGTGGCCCGACACGTTCGTCTCGACCGCGGTCGTGCGGGTGGTGCCGCCGCAAGTGCCGGAGAAACTGGTTCCGAGCAACGTCAACATGGCCATGACGTACCGGATCGGCGCGATGGCGCAGACGATTCAGAGCCGCGCCACGCTGAGCAGCATTATCGAGACCTACGGCCTGTATCCGCGCCAGCGCAACAGCATGCCCCTGGACGACATCATCGACACGATGAAGGATTCGATCAAGATCGGCGAAGTGCGCAGCATACCGGGGCGGGACCCGCGGCGAGCCTCCGACATGAGCGCCTTTCAGGTGTCGTTCCGCTACGAGAACCGCTATCTCGCGCAGAAGGTGGCGCAGGACCTGGCGAGCCGCTTCATCAACGAAAACCAGCGGCAGCGCGCCTACCAGTCGGCCATGACCACGCAGTTTTTGAAGGAACAGTGGCTGTCGGCTAAGGCCGAAGTGGATAAGTACGAGCATAAGCTGATCGAATTCCGCACCCGCAACGCCGGCCGGCTGCCGGAGCAGTGGAACGCCACGCTCCAGCAGTCCAACGCGATGGACGCGCGGATTAATACCCTCAACGGCAACATCACGCGGCTGCAGCAGGAAAAAATGGTGGCGGAAGCGGAGATGCGCAACCTCCGGGACCGGATCGACTCCATCATGAATGTGAAGCCGGATGAGCCGCGCGCCTACACCGATCCGCGGCTGACGGCCTTCGACGAACGGATTCGCCAGTCCGAAAGCGAACTGCTCCGCATGCTGCAAAACTACAAGCCCACGCACCCGGACGTCGTGCGGTACCAGGCGCAGATGGAGACGCTGAAGAAGGAACGCGAGGCGTACATCACGGCGCGGGAGACGCCTTCGGAAGAGGCGGCCCAACCGATTCAACTCACGCCGGAGCAGGCCCGGCAGGTGCAGGATCTGAACGCGCGCATCGCCACCATGCAGATCCAGCTACAGGCCAAGGACATGCAGATCGACCAGAACCTGAAAGACATCGACGCCGCGAACCTCCGGATCAAACAGATCCAAACCCAACTGATGTCGGCGCCGGCCAGCGACCAGGAGTACGCGGCGCTGATGCGCGAGTACGATCTGGCGAAGGCGCACTACCGCGAGATGAACGGCAAGATGGAGCAGTCGTCGCTGGCCACCGATCTGGAGACGCGGCAGCAGGGCGAGACGCTGGAAATGCTCGACCAGGCGTCGCTGCCCGACACCCCGTCCGAGCCGAAGCGTCCGACCATTATCCTGATGGGATTCGGGGCGGGCCTGGCGGTCGGCGGCACGCTGGTCTTCGGCAAGGAACTCAAGGACAAGACGCTGAAGACGTTGAAAGACGTTCGGGCGTATACGAAGCTGACAATTCTGGGGAGCGTGCCGCTGCTGGAGCACGACCTCGTAGTCGTACGGCGCCGCCGACTGGCGTGGCTGGCCTGGTCGGCGGCCTGCCTGCTCTCCACCGTCATTATGGGGGGCGCCGTTTACTTCTACTATGCCAATAAGATCTAGGCGAGAAATAGGGGGACTATGAGTCGGGTCCATGACGCCCTTCGAAAAGCCGAACAGGCGGCGCCGTCCGCCGACGCGAAACCCGATCCACCGGCTTCGTCCGGCCTGATCGCCGCCGCCACCGCGTTAGCCGACCGCGCTCCGCTGCCCACGCTGTTGGACTCGGTGGAACAGGTCGCCTTTAATCCGGCGCCGGAAGCGCACCTGATCGTGATGAACAGCGAGGGGCAGACGGATGCCCCATCGGAGGAATTCCGGACCCTGCGGACGCGGATGAATCACCTGCAGAGTCTCCAGCCGATCCGGACGGTGTTGGTGACGTCGGCGTCGCCGGGTGAAGGGAAATCGTTCACCTCGACCAACCTGGCGCTGGCGGAAGCGCAGTTGGCCGAAAACCCGACCCTGCTCGCGGATTTCGACTTCCGCCGGCCGGTAGTTCACACGTATTTCGACCTGAATCGGACCCCCGGCGTGACCGATTACCTTCAGGGCAAGGCGGAACTTAAGGACATTATCAAGAAGATCGCCGGGATGAACCTGTATGTGATACCGGCGGGCGAATCGGTAATCAATCCCCTCGAATTGCTGAATCTGGCAACCTGTAAGCAGTTATTGGACGAACTGTCGCGCGTGTTCAAGTGGGTGATCATCGACACGCCGCCGCTGCTGCTGGCGGCGGACGCCAATCTACTGGGAACCTATTGCCACGGGATCCTGCTGGTGGTCCGGGTCGGCTCGACGACGATCGATTCGGTCAGCCAGGCCATGCAATCGCTGTGCGAGAACAACGTCCTCGGCGTGGTAGCCAACTGCGCCCGCCGGGACGAGCTTTACGGCCGCTACTCCTACTACCACTCGTATTACTACCAGACGGCGAGCGGCGACGAAAGGGACGACGACCAGTCCTGAGGACCAGCCGCTGGCCTGCCGCCGAGCGGCCTTGCGCCGGGAATCCTGGCGAGACGTTTGCCGGAAGCCGGGTTCGCCCCTCCGGGGTGGCGTTGCATCTTTTCGGTAGAATAGAAGTTCGATCCTGCGCGTTCTGCAACAGCTTGAAACCGGAACCAGGCTGTTCGCGTCCCAAGTGGAGTCGCAGTGCGGAAAGGAACTGGTTTTGGAATGAAGTTTTTGGCGAAGGAACGCCTGAGCGCTGCGGCGATGGTGTGGCTCATGGCCGCCGGCTCGCTCGGCATGAGGGCGGCGGCGCAGGAAGCGTCGAACGAAACCAGCGTTCAACAGGCCCCCCCGGCCGGCGAGGAATCGCCGGCAAGCGGACAGGGCGCCGCGCAGCCCGAACCCGATCCGGAAAAGCCCAAACCTGCCTCGCCGTTCGAAACGCCCCAGCCCGCCCAGCAGCCCGCTTCACCTTTTGAGACGCCGCAGCCATCCCAGGAACCGAAGCCGCCCTCGCCTTTTGAAACCCCGCCGCCCACCGAAGCGCCTCCCGAACAAATGCAGGATGTCATCGAGGCGATCGAATTTCGCGGCGCCCGCCGCGTCCCTCAGGACACGTTGCGCGCGATGACGTTCAGCAAGAAGGGCGATAAGTACGATCCCGAAGCGCTGCACCGCGACTTCATGGCGCTTTGGAACAGCGGCCGCTTCGACGACATCACGCTGGAGAAGGAGCAGGGCAAGTACGGCTGGATCGTCCGTTTCCGCGTGATCGAGCGCCGCGTCGTCCGATCGATCAAATACGAAGGCAACAAGTCGATCCAGATCTCGGAGATCCTCGACAAGTTCAAGGAACGGCGCGTTGGCTTGGCGGTGGAGACGCAGTACGATCCCAACAAGATCCAGGCGGCGGTGGTGGTGCTGAAAGAGTTCCTTTCCGAACGCGGCCGGCAGTTCGCCACGGTCTCTCCGCAAATCCGGCAGATTCCGCCGTCCTCGCTGGAAGTCACCTTCAAGATCAACGAAGGCCCAAAGGTCAAAGTCGGCGATATCGACGTCGAAGGCAACACGGTGTTCAGCGACAAAGCGGTGATCCGGGCGATGAACAACCTGCGGCCCATCGGCGTCCCCCATTCGCTGCTGTTCGAGAGCCTCTTTTCCAAGGCCTTCGACTCCACCAAGCTCGAGGAGGACAAGGAGCGCATCCGCAACTTCTACCAGGAGCGAGGGTACTTCACGGCGCGCGCCATCGACCACGACGTGGCGATGCGGGACGTGGGCGGCGGCGGGTTCAAGATCCCGTTGTTTTATCCCAATAAGCCGGGAAAACGTGCCGACATCACCGTGAAACTGGAGGAAGGACGGCTGTACCGCCTGAACCAGATCCGGTTTGAAGGCGTGAAACTGTTCCGTACGCCGGAAACGCTGATGCGTCCGCTGTTCAAGATGGAGAAAGGCGATGTTTTCTCCACCAAGCACCTGCGCGACGGACTGAAGAACATGACCAAACTATACGGGGAGTTTGGCTATATCGATTTTGTTCCGGAGCCCTATCCCGAGCCCGTGCCGGGTACCGACCTGATCGACCTGAACATGGCGGTCGAAGAAGGCAAGCAGTTTTTCGTCAGGCGCATCGATTTTTCCGGGAATACGACCACCCGCGACAAGGTCATCCGGCGCGAACTGCTCATCGACGAAGGCGATATGTTCAATACCCGCCTCTGGGAAGTGAGCCTGTTGCGGTTGAACCAGCTCGGATATTTCGAAGTGTTAAAGGAAGAAGAGGCGGCCGATATCCGCCGCGACACCAGGACGAGCACGGTGGATATCACTCTCAAGGTGAAGGAGCGCGGAAAGAACTCTGTCCAGATGACGGGCGGCGTCTCCGGAATCGCCGGTACGTTTCTGGGGTTCGGCTACGCCACCAACAATTTCCTCGGGCTCGGCGAGACCTTGAGCCTGGACGCGCAGGTCGGATCCCGGCTGCGCAACGTGACGTTCGGCTTCACCGAGCCGTACCTGTTCGACCGGCCCATCCAGGCCGGCTTCACCGTCTATACGACTCGCTTCAACTTCGACCAGGCGCGCGAGTGGTCGATCTGGACCGGACGTAACCTCCTGCCGCTGTTCGAGACGTACGGTTCGCAGAACCTGCTGAACTACGTTTCGCAGGGCTACGGGTTCACAACCTTCGCCAGCTACCCCCTGCGGAGGTCCTTCGCTCGGCTCAGCCTGACGTACGGCTTCGACCGGCAGAACATCCAGACCCTGTCGGAAGCCTCGACGATCTACTTCCAGTACCTGAACTTCCAGGGCTTGGACGGACCCAACTCCCTAAGCGGCATCCGCACCAGCCGGGTCGTGCCGGGCTATCACTACAACACGGTCGACCACCCGATCACGCCCAGCCGCGGACGCGAATTGTTTATCTCCACCTCGTTCGCCGGCGTCGGCGGCAACGTGAAGATGATCTCGCCTACGGTCGACTTCAAGCTGTTCCGCCGCGCGTGGAAGCCTGGCCACGTCTGGGGCGTGCACCTTCTGGGGCGCTCCGTGACCGGATACGGCGGCGTCTCCGCTCCGCCTTTCAACCGCTTCTACATGGGCGGCGAGAACGACATCCGTGGATTCGAGATCTGGAGCGTCAGTCCGGTGGCGTTCGTGGCCAGCACGGCTTCGGTCCCGGTGTATAACAGCGACGGGTCGGCGCGGACGCAGAGGACCATCGTGGACGGGGAAGTGCAGTTCGCTCCCGTGTTCCAGCGCATCCCCAACTACCAGATGATCTTCCCCGGGGGAGACCTCCAGGGCGTTGCCAACACGGAGTACCGCATCCCCATCGTGGGACCGTTGACGCTGGCGCTGTTCTTCGACGCCGGCATCAACAAGGTGATTTTTCCGAACCAGCTCAGGCTGAACCCGGGCCGCCTCGCCGAGTTGAACGGAACGTTCCCGCAGGCGGCGTTCGACGGCCGCGCCGTGATCAACAACGCGACGCAGCAACTGCGGACGTCGACCGGGGTGGAGTTTCAAATCATGATGCCGGTGGTGAACGCGCCGTTCCGGCTGTATTGGGCGTACAACCCGACCCTCGTGCGAACGTTCCTGCAGCCGCCGGTCGTCGCGGACCGGTCGTACTTCCCGAACCAGACAACGTTCGTCAACTCCCTGTTGCACTACGGGCAGGCGTATCCATGGTTCGAGCAGCGGAGGACGTTCCGGTTCACGATCAGCCGCACCTTCTAGCTGTGATCGGCGTTGTAAACCCTTGCGGCGCAGCGCGATGCGTCGTTCCGCCGTGGATCGTATGTTAACATCAGAAAGACTTCAGGAGTTTCCAGAGTGAAGAGAACGATTTACTTTGCCGCGCCGGCCCTGTTTGCCCTCTCCTTGTTCGGGCAGACCCAGGTCTCGGCGACAAAAGTGGGCACCATCAATATACAGGGCGCGATGATCAGCACCCAGGAGGGCAAGAAAGCCGTCGGGGAGTTGCAAGCCAAGTTCGAGCCGACCAGCAAGAAGCTGGAAGGCATGCGCGACGAAATCAACGCGCTTCAGGCCGAGCTGAGCAAAGGAAGCAACACCATGGGCGACGAGCGGCGTCGCGAGCTGGCACGGGATATCGATCAGAAAACCCGCGAGTTGAACCGCGCCACCGAAGATGCGCAGGCCGAGTTCCAGCAGGAACAGGACCGAATCCTTCAGGTACTGGGGCAGAAAATGATGGCGGTGATCAACAAGTACTCCAACGATCACGCCTATACGTTGATCCTCGACATCAGCTCGCCTCAGACGCCCGTGGTGTTCGCCGCGAACGGGATCGACGTGACATCCGACATCATCAAGATGTACGACGAAGAAGCGGTGAAAGCCGCCGCCGCCTCGGCTGCGGCGCCTGCCGCCCCGGCCCAGGCCGCCCCCGTGAAGCCGGCCAAATAAGCCCTCGAGAGCTGCCGGCGCCTTACTCCTCCCGCAGGTCGAGGGCGGTTTCCTCCTGGCAACACTGGCACTTGCCCGGAGTGTAATTGCGGATGGAACAGAGGTCGCACCAGTAGCTGATCGTGAGCCGCTTGCCGTCCCGGAGGACCAGCATCGACTTGCGGTAGATCGGTCCGACTTCGAACCTGTCGGGACCCAGCGACTTTCCGAACACTTCCAGTTCGACGCCGGCCAGCCGCTCGTCATCGAGGACGCTCAGGGTATCCACGTCGCCCTCCAGGAGAATGGACCGCCCGTCTTTCGTCTCGAGAAGCGGCTTTCCATCGGGGGACCGGCCGAGCTTGCCTTTGGCCGGCCGCGGAGGCGTTTCCCCCTTCGCGGAACCGAAGGCGCACAGCAGCAACAGCAGCGTTCGTCGCCCCATTCCTTTCATTGTACCGGCGCGCAGCCGCTATGGTAGGATGCGAACCATGCGCTTTGTATTAACGGCTGTGGCGGCGTTCGCCTTGGCGATTGCCGCGAACGCGGCCTCGACGCTGGATATCTACTTCGTGGACGTTGAGGGCGGCCAGGCGACGCTGATTGTCTCTCCGTCGGGGGAGTCGATGCTGGTGGACGCAGGCTGGCCCGGATACGATGGCCGTGATGCGAACCGCATCGCCGCGGCGGCCAGGAAGGCGGGCCTGAAGCAGATCGACTACATGCTCGTGACGCACTATCACCTGGACCACGTGGGCGGCGTCCCCCCGCTGGCGGAGATGTTCCCGATCGTCCATTTCGTCGACCACGGGCCGAACACCGAAACCGGCCCACAAGCCGACAAACTGGCCGCCCCCTACTACGCGGCGCGCGAAAAAGGCAAGCACATCGTCGTCAGACCCGGCGACGCCATCCCCATCAAAGGCATCAAGGTGGACGTGGTCTCGGCGCGCGGCGACCTGCTGAGCAAGGCCCTGTCGAAAGGCAAGGGGCGGAACGCGCTGTGCAACGGGGAGCGGAAGCGGGACGACGCGAGCGAGAACGGCAAGTCCATCGGCGTGGTGGTGACATACGACAATTTCCGGTTCGTCGACCTGGGCGACCTCACCTGGAATATCGAACTCGGCCTGGCTTGCCCGGACGACAAGCTTGGCCCCGTCGACGTCTACCTCACCACCCACCACGGCATGGACCTCTCGGGTCCTCCGGCCCTGGTTCACGCGCTCCGCCCGCGCGTGGCGGTGATGAACAACGGCGAGAAGAAAGGCGGCTCGCCGGCGGCCTGGCAGGTGGTGAAGGACTCGCCGGGACTGGAAGGCTTCTGGCAACTGCACTACTCGCTGCCGGGAGGCAACGACCACAACGTCGAGGAAAAGTACATCGCCAACATGTCGGCGGAGAACTGCGGCCACGGCATCAAGATCTCCGCGCAGAAGAGCGGCGCGTTTACGGTGACCAACGAGCGCACCGGCCACCAGGAGACGTACAAGCGCTGATTCCGCTGCTCGACCTCAACAGGATCCACGCCCCCATCCGGGACGAACTGGTGGAAGCCGTCGTCCGGGTGGTGGACTCCGGCCGCTTCATACTCGGCCCCGAGGTTGAGGGACTCGAGGCGGCCATCGCCGCGTATTGCGGAACCCGCTACGCCGTTGGGTGCGCTTCGGGCACGGACGCGCTGTACTTGGCGCTACGCGCCGCCGGCGTACAGCCCGGCGACAAGGTTGTCACCACTCCCTTCACGTTCTTCGCCACGGCCGGCGCCATCTCCCGCGCGGGCGCCGTGCCCGTCTTCGTGGATATCGATCCGCGCACCTTCAACCTGAACCCCGAGCTTGTGGCCCCGGCCCTGCGCTCGGCCGGCTCCGCCCGCGCGGTGATCCCGGTCCACCTTTACGGAGGCAGCGCGGACATGGATCCGATCCTGGCCGCGGCCCGCGCGCACGGCAGCGCGGTGATCGAAGACGCCGCGCAAGCGATCGGCGCCGAGTACAAGGGGCGCCGCTGCGGAGGCCTCGGCGATATCGGTTGCATCAGCTTCTTCCCGAGCAAGAACCTGGGCGGACTCGGCGAGGGGGGCATGGTGACCACCGGCGACCTGTCGCTCCGCAACATGGCGGCTCTGCTTCGCGTGCACGGCAGCCGCGACAAGTACCGCCACGAACTCATCGGCGTCAACTCGCGCCTGGACGCGATGCAGGCGGCGGCGCTCCTCGTCAAATTGCGCCATCTCGACGCCTGGACCGCCCGGCGCCAGGAGAACGCCGCGATCTACCGCGAGTGTCTTGCCGGCCGGACGCCCTTCGCGCTGCCGTCGCCCGCGCCGTACCAAACGCGCCACGTCTTCAACCAGTTTGTGATCCGGAGTCCCCGGCGCGACCCGTTGCGCGATTACCTTGCGAAAAAGGGCATCGGCAGTGAAGTCTACTATCCGATCCCGCTACACCTTCAGCCGTGCTACGCCGGCCTGGGCTACCGCGAGGGCGATTTCCCCGAAAGCGAGCGCGCGGCCCGCGAGGCCCTGGCGCTCCCCATCCACCAGGCGCTGACCCGCGACGAAATCGAAACGGTCAGCCAGGCGATCCTCGAATTTCACGGCTGACCCGCGAGCTTGAACGTTACCAGCTCAGCCGCCGGAGTGCTTGCTCGGCGCATTCCGCTGCCGTGCGTTCGGTTACCTCGAGCACAAAACAGGTCGGCAGAACGGGCGTCCGGCGCTCATTTCAGTCTCCGCCCGGGCTCCGAAACCGCGCCCAGACTTCGTGGTATCGGCTCGCCTTGCTTTGAGTGGAGGCTCGCTGGCCAACTTTGTCCTCTTCCGCTCTTATTTCGACTTCCGCTTTGCCGGCTGCCAACAAGGCCGCACGGATATTCCGGCGCCCGACTTCTACCGGGTCCACTTCTGCCATGTCTTCGGCGCACTGCTGTCCGGCTATAAGTTGAATAG
>JAHCHE010000041.1 GCA_026129905.1 Bryobacteraceae bacterium | reverse complement strand
AACCAAGACGCGCTTCGGAATGCTCTCCGACCTGGCGGACCATCCCCACGCGCGTGGGGAAAACACTGCCTTTTACGGGCTTTCTGGGGTCCGGATGAGAGTTAGTCCCTCGTAGTCCACCACCCAACGGTTAGTCGCTCCCCAGAAGCGGACGGCGAAGCCCTGCTCGTTGTCGGCATTATGGATGAGGATTCCTCCGCCGCCGGCCATGGCGCTACAGGTCTTTTCCCAGAGTTTGTCGCGCACCCCCGCCGATACGCTCCCAACAAAGACGCCGGCCCGTGCTTCCAACAGCCATCGGGTTAGCTCGCCGCGCAACGAGACTGGCACTCGTTCCAGAATCAGCACTACCATTGCGACTGCTCTTCCTGGCTGGCGTCGAAACCGGGATCCTCCCGCCCTGGCTGTTTGCGTTCCGGGCTGTCGGCCCGGTTAACCCCGCCTGCCACCTGCCCGAGTACAGGGTCCCACAAACCTCCTGGCGTCTCCTGGTCGCCGTCGTAGAGTGCTTCGTCGGCAGCGCGCACGCTTTGGTCAAGGCCGAGCGCCGAGTGGATATCTGGCACAATCCGCTCCAGCAGACGCGTCGAGTGGAAGGCATCTCGGCAAGCCTTGCGTGCCCGTATCTCGATCGCGGTACTACTCTCTTTGGCTACAGCAAAGGCTACCGGGATGCTGACCTCGGTCTTGTAAAGGTCGGCGATATCGTAGACGAAGGAAAGCATCTTGCCGGTGTGGATGAAGCCAAGAGCGGGGGAAAAGCCAGCCGAGACGATAGCGGCATGGCAAAGCCCGTACAGGCAGCTATTCGCGCATGAAAGCGCGCGGTTCACCGGGTCGGCCGATCGCCAGTTCGAAGTACGGTATGATCGGCCTTCCCAGGCGATGCCTGAGTCCCGCGATGCGTTGGCGTATACCTGCCTTATCCGAATCCCTTCACGGCCGCGCAGTTGCTGCAGCGTGAGATCGTCGGGAAGGGGCTCATCGAAGCGCATTCGATACATGCGCATCACAACCGCGAGACGGCTCGCCGGGTCCGCCCACAGGCGCGCCTGAGCCAGGAGATTTCTCGACGAGCGCGTTTCGCCCATGCCCACCGCGTAGAAGCGCACTGCTTCTTCACCGCACCACATCACCAGGCAGCCGCTTTCCGCCAGCGTACGAATCGCCGCGTGGGTAACCGTCACACCCGGCCCGAGCATAAGAAGGGTGAGCATCGCGCAAGGGACAGGCGTCTTTCCATCCTTCTCCTGGATGGCAATGGCCTTGTCTTCCTGGTCGATGCGACAGTGTTCGGCGTAAAGGTAACTCCAACTGTCGCGGACCTTGGGCAGCAGGTGCAGGTCTCGGATTCTCATGTCTCCTCCGCCGGGAGCGGGGTGGAACCAATGCTCGATTGGCGCGTGGCGGGCTTAACCGCAACCCGGCGCATGGCGAAGCGACGTCTGTCCAACCCGCTGCTCCTGCCATCGCCGAAGCTCTCCGGCTGGTCGCTCAGCGAGTCCGTGCCTTCAGCGAAGTCGCTGACTTCGGCTACGGCGGTGAACTCTTCAACCCGCCGGTCGCCAATCAGGTTACGCAGCGCTTCCGCTCTGGTTTCGAACAAACCGCGACCGATTGGTTCTGCTGGAATGCAACTCTTGCGGCCCAGCCAGACGCCCCAAACCGGGTCGCTGAGCGCCGCCATGGCGCGCTCCAAAATCGGTCGCGGGCCTTCGAGGATCGCAGCGAAGCGGGCGTCGAGAAGGTATTCGCGCCGCGTGACGACCGCGTCTTGGTTCATCTTGCCACTGGCCCGGCGTGTGCCGAGGACAGTGTGGTAGTCCTCAAGGCGAAGAACAGAGAGGGATCGAGGACCGGTTTGCGCCGGACGCGGAATGGCGATGGTCATCATCTTCGACGCTGCCAGCCGAGGCAAGATCTGTCGTTCCTCACCCGAACCTTTTGCCAGCCCCATGGCGGCGCAGATCAGGCCGATGACGCCGCTCTTGGTAGGGTGGAGGCCGGTGGTCCGGCGCTCGAAGCGGCTCGCGAAGCCCCATGACTGCAAAGGGGCATCCAGCAGCAGCGCGAGGTAGGCGGTGTCAGACATGGCTGAGAATCTTCTCCCGAAACTGCTTGAACGGCGTGTCCGGTATCGAGACTTCCAGCGATGGCTTGATGCCCCAGGTGTTCTGCAACTGCTGCCAGTGTTGCTTGATCTCCGCGACCGAGGCTGCCATGAGTCCGTTCCTGGCGGACACCGGCTTTTCAAAGGCGTTGATGAGCTGAAGTGGTTGGCCCTTCGGTCGCACCAGACCGAGAACGTAACCGGGAAGAGTGTGGGCGTTCATGGAGTTTTTGCGTGCCGCGGGAACGGCGAGCACTACAGCGCAGATGAACGCGTCGACGATCCGCCGGCGGTCCTCGGGGGAAACCGCGCCTAAGTGGTCGCCGTCCTCCAGCATTCCGAGGTTCAAGCCGGCGTACCGGTAATAAACTGCGGACGTGAATTCCAGAGTGCCCATCATGCCACTGCCGGCGCGGTCCTCTTCCTCGATCGAAGGGTCTTCACTCTGCCGGTCGTCCACAGCCGTGTAAAAGTCGATGTCGTTGTCCGCGCGGTGAGTGGACAAGGCGTGTCCGAACATGGCCGCACCCTCGACCGTAAGCGAGTGGTCGGAGGCTACCATACGGCCGAAAATCGCGATGTCAGCCGCATCCTTCAGTTTGGCTTCCCCGACTTTTGCTGCGGCGGATTTCAACCTCTTGTCCAGGGCCTTGTCGTCCTTGCTCTCCTTGAGAATCGCCGCCAGTTCCTTGCCGATTTCCTCGCGCTCGGCAGGTGAGAGAAACATGAGTGTTTTGACTTTGAGGATGTTGGGGTTCTTTTTGAAGGCGCTCTCATCGAAGGTTGCTAATTGGTGGCAGAACTTCTTGGACAACTCGAGCGCCTTCTCTGGAGCTACGCTGTGTTTCTGAGCAACGTCGGCGATCGGGCGGACGATGAGCTTACTCCGCTCCCCGCCGTATAGAACAGGAGACCGCTCCTTGGCCCACAAGCGAATCGCGCGCTTCAAGCACTGGCTGGAGATGCGGGCCCGGGTGGCGCCGCCGAACGTAGCAGTTTTGGGCGCTCCCACGTCGTCGCGGTTCAGACATGACACCGGGAACGACTGGAGGATGTGCAACTCAATGAGCTTCATATAGGTTCCTTTCTATGGGGTTGCGGGCTCCTCTGAAATCGGCGCGAGCACCAGCAGGCCGAAGCCGAACGCCTTGGCCGACCCGATGCCGCGCGTAAAGGTTTCGTGAAACGTAACGGGGTCGGTCACCGCCAGCACGCCTTGAAATTCGACGGCGCTGTGTAGTCCGGCGTGGCCCTTCTTGACGAAGTACTCGCGGCCTCGGGAAAATGTGCGGAGGGTGGCGTCCACCACCGTGAAGCCACCTTGCGCTCCCTTCCGCTTGATCCACTCGACAAGTTCCTCGCGCGCCGTCAGAGGAACGCGCCGGCCGTTCTTTGTCAGCGCGCCGTCGGGCAGCTCCCGGGCGACTTTCCGCGTCGGGTTGGCGCATAGCTGAAAGGCGTACCGTGTGCGGGTGAAGAACGTTTCCGGGATCGGTTTGGACTTCCAACTTTCTTCGTCCCGTGGACACCAGTCGGGGCGCACGGGTTGGACAGACGAAACAATCAATAGACGGAAGCCTTCCCGGCGCTGATCGAGCCGGGTCAGGAAGTTCCGCTGTTCTCCGTCGCGGCGGGGAAAGGCCTTCCATACCGCCTGATGCCAGTCGTAGCAGTCGCGCAGACCCAGCCGGGCGGCCGTGGCGAAATCGACGGTGACTTGGGTGATGACGGTCATGCCGCGGCCTCCGGCGCCGCTCCCGATTCTTCGCTTTCGGGAACGCCCCAGTATTCCCTCGCCCAACGCGCCTTTGCTTTGTCACCCCAATACCAAAGGTCGACGAACAACTCTTCGTAGTTAATCTTCACCCCTTTCGCTCTGGCGGCGAGGACTACGGGACGCAACCGCTCGCAGATTTCGTCACGGTCGCACGAGAGCAGGCGGCGGAACCGGCCGTCGAAGCTGTTATTGCCAGCGGCGAGCAGGCGACACGTCGTGCCGAGGTTCCCGGTAGATGCCTCGTCGGGATGGTAGGCGAACAGCCCGGCCACCGTTTCGATACGGGTGTTGCCAATGCCGCCCACGGGCGCCAGCAGCGGCCATGCGCGGGGAAGCCTGGCGGGGCTGAGCGCACAGCGCAGATCAGCCATGGCTCCGTGATCGTTCTGGAGCCGGCGCAAGTAAGCCAATAAGCGTTTGGCGGTTTCACTGGGATCGGGTTGGTTGCCACTCATGCTCGTACCTCGTCTTCCGTTTCGGCTGGGGCCTGTTCGGTCAATGGAGCAAAGAATGTTTGCAGCCCAAGCGCATACGCGCGCATTTGGCGCGGCGTCTCGTGTGGACAGGCGCGTTCATAGGCGGCCCTAGCCGCTCGCCGGACCGCTTGTCCCCACACGGTGTCCCGCCATGCGCGCGTCAGCCCAAGGCGCTCAGGTTCAGCCGCGACTTCCAGCAGCCGCGGTACTGCTTGCTCGATGTCCGTCCAGAACTGGCCGGCGGCGTTACGCTGGATTTGTCGGCGGCGGTTCATCATTTCCGGCCGGTCGAGGTTGTCGCCAAGCTCCTTGTGGTACACCGAGACCGCGCGCCTTAGGCGGAACTCGTGGGACTCCGCCTGCCTCACGCCGTCCTCGTAGACTCTCCGGCTCGTGTCGCCAAGCATTGCCGCGGGAATGTGGAATACTGATTCAGTCGTGTCCACCGGCTTGGCTTTGTTGGTCAGGAGCCCGCCGACCCAAAGATCGAACGCCTCTTCGTCCTCCGAGATATTCTGCAGCGGGGCGGGGCCGCCGGGACCTCCGCCCACGTTCTTGACGGTGAGGGCATGTAGGTCGCGCCACGCGGCCCTGTCGATGGATGTGCGCAAGACTTGACGGCTGGGCTGCCCTTTGACACTCCGGGCAACGATCGTCGCCGAGGGTTCGCGCCATCCGTCCTCATAACATGGATAGTCCAGTCCGTTGGCAAGTACGAGATGTAGCCCATTAGCCCCAAGGCGAATCGCTCGCGCGAGAGCGACAAGGCGCCCCAGGTATGTGCGGTTGGCGTTCCTCACCGCTTCTTTGTCGGCGGGTGACTGGGGCCTGAACTCCCAAACCGGCCTGCCCCAGCCACCCTCGCCAAATAGCTGTTGAGCTTGTAATTTGTTGAGCAAGTTCCTGTGCACGCTATCGAGCAGACTGTCGCCACGAAGCAGCGTGTGCAACATCCCATTTGCCAGGCAAGGCGCATGATTGCTCGACCCGCGGCCAGCCGTGGGCTTGCCGCCCCACAAAGCCACGCCAATGCGGCCGCCCGGTGAGAAGCATTGGAATGTCAACAGCATCAAGGCGAGTTGCGAGGCCTCAAAAGCGCGAACTGCTCCGCCAGTGTTGTCGAACAGCGTGGAATTGTTGCCTGTGGCTAGGGACAAGTCCAACTTGCTGGCTGAGTTCCCCTCTCCCTCCTCGTCGTTTTCGGATGTGGCTGAGGGTTTCTCAAGGTCAGGGATCTGCAAGAAACGTCCGCTATTGTCGAACAACCCGAACGCCGACCGCCAGCGAAGAAGGTACTGGTCGGCCAAAGGCGCCATGCGAGCCCTTCCTGTCTTCCAGTCATCGTAATCCGCTGGGCCGTCCAGAGCGGCTTGAGCGATGCAGACGAGCAGCCGCATGACGGCAATGCGTTCATGCGGACGGAGGACGAGGTCCCGGATTTCGTGGCCATGCTCGAAGGCTTGACGAAGGCTGACGGTTTTCGCTCTGCCGTCCTGCCAGACAGTGGGAATCCAAGGGTCAGTCGTAAGATTCATCGTGCTCCTCGCCCGCCATGCTGCGGATATTCTTGCGGTTGATGATCACACCTTGATCGGCATCGTAGGCAAGTCCGGAGGGTGTTCCCTGGCCGGCCCAGCAAATGCTGCCGTCGGACTGCAATAGCCCGACGGCCGTTGCTTGCGAAACGTGCTTGTCCAACCAGCGCGGTGGACCCCCCAGACGGTTCGCAACCGCCCAACGCGGCATTCGAACGAGATTGCGATGGATCGCTTTGGCGGCGCTGAAGTCCCAGTCGCGGCTGCTCGCGGTCACGATCTCGCTATCAAGTAGGTGAAGGCGCACGGAGTTCCCGTCGAGTGGCGTGATCTGGCGCGCCAAGAGTAGCTGAGCGGTCGGACAGGTGCTGTAACGCGTTTGAATGTTTTCGTCATCCGGCAGTGCTGGATTGCCCCAGACGGCGGTGGCGTTGAGGGCCAAAAGAGCCATTCTCTCCTGCTGCTTCTCCAACTCCTCCCGCAAGTCCCGCCACCCAGCCGGTTCGTCCGCGCCGTGGTCCGCGTAGGTGGCTTCGAGGATCTTGCGAACATCTTCGGGCAAGGTGATGGCGGGCCGATCACGCCACTCCTGGAGCGAACGCAACAACACGTAAGGCGCATACACCCGGCCGCTCTTGCCTAACAAGTCGCGAAGTTCTTTCTTGCTCGCACGCCGGAGGGCGGCGCCGTCGGAACCGGGAACATGGACCCAGACCTCCGGCCGCGGACAGGGTCGCGCGGGCCGCTCGTGCCGCCACAGGCGGCCGATGCGTTGAAGCAGCATGTCGGTCGGGGCCAAGTCGGTGATCAACAGATCCGCGTCAATATCCACGCTCTGCTCGGCGACCTGAGTTGAAACCAAAACACAGCCCGCGGGGCGCTTGGCCGAGCCCTTGCCAAGCCTCTCCATCCAGTCGTCCTCAAGTTTCTCGCGCCGAAAGAAGGGGAAGCGCGAATGCAATAACGCAATGCTCGGACCTGTTGCGGAATTCGCGTCGCGCAGTGCGCGGTAGGTCTCCTGCGCCTCATCCACCGTGTTGCGGATCCAAAGCAGGCATTCGCCGCGACAGGCGTGTTCCAAAGCTTCGCCCACCGGCAAGGCCCGTGAGATGGTGCGTATGTGAACCTTTTTCGCGGGTGGCGGCTCGCACTCGCGCTCGATGAGCGAGGCGGCCGCGCCGGAAACCAGTGGATATGCCGTACTGAGCGGTTGGCCGTCTGGTACGTCGAGCAACTCGCGACGGCGTTTCTCGGTGAGCGTGGCTGAGAGGACGATCGTGGTGCAGCGCAACTCCCGCAACCGTTTCACCAGGGCGGAAATCAGCGTGCCGGTGTAAAAGTCGTATGTGTGTACTTCGTCGAGAACTACGACCTTGCCGGCCAGGCCGAACTGCCGGACGAAGAAATGCTTGGCGGCGACCATCCCCAGCAGCGCCTGATCGATTGTGCCCACGCCGAACGGCGTCAGCAGAGCCCGCTTCGCTGAAGCAAACCAGGACCGTCCCGTATCGGCATGCTCTATCGCTTCGCGGTCATGCGGGCTGGCTGGGTGAAACTCCGGAGGCGGCTCGGCGCCGAGCAGCCACGAACTGCCGTGCGCCAGTCGCACGGCCGCCGGGTCCGTCGAGATTCGTTCGACAAACGGCTGCACGCGCGTATGAATTCGATTGCTGGTTAGCTGGGTTGGCAAGCCGAAATACAACCCGCCGGCCCGCCCGGCCGCGATGATTTGATAGCACGCCGCCAGCGCCGCTTCGGTCTTTCCATAGCCCATCGGTCCTTCGATTACGTATACCCCGGGTTCATGAGCCACTTCCAACACGGCGGTCTGCAAGCTGTTCGGCTGTGGAGTCCGCGGAAACAGGTCGGCGAATTCACGCCGTTGTTGTATGCCCAGCCGTCGCCAGTTGATACGCTCAAGCGCCGTCTGGGCGCGCTGTCGCCGCTCCGGCATGTCCCAGTGAGCGTCCTGTGGGAAGTGTTCCTCGTTCGAGCCGATCCAGTCGGCCACCGTTATCAGCCCTGCTGTCATCCAGATTGCCGCCTCGTCGGGAGGCGTGTCGGGCAATTCCCCGAATTCCGCAATGAGATCGTCCGCTAACAGATTGCGTTCCTGTTCCCAGAGTTCGCGTACGATGACACGTTGCCCCTTGATCCTTCCGTGATGTGCGCCGACCGCCGCAGCCCAGCCGTAGAGGCGCGAGCCTGCAAGCCGCTTCTGCACAGTGACTTGGCTGATCTTCGCATGGTCGGGTTCCCCCATGCTCCAGCGCTCTTGAAGCGCACGATCCGTTAGGGCGTACCGCTCCAACCACGAACCGCACTTCACCTGAAATCCGGGCGACATCTTGCCCACGTCGTGCAAAGCCGCGAGCGTCGCCGCCCCACGCGGAAGCAAATGTCGGAGTTGCGCCGGAAACAGTGCGGCGAGGGCCTCGGCGACGCAACCGACATTCAGGCAATGATCGCGTACGGTAATTCCGGGGCGCCCGTCTTTCTTCGTCTTCGCCCAACAATGGCTTGGCAAAATGTCGCCCAGCCGCGACAATGCGCCACTGCGTATCTCTGGAGCCGACACCTGTTTATTCACCTTAGCACGTGACCTATTGCCGGTCACGTTTCGTCGAACAGATTGGTTCCGATCTCTAACTCGCCTGATTTCTATCGCTTGGCTATTGAAACCCGCTGTTTCCTCACCGCGTTCTTCCGGTGCCTCGCGCTAGAATCGTGTTGGCGCCTCGTTGTCCGGCCCGGCCGGCGTCGCCATAGCTCTTTGAAAATTGAACGTATAAGTGCGCGAAAAAAGCTGTTCATTGGGCGAACTGCGAACTCCTGGCGATCATGGCCCGCCGTCGTGAAGACCGACGTTTTCTACACTTTTCTACACTTTCGACACATGTCACACAAGCGCGACGCATCGGGCTGCGCGGATGCGTCGCGCTTGCTCTCGGCCCCTGCATATCATTGATCTGAAAAGACTTCACTAAGAACGCGTTCTTTTCAGAAAATTTCGAAGATGCGTCGCGCCCGCTACAGGGTGTCGAATCTGTCGAATCTGTCGTGCGCCCGCACGCACCCATCGCCGCTTCCCAGCGATGCGTGCTCGTCGCCGGCGAACTGCTCGTAGAACACGTGCAGCGTGATCTCGTGCCGCCGCGCCAGTTCCTTCAGCGTCTGAAAGCTTCGAATCCGGCCGCCGGTATCGAGCGGAAGCACGCCGCCGGCCTTGGTCCAAAGGATCTTCATCTTGCTCGATTATCCCGCGGCGACTACAATCGCCTCATGGGGAAGACTGGGATTCGAGGGATCGCCATTGCGCTTGCGCTCTCCGGCGCGCTGACCGAGGGATCGCCGTGGCGCCACTGGCGCGGCGTCGACGGCAACGGCAACGCCGCCGGCGGAGCGCCGCTCCAATGGGGTGACGGCCAGAACGTGAAATGGAAGGTGAAGATCCCAGGGCGTGGGAACTCTTCGCCTATCGTCGTGGGAGACCGCATCTTCCTGACCACGGCGATTCCCACCGGGGCGCCCCCGCCTCCTCCCTCGCCGCCCCAGGACGGGCAGAGGGGACCGGGAGGCGGCGCGGGCTCGCTGACGGAACACAAATTCGTCGTAATGGCGCTCGATCGGGAAACGGGCCGGCCGGTCTGGGAACGGACCGCCATCGCCTCCACGCCGCACGAGGGTTATCACCGTCAATACGGCAGCTTCGCCTCGGCCAGTCCGGTCTCCGACGGCGAGCGGCTCTATGTGTTCTTCGGTTCGCGCGGACTTTATTGCTACGATCTGGACGGCGAGTTGCTGTGGAAGAAGGATCTCGGGAATTTCCAGATGCGGCTTGGCTTCGGCGAGGGCGTCGCGCCGGCGGTATACGGCGACGCGATCGTCGTCAACATGGACCACGAGGGCGACAGCTTCATCGTGGCCATGAACAAGCACAACGGCGAGGAACTCTGGCGCAAAGCGCGGGACGAGCGGTCCAACTGGAGCGAGCCGCGCGTCGTGGAGCACGGCGGACGGACGCAGGTGATCGTTTCGGCCGAGAACCGCGTGCGTTCGTACGATCTGAAAACGGGCGAGCTGATCTGGGAGTGCGGCGGCCTCGGCGGCAACGTGATTCCCTATCCGGTGGTCGAGGAAGACATCGTGGTTGTGATGAGCGGCTGGCGCGACGCGAACATGATGGCGATCCGCCTCGGCGGCGAAGGCGACATCACCGGCTCCGGCCGGGTGGTGTGGACCGAGGAGCGAGGCGCCGCATACACGCCGTCGCCGGTGCTGAGCGACGGCAAGCTGTACGTGCTGAGCGATCGCGGGCTGATCAGTTGCTTCGATGTCGCGACGGGCAAGCCGTACTATCACCAGCAGCGGCTTCCGGGTCCCTATAACTTCAAAGCGTCGCTGGTGGCGGCGGACGGCCGGCTCTACCTGGCGAGCGAGAACGAGGATGTCCTGGTGTTGAAGCTCGGCGCCGAATTCGAAGTGCTGGCCACGAACAAGCTGCGCGACGCGATGTTCGTAGCCACCCCCGCCATCGCCCACGGCGACCTGTTCCTGCGCAGCCAGGACCATCTGTACAGGATCGGCCAGGACTGAAGGCGGTGGCCGATTCATGCTAACTTGAAACCGTGCGGGCGTGGCGAAATCGGCAGACGCAACGGACTTAAGCGAAACTTGAGTGCCCGCCGGGAAACCGGCGATGCAGAACTGCCCAAATTCGGGGAACCCTGTAAAATGGCGATCCCGAGCCAAGCCCGGCCCGAAACAGCCGGGAAGGTGTAGAGACTAGACGGGCAGCGCCTGACCCCCGGAACCATCCGGGAAATGGTGAAGGGATAGTCCAGACCCCAAACCCTGGCAAGACGGCAGGGGCGGCGAAAGCCGTAGACGGGTACGAAAATCCGTTGGACCGCAAGGTCCGTGAGGGTTCAAGTCCCTCCGCCCGCACCAGTTCCGCTTTGCCCTTGCTTCGAAGCGTCGGTGAAGCGACCAGGTCTTCCTATTCAACCGGAGCCGGCGAATAGCTTGTGCTGCGTCCGCCTTCCGGATTGCGCACGAGCGCGCCATACTCCACCAGCGCGAGGAGGCCAGCATCGATGCGGGCACACCCGCTGCCTACCCCAGCTTGGGAGGCACTTCGGTCATCTCGCCCATCCACTGCAGTTCGCGCTCGATGTCCTTGTGCAGGGCATACTTCTTCGTCACTTTCGCGACGTCCTCGCCGATGACGTCGATCTTCGCGCGATCGTATTGACCGACGCCGACCTGGTTGCAGAAGAGCAGGTAGCCGAGCCAGGCCGGGTCGATGCCCATGGCTTCCACCGCGATGCGATCCGCGGCGATGTAGTCGGTTGAGGCGATCGAGACCCGAGAGTCCACTGGGGTCCCCGATGCCGGGCCGTTGCCTTCCATGCCCTCGAAGCCGTCCACCACCGTCGCGCCCCAGAACGGCGCCATTTTCTGGGCCGTCAGCATCATGCCGTAGTGCGTCTGGCGGACGCCGCCGTGGTAGTGGCGCTTGTCGTTCCAGCGCTGCTTCTCGCTTGGCGCCTGGTGGAGCGGCGCGCCGAGCGTCATGTTCTTCACCGAGAGCGTGGCGATCACCGTGTTGTGCGTCTTCATGACCGCCGAGCAGATGATATACGCGTCGGGGTCGAACAGCCGCTTAGCCAGCCGGACCGGAACCGGATGCAGATTGGCGTCGAGGATGTGCGCCACCTCGTACCGCGCCTCTTCGTTCAGGTCCACCAGGTTCACCTTCGCCCACTTGTATTCCGAGGCCAGCCGGGTGTAGTGAAAGTTCTCGTAACCTTCCCGGGTGGGCCCGGCCGAAGATTCGGCGATCACCACCGGCTTTTTGTAGGGCTCCAGGAAATCCAGGATTCCGCGCAGCGCGTCGAGATGGGTCGCCGCGAGCTGGTTCCGCGTCGATACGTTGTTCGGCTTGATGACCACGTATTTCTTGGTCCGCAGCCGCGGGCGGACCTGGTCCTCGATCGCCTTCAGCGATTCGTAGACAATCTTCCGGCGATCGTCCCCGTGGATCAGCGAGACCCTCGCTCGTTCCGAGTAGCCGGAAACCTGCGCCAGCCCGCTCGCGAACGGCGATCCAACCAGCGCGCCCGCGCCGAACCGCAGCAGGTTCCGCCTTGTCACATCCATCGCCATCGGCGACCTCCTTAATCGAAGTTTAAAACCTGATTATACTGTAAGGTAAATGCGCTGCCTGTGGTTTTTCTGCCTGACCGCCTTTGTCTTCGCCGGCCAGACTCCGGCGCCGGATTGTTCCGCCGTCGCCGGATGGACGCAGCAGGGCCCCGTGCGTACGTTTGTTCCCGACGATCTGTTCGAGTACATGAACGGCAACGCCGAGGGCTACATCCTGTACGATTTCGAGCGGATGACCGGCGTGACGTGCGCGTCCGGGGAAGACACGATCCTGATCGACATCTCGGAGATGCGAAGCCCGGAAATGGCGTACGGGATGTTCTCCGCCAACAAGCACCAGACGGCGGAGGTGATAAAGATCGGGGTTGCCGGGCAGGTGACGCCGCGCAAGGCGACGTTTGTCAAGGGCCCGTACTATGTGGAACTCGCGGCGAACCCGGCCAAGGATCATACCCCCGCGCTGGAGGCGTACGTCGCCAGCCTCGAGCCGAAACTGGCGGGCACTACGGAACGTCCCCTCGCGCTCCACTGGTTCCCGGCCCACCAGCTTGAGGAAGGCTCCGTGCGCCTGGTTCCCCAAAGCGTGCTGGGCCTTCGCATCCTGGCGCGAGGCTACGTCGCCACCTACGCCTACGGCCGCGCCTTCGTCGTGCCGGAAGCGTCGGCGGAGGCGGCGACCGCGCTGTTGGCGAAGTTCAAGGCCCGAGTGTCGGACGCCGCGCCCGCCGAGATCGCCGATGAGGGGTTCACCGGAGCGGACCGGTACCTGGGCAAAGTCTGCGTGGCGCGGAATGGCGCCTACGTCATCGGCCTCGTCAACATCAAGGAAGGTGATGGAAAGGCCCAGGCCGCCGCGCTCGCGGCGAACGTCCGCTGAGCGGCGGGCCGCGCGCGAAGAGGCGGCTCGCGCGACAATGTTCTGGTGGTGGCCAGTTCCCTAGCCGACAGCCTCGCCGCGGTCGAGGAGCGCATCGCGACAGCCCTGGCGGCTTCGGGGCGGCGCCGCGACGAGATCACGCTGATTGCCGTCACCAAAGTCTTCCCCGCCTCGGCGATTCTTGAAGGATATGAAGCGGGCCTTCGGGATTTCGGCGAGAACTACGTGCAGGAGTTCGAGGCCAAGTACCCCGACGTTGCCTCGCTCCCCGACGCCCGGTTCCACCTGATCGGACACCTGCAATCGAACAAAGCGCGCCGCGCGGCCGAGTTGTTCCACTCGGTTCAGACCGTGGACACGCCGAAGCTGGCGAGACGTTTGAACGACCAGGGGCGGCCGCTCGACGTGATGATCGAGGTTCGGCTTTCGGAGGAGGAATCCAAGTCCGGGGCGCTGCCTGACGAGTTGCCGGCGCTCGTGGAAGCCGTCCGCGCGTGCGACCGCCTCCGTCTCACCGGCCTGATGACGATGCCGCCGTGGTCCGAAGACGCCGAGTCCGCCCGGCCGTACTTCGCGAGGCTGCGCGAACTGGCGGCAAGATACTCGCTTCAGGGCCTGTCGATGGGCATGTCGAACGACTTCGACGTGGCCATCGAGGAGGGCGCCACGCACATCCGGGTAGGGACCGCCCTGTTCGGCTCGAGACGGCGTTGAGAATCGGATTCCACGCGCCCCTGCCTCCCGCGCGAAGCGGCGTGGCCGACTATGCTGCCGCCCTGCTCGCCCTGCTGCGCCGGCGCGGCGAGGTGTTGGTGAATTCCCGCCGGGCGGCGGACGTCGAACTCTATCACCTGGGGAACAACCAGCTTCACCGGCCGATCTATTTTCGGGCATTGGAGCGGCCCGGCCTGGTGGTGTTGCACGACGCGCTGCTGCACCACTTCTTCCTCGGGAGCCTGGATGAGGCCGCGTACATAGACGAGTTCGTCTACAACTACGGGGAGTGGGGCGGGGAACTGGCGCATGGCCTTTGGCGCAACCGGGCGCGGTCGGCGCAGGACCCGCGCTACTTCCGGTACCGGATGCTTCGCCGGATCGCGGAAAGGTCGCTCGGCGTGGTGACGCACAACCCGGCAGCGACGGCGGCTGTCCGCGAACACGCTCCGGGCGCGCGGGTCTTTGAGATTCCGCACCTGTTTCAACCGCCCCGCTTGCCGGCGCCCTACGCAGTGATCCGGCTGAGGGCGGGGCTCGGGCTGCCGGGGGGCGCCGTACTGTTCGGCGTCTTCGGGCACCTGCGCGAATCGAAGCGCTTGCCGTCGATTCTGCGCGCGATCGAGCGGCTGCGTGGCGCGGGTAAGAACGTCAGCCTGCTGCTTGCCGGCGCCTTTGCCTCGTCCGATCTCGAGCGCGCCGTCGCGCCGTGGCTGCGGCGGCCCGCGGTGGTAGCGACCGGCTACGCGCCGGAAAGGGCGTTTTGGGCATACGCATCGGCGGTGGACGTGTGCATCAATCTTCGCTATCCGTCCGCGGGCGAGTCCTCCGGCATCGCGATCCGTTTGATGGGCATCGGCAAACCCGCGATTCTCACCGCCGGGGACGAAACGGCGCGGTTTCCGGAGGCCGCTTGCGTCCGGATCGACGCGGGCGTCGCGGAACAGGCGATGCTGGAGGAGGCGATGGCATGGCTTGTCGGCTCCGCTTGGGCGCGGGCGGACATCGGGCGTCTCGCCGCTTCGCACATCGCCGCCGAGCACGACGCCGGCCGGTGCGCGGACCTGTACTGGGATGCGCTGCGGGTCTGCGCCGGCGCGAGGGGCGTCCGCCCTTCGGCATAATGGCGGTAAGTGCCAGTGTCGCTCAAGGCCGCCGTCGCCGGCGCGCTGCTCCTGGTCTGGGTCGGGCCGGCCTCCGGAGCGGCGCCGAAGCGGCCTCATTTCACCGATATCGCGCCGCGCTCGAAGTTCTCGTACGTCTCGAATAACAACTACACGGGAAGGAAGTACTTCCAGCAGCCGATGTGCGGCGGGGTGGCCATTTTCGACTACGACAACGACGGCCACATGGATATCTTTTTCACCAACGGCGCGAAGTTCCCGGAGTTGAACCGTCCCGACCCCAGCTTCTATAACTGCCTGCTCCGCAACAAAGGCGACGGGACGTTTGAAGACGTCACGCAGAAGGCGGGCGTCGCCGGCGCGGACCTCGACTTCGGCTACGGCGTGGCGGCCGGCGACTACGACAATGACGGGTTCGCCGACCTGTTCATCGCCAACACCGGCCGCAACGCGCTCTACCACAACAACGGCGACGGCACGTTCACCGACGTCACCGCCGGCTCGGGGCTGGACGTGAAGCCGGCGAACACGCTGAGCGTCCAGGGCGCCTGGTTCGACTACGACAACGACGGCCGCCTGGACCTGGTCCTGTCCAACTACACGCTGTGGACCCCGGCGATCGACCGGCCTTGCGTGCTGGAAACCGGCCAGCAATTGTACTGTCATCCCAAGACCTATCCGCCGGTGCCTCACCGGCTGTACCGCAACCTCGGCGGAGGGAAGTTCGAAGATGTGACCGAGAAATCGGGCTTTGCCAAGGCGCTGGGCAAGGGAATGGGCATCGGCATCGCCGACTTCAACGACGACGGCTGGACGGACGTCTTCGTCGCCAACGACACCGAACCGAATTTCCTGTACCTGAACCAGGGCAACAGCACGTTCCGCGAGGTCGGCCTGATGTATGGGGTCGCGTACAACGACGAAGGGCTCACCGTCTCGGCGATGGGCTGCGACGTGAAGGATTACGACAACGACGGCTGGGTGGACGTGTTCTACAACAACCTGATGCGCCAGACGTGGGCGTTGTTCCGCAACCAGAAGGGCAAGCTGTTTCGCTACGTCACGCCGGCGGCGAAGCTGGTCCAGCTCACCGAGCACCGCTCCGGCTGGAGCAACGGCTTTATCGACTACAACAACGACGGCTGGAAGGACATTTACTCGTCCAACGGCGACGTGGACTACATCGCGGCGAACGCCGCGCAGCACGACACGATGTTCGAGAACATCGAAGGCAAGAGCTTTGTGGACGTTTCCGACGAGATGGGCGCGGATTTCCTGCGCGTCGGGTTTCAGCGGGGCTCCGCCTTCGGCGACCTCAACAACGACGGCTTTCTGGACATTGTCGTCACGTCGCTGAACGAACGCCCGCGGATTCTGATCAACTCCGCGGACAACGGGAGCCACTGGCTGCTGATCGACGCGCGCGGCCGCCGCTCGAACCGCGACGCCGTCGGCGCGAAGATCAAGCTGACCACCTCGTCCGGGCGCTCGTTGTACAACCACGTGACGGCCAGCGTCGGCTTCATGTCGTCGAGCGACCGGCGCGTCCATTTCGGTCTCGGACCGGAAGAGAGCATCGCCGAGATCGAAATCCGCTGGCCCAGCGGCGCGACCCAGCGCCTGACGGACGTAAAGGCCGACCAGATCCTCGTCCTCGAAGAGCCGGCCGAGGCGTCGCCCTGACGATCACGCAAGCCGGCGGTCCATCCGTGCGGCGAGTCCGCGGATGGTGGGCGTCTCGAAGAACGCCGATACCGGCAGCCCGATCTCGGAGGCGACGCGCATAACGTCGAGCGACTGCCCGCCGAGCGCGAAGAAATCGTCGTCGATGCCGATGCCGTCGATGCCGAGAGCTTCGGTCCAGGCGGCGGCCAGGCGGCGCTCGACGTCGGTGCTGGGCGTCTCGTACCGCGTGTCAAACGCGGGCCGTTGCCGCTCCGGCACGGGAAGATTCCGCCGGTCCACCTTGCCGTTGCGGTCCAGCGGCAGGGTGTCCAGGAACACAAACGACGAGGGAACCATGTAGGCGGGCAGTTGGCGCGCCAGGCGCTCGCGCAGGCGTTCGACGGCGGGACGTTCCCGGCCGCTCGCGACGAGATAGGCGACCAGGCGAGCCGGCGCCCCGTCCTCCCGCGCCGCCACCACCGCTTGCCCAATTTCCGGCTGCGCGCAAAGGGCTGCTTCGATATCGGCGGCTTCCACGCTGTAGCCGGCGATCTTCGCCCGGAAGTCCTTCCGGCCCAGGTATCCGAGACAGCCGTCGGGACGCATGCGTCCGAGGTCGCCGGTCCGGTACCGTCGCAGCCCCGGCGGACCGGCTTCGCAGACCTGGAAGCGCTCGGCCGTCAACTCGGGCTGCTTCCAGTAGCCGAGCGCGAGATACCTGCTTGTGACCGCAATTTCGCCGGCGGCGCCCGGTTCCAACTCCCGGCCATCGTCGTCGAGCACCGTCACGTCCATGTCTTCCACCGCGTAGCCGATGGGCGGCGCGCCGTCCTCGACCGGCGTTTCGCGGCCGATGAAGTATTGCCGGACGATTCCCGTCTCCGTGGTCCCGAGCCCGTTCACCAGCAGGCACTCGCGGGAGCAGTGCCGCCGGAAGCGCTCGACGTCGGCGCGTGAAGCTTTGTCCCCTTCCAGCCGCACCACGCGCAGCGACGGGAACTCCTCGCCGGAGTCGCACAAATGGCGGAACAGCGCCGGAGTCGAGTGCCACATCGTCAGCCGGTTCTCGTTGACCCACCGCGCCAGCCCGGCCGGCGTTTCCAGGCGCGGGTCCAGCGGGTAGGACGCGGCGCCGTTCAGCAGCGCGGCGAACAGGCTCGATACCGAGCCGCTGAAGCTGCACGACTGGAGGAGCGTCAGCCGGTCGCCCGCCCCGATGCCGAGCGTGTTCGTGTACCGGAGGATATTATGCAGAACGTTGCGGTGGGAATCGATGACGCCCTTCGGCTGCCCGGTCGAGCCGGACGTGTAGAACAGGTAGGCCGGCGCATCCGGCTCAACGTCCAGCGCGGGGTTTTGGGCGGCCGCGTCCTGACATGAAGGTTCGACGCGGATCGCCGGCCGCTCTTCGGCAAGCTCGCGGGCCAGGGCGTCGTTGGCGCCGTCGGCGAGGATCGCCCCGGCCTCCGAGTGCGCCAGCATCCGCGAGATCGCCGCGCGCGGATAAGTCGGGTCGAGCGCGACGTAGCGCTTGCCGGCTTTCAGCGTGCCGAGGACGGACGCAATCAGCGTGGCGCCCTGCTCGAACAGGAGCGCCACCGCCTGTGGGGCGGGTCCGCACGCCTCCAGCAAGGTCTGGGCGACGCGATTGGAGAAGGCGTTTAGTTCGCGGTACGTCAGCTCATCGCCGCGCGTCTTGACGGCCAGGCGGCCGCCGAACTCGTTCGCCTGCCGCTCGAATCGGCTCGCGATCGACTGCTCGATTTCGCGCTTGGAAAACGGCCTGAATCCCGGCCCGGGTTGAATGCGCGTCGGCGTGGCGGACCTTGACTCCATGTCTCGGGCTACAGTCTAATCGTACGTCCGGCGGTGGGCCGCGTTTCCACTCCATCCATGCCGCTCGTTTCGAGAAAACGTCACGGGGTCCTCGTCCTGCTCGCGTTGCTGGCGATCGTCACCTACCTGGACCGGATCGCGATCTCGGTGGCGGGCCCTCGTATGCAGGTGGAGCTTGGCATCGACCCGGCGGCGTGGGGATGGGTGGTCGGCGCGTTCGCGCTGGCTTACGCCGCCTTCGAGATTCCGGCGGGCCATCTCGGCGACCGCCTGGGGCCGCGGCTCGTGATCGCCCGCATCGTCGTCTGGTGGTCGGCGTTCACCGCCCTCACCGGAGCGGTCTCCAATTTCTACGCCCTGGTGGTTACCCGCTTCTGCTTCGGCGCGGGAGAGGCAGGCGCGTATCCGAACATCTCCGCGAGCATCCGGCGGTGGTTCCCCGCGTCCGAGCGCGGCCGGGCGTTTGGCGTCGTCTGGATGGCCAGCCAGGCGGGCGGCGCGCTCGCCCCGTTGCTCGTCATCGCGTTGCAGGTTCGCTTTGGCTGGAGGGCCGCGTTCTTTGCTTTCGCCGGCGCCGGAGTCGCGTGGAGCCTGATCTGGTCCGCGTCGTATCGCGACAATCCCAGGGACAAGAGCGGCATCACGGAACAGGAACTGAAGGAAATCGGCGGCGGGGTCGAGGCTGCGCCGCCCGGGCTGCCATGGCGCGCGATGGTCCGTTCCAGGAACCTGCGCCTGGTGATGCTGGTGGCCCTGACGTACTGCTACGCGATGTACTTCTTCATATCGTGGCTGCCCACGTACCTGGCGAAGGCGCGCGGATTCAGCGAACGCGAGCTTAGCCTGTCCGCGCTGCCGTTTCTCCTCGGCGCCGCGGCCAACTTCCTGGGAGGCTATGCGGGGGACGCCTTTGTGCGCCGCTGGGGGCTCGCCCGGGGCCGCCGTCTCGCGGGCGTCATGGGGCTCGGCGCGGCGGCCGTCTCGATGGCGGCCGCGATCGTAATGCCGCACGGTTACGCGGCGCTGGGCCTGCTGGGCCTGTCATACGCCTGTATCACGTTCCAACAGCCGTCCATCTGGGCCGTGTGCCTGGACATCGGCGGCCGCCACGCCGGCGCGGTCTCCGCCGCGATGAACAGCGCCGCGCAAGTGGGCTCGTTCCTGCTGTCGATCTCGTTCGGCTACCTTGTGAAGTTCACCGGCAGCTACCACGTCGCCCTGCTGCCCGTCGCGCTGGTGCCGGCGGCGGGCGCACTGCTATGGCTGGGCATCGACGCGAGCAAACAACTGGCTTCGCAGCCGGAAGCGCGCGGGCCTTACGGTCCGATAGATTAACGCGTTCATCGCGCCGACGATCGCGGCTGGGGGCCTGCCGGTGACCGGACTTCGCCAGCCTGTCTCGACGCGGGACGCAGTACAAGGTGATAGGATCTTTCCATATTAGAGAAGACGAGCATGCTTGAAGTAAGCCCGACGAATGCGGCTGCTCTAGCGGAACGGCAGTGGCGGCGATGGGGCGGGATCGCGGCGCTCGCGCTGGCGGTGGGCTACGTGACGATTATTCCACTCTTCACATGGGTGGGCGCGCCGCCGGCGACCGGCGAGGCTTGGTTCCGCTACCTGCCGGGCAAAACGGCGATTTGGTGGGTGATCGTTTGGCTTTCGGTAGTTACCGATCTTCTTTATCTTCCGGTTGCCCGGGCGCTGTGGCTCGCCTTGGGCAAAGTGGGAAGAGCTCCGATGTTGGCGGCCGTAGTCTGCCTGCATCTGTTTGTCATTCTCGATCTGGCCGTGACCTGGACGCACTACGCTTCTCTACTGGCGCTTTTTCAAAACTATTCCAGCGCCGCCGACGAGGTACATCGGGCCGCCTACCTGGCCGCGGCGGAATATGCCTCCTCGATTTCCGCGACGCCGCTGCTGACCTTTTACATAATCGTGATTCCATCGGCGGGCGTGCTGCTGGCGAGCATCACGATGATAAAGGCAAGATTCGGGAAGGCGAGCGCCTGGACGGGGGTAGTCACGGGGGTGTTCGGATTACTGTCGTTGACGGGCTCCTTTCCGCTGGTGATGGCGAACGCATTAGGCGCGACGCTCTGGTTCTTCCTGGTTGGCGTACGGCTGTTGCGAGGCGACAGCAAAGAGATGCCGCTCTAGAATGAGCAGCGACGCATTTTACCTTCTCACGGTCCTGATCGCGCCGGGCCTCCTGTCGGCAAAGACCGAACCCCACGACGTCACGTCGGCGCAACACTTGACAATGCGGGTGGGGCAGCTTCTCAGGCTGAGCGGGGCTCCCAGTCCCGCCAACACGGCCTGACAAGTCGCCGGTGCGCCGTACGAACTTGACGTGGCTCCCCTTCTGGCTTGCTTCGACGAAACCAGCAGCCTCAAGCCTGCGTTTGATTTCTCTGAAAGGCAGCGGGTTAAGCCGCGCCAACCTCGACCTCGATCATGCGAACTTCCGGCATTCGCGTAGCGTGCGGGGGTTCGAAATGGAGTTCCAGCGCTTCCTTCAGATTGGCCAGCGCCTCTTGTTCGCTCTCACCCTGGCTGGCAATATCGAGTTCCAGGCACTGCGAGACGTACCAATTGCCCTCCCGCCAAACGGTCGCAGCAAAGGATCGCTTCATGATTCTAATTTTTTCACAGGCGTCCGTTGGCGCAAGGCAACCATGATCGGACATCAGCCAGGCTTAGCCTGGCGCTCCAAAGATCGCCGAAGATGCGGACCACCTTTGGAGGCCCCTGCCCTTTGGATAGAATAGAAGCGACTATGGTCGAGATTCAACCGATCCGTGTCGAAATCGACCGGGAAAGTGACGGCCGGATATTGGCTTCTGTTCCGGACCTTCCTGGCGTGATGGCGTACGGCGTCAGCGAGGAGGAGGCGATCCGAAAAGTCAAATCGATAGCCCTTCAGGTACTGGCTGACATGATTGAGAGCGGCGAAGACGTCCCTCGTCCGCCAAACGGCTTCCGGAGCCCGCCCACGAAGACCGGGAAGCCTGCAATGCATCGAGAAGGCGCGCAGAGGTAGACTGATCTCGTAAATCAACGCCAGCCAGATAAGGTTTTGTCCTAATGTTTCTGTCCTGGTTTCACAGAGGTGGTAGGGTCCCCTGCAGCCATAGCGTCCCGGAAGCCTCGTCGCCTGGCCCGGGAGCGGCGCCGTCCCTCAAGCTCTCCCGAGTGGCATAGATGTCGACTTCGACTTCCTGGCGGCCATCCTGAACTCGCATCAGAATAGCCCGACATTTCCAAACCGGGATTCCGGCGATCTCCAATTCCTTCACATGTTTGACTGGCGCGCAGAACTGATAGTCATCGGGTAAGGGGTACGTGTCTGTTTGCTCCAGGTAGGCCACGCCGAATGCCTTTTCGTCGCCGAAGGTCCGGTCCCTTCGGTCGGAAGCATCGTTCCCCACCGACATCAGGGCTGCTGCTCCGTCCATAGATACATCGCCAACTGCGGTTCTCAGCTTGGTCCCGCCGGGCACAACCTTCATCGAATATGCGATCCCGGCCAATTCCACGTCGACAACGGCACCTGGGCTGTATCGATCCCGGTTCAGGCTGTAGAGCGGATCGAAGAAGGTTACCGCCGCATCCCCCAGCACTCCCGAAATCCGCGCTTCCAGACCACAACTCACCTCGCGGACCGCGTCGATGCGGATCTTATGGCGGCAGCCGCTGGAAGCGGCTGGGAAAGCCGTGTGTAGGTACGCTCTCCCACTCCGCTTATCGCGGACCACAACGAAGTTGGCTCGCAGTCCGCTTCTTGGCCATGCGATCAGCGCGACTGTCGCGCCGGTGTCGGCGCCGGGCAGCGGCAACTTCGTGTAATCTCGCTGCCCCAGCACGGCTCCTTGTGAGAACCATCCGACGACTTCGGCAAGGCCATTCGTCAGATCCGGAAAAATACAGCGCCAGTGATTCCCGTGGCCCATAATCTCTCTCTCCCGCCGCTATCCTACGAGCGCACTCGCCTGAGTCCAGGCTTTCTCCTTCAAAGCGGACCCGGCGCCAAACCAGGCTGCATCCAACCTCTCGTCCTTCCCCGAGCGTACATGGTCCACGTAGTAGGTGACCGCGCTTACGGCGCCCCAGAGCGTTCCTTTAGCTGTAACGAACTCCTGTCCGGGCGCCGACTTGAACAGCGCGTTCAGCGTTTGGTGCTCCCGTTGTGCCAGCTTTGAAAGAGGCTTGTCCGTCGGTGCCAGCAGACTGGCGAAGAATAAAGATACTTGCTCGAGGCCGATTCGGCAGGCAGACATCTTGCGAACTTTCGCCAGGAATGCGGTCCAGGCCGGGTCCATCAACCCCAGTTCCTTTTTCACTCGGGCCGCGTCGAAGGAGAGATTGTGCGGCGTCTTCACCTGAGGGAGTCTCCTTTCTCTGATCTCTTCGGTGGCGAAGAAAAGGGTGTTCCGGCAGACGACGCGGATACTGGTGAACGCCGCTGTGGTGGCGAGTGTTTTGTCGCACGAGGTGGCAAGCAAAAGGTAGGCTGCGATCTCGTCTTCTCCGCGGGTATCAGCGGCTGCTCTGATACCCGTTCTTGCCAGCGCCCAGACTTTGCGGCCTCGGTCCAGAGCCCCGGCAGTTTCCAATTTGTACCCGTAGTCGTCCATCAGGTCCCGGTAGAATTCGAGTACCTCTGCCGGCTGTACGATTTTGTAACCGTCCGATACGATTGACAGCGCTTCGTGAGTGTCGCTCCTCGCGAGCACAAACTCGCCGTCCATCGTCCGATGCATTCCGTCCACGAGATACTGAACCGGCAGCCTCGTCAGCTCCCACTCGAGTCTGGCCGCTTTGAGCCACGTCTCGATTGGCTGGTTGTCTGGCAACCTCTCGCCGAGACCGTGCCAGGGCTTCTCACCGACGTAGGCTACGGCCGGCTCGCCGGTTGACTGATCGATATCGTGCGCCATGGGATCTTCCAATCACTTTCTTCGGTCATGCGGAGTCGCTGTTCAGTCGATCTGCTCGATTCCCTGAGCGGCTCAAGAACGCCATTCTACAGCTTGCTGTTGTCTAGTTCCTTCTCGTACGCCATGTTGTGGCCCTGATTGAAGCAGTTGCGCACCTCATCATGATGAGTTAGAGGCACAGACTGCTTGCGGTGGGCCAGGCAAGCATTCGCTGTCATGTCATAGCTCTACCATGAGAGCTTATCGACCAAAAATGTCGCGCCGCTTAGGACTTTCGACTCGCCCCCGCAAGACTTTCGCTCGACATAACAGATCCCGGCCAGGCGCGCCGCCCGTCCAGTCCGATAGTATCCAAGCATGCCCCCTTTCGTCGTGCTGGCTGCTGCTGTCGGCGTCGTGTTCGTCCTCATCATCCGTTTCAAGATCAATGCGTTCATTGCGCTGATCACGGCGGCGATCGCGGCGGGCCTCCTGTCGGCGGAAGTCGAACTCCCCGAGGTCATGCCGGCGGTGGTCCGCATTTTCGGCGACGTTTGCGGACGCATCGGGATCGTGATCGCGCTGGCGGCGCTGATCGGCGGCTGTCTGATGGAAAGCGGCGCCGCCGACAAGATCACTCGCGTATTTGTGCGGCTGCTGGGCGAAAAGCACTCGTCGCTCTCGTTGCTGGGGAGCGGGTTCGTGCTGGCGGGGCCCGTCTTTTTCGACACGGTGTTCTATCTGCTCGTCCCCCTGGCGCGGGCCATGCGGATCCGCACCGGGGGCCGCTACGTGCTGTTCGTCATGTCGATCTGCGCGGGAGGCGCCATCACACACACGATGGTTCCGCCGACGCCCGGACCGCTGGCGGCCGCCGCGACGCTTCAGGTGGACCTGGGGGTGATGATCATCGCCGGGCTGGTGATCGGACTGCCCATGGCCGCGGCCGGATGGCTCTTCGCCGCCTACTGCGACCGCGCTCTCCCGGTCCCGTTTCGTGAAACGCCCGGCCTGACGATGGAGGAACTCCACGCGCTTGCCAATGAGGAAGAGCATCGCCTTCCGGGCTTCATCCACGCGATGCTTCCCATCGCTCTCCCCGTGCTGCTCATCACTTCCAACACCATCGCGCGGGCCGTCGCGCCCGGGAGCGGCGTCGCGCGGGCGGCCGCGTTCGCCGGCGACCCGAGCTTCGCGCTGCTGGTTTCCGCGGTGATCGCGCTCCACTTGCTGGCGCGCCAGAAAGGGTACAGCTTGCCGGAACTGGCTAGGCGGACCGAAACCGCGCTGGCCAACGGAGGGCTGATCATCCTCATCACGGCGGCCGGCGGCGCGTTGGGCGGCATGCTGGTGGAGGCGGGCGTGGGCCGGGCGCTCGGCGCGATGTCGAAGGAATACGGCTTGCCGATGCTGGCGCTGGGTTTTCTGCTGGCGGCCTTGCTGAAACTGGCGCAGGGATCGGGCACCGTTTCGATGATCACCGCCTCGTCGATCCTGGCGCCGCTGATGGTGGAGTCGCCGCCGCCGTACCACCCGGTCTACGTGGCGGCCGCGATCGGTTCGGGCTCGCTGGTCGGATCGTGGATGAACGACAGCGGCTTCTGGGTCTACAAGCAGATGGCGGGATTCACCGAAGCGGAGGCGCTGAAGACCTGGACCCCGCTGCTGGCGGTGCTCGGGGTCACCGGGTTCCTGGCGTCGCAGGCGGCGGCCACGCTGCTGCCGCTGCGGTAGTGTGCGCGTAGGAGCAGAGGGCTTCGAAGTTGGCGTCGGGCGTGTCGCGGACCGTTTCGCAGCCGGCGCCGGCGATGTAGCGCGGACCGGCCTGCGCGTGGCACTCGGCGATGGCCGCGGCGACCGTCTCCGGCGTCCCGTTGCGCAGGACGCCGACCGGCTCGATGTTGCCGAGCAGCGTCTGATCGGGGCCCATCGCCGCGCGAGCCTCGTCGATAGGCGCCAAATAATCGAGATCGACGACATCGGCGCCCAGGCGGCCCATCTCCGGAAACAGCCGGCGCGTGCGGCCGCAGATGTGCAAGCGCACCGGGCAGCCCATCTCGTGGATGCCGTCGATGAGCCGCTTTTCGCGCGGCCAAACGAACTTCCGGTACGGAACTGGTCCGATGAGCGAAGCGGCGGCGTCTCCGATGCCGATCAGCGTGGCGCCCGCCTCGACCTGTGCGCGCGCGAACGCCAGTTCCATCGCGACGGCGAAATCGAAGAGGTCCGCGACGAACCCCGAATCGTCGTAGAGGTCGAGCATCAGGCGGTTGATGCCTCGGAGATCGGCGCCCATCGCGCACGGGCCTTCCACCCAGCCTTCAACGATGAGCCGGCCGGCGACGCGCTCGTTCAGCAGCGCGATGCCGAGCACCCGGTCGTGCATGCGGCCGCCACCTAGCGGGTCGGGTAATTTCATTCGGGCGAGCGCGGCCTTGTCGGCCAGCAGGGCGTCGTCCTCGACGATAGCCGGCGGCTGGTCGGCGAACCATTCGATCCCCGCGCCGAGGTCCGCGGCTTCGCGGGCGGGATCGGAGATGGTGGAGACGTAGTCCAGGCCGAAGCGCTCGGCGGTGTGGAGTTGCGCCCGGGCAAGCACGCGGTGGTCCCTTACGTAGTCTCGGTATTTCACGCCGGCCCGGTCGGCGGCGAACATCATGGTGATGGGCATCAAGGGCAGGCGGTCGACCGGCCGGCCGCCGATCATCGCCTGCACGCGTTCTCGACCGTTCATCTGCGCCTATCGTATCGCCACGGTGATGCCGGCGGGGCTCGGGTTGTCGCCGACGCGCACTACAACGGGCACGGCGCGGCCGGAAGGCGCGTTGGCCGGCACCTGGGCGTTGATCTGAAGGACGCCGGACACGAGCGTGGGCGCGGCGCCCGCGTAATGGATGGGCGCTTGCACTCCGCCGATCGTCACCACCACGCCAAGCTGTGGCGTCGGCAGTGTGTCCGTGGCCACTCTGCCGCTGACGCCCGGCGGACTCGTTTGCCCTTCGCCGGTGGCGTAGATCTGGATGATGGAGTCCTTCTCCGCGGGATTGGCCGGCGTGTTGACCGAGTAGTCCTGGTTGAGGATGGCGCCGGCGCCGCGCCCGGAAACGTCCTGGGAAAAAACACCGGGCTGCGATGGGGCCACCGGGACCACAACGTGCGGCGTCGCCCCGCCCTGATACTCCACCCGGACGCGCACCGACTGCTTGCCCGCGATTTCGTAGGGCGCGATCGCATTGACCTGCCCGGCTGAGGTGAAGATGATCGGCGCCGGTTCCTGGTCGAACAACACCCGCGTCCCGGCCAGGACCTTGTCCAGAATGCCGGAGGGCCCCACCGTAAACAGAACCGGCTCGACGGGCCCGAGACCCGCGCCGAACAGGCTAAAAATCAGCCCGGGCGACAAGGCGCCCGGAAGAAAGCTGGCCGCGCTCACGATGCCGTTCACCGCGATGCAGGGCGAGGCCGGCGCCGCGGCGGACGTTACCCGCGCGACAAACGCGTCGCCTGCGCCCTGATATCCGGATGCGTATGCGGAGCGATAGGCGCCCTGCGTGGTGGTGAAATTGCGCGACCCGGTGTATCCGGCGATGTAGGCATTGCCCCCGGCATCCAGAGCGATCCCCTGCGCCCTGTCATTTTCCCAGCCGCCCAGCAGTGCGGCATAGTCGAGCCTCGCCTCGGCAAGAGAGAGCTTCACGACGAAGGCGTCCCAGCCTCCGGCGTAGGTCGGCTGACAGGGACCGGCGGTTACCGGGAAGTCGCGGGACGTCGTGCTGCCGGCGACGTAGACGGCGCCGGCGGAATCGACGGCGATGGCGGAGGCGATGTCCTGGCCGGAGCCTCCCAAGAAAGTGGCGTGCGTCAGCGCCGCGCCGGCGGGGTTTAGGACGGCGACAAAGGCATCCTCGAAAAGCCCGTTATCGCCGTGAGCCGGCTGCCAGGCGCCGGCCGACGCCGGAAAGTCGGCGGAGCGTGTGTAGCCGGTAACGTAGGCATTGCGTTGCGCATCCACGGCGATTCCCGTGACGACGTCCGCCGCCGTGCCGCCGAGATACGTGGCGTACAGCAGCGCGCTTCCGGACGGGTTGACCTTCGCCACCCACGCCTCGTTGCCGTCGCCCCCGCTGGTGGTGCGCAGGGCGCCGGGCGTAGCGGGGAAGTCCGTCGAGGTGGTGCTGCCGGCCACGTAGGCGTTGCCGTCTGCGTCGATCGCGATGGCAAGCGCCTCGTCGTTGGACGAGCCGCAGATCGTGGTCGAGTATAGCTGCGAGCCGCCGCTGGCGCTGAGCTTGGTCACGAAAGCGCGGAAGCCTCCGCCCGTGCAGGTGAGCGAGTGGAAAGCGCCAGGGGTGGTGGGAAAGTTGCTCGAGTCCGTGGCGCCGGCCAGAAAGGCGTTTCCCGACGCGTCGACGGCGATCGCGTTCACGCGTTCGGTGAACGTCTGGCCGAGATAGGTCGAGTAAACCAGACCGGAACCGTCGGACGAGAGCTTGGCGACGAAGCCTTCCGTAAACGCGCCGAAGCTGCGGTTCTGGCGCTGAAAGGCGCCGGCGCTGACGGGGAAGTCCTGCGAATCCGTGTAGCCGCCGATATAGACTGCGCCGGTGGAATCGACGGCGATGGAAGTAGCGACGTCGGTCCTGGTTCCGCCGATGAACGTGGCATAGCGCACGGAAGCGCCATTGGCGTCAAGCCGGGCCACGAACACGTCGCCCGGCGTCTGGCCCGCCTGGTACGACGGGCCAACCGCGCCCGAGGTGACGGGGAAGTTCGCCGAAGCCGTGGTTCCGGCCACGTAAACACTGCCCTGGGCATCCACCGCGACGGCGCGGGCATCGTCCATGCCGCTCCCGCCCAGAAAGGTAGAGAAGCTGATTACCGGATCGACCGTCAGGGCACGGGTCCGATCGTAGGCGCCCAGGCGGAAGCTCACGCGGTCCGGCGTTTCGAGCGCATACGCGACGTTGACGGTCCTCCGGCCCTCCGCGGTCCGTTGATACGCCACTGGCGCGTGCTGGCGCATGGGACCCGCTGCGGTGGAGACAACGAGATCGCCCGCCTCGTCGATGCGGATTGCTTCGGCGCCTTCAAACACGACGCGCAGCTTCCCGGGGTCGGCGCCGGCGGCGAGTACGAAATCGTACTCGAGGCGGCCTTCGGTTCCGTAGAACACGAGGTCAACGCCCGGATAGACGCCGCGGCAGCGAAGGCGGGAGAAAGTCGGAAGGCCGTTGCGGCCTGTAACGCTGCCCGCGGTCAGGTAGTGGACGCGGCCCGGCAACATGGTTTCGGCTTTCGGGTCGAGCTTGCCCCCGCCGGCGAACTTCATGACGACCGCCGCATCGTTCTTACTGCCTCTGACCTGGAAGACGACGCCCGAGTCCGTGAAGTAAATGATCTGACCGGCGGAGCGGGCCAGGTAGCGTACCTCTGGGGCGGTCTGTCCCCCGTTAAGCTCGAAGCGCAGCGGAAGTCCGGCAAGGACGTCATGGCGAACGGCCGCCGCGTGAGAGGCGCCGGCGAGCGCGCAGGCGAACACGAAGGAGCACAGAGAGGGTTTCATTTAGGGCCTACCCGCTTGGATGGTTACCTCCCGGGACAACGTTCCCGCTTCGACGCGGAAGACATTGTCGCCCGGCTCGGGTCCCAGTCGAACAGTGGCCTCGTACAAGCCCGGGAAGGATTCGTCGGAAGAAAACACGGCGACTACCGAGCCGCCGCCGGAGACCACGGTCACCCTTGGCGCAGGATCGAGAATCGGAATGCCGGAGGCGTCGGTGACGCGGATGGATATGGCGCTCCGCATCAGGGCGCCGGGCGAACCGGATTCATCCTGATCGACGATCTTCAGGTAGGCCGGCGTGGACGACGGGACGGCGAACCAGTAGGGCACGTGAATATCGGCGGTTCCGGCGGAGCCGTTAATCCGGATCATGCCTTCGGATTTGCCGGTCGCTCCCTGCGCCGGGAGGCTGACCGTTATGGCGCGCATGTCCCGGGGTGGAACCACGATGGACCCGGCCGAAAGGCCGGGAGTGAGACCGGTGAACGGCTGGGCCGAAATGGCGTAGGTCTGTTGGGCAGCGCCCAGGTTGAAAATCGCCAGCCGGCGCGACAGGTTGCCCGGCGTGGTTCCAAAGCTGATCGAGGTGGGGTAGGCGGTAGTGGCCGTCGTCAGCGCGGCGTCCATGTTGAGCACGCCTCCGCCCGCCTCCTGAACGCCCGCCGCCGCGCCGGAGGCGAACACCAGGGGCGTCGCGGCGTTGATCAGCATCGAGCGGTAGTGTATGCCGGAGTAGCCGGGCCGCGCCGCCTGGAGCAAGGCCGCGGCGCCGCTCACCAGGGGCGCGGCGAAACTGGTGCCGCTGGCGTACGTGTAGCCGCCCGGCTCTGCGCTCACTTCTGTTCCCGTGGCCACCAGATCGGGCTTGATCGCGAAGTCGGTGCTCGGGCCAAGGCCGGAGAAGCCGATAAGGCGGTTCGGATCCACCGCTACCGGGCTGGTCGAGAAGTCGACTGTCGCGGTCAGCGCGGCCGTCGCGGCGATCGCCTGCTTGATGGCGATGCCGTCAACGTAACTCACCATCACGCCGGGAAGCGTCGCGCTGCCAACCGACATGGTGATGGGATCGGGCTGCTCCTGTTGCGTGTAAACGATCGCGGCCACCGCTCCCGCCGCCTCGGCGTTGGTCAGCTTCGTTTCGAACGTGCACGTGCCGCGCAAAATGAGTGCGATCCTGCCGGCGAGGTTCCCGCCCGGCAGACTGCCGCATGCCAACCCGCTGGGGTCGACGGCGGCGACGTCAAACAGCGGCGCGGCGATCGGCGTCGCAGAATTCGGCCCGCTTCCCGGAATGGCAAGGAACTGACGGCCCGTGGCGAGGCGTACCGAACCCGAAAAAACTCGGCTGCTGGAAGTCGCTCCCACCGCGATGGAGGCCGGCGCGACGGCGTAGTCGCTGATGGTGAAAGGCTCCGGTCCGTCGTTGCCGACGGCGATGACGATCAGCGCGCCCAGAGTGGTGGCGCGTTCGACGATGGCCGGGAAGGGCGTATCCGCCGGGCGGGTTGCGAACGCGGAGCCCAGGCTGATGTTGATGACGTCCATGCCGTCGGAAACGGCGTCGTCGACGGCTTTAAAGACAAGATCGCTGCGCGTGCTGCCGTTGCGCTGAAAGACGTTGTAGGCGCCCAGATATGCCTTTGGAGCGATACCGCTGATCACGCCGCGCGGCGACGTGACTGAGACGCCCGCGGCGATCATGGCGACGCCGGTTCCATGGCCCAGGGTATCGGCGGGTGAGGAATCCGGCTCGGTTCCGTAGAGGCTCAGGTAGCTGCGCGCGACAATCACCTTGTTGGACGTGTAGCTCAGGTGCGTTTCGGTGTTGGCGCGCGGAAAGCCTTCCGGCATCGGCAACGTCGGATCCTGGAAACCGGGGTGCGTCTGGTCGATGCCGGTATCGATGATCGCGATCTTGGCGCCCACGCCGGCGAGATCGGCGCCGCCCAGCCGCGCCCACGCCTCCGGCGCCTTGTGCAGAGGGAGCGCCGCGTCCAGCGAAGGCCGGATCTCGTAGACGGGATAGACCCGCTCGACGCCTGTCACCGAGGACAGGCGCGCCGCCAGCTCGTCGGGAAGCTGAACCATCAGCGCGTTCGCGACCGTCTGCACGGACGCGTAGGTTCGCGCGCCGTACCGGGCCAGCAGGGCCCGCATGGCCCGCTGCCTGGACTGGATGGCGGCCTCCCTGTCCTTGATGTAGGCGGCGCGCCGGGCTTTGGGAAGCCGGTCCGCTCCGGAGGCCGCGGGCTCGCCCTCGAGTTCGACAATGTAATGTCCGGGGACGACCTGGGCGCGGAGAAAGACGGCCGAAAAAAGCAGCAGAAGAAGAAGGCCGGGCCAGCGGCGCCGGCGGCTACGAAAGGCGGAGTTTGTCAAACAGCTACCTCGCGACCACAAATTCTTACCTTATCAGGACGCCAGGTTCTTCGATGCCGCCCGGCGCGGGCGCGTTACGTAGCGGAAGAAAGCTTTACAATTTGTGACAATCGACCTCAAGCCTCGGCGCTCGACCTTCGGCATTCCGTTCTGTTCACCGGTGTGCGGGCCGGCGGAAGAGCTGCCGGGATCGCTCTCCCGCTCGGCGCCGCGTCGGGGGAATCAGTTCTCGCCGTGAATCGCCACCTTGATCGTCTCGGGACTGGAGATGTTGGTCAACGCGGTGGTGACCTGTTTGGAGGTCGTCGTGGAAGAGGCGGTTCCCCACACGGCCCCCGTTCCCCAGATGGCGCCGAAACCTTCCGCGGTTGTGGTCCCCCAGACGGCGCCGCTACCCCAAACGGCGCCCGTTCCCGTAACAAACAGTTGGCTCCCCCATACTGCTCCCGTGCCCCACACCGCGCCGGTGCCCCACACCGCGCCGGAGGCCGTCGTCAGGTAAACCGACCGCTTGGAGGAATCGTACACAGCCGACGGCGATAGGGCGGTGTTCGTCTTCTTCGTCAAAACGTCGGAATTATTGAGCGCCGCCCAGATGTCCAGGTAGCCGGCGCCCACCGTGAACAGGTCGTACTGGCTTACGTAACTCTGCTGCGTGAGCGGGTCCATGGCCACGCTGGCGGTCGGGAAACTCTTGCTCGCCGTCTTCATCAGCCGGGCCTTCACCAGGTCCGGCGTGAGCGAGGGATCTTTCTGGATCATGAGCGCCGCCGCTCCCGCCACCATCGGCGTAGCCATGCTCGTGCCGCTCAGCTTGAAGTAGTAGGGCGAGGCCCCGGTGTTGCCAGTGGCGGCGTAATACGACACCGGAACAACATTGTCGGGGTACGAGCCGGGGATGGAGCCGGCAAGGGCCGTCAACGAAATAATCCGATTACCCGGCGCCACGAGGTCGGGCTTAACGACGTGATCGATGGCCGTTGGTCCCTTGGAGCTGTAGCTGGCGATCAGGTCGTCGCCGCGGGGCAGCGTGCTCATCGTCTTCATCGCGCCTACGGTGAGGGCATAGGGATCGTTGCCTGGCGAAGCGATCGTGGCGTAGCCGCTGTTTCCCACCGAGTTGTTGCGGCCCTCGTTGCCTGCGGCCACAACGACGACGATGCCCGCCCTCCACGCGGCTTCCACTGCCACACACAGTGGATCCGTCTTGTAGCTTTCGAACACCGGGCGGCCGAGCGAAAGATTGATCACCCGAATGTTGTATGTGCTCTTCAGCTTGATGGCTCGCTGAATTGCCGCGATCACCGCGCTATCGGTGCCGGCGCCGTTCTTGTCCAGCACGCGCAGGTTTACAAGCCGAGCCTTTGGAGCGATGCCAATGAATGTTCGCGTGTAGTTGCGTCCGGTGGACGAGCGGCCATTCCCGGCGAGGATCCCCGCGACGTGCGTGCCGTGCCCGAATTCATCGCTGGTTCCCTTTACGGAAAACGCCTCCGAGTAGACGACGGTGGAGATCCTCGAATCGTTAGTCAGGAGATCGACATGCGAAGCGATTCCGCTGTCGATGACGGCAATGCCGACGCCGTCTCCGTCCCAGCCGTACTTGACCGCCAATGCGGCGTTCGTTGTCGGCTCGGCGTAGTCGAGGGTGGATTGCAACGGACGGTCCGGTGAGATATAGCGGACGTTGGGATTGCTGGCCAGGGCCGCCAACGCATTCACCGGCGCGGAGTACAACGCGCCGCCGACCGCTTCCAGGTCGTGTTTTTTGCTCGCGCCGGCTTGCGCCGCTCGTCCCTGGTTCGCTTCGTCACCCGGGTTCTCGAACTGTATGATCACATCCACCTTGGTTCCGGGCTTCAATCCCTCCAGGTCCGGGGCGATTTTAGGACCGGCGATCGAACTGCCGGCGAACAACAGCGTGAAGCCTGCTAGCGTGAGAATGCTTGTGGCGAGCGCCTTCATTGAGGTTTCTCCTGGCGGTTGATCCTTGTGCAAGCAGAGTGCCTCTGGCGAAGGCTCATAAGTCATTGATCTTCAAAGAGCGGCTCTTGAGGGGGCCCGTCACGGCTGACAGAATGACCGTTCCGCCGGACACGTTGTCCGGCGCCGGATGTCGTACCTTGCGCCCCGCTTTCGCATTTCACATTGGAGGGACAAGTGATGCTCAATCCGATCCCAGCGGCGCAAACTGGCAGCGTATTCCCGCCGCCGGTGACAGCCGCGGCGCCCGACGGCTTGATCGTCGCCGCCACGCCGGCGGACGCCAAGCGCTGCATCGAAGTATTGACTCTGGCCTTCGAAAACGATCCGCCGTCGCGCTGGATCTGGCCGGACTGGCGGCTATACCTGGACGCATTCCCCCGCTTCGTCCAGGCGTTCGGGGGCCGAGCCATCGACCTCGCAACCGCTCACTACTATCAAGGGTTTGCCGGAGTGGCGCTGTGGCTGCCACCCGGCGCGACGCCCGACGATGAATCGCTGGCCGCGCTGATCCGCGAAACCGTACCCCGGGAACGCAGAGATTCGGTGTTCTCTCTCTTTGACGAGATGGGCGCCTATCACCCGCACGAGCTTCACTGGCATCTCCCGCTGATCGGAGTGAGGCCGGACAGCCAGGGTCGCGGCGTCGGTTCGGCTCTCATGCGTCACATGCTGCAACAGTGCGACCGGCGCCGGACAGCGGCCTACCTGGAGGCCACCAGCCCCGCTAACGTTCGCCTTTACGAGCGGCTCGGCTTCCACCCCCTCGGCCGCATTCAGACGGCGGACTGCCCGCCAGTCGTCCCGATGTTGCGGAATCCGCATTAACACCCGTGGCGACGCTTGACCGGCTCCGGCAGGCGCGTTCGGCGCATGTCGAAGGATTCCGCGGTTTAAGTCCGCGGCGGTTCGCGCTTCCGGTAAGGAAAGCTCTTCCAGTCCTGTCCCGCGCGGCCGTTCAGATCCCAGACGGCCTTGCCCGCGCGGATCGTAATCTCCGCGGTCAGCCTCTGGTTCCCGTCGCGGCGGGAGCCCGCCGAATCGAGGAAGCCGAAGGTTCCTTTCTCGAGGCGCAGTACCGTGACGTCGGCGTCGGCGCCGGGGTCGAGGTTGCCGAGTTGCTCCCGGCGGATCGATTTGGCGGCCGACCACGTGGACATGCGGATGACGTCGGGCAGCGACGCCCCCAGGTTCAGAACTTTGGACATCACGTTCAACATGTCCTTCATTCCGGCGTTCATGCTGCCGGTGTGCAGGTCGGTGGAGATGGTATCGGGAGGAAAGCCCTGCTCGAATGCGGGCGCGGCGATGTTCCAATAGAAGCTGCCGCCCCCATGGCCGACGCCGCGCGGCCTGCGACCGCAAAGTTCTTGCGAGCCGTTGCCTCTTTCCGGACCTCGGCTTCGAAGCTCGCCAGTGGAATAGGCCAGCGGAATAGGAATGAGGGGGCAGTGAAACCGGACGGTTCAGCTCGGCTCCGCAGCCCCAACCAACTTTATGGCGCCATGCAAATTAGCGCGACGGGCGCCTTAAGGGACGCCCCCACACGCTTCCATGCTACCTTTCCGAACAGCCATTCAGCCTCTTGTGCGGCGCGTTGCTCGGACGTGTACGACCGCCGGTTGACAAACAAGTTTGGCGGTATTGTCTCCGGCCGAGATCGGTACCAGAATGGCTTAAGGGCGATTCGATATCGGCAGGGTTGTTCTCGAGATCGAGCAACATACAGCCAGAACTTCTGCGCCTTGGAAGCTATTGTCATGAAGATCAAACCTCTCCTGATTCAACTACGCGCCGAATGCTCTCGATACCAGTAGCTCCGCTTATTCCAAGCTTCTCAGCGTAACAGTGAATTCTTGATTCCACATTCATATAGCGTATCTGCGGATGTTGTATGTAAGTACGTCTGATTTGGTCGAGTAGTATTCTATCGTGTAAATCGTGCAATTCTTGAGATTTGAAATAGTTCAAAACCATGTTTTTCTCCTTCGATTTTGGCGGGTACAAGCCCGAGGACAGTGTTATCATACCACGAAAAACGGAGGAATGGGGGTGATTGAGCCGAACGATTTCGGCGGTCCGGCAGAGTTTTTCGTGAAATAGACGTCGTGCTTTCAGCGCCGGGCGGTTTACGTCTGCGGCGGTTCGCGTTTCCTGTAAGGAAAGCTCTTCCAGTCCTGCCCCGCGCGGCCGTTCAGATCCCAGACAACCTTGCCCGCGCGGATCGTAATCTCCGCGGTCAGCCTCTGGTTGCCGTCGCGGCGGGCGCCCGCCGAATCGAGGAAGCCGAAGGTTCCTTTCTCGAGGCGCAGTACCGTGATGTCGGCGTCGGCGCCGGGGTCGAGGTTGCCGAGTTGCTCCCGGCGGATCGATTTGGCGGCCGACCACGTGGACATGCGGATGACGTCGGGCAGCGACGCCCCCAGGTTCAGAACTTTGGACATCACGTTCAACATGTCCTTCATTCCGGCGTTCATGCTGCCGGTGTGCAGGTCGGTGGAGATGGTGTCGGGAGGAAAGCCCTGCTCGACGGCGGGCGCGGCGATGTTCCAATAGAAGCTGCCGCCGCCATGGCCGACGTCGAAGAGCACGCCGCGCTTGCGTCCGTCCCGCATGGCCGAATTCAGCTTGCCGTCCTCAACCTCCTGCCGGTGCCCCGCGTAGCAGTGCGTGTAGATGTCGCCCGCGCGCAGTTTGTCCCGCAACAGCGTGCCAAGGGTGCGCCGCTCGCCGGTGTAGCCGAAGTCCACCATGATCGGGAGCCCGCCGGCCAGTTCGCGGGCCTTCTGCGCGTTGTCGAGGTCGGGCCACTCGTCCTTGCTGTAGTGCGCCACCTTGTAGCCGACGATCACGTCGGCGTTGGCCTTCGCCATCTTGGCGGCGGCTTCAGGATCCATGTCGGCGGTATCGTTTTCGCCCGCCGGCGCCATGCCGACGCCGCTGATGTTCAGGAAGGCGAGCACGCGCGTTTGCGCGCGGTCGATCACGCGCTCGCGAAAATCGGGAAAATTGCGCCATCCGGCCGTGCCCGCGTCCACCATGGTGGTCACGCCGGTGCGGAAGGAGAAACCGTCCGGATAGACGCTGCTGTCGCCGGTGAGCGCTTTCAACCCGGTGCCCGCGTAGACGTGAACGTGGATATCGATGATTCCGGGGGTGACGTAGAGGCCCCGGACATCCGCGATGCGCCCGGCTTGCGACTCGGGGATATCGGGCGCCACCCGCGCGATCCTTCCGCCCGCAATGGCCACGTCGGCAACCCGATTGACGCCGTTCTTGGGATCGATGACGTGGCCGCCCTTGAGCAGCAGATCGTACGCGGGCTGGCCCCACAGCGCGCCGGCGGCGAGCAGCGCGGAAACAAGTAATCTCGACATAGCCCGCATTATACGACCGGGCCTCCGCCGGCCGCCGAAAGCCTACCGCCGCTCGTAGCGCCCTATGTATTGCGCTTCCTCCAGAACATGGCCGCGCAGCGCGATGTCGAGTTCGATCCGCTTGGCCTTCGGCTTCGCGCCCAGAACTTCGAGATCGAGGGCGTAGAGCTTGAAGAAATAGCGATGAGGGCCATGACCTTTGGGCGGACAGGGACCGCCGTAACCGGTGCGCCCGAAATCGTTGACGCCGTCGATGCCGACGTCGCCGGCCCGATAGCCCGCCGCCAGGTTCGTCGTGTCGGCGGGAATGTTCCACAGCAGCCAGTGGTTCCACGTGCCCACCGGCGCGTCCGGATCGTCCATGATGAGGGCGAAGCTCCTGGTCTGTCCAGGCGCGCCCTCCCAACGTAACGCGGGCGACGTATCGGGGCCTTCGCAGGTATGCTGACGGGGAATGACGTCGCCTTCGTTGAAGCCTTCTACTGTGAGCCGGAACGGCATAAGCACCCTCCGCTTGCAGTCTAGCAGGCGGCCGCGCTGGCCGATCAGGGTTCAGGGACGCTGCGCGCAACTCGAAAACCGTTCCAACGCAGGCGGCGGTCCGGCCGCTCGAAGTGGCGAAGCGCCGGATCGAGGAGGTCGGCCGAATCGGCATAGCCGCCTCCCCGCAGCACGCGCAGACCGCTCGCCTCGGGAGCTTCGCGGCCGTCGGCCGGATCGTACGGATAGGGCATCCCGAGGCTGGAACACCACTCCCAAACGTTGCCGCGGATGTCGTACAGGCCAAGCTTATCGGGCTTCTTCGCGCCCACCGCCCGCGGCGCGCCGCTCTGCGCTTCGCCGAACCAGGCGACGGCGGAAAGGTCGCCCAACGAACCGGCGCGGGCGGCGAACTCCCACTCCGCCTCGGTCGGCAGGCGGAAACCCCCGCCTGGGACGTTCTCGTTGAGCCTGCGGATGAACGCCTGAGCGTCGTTCCAGGAAATGCCGGCCGCCGGCGCTCGCGGGTCGCGCGCCTCTTCGGGCCGACCGTTCTTTCCCATCACGGCCTGCCACTCGGCTTCGGTGACCTCATACTTGCCGATGTAAAAAGGCTCGACGCGCACGGTGTGCGGAGGTTTGGACGCGCCGAAGTGTTCCGACCCCAGTTCGACGTCGCCGCCCGGCGCGAGCGCCATGGCGATGCCCCTCCCGCTGACGACGACCTCGCGGGGCAGGCCGGTCTGTTCGTCGCGAGCGCCCCCGCCGGTCTCGAAGCCGGGCAGACCGGGGGCAAGCCGGCGATCGCAAACGCGCAGGCGGTCGGTTGCCGTTCTGTCGCCGGGGTTCGCCTCCAGCGCCTGCTGGAAAGCGCTTCGCGCCCGGGTCCACTCGCCGGCCCGCGCCGCGCTCTCGCCCTCTTCCATGCGCTTCGCGTAGGTCTTCCACTGAGCGCTTTGGGCGTCGAGGCGTTCGTCGCGCGCCGTGGGCGGCTGGTTGGGATTCACCAGGGCGTGGACGTGATGGCAATCCTGACAGGCGGCCGTTTTCCGGGTTTTGGGACAGGCTTGGTGGCAATCGGCGCAAAGGCCGGCGATGGCCGCGCCCGAGGGCATCTTCTCGGGTTTGACGTTGTTGCGTTCGTCCACGACGTGGCCCTCGCTGGAGCCGTGGCAGGCGACGCAGTTCGTGCCCGCCGCCCGGTGGCGCGACATGCCCCATTCGACCACCGAGATGACGTGGCAGCGGGCGCAAACGCCGGCTTCCTTAAACTGGCGGTCCTCCTGCGGCTGCGCGGTGGCCCATGCCGGCAGAACGGCCAGGACAAACGCGGCCTTCAGGAGCGCCATTGTTCCTCCAGCCAGCGATAGTCCGCCGGCAGCCAGTTCGAACCGCACAGCCGGGCCACCTCGCGCGCGGCGTCGAGCGCGGCCCTTTCCTCGGGCGAGGACTCCCGGTAGCGCGTCAATGCTTTGTAGTTGTCCTCGAGCAGCACGTCGTCGAACATGCCGGCGATCGCGGTGGAGAGGAAGCGCCGGGAATAAACGAACCGCATGGCGGCCATGCAGAGGGTCTCGTCGGGCATGCGATCGAGGCTCCTCGTAAGCTCGACGACGGCCGCCGGCAGAATGGCCTTATTGGTCCGCTGCCACAGTTGCAGCGGCTCGAACTCGGGCTTCATGCCGGCCCGGGCTTTTGGATCGAGCTTCATAATCGACCCCGACGCCAGGGGCTTCATCGCGATGAGACCCGTTCCCTTGCGCGCGGCGGCGGGGAGGAACTCGCTGTAATCCGCGCGCGCGTGGATGAAGTTGTACGGGAAGAACACGTAATCGAGGCCGTCGAGTTCCTCCAGCGCCTTGCTCATCGTGCTTTCAATGTGGGTGGCAATGCCGATGGCGCGGACCTTGCCGGCCCCTTTCGCTTTGCGCAGGATGTCCCAGTTCTCCAGCGCGGCCTGATCGATCTCGGCGGTGTGGAAGCGGTAGAGATCCACGTGTCCGAACAGCCGGCACGCGCGGTCGATTTCGACGGCGCTGATTTCGTGGGCGAGCGAGATCAACACCTTGTCGCGCCGGCTTTTGACGAGCGCCGCGGCCGGTTCCCACTGGCCCTCGCTGTCATAGACGTCCAGCAGGTTGACGCCGAGGTCGAACGCGCGGTCGATGATGCGGTCCCGGCGCGCCTGTCCCTTGGCGGTGAGGACGGTCTTGCCCTCGCGTACTTGTATGCGGTCGGCAGGGTCGGTGTGCGAGCCGAACGAGAGCAGCGACGGCCACATGCCCGTCTCTCCCAGTTGGCGGTAGACCATGCCGCCGCGCCGGTACTCGGGGACCGCCCCTGGCGTTGGGAGAGCCGGTTTCGCGCCGGCCGCCGCGGCGCCCGCGGCGGCCACGCGCAGGAAATTACGACGCGTGGATCGGTTTTTCATGTCAGCCCTAACGAGAATATCAGACCGTTTCGCGTGCCGGGCATCGGCGCGGCGGCCGACCCTATAATGAATCTCCATGCCGTTGCGGATAGTGCTGGCGGGGCGCATGGCCGCGCTGATGAAAGAGCCGATCGAAAGCCGGCTCGAATGCGAATACGAGCTCAGACTGGCGGGAGATCTGGCTTCGTTGGATCCGGCGTCGCTCGACGGGACCGACGTGATTGTGGGGTGGCCGCTCTCCGTCGCGGCGGCGCGCGCCCGCGGCGTGAAGCTGATCCAGGCGTCGGGCGCGGGGATCGACGGTCTTCCGCTCGACCAGCTTGCTCCGGGCGTGGTGCTGGCGAATACGTTCCACCACGAAGTGGCGATCGCCGAGCACGCGTTGATGGCGATGCTGGTGCTGGCGCGCCGCCCGAGCGAATACGACCGGCGTTTGCGCGAGGGCCAATGGCGGGATAGCTGCATCTGGGGAGAACCGCCGGCGCTGGAGGTGCTGGAGGGAAAGACCGCGCTGCTGATCGGCACGGGCCACATCGCTCGCGAAGTTGCGCGCCGCGCGCGAGCGTTTGGCATTCGGGTGATCGCGGTTTCGCGAACACCATCGGAAGCTCCGGCGGACTTCGACCGGACGGTGGGCTACGACGATTGGCGCAGCTTGCTCGGTGCGGCCGATTTCGTGGTCCCGTGTTGTCCGCTGGCGCCGGAGACGCTGGGGTTGATTGGCCAGGCGGAACTCGCGGCCATGAAGCCTTCGGCGTTTGCGATCAACGCCGCGCGAGGCAAGATCGTCGATGAGCGCGCGCTTTACGAGGCGCTGCGGGACCGCCGGATCGCGGGCGCGGCGATCGACGTCTGGTACGACTATCCCACCGATCCGGACGAGCGCAAGCTCCCCTCGCGATACCCGTTTCACGAATTGGACAACATCCTGATGACGCCGCACATTTCGGCCTGGACGCGGCGGACCATCGAGGGACGGGCGCGCGACATCGCCGAGAACATCAACCGCCTGTCGCGCGGTGAACCGCTGCGGAACGTTGTGCATCCTTAAGGAGCACGGCAAGGAGCACGGCGGCCGCGCGCGGCGGCGTCTGGTATACTGCGGCACGGATTGCCTGTATCATCGACCGCAAATCGTCTAAAAGCGCATCTGCTGGCGGAGCGCTACGCCGCGCAGGGTTATGTGATCGGCACGTTCGTCACCATCCCGTCGCCGCAGATCGTGGAGATCCTCGGCTTGGCCGGTTTCGATTTTGTCGTGATCGACACCGAGCACGGCGCCATTAACCTGGAAACGACCGAGAACCTGATTCGGGCCGCCGTAGCCGGAGGCGTCTGCCCCCTGGTACGCGTATCCCACTGCGATCCCATCGCCATCCGGCAGCCGCTGGACATGGGGGCGGCGGGCGTTCACGTGCCGCAGATCGAGTCGGCCGAGCAGGCGCGGCTGGCGGTGGAATCCGCGACTTTCCATCCCAAAGGGAACCGCGGACTTCAACCTTACGTGCGCGCGGCCAGCTATCGCGCGTTTCCGACCCCCGAGTACCTGGCGGAGACGAACCGGAACGTATCCGTCGTGCTGCACATCGAGGGCGCCAGGGGCGTGGCCGCGTTCGACGAGATCGCGGGCGTCGACGGCGTGAACGTGGCGTTCCTCGGGCCTTACGACCTTTCCCAATCGCTGGGCATCCCGGGTCAGGTGGACAGCCCGCTGGTGCGCGACAAGATGAAGGAGATTGTCGGCGCGGCCAAGGACAAGCCGGTCAGGATCGGCACTTACTGCGACGACGTGGCCACGGCGTGGCAATGGCGCGACCTCGGCGTCACCTACCTGGCGGTGAGCCTCGACGCGAACGTGCTGCTGAGGGGCGCGCGGGAAATGGTCGGGGCGTTCAAGAACGGGTAGGGCCCGACGGTCAGGAACCGGGGCGGCGCAGCGCGACTTCTTCGCCGGCTTCGATGCCGGAGACGATGGCCACCTGGAGGTGGTTCTTCAAGCCTGTCTTGACCGGCCGCTTCTCGAACGTGCCGCGGTTCTTCACGTAGACAAACGGCTCCCCGCCGTCGTCGAACAGGGCGGCGCGGGAGATCAGAACGGCGTCGTCCGCCTTCTTCACCACGACGTCGGCGAAGGCGGAAAGGTCCGGCAGCAGGCGTTCGTCGACGTTGTTGATATGAATCCGGATGGGGATTTTGCGGATGTAGTCGTTCTGGGAACCCGAGGTCTTTGCCAGGGCGCCGATGCTGTAGATCCTGCCCTCGTAGGTCGCTCCCTCGAAAGCGTCCAGGCCGATCCGGGCGACCTGGCCGATGCGGAACATCTCGCTCTCGGCCTGATTGATTTCGGCCTCGACCTGCATTTCGCGGGTATCCATGACTTTGAGGAACAGGCGGCCGGGGAAGAGTTGGTCGCCGGTCTGAACGAGGCTCATCTCGCCGCCGCGCCAGATCGCCTGGCGGACCACCATTCCTTCCATCGGCGCGCGCACGGCGTACTTTTCCAGGTCGGAGGCGTGGAGGTCGCGGTGGCGCTTATGGCGCTCGCTGGTGAGTTCGAGGATGCGGACTTCGGCGTCGTGGGCCGTTTTCTTCAAATCCAGCTCCGACCGTTTGGCTTCATAGGCGGCGGAGGCTTCTTCGACGGCCAGCTTGATGATCTCCCGGTCGATCACGGTGCGGATCTCGGAGGCGCCGGCTTCCAGTTGCCAGCGGTCCAGGTCGGCCTTGGCAAGGTGGATTTCCTGCCGCAAGGTCTCCCAGTCGATCTGCTGCTCGGCGCGGCGCTTCTTTACGTCGGCCAGGGAGGCCACGACGGTGGAATGAACGTCCTCGACGTGGGCTTTTGCGCTCTCGCCGTCGATGCGGGCGACCACGTCCCCCCTCTTGACCCGGACGCCGGATTCGGCGAGGTCCAGAAGCACCAGGGAGCTGCGATCGGGACCGCTGGGTTCCAGGGCGCGAATGTTGGCGAAGTTGATGCTCGAGGTGACGCCGCTGACGCGGATCACGTGCTCGATCGCCCCTGCGACGGCGCGTTCGACGGGCACAATCGCGGCCACGGGTTGCGCCACCTGGGCGGGCTTCACCCAAAGCTGGTATGCGGCGATGCCGGCGATGAGGACCAACGTCAATGCGATCAGCGGCTTCCAGGGAGCGGGCTTCCTGGGCGGAGGCTGCTCTACCCGGCGTTGGAGCGGGAGTGGCTCACGCGCCGGCGCGGGCGCTGGATTCGAAATTGCGGACATGAATCGCTACAGGTTCCCTTTAAGGATACACAACGGACGCGTCAACATAAAGACGGCGCGGGAGCAGCTTGTGGTTACGGGCGTGCCGAGAATGCGCCCGCGCCGCGGATTGCGGCCTACTTGTGGGAGATGACCAGCCGCTCGGGCGCGGGACCCAGGTCGTGAAGCTCCGACCGGCGAAAACCGGCGTTGGCGAACATCCGCTCGTAATCGGCGAACGTGTACGCGTCGCCGCCTGGCGTGGTCGCCAGCATCACGAGCGGAAAACCGGCCGCCGACGGAGGCGAGAGCCGGTCGTCGTTCAACACGAACTCGAGCGTCGCGGCGCGGCCGTCCGGGTTCAGGCAGGCGGACACCTTCCGCAGCAGGCTTTCGCACGCGGGGACGTCGAAGTGATGCAGGAAGTTGGTCAGCAGGACGATGTCGTAACCGCCGCAGAAATCCACTTCGAACGCGTCGCCGGCTAGGACGTGGTAACGGTCCGCCACTCCGGCTGCGCGGGCGTTTTCGCGCGCCACCTCGAGCACGGAAGCCCAGTCGAGCGCGGTGACCTCGACGTCGGGGTTGCGTTGCGCGATGGCGATCCCGAACGCTCCGTGGCCGGCGGCGATGTCCAGGACCCGCGCCTTGCGCCCGGCCGGGAGCGGAAGCAACCCGGCCATCAACTCAGCCGGCAGGGTCATCAGCGGCGCCATGCAGCGGGCGAAATCCAGCCAAACCGGGTTCTCCTTGCTGACCGTGCCTTCGCCGTTGAGTTGCGTCGTGCCGCGGCGCACGGTCTCGGCGAGGTCGGCGAATGCGCTCGTCAGGGCCGGCGACAACAGGAAGCCGATCGCTCCGCCGCAGTAGGCCCGGGAACGGCGGTCGAGGAACATGGCGCTGGACGGCGTCAGCCCGTAGCGGCCGTCGTCCTTGGTGAGGAAGCCGGTCGCAGCCAGGTAGTCGCACAGGATGCGCGCGCTGCGTTCAGGCGCGCCGATACGGGAGGCAACGGCGGTGGCCGTCGCTCCGTCGTCTCCGACGGCGCCGAACAAGTCCAATTCGATAGCGGCCTTTATGGCAGCAGTCCGCTGAAACGCGGTAACGGTGTCGAAGAACAGCGTCGGCGACGGCAACGCGGCCGGCTCCGGACGTGAAGACATTTACGCCCCTCCTTGGTAAACGAAAAGCATTTCTATCCCAGAGAATGCAGAACGGGGTGGGAGCGGAAGAGGGCCGTCAAGACAAGAAACGACAAGGGCGGCGGGGTCTGGCCATTCGGGATCCGAAATCAGCGTTCACGCCATCAGGTTGCGCTTTACGCGCCGGCACGTTTCAAGTGCCCCGATTCCGGCCGTCCACTGCTTTCGTTACGATCCCGAAGAGCTAGACACCCGCCGCCCCGGCTTCTTGTACGGCTCTATAGCCACCTCCTGGCCGGGTCGGCCCGGCCACTCCGTTGCGAGCGGAACCAACTCACGGTTCCAATTAGATTTTCGCTCTAACGCGGCTTACTGTCAATAGGCAAATTCACCTAGCGAAAAAGTTCGGCAATCGCCCGAAAAGGTCCAGATTCCAGCAGGTTAGCGCACGCTCAATAAGTTCGGGTCAACGCCGTCTACGAGCGCAGCTCTTTCCGCAGGTTCTCGATAACCTCGGCCCGGCCGGCGCCGTCGAGGTCGCTCTCCAGGCGCCGTAATGCAACGCCGACCACGTCGCGGTGGTGTAACCGCGAACCGAATCCCGCTCTCTCGGTCAGCTCGAGCCAGAGTTCGTGCAAGCGGTCCACGTCTTCAGGCCAGAGGCGAGGTGGATGGGGACCGAGATTCACGAACACCGAGGGCCGCTCGGGACTGATGACTTCGAGGGAAAGCGGGAGCCGCGGCTCGGGGAGCTTTTCCCAGGCGAGGCCGATGCGCCGGGCCAGTTCCTCCGAAGGCATTTTGGCGGAGACGCCGGTGACCAGGCGTGAAGCCTTGAGGTTGGCGGCCGTCTGGACCAGGGCGTCGAAGGGATCGACGGCGGGTACGACCAACAGCTCTACGGGCTTGCCCTCCTTCTCGGCCAGAGTGACGACGTGGGTGAACAGTTCCTGCTCGTAGTCGGAGAAGAACTGGTCCTCGGTCAGCGCGTACTCTCCGGTTCCGAACGGCAGCGGGCGCACGGTCATGACGACGATGTCGTGGCGGCGGATATTGGTTTTCCGCAGCACGCGCTTGAGATGGTCCATGCGGCTGTAATCGCGGACGGCAACCAACACGCATCCGGGGCGGGCGCGCAGGCTGGCCGCGGTGACCTCGGGATTGTGTTCGAGGTTGAACTCTTCGAGCCCTTTTCTGTCTTCGCGCCTCCGGCGGGCATTGACGCGGTCGGAGATGGTGAACAGCGCCAGCAGCACGATGGAGAAGGTGATGCCGTAGATGGTGGCGATCTTCTTGGTGAACAGGTTGGCCAGCGCCACCAGCAGCAGCATCAGGGTTGTGGCAATCAGGCCGACCGGCAGCTCGGTCTTGCCGATGCGGATATTGCCGGGCGTTTTGTACTCCTGATCGCGCCGCTGGAACCGGAGGGCGGAAACTCCGAGGCCCTTGAGGAAAAAGCTCCACACGACGCCGAAGGCGTAGGCTTCGCCCAGCAGATAGACGTCGCCGCGGCTGGCCAGGATCGTCCCGATCTGGAGGAAGGCGACGAGGTTGACGATGCGAAAGGTGGTACCGAACCGGCGGTGCGGTTTGCGGAAGTACTCGAGGAGAACGCCGTCCTCGGCGACGCGGTTCAGCACGCCGTTGGCGCCGATGAGGGAGGTGTTGACGGCGCCGGACAGGATGAGCGTGCCGACAAGCACGACGAAGGCATGGAACGCGAGGCGGAGGAACTCGGGGCCGGCCAAGTGCATCGACAGCCCGCCGATGAGGTTGTCGTAGAACCGCGGGCGCGTTTCGTCGGGGATGATGATCACCGCGAACAGCGAGATCAGGCCGGTGCTCATCATGGCGTAGAAGCAAACGATATTGGCGGTAATCCGCAGGTTTTTCAGCTTGGGATGGGCGATCTCGCGGTAGACCTGGGCGAGGGTCTCGAACCCGCTCATGGCGAGCAGCGAGTGGCCGAATGCGATGAGCAGGGCGACAACGGCAAGCTGCGGCCAGAACGTGCCGTCGAGCCAGCCGAGCGACTCGTGCGTGAAACGAAGGTTGTCGGGCGTCGGAGCGGGCGGCAACTCCGCGCCGCCGCGCAGCAGGATCGTGAGCGGGCACCAGACGAGCAGGACCACCACCATGACGGTGGTGATCTGCATGATGCGGAGCGCCTTGCCCGACGATTCGTGAATGCCCTTGATGTTGGCCCACCAGAAGTACAGCGTCACCGCCACGCCGAAGCCCGCGGCGAACAGGTCCGGCGGCACGTGGTAATCCAGGTTCATCAAGTCGGAGAGTTCGTTGAGCAGGCGGCCGAGGTATTGCCCGGCGCTCACGGAGCTGATGGGGCCGGTGAGGATGTAGTCCACCACGAGGGCGGACACGGAGACCTTGGCCATGAAGGCGCCGAGACTGTCCCGCACGACGACGTACACGCCGCCGCGTACGAACATGCTGCAACTCTCCATGTAGACCGAGCGGACGGCGAAGCTGAACAGCATGACGGCGAGGATGAACCATGGCGCGGGCTTGCCGATGGCGCGCTCGGCGATGCCTCCGACGTAGAACATGGTGGAGGCGAGATCGCTGAGCACGATGGCCGCGCCGCGCCAGAAGGATATGAAGGCCAGCGCGACGGTGGTGGCGACAACAATCCGCGCCGCGGTTGGCGATGAATCTCCCGTGCCCGGAGGGGCGGCATCAGCCATGCGTCTGAGGTGCAGATCTCCTGCTGCCCATTATCTTAGCGAATCGGTCTCAGCGGATTGCCGCCCGCTTCCGCTTACGGGACGTCCGCTACCGGCTCTCCGCGGATCACGACGTTGCGGAACGAGCCCAGGTCGAAGAAGCTCCCGAGGCCGACCTTGCCGGACCGGAGACTCAAGTCCACGCCCTTCAGCGAGGGCAGCGGCCGTCCGTCGACCCAGACCTCGACGGTTCCCGAGTCGCCGTCGTGGACCAGCCGCACCTTGTGCCACTCTTCGGAAGTAAATGCGGCCGGGCCGTCTGTTGAACTGATGCGGACACGGTCGCCGCCGTAGACGTGGAAGATGCCGTTATGCACGTCCACCTCGCGGGCGGTATCCACCGAGAGATGCGCGTAGTTGAAGTGGGCTTCGTCCTGGTACGCGTAGACAATGAGGACCGAGGTCCGGCGATTGCGGGCGGCTTCCGGCTCCTTCTTGATCTCGGCCTCGACGGTGACGCGGCGGAAATCCGGCGTTTCGGCCAAGGCGAACTGGGTGGGACGGCGGGGCTGGGTGGAGGGCCTGGGTACGAGCAACTGGAGCGTTGGCGTGCCTTCGACCGCAGCGACGCTCCAGTCCGAGCGGATGGGGACCTTCCACCGATATCCGAACGCTTCCACGATGTCCGCCGCCCGGCCGGGAAAGGCGCAGACGCACGCCAGCGCGAGCACGCGGATGAGCGCCGGCGCCGGGTCAGCGCATGCGCTTCGCGCTGAATTCGCCGGAGTGACTTTCGAATTGCCAGTCGCCCTGGATAGAATCCCCATTGAGCTTCCCTTCGATTTTGACCTCGGCCTTCACCCCGGCTTCGTCGGAGTAATAAGGAAACTCGAGGCGGACGGCGTTTCCCTTAAAGGTTCCTTTCACGTCGATCTCCGAGCCTTCCAGGTCGCTGACTTTGCCCGTCACCTCCTCGCCGTTCACCTGAAGAGCGATGGTGGCTTCGCGGTCGCCGTCTTCCGTCTGGAACGTGAAAGCCCACTTCCCGTCCAGGCCCGCGGCCGGCGCAGTAAGGGCGAACGCGAGAAGAAGTAACAGGACCGTCATGCATTGTTTCATTGGCTTCTCTCTAAGTAATGACATAGCCGTTTTTATCGAACTCCAACTCAGTATAGACGCGGACGGCCTTGTGGGGCGCGTGGAGCGGCAGCGGATTCGGGCCCGGACTTTTGAAACTTCACCACGGAGACGCAGAGATCGCAGAGAAGACGCGGAGACAGGGGCGCGACGCAAGACGGAGGCGCACGAACCGGGAAACGAACCGGTCGGCTCAAACAGGAGTTAGAATGCGCTCCAGACGTAGGGATGCGTGAGCAAGGGCAAATGACATGAATCCAAGCGTTCGAACCATAGTGATCTGCGGGGCCGCGGGGAAGCAAGGCGGCGCCGTTCTCAACAGCCTATCGAAGGACGGCGCGTGGCGTCTGGTCGCGCTCACCAGAGACGTGAGCGGGCCGCGAGCAAACGCGAATCAGACAACGCGGTGTCGAAGTGCGGTATGCCGATTTGGACGATGCGGACAGCATGGCCGAGGCGTTTTCCGGGGAGTATGGGGTATACGGCGTAACGACGATGCTCAAGCCGACAGGCAAGCTCGACATGGAAATGGAGCGGAGGCAAGGCAGAAACATCGCTGACGCCTGCGTAGCCAACTTCGTCGAACACTTGGTGTTGAGCACCATCCCGTATTTCGGTGACGGTCCGGCTCTCGTGCCTTACATCCGCAGCAAGCTGGATATCGAAGCGTACGTCGTAGAGAAGGCTGTTCCCTACACGTTCCTCGGTCCCGGTTCGTTCATGGACGAGATTGGAGGGGAATACTTGCCGGTGAAGAAGCGGGTACTGACAGGTCAGGCGGCCGACGACGTGAAGATCCCTTACGTCGCCTGCCGGGACATCGGCGAGTTCGCCCGGTTGGCCTTCGCCAGGCCGAGTGCCTTCATTGGCAGGAAGCTCACCCTGATCGGCGACTTCATCTCCGGTGAGGAGCTTGCCCAGGTCCTGAGCCGTGTCAGCGGCGGGAAGCCATTTCGCCACAAGGCGCCCCCAATCTGGTTGCTGTGGATCTTCGCCCGCGAATGGATCACTCTGCGGAAGCAGTTCGAGTCTTGGGGACGTCCTCCTCATCCGCAGGCCCTGCTGGACGCCATCGTGGAATGCCACCGCCTGCTCCCGGACATCCTCTCCTTTGAAGGTTACCTGCGGACTCCTGAATTCGGGAAGGTGGCAAATTGGAGGAACCGCCGGGCGTAAACTCGATAGATTGGGCGGCCGGATCCGCGCTCGCGTGTATCGCCCACCGAGGCAAGTGTCTGCCCAGGTGCATTCTAACGAAGGGGTGAAGTGGACGGAGGGCGCTGCATACTTTTAGCCGAGAGCCCTCCGGCGCTTAGCCCAAACCGGCAACCGCGCGGAATGTAGCAAGTCCCGAAGCCGGCATGAAAGCCGGCTTGCAAGCGTGGACGTTCGCCCACCCTCCGAGCCGAGGGCTGGCTACAGTTCCGGGTGGATGGCGACGCTGTTTTTGTCCCAGTTCACGGTGACGGTGGTTCCGTCGGCGAAGGTGGTGCGCTCGCGGCGGCGGGCGTCGTCCAGGAACTCGTGCTTCACCATCTCGAGCATGCCGATCCGCTTGTGCAGCGCCGCAAGGCGGCGCGTTTCATCGAAGTTCGGCTCGCCTTGATATCCCATGTGCGCCGCGTTTCCGTAGAGAAACGCGCGCAAGCCGTCGCCGGATGTCACCAGCGCGTCGTGGTAGACAAGGTCGTACAGGGGAACCGGAATGGCGCCTTCCGACGATGCGTCGTTGCCGCTGCCGGGATTGCGATTGAAGCGGCTGGTCACGTAATCCACGTACGGGACGATCCAGTCGGCGCCGTCCTCGGTACCCGAAATGCCCAGGTTGGCGCGCACCCAGTTGAGCGCTTCCGCGCGGTATTTCATGGACTCGGTGCGGGTGCAAGGATGCTCGGGATTAAAGTCTTCGTCGGGAGGAATGTAGCCGAACACGTCGTTGTAGCTGCCCTGCGGCCGGATGCCGTGCGCGAACAGGAGGCGGTAGTTTTTCCGGATGTGTCCAAGGATGTACCGGTTATTGAGATAGGCCTGTGTCCCGCCGTCCCAGTAGTTCATGAACGGGATGTATCCTTCTTTCCAGTCGTTCGGATGAAACCGGGTGCCGGGGAAATGCTTCGGCGGACTCGCCGCGTCCTCTTCCCGCACGGCGAAGTCGGAGTTGTAAGAGGGAGCGTCGGGATAGTAGTCGCGATACTGGTCGTGAAGCCAGCAGACATACCCGAGTTCGCGGCAGGCGTCGAAGAACGCTTTCATCCCTTCCCATCCGCCGCCCTCCTTGTTGGGCGGCAACCCGTCGGGGTGCTGCCGGTCATAGCCGAGATTGGGCCAGCCCGAAAGGCTCACGTTGACGCGCTCAAAGCCTTTCGCTTTCAGTTGCCGCAGGCGCTGGGCCTGTTCGGCGAAAGTGGTGAGACGGTAGTTATTCTTCGGATCCTTCGTATCGTAGCGGGGTCCGCCGGGCTTCACGTTCCGGAGAATGCCGGCGCCGATGAACGGGTTGCCGATCAGGTTCGTCGCCAGCGGCGTCCGCGCGACCTTGTCGTTGAGCGACACAAACAGGCCGGAGTCGATGACCGCGCGCCGGTATCGCTTGGCCAGATCCACGTAGTTGCCCTTGGGGAAAAACGCCATGCGCAGGGCCCGGGGATACGCAAACCGGCCCAATTGCGGACGCCACATCGGCCCAATGAGGGTCGGCCCGCCGGGCGGATGAGAGAACGTGTAGGCGGCGTCATCCGGCGTCTCGACGATCACGATCATCGCCGCCGGCCCCTTTTGGAAACCCCACCAGGACATGGACCAGCATTCGATCAGGTTGCTCTGGATGATGCTGGTATCGTTCTGCGCCCGGCGTATCGGGTGGAACGCCTTGGGCCAGTCGCGCGGGACGAGCATGCCGTCGTCGTTGCTGAGGACGGTGTAGTCTACCTCGCGGCCGTCGACTTCCCGCGGCCAGTTCAGTTCCCGGATGCGCGCGGCGCCCTCCACGGCCGCAACTTCGAACAACAGGTCTTCTTCGCCGCCCTCGACTGCCAGGGTCAGGAACACGCGCAGATCGAGCGGCGCGCCGTTGGAGTACATCCCGGCGTTGCGAAACCGCTCGAGCGCGATCTTGATTCCCGTGGCGTAGCCGGTGGCGTACTCCGAAATCCGGATGCTTTGGGCGTCGAGCAAGCGGAGCCGGAATTCGTCGTTGCCGGTTCTGACCAGCATGTCCTTGTCCGAGGAGGGAACCATACGCCAGGTTGTCCCTCCGGCGGAGACAGAGAGCGAGAAGTCCGACTCGCCGAATACCGCCGTGGTCTTCCGGCCGGCGACCGTCCACGTGCCGCCGGCGTGCGTCACCGTTACGGGCGGCGCTCCCCAGTCGGCGGGCGGAAGTTGGGCGGCGCCGTACGCCGCCGGGAGCAAAGCCAACAGATACACGGATTTATGCAGGATCATTGCGACTCCCCTGTGCCATCGGCGCGCTAGCGCGGATACCTCCTCCGCGGCCACGCACCGGGCCAGTATGGCTACAGTACCCGGCGCGGTCCATTTGCACCCGCTCGATGGCGCGCCGGCACACCGCGCAGAAGCCCGTTTCGTTCCGCGTGAACATGAGGCAATCCACCTGTGGGCGATAGCTGCCTTTGGCGAGGTAGTTCGAGCCTTCGAACGCCCCCACGTTGCCCGCGTGTTCCGCGTTCCACAGGAGCTTGGCCGCGAGGTCGCGCTCTTTGTTGAACAACGCTTCCATCTCGGCCTCGGGCCGCTTGCCGGCGCGGAGCCGCTTCCGCTCCGCCTGGATGCGCGCCTGGAGCGCCTCGAACTCGGCTTTCGGCCAGGGGGTGGGCAGCGGAACGCCGGGCGTGAGCAGGTCGCGCCACTTGCGCGCTTTGGGGTCGACCGTCGCGTTCGGCTCCCAGGGCTCGGCCGGCGCCTCTCCGGCTACGTAGGCGACGTCAGAGGTGTAATACTCGTCCGCCAGCCCGGCGAAGTGGTGCGCGAACTCGTGCACAGCCAGGTACGGCGTGAACTCGTTATGCGCCGCCGCCGTCGCGTACAGGTTGAAGATCCCGCCGCCGCCGTATTTGCGCTCGTTCATCAGAATCAGCAGGAACTCGTAAGGCGCCTGCGCGGCGATCCGCCGCAGCCGCTTGTTGTCGAACGCCAGCGCATAGCGCTCGGACCCGAACGCGTCGTAGGTCACCCCGAGCGGCGTCTCCCGCTTCACCCCGTCCGAAGGCCGCGCGACGCCGCTGGCCGCGGCGGGCGTGTCAATCGCCCACACATTGAATGCCGAGCGCCGCTCGCGGAACGGCGGAGTGGAAAGCAGAAGCTCCGCTACCCGCCTGGCATCCTCGCGCCACGTCTCCATTTCGCCCGCGGCGTACCCGTCGCCGAGCAGCAGAATGTCCACTTTGTCCGCCGGTTCGCCGTTCTTCACCACCTCCCAGACGTGGTGCTCTCCCGGCGGCGGCGCGGCAGCGGTTTCCGGGCGGACCGTCCCCGACCAGACGGGAACGAACTTGTTCTTCGCGTCCCGCTTTTTGATCGTCAGCTTCACGGCCGCGTCGGGAAACGGGAATCGCACCGACTCGGAGAAGCTTTGCCGGTTGGTTTTGGCTTCCCCGGTCAGCTCCCATTCGCCGAAGATGCTGGCGTAGCCGCGGGAATACAGCAGCGCGCCCGAAGCCTCCTCGCGCGCTTCGAAGAAGTACTTCCCGAGATCCAGATCGTCCGCCGTCTTCTCGCGCGGTCCCGGCCATGGGCCTTCGCGGTGGACGCCATCGAGTTGGAACCGCTCTTCGGTCGCCGTCCCGCTGTGCAGCAGATCCACGCGCATGGTCTCCCAGACGCCGAGATGGCGCGCCAGCGCTTTCCTGTCCCCGTCGGACAACTCGGCGGCATGCGGCTGCATCGCGCCGGATTCCATCGACCGCAGAATGTCGCCGGCGCTCATCCGCCGCAGCGCGCGGATATCCGGCGTCTGGCCCGCCTTCTCCGGATCGTGGCAATCGGCGCAATACTTCCGGTAGAGCGCCGCCGGTTCCGCGCCCTCGGCCGCGGCCGCCATCGCCAACAAAACCCCGAGCGCCAGCCCCCGCCGCCTCATGTCTCCAGCGCCTCGAATCCGCACGCTCGCGCGGCGGCATCCTCCCGTTCCTCTTCCAGTACTCGCCGAAGTGCCCGCCGGACCTTTTCGCTGCGTCGCAGTGAGCCGCCGAATCGCCCAGAATCTCTTCTCATCGAAGCGCTTCGTCGGCATTGTCATCTGACCGGTCGCCACGAGATCTGCTTCGTCCCGTTCGATTCGCTCTGCGATGTTCACGCTGGTTCGATGGCCATTATAGCCGCACCGCCGCCAGGCTGATCCGGAAGCGCGTGGTTGCGGGTATCCTCCGTCCCTTGCGCGCGCATCGTCCTGCTTGACAGGCCGGGCCGGCGGAACTCTCGCTTGGCCCCGCGCCGTCCTGATCGCCGCCGTAGCCGGGCAGATCCCATTGGAAGCAGTACGATGATTTATGTGGAGATTGCGCCCGAAATCCTGCGTTGGGCCGTGGAACGCTCGCGGCGTCCGGCGGAGGCGCTGGAGCGGAGGTTCCCGAAACTCCGGGCCTGGGTGCGCGGTGAACGACAGCCGACGCTGAAGCAACTGGAAAGCTTCGCCAAGGCGACCAGGACTCCCTTCGGCTATCTTTTTCTCCCGGAGCCACCCGACGAGCCGTTACCGCTGCCCGATTTCCGGACAGTGGCCGGGCGTCCCTTCGCGCGCCCCAGCGCCGACCTGCTGGAAACCATCTACCGGTGCCAGGAACGGCAGGATTGGTACCGCGAGTTCGCCCAGTCCGAGGGCGAGGAACCGCTCCCGTTCGTGGGCTCTGCGCGCGTGACCGGCGATGTTGCGGAGTCCGCCCGGCGCATGCGGCAAACCCTGGGCTTCGATCTCGATGAACGGCGCGGCATGCCGACGTGGTCGGCGGCGCTGCGCCAGTTCATAGCGCAAGCGGATGCGGCCGGCATCCTGGTGATGGTGAGCGGCGTAGTAGGCAGCAGCAACAAGCGTGGCCTGGATCCCCGGGAGTTCCGGGGGTTTGCCCTTTCCGACGACCTCGCGCCACTCGTGTTTGTCAACGGCTCGGATACGAAAGCGGCCCAGATGTTCACGCTCGCGCATGAACTGGCGCACATTTGGCTGGGGCAATCGGCGCTCTCGGATGCCGAACCGCGTACGGAGCCGGAGCACAACGTGGAGCGCTGGTGCAATCGGGTAGCGGCGGAACTCCTGGCGCCCCTGGCGGCCGTCCGGGAGGAGTATCGCGGGCCGTTTTCGCCTCAGGAGGCGCAACGGCTGGCGCGCGTGTTCAAGGTCAGCACTCTGGTGATCCTCCGGCGCATTTTCGATCTCGGCGGATTCACGCGCGAAGCGTTCTGGGCGGTCTACGAAGCGGAGCTGGAACGGCTGAAATCCCTGCCCGCGGCGGCGCAAAGCGGAGGGGATCTCTATGCCACCCTGGGCGTCCGGGTGAACAAGCGTTTTGCCCGGGCCGTCATCGTGAGCACGCTTGAGGGGCAGACGCTGTTCCGGGATGCCTTCCGGATGCTGGGAATCAGGAAGGAGGTTACGTTCCACGCGCTTGCGGAAAAGCTGGGGTATCCGGTCTGATGGCTTACTTGTTGGACGCCAACGTCTTCATCGAGGCCCACCAGCGGTACTACGGCTTCGACTTGTGTCCAGGATTCTGGGACTGGGTGGCGGCGGCGCACGCCGCGGGCAGAGTCCTGAGCATCGCCAAGGTGGGCGACGAACTGAAGGCCGGCGCGGATTCGCTCGCCGCATGGGCGGAGCGTCAGCCGTCCTCCTTCTTTGCTCCCATGGATGCGGCGCTACTGGCCAGCTTGGCTGAGATCGCGCAATGGGCGCGCCGGCAGTCGTACCGCTCTGACGCCATCGCGCGGTTTCTCGAAGACGCCGATTACTACCTGGTGGCTTTTGCGCACGCGCACGGCCATATCGTGGTGACCCATGAGAAGCCGAGTGACGGGGTGAGACGGGTGAAGATCCCGAATGTTGCTCTCGGAATCAATCTCCCGTACATCAATACCTTCGAGATGCTGCGGCGCGAACGGGCAAGGTTCGTGTTGGGAGCGGGTGCCTGAAGAGGCTGGGCATTTGAAGACCTCGTCGAGCCAATCAACCCGCCTTCCGCAATGCGTCCTTGACAGCCTCGGGATGCTTCGCGATCACTGCCAGCAATACGCGCGTCGGCGCATCCGGCCGCGACCGGCCCTGCTCCCAATTGCGCAGGATAGCTGGCGGGAAGCCGAACTTCGTCGCGAACTGCGCCTGGCTCAGGCCCATCTTCGTCCTGACCTCGCGAACGTCGTCGTTCTCGCCGCGCGTCCAGGCGATGGCGTGCTCCAGTCCTTCTATGATCCGCGCACCGACGGTGGATCGTTCCTTCGGCGAAGCGCGCCGATGTCTTCGGCGCCCGCTTGGATTTTCCCTTCGGTTCATCGTGCCCTCCTGCCCTTTGCCGCATAACCTTGCCGCCAGAACGGCAATCAAACCTTTCACGGCATTGCGCTCGGCCATGCTGAGGCTCGCCTTCCCCCATGTCTTCCTTACTTGTACGCAATTTGCGTATGGCTCTACAGGGCCCGAGCGCCAAGCACTCACGTCCCACGTGGCCTGGGTCGGAGACAGCGCGCGCGTCCGGCGGCTGCGCGCGGGAGGGCGCCGGGGGTGCGCGGGCGACGCTGCGGCGGAGACCGAGGGCGCTGGGGCCGGCGAGACAGTGGATCAGTTGCGCGCGCCGAGACGCCAGAGATTCCATTGACGTCTGAGTTGTACAAGGTACCTGTCGAAGCCCGCCTTCACGTCGGCGTACTTGTCCATCTGCCGACCGGCGGAATCGAAGAAGCCGGCTTTGATTACGGCGGCTAACTTCTCCGCAAACGGCTCGCCGGCGCCGAGCTGCGTCTCCGTCTGAATCTTGGGGACCTCATCCAAAGCCTTCCAGCCGAAACGTCCGACCGGGGCCTCCAGGGTGTACTCTGGATTCTTCTTCTTCAACTCCGCCAGGCCGTCCCGGGTGTACTGAGCGTCACAATGACAAAGAGAAAGCAGATACTCAAACCAGTCGAACGCCCGGTCGTACTCGGTATCGTCCGGCAGATATGCCCGCAACGGCTCGCGTAAGATACGAAACAGCCGGTCGCTGACGGGCGCTTGCTTCTGATGCGCCGGCGCCGGTACAGCCGCGGTGTGGAAAATGGCTGCAACCGGTTTTGCCTCTTCATACTCTTCCTCGCGAACCTTGAGGAAAAGCAGCGCCCCGAGGAAACGGTAATTGCCGCTACTCACGGAGGCAAGACCCATTGCATAGACCAGCAGCAGGCCTGGGTAACGCTGTAGCTTACGCCCACCATGGAGGCCCCACCCGGTCCGCGACTGGCGGATCAGCCGAGCATAGCATCGCACAAGCAGCGCGTCATGCTCCGGCTCTGCCCAATACGCACCGCAAACCAGCAGGTTCAGCACGGTATCGAGCGAGGCCTCGTATGCCTCCAGCCGGGCAGGAATCTCAGAGGGGGGCACGTCAGACGTCAGCATGGAAAAGCGGTGATCATTGACGGCTGCATATGCCCGCTCGGTCTCCGTGGTCAAGAGGTCATGCAGGCGGATGCGTTGCGAACCGTCGGCGAGGTACTTCTTCATGCGGGCAACGGCGACCTTGGTGGACAGCAGGTCGGATTCCGCAAAGGACTCAAGGGCCGCTACCTTCTCCAACATCTCGGTGAAGAACTCATCCGCGCCGGTAATCGGCACTACTACCGCCCCCCGTAGGACCACCAGGTCCTGCGCCTTCTCGCCGAGCGTGCCCCGAACAGCCCAGTAGGTTGTGAAGCGGTGGGTCGTGCAGCGTTCCAGACCAGCGCGCAACGCTGTGTCGCATTCCGCCGACCAGCCACAGACAACAAGGCCATACTCATCGAAGATTTGGTTCAGCAGACGTTCCAATGGTTCGTCATATTGCATAAGCTCGTCACCGGTGTTCTTCAATCGGCTGTCGAGATAATCGCCGTTAAGCTTGATGATTGTGCAGGGGGAATGCACCAGGGGCAAGGCGCCCACAGCGGCGTCGGCGGTGCTGATGACTGTGGGCTGGATACCGACGTCCTGGAGCGCGCCTTCCAGCAGCCGGTCAAAGTTCGTCGTCACGATAACGCGCACGTAACCGCCGGACACCAGCTTCGCAATCGCGCGGTGCGCAGCGGTCGGCAACTTGCGGCCTTCCTCGCGCTCCTCAGCCGTGGGCTCGAAGTAGCCGCGCAGCAACTGCATTCTTTCGGCGGGTGACTTTGCCACCTCACCGAGGAGCGCCGAGTATTCAGGTGTTCGGCCAAACTGCTGCTCATACCATGCTTCCGGAGAGTCGGTGGGCTGGTTCTTCAGGTGCGCCAACTGCCGGATGAGATGTCGAACCACTGCTGTCCGGCTATAAGTTGAATAGAATCAACTGATTAGAGGAATCA
>JAHCHE010000040.1 GCA_026129905.1 Bryobacteraceae bacterium | reverse complement strand
CCGCCCGCCTATCCGTTCCCCTACGCCGACGAATCCGGCCAGATCCACGAACCGGAGCCCGAGGAAGCCGAACCCCGATTGGCCGACGCCGCCGAGGACGTCCGCGAGTTGATCGCCGGCGCCGCCTGGGGCTCTGACCCGGCCGTTTTCGCCCTCATCCTCCGTTACCAGACCCAGGCCCGCCGCGACTACTACCGCGCCCTCAAGGAACTCGAGCGGGTCCGCACCGGCCAAGCCGGCTACCTGCCGGAGGAACAACCGCCTTCTCAGCTCGGCCGCCCGATCGAACCGGAACCGCAAACCGCCGGAGGCGAAACGAAGCCAACCGCGCCGGCCCCCCGGACCGCCGCCGCCTCCGCTTCCAACCAATCGAACCGAACGAACCCAACCGACGCCGCTCCCGCTCCGCTGCCGGAGACCTCGAACGCCGACGCGCCGGCTTCAAACGCGGTAAACGGCAACAATGCGGGTAATAAGGATGCGAATTTACATCCGGTGAAGCCGAAATAGTTCGTCTGGGTTCTATATTCGTCCCCGGAGCGGACTCTTTGCGCGCCGAAAGGCGTGGCTTACGTTCTCGAGATCCTCGCGCGGCTGAGCGCGCCTACCCCTTCCAGGTGGGTTCCATGCGTCCGCCCGTCTCTCGGACCACGCGCGCGATGCGCCCGTCGAGATCGGACACCAGCTTCTTCAGCTCCGGATCGGAAATCTGGTAGAACAGCCGCCCGCTTTCGGTGGTGATTCGCACTTTGCCGAGCAGGTTGTTCATCTGGCCGGGATCGCGCTTGATGTCGTACAACTCGTCCAGGTCCCAGACGCCGTGATACCGCATGTAGGCGTATTGGTCGGTCCTCAGTCCCACCACGGTCGGCGTCTGCGGATAGTCCCGCTCCCAGTAGTACTCGTAGACGAACTCCGTTCGCCAGTCGCCCTCGCCCGCGATCAGCGGCAGAAGCGACCGGCCGTGGACCGACGAGGGTATCGGCGCGCCGGCGGCTTCAAGCATGGTCGGGCAGATGTCGATGTTCAGCGCCATCCCGGACGCGCGGCGGCCGGCGTCGAACAGGTCCGGACAGTGGGCGATCATCGGCACGCGGATCGACGGCTCGTACATGGCGCGCTTGTCGATCAGGCCGTGCTCTCCGAACAGGAACCCGTTGTCGCCCATGTAGACGATCAGCGTGTCGTTCAACAGGCCCTTTGCGTCCAGTTCGTTGTACACGCGGCCCACGCTGTCGTCCATGGCCATCAGGGTCCGCGAGTAGTTCCGCACAAAATCGTCGAAGCGCACGCGGCGGTCGTACATGCCGTCGACGCCGTGCCAGGAATTCCGCTGTCGCCGCACCCAGTCGGGCTTGCCGCGGTAGTTCTCCTCGGAGTCGGCCATCGATGCGGGCCGCGGGATTTCGACGTCGCCGTACCAGTCCTTGTGCCGCTCCGCCGGAGAGAAATCGGCGTGCACCGCCTTGTGCCCCAGGTACAGAAGGAACGGCCTCGAGCGGTTCTCGTCGATGAACCGCACGGCCTCGTCCGTCAGAATGTCGGTGACGTAGCCCTGCGTCTTCCGGCGGTCGCCGTTGAAGTTGATCGTCGGGTTGTTGTAATCGCCCTGCCCGCGGAACGACGCCCAGTGATCGAACCCCGGCCGGGGCTCGTCGCTGTCGCCGCCCATGTGCCATTTCCCGATCAGGGCCGTGCGGTACCCATGCTTCTGCAAGACTTGGGGAAACGTCGTCAGACCCGCCGGAAGCGGCGAGACGTTATCGGTCACCTGGTGCGAATGCACGTACTGGCCGGTGAGGATCGAAGCCCGGCTCGGCGAACAAAGCGAGGTGGTGACGAAGGCGTTTTCAAACAGCACGCCTTTCTGGGCCAGCCGGTCGAGGTGAGGCGTCTTCAGCCACGGATGCCCAAGACAGCCCAACTGGTCGAAGCGGTGGTCGTCGGCGAGGATGAAAACCAGGTTGCGTTTCTTGGTTTGCGCCAGCAATGTCGCGGCCGCCGCTCCTGACGCCGCCTTCAGGAAGTCTTTCCGCGTCATCGGTTGACGCTATTGTATCAGGAGTGCCCGAGCGGCCCTTGACAACAAGGATGCTAACGGAACCGCGCTGGATGGCGCTGTGGGCGGCCATGCTCGGTTTCATGCTGGACGCGATGGACGTGCTGCTGTACGTGTTCGCGCTCCAGAGCATTCGGGCGGAGTTCGGACTGACGAACGCGCAGGCGGGCTTGGTCAGTTCGGTCACCCTCGTCGCTTCGGCGGCCGGCGGAATCGCGGCGGGCGTTATCGCGGATCGCCTCGGCCGCCGGCGCACGCTCATCTACACGATCCTGCTGTACTCGCTCTCGTCGGCGGGCGCGGCGACGTCGCAGAACCTGGCGCAACTGCTGCTTTGGCGCGGGCTGATCGGGCTGGGCCTGGGCGGCGAATGGTCGGCGGGATCGGTGCTGGTGGCGGAAAGCTGGCCCCCGGAACACCGCGGCAAGGCGATCTCGTTCATGCAATCCGGATGGGCGCTGGGCTACATGCTGGCGGCGATCGTGTCCGCGCTGATCCTCCCGCGGTTCGGGTGGCGCGTGCTGTTCGTCGTCGGAATTCTGCCGGCGCTGCTGACGGCGTTCATCCGGCGCAAAGTGTCGGAACCGGAGGTCTGGTCGGCGGAGCGCAGGAAGATGACGTTCCTCGACCTGTTTCGCGGTCCGCTCGGCCGCCGTACGCTGATCGCGACTTCGCTGGCCACCTCGGTCCTGCTCGGCTACTGGGGCCTGTTCACCTGGCTGCCGGGATTCCTTTCCGCGCCGGTCGCCGAAGGCGGCGCGGGGCTCAGCATCGTCCGCACCAGCGGGTGGATGTTCGCCATGCAGTTCGGCTCGCTGGCCGGATACATAAGCTTCGGCTGGCTCGCCGATTGGATGGGCAGGCGGCCGGCCTTTCTGCTGTACGTGCTCGGCGCGGCCGCCCTGACGCCGGTCTACGGCGCGATGCCGCGGCTCGGAGGGGCGTCGGCGGAGACGGCGCTGCTGGCGCTGAGCCCGTTCGTGGGCTTCTTCGGTTCGGGTTACTTCTCGCTGTTCGGAGCGTTGCTGGCCGAGCTTTATCCCACGGCGGTCCGCGGGGCCGGCCAGGGCTTCTCGTACAACTTCGGCCGGGCGCTAAGCGCGCTGGCGCCCTTCGCCGTTGGGGCCCTGGCGGACCGCAGCGGGCTGGGACCTTCGCTCGCGTTGAACTCGGGGTTCTTTCTCATCGGGGCGGCGCTGATCTTCGCTCTGCCCGAGACCCGCAACGTGCGGCTCAGCGAAGTACGCGGCGGGTAGTCGCGTTAAGCGGTCCAGCGAATCCCATCGGCCGTGTCGCCGTCGTTTCGCGGCCCTACGAGATGGGCGCTCACGGCGGCCGACGCGGAGAGAGCCTCGACGCGGAACTCCAGCAGGTTCTCGCCGGGCGCCAGTTCTACCGGTTGTTGGAACTGCCCGACGCGATAGCGCGTGCGGTTCTCCACCTCCATCACCTTCTGGCCGTTCAGCAGAGCGGTTACGCGTCCATCGGCGCCGACCCAAAGGTAGGCTTTGCGGCTGCCGTCGGCCACCACCTTGGCGGCCGCGAAATAGGTTTTGCCGGGGACGATGCCTTCGTCCCAGCAGCGGCCGATGTGCAGCGTGTCGGTGGGAGTGGCGCGCCGGTCCCAACCCTTGAGCGGGGCGCCGGCGTTCCGGCTGACGCGCCACTCGCGATTCCCTCGGCCATACCAGCGCCGGGGCCGCGCCCAATACCGCTGGAGCCGCGCCGGATCGTCTCCCCGGGCATCCACCTTCGCCAGGTCCATGATTCCCATACCGCGCTTCTGCGCCATGTGGAGATGATCGATGTCCGGAACCTGAAAACCCATCAGGTACGAGGCCATCGCGTCCATGGCCACGGCGTCCTCGCCCGCGAAGACGAGATTGCTGCGCACCATCTGGTCTGCCTTGCCGTTGTTGTGCTCGGTGTACTGGAGGCCGCGGATGGCGTCCATCACGCAGTAGTCCGGCGGATGGAACGCGGCGAGATCCACGAGGAATTGATCGATCCGGTCTTCCACGGTGTGCTCGTCGTGGAGGCTCTGATTGTGGAACAACCCAGGCTTCTGGTAGGCTTCGCGCGGCGCGGTTCCCACATAGTTCTTGATGCAGCAGGTGATGCCGCAGTAATCGTGGACCTTCATCACCGGCATGTCGATCAGGAAGTCGCAGTTCAGGATGGTATTGGTGACGAAGTAGTCCGAACGCGCGCCGAAGGCGCCGGCGCCATTCGTCGAGACCGGCACGGCCACGCGCCGGAAATTGCCCGAGGCGTCTCGGACCGCGTCGTAGGACAGGTCCACGAAATCGAACTTCGTTCGCGGAAATTCGCTCTGAAACTCCTCCAGCATCGCGCCGATACTGCCGCCGGTTCCCGGGAATTCCTGGGCGCCCCAGTCGAATTCGAGCGCGGACACGCGGCGGCCGTTCTGGAGGACGGCGTTATCGGGCAGCGGGTCGCGCGGGCTGCGATACGAACCGCCTTCGGCGATTGTGATGCGGGAAGCCTTGGATTTGTGCGCCACGTATTCGAGGACCGCCCGGATCACTCGAAGGTCGGTGACGTCTCCCTGCCGGTAGCCGCGCTGAGGCCGCAGGAATACGAGGTTCGGCTTGAGCACCACCCACTGGCCCGGCTTGATCTTCGCCTCCAGGCTGCCGGCGCGCGGGCGTCCGTAGTCGATCGCCTTCCAGACCATATCCCGGACCGTTTCGTAGTCCAGCGGATCCTCGGGCGAAGCCGGCCGCGCGAGCCGCTTGTGCGTGGACTGAACCAGCCCGATCTGCGTTTTGCCGCCTTCGGCCCGGGCCGCCAAGGCGGAGGCCAGCACGGGTGCGGCGAGAACTTGACGGCGCGTCAGGTGAGCCATGCCTCAACTATACAATAAGAGGCATTTATCTTCTAGCGGGCGCGCAGGTTCCCGCGACGGACATTGCGCGCGCATGGACCGCTACCATAGTGGCTTGCGCAGGTTTACCGTCGGCGCCTCTTCGGTGTTTGACCGCGCACTCGGTTTCGTCGAGCGCGCCGGAAACGCGCTGCCCCATCCGGCCACGCTCTTCGCGCTGCTGGCCGTCGGACTGGTATTCGCCTCGGCGATTGCGGCGAAGCTCGACCTCACCGCGATCCATCCCGGCACGGGCCAGACGGTGGTTCCGGTGAACCTGCTCTCCGTCCACGGGCTCCACCGCATTCTCCAATCGATGGTCACCAACTTCACCGGATTCGCGCCGCTGGGCACCGTGCTGGTGGCGCTGCTCGGCATCGGCGTGGCCGAGGGCAGCGGGCTGATCGGCGCCGCGCTGAAGCTGGTGGTTCTGTCCGCTCCGCGCCGGCTGCTGACGTTCGCCCTGGTGTTCGCCGGCGTGCTGTCGAACACCGCCAGCGAGATCGGCTACGTGCTGCTGGTACCGCTGGGGGCGGTGATCTTCCTGGCCGTGGGACGGCATCCGCTGGCGGGACTGGCCGCCGCGTTCGCCGGGGTCTCCGGCGGATATTCGGCCAACCTGCTGCTGGGCACGGTGGACCCGCTGCTGGCCGGACTGTCGCAAGAGGCGGCCCACATCATCGATCCCGCCTACCTGGTCAACCCGGCGTGCAACTACTACTTCATGCTCGTCTCCACCTTCCTCATCGCGGCGGCCGGCACGTTGGTGACCGAGAAGATCGTGGTTCCGCGGCTTGGTCCGTACGCCGGGGAGGAACGGGCCGCGGAGATGTCGCCGGTGGGTCCGGCGGAGCGGCGCGGGCTGCGGTTCGCGGCCGCGGCCGCGTTGATCTATGCGGCCCTCATCGTGTGGGGCACGGCGCCGGCCAACGGTTTCCTACGCGACGCGGAAACCGGCAGCCTGCTGCATTCGCCGTTCCTATCAGGAATCGTGGCGCTGATCTTCATCGGCGGCGTCGCGACGGGCATCGCTTACGGCATTGGCGCCGGCTCGTTCCGGAACGACGCCGACGTCATGAACGCGATGGCGAAGGCGATGGGCACGCTGAGCAGCTACCTGGTGCTGGTCTTCTTCGCGGCGCAGTTCGTGGCGTTCTTCAACTGGACGAACCTCGGCCTGATCGTGGCGGTAAAGGGCGCCGATGCGCTGCGCGCTTCCGGCTTCGGCGGAGCGCCGCTGATGGTGAGCTTCGTGGCGCTGACCGCCGTCGTCAACCTCTTCATGGGAAGCGCGTCGGCCAAGTGGGCGATCATGGCGCCCGTGTTCGTGCCGATGTTCATGCTGCTGGGCTACGCGCCGGAACTGACGCAGGTCGCCTACCGGATCGGCGACTCGACAACGAACATCATCTCGCCGATGATGTCCTACTTCGCCTTGATTGTCGCCTTCACCGAGCGGTACCAGCCGAAGACCGGCATCGGCACGGTGATCGCAACGATGTTGCCGTATACGGTGACGTTCTTCATTGGCTGGACGCTGCTCCTGGTGGCGTGGCTCTGGCTGGACCTGCCGCTAGGGCCGGGCGGGCCGCTGTACCTCGAGGGGCGCTGAAAGAGCGCGGCGCGGGCCGTCGCGGCCCGACTCGGACGCTACCGCTTCTCCTGCCGGGCTGCGAGTTCGCGGAACAGGGCCTCCTCACGGGCCGCTTCTTCGGGAGGGAGAATGTCGGGCGGAAAATCCGAAACCTCGAAGACCTGGCGTAACTCGATCTCGCCATCCTTGCCGTCGTGGGGATTCGGGCAGCGCAAGGCCCATTCGATCGCCTCCTCCTTCGACTTCACCTGGATGATCCAGTAGCCCGCGATCAGTTCCTTCGTCTCGGGAAACGGGCCGTCGATCACCATTCGTTTGCCTCCGGAGAAGCGGACACGCGCGCCCTTGGAACTGGGTTGCAGGCCGTCCCCCGCCAGCAGCACGCCGGCTTGGGCCATCTCTTCGTTGAACTTTCCCATCGCGGCCACCAGTTCGCGGCTGGGAAGCACGCCCGCCTCCGAGTCTTCGGTCGCCCTCACAATCATCATGAATCGCATGGAAATCCTTTCCTTTCAGGTATTTCTGGCCATGGAGCCGCCGGGCATCCACCGGCTGGCATCCGGCCTCTGACTGAGTATCGAAGGGGGAAACGTCGGATCGACACTCGGGTCGCCCGCGGACCACCTTAGTACCAATCCGTTCCCGGGCCCGTTGCCAAACCGGCCTTTCCACCAGCATACTGGTCTCTTGATGGCGGTGGCCGGCGATTTCCTCTATATTCTCTTTCTGGCGATTTGCGTCTGGCTTGCCTTGAAGATGTCGGACGACGACGAAGGCGGCGGCAAGCGGGCCCGTATTCCCGTCTGAATGTCCAGCGTCGTCGTGATCGGCGGAGGGCTGGCGGGGTTGGCCTCCGCCGCGGCGCTCGGCTCGGCCGGCTTTGACGTAACGGTGATTGAGGCTCGGGCCTTCCTCGGCGGGCGAGCCACGTCGTACCCCGCGCCGGGGGGCGGCGGCGAGCCGGAGTTCATCGACAACTGCCAGCACATCCTGCTCCGGTGCTGCGTGAACCTGCTCGACTTCTACGAGCGGCTGGGCGTGGCGGACCGCATCCGTTTCCACCGGGAGTTCTATTTCATCGAGCCGGGCGGGCGCATCTCGACGCTGGCCGCCGGCGCTGTTCCGGCGCCGCTGCATTTCGCCGCCTCGTTCCTGCGGCTGCCCTTTCTCGGGGCGGCGGACAAGCTGGCGATCGGACGCGCGCTGGCCGCGCTGCGGCGCGAGAGCAAGAGCCGCGGCGATCTCGACCGCATCACGATGCTCGACTGGCTCCGCGACAAGCGCCAGACGGAGGCGGCGATCGAGCGGTTCTGGCGGCAGATTCTGGTCAGCGCCATCAACGAGGAACTCGACCGGATGGCGGCCTGCCACGGCTTCCAGGTAATGGCAGGCGGTTTCCTGGCGAGCAAGACGGGTTATCACATGGGCGTGCCGGCGACGCCGCTCGGAGAGCTGTACGGGCTGGAGGCGTGGAACCGGATGAAGAACGTGCGGTTCGAATTCCGGTCGCCGGTGGAGCGCGTCCTATTCGAAGGCGACGGGGCGTCGGGCGTCCGGGCGGCGGGCCGGGAGTTCCGGGCCGACTACTATATCTGCTGCCTTCCGTTCGAGCGCGTGACGGGCGTGGCGCCGGAAGCGGGGATCGATCTCGAAGGCTGGGGCCACTCGCCGATCACCGGCATTCATCTGTGGTTCGACCGGCAAGTGACGGACCTCCCGTACGCAACTCTGCTCGACCGGACCATACAGTGGTTCTTCAACAAGCGGGGAGGGCGGTATCTGCAAGTTGTCGTCAGCGCCTCGCGAACGCTGCTCCCGATGGAGCGGCCGCAAGTGATCCGCCTAGCCGCCGGCGAGCTTGCCGAGTTCCTCCCCCGCGTAGGGGAAGCGGCTATCGAGAAAGCGCACGTCGTCAAAGAGGTTCGGGCAACCTTTTCCGCGACGCCGGAAGTGGAGACGAGGCGTCCCGGACCGGCGACCCGTTTCCGGAATTTCTTTCTGGCGGGGGACTGGACGCGGAGCGGTTGGCCCGCCACGATGGAGGGCGCGGTTCGCAGCGGCTACATCGCGGCGGAGGCAGTGGCGCGCGAGGCCGGTCGCGGCCAGGCGTTCCTGCTGCCGCAGGAGTAACATACTAGCCATGCGGCAAACGAGTGGACCCGAGCTGAACCGAAGGCGGTTCGTCGCCGCCTCTCTGGCGGCCGTTTCACAGCGTAGCGTGGCCGGCGCGAACGACCGGCTGCGGATCGCGAACATCGGCTGCGGGCGGCGCGGCCTGCTGAAAGAAGCGCTCGATCTGAAGGACGAGGCGAACATCGAGGTCGCCGCCGTCTGCGACACATGGCGCCAGAAGAGGGAGAAAGCCGCCTCCGACGTCAAGGAGTTCACCGGCAAAGAGCCTTTTCAGGCCGTCCACTACCAGGACGTTCTTTCGAGAAAAGACATTGATGCCGTCCTTATCGCCACGCCCGACCACCAGCACTGCACGATGCTGATCGACGCCGTGCGCGCGGGCAAGGACGTCTACGTCGAGAAGCCGCTGGCGATGAACATGAAGGAGCTGATCCTCGCCTATGACGAGGTGAAGAAATCCGGCCGGGTGGTGCAGATCGGGACGCAGATGCGGAGCTACCGGCAGTCGAACGGGACGCGCCGGCTCATCAAATCCGGCGGGCTGGGAAAGATCCTGAAGGTGGAGCAGGAGCGGAACGGGTACAGTCCGTACTGGCAAAGCTACGGCGGCGCGGAATATCAGGATGAGAAACCAGGGCCGGCGGACGTGGACTGGAAGGCGTTTCTGATGCGCGCGCAGGATCCGGGCTTCGATCCGAGCCGCTACCAGAACTGGTACGGGTATCGCGAGTACTCGCTCGGGCCGCACTCGGGCCTGATGGTCCATTTCATCGACCTGGTGCACTACACGGTGGACGTGAAGACGCCGTCGCGGGTGGTGGCGCTCGGAGGAACCTATCGCTGGAAGGGCGCGTTCACCGCGCCGGATTCGGTGGAGGTAGTGCTCGAATATCCGGAGGAATTCCTGGTCCGTTATTGTACGGTGTTCGGAAACGGCGCCGGCAGCTACGCCAAGTGGTACGGATCGCGCGGAAGCATCGATGGCAAGAACCTGTCGCCGAGCGAGCACTGGATTGCGACCGGCAAGGGATCCGAGGAGCCGGACGCGATCCGGGCCGACTTCCAGGTCGAAGAGCCGGAGATGCCGCACCACATGAAGAATTTCTTCGATTGCGTGCGCAGCCACCAAACCCCGATCGCGCCGATCGAAGCCGGCTTCAACCATTCGGTGGCGGTGATCATGGCCGACGAGGCGCTGACTTCCGGGCGCCGGATGATCTACGACGCCGCGAAGCGGGAAGTGCGTCCGGGCTGACCGGCGAGCTACTCCTGGCGGAGCGCCGTTCTCCGTTCCGGATCGGCGTCACTTGCGCGGGTGACTGGTCTGTATCGTAAGCTTCATCCAGCGATCCGCGGGCCAGTCTACGCGGCTGGTTCAGAGACTCCAGTATTCCGGCTGGACGAGTTGACGTTCGGCGTCGTCATTTGCAACGACTTACCTGGTCAGCGTGCTTGGCGTGGACATTGAGCCTTCGCCGCGGGCAAGCCGCGTGGAAGTGAGGCCGCGCAGTGAGCGAATGGTTCCACGCTTGGCCGCCCTTCGCCATAACGTCCGGCCTTCAGCATTGCCTCAATCAGGCGCAGCGCGCAACCATCCGCTTTTCTCTGGGACGCGAGCGTGAGAAGTTTCGCGTGATCCACCGACCCGAAGAAGTCCTTGAGGGCTGCGTCCACGATCCACTCCCTTCCACCCTTGATTTCTTTCCACACTTTGCGCATGGCATCCTTCGTCGATCGCCCTCGCCGATATCCAAAGCTGGCTTCATCGGACACCGGCTCGAAGATCGGGTCCAGCCGATTGAGCAACGCTTGCTGGCACACCCGGTCATAAATCGTCGGGATTCCCAACGTGCCAAACTCCCCCGGCCTGCCCGCCTTCCGGATCTGCGCTGCCGCACCGGTCGAGGCCGGCAGACATCCTCCTTCAGCTCGTTCCGCAACCGATCCAACTGCTGATCCCGTTGCGCGGCGAAGCCGTCCAGACTCTGCCCGTCCACACCTCCACTGCCCCGGTTGGCCTTGACCATCTCTCAGACCTTTAAGAACGCCCAAAATGTTAGAAACTCCAGGGCGCTCCCAACAGGAGCGCTCAGGACGCGCGGATGAGGCGCCGTAAACTGGAAGCGATGACGGCGCGCTTGTTACTGATCGCGGCGTTGCTGACGCCGGTGGCGGCGCAAACGGAATGCCCGCCGACGCCCAACTATTCTCCGTGCGATCTTGTTTTCGAACTCGACGGCCAGGAGGCGGCCGCGCATCCCAATCCGTACCTGACGCTTCAGCTTCATGGAGAATTCCGCTCGCCGTCGAAGAAGACGTTTCTGATGCACGCTTTTTGGGATGGCGGGCGCCGCGTCGTCATCCGGTTCGCGCCCAACGAGGTGGGCGAGTGGGACTACCGCCTGACGAGCAACGTCGCCCGGTTCAGCGGGAAAACCGGCCAGTTTACCGCCACGCCGTCCGATGCCCAGGGCTTCGTGCGGGTGAACAACGTGCGCCACTTCTCCTATACCGAGGACAAGGTTCGTCCGATCCCGCACCTGTGGATGGGCGATACGATGTATCGCTTCGCCGCGATCGACCGGGGGCTGTTCGAAACGATCGTCGATGCGCGCGCCGCGCAGAAGTTCAATCACATCCGCGGGCTGGTGATGGGCAACTTCCCGGGACTCCAGGCGGCATATCGGGATCCGGACAATCCCAATCCCGAGTACTTTCGCGAGCTGGACCAGCGCATCCTCTACATGAACAAGCACCGCATCACCGCCGACCTGCTTCTGGGCGGCGACCAGAACCACCTGGCGGAGGCGTTTCCCAGCTTCGGCCAACGGGAGCGCTACGTTCGCTACGTGGCCTCGCGGTACTCGGCGATGAACATCACCTGGCAGGGCGTGCAGGAGTTCGAGGAATACGAGGATGGCCGGGCGCTGTTGAAGGAGATCGGAACGCTGCTCGGCAAGTACGATCCGTACCGCCACTTGCGATCCACGCACACGGTCGCGACCTCGGCGCCGCTGCTGGGAGACGGATGGATGGATTACATCGCGTATCAATCGTCCGACGACGCGCTCGGCGCTATCGAGCACCAGCTTTACGCCCGGCCTCAGGTCAACACGGAGTTTGCCTACGAGGACAGCGGAGCGGGCAAGTCCCATCCTCACCACGTCGATACCGATACGTTCCGCAAGCGGCTCTGGAACGCGGCGATGAACGGCCAATATCCTACATTCGGCAACACCGGGACGTATGGCGGCCGCAAGTTTGAGCCGGACGCGAAATACCTGGATTCGCCCGGCGCGCGTCAGATGACGCACTGGTTCGACTTCTTCTCCAACACGAGGCATTGGGAACTGGAGCCATACTTCGAATTGGACGGCGGGCGGGCGCTGGCGCTAACGGGAATCGAGTACATCGTGTACCTGGAGAAGCCCGGGCCGGTGCAGATGACCACAGAGAAGCAGTCCTACAACGTCTACTGGTTCAACCCGATCACCGGCGAATCGGTGAAGGAAAAGAAGGACTACAAAGGCACCACGTTCTCGGGCCAGCCGCCGGACCAGTCCCACGACTGGGTCCTGCACCTGTCGCGCGACGACCGCAAGCGGGGCATGCTCAACAGGTGGTACTTCGAGTCGCGAAGAGTTCCGATTCAGGAAGTGGAGCTTGACCCGAGGCGATTGCCATACGAGGTGGCGGCGCCGTCCGCGGACGAGCTGCCCGTCGGCGCGCCGGTGCAGTACGAAGTGAAACTGACGCGGGAGTCCCGCGCCACAAGTTCGATGATGTACCTTTGGACGGGCGAGGTAACCGGCGGCGCGGACGGGTTCCGGGTCCTGGCGACGGGGGATTCGGGGACCCTACAAATACCGGAGGCGATGGTGAAGCGGTTTCCGGCGACGCTTACGATGCGGATCTTCGGAATGAACCTGCTGGGGAAGGTGTACTCGGTGAACCGGGTATACTCGCTGGCCAAGTGAACGCTCGCATTCTCTCGCTCGACACGACGTCCGAGTACGGCAGCCTCGCGCTGGCGGCGGGGGACCAGGTGTTGGAAGAGTTGCCGCTGCACGCTCCGGACGGCTTCGGACAGATCCTCTACGGCTGCCTGGCGCGCCTGCTGGCGAGACACGGCTGGGATCTCCGCGACATGGATTGCTTCGCCGCCGCCTCGGGTCCGGGTTCATTCACCGGCGTGCGCATCGGACTGGCCGCGGTAAAGGGGTTGGCGGAGGTAATCGGCAGACCCGCGGTGGCGGTATCGAACCTTGCGGCCGCTGCTTCGTTCGGAAGCCTCCCGCTGCGCGCCGTGGTTTTGGACGCGCGCCGAGGCGAGGTGTACGGCGCCGTGTACAATGCCGCGCTCGAACCGGTCCAACCGGAGGTGGCGACTTCGTTTACCGCGTGGCTTGGATCGCTGCCGCCGGAGGAAATCGAGTTCATCTCCACCGGGTTCGCGCCTTTTCAGCCGGCGCTTCGGGGAACGCGATACGAAGACGCGTTGGTGACGGAAGCTCCTCGGGTGCTCGCCGGCGCCATGGCGCGGATCGCGGCCGCTGGGTTGCGAGCGGGACGAGTGCAGGAGGCGGCTGCCATCGAGGCCAACTACGTGCGGCATTCCGACGCCGAGCGTTACTGGCGGGCGCCCGACGGATAGCGAGAACGAGAAGGAAACCTCCTTTTTGAGTACCCTTACTTTCCTGCTAAAGTTTGCTCTGCGACGGCCGATATCTAGGTGAGAGCCTCTAGTACCTGTGGCTTGAAGTACTTCGAAGCGGGCCAGAGAGCCGGCTGCGGGCAAGGCGCTGACAGTACCTTTGCCGATGAAGTACTATAGTGAGACATAGCTTTGTAGAACAGGTTCTCCGATGAAGAAGGCAGCGCTTGCGGAACGAGGCGACGCGGAGCAGGAGCCGGAAGTGGAAAAGCAAGGGAAGGCGAAGATTCGCATCATGGTGGCCGACGACCATCCGATAGTTCGGGAAGGGATTCGGAGGCTGCTCGAGTTGGAGCAGGATATCGAAGTCGTCGCGGAGGCGGGCGACGGACAGGAAGTGCTGGAACGCCTGGAGCAGACCCAACCCGACCTGATCCTGCTCGATTTGAGAATGCCGGGCATGGACGGCCTGGCGGTGCTGCAAACGCTCCAGCACGTGAAAGGCGGCGCGCGCGTGATTGTGCTGACCGCTTCCGAGGACAAGAATGAATGGGTTCAGGCGATGAAGTTGGGCTGCGCCGGCATCGTCGTCAAGCAGACCGCGCCGGAGTTGATCGTCAAGAGCATCCGCAAGGTGCATGAAGGCGAGATCTGGCTGGACTCGAACACCACGGCGGCGGTGATGCGACAGTTCGCCACCGTCGAGGATGCCGGCGCGTCGAGTTCGCGCCGGGGAACCCGCTCGCCGCTGAGCGCGCGCGAGAAAGAGATCGTCGCGCTGGTGGCGCAGGGCTACCGCAACCGCGAGATGGCCGAAAAGATGTTCATCAGCGAGCAAACGGTCAAGAACCACCTCCACAACATTTTCGACAAGCTCGGCGTATCGGATCGCCTGGAACTCGCGCTTTACGCCATCCACAAGGGCTTGCACGTGAACGCGGACCGCTAAACCGCGGCGTGGCCGGGTTGCCTTAACCGTAGCCTTCCGTTTGCCTTGGGCCGTGTTGCCCCCTCGAAGAAGTTCTGCGAGAATAGAGCGGATGTTGTTCAGTTAATGGTCGTTCCCTGCTGCTCAAGACTGCCCGGGGAGTCTCTGATGGGCCTGGCAGGGCAGGGAGGGGTTTACGCTCCGATCTGCCTTGTGATTTTCCCGGCAGCGCTCATGCTGGTATGCGGCCATCCAGGAGTGAGATGTGAAAGAGAAAGGTACAGTGAAGTGGTTCAACCCGGCGAAGGGTTATGGATTTATCCGGCGCTCTACCGGGGAAGATGTGTTCGTTCATTTTTCCGCGATCCAGATGGACGGCTACCGGAAGCTGGATCAAGGCGCTATGGTCGAGTTTGAGCTCAAGAAAGGACCGAAAGGGCTTCAGGCGGAAAACGTCGCGCTTCCGTAGGCGGGCGTCATTCCCCCCTCCCCGGGGCCGTCATGGGAAAGGCGGCCCTTCCCATTTCTGATAGACTTCTCGTTTTGGAGGCACTGACATGATCAGGCGAGTAGTGGTGTGCGGTTTCATCCTGGCGTGCCTGGCTCTTCCCATGGCGGCGGCGGACTGGATCACCATGTTCAACGGGAAGAACCTCGACGGCTGGAAAGCCAGCGAACGTCCGGAAAGCTGGAAGGTGGAGGACGGCGCGATCGTCGGCCGCGGCGAGGTGAGCCACCTGTTCTACATGGAGCGCCAGTGCGGCGATTGCGAATTCATGGCCGAGGTGAAGATCGCCGACAAGGCGAATTCGGGAATGTACTTCCGGACGGCGTTCGGTCCCGGCTTCCCGAAGGGCTATGAAGCGCAGGTCAACAGCACTCACACCGACTGGAAGCGCACGGGCAGCCTGTACGATTTCGTGAACGTCAAGGAGCAACTCGTTCCGCCGGACACATGGTTCACGCAGCACATCATCGCCAAAGGCAACCACATCGTTATCAAGGTCAACGGCAAGACGACGGTGGACTTCGTCGACGAGAAGAACACGTACACGAAAGGCTACCTGGCTCTCCAGCAGCACGATCCCAAAAGCGTTGTGTACTACCGCAATCTGAAGATGAAGCCGCTGGACTAGCGGATCGCCGTCCGACGGAGGCGCGATAGCGGCGCCCTTGCTGCCGGATCGAGCCGGCCAAGCGTTCCGCTGGACCAACAAGCAACACCCGTGGCGACAATTCCAGGCGGTGTTCCGCCACCTGCCGGCTACGCCGCGAAAATCTCCCGCAGTCGCTTGCCCACGACCTTGGGTTCGTCTCCGCGCATCATCCACACCGAGATCAGCAGCTTGCCGCTGCCCGGCCGCTGCACGTGGATCGGCGGATCTCCGGCCAGCAGCTTCTCGGTCGCCTGCTGCGCCGTCAGGGAGCGCGCCGATTCGTCCCACTCCAGGGTGACATGCGGCACCTGGTTTGCGATCACGGGGATGTGGCGCTCGGTTCGCACGCCCGAAACGCCGTTCAGCGCCGAGCGGATCGAGGTCACCCGTTCCTCCAACACGCGCCACTCGGCTTCGTGATCCACCTTCAGGTATCGCTCGACCGCCGCCAGCAAGCCGCACATCTCTTCCTTGCCTACTTTCATGCCGCGCCCGATCCCGCCGAACGGCGACATGGCCGGCAGCGAAGCTTCGATCAGGTCCTTGCGGCCGAGCAGCAGCCCGCTCGCTTGCGGACCGCAAAGCGCCTTGCCGCCCGAGAAGATCACCAGGTCGAAGCCCTGCCGCGTGTACTTCCACAGGTTCTCCACCGGGGTCGCGTCGGAGGCCGCGTCGTTCATCGTCGGCACGCCGCGCGCCTTGCCGATCCGGATGAACTCGTCGGACTTGATCTGCCCGTCGTGCTCCGCCTTGTTCAGGAAGAACATCATCCCGGTGCGCTCGTTGATCGCCGCCTCCAGCTCCTGGCGCGTCTCCACCGGGACGATCTTCGCGCCGCAAAGCTCCATCTGGTGCTCGTAGCCGGACCGATGCGTTTTCTGCTGAATCACCTCGTAGCGGATTCCTTCGCGGTTGGGCAACTGCCGCAGTCTGGCCGGGTCGCCCTGCGACAGGCAGGCGGCCGTGCCCACGGTGATGGCCGAGGCCGCGCCGCAGGTGACCATCGCCGCCGGCGCTTTCAGCAGTTCCGCGATGCGCGCGCCGACTTTCCTTTGCAGCTCCGGAAGCGGGATGAAATACCGGGAGGCCTCTTCCATGGCGCGGACCACTTCCGGGGGCATGATGGACCCGCCCAGAACGGTGACCACTCCCACCCCGTTGATGACGGGTTTGATGCCCAGGCTTTGATACAGAGAGGACGGCGACGCGGCGGTGAAACCGGCGGTCTTGGCGGCGGAAGCGACGGCAGGCGTCAGAGCGCCGGCCTGAAGGATGCGGCGGCGTGTGGTTTTCATGGTCTTCCCAGTATATGCGCGGCGGGCCGGCCGAACTATCGCGTTAAGATGGGACCCGGTCCCTATGCGCTTCCCAATGCTGTTCCTGTGCGCGAGCGCCTTGCTGGCGCAGCCTGCCTATGACCTGCTCCTCAAGGGCGGTCACGTGATCGATCCGCGGAACCGGATCGGCGGCCCGCGCGACGTGGCCGTTCGCGACGGACTGGTCGCCGCGGTCGCCGCCGGCATTCCCGCCGCGCAGGCGCGGAAGGTGGTCGACGTGTCGGGACTCTACGTCGTCCCCGGACTCATCGATCTCCACGCGCACGTCTTTGCCGGGACGAACGGCAACATGCTGGCCGGAGGGCACGCCAGCATCTTCCCCGATTACTTCGCGCCGCGCGTGGGCGTAACCACCGTAGTGGACGCGGGTTCGTCCGGCCGTCACAACTTCGCCGAGTTCAAGAAAACCGTCGTCGACCGCGCCCGTACGCGGGTCCTGGTCTTCCTCAACATCGGCGGCAGCGGCATGCCTGGAGACGCCGAAGAGCAGAACGTCGGCGACATGGACGCCAAGGCCGCCGCGGAACTCGCCATCGCCAACCGCGAGACCATCGTGGGCATCAAGGTGGCGCACTATCGCGGCCCGGACTGGGCCCCGGTGGAACGCGGCGTTGAAGCGGGAACCATCGCCGGCGTCCCGGTGATGATCGATTTCGGCGAGTTCCGGCCGGAGCGCCCTTTTCAGGAGCTGGTTCTGAAGAAACTCCGCCCCGGCGACATCTACACGCACGCGTTCTACGCGCCCGTCCCCATGCTCGATGAAAAGGGAAAGCTGCTGCCGTACCTGCTGGAGGCGCGCCGGCGGGGCGTTATCTTCGACGTCGGCCACGGCGGAGCGGCGTTCGAATTCCGCCAGGCCGTACCCGCGGTCCGGCAGGGATTTCCGCCCGACGCGATCTCCACGGACGTCCACTCCGGCAGCATCAACGCGGGCATGAAGGACCAGCTCAACGTCATGTCCAAATTCCTGAACATGGGCATGTCGCTCGACGACGTCGTGCTGCGATCCACCTGGCGGCCGGCCGAGATCATCCATCGGGAGCGGATTGGCCACCTCTCGCCCGGCGCGATCGCCGACATCGCGGTCTTGCGGGTGGAGACCGGGCAATTCGCGTTCGTCGACTCCTACGGCGCGCGCATGGACGGCAGCCGGCGGCTGGGGTGCGAGCTGACGGTGGCCTCGGGTAAGGTCGTATACGACCTGAACGGACGAACCCGCGAGCTGTGGGACCGGCTCGGCGAGTATGGGCCGCAGGGTGAGCCGTTCTGGGATGGCACGCGCGGCGGCGGCAGGCCGCTCCCCCTGACTCAGTAAGTGAGCCGGCCGGATCACACAGCGTTCTCCGCAGGCCGTGCGATAATCGAGCCGGAGCCGCCGTGCTCACCATCGCGTCATACGACCGCCAAGTGGAACAGCTCTTCGATCTCGTGGATCGCCTTGGCCGCGCCTTCGCCGCTGCCGGCATCGAATATCGCCTCGTCGGCGGAATGGCGGTCTACTTCCATGTGCAGGAGCGCGACCCGCTGGCCGCGCGGCTGACCCGAGACATCGACGTGGCCGTTCAACGCTCGGACATCGGGAGAGTCGCGGAGGCGGTTCGGCCGTTCGGTCTCGAATACCGGCATGCCGCGGGCGTGGACATGCTGGTTGACGCCGGGGAACCGTCAGTCCGCAGCGCTGTGCGCCTGGTGTTCGCCTGCGAAAGAATCCGTCCCGATTACCTTGAGCCCGTGCCCGATTTCTCCTCGCCTGCGCGCACCGCGGAGGGCGTCCTGCTAGCGCCGGTTCTCGATCTCCTGGTGATGAAACTCACCAGCTTCCGGCTGAAGGACCAAGTGCACATAAAGGATATGGACGGCGTCGGCCTGATCACGCCCGAGATGGAGGCTCGCCTGCCCGCCGCACTCCGCGACCGGCTCCGGCATGTGCGCTCCGTCGAATAACTCCGGCTTCCACGGAATGAAGAAATCTCCGCCGAGCGGGGACGCCGGACGCCTGGCGCGCGCTCCTGCGTACAATAGTCTGAAGAGCGGCTCCAAGCGGCCGCGTGGGGCGCTGCGCAAGCGAGGATCATGTCCGAGGCCTGGAAGCATCTGCACGGCCAAGTGGCCGACGGGAAATTTCCGCTTCAGGAGTACATAGGCGGCTCCGAGCAAGGCGCCGTATTCATCACCCAGCGTCCCGGCGCCTCCGCATCAAAGGCCGCCATCAAGCTGGTTCCGGCGGACCTGCGGCGGGCAGAGCGGCGCCTGGAGCGATGGAAGGCCGCCTCACGACTCTCCCACCCTCACCTGGTCCAGCTTTTCGAGACGGGCCGCTGCCGCATCGAGGACGGCGATTTCATCTACGTGGTGATGGAGCACGCCGAGGAGAACCTTTCGGAGGTCCTGGCCGAAAGGCCGTTGACTGCCGAGGAAACCCGCGAGATGCTCCCGCCGGTCTTGGAGGCGCTCTCTTATCTGCACGGCAAGGGATGGGTACATGGGCGGCTCCAGCCGGCAAACATTCTGGCGGTGGAGGACCGGCTGAAGCTGTCGAGCGAGGAATGTCACCGGCCTGAACCCGGCATTCCTCCGCTCACCGAGCCGACCATTTACGACGCGCCGGAGGTACCCGAGCAAGGATTGACGGCGGCGGCGGACATGTGGTCGCTGGGGATGACGGTGGTCGACGCCCTGACCCGGCAGTTACCCGTGTGGCAGTCGGCAGACCACGAGGAACCGGGGCTGCCGGAACTGCCCGAACCGTTCCCGGACATCGCGCTTCACTGTCTCAAACGCGACCCCGGAGGGCGTTGGAACGCGGCCGAGGTCGCCTCGCGGCTGGGGGTTGCGTCGCCGCCGCCGCTCGAACAAAGCAGGGTCCCGGCGCGTACCCGCCGGTTTCTGGCGATCGCTTCCATCGCCGCGATCGTCGCGCTGGCGGCTACGCTCGTGGCCACGGCGGTGTTCCGCCGCCCGGCGGAGACCCCTCAGGCGCCGATTTCCGCCACTCCTCCGCCACAGATTCCGACGCCGCCAAAACCCGAGCCGGCGCCCGAGCGCAAGCCGCCGATAGAGCCGGCGAAGTCCGCGGAACGCGGCAGCCGGGAAGCTCGCCGGGAGGCCGCCGTCGCACGGCCTGCGACGCCGGGCGACGTGGTGAAGCAGGTTCTGCCGAACATACCCGACAAAGCCCGAAACACCATCAGCGGCTCGGTGACGGTGGCGGTGAGATTGCGCGTCGACCCTTCGGGCCAGGTGACGAACGCCAGCCTGGATTCCGCCGGGAGCAGCCGCTACTTCGCCCAGCGCGCGTTGGAAGCCTCGCGTCAATGGCGATTCCGTCCGGGGCCGTCAGGAAGACCCTCCGAGTGGCTGGTGCAGTTCGAGTTCCGGCGCAGCGGGACCGAGGCGCGTCCTACGCGGGTTGCGCCCTGATACGGCGACAGGGCAGCCCACACTCCTCAGTGCACGTTGAACAGGTAGTAGACGCCGATCACCAGGAACACGGCTGACGTCTTGATCAGCGTCATGACGAAGATCTCGCGGTAGGAGTGGCGGTGCGAGAGCCCCGTCACCATCAGCAGCGTGATCACCGCGCCGTTGTGCGGCAGGGTGTCCATGCCGCCGCTCGCCATCGCCGCAACCCGGTGCAGCACCTCCGGGGGGATGCCCGCGGCGACGGCGTTGTTCAGATAGGTTTCGCCCATCGCCGCCAGCGCGATGCTCATGCCGCCGGACGCCGAACCGGTGATTCCGGCCAGCGCGTTCGTGGTCACCGCCACGTTCAACAGGGGGTCGTGGATGGCCTCGGCCAGGAAACCGCTCACCGCGCGGAAGCCGGGCAAGGCGGCGATCACCGCGCCAAAGCCGTACTCGGAACCCGTGTTCAGCGCGGCCAGCATGGCCCCGCCGGTCGCCGCTGCGGTCCAGGCGCCGAAAGACGAACGCAGGCGGCGGAACGAGGCCGCGGCCACGATGAGAATGGCCGCCAGCAGCGCCCCTTCGACGGCCCAGATGGCAGCCAATTTGTCCACTTCGAGCGGCGTGGTCTGCTCGACCCCGGCTCGCGCGAAGTCGAACGTCTCTCCGTACGCCTGCGGGATCGCGACGGTGAACAGCTTGTTCAGGACGCCCACGGCCGCCAGCGGCGCGAGCGCCAGCGCGGGATGCGGGAGGCGCTCATCGGCATGGGGCTCGGGCTCGTTGATGTGCCCGACGCCGTAGCCTTCGCCTTGCCGGCGCGCCTGGCGGCTGCGCCATTCCAGGTAGGTCATCCCGACGGCGAAGACGAACGCCGCGCCGACCAGCCCGAGCCACGGCGCGGCCCAGGCGTCGGTGCCGAAGAATGTCGTCGGAATGATGTTCTGGATCTGGGGAGAGCCGGGCAGCGCGTCCATGGTGAACGTGAACGCCCCAAGCGCGATGGTGGCGGGAAGGAGCCGCTTCGGAATGCCCGCCAGCCGGAACATCTCCGCGCCGAAGGGGTAGACGGCAAACGCCACCACAAACAGCGAGACGCCGCCGTAGGTGAGCAGGGCGCAGACGATGACGACGGCGAGAATCGCTCGGCGCGGACCAACGGCGCCGAGGATGGCCCGAATGATCGACCGCGCGAACCCGGAAACCTCGACCGCCTTCCCGAAGATGGCGCCCAGGAGAAAGACCGGAAAATAGAGCTTGACGAAGGCGACCATCCGCTCCATGAAGATGCCGGAGAAGAAGGGCGGAACCAGGCGCGGATCCACCAGCAGGACGGCCAGCACGGCGGCCAGCGGCGCGAACAGGACGACGCTGAAGCCCCGATAAGCGGCGAACATGAGGAACGACAGCGCCAGCAGGATGATCAGGATGTCCAAAGCCGCCTCAAGTTAACCGACGCCGGAATAAGCTCCGCCCGCGCCGTTCCTCGCATGGTAACGCGGCCGAGCGCGGTGCGCATCATTCGAAAAGGACGCCGGTTGACGCAGGGACCGGGAACTGGGTCTTATTCAAGATGGGTCGCTCGTAATGGCTCACCGCATGCAAGCGGCTGGGCGGTTGGCCGACGTCCAGCGGCGTTCGGCCGCGCTGGCCGCAAGGGATTCGAGTAGAATGGCGAATCGATATGAGCGAATCGGCAACTTCCTTCACGCGGCGCGGCTTCACGCGCTCGATTGCCGGCGGGTTCGCGACAGCGGCCGCCAGTCCGGCCGCGACCCCGAATCCGGGCGAGGACGGCGACTTTTTCTACCGGCCGCGGGGCGCCTGGGCGGCCGATTTCATCCCGTTTTACAGCGACGGCCGGTTTCATCTGTTTTATCTGCTCGACTGGCGCGACCGCGCCGGTCATGGCGAGGGCACGCCCTGGTTCCAGATCAGCACGGCGGACCTGGTCACCTTCACCGAACACGGGGAAATGCTCGCGCGAGGATCGGCGGACGAACAGGACCTGTATGTTTTCACCGGATCGGTGATCGAGGGCGAAGGGCAGCGCCACATTTTCTACACGGGGCACAATCCGCATTTGCGAAAGGCGGGCAAGCCGGAGCAAGCGGTCATGCACGCCGTCAGCAGCGACTTGCTCCACTGGAAGAAGATCTCCGAAGATACGTTTTTCGCGCCGGCCGGCGAGTACGAGCCGCATGACTGGCGCGATCCGTTCGTCTTCTGGAACGGCGAAGCGAAGGAGTACTGGATGTTACTGGCGGCGCGGCGGAAGACGGGCCCTTCGCGCCGCCGCGGGTGCACCGCGCTCTGCGCGTCCACGGATCTGCGCAAGTGGCGCGTGCGGGAACCGTTCTATGCGCCGGATCTGTATTTCACGCACGAGTGTCCGGACCTGTTCCGCATGGGCGACTGGTGGTATCTGCTGTTTTCGGAGTTCAGCGACCACCATCTCACCCGCTATCGCATGAGCCGGACGTTGGCCGGGCCGTGGATCGCGCCGGCGGTGGATTCATTCGATTGCCGGACGTTCTACGCGGCGAAGACCGCTTCCGACGGTTCGCGGCGCTACCTGTTCGGCTGGAACCCGACGCGCACGAACCAGAAGGACGACGGCGCGTGGAACTGGGGCGGAAACCTGGTTGCGCACGAGCTGATTCAAAATGCGGACGGAACGCTGTCCGTGACGACGCCGGCCGCGGTGCGCAAAGCGTTCCAGCAGCCGGTGAAGGCGGTGTTCCGACCGCTGGTTGGCGAGGCGAAGGTCGGATCGGGATCGGTTTCGATCGAAGCGCCGGGGCGGTTCGCCTGCGCCACGGCGGGCCCGATGCCGGATCGGGCGATGTTTGAAGCCGAAATCCGATTCCGCCGCGGCTCGCGCGCGTTGGGCCTGATGGCGCGGACGAGCGCCGACGGCGAATCCGGCTATTACATCCGGCTGGAACCGGGGCGCGGGCGGCTGGTGTTCGACTCCTGGCCCAGGCCCGGCGACGTTCCGTTCATGCCCGGGCTGGAGCGCCCGCTGGACCTGGCTCCAGACAGCCCCGTGCGCTTGCGGGTTTTCGTGGACGGATCGGTGTGCGTGATCTATGCCTGTGACCGAGCGGCGATGAACACGCGGCTGTACAACATGCCGGCGGGCGAATGGGGCGTGTTCGTCGAAGACGGCGCGGCCGTGTTCTCGAGGGTGGAGGCTTTTCTGAGGTAGCTGTTGGGCCGCGGCTAACGCCCGATGGCGAGGTTGAATTCGATATTGCGTTCGCGGTTGAGTTGTTCCGACAAGCCTCGGTCGATCAGCTCGAGCGATGCGCGGTTGTGCGAGCCCTGCGCGGTGATGTAGTGCAGCGTGTCGCCTTCAACCCAGTAGGCGAGAGAGGCGTGGATGGCGCCCTCTTTGAAGGCGATCAGGTAGAGCGTCGGCTTCTGCTCCGAGACCGGGGTGTAGCCTTGCCGGTCCCCCTCCGGATTCGAGGGAATAGGCGCCTGGTAGGTGCGCACGCCGCCGGGGACGCCGTCCTGCGAAGGCTCGGTCCGAGGGCCGTCGGAGGAATAGTATTGGTTGATAATCACCGGCGTCTGCTGAGGCGGCGGCTGATTGATCACCACCTGCGGTGGCTGCTGCGGAGGGGCGTAGTCGTAGCCGTATCCGTAGCCGCCCACAAATATCGGTACCGGATAGGCGTAGCCGGCGCCGAAGCCGCGGCCCGGATCGCGGGGAGGGCGCCCGGTGGGTAGAACGCCGCCGCCGCCAACCGTCGCGCCAAGCCGTTGGGCGAACGTCGGTCCCGGGACGAGGAAGGGATTGTGCGTCATCGGCGGCGCGGCGCCCGTGCCCGGAAACAGGATGTTGCCGAATCCGCTCGGGGAACCGTAGGTCCGGGCGCCGGCGCCTCGGCCTCGATATTGGGCATGAGAAAGGCCGGCTGCCATCAAAACTATCGCAACAACCAGTACCGCTCGCCGCATACCGATACTACTCCCTGCGTTGATCTTAGTCCTCGCGCACGGTTGGACGCAACCGGATCGCCGGTCGTTTCATCATGCTCGGTTCCCGACCGCCGCCGGGCCATTGCCAATGGGCCCGCAGGCGGCCTTCGGCCAACCTGCCGCGCAGGCCGGTGAAGCAGGCGGCGCTCGCGCAGCGGCATGGCAGTTCCTCGAACTCCTCCGTTCTCCTCCTCTCAACTAGTGTTGACAAACTAGTGCGGTTTGGGTTAACCTGTCGCCGTATCCGGTGTTTCCGGTTCTTTTATCGGATAGAACCGCACAGTCCACATTCTGACGAGCCGCCGGGGGGTCCGGCGGCCAGGTTAAGGGGGTTTTGAGGTAGTGACAAGAACAATACGCTGTCTGTTTCTCTGCCTGGCGCTCGCGCTAGGCATTGCTTGGGGCCAAGGCCAGGTCGGCACCCTGAACGGTACCATCCTCGATAGCTCGGGCGCGCTGATTCCCGGAGCTACGGTGGTGGTCACCAACACGGGTACGGCCGTGGAAAGCCGCACAACGTCAACTTCGGCCGGGGCGTACACGCTGCCCTATTTGCCGGCCGGCACCTATAACATCCGCGTTACCACTCCGGGCTTCCGCACCGCCAACCAGGAGAATGTCATCCTCCGCGTCGGCCAGGTGCTCACCGTCAACATCACCATGGAGGTGGGCGCCGTTACCGAAGAGGTGACCGTCAGCGCGGCGCCGCCGCTGCTCGAATCGGGCACGGCGGAGATCGGCCGCTACGTGACCAACGAGGAATACAACAGTTGGCCGATCATCGTTTCCGACGGCCAGCGGCAGATCCAGGACTTCATCTTTCGCAGCCTTCCCGGCGCCACCGGCGACACCTTCCGCGGGTCGATCAACGGGGGCCAGAACTACTCGCACGAGATCCTGATCGAGGGCATCCCGCTCGGACGGGCGGACCTCTCGGGCGGAAACAACAACGAAATGAGCCCCTCGGCCGACGCCATCGGCGAGTTTAAGCTCCACACCGGCGCGATGGGCGCCCAGTACAACGGCGGTCAGACCGCGGTGGCGAACTTCGCCTTGAAGTCCGGCACCAACGCCTTCCACGGATCGGGCTCGTTCTACCTCCAGAACGAAGCGTTCAACGCGGCGCCGCTGTCGCTCACCTCTAGCGGACGGAAGAAGACGCCGTTCCGCCAGAAAAACTACGGGACGGCCATGGGCGGCCCGCTCTACATTCCAAAAGTCTACGACGGCCGCAACCGGACGTTCCTGTTCGGCAGCATCGAGGTGACCGACCGCTCCGAATTTAACGTCATCGGCTATCAGACCACGCTGGCGGCGAAAGAATATCAGAACGGCGACTTCACAAAGTTGCTCGACCCCTCCTGGATCGGCAACGCCAACGCCGGCAAAGTGATCGGGCAGGATGCGCTGGGCCGCAACGTCATCTTCGGCCAGATCTTCGATCCACTCAGCACCCGCGTCGGACCCAACGGGCAACCGATTCGCGACGCCTTCGCGGGCAACGTCATTCCACAAAGCCGCTTCTCCACGGTGGCGAAGAACATCCTCGGGGTCGGCTTGGTGGCGCCCGAACTCAACCGGATGGTGCTGAACACCCCGACAGTGGGAACCTGCTGCCCGTTCTTCGACCTGCGCACCTACATGATGAAGGTGGACCACAACATCACCGACAACCACCGCGTGTCGGGCATGTACAACCACGAGTACCGCAACCGGAACAACTCGCCCGGCGGTCGCTACCTGCCGACTCCTCCGGGTCTCCCGACCCAGACGTGGCAGAACCAGTACACGCCGTCGCGGCTGGTCCGCCTGTCGTTGAACTCCACCCTTTCCCCGACGGTGCTGAATCGCGCCGCTTTGGGTTACAACCGGTTCCGCAACGCCAACCAGTCGGTCTATGTCGACCAGGGCTGGGCCGAACAGGTCGGTGTGAAGAACACCGCCGCCACTCATTTCCCGCGGATGAACTTCGGCGGACTCGAGTGGCAGGGCGGCACCATTCACCAGATCGGCTCCTCCAGCGCCGGCGAAGGTTCCAACGGAAGCTGGATTTTCCAGGATGACGTCACCCTGATCCGCGGCGCGCACAGCATGAGGGTCGGCTACGAGTATCGCAACTACTACTACAACACCCGTAGCAAGTCCGGCTCCGGCACCTTCGAGATGAGGCCGAACCAAACGTGGCAGCCCGGCTTCTCCAACGAGACCGGCCACGCGTTCGCCAGTTTCCTGCTAGGCGCCGCAAACAGCGCCGGCCGCGGCGTGGTGGGCGCGACGTTCGGGCATCGCCACCCCTCGCACGGCTTCTACTTCGCCGACGACTGGAAGCTCTCCCCGAAATTGACCCTAAACCTCGGCCTGCGCTGGGAGGTCATCGGCGCTTTTTATGAGGTGACGGACCGCATGTCGATGATCGACGTGAACGTGCCGAATCCGGGCGCCGAGGGCCGGCCCGGAGCTCTCGTGTTCGGCGACAGTTTCCAGAACACCAACTGGGGTCAGTTCGGACCCCGCTTCGGCTTCGCCTATCAGGCGAACCAAAAGCTGGTGGTTCGCGGCGGCTACGGTATCACGAACACGCCGCAGATCCGTAACGACTGGGGCTACGGCGCCTTCACCTTCGGTTTCAACAGCAGCATTCCGGTCATTGCCGGGACCAACCCGTCGGGATTCGTCGACGATCCGGCGATTTACCTCGACACGTCCTACCCGTCTCTAACGGGAACCTTGCCCAATACGAATCCGGCCGCCGGCAACTTCCAGGGCATGAGCACTACCGCTACCGATTCCAACAAGATCGGCTACGTGCAGAACTGGAACTTCACCGTCCAGTACGAGCTGCCGGCGCAGACCGTGCTTGAAGTCGCCTATATCGGCAGCAAGGGCACGCGACTTTGGGGCCGGCCCTTCGCCAACCTCAATGTTCTGCCGATCAGCTTCCTGAGCATGGGCGATGTCCTGCGCGAACAGGTGGGAAGATACCCTCAGTACAAGCCCTACTCCAGCTATCCCAACAACCAGACGGTGGCCCAGGCGCTGAAGCCCTGGCCGCAGTTCACCGGTCTCAGCGAGGCCTACCCCTACAGCGTCGGATCTCTGTACAATGCCGTCCAGATTACCGCCACCCGCCGCTTCTCGAACGGGTTCGGCGTGCTTACCGCCTACACGTTCAGCAAGTCGATGGGCTATAACGACGACAACGGCCCCGACTCCTACTACACCGGCGCCCAGGACATCTACAACCGAGGTCTCGAGCGCTCGGTCACCGGCTTCCACCTGCCCCACCAGTTCAAACTCACCTGGATTTACGAACTGCCCATCGGCAGAGGCAAGTCCGTCGATCTGAAGTATGCGAACTGGGTGATCGGCGGATGGAAGTTGAGCGGCGTCCACCAGTACCGGTCCGGCTTCCCGGTCTCCGTCGGCCAGAGCGGCGTGAATGCCGTTTTGGGCGGCGACGCCCCGAGGCCCGACATCACCGGCGCCGCGCAGACGCTTGGCGGCGCGCCCGCTAAAACCGACTTCTTCAACGGTACTCCGTACCTCAGCCTTGCCGGGTTCGCCCAAAGCCCGCGTACAGCCAACGGCACCCCGCTCCGGCTCGGCACGGCCCCGCGGTATCTCGACATCCGCGGTCCGCACCAGATGTCGGAGGACTTCCGCATGAGCAAGTACTTCCCGATTTACGAGGAGGTTAAGCTGGAAATTGGCGCTTCGTTCATCAATGCGTTCAAACGCACCGGACGCGGCTTCACCAGCACCAACATCACCAGTCCCGTTTTCGGCCAGCTTCTGACCAACGGCGGCGGACGGACAATCGAGCTTTCCGCCCGCGTCGAGTGGTAAGTTAGCGGCCGGTTCATTCACCCGATTCAGCCAAGCCCCGGCTTCATCGCCGGGGCTTTTTTTCGGTCGCCCCGCCGCTTCACGCCCCTCCCGCCTTCCCCTTCGGTTGACACCTCGTCTGCCCCTGCGATAGGCTGATTGTCGAAATCCTCGACGGACTGCCTTTTAGTTTCGCGGGCGGTCGTCGCTTGGCAACTGGGAACCGCGCTCTGGCGCGGACAACACTCAGGGGGTAAATTAAGTGAAGAAAACCATCAACTCCATTCGTTGTGTACTCTTGTGCCTGGCTATCGCGCCAGGCATTGTCTTGGGCCAAGGCCAGGTCGGCACGCTGAACGGCACCATCCTGGATAGCACCGGCGCCGTCATTCCTGGCGCGACCGTCGTGGCCACGAACACCGCCACCGGGGTGGAAAGCCGCACCACCTCGACCTCGGCGGGCGCCTACACGCTTCCCTATCTGCCGGCGGGAACCTACACCATTCGCGTTACCTCGCCTGGCTTTCGCACGGCCAACCAGGAGAATGTCATTCTCCGCGTGGGCCAGGTGCTGACCGTCAACATCGCGCTCGAGGTAGGCGCGGTCACCGAAGAGGTTACAGTGAGCGCGGCGCCGCCGCTGCTCGAATCCGGCACCGCCGAGATCGGCCGCTACGTCACTACCGACGAATACAACAGTTGGCCCATCATCGTTTCCGACGGCCAGCGGCAGATCCAGGATTTCATTTTCCGGAGCCTGCCCGGCGCCACCGGCGGAACGTTCCGCGGCTCGATCAACGGCGGCCAGAACTACTCGCACGAGATCCTGATCGAAGGCATCCCGCTCGGCCGCTCCGATCTCTCCGGCGGCAACAATAACGAGATGAGTCCGTCGGCCGAAGCGGTCGGCGAGTTCAAACTGCACACCGGCGCAATGGGCGCGCAGTACAACGGGGGCCAGACCGCGGTGGCGAACTTCGCGCTGAAGTCGGGCACCAACGAGTTCCACGGCTCCGGCTTCTATTACATCCAGAACGAGGCGCTGAATGCCGCTCCGCTGTCGCTCACCTCGCGCGGCGCACGGAAGACCCCGTTCCGGCAGAACAACTACGGCGTCGCGACCGGCGGCCCGGTCTACATTCCGAAAGTCTATGACGGCCGGAACCGCACCTTTGTCTTCGGCAGTATCGAAGTAACCGACCGCTCCGAGTTCAACATCACCGGCTTCAACACGACGCTGGCGACCAGGGATATGAAACAGGGTAATTTCGCGCGGATGCTCGATCCCGCCTTCACCGGCAATTCGCGCTCGGGCAGCGTGATCGGAACGGACGCCCTGGGACGCAACGTCGTCTTCGGCCAGATCTACGATCCGCTGAGCACAACCGTCGGACCGAACGGCAACCCCATCCGCGATCCCTTCCCGGGCAACATCATCCCGCAGAGCCGCTTCAGTCCCGTAAGCCAGAACATCATCGGGAACGTGGGCATCGTGGATCCGGAACTGGATCGCATGGTCCTCAACACGCCCACGGTCGGCACCTGCTGCCCGTTCTTCGACCTGCGTACCTACATGATCAAGGCCGATCACAATCTCACGGACAACCACCGGATATCCGGCGTCTACAACCACGAGTACCGCAACCGGAACAACTCGCCCGGCGGCCGCTACCTTCCGACGCCTCCAGGACTGCCGACGCAGACCTGGCAGAACCAGTACACCCCGTCGCGCATTGTGCGCCTGTCGCTGAATTCGACCGTGACCCCGACCGTCCTGAACCGGTTCGCGGCCGGCTACAACCGCTTCCGCAACGCCAACCAGTCGGTCTACGTAGACCAGGGCTGGGCCGAACAGGTCGGCGTCCGGAACACCGCCCCGACGCACTTCCCGCGGATGGACTTCGGCGGTACCGAATGGCAGGGTGGCACGATCCACCAGATCGGCTCCTCCAGCGCCGGTGAAGGCGCCAACGGAAGCTGGATCATTCAGGACGACGTCACCTTTATCCGCGCCGCGCATAGCATGCGCTTCGGCTACGAGCACCGCAACTACTACTACAACACCAGGGGCAAGTCCGGTTCCGGAACATTCCAGTTCCGGCCGGATCAGACCATGTTGCCGGGCTATTCGAACGAAACCGGACACGCGTTCGCCAGTTTCGTCCTTGGCGCCCCGCAGAGCGCCAGCCGCGGCGTTGTCGGCGCAACCACCGGGTTTCGCCACCCGTCGCATGCATTCTACGTGATGGACGATTGGAAGGTCAGCCCGAAGCTGACCATGAACTTCGGCTTCCGCTGGGAAGTGATCGGAGCGTTCAACGAAGTCACCGATCGCATGTCGATGGTCGACCTGAACGCGCCGAACCCCGGAGCGGGAAACCGGCCCGGCGCGCTGGTCTTCGCCGACCGCTTCCAGGACACCAACTGGGGCCAGTTCGGCCCGCGGGCCGGCTTCGCGTACCAGGTGAACCAAAAACTCGTGGTCCGCGGCGGTTACGGCATCACCAACACGCCCCAGATCCGGAACGACTGGGGTTACGACGCCTTCACCTTCGGTTTCAACGGCGTCATCCCTGTTCTGACCGGCACGAGCCCCACCGGCTTCGTCGACGACCCGGCGATGTTCCTGGACCAGGCGTACCCGGCGTTGCAGGGTTCGCTTCCCAACACCAATCCCGCCGCGGGGAACTTCACGAGCCGCGCCACGACAGCGCGCGATTCCAACAGGCTCCCCTACGTGCAGAACTGGAATTTCACCACGCAGTACGAACTCCCGGCCCAAACCGTGCTCGAACTCGCCTATATCGGCAGCAAAGGCACACGGCTCTGGGGCCGCCCGTACGGCAATCTCAATGTGCTCCCGGTCAGCTTCCTGAGCATGGGCGATACGCTGCGCGAGCTGGTTGGTAGCCACCCGCAGTACAGACCGTACGACACGTTCCCGAACAACCAGTCCGTGGCGCAGGCGCTGAAACCGTGGCCCCAATTCACCGGCGTTACCGAAGCGTATCCCTACAGCGTGAATTCGCTGTACAACGCCTTCCAACTCACCGCCACGCGCCGCTTCTCCAATGGAGTGGGCATCCTCGTCGGCTACACCTTCAGCAAGACCATGGGCTACAACGACGACAATGGCCCAGACTCCTTTTACACCGGCGCACAGGACGTCTACAACCGTTCTCTCGAGCGTTCCCTGGCCGGCTACCACCTGCCGCACCAGCTCAAGATCACCTGGATCTACGAGCTTCCGATCGGCGTCGGCAGAGCGGTTGACCTCAGGTGGGGGAACTGGATCGTCGGCGGATGGAAGCTCAGCGGCATCCACCAGTACACCTCCGGGTTCCCGGTTGGGGTGAGCCAGAGCGGCGTCAACGCCGTTCTGGGCGGCGATGCGCCGCGGCCCGATGTCACTGGCGCCGAACAGACTCTGGGCGGCGCGCCGGCGAATACCGACTTCTTCAACCCCACCCCGTATCTCAATCCGACCGGCTTCGCGCAGAGTCCGCGCACCGGAAATGGTACGCCGCTCCGGGTGGGCACCGCGCCCCGGTTCCTCAACATCCGGGGTCCTCACCAAGCTTCCGAGGATTTCCGGATCAGCAAGTACTTCCCCATCTGGGAACAGACCCGGATCGAAGTGGGCGCGTCCTTCATCAACGCCTTCAAGCGCGTGGGCCGCGGCTGGGCCAGCACCAATATCACCAGCCCCGTCTTCGGCCGACTGCTTTCGGTCGGCGGCGGCCGTACCATCGAGATCTCCGGCCGCATCGAGTGGTAGCGTAGCGGCGCTTCGCGCGCTCTCGAATCACGAGCCCCGGTCCGCAAGGGCCGGGGCTTTCCCTCCCGTTGGGCTTTTCACGCCCGTCAGCTTGACATTCCGTCTTCCTTGGGACAGTATAGTTCCGCAGAGAAGAAGATGTTCTGAGCACCAGAACCTTCTTGACGGATGAGTCTGGTATATGGGAACAGAATGCCCGCGAGAAACCATATCGAGGTCATCGAGAAGGCAGTACGCGTTCTGGAGTCGCTTGCCGGCGCGGACGGTGGCAAGAGCCTGAAGGACATTGCCGCCGAAGTCGGATTAGTCAAAAGTTCGGCGTTTCGCATCTTATATACGTTCAAGAGCCTGGGCTACGTGGAGCGCAGCGCCGAGCGCGGCAATTACGCCCTCAGCCTGAAGGTGCTGGCGCTGGCGCGCGGCGCCGCAGGGAAGGCGACCCTCACCAATGCCGCCCGGCCCCATATCGAACGTCTCCGCGACGAACTCGGCGAGTCCGTTTGGCTGGCGGAACGCCGGGGCGACCGGGTGTACCTGATCGAGGAAGCTGAAGGCTATCATCCGCTTCGGCTCTCGCTGCACCGCGGCGACCCGTCGCCGCTACATGCCTCTGCCGTGGGCAAAGCGATTGCGGCCTACCTGCCGGACTCCGAGCGGGAAGCTGCCCTCGGCGACGGGCCCTTCACCCGCTACACCGGGCACACGCTGACCGACAAGGCCGCCGTTATGGCCAACCTGGCCGAGGTCCGGAAGCTGGGGTACGCCGTGAACGACGAGGAAACGATCGAAGGCGCGATCCTCGTTGGCGCGCCGATATTCGACGCGGCCGGCCGGGTCTGCGCCGGAATCGCGCTAAGCGCCCCGAAGGCCCGGTGTACTCCCGGACTGTTCGACGCGATTGTCCGGTGCACGAAATGCTGCGCTCGCGACATCTCGGCCGCGCTTGCCGAACTCGGCGTCGAGATCGCGTAGAGACGTCCCTCGATTCGGCGTCGCGCCGCGGGTCAGCGCCGGCTCTGCGCGGATGCCTGTCCCGTCGGCGCCAGCATCCGCTTCACGAACTCCAGGCTCGGCTCCACCAGGTCCCAACTGTTCGCGCAAAAGCACAGGTCCACGCACCACCAGGACACCGGCGCGGTCTGCGCCAGGCGCGGCCCGAAGGTTGCCCAATCGATCTGCCCTTCCCCGAGCGGCCGGTGCGTGCTCGTCTCGTCGCCATACAGCGTGCCGTCGGAATCCACCAGGTGGACGTGCCCGATGCGTCCTTCCAGCATCTTCAGCAAATCGGAAATGCCGCCCTTTAGCGTCTCATGCTTGCCTTGCTGGCGCGGACCCGCCACGCTGCACGTGTACGCGTGCGCCGTGTCAAAAAGGACCTTGAAGTTGGGGTGCGCCACCTTGTCGTGCAGCAAGACGATTTCCGAGGGCTTGTTGAATACGAAACCCGGTTCGAACTCCCAGCCCATCAGCACATTCGCCTGCTCCGCCGCCTCCGCGGCTTCCCGCCACACCTCGGCGAGCCGTTCGAAAGCCTCCTCGTACTCCCGTTGGGTCAGCCAGCCGGGCGCCGTTCCACTATCCACACGGATCAGCGGAGCGTCGAGATCGACGCACAGATCCAGGTTCCGCCGGAACAGGTCCAGGTACTTCTGCTTGTTTTCTTCGGCTGCGGGAGTGACGGTGGTGAAATCGGCCGAGTAGCCCGAGACCTCCAGGCTCAGATCGCGCAAACGCGCGACAACGGGGCGCCGCGATTCGCTGGTTGGGTAATCCTCCAGCGCGATATGCGGCGAGAAACCACAGATCTCCACTCCGTCGTAGCCGGCGGCGGCGGCTCGCTCGATGGTCTTTTCCCATGGGATGGGATCGTCCGCGTAGGGTCCGAACGAGAAGGACCAGGTGCCCAGCGAGATTTTCACTTCCGCTCCTGCCTCTATTGTAGACAGCCGCGGGCCGGCGTCTCTGGGGTACGCTGTTATGAGGCTGCTTGTTCGAACTTCTTCCCGTTAACGCAAGCGACTACCTGGCGGCGCGGCCCGAGACCCGCGGCCGGCGCTGGACAATCGCCCCCCTCGGCGGCGGCGTATCCAACACGGTCCTGCTGGCGGAATCCGCGGACCGGCGTATCGTGCTCAAACAGGCTCTGCCGAAGCTGCGGGTGGAAGAGGACTGGTTCGCCGACCGCACCCGCATCCACCGCGAGTGCGCCGCCATGCGGCTGCTGGCGCCGTATCTCGCGCCAGGGTGCGTGCCCGAGATCGTCTTCGAAGATCCGGAGAACTGCCTCTTCGCCATGAGCGCCGCGCCCGCCGCGGCCCGAACCTGGAAGACGTCGCTCCTTGACGGCGCGACAGACGAGGCTACGGCCGGGCGGATCGGCGCCATGATGTCGGACATGGTCCGCGCCGGCTGGCAGTCGGAACGATGGCGGAGCATCTTCGGCGACCTCGCCGCGTTCGACCAACTGCGTCTCGACCCCTACTATCGCTTCACCGCCTCGCGCCATCCCGACCTGGCCGAGCACTTCCACGCGCGCATCGGCGAGGCGCGGACCCGGACCTGCTCGCTGGTGCACGGCGATTGGAGCCCCAAGAACTTCCTGGTGGCCGGCGATTCCGTGATGGCCATCGACTTCGAGGTAATCCACTTCGGCGACCCGTCGTTCGATTCCGGCTTCCTGCTGAATCACCTGGCCCTGAAGTCGTTCTACCGTCCCCCGTGGGCATCGCGCTACGCAACCCTGGCCCACCGCTTTTTCGACGCGGCCGCGGACGGACTGCCGTCCGGCGCCGAATGGTTCGAACCCGCCACCTGCCGCCACCTGGCGTGCCTGCTGCTGGCCCGAATCGACGGCAAATCCCCGGCCGAATACATACGGGAACCCGAGTTGAAGGAGCGTATCCGCTCGTTCGCCCGGACGATGATTCCCCGGCCGCCCGCCACCGTCGCCGCCTTCTTCGAGAAGCTACGGAAATGCCTCTGACCGTCCGCCGCCTTCGCGCCCTGGAGATCCTCGACTCGCGGGGACGCCCCACCGTCGCCGTCGAAGCCGAACTCACTTCCGGAGCGTCGGCTTGGGCGCAGGTTCCCTCCGGCGCTTCCACCGGCCGCCACGAAGCGTGCGAACTGCGCGACGGCGACCCCTCGCGATACGGCGGAGAGGGCGTGCGGCAAGCGGTGGAGAACGTCGAGCGCATCCTCGGCCCCGCCGTCGAGGGCATGGACGCCGCCGATCAACAGGCCCTGGACGAGCGCCTGATCGCGCTTGACGGAACCGCGGCGAAGTCCCGGCTCGGCGCCAATGCGATCCTCGGCGTCTCCTGCGCCGTGGCCCGGGCGGCCTCGGTGGCGTTGGGAATGCCGCTCTGGCAGCATCTGGCCGGCCACCGCGAGCCTTGCCTGCCGGTCCCCATGGTCAACATCTTCTCGGGCGGGCTGCATGCGGATCGCAGCATCGAGTTCCAGGATTACCTGGCGATCCCCCACGGATTCCCCACCTTCGCCGCGGCTGTCGAGGCCGTCGTCGCGATTCACCGGGCGGCTTTCCGCCAGACGAAAGCGGCCGGCTATCGCCTGACCGGGGTGGCCGACGAAGGAGGCTGGGGCCCGCACGTCGCGTCGAACGAGCATTGCCTCGAGTTGCTCACGGCCGCCATCGAGCAGGCCGGCTATCGCCCCGGCGAGCAGGTTTCGATCGGGCTGGACGTCGCCTCGTCTCACTTCTTCGAAGATGGTCTTTACCGCCTCAAGACGGACGGCCGGATGCTCGACGCGCCGGGGATGATCGAGACGCTGGCGGAGTGGACGGACCGCTACCCCGTGCTTTCGATCGAGGATGGCCTCCACCAGGACGATTGGGACGGCTGGGCCGCCCTCGCCGCTCGACTCGGGCGCAGGGCGCAGATCCTCGGAGACGACCTGTTCACCACCAACATGGAACGCCTGGAGCGCGGCATCCGATCCCGCGCCGCCAATGCCGTCCTCGTCAAGATGAACCAGATCGGGACGCTGACCGAAACGTTCCGGGCGACCGACCGGGCGCGCGAAGCCGGCATGCTGGCCGTCGTCTCGACCCGCTCCGGCGAAACCGAGGACGCTTTCGTTGCGGACCTGGCGGTGGCGTCCGGGGCGGGCCAGTTTAAGCCGGGTTCCGTCACCCGCTCGGAGCGGCTGTCCAAGTTCAACCGCCTGCTCGAGATCGAGGCGCGCTCGGATCTCCCCTACGCCGGTTCGGCCGTGTTTCGCCGCTTCATCTCAGGTTGATCGTGCCCCGGCAGTTTGCCGCGCCGCACGCGCAGGAGACCCGTTCGACGTCCTTGGCGAAGTGATAGTCGATCGTGAGCTCCTCGCCCGGCTCGATCTCGCGGAGGCTGATGTAGAGAATGTGGCCCTTGACGATCCGCGAGTACACGTTCGGGTCGCAGCTATGATTGATGAATTCGGCGCCGCTGCCGCCCACCGCCCCGTCCACCGTCCAGTACTTGTCCAGCGTAAACAGGTAGTGCAGGTCGGCCGCCGAGCGCCGCTTCGTTTCCTTGCGGCTGATCCGTTCGCCGGTGTACTCCATCACTTTGCGGCCGGCGGGAATCCGCTCGTCGGCGAAAACGCCCCAGCGGTGGATCGTCGAGGGGCCCAGCCGCAGCCGGAAGCAGCAGCGCCGGGGGTCCAGGCGCGGCTCGGGACCCGGGAATACGCTCGAAGCTCGTAAATCGGGAACGCTTTTGCCGTTATTGGAAGGCGTTCCGTTCCTTGGGGAAGAATTCCTGGTCGGACTCACGTTTACTCAACGAAATTATAACCACTGGTGTCAACTGCGTTGACCGGATTAGGGCTTTTCACGGGACAGACGATCGTCGCCGCTCGTCAGCCACTCTACGTTGAAGCGCGCCAGCGTCAGCGCGGCGGTCTTGAAGTGATCCTCGGCCAGTCCGCCGCGCTCGTAGAAGCAGAGAATGGTTCCGTCGCCCGCCACGGCGAGGTCCGAGTAGCCGGACCAGCCCGGTTCCAGCGGTTTCGCCACGCGCCACGTCCCGCCTTCGTCGTAGCTCAGCTTGACCGTCAGGTTCCTGCGGTCGCGATTTCTCCCCGGCTCGGCCTTGCCGTCCCGCCGGTCGAGATTGTCCGGGTTGGAGAACAGCAGGCGATTCCGGTCATCCTTCGGCTTCACGGTCAGCCGCGCCAGGCCCGCCATACAGATGGGCTCGAGCAAGTCGTGTTGGAATGACGGCCGTGACCACCCGGTGGCCCCGTCCTTGCTGTAAACGACGATCCGCCGGTGCGCGTTCGATTCGCTGCGCGCGTTCAGCATGACGCGGCCGTCCGCGAGTTCAACCACGGCCGCCTCGTTCGGAATCACGAACTCGGGCGTATCCGGAATCGCAATGTCTCCGGCGCGCCATGTCTTGCCGTGGTCGTCGCTGTAGATCACCGAACTCACCGATGGCCGATGCGCGTGCCCGCCCGTGGCCGTGGAAATCCACACGGGAACCACAAGGCGGCCCGTCCGGAGTTGGATGCCGTGGCCGGGTCCGGTGGCCAGCACCCGCCAGGGGTACCGCGATCGGAAACCCTCGAACGCGGAAGTGATCTCCACCGGCTTGCTGAAGGTCCGGCCGTCGTCGTCGCTCCGCATGTAAAACGCGCGCATGTATTCGTAGCAGAACAGCAGGTGAACGGCGCCGGTTTTCGCGTCCGGGATGACCACAGGGTTGTTATAGGTGACCTCTCCTTCGCCGGCCAGCCCCTGCGCGAGCGCCGCCGGATTCTTCCGGTGGGGTCCCTCGATCCCGGCCACCTTCGTTCGCTGCGCCCACGTCCGCCCGCCGTCCTCGCTGCGGCGAAGGTAGATGTCGATGGCGCCCCAGTCGCCGCGATCCGTCTTGCGCGCCTCGCAGTAGGCCAGCGCCGTCCCTGTCCGCGTGACCGCGATGCCCGGAATCCTGTAGAGCGCGTAACCGTCCTTTCCCGCTTCGAACAGGTCGATCTTCTCCAGAAGCGGCTCGGCGGCCGCGAGCGTTGCCCCGCCCAACGCGGCGAAGAAAATTACGTGAAGAAGTAGTCCCGGCATGATGCGCGTCCGGCCCCGGTTGGCGAGCGCGGGGCCTCAGGGATTATACTCCGTATCGTCATGCCGGACAGCCCCCGGAAGCTTCTCCTGTTCGCCGCAACAACCGGTTACCAGATCCGCATGTTCGCCGATGCGGCGCGAAAACTGGGGGTGGAACCGGTTCTGGCTTCCGACCGTTGCCGGTCGTTGGACGACCCTTGGGGCGATGGCGCCGTGCCCGTGAAATTCGACAACCCCAGGGAAGCGGACCGGCTGGCGGCGCACTTCGGAAGTCGCTTCATCGGCGGCATCGTCGCCGTGGGCGACCGGCCCGCCCACCTGGCCGCCCTCACGGCGCAACGCCTCGGAATCCCCTTCCATCCTCCGGAGGCGGTCCGCGCCTCCGGCGACAAGTTTCTCGCGCGGGAACGCTTTCGAGCGGCGGGCCTGCCCGTGCCCTCATATCGCCTGCTCGGCCTGTCCGCCGATCCGGACGCCGCGGCGCGCGAGGTGGCGTACCCGTGCGTCCTCAAGCCTCTGGCGCTCTCCGGCAGCCGCGGCGTTATCCGCGCCGACAACCCGACGGAATTCACCGCGGCGTTTCGGAGGATCGGCCGAATCCTGCGCGCCGCCCGGGAACGGGACCAATCCATCCACGTCGAGGACTACATCGAAGGCCGGGAGTTCGCCCTCGAAGGGCTGGTCACCGAGGGGCGCCTCCAGACCCTGGCGATTTTCGACAAGCCCGACCCTCTCGAAGGGCCCTATTTCGAGGAGACCATCTACGTCACCCCGTCGCGCGAGAGCTTGCCCGCCCAGCGCGAGATTGTGGAGACAACGAGCCGGGCGATCCAGGCGCTTGGCCTTTGGCAGGGGCCCGTCCATGCCGAGATGCGCTGCAACGCGCGCGGTGTCTGGATGCTGGAGGCGGCGGCGCGTCCTATCGGAGGTCTCTGCGCCGGGACGTTGCGCTTCGACCCCGAACAGTCGTTGGAAGAGTTGATTGTGCGCCACGCCACCGGAGAAGATGTGACGAGGGCCCGTCTTTGGGACGCCGCGTCCGGAGTCATGATGATCCCAATTCCCCGCGGCGGCGTCTATCAGGGTGTGGGCGGCGTCGAGCGCGCGGCGGCGACGCCCGGCGTATGGAAGGTGGAGATCACGGCCAAGCAGGGCCACCGGCTGGAGCCATTGCCTGAAGGAAGCAGCTATCTCGGCTTCATTTTCGCCAGGGCCGAAACGGCGGCCGGCGTCGAGCGCGCGCTCCGCGCGGCGCACCGGGAACTCCGCTTCGATATAACGGCCTCCCTCCCGCTTGTGGGATGCGCCACGGGAGAAAGGAGAGTTGACGATGTCGTTTGAAGTCGTGCTATTCCTGATCGTTTTCCTGCTGCTGCCGCTGCTCCAGCATCTGCTGCGATCGGCGCGCCAACCGGATGAACCCGTGCACGAACCGCCGGTTCGCGTCGGCCCACGGCCGGCTTACAGGCCCGTGCCCGCCGCCAGGACGGCGCCGCCCCGTCCGGAGTCCGCTGCCCAAGCCGGGAAGCCTCCGGCGACGGCGGTTCCCCAACACCGCCGGCGCCGCGCGCCGTTCGAGCTCCGAGATCGCCGGTCCTTGCGTCGCGCCATCGCGCTGATGACGATTCTTGGCCCTTGTCGCGCAAACCAGCCGTCCGGCCACTGAAGCAATCATCGAGAACCTCTCGGTTTCGATGTCAGCGCGCGCAAGTACTTCCTTTCCGCAAGCCCGAAACCCGGTTGTGGGGCAGGTTGGCCGACGGCAACCTGCGGCCCATTGGCAATGGGCCTTTGGCAAGCGGCTGCCCCGAGCCGCGCGGCCTTACCCGTCCTCCAGCAGCACGGCCGTGCCGTACGCCAGGATTTCGGCGGCATTGGTGGTCACTTCGCTGCTCGCGAAACGCACGCCGACGATGCCGTTGGCGCCGAGCGATTTTGCCTCCTCCACCATCCGGTCCAACGCCTGTTCCCGGCTCTCGGCCATCAGCTTGGTATACTCGTGGACCTCGCCCCCCACCACGTTCCGAAAGAACGCCAGGATGTCGCGGCCCACGTTTCGCGCGCGGATGGTGTTCCCGCGCACCAGGCCGTATGCTTTCAAGATTCGTTTGCCCGGCACCTCGAAGGTGGTGACGACGATCATTTCCTGACCTTCCTATAACGGTCATGCGGGCGTTCGAGCAGCCGCTGCCGCAATACGGATATGAAGACCAGCGCCAGGCCCGCCACCGTTCCCTCAACCAGCAGTTCCACCATCGTCGGCCAGCGCAGGTGCTTCCAGGCGTAGGCCAGGGCATAGAGAAGCCACCCCGCCAAACCCGCGATCACGAGGGTCCAGCCCATCTTCCTGGGCGCCTGAACCGAAATCCGCGTCTCCAGCGCTTCCATGATCGCCTCCGGAGGCTGCCGGAATTTCATCTCGCTGGTGAGCTGCTGGATTTCGTACATTTCGCGCAGCGCCGACCGGCACTCCTCGCATTCTTCCACGTGCAAGTGCACTCGCTGACTGTCCGCCTGGGTGAGTTCTTCATCGAAGTATGCCGAAAGCATCGGGTGGATTTCTTCGTGCTTGCCCGTCCGGTTCACAGGTACCTCCGGAGTCGTTCCCGAAGCCTCTCGCGCGCGTCATGCAGACGGGAATTGACGGTCGTCACGTTGGTTCCCGTGACCTCGGCGATCTCGGAATAGGAAAGGCCGTGCCAGTCGCGCAGCAGCAGCGTCTCCCGTTGCGCCTCGGGCAGCCGCTGGATCTCGGCCCATAGCCGCGCGCTCAGTTCCTTCCGCTGGGCATTCGTCTCGGGGGACGGAACCGGCGAAACCTCCGGCGCTCCCTCGAGCTCGCATTCCCGCCGCGTCGAGCGTTTCCGCAACACGTCGATCGCCAGGTTGCGGACCACCGAATACAGCCACGGCGCGAACGGCCGCGACGCGTCCCGCCTCCGCCAATGGCGCTGGAGCCGAAGGAACGCCTCCTGCGTCACATCCATTGCATCGTCGCGGTTGCCCAGCGTTTGCAGCGCAAAGTGGAACGCTTTCACCTTGTACTGGTGGAAAAGCTCGACCAGTTCGACGTCCTGCTCGGCCACGTTGGTTCCGACCGCCATACTTTCTGTAGCAGTCATCGTCGTCCAATATCCTGTACTACGTCTGGAGCGCCGATTCCTTCCTATTTTTCGCTTCCGCCGCCCGAATGGCAACCCGGCCGGTCATATAATGATCGTGGCTGGAACCTATGGTGCGACTGTTCGCCTTCTTAGCCCTGCTGGCCGGCGCGCTGCTGAGCGCCGCCGAGCTCCGCTGGACTCATCTCTCCAGCGATGATTACGACCTGCCGGTCCCGTTCGCGGGACCGGAGCCGACCGCTTCCCTCCTCGTCGACGTCGATAACGACGGCGCGGAGGATATCGTCGTCGCCGCCCGCCGCGCCGCCCCCGCGGTGGTGCTCTACCGCCGCGAGAAAAGCGTCTGGAAGCGTTACGTGATCGACCCCTCTTTCCAGACCATCGAAGCCGGCGGCGCGCACTACGACATCGACGGCGACGGCGATCGGGACATCGTGTTCGCCGGCGACTCGCAGAGCAACCGGATCTACTGGTGGGAAAACCCGTACCCCGATTTCGATCCCGCCAAGCCCTGGACCCGGCGTCTCATCAAGGACAGCGGCGCCAACAAGCATCACGACCAGATCTTCGGGGATTTCGATGGCGACGGCCGCGCCGACCTTGTCTCCTGGAATCAGGGCGCCAGGCAACTCCTGCTCTTCAAGATCCCCGCCGAACCGAAGAGCGTCCAGCCCTGGCCCTCGTCCGTGATCTATTCCTGGAGCGAGGGAGACGAACACGAAGGGCTCGCCGCCGCGGACATCAACCTGGACGGCAAGCTCGACATCGTCGGCGGCGGCCGCTGGTTCGAGCACAAGGGCGGAACCAGCTTTGAGCCTCACGTCGTGGACGACGCCTACCGCTTCTCCCGCGCCTTGGCCGGACAGTTCGTCAAGGGCGGCCGGCCCGAGATCGTCTTCGGACCCGGCGACAACGTGCTCCGCCTGCGGCTCTACCAGTGGACGGGCAGCCGGTGGGACGGCAAAGACCTGCTGCCCTACGACGTCAACCACGGCCATTCGCTCCGCATGGGCGACCTCGACCGGGACGGCAATCTCGACATCTTCTGCGCGGAGATGGCGCAATGGACCAACCGCGTCGACAACCCGAACGCCCGCATGTACGCGCTCTACGGGAATGGCAAGGGCAATTTCAACGTGCAGATCGTTCAGCAGGGACAAGGCTCCCACGAATCCCGGCTCGGGGACCTCGATGGCGATGGCGATCTCGACATCTTCGCCAAGGCTTATCGCCACAATGCCCCTCGCCTCGACGTCTGGCGCAACGACGGTCCTCGGAAAGGCCCGCTCTCGCTCGACCGCTGGCGCCGACATGTCATCGACGCCGACAAACCCTGGCGCGCTGTCTGGATTCGCGCCGCGGACCTGGACGGGGACGGCCGCAAGGACATTGCCACCGGTGGCTGGTGGTACAAGAATCCCGGCCGCGCCGCCGGCCGATGGGTCCGGTCCGATATCGGCGCCCCCCTGAAGAACCTTTCGGTCATTTACGACTTCGACATGAACGGGACCTACGATATACTCGGCAGCCCCGCCGAAGGCTCGGACGCCGACCCGGCCTTTGTGCTCGCGCTCAACGACGGCCGGGGCGTTTTCCGCGTCGTGGACACCCCCGGAAAGGCGGAAGGCGACTTCCTGCAAGGGGTCGTCGTCGGTCGCCTTGAGACGCAGGCCGAGGTCCAGGTCGCCATGTCCTGGCATCGGGCCAACCAGGGCGTGCAGCTATTCACCCCCGCCGCGGACAAGTGGGCCTGGAGGCGCATCAGCGACTTCTCCCAGGACGAGGACCTCAGCGCCGGAGACATCGACCGCGATGGCGACCGCGACCTGCTGCTCGGCACGCGTTGGCTCCGCAACGATGGGAACGGCGCCTGGTCGCTGCACACGGTCAATCCGGTCGCGGGCGACCCCGACCGGAACCGCCTCGCCGATATTAACGGCGACGGACGTCTGGACGCCGTCGTCGGCTTCGAGGCCATCAACATCCCGGGCAAGCTGGCCTGGTATGAGCAGCCCGCCTCGCTCGACGACGCCTGGCCGGAACACGTGATCGCCGAGGTGGTGGGCCCGATGAGCCTCAGCGTCGCCGACATGGACGGCGACGGCGATCTCGACGTCGCCGTGGGAGAGCACAACTACAAAGCGCCGGCCACCGCGAAGCTGATCGTTTTCGAGAATCTCGACGGCAAGGGCGGCCAGTGGCGGCCGCACGTCGTGTATACCGGCGACGAGCATCACGACGGCGCCATCATCGTCGATATCGATGGGGACGGCGACCGGGACATCATCTCCATCGGCTGGAGCCACCCGAGGGTGCTGCTTTACGAGAACCTGGCGATTCGTTAATCGCCTTCGTAGGGGAAGCGGTTGACGGCCCGGATGCACTCGGCCAGCGCCGAAAGCAGGTCGCGTCCCCAGCCGCTCGGCGTGTACGGCGCCGCACTCTGGTTCGTCTGCTTGTCGGCCTTGGCGAAGTACTTTAGCGACCCGTCCGGCGGCGTGGCGTACTCGCGGACCGTGATGACGAACTCGATGTCGCGATCGCCCTGCTTCTTCTTGACGCTGAACAAGTGCAACCGGGCAAGTTCCTGCGAAGAGTGCTCCTGGGCGAACATCCAGTCGCTCATTGGGCCTCCGCGAACTTCGCCTTCGCGGCGTCGATCGTCTCGTCGATCTTCAGGACCCGGTCCACCGCCGTGAGTTCGAACAGCCGCTTGACGCGAGGCTCCGGCCCCACGATGCGCAGGTGCGCGCCGGCTTTGTTCGCCTTCCCGGCGCAGCCGATCAGCAGTCCGATGCCGGCGCTGTCGAGGTAGTAAACCTTGGAGATGTCGATGATGATCTTCTTCGTGGTCCGTAGCAGCTCGTCGATTTTGCCTTCCACGCTCTGGCTCTCTCGCCCGCTGACCACGCGGTCGCGTAACTCCACCGCCGTGATGTCGGGAGCGATTTGTCGAATCTCCATTCGGCCTCCGCGATGATTCAACATGATAGCATTCGATGAATCGATACCGGCGCGAAGTGAGGAAACGTTGATGCGGGTCAGCCGCCGAACCATGATGGCCCTTCCAGCCGCCGCGCTCGCGAACCCGAACGCGGCGTCGGGCGGCTCAGCGCTGGGCTATCGCCCGCGCGAGATGTCGATGTGGGACGCCTGGCACATCGAACACGAGGGCCGCGCCCACATGATCTACCTTCAGCGCCTGGCGCCCGGGTCGACGCGAACCTCGCTCGAGGCCGACACGCTCGGCCATGCCGTCTCGGACGACCTGCTCCGTTGGACCGAACTCGACCTGGCCCTCGGTCCGGGCCCCCGCGGAAGCCGCGACGGCCTTCAGCCCTGGACGGGGTCGCTGGTCAGCCACAACGGGCTCATCCACCTCTTCTACACCATGCGCGACGGGGCGACGGCGGGCGCGCAGCAGGCAATCGGCCTCGCCACCAGCCGCGACTTGATGAAATGGGAACGCCATCCGGCGAACCCGGTCATCGAGCCGGACCCGCGCTGGTACGTTCGCGCCGAGAGACCCGATCCCGGCGGCGTGGTGGACTGCCGCGACCTGATCGTGCTCCCCGATCCCGACGGACGGGGCTGGATCGGTTTCTACTCGGTGCGGACCATCGGCGAGCCGCTCGCCGAAGGCTCCGTCATCGCCTTCGCCCGTTCGAAGGACCTGGTGCGCTGGGAGCAGTTTCCGCCTGCGTTTGCGCCGCGGAAGTACGCCTGCATCGAGGCGCCCGACGTGTTCGAACTCGGCGGCAAGTGGTACATGGTCTGCCTGACGGGGCACGAGTACGGCAACCGCGGCATATTCACCGACCCGAACATCACCCGGGGAACCGTTTACGCCATCGCTGACCGTCCCGAAGGACCATATCGGGAGTTGGAAGACGACAACGTCCTGCTTGGCAGCGACCAGACGACCGCCTACTGCTGCCGCAGCTTCGTCTTTCAGGGCGAGCGCTACGCTTTCTGCACCGAGCCCGTGCCCGGCGGCGCCGCCGTTCTCTCCCAACCGTTCCTGGTTCGGACCGACGGGCGGGGCCATCTGCGCCTGGCCTACTCGCCGCGCACCAAGGGCTGGCGAAAGAGCGTCCTGCTCGATCCGGCCGCCGCGCCGCCCGAGCCGCGGCTGGTTCCGAGCCACTACCGCTGGACCATGCCCGCCGGCAAGTGGAGACTCGAAGGCAAGACGTACGTGGGAGAGTCCAGCTCCGGCTATCAACTCGCCCAACTGGGAATACAGGCGGAATCGGTGGAGATCGAGGCGCGGGTACAGCTTGAGGCCGGCGTCGCCGCGGGTTTTGCGTTTGGTCCGGCGCCGGGCGGCCGCAGCAGGGATCTCGTGCTGCTGATGGACGCCGAAGCGGGGTGCATACGCGCCGCGCGCCGCCCGTGGTTCGAAGATCCCTGGGCGCGGCAGTTTCCCGTCGAGCTCGGCCGCCCCTATCGCGTGCGCGTGATGATCCGCCCGCCCCGCTTCGAGGTGTTCGTGGACGACTTCCTGGCGCTGCAGGCCGGCATGCCCGCGCCGCAGCCGGATTTTTCGAATTCCACCGTCTGCCTGTTTGTCGACCGCGGGCTGGCAAAGGTCTCCGACCTGGCGGTCTACCGGCTGGAAGCGTAGCCTCGGAAGTCCTAAGGAGGGGAAGAATGCGGGCTTTGATCTGCCTCTGCGCCATCACGCTGTCCGCTGCCGGGCAGCCTTCGGGCGGACAAGTCGAACCGGCGCCGTTCGATGCGTCCGGCGTGCGTCCCGGGCCGGTTTCCGTGAAGGCGGAGGCGGCCTCGGTGGCGATCGCCTGGCAGGATGAGGATTCCAGAAACTGGCTGGCCGAGTTCTCGCTTGAGCCCGGAAAACCGCTGATCACCGCCATAACGGTGAACGGCGATGTCGTCGTCGAGCGGGCGAGCCCTGTCTACCGGTGTGCGACCGGCAAGCGGCGCGGCGGCTGGGACGAGTTCTTCGATCACCCTCCCGCTCATCCGGACGGCATCCGCGCCTTCCGCGGCGACTTCCGCCTGCGCAACGCCTCCGCGCGGAGCATCGGGGACCGGCTCGAGGTCCGGTTCGACGGGTTCCGGATGGGCATCTTCGAGGGGAGCATCCGCTACACGTTCTATCCCGGCAGCCGGCTCCTGCATCAGGAGGCGGTGGTGGTCACTCAGGAGCCGGACACCGCGTTCTACTACGACGCCGGCCTGCGGATGATGGTGGACGCGGACCGCCGCGCCGGGAACAACATGGAATCGCGAGTCGTTTACTACGACGCCGATGGGCGGCTGCGCACGGAGCAGGTCCCTTCGGCGTCGGAACTGACCCCATACCGCGTCCGATACCGCGCGCTGGCCGTCCCCGTGCCCAAGGGCGGAATCGCCGTCTTTCCGTTGCCGCACCAGTACTTCTTCACCCGGGACTACACCACCAACATGGGCTACCTGTGGCACAGCGCCTGGCGTGGCGCGGTATCGCTGGGCATCCGCCAACTGCCCGACGACAACTCGCCGTACTACCCCTGGGCCAACGCGCCGCCCGGAACCGAGCAGCGGTTGGGCGTGTTCTTCCTGCTCTCGGGCGGGGCGGCGTCCGCGGCGCTCGACGACGCGCTGCGGTTCACGAACCGGGACCGCTTTCCGGACTTGGCGGGTTATCAGAAGCTCGCGGCGCACTTCCACTTCGCCTACACCGTGCAGGCGCAGGAGAAGGGTTTCGACTGGGTCCCGCCGTTCAAACCGGTGCTGAAGGAGATGGGCGTCGACGCGGTGATGATCTCGGATTTCCACGGCGACGGCCACCCCCGCGATCCGGGCGAACTCCGCCTCAAGGAACTTGAGGATTACTACCGGGTTTGCCGCGCGCAGTCGGACCCCGGCTTTCTGCTCATCCCAAGCGAAGAGGCCAACGTGCATCTCGGCGGTCACTGGGCCGTCACCTTCCCCAAGCCGGTCTACTGGATCATGCAGCGGCCGGAAGGCGCCCCGTTCCGGACGGAGGATCCCCGGCTCGGCGCCGTCTACCGCGCCGGCGACGAGCGGGACCTGCTCGAATTGTTTCGCCGCGAGAACGCGCATGTCTACACGTCGCACCCGCGGACAAAGGGGAGCCGGGGTTTTCCGGACAAATACCGCCACAAGGAGTTCTACCTCGATTCCCATTTTTTCGGCGGCTCGTGGAAGTCGATCAACATCGACCATTCCTCGCCGCGCATGGGAGAACGGTCGCTGAACCTGCTCGACGACATGAACAACTGGGGCCAGCCGAAGCGGATTCTCGGCGAGGTGGACGTCTTCCAATTGGACTCGACGCACGAATTGTACGCTCACATGAACGTGAACTACGTGCGCATGGCGACGCTGCCGGGCTTCGACGACTACGGCAAGGTTCTCGATACGCTTGCAAACGGCGGGTTCTTCGTGTCCACCGGCGAGGTGCTGCTGCCGGAGACCGAGATCGCCGAGGCCGGGCGCGATCGCATCGCGGTGCGCGCCCGCGTGCGGTGGACGTTTCCGCTGCGGTTCGCCGAGGTGGTATGGAGCGACGGCTCTACGGCGCGGCGGGAGCTGTTCCCGCTGGAAACGACGCGCTCGTTCGGCGAAGCCGAATTCAACTGGACCGTCGACGCCACAGGCTGGAGGTGGGCCCGGCTCGCCGTCTGGGACATCGCCGCCAACGGAGCGTTTGTGAACCCGGTCTGGCGCGGGATGCGCCCATGACCCGCCGCGCGGCCCGGCGACTGAGATAGAATCTCGGCAATCTTCACCTGGAGGTGGTTCATGCCGCGTATCGCCCGGTTGGCCCTTGCGGCCGTGTTGTCCCTCCATGGCGCCGACGACGACCTGGAATCCTCGGTGTCACTGATGTCGAAGATCGGCTTCTGCGGCAGTCCCACGCTTTCGCCGGATGCCAAACGGCTGATCGTCAACTGCAACCTGAGCGGATCGCCCCAACTGTGGATGGTTCCCGCGGCCGGCGGATGGCCCGTGCAGCTCACCGCGTTTGACGATCCGGTCGGTGGCGCCGCCTGGTCCCCGGCGGGCGACTGGGTGGCGCTGAGCGTCGCGCCCGGCGGCGGGATGAACACGCAGATCTACCTGATGCGCCCGGACGGCGCCGGGGTCAAGCGCATAACCGAGGGCGGGAAGGACAACAACTGGCTGGCAGACTGGACGCACGACGGCAAGTGGCTCGCATTCTCATCGAACCGCGCCGGCGCCGCCGCGATGGACTCCTACATCTACGATGTCGCGAGCGGCGAGACCCGGCTGATCGCGAAGAATCCCGGGATCGGCGCGATCGAGGACATCAGCCGGGACCAGAGCCGCGCGGTGATCAATCGCGTGCGCAGCCGCGGCGACAGCGATCTCTACCTGGTGGAGATCGACGGCGGCAAGGAACGCCTGCTCACGCCGCACGCGCCGCCGGCCACATTCTCCGGCGGCGTCTTCTCGCCCGACGGCGCCACCGTCTACCTCGCATCCAACGGCGATCGAGACCTGACGGCGCTCGGCCGCATCCGGCTCGGCGCGGGCGGCGAACCCGGCCCGATCGAGATCATCGCGTCGCGCGACGACGCGGAATTGCAGGAGTTCGTGATCGACGAAGACGGCCGCGCGGCCGCGCTGGCCTGGAACGTCGCCGGCCGGACCCAGACTTCCTGGCTCGACCTGGAATCGCTGAAGCTCACCGCGGGTCCGAAGCTGCCGTCGGAGATCGGCGGGTTCGGGCGCTTTTCCAAAGACGGCGGGTTGATTCCGATTGTCGCGGGCGGGGCGGCGGCGCCCAATGACGTCTGGCTCTACGACCTGCGCGCCGGCCGCCTGTGGCAGGTGACGCGCAGCCCGCACGCCGGCGTCGACCTCGGCGCGCTCGTCCGTCCGGAGCTGGTGCGGTTCAAAGCGCTCGATGGCCTGGACCTCAGCGGCTGGCTCTATAAACCGCGCGGTTTCCAGGCGCCCGGCGCGGTAGTCCTCAGTTTTCACGGAGGACCGGAGGGCCAGGAGCGCCCTTCGTTCCGCGCCGACTACCAGGCGCTGCTCGCGCGGGGCATTGCCGTCTTCGCGCCCAATGTGCGCGGCTCGTCCGGCTTCGGCAAGAAGTTCGTCAATCTCGATAACGGCGAGTTGCGGTTCGACGGCGTCCGCGATATCAAGGCCGCGGCGCAGCATATTGTCGCGGCGGGCATCGGCAATCCGAAGCGCCTCGGGATCATGGGCGGCTCCTATGGCGGGTACATGACGATGGCCGGACTGACGGAGTTCCCGGAACTGTTCGCCGCCGGCGCCAACTACTTCGGCATCGTGAACTTTGAAACCTTTTTTCAGCACACCGAGCCATGGATGGCGGCGATTTCAACGGTGGAATACGGCGACCCGAAGACGCAGGCCGACCTGCTGAAGAGGCTCTCGCCTCTGTACAAGCTGGACCGGATCACAGCTCCCACGCTGGTCCTGCACGGCGCCAACGACACCAACGTGCCGGTGGTGGAGGCGACGCAGGTTGTCAACACGCTCAAAGGCCGCGGCGTGCCGGTGGCGTACGTGCTGTTTCCCGACGAAGGCCACGGCTTTCGCAAGACGCCGAACCGCATCCGCGCCAACGTCGAGATGGTGCGGTGGTTTGAGAAGCACTTGAAGCGCTAACGGCTGCTCTCTCAGAGCCCGGACAGCCGGATGACGCAGGCGTACTGCGCTTTGGCGGCATCGCCTGCCGCCGGGGGCATTTCGATGACGACGTCGCCGCCGGCCGCGGTCCACTTCAGGTTCCCCGGCGAGCCCAACAGCGTCGCCTTCATGGAAGCGGGCGCCGCGAGATCCTTCACCGTGAAGCGCGCGCCGGGCCAGCCGGGCACGATGGCGTACAGGTTGTTTCCCCGCGCGGTGAAGAACGCTTCGATCACTGCCTGGGCGGGCTTCTTTCGATCGACGTAATCGGTGACGTCGTACTTCGTCATGTACTCGCCGGTTTCGAGCTTCGGCTGCTCGCCGGCGCTCCATTGCCGCGTGCGCTTCCAGGGCCGGCTTCCGTAGATGGCCTCGCCGTTGGCGTTCAGCCAGCGGCCGAGATGGATGAGGCGCTCCTGCATGATGACGGGAATGCGGCCGTCGGCGGTGGGTCCGATGTCGAGCAACAGGTTGCCTCCGCGGCTGACCAGGTCGGCCAGCATCAGAACCAGTTCGCGGTCGGTGCGGTAGTGATCCAGTTGCTCGGCGCGATTGTAGCCATAGGAATAGCCCATGCCGCGGTTCTCTTCCCAGGCGTGGGAGCTGCCCTCGAGGCCGGCCGTGTACTCGGTGGTGTAGTAGCCACCGTGCTTGTGCCGGGTTTCCTTGCCCCAGCGATCGTTGATGATCACTTCGTCGCGGGCGGGCGACTCGTTCACCAGCCACGCAAGCAGCTCGGGCGACTTCCAGTCCTCGCTCGGCATGTCCCATTCGCCGTCGGAGAAGATGATGGAAGGCTTGTAGCGCGTGACGACGTCCTTGAACTGCGGGTGCATGTGCTCGTGGACGTAGCGTTTCTGGTCCGACAACCAGATGGGGTTGTACCACTCGTAGAGGGAATAATAGAAGCCCATGCGCAGCCCGCGATTGCGGACGGCCGTGGCGAGGTCGCCCAGCAGATCCCGTTTCGGTCCGATGGAGGCGCTGTTCCACGGGCGCTTCCACGCGGCGTTGGCGTGCTCGCTCGGCCAAAGTGCGAAGCCGTCATGGTGCTTCGAGGTCAAGACTACGTATTTCGCGCCCGATTTTTCGAACACCTCCGCCCAATAATCCGGATCGTACATTTCGGCTCGGAACAGGGGCGCGAAGTTCTCGTAGGGATAGTCCTGGCCGTAATTGCGGCCGTGAAATTCCCAGGTGGGATTGGGCTTGTCCTTGAGCCGCGGGCCGGCTTTCAGCGCGTGCCAATACCACTCCGAGTAGTTCCCGACGGGAGCGAAGGCCGGAACCGAGTAGACGCCCCAATGGATGAAGATGCCGAACTTGGCGTCTCCAAACCAAGCCGGATTGGGCCGGCTGTCGAGCGATTCCCATCGCGGTTCATAGCGCTTCTGGGCCTGGGCCGCCGTGACGGCGAGCAGGCCGGCAAGCAGGAACATCGGCCGGTTAAGCGACATGGTTATTTCCGGTCTTCATCATACCCGGCTTTGTACAACACGGCGGTGCCGCTTGCGGAGACCATGAGCATGTTGCTGCCGCTGCCGCCGATGGTTTCGTAGTCGAGGTCGACGCCGATCACGGCGTTAGCGCCCATCTTTCGCGCCTGCTCCACCATCTCGTCGACCGCGATCGCCTTGGCCTTGCGCAACTCGCCTTCGTAGGCGGCCGAACGCCCGCCGACGATGTCGCGAATCCCGGCGAAGAAGTCCTTGAAGATGTTGGCGCCGAGAATGGCTTCTCCGGTGACCAGTCCCAGGTACTTGACGATGGGCATCCCATCCAGCGAGTGCGCGGTGACGACGAGCATTGGCAATCTCCTTCTCGTTACTATACGGCTCCGGCGTGGAAAACTTGGCTCAAAGAGGTCCGCGCTCAGGGTCCGGAGGCTTCGCCGAACCGGAAGGGCGCGGCGTAGCCCACCATCTCGAGGTAGCCCTCGCCGCGGATCGGCTTGCCTTGAAGGGTTCCCTCGTAGTCCATGGCGCCTTCCCAGTAGGTGAGCGACGGTCCGCCGCGGCCGGTCAGCTCCTGGTTCGCGAGCGGAGTGGCCGCGGATAGCTCGAGGCCCAGCGGCGCGATGCCGATCCGCCACTCGATCGGGTAGACGGCGCCGGAAGACGGACTGGTCCACGTGGCGCCGGGAACCAGGCTGAAGTCCTTCGATTCGAGGTGGCGGGCGGCGCCGGAGCGGTCCACAAATGTTCCGTGCGAGAACGGATCGACGCTGCCATCGTTCCGGCGCATACGGGCGAGCATCAACTCGGCTCCATTTTCAAACTGGACGCTGAACCAATCCCAGCCGGCCTGTTCGGGCGAAAGCTGGTTGGTGAAGAACTCGTGGTCCATCCAGGCCAGGCCCGCGAGTTCGTAGCTGGCGCCATCGAGTTCAAGCGCGCCCGAGGCGGCGAGGCGGGTGAACGAGACGTAGTGGGAGGCTCGGCCAGGCTCGGGGCCTTTCCTGCTGACGCCGTCGCGGCCGTGAATGACGGGCGGCTTTTGCGGAACCATCTCGAGACGCAGGGTAAAGGCGTCCGTCACAGCCTGGAGCGACTGTACGTTCCCGCGCCATTCGACATGCCAGTTTCCGTTCCAGATGCGGGACAGCTCGGCGCTGGCGGCGGCGAGTCCGGGACCGGCGCGGTTGATCCGCTCCCGGTGATGGAAGGTCTTTTTGTCGATGTCGCTCAGCGCCAGGTGAGCCAGGTACAGGTCGTCCACCTGCCAGGGAGAGGACCGGACCGGGGGCCGGGCGACGCCATGGCGGAAGAACGTCAGCTCGAAACCGAAGCGGCGGCCTTGCGGCGTCCTCAGATTGCCGGTGTAGTACCACCATTCGGTTTGGAATTCGGGATGGCTGAAGTGGTCCCGAGGAAACCGGTATTCGTAGCCGGGCAGGGCCGGCCGGAAATCGGCGGCGACCAACCCGAGCGCCGCGAGCGCGAGCAAGGCAAGCCGCTTCATTGCTCGCGTACCGCCTCGATGGGATTCAGACGGACCGCGACGCGAGCCGGATAGAGCGCCGCCGCCAGCGTGGCGGCGTAGATGAGACTCAGACCTCCGGCCAGCAGGGCCACCGGCCAGTGGAATTGAATCGTCCAGCCGAACGACTGCTTGTTAATGACGAAGATCAGGATGAGCGACAGCAGCGCGCCCTGCGCCAAGCCGATCAGGTTGGCGGCCAGGCCGAGCAGCGCGGCTTCAAACAGAACAAGCCGGCGGATCTGCCCGGTCGCCGCGCCAAGGAAGCGCAACACGCCCATTTCCTGCCTCCGGTCGATGATCAGTGCAAGCAGGGCGCCCGCGATGCCCATCACCGCGACGAAGACGGCGACGGCCTCGAGCGCGTAGGTAATCGCGAAGGTCCGATCGAAGATGCGCATCGCTTCGGCGCGAAGGGCGCGGTTGGACTGGATGCTCACGGCATAATCGGCCGAAGTCCGCTCCACCGCCCGGCGCACGACGGCCGGATCCGCTCCGGAATCGAAGTAGACCGAGAGGCTGGTGGCGGCAGCGTCGGGCAGGTATTTGAGCATGACGCCGCGGTCCATGACGATGTAGCCGCGCTCGTTGCTGTAGTCGTAGTAGACGCCGAGCGCTTTGAACTCGCGCGGCTCGCCGTCCAGAGGGAGCGCAATCATGTCGTCCGGGCGGACCCGGTGCTTGTTGGCGAACGGCTCGCTCACGATCACGTAGTCGCCGAGGGGGAGCTGATCCAGGATTGCATGGCGATCCTGGCCCGGAAGGAAGCGGGTCTTGCCGAAGCGCCGCACGATTTCCGTTGGGCCCGAGGCGAGCAGTGCGGGCAGGCCGCCGTAGCTGATGTCGTAAGAGCGAAACCTCTCGACGGCGGCAACGCCCGGCAGCGCTTCCAGCGCATCCGCAAGGCCGGGGTGAATCACCGCCTGCCGGCCCGCGCCGCCCGCGGCCGGCCGGAGGTACAGGTCCGCCCGAAGCTGCTGATCCAGCCACAACACGACGGTCTGACGAAAGCTACCAACCATGATGCCTACGGCCACCATCATCGCCACTGCGGTGGAGAGAGCGCCGACGAGCACCGAGGTCCGCCGCAGGGAAGCGGCAAGGCCGCGGGCCGCCAGCATCGCCTCGACGCCGAGGATGAGGCGGATTCCCTTCCGCCAGGCGCGCGACAAGACGGTGACGACCGCCGGGGTCGCCATGGCGGAGGCCGCGATGAGCAGGAGCGCGGCCACATATCCGAACACCGGCTTACGTCCGATCGGCGGCGCCTGCGAAGCCGCCGCGGCCAACACGGCGAGAAGCAATCCCGCCAACAGGTCCCGCCGGACCCGAACGCGAGCCTGGAATTCCCGTTGTCCCGAAGTCAACGCCTCCACGGGAGCGACGCGCGAGGCCTCGAACGCGGGGGCGAGCGCCGAGAGGAGCGAGACGGCGACGCCGGTCAACAGCGCAAGGGCAACGGCGCCGGCCGAGAGTTCGATGGCCGCGGGAGCGCTGCTGACGTACAGCGAATCCACGGTGGCCGCCTGCATGCCGACAGCGCCTTCGGCCAGGAGGCGTCCCAAAGCCAGGCCGGCAAGGCCGCCCGCGGCGCCGAAGCACGCCGCTTCAGCGAGGAACGCCGCGAGGATGTCCCAACGAGTCGCACCGAGCGCCCGGGCGATGCCGATTTCGGGCCGCCGGCGCACTACCGAGACGGAGATCGTGTTGTAGATGAGGAAGCCGCAGACGATCAGGGAGATGTAGCTCAGCACCCGCAGATTCCAGCGGAACGCGGCGAGCATCTTGCGGTTTTCGTCCGTGCGGGCGCCGGCGGGCTCGACCGCGACGCCGGGTGGCAGCGCGTCGAGGATCAGTTGCCGCCAGTGTTCGAGCGGCCGCGACGGCGGGTGACGGGCCTCAATCCGGTCCAGGCGGCCCGCCCGAGCAAAGGCATCCTGGGCGGAGGCGATGTCCATGACGACGACTCGCTCGCGCGCGGCGCCGGGCAGGCTGCCCCGGACGATGAACTCGAAGCGACGATCGTTGACGGAGAGCGACAGCACGCCGCCCTTGCGCGGCTCAATGTCCGCGCCGATCCAGACCGCGCGCGAGTCCGCGATCTCCTCCGGCGAGGGATGCTGGGCGTCGCCCAGAGCGCGCTGGGCGATGAGGTCGAGGCCGACGGCGGTGACCGAGGCGCCTTCCGGTTCCACGCGGGCTACGCCCTCCAGGCGCGGGGAGAATTCCAGGGGGTATGGTAGCCGGGCCAGCGTCCCGAGCAATTCTTCCGGCACGCCTCCGATGGCGGTGATTTCCAGGTCCGCGTCGCCGGCCAACGTTTCCAGCGACGAACGAAACGATCCGGCGGCAGCCACGCCCGCGAGTTCAATGGCAAGCACCACTGCCACGCCGAGCGCGACGGCGAAGACGGTAAGCGCGGTCCGCAGCGGCTCGCGGAACAGCGCGCGCAGAATCAGCCGGTGAAAGATCCGGAGGCGAGCCTTCACCGGGGTTCGATCTCCTCGATGCGGCCGTCGCGCAGGCGGACGATGGCGTCGCAAGCGGCGGCGCTTTCCATGCTGTGGGTCGCCATCAGTACGGCCGCGCCCCGTTCACGCGCGATTCTCCGGAGCAGCGCGACGACGGTGCTGCCGGTGGCGGTATCGAGGTTGCCGATCGGTTCGTCGGCCAACAACAGTTTAGGCGAGTGGACCAGCGCGCGGGCGATGGCGACGCGCTGCATCTGGCCGCCGGAAAGCTGGTGGGGCATGCGGCCGGCCAGGTCCTCCAGTTCCACCCAGCGCAGGCTTTCGAGCGCCGCGCCGCGCGCGCCGGAGCGGCCGGCCAGCAGCAACGGCAGTTCGACGTTCTCGACGACCGAGAGCGTGGGTAGCAGGTGGAACAACTGAAAGATGAACCCGACGTGCGCGCGCCGGAGCCTGGTGAGCGCGGCGTCGCCAAGCCCGGTGGTGGTCACGCCGTCGATGAGGACCTCGCCGCTGGAAGGAAAATCCATCGCGCCGGCGAGGTTCAGCAGCGTGGTTTTGCCGCATCCGCTGCGCCCGGCGAGGGCGACGAAGCGGCCGGCTTCCACCGCCAGCGAGACATCGCGCAGCGCCGTCACTGCCGCGCCGTTGGTCCGATAGGTTTTGCTTACGTGATCGAGGGTGAGAAGGGGCATCCGCTTTCTTCGACTTTTACGCTCTCCGCGCGGCGAGTCCTTTCCAGGATACGTTTGACGAACGTCTGGTGGTTCAGGCAGGCCCCTTTTGCTGTGGCGTCACGAGGGCAAACCCAGTTCCACCGTTTATGTATTTGCCGATCGGGCGGACCAATCCACCGAGGGGAACCCGTTCTGGCATGCGAGGATCTGAGCTACCTCATCTCGCACGAACTCGGCCATCTCCTCCTGGGTATGAAGAGCCATTCAGTAGCCGGTTTGATGCATGTCCCCTGGCGGGGCGAGGAACTGACGATGGTCTTTCAGGGCTCGATGGGCTTTCACCCGAAGGAATCGAGACGGATCCGGGGGCGGCTCCGTGATCTCAATCGAGGTGACGGTGAACGTGCGAGCTGCCTCGCGACGGATGCCACTTGACCAAGGCTGTTCCTTTCCGAAAGGTGAAGCCGCCGCTGCGGTTGGCGAGCTTACATCAACCGTCGAGTTTCCGCTGATACATCCAGTTCACGCCCTTGGGCAGAGAACTTCGTTCCCAGGAGGAGTATGGGCGGAGTGAATGCGATTTTGATCCTTGGAGCGGACGTGCTTAGCCTATGCTTAGCCTGAATTTCGCTGCTCCACGCGCAACACAACCATCGACGGTAAACTGTCGAATCGTTATGAGCATCCAGTGGGTTCGACGGTCTTGTCTTTCGCTGCCGCGGGCGGAGGAATCGGTTCAATGGGGGAACGACCTGGTGTTCAAGGTGGGAGGGAAGATGTTCGCGGTGCTGCCGCTGGAACCAGCGGCGACGGCGCTGTCGTTCAAGTGCTCTCCGGAAGAGTTCGCCGAATTGATCGAACGGCCGGACATCATACCTGCGCCGTACCTGGCGCGCGCGCACTGGGTGGCGCTTGAGAGGGACGACGCGCTGGCGCCGGCGGAAACGAAGCGGCTTCTGCGGCAGGCCTACGAGCTTGTGTTGGCGAAACTTCCCAGGAAGACCCGGGCGGCGTTGGGAAGGCGCGCCGAGGGCGGCACAGCTTGATCGCGTCGTTCCCCTAGCGGTACTGCGCTGTCCGGGCCTGCCCGGGCTTCACGGGCGCCACCGCCGACACGACCGCCTGGCGGTTCGCCCGCTCCTCCACCGCGGATGGAACCGGCTCGCCGTCAACGAAGATCTGGCCGCCGGCCTTTGCCGGAAAACTGGCTTTCCAATAGACCAGCGGGCCTGACTGGTTTGTGAAGGTCGTTTCGGTCACCCCCCGGTGATACACCGCTACTTCGTTGTCCAGCACCGGCGCTCGCGACAGCCTTACCCACGCAACTTCCTCCGGCAGGCGCGGCTGCGTTTCTACCGTCGCATTGGGCGCGTCGGGCGACAGCCCCATCAACCCCGTCCCAACCGCCGCCACGGCGGCGAAGACAATCTCCGGCATCACCGCGCTCTGGAAATCCGGATCCGCGAGTTCCAGGAACAAGCGGTGGGCCGATTCATTTCGCCCATATTCAAACAGAAGTTCCGGTATATACGACAAGGTTTGATCGAACGCCGGCCGGATTTTCTCAAGCGCATCGAGCGCGGCTTCCGTCTTCGCGCCCGGCTCGGCGATGCCGAACCGCAGCGTGAACACGTTTGCGTCGGCGATATAGCCGTCGAAGTACTTGCCGTCCGGCAGGATCGAGGCGTAGTAGCGGTTCTGAAGGGGATTCCACCATTCCGCGTTGAAACGCGCACGCAGCGCTTCCGCCTTGCTCCGATACTGCCCGGCGAGCTTCTGCGATAGACTCCCCTTGGCGCCCTTGCGTTCCTGGATCGCGGCGTAGACCAGGTAGCCCCTGTACTGCGCCGCCACCAGGTCCGCGCCCACCAGCGGCCGCGGCTCCTCCTGGTAGTAGGACGCGATCCCGCGGTAGCGCGGCGCCGGCCGGCTCTCCATGATGCCGTCGCCATCCCGGTCCCAGGCCTCGACATAGCTGGTCACGGTTCGGTCGTAGAAGTCGGAAAACGTGGCATCGAAGTAGCTCCGGTCGTTCGTCCACAAGAACTGGCGGTAGGCGGCCTGCATGAGGTCGAAGTTCGCGGGCAGGCAGTACCAGAAATCCTGGTCGCTGCGATAGTCCGCCGGCGCGGGGAACCCGTCTTTGTTGATCTCCCAGAATCCGCACCAGTCGCGAGTACGAGCGATGCTTCCGGCGAACCGGCGGAACATATTGCGGGTGTGGCCGGTCAGCCCCAGCAGGGCCGCGCCTGTGCTCTGGTGCGATGCATCGCGCATGCAGAACGCATAACGGTTTCCCGCCGTGCTGTCGTACCAGTCTCCGATCGCGTCGCCGGTGTAGACGTAGCCGAGCGCCCGCTGCCTGGCGCTCGCGAAGGCGCGCACGAGCCGCGGATCGGAGGAATCCAACTGCAGCGCGCCGACCTGGCGGGAGAGCGGCCGCGCCGGACCGGGGTCCCCCGGGTCAATGGTCGCTTGAAGGCGCCACAGAAACGTCAGCCCCGCCGCCGCGGTCAGCGCGCCGCCCAGCCAGATCCACATCGTCCGGCGAGTGGCCGGCGGCGGTGGCGGAATTGGCTCCTTTGCCGGCGCCGGGCGGGGGCGGAAGACCGGCACATAGCCGCCCCGCGGGATCTCCAGAATGAGCCGCTCGTCGATGCCTTCTCCGGCGAAATACCGCTCCAGCCGCTGCCGCAGATTGCGGGCTTCGGTCCGGACGATGCTGTCTTCGCCGGGATTGTAGTTTGGGGGCCGGCCGAAGACTCGCTGCCCAATGTAGACCTCGGACACCTGCTGCGACTCCCCAGCCAGCTTATGCTCGACGACGTAAACGAGGAAATCGCGCAGCCGCTTGGTCCGGTTGAACTCCGCGCTGGCCAGGATCCGCTCCACCAGCGCCCGGCACTCGTGGTCCGTCGGATACGACTCCGCTTCCGGGTTGACCTTGATCGCCCGCTCCGACACGTCGCCCCCTAGCGATCGCCCCTCGGATAAGTATAGGACAGCGGGCGGCCGCCCTGTTAATTGACCGTGAATTGACAGTTAATTCCCGTTGCCGGCTGTCTCCGGACCATTTTATGATCAGTGAGCTTCTGGGGGGGGATTCGGGCCGCGCCTTGAGGCTGGCTCCCTGTATTCGAGAGCCGGGTTTCCATCCTCCCGAAGAGCACGAATCGCAACAAGGAGCTTACTTTCCATGAAGACAGCAGGCATTGGCGTCGCCCTGACGCTGGTCGCGAGTTCGCTCGCAATAGGCCAGGCCATCAGCGGCCGGCTGGTTGGTACCGTTGTCGATGCGTCGGAAGCGGCGGTCCCGAACGCGCAGATCACCGTCACCAATCAGGGTACGGGAATCGCCTGGACGTCCCAAACGGATTCCCAGGGCAACTACGTGGCGCCCTCGGTTCCGCCGGGTTCCTACACGGTGAAGGTAGAAGCGGCCGGCTTTCGCGCCGCCGTCGTGTCGGATAACGTCGTCAGCGTTGCCCAGACCACCCGGGTGGACGTGAGCCTCCAGGTGGGCGCCGTTACGGAGACGATCGAGGTCCGCTCGCAGGTCGCGCTGGTCCAGAGCACGACCTCCGACATCGGAGAAACCATCGAGGGACGCCAGATCCAAACCTTGCCGCTGAACGGAAGGATTTTCTCGCAACTGGTCCAGCTTTCTCCCGGCGCGGTTCCCCGCGGCTTCGGAGACGCGCCGGAATCCGCGTCGGGCGCCGGCGCCCGCACCTTCATCACCTCGACGGTGAACGGCGTGCCCTGGTCCGGCACCAGTTTCACCATCGACGGCGTCGCCAACACCGAGCCGCTGAACGCCTTTATCAACATCGCCCCGCCCGTCGAGGCGATCGAAGAGTTCAAGGTCCAGACCAACAATCCGAGCGCCGAGTTCGGCACCTTCGGCGGCGCGGTGGTGAACCTGACGCTGCGCTCCGGCACGAACGAGTTCCACGGGTCGCTGTTCGAGTACGTGCGGAACCAGTCGCTCAACGCGCGCAGCTTTTTCGCCGGCAGCAAAGCTCCGTTCAAGACGAACCAGTTCGGAGGCACGATCGGCGGCCCCATTATCAAGAACAAAGCTTTCTTCTTCGGCGACTACCAGGGGATCCGGCTGCGCAACGGCGTCACGTACAACATCAACGTCCCGACGGCGTCGATGCGCCAGGGCATCCTGTTGCCAGCGGAAGGCTTCGACACGATCTACGATCCGGACAGCGCGACGACCGCGGCCGGGGTGACGCCCTTCCCGGGCAACAGCATCCCGGTCTCCCGCTGGGATCCCGTCACGGCCAGGGTCCTGGAGATCTGGCCGCAGCCGAACAAAGCCCCGAGCAGGCCGGGGCCGTTTCAGAACTACGGCGAGAACGTCAGCAACAGCCAGACGGTTAACGCGTTCGATATCAAGGGCGACTACCAGTTCGAGCGGGCCGGGCGTCTGTTCATCCGCGAGTCGCACGCGCGGCGCGACCTGGACACGGTTCCGCCGGCCAACCAGTTCATGTCGGCCGATCCCGATTCGAGGTCCCGCAACCACAACGCCGTGGCGGGCTATTCGACCGCCATCCGGCCGAACCTGCTGAACGAGCTGCGCGTCGGCTTCAACCGTTTCAATACCAGCCATTTCGGCAACGACAACAACGTCGATAAGAACAACGAGCTGGGCATCCGCAACGGGAATCTTCCCGCATTCCCGGAATCGCGCGGCATCTCCGGGTTCTCCGTCAACCCACTGTATGGGTTCGGCGCGCCCGGATGGACGAACGCCATCCGCCTGGCAAACGTGTTCGAGCTGACCGAAGGAGCGACGTGGGTGCGCAATTCGCACACGTTCAAGGTCGGACTGGACCTGCGCCGCATCCGCTCGACGCTGACCAATCCGGAAGGCTCGGCGCGCGGCACGTTCACGTTCACCCGCGACATGACCAGCATCGAGGGCCGGCAGGGCTCCGAGTTCGGAAGTTTCCTGCTCGGGTATCCGAGCACCGTTTTCCGCGGCCTCGTAAACACCCGGCCCGACGTCCGGATGGTGCAGGGCGGCGCCTACTTCCAGGACGACTGGCGCGTCAGCCGCGCTCTCACGCTGAATCTCGGCCTGCGGTGGGACATCTTCACGCACCCGATCGAGAACTACAACCGGCACGTCAATTTCAACCCGACCACCGGCAAGTTCAACGGAGCGACCGACGACAATCGCGGCCCGAACGTGGATACCCGCAAGACCAACTTCGCCCCGCGCGCCGGCTTTGCGTGGTCGCCGAACCAGGGCAAGTTGGCCGTACGGGGCGCCTTCGGCGTCAGCTATTTCACGGACAATTTCGGCGCCAACGGCGGCACTCTCGAAAGGAACTTCCCGCTGTTCCAAAACTTCTCGGTTTCGGCATCGACGCCGTTCCGGCCGTTCAACAAGCTGAGCGTGGACGGTTTGCCCGACTTCTCGCCCGTGCCCCTGGCGCCGGTGATCGATCCGATTCGCGGCATCCAGCCGTTCTACCTGCCGCAGAACTACCGGCAGGGAACCATCCTAATGTGGAACATTGGGGCGCAGCGGCAGTTGGGGCCGGAAGGCGTGCTCGAGGTCGCGTACGTGGCGACGCGCGGGACCAACCTGTTCCGCGGCCGCAACATCAACACGCCGCTGACGCCGGCCGCCGGCGCGCTCGATCCGCGCCGCCCCTATTACGCGATCTCGCCGCTGACCCAGAACATCATCGAGCGCGGATCCAACGGCACTTCGCGCTACAACTCGCTCCAGGCCAAGTACACCCGGCGTTTCGCGAACGGTTTCCAAGGGTTGTTTTCGTATACCTACTCCCACTCGAACGACAACATGAACGTGTTCTGGGTTTGGGACGACAAGCTCAACTGGTTTCCGTCAAGCAGCAAGGCCATCGATCTGCGCCACGTGTTCAGCGGGAGCTGGACCTATGAGCTACCGTTCGGCAAAGGGCGCCGGTACATGACCAACGCACCGGCCGTCGCGGACCTGCTGGCGGGCGGCTGGAGCATCAACGGCATCGCAACGCTGCGCACCGGCGAGCCGCTCTCGGCGCTGGCCCGCAACAACCTGCTTAATACGGGCACCAACAACTTCGCCAACGTGACGTGTTCGGACGTGGGGACGCCGAAGCTCGTCGGGCAGTGGTTCGACACCGCGTGCTTCGCCGACCCGGCGGACCCTTATGTCTTCGGCAACGCCAAACCGGGTACGCTGCGCGGGCCTGGGGTAGTGAACTTCGATCTCTCGGTATTCAAGGCGTTCCGGATCCGTGAGCGTTCGTCGCTGGAGTTCCGGGCCGAGTTCTTCAACGCGTTCAACAATCCGCACTTCGCGAATCCGGTCACCAACCGCGCCTCGGGCGACTTCGGCCGGATCACGAATACAATCCTGACGCCGCGCGAGGTTCAGCTCGGCATGCGCCTGCTGTTCTAGATGGGACCTCGCACGCTGCTGGTTTTGATTCTGGCTGGATTGCCGGCGGCGGCCGGCGATCCGGCCGGCATCGAGCTGGAGTCCTCGGATGCGCGGCTGGCGGAGGGATTCAACTGGGCGAAGAAGCAGGCCCTGGCGTACGCGTTTGAAGGCGACCCGGTGGGGCCGTGGTACGAGGCGGCGCTGCCTGGCCGGGAGGCGTTCTGCATGCGCGACGTGGCGCACCAGGCGACCGGCGGCCATGCCCTCGGGCTGGCGCGGCACAACCGGAACATGTTGCGGCGGTTCGCCGAGAACATCTCGGATGCGAAGGACTGGTGCAGTTACTGGGAGATCGACCGCTACAACCGGCCGGCGCCCGTGGATTACAAGAACGACCGGGAGTTCTGGTACAACCTGCCGGCGAATTTCGACGTGCTGGACGCCTGCTACCGGATGCACGTCTGGTCCGGGGACCTGGCGTACGTCGAGGACCCCGTGTTTCTCAACTTCTACGACCGGACGGTGAAGGACTACGTCGAGCGGTGGGACCTCGGAATCGACCGGGCGATGAAGCGCAAGCGGTTCATGAACGCGCCGGAGGGCTTCGACGCGGCGAAGAAGTTCCACTTTTTTCGCGGCGATCCGAGCTACCACGAGAGCCGGGACGAGTTCGTGCTGGGGGTGGATCTGTTGGCGACCCAGTACGCAGCGTACCTGGCGTACGCGCGAATCCAGGAACTGCGCGGGGAGGAGGCCGGGGCGAACGCGTACCTCGCCAAGGCCGAGGAGGTGAGAGCGCTGGTGAACCGAGAATGGTGGAACGAGCGGGACCGGCGCTTCTATTCGCACCTCGGCAAAGACTACCGGTTGGAGGGAACCGCGGGCGCCCAACTGCTGTACCGGGATATCGCCGATGACGGGGAGAAAGCGCGGGGCGCGCTGCGCAGCCTCCTCGATTCGATTCGGAAGCGCCCGTCCAGTTCGGTCGAGGGGCAGTCGCACCACGCCGAGATCCTGTACCGCTACGGCGAGCCGGAGGTCGCCTACGCCCAGATGATGGACCTGACGCGCGAAGAGCGCGAGCGGCGGGAATACCCCGAAGTGTCCTACTCGGTAATCGGCGCCATCGTGACCGGGACGATGGGGGTCAACGTCGATCCGGTTCCGCCGCGGCATGCCTCCGAGGAGCCGATGTACGTCGGCCGCGTGATCCGGACGCGGCCGAGCCTGGGCGGGATCGCGTGGGCCGAACTCCGCAACCTGCCGGTGCGGGGGAATCGGATCGCGGTGCGGCACGAAGGGGACCGCAAGACGCTATTCACGAACCAGCGGGGCCCGTCGCTGGTGTGGCAGGCGGCGTTTCCGGGGGTGGCGGAGACGCTGTTGGTGAACGGGCGACTGGAGAAGGCGCGGGCGGCAAAAGCGCCGCTCGGGCGCGACGTCTCGTGGGTGCGGGTGGTCGTCGGCCCCGGCGCTACCGTGCGCGTGGAGAAGCCCTGAGCGGACCGATCTGAGGCGGGTCCAACCAGACAGCGGGTCGGCGCAT